>NZ_JAJSDX010000009.1 GCF_021272205.1 Pantoea sp. Mb-10 | reverse complement strand
GTTACAACAAGCTATTACGAGATGTTGTAAAACCTCCATGCCATTCTGCACAATCCAGCCCCTCCCCCAAACGCGTGTAGGAATAAACGACATTGCCCCTTGTGAAAAGCCGCCGCCGCCCGGCCCGTTCGGGCCGGAAGAGGTTGGTTTACATTTACAGGATGCTGTAACTACTAAAGCTTACTTTACTCGATGCATTTTTGACCTTGTGCCTATTTAACATCGGCGCTGCATCGGAGTTTACCCCTCGCTCTTCAGGACAAAGCGGCGAGGTGGGACCAGCTTCGCGTTATTCTTTAATTAAAGAAACTAAACAAAATGACGATATTACTGAAGATACCATTCGTTGTGAAAAGGAAGTGAAACATGAATGCTCTGGACGCCAACGGCACGCTTGACGCGTCATCCGTCAGCTTATTGAAATATCCGGGTTATACGCATCCGGAAGCCGCCCCAATTAAGATTGATCTCAATCAGCTCCCGCCAGCAGCAGCTTCTTCAGGCAGTGAAATCAGCCAAGAAGCGCGCGACAAAGCCCTCAAGGAAGTGGCGAAGACCAAGAGTCAGATGATACAGGCGCAAGCCAGCCATTCTTTGTTAATCAACGATCCGCAGATTGGCGAACTGGTCAAAGCCTTGGAAGATTCCACCCCGAGCGTTATCAATGATATGGCGGGATTGATCAGTACTGCACTCACCGCGCCTGCCGGCAGCGGCACGGCTAACACGCTCTCTCAGGATCTGGCGCTAAGCAAAGCAAAATTGAACTATCTGGTCACCAAGTTTATCCCTCCCGCGCAGCAGGATGCGGCAGGCGCGTTAGTGGATCGCTACGTCGAGCAGAAAGCGCAGGGACAGGATGACGTCTATATTGCGCTAAAAAAAACGCAGCTTGATATCGATAAGCAAACCGGGAACGGCGAACAAGCCCAAACCCAGCAGGCGCTCGATGCGCTGCAGCAGGGTCAGGCCGCCCTGCAGACACAGCGCAATGCTATGCTGCACCTTGTCGATGACACGACCGACAGTGCCGCCTGGTTTACCGCGCTGCGCCAGACCCTTCCCGCCTCATCCAGTGATTATGATCCCGGCCACCGCATTGAGTTAGCCCACATTGATAGCCTGCAGGCACAGTGGGAGGCGTTTACCGCGGAGGTGGCTCGCTTGACTGCCATGCACACATAAAGGGGAGCGAGCGTCCGCACCGGCTTTTTCAAGGTGTGACACATAACGCGTTCGGTAACAGATCGCTTATCAGATTTAAGCATCTCTGACCGGGGCTTACAGTAGATTCTGCACCATAGCGCCTGTCTGATAGCCCAGGAGAGAGACGATGCGTTCCACCTACCGTATTGCCCTGTTCTTTTTGTTTATAACCTTTGGATCGATGGCGAAAGCGCATATACCTGACACATTGCCTGCTGGCCACCGCGTGGGTTTTAATACCCACAGTGGCTTGGCCGACACGGCAGAAACGCCAGACGAGCATATTCGTGAAGAGGATCATTTTCATCACTGGAAAGCGCGTTAAAACGTTTGTGATGGCAAACAGAAAGAAACCGTGCGGGATGGGTCATGGCTGCCTTTCACCTTCCAGTGCCCGCTACGACAAACGACAAAAAATGTCGGCAACTAACCTCTCAAAAGCTCGCAGCAGAAAATTATCGCCCGATAACACAAATTAGGCCCCACTTTCTGCGTTACGCAGAGTTAATAATGCATGACAAAGCACAATACGAGAACGTGTTGTGCGAAACTCGCGCGACTCCACGCAGATATTATTTAATTAATTTGCTGAATTCGTCATTTCGCAGGTGGATCACCATTAGGAATGTATTACGTCTACACAGAGATGCAAATAAAGCGCACCTTTACCTCCTGCATGAATTATGTCAGCAATAAGTCATAACGTTTAAGCTAATCAATGCGTTATTATTGCTGTTGCAGTTAACCTCTTTGAATAAGCGGACCGTTAACGCGGCACTGCACGTTGCTCCCTACGGGTTACGTGCAGGGTATTTCTGCACCAAAGCGAAATTAAATAAAAATCGCGTAAATAAAACGTTTTCATAATCGAAAAATCAATGCCCTCTGCTTACAGCCTGTTATACTCCATCCAAAAGACCTCTTTTGCTTTCTTTTATTCGCAGCAAGTTAATTTCGTTACGGCTGACACATTTTATTTTTTTTATCTTCGTTTCGCTTCGGAACCAGGCCGTAGCAGGGGTCATTTATGCTCATCAATCTTGACGGCGACAGCGATCGCCGCGCGCGCGCACTCGCTGCACTGCGAAATCCGGACGCCAGCCGGGACGAGGTGCTGCAGAAGTTTGTCAGACTCGCCAGCCAGGCGCTGGGGATTCCGGGTAGTTTTATTTCTGTCTTGGATGACCATCATCAGTACATTCAAGCGGCCCATAATTTTTCCCTGAAGCACTCTCCGCGTGAGCTGTCACTTTGCCGCCATGTGGTAGACAGCGACAATATTGTCGTGGTGAATGATACCCTGCTTGATGCGCGGTTTTCGTCACATCCGCTAATTATCGGTGCGCCCTTTATTCGCTTCTATGTCGGCGTGCCGCTTAAAAACGCGGAGGGCATTGTGCTGGGGACGTTGTGCGTCACCGATACCTCGGCCCACTCTTTCAGTAATGAACAACGGGATATGCTAAAGCGCTTAGCCGCGCTGGTGATGTCTTTTCTTCAGGCCTGGCACTCTGCGGGGTTTATTGATTCCCTCACCGGATTGCCCAATCGGCAAAGACTTATTCGCGATCTGCAACTGCTGGCGGCTTCAGAACACCCCCTGACGCGGCGGCTGGTGATCATCGACTGCATTTCTCTGCCGCGGGCCATCGACCTCACGCGATCTATGGGGATCGCGTCCGTGGAAAACTTGCTGAAAGATGTGGCGACCCTGCTGCCGCTGCGTCTGAGAGCGTGCGTTGGCGAGATTTTCTATACGTTGACGACCGGCCGCTTTGCCGTACTTACCCGATCCGACAGTCTTCTGAACGCCAGCTGGGTCGCAGACAAGCTGGCGGGGATCAGTGCCGACATTGGCGAAGGCATGCAGATGGCCCTCTCCACGCACGCCGGAGAAATCACTTTTACCCCCGGACAAACCGCTGCACAGGACGCGCTGCGTCTTGCCATTAATACGCTCCACGAAGCCGTGAGCCGCGACGTGCCCTCGCTGCGCTTCGCGGATATCGAGGCGACACAGCGCACGTTCAGCGGTACGCGGTTTGCTGGCACCAGCGGCCTGAGTTTGGTTTATCAACCCCGAATGTGCCTGCGCAGCGGCAAGCCGGTGGGCCTGGACGCGCTGGTGCGCTGGCAAGATCCCGCGCGCGGCGAGCATGCAGCGGGTTTCTTTCTTCCCCTCACCGAACAAACCGAACGCCAGCACGCTCTGACGCCGTGGCTCATAGATGAGGTCATGGCGCGCTTGAAGCGGCTGCGCAACACCTGTATCCAGCTGCCTATCACGCTCACGCTAAGTAGCGCTGTTTTTGCCCAGCCCGGCTTCGCAGAGACGCTATCAGAGAAAATGCACCGCACCAAGATCCCGACGGCGCTGCTGGGCATTGCCTGCTCTGAACCTGAGCGTCTTATTGAAAGCCATGGGGCATTAGAGGGGCTGGAAGCGCTTAAACGACACGGTTTTACCGTGTCACTCGACGATGTAGGCTCTGCGCAGAGCACCGTTTATAACCTGCACCGCATGCCGTCTGAGGCAATTAAGCTTGATCGTACGCTGTTTAACGATATGTCCATGGACACGGCATCGCGCATTATTGCCTCCGGCATTCTTTCTCTGCTTAAAGAGCGTGATTACACCATGCTACCGGAAAGCACAGAGGAGAGCGAAACGGCAGAGGCGTTGACCCCGTTTAGCGATGAACGAATAAAAGCCAGCTTTCACGCACGGCCGCTGCCTGAACATGAGTTGGATGAATGGTTGTCGTGGAAACTGCGCGGCCAGTGTTAATCGGCTTGCGCTGCTGAATCGATAAATAAGAGTGAACTTTATTTGCCTGCATGTAATGCTAAGTCGATACGGCATCAACTGTCTGATGCCGGGTGGTCAGGTTCTCAGGGAGGAACGGCATGTTGCAGTCGGCTTACTATTATTTATGCCCCGATAGCGAAACGAGCGGAGAATTGCACAAGCAGGGATGTTTTATGCTGAGCGAAAAGCGAGAGCGTATTTTCTTGGGCTCTGTTTATACGCGTTACCAGGCGGTGAGTTTGGCAAGAAAGCACCGCGTAGCCGTCTATGTGTGCCCACACTGTTTGGATTGACGTCTCTGACTGCGAAGGATGGCTATGCGCGCAGCGCACCCAAGCAGCGACACAGGAAAGCGGCGTAAAAAACAAACAGGCGGTGCCGACAGAAGAACAATTCTGTCGGCAGCTTCGCTTATCGCCCTTTACGGCTTGAGAATGACTTTGGTCCAGCCTTCATCGCGATCGTCGAAATGCTTGTAGGCGTCAGGGGCTTCAGCAAGTGATAGGCGGTGAGAGATGATGTCGCCCGGTTTCGCTTTCCCCTGATGAATGAGGCGCGCTAACTGCCGGTTATAAGCTTTGACATTCGCCTGCCCAGTACGGATCGTCTGGCCTTTAAACCAGAAACTGCCGAAATCAAACGGCATCTTACCCGCTTTGGCCAAGTCGGTGGCCGCGCCCGGATCCTGCGGAACAAAAACCCCTACTACACCAATACCGCCCGTGGCTTTTGTCGAAGCAACCAGACTGTTCATGGTGGCCGAGTTATCTTCATGACCGTGTTTGTTACAGCACTGGTAGCCCACACATTCACAGCCGCAATCGGTGCCGCGCCCGTCTGTGAGATCAAGGATCCGTTGCACGGCCTCATCACCGGTGGCTTGTATGGCCGTAGCGCCCAGTTTTTCTGCCAGCGCCAGACGATCTTTGTGCGTATCGACCACAAAGACCTGCGACGCCCCTTTAATGATCGCGGAGTGCGCCGCCATCAGCCCCACCGGTCCCGCGCCGTAAATGGCCACGCTCTCGCCGGGCTTTAATCCAGCAAGCTCTGTGGCATGCCAGCCGGTAGGGAAAATATCAGACAGCATCACATAATCATCTTCTTTTTCCACCGCATCGGGCGGCAGCACCAGACAGTTAAAATCGGCAAAGGGCACCCGCAGCAGTTCCGCCTGACCCCCTTCCCAGCTGCCCATTTCTGCGAATCCATACGCCGCCCCCGCGGTGCCCGGGTTGGTGGTGAGACAGAAACCCGTTAATCCTTTTTCACAGTTTTCGCAAAAGCCGCATCCCACGTTGAACGGCAGACAAACATAGTCACCCACCTTGATACGTTCAACGCCCGAACCGACTTCCACGACTTGCCCCAGATTTTCATGTCCCAGAATACGCCCCTGCTCAAAGCTGGTACGGCCCTCATACATATGCAAATCCGAACCGCAAATGTTCGTGGTGGTAATGCGCACCAAAACATCCGTGGGGCGGACAATTTTTGCATCCGGCACGTCTTGCACTTTGACATCATAAGGGCCGTTGTAGATAACTGCTTTCATGTCTCTCTCCTGCTTGCGTCCGAAAAACCATAGCTGTCCGAACCAGTGGGTGTTGCCTAAGCGTAGTTGCCATGGGCGAAAGCGCGATCGCCCTCAGAAGGATCGGGAATGTTCTTACCGTCATTGAATCGGGTCAGCGGGTGGGACACGGGTAAGGAAATAGGTCGCTGCGGGTGGCCTGAAGCCGTTATATCCGATTCGCAACGTGCCCATATTCCTTTTCAATAATGGATGAGCAGGGAGAGAGGATGGCATAGTGGATGGTGCGTTCACGTACTTCACGGCCGATATACCCGCGCCGTACGTCATGACACAAGCAAGGGAAAAGCCGTTTATGAACACCCCGTTATCTTTAGACGCACTGGGCCCACGTATCTGCATTATGGGCCCTTCCAACAGCGGCAAATCGACGCTGGCCAGTGCGATAGCGATGAAAATGTCCTTACCGCTTATCCATTTAGATCAGCTTTATCACTTGCCGGATACGCAGTGGCTTCCGCGGGATCCTTCTGCGTTTTATCGCTTACACGCTGAGGCGATAAAGCAAGAGAAATGGGTGATCGAGGGCAATTATACAAAATGCATACGTGAACGATTCGAACGCGCCACCGGATTAATTTTGTTGGATATCTCAACGCCGATCGCGTTGGTGCGCTATATCCGACGCTGTTATGCCTTAACGCCCCGTATTGGTGGCCTCCACAGCGGCAAAGATCCGGTCACCTGGGCGATGCTGAAATACATTACACTGACCGCACCTAAAAATCGGCTGCGCCACCGAGCACTGTTTGATCAGACCTCCCTGCCTAAACTGCTGCTGACATCGCCCCGCGCGATGCGTGCCTGTTATGATCAGTGGGGACTCACGCCGTAGCGATTTTTTGTCGCATTCAGGCCCGGTTGTCATCGAGGGTGAGAAGCCGCTTACGCATGTATGCTGCACGGATTGCAAAGCGCTTGAGGGCGCGGATGCCCGCAGCAGAACTGCATATTTTTGCCAGAAAGTTTAGCATCAAGGCGACCTGAGCTCGGAGCGAATCTATCAACTGGATGAGGTATACACGTGATGGGTTGACCACATTCGATAAAGGCAAGCAGGTCATCTGCGTCAGCGGTTAGGACCTTTATCACTTGCTCAGCCACCGGATCGCACTGCCTGATTTGCTTGAGCAAGATCCGGCACGCAGCTGACACGCGCGGGCCTTACACGCAATTTGACCGGCATTACACATTTAAAAATTAACGACCCGCCACACCAGACTAACAAGCCGGGGTTTCCGGATATGTTGTCAGAGCCAGCAAGTTACCTTGCCCAGTCTTCCAAGGCCAATCCCGGTACCCGCTCAAATTCCCGCGTGTTATTGGTCACCAGGATCGCCCCTGTAGCAATAGCATGCCCCGCGATTGCGGTGTCGTTCGGACCGATCGGTGTGCCAGCCAGCCGCAGCGCCACCCTAAGGTCCGTCGTGGCGTCGACCGCGTTTCGGTCCCAAGGGAGGATGGCATCGAAGCGCATCTCTGAGTAAGTGATG
Source organism: Pantoea sp. Mb-10 (assembly GCF_021272205.1). Classification (GTDB taxonomy): domain Bacteria; phylum Pseudomonadota; class Gammaproteobacteria; order Enterobacterales; family Enterobacteriaceae; genus Pantoea. Next base: position 129,150 of record NZ_JAJSDX010000009.1, on the reverse strand, counting down.
GCTGAGACGACGATACGCTGAATCGGAGTCCAGGAATAAAATAGCCTGAGCAAATCTTGCAGGTTCAGCTCTCTCTGGTAAGAAAAGATCTGAACCGTTCAGTTTATTAAGAAGCGCGTCAATCATATCGAAATCCCATGCATCACGAATAATATCCGTAACGAAACTTCCCGCAATGCGGGGATTAACTTCAATAATATGAACGCTGTCAGATTCGGTAATGCAGTCAATATGAACAGGACCCCAGCAAAGATTCATTGTCGCTACGACGCGCTCACAAAGCGCAGCAATATTCCTGATGTCTTTCGCACTGAGGTCGATTTCCGAGGTGTATCCCCGCTCAATAAATAAATCACCGGCTTTTTTTTCTTCTTCATAATGCCTGCAAACTGGCCATCGAATATTTCAACGCAGTATTCCGGGCCGTTTATAAAGCTCTCTATCACTATATCTCCGGAGGGTATAATTCAGGCAGGGCTTTATACATTTTCTTGAGGCATTCCATATAGTCTGAAACGTCAGTCGGGGTGTAACACTTGCTTATCCCTAACTCGCTGACCCTTCAACCGGCTTTACTACAACGGGAAGGGTAAAATGTTCAAACCGGGATTGATATAACTCATCGCCCGTATGAGGAATGAGCGCGGACAGATGACACTGGCTGTAAGCTGTAGGTAAGGCCGCCTGTGCGGCCTTTTCAAATCTCTTATGCGGGCTGGGCTGAGGCCTGAGGAACCATAAAGTATTCATTTTCAATTGCCCTGATCGTTTTCCAGTCCCTGTTCAGCTGTTCAAAATTTTCATGAAACAACCCGACCATGCCAATAGCTGTCTGCAGGCCCGTGGTGATCTGAAGCTGACCACCCGGTTTTACCCACCGCTTTACGCTTACAAATGAAGGCAGGCTTTCAATTCTATCCCAAGGGAAATTCTGTAACTGACGGCCGGAAACCGGAGAAACCAGCAGGACATGTCCGCAGTAGCCGCTGAATCCCGGGGCTTTCCCGATGCTGTCAATAAAGTGTGCATTGTTGACAAACGCGTTGACGGTAGCGGACACATGATTTTCCCCCGTCACCGCCGTCGTCAGTAAGGGATCGAGGCTTCCATGCAGACGGGAATTCAGCTCAACGATTACCGGCCCGTCGCCGGTTAGCATGACTTCCATATGGGACGGTCCGAATTTAAGGCCTACTGCATCCAGTACTTTTTTTGCGTAATCAATCAGCGCCAGGAATCTGGGCTGGGTATGATCAACCACCATCATTTTTTCAAGGCGCGGCGATTCCCGACGATCCCGATCCACTTCCCATACGCTGACAACCTTGTGGTGGCCATCAAAAGAGACGATATCAACAATGTACTCCTGTCCTTGCGTGCACGACTGAACAAGAATTTCATTCTGATCTTCATCATAATAGGATTTTGAGTTAAGAATGTTGTCCGCTGCTTCCCTCACCTGCGAAAGGGAGTGGCATACTTTTACTCCACTTACGCCGGCACCGCGGGTAGGCTTCACCACAACCGGCAGGGTAAGGTGAGCTCGCGTCCATTCAACAATTTCGTCTGAGTGTTCTGACTGATACTGCTTCGGCGTGAGAAGCCCGCTACGGCGCAGGATTTCTATCTGCTCAAATTTATGGCGGCGTGCCTTTGCCAGATGGACGGGATTTTTGTATGGGACATCAAGCGCTTCGGCAAGCTCGGCCGCAAGCTCAATGCCGCTGCCCCCGCCCGGTAAAACCACGTCAATCTGCAGATCATTCAGGCTCTCTGCCAGCGCGCGGATGTCACCCTGGTAGACAAGACTGCGTATATAGTCAGTATGATTGATCTGTGCCTTCAGGCGTTCCGGCAGTGCCTCACGGCTCAAGACGTGAACACACTGAATCCCGTAGGAACGAAAGGCCGGCGCCAGATACGCGCTGGTTGATGCACCATCCACGATAACCACAGTACTTATTAATTTCATTTAGTTAATCTCCGGCTTAAAATTCTGCATCAGATTTCTGACGTAAACGAATGCCCTGCGCCTGCGGTTACTCAGGTGCTGCGGACCGTAACTGATGTGCATCAAGTGGTTTTTGATCTCTCCCTGCTCGGTAAATGACCAAGGTAACGGGTCGCTTTCGAGGAAAAAGTTAACGCAGGCGTAAGCGTCAGGCAGAAAGCTCGCAGGAACCGTGACATCTTTCCCCTGGAGCTTATTCACAAGGTTTTCAACCATATCAAAGCCATAGGCATCCCTGACAATGTCGCAAATAAAGCTGCCTGCAATTCTGGGATTTAATTCAATAATACTGGTGAGACCATTGTGGACGATGCAGTCTATATGAACCGGGCCCCAGCCAAGCCCTGCAGCTTCAACGGCCCGGGCACCTGTCCCGATAAGGTTTCGAAGGGTCTGTTCATCAATATCCAGTTCTGACGTATAGCCGCGTTCCAGAAATTCAGTACCGTACCGTTTGGATTTGCGCATGGCCCCGACATAATGACCGTCGAAATACTCCACGCAGTATTCTCTCCCGGATAAATACTCTTCCAGCAGGACAGTATCGCTGGGCACCAGATCCGGTCGCTGCTCTTTCTGATTAACCAGATAGTCGAGATGGCTGATTACCTCAGAGTGCTGACTGCAAAGCTTCACGCCATTACTTGCTGTGCCTTCCGAGGGCTTTACAACTGCTGGCAGCTGCATTTTGAGGAGTGCATTCTCTCTGGCCTTATGATCTGAAAGGCGGAATTCAGAATATCCGGGCGTTGGGATGTTGTTATCAGTGAATATTTTTTTCTGCTGTAATTTTGATACCGCACGGGTAACGGCGAAGGCATCGGGTCCCGGAAGACCAAGTGCCGAATTTACCTGTGCTGCAACACACGCGTAAACATCATTAATCGTGGTAATTCTCAGCTCCTGTTCCGGCCTGAAGTATTCTTTTTTAATCCACCCGGAAATGATGCTGACATCTGCAGGCAAATATTTTATTTCAACTTCCGGAGGGAAAATCCCCTCCAGTCTGTCTTCAGGGTTGCTGACAATGGTGACGGCCATTCCTCTTTTCAGTGCGGTGCTGACCAGTGCCAGGCTTGTGCCTGTTTTCCGGGTGCCTATAATTACAAGCCTCATCATGCTCCCCTTTTCTAACGATATTTTTAAAGAAATAACGCGGCCAGGATGACTCCGGCCACCCGGAGTATCGCCGAGATATCAAAGGCAAGCCTTGCGCCAGCGGTCATGCCCTCAGCGGCACCGACTATCAGTGCGCCCAGCAGCGCGACGCCCAGCGCACTGCCAACCTGCCGGGATACGTTAAAAAGGGCGGAGGCAGTCGCAGAACGCGTTGACGGCACGTTGCCGAGAATGGCTGATGTGAGAGCCGGAGTGCTTATTCCGGAGCCGATCGCCAGAAAAATCATACTCACCATGACAACGTAATACGGCGTGTCCCTGTCGAGGTCATGTAACAGCAGGAAGCTCAGTACGCATAAAATCCCGCCGCCAGCAACCGTGATCCGGGGCGTGAAATATCCGGCAAGACGGCTGCTTGTCACATTGGCAATCATGATCACTGTAAATGGCAGCAGAGCCAGCCCGGTCTGCGTGGGGGAGTACCCTTTTACGCTCTGGAAGAAAATGCTCAGAATGAATATCAGAGCATAGAAGGTCAGATTGGAAAGCAGTCCCAGAAGAACGGCAATGGTCAGCACGGCGTTCCGGAACAGCGATAACGGGATCATCGGCTCTGCTGCCTGCGCTTCCCGTGCCACAAACAGCAGGGCTGCAGCCAGAGCCAGAGCCAGCCCGGCCCATATTTCTGATGATAGCCATCCCTCTGCTCCTGCCTCAATCACGGAATACGTGAGCAGGAACAGAAACAGTATGGCCAGGACCTGGCCAGGCATATCAAAACTTTTACTCTGCTCTTTCGGCGTTTCCGCCACAAACCGGTAAGTAGCCCACAGGCTGAGCAGGCACACGGGAAGGTTAACGAGGAAAATGGCGCGCCATCCGAATGCTGTCGTAAGAAGACCACCGGCGACCGGTCCCATCGCGCTTACCGCTCCCCCGATGGCACTCCACCATCCGATGGCGTGGCTTCTCACTACCGCATCGCCCGCACAGGCATGGGACAGCAGCGCCAGTGACGTTGGGAGGATCAGCGCCGCACCGGCACCCTGCATGCAGCGTGCCGCGATCAGGACATTCACTGAATGCGTAAGCGCGCACGTGACGGAAGCCAGGCAGAAAAGTAAAAGCCCGCTGTTAAAAACCCGGCGGCTGCCAAAGCGGTCTCCGGCCGATCCCGCCGTAAGCAACAGAGCAGCAAAGGACAGTGTATAAGCGTCAACCACCCACTGAAGTCCTGAAACCCCTGTTTTTAGACTGCTGCCAATTTCCGGAAGCGCAACATTCACGATAGTCACGTCCAGCTGGACCACAATAAAGCCAAAGCTGGTTGCGAGCAGGGTTCCCGTGACGGTATTGCCCCGGCCTCCCGTTATGGCTGTCCGATGAGATGTCCGGCTGGCTGGATTCATAATGTTCCTTTCTGGCATGGCAACTGACAATAAGCCAGCTGACTCTGGTGCGCCTGTTTCGCCTTTTTCGTACTGAGGCCAGGCGGGCTGGTCAAAGCCACCGGACAGCAGGAGCAGGCTGCCGGTGGCAGTGCGGCTTCAGGCAGCCGACGGCGTTTTCTCACGCCCCGGTATTCCGGATGCTGCGGTTTTAACGTTGGGATCAAACACGCGGTCTTTAACGGGAACGAACGACCTGAAGTTCCAGAGATTGCGGGCTACAAAAATGCGCTGTACCCAGCGAAGCGCACGATCATTTTCATCAAAAACGGGCTTAAAGCTGTCACGGGAATGCAGGGTAAAACTGTTATTAATGAGGATCAGCCTGCCGGGGCTGATTTGAACGCCGAATGAAACTTCGCGTACTGCCTGATAAAGATTTTCCAGAGCCTGTTTTGCACGCGGATTTACGGCCAGCACCATATCCGGGTAGAAGGCTACGGTCACACGCGGGGCAGAGATAGGGCCTGACAGAATGGGACTCAGGTCAGTATTATCACGTGGTTCAGCCGACGCGCCGCGCCAGCGATAAGGCACGCGAATAATGAAATTTTTGCCGTACAGATGCTTGATATCCTCTTCTGTAAGTTTTTCCAGTGCCCGGCGGCAGTCGGAAATGCGGGTCTGCGGCCCGCCAAGAGGTTCCCCCCGGACGCCCAATAATATGAGTGCAAGAGGTGACGTATCGCCTTCCGGCATATATGCCTGCGCAGCATTTTCAATATGAAAATCGAGCTCAACTTCAGACCCGAGACCGGTAAACTCTTTGGCTGCCTCTTTATGCGGCGTAAGATTATTGACCAGCTCATGACCTTCATGGGCAATGGAATAAGGTTCACCCGTAAGCACACCCATTGCCACCAGTATATTTTCAGTTAATACGCCACTTTTGAATTCGCGGCCTGATTCGTTATGACGTGGACTGCCGGTGACTGACTTATCCACCGGTAGATTATCAATCTGCAATGAACCGAGCGCGCTCGCTGAAAATCCTTTAACCTTGTTAATTGCCGTGATCACCCTTTCCGGGAAAACCGTATAGGCAACCTTTCTGATTTTATTTAAATAAACGTCTGAGCCTGATGGGTCATAGTCAATTTTTTCAAGAACTGATCGGATATATTCTGATTCTTCCGTGCTGAGAACAATATTCTGATCTACATTCGGCTTCATTTATAAATCCTCATCCAGTGTGGTACGGGGTTCTTTACAAAACTATATAAAACCTACTCTCCGGAAATATCAGAGTCAAACCCATTTGATGAATTATTAGTGACAATTATGCATAAGCAATGAAAGACAGGATAAATGGCTTTGCCGCGCATGGTTTATATATTTACCGTCAACGGGAATGAAATGTGTTAATTTTATTGAAGGCGTAAAAACACACTGATCAACGAGACCAGTATTTATATTTAAGCTTAATAATTACATTACTGTAATTATTTCAGGTGACGGTGTAAGTATAATCAGCATGTTTTCATTAAATGTTCTTTTATAGAACTTTCCTTTCTCGCTCCAGCCGCAGATAACGTTTTCACCTGACGCATGCAGGACAGTCAGGATCCTGTTCCTTTTTTTTCTCCGGACGGTCATTCCTGCCATCAGCATCACGTTATCCCGTGTACTTATCATTACTGACAGGGAATGCGAGAACTGAATTGATAAAGAACTCATTCGATCTTCGCAGATTTTCAATTTTTGGTTTTACTTTACCGTATAACCTCATACCTTCCAGCATCATAAAAAGGCCTTCAGCCATAGTGCCGGCGTCATAATCATTCCGGAACACGCCTCTCTTCTGGCCCTTTTGCAAAATGCGCGTCAGCCGGGAAATCAGGCCTGAAAACATATATTCAATCAGCTCCCGGACATCCTCATCGCCAGGAAGCAGTTCACTGGCCGCCGCAATGGAAAAACATCCCCGGGATCCATCAGGGCCGGCGGTGAGCTGTGCAAAAAAATCGAGCGTCTGGGCCAGCGCTGTTTCGGGTTCAAGCTCTGTTTCACGCTGGGTGAGGCGCTGCAAACCGCCATCCATGTACTGACGAAGTGCAGCAAGGAAGATGGCATGTTTGTCGGGATAAAGTTTATAGATGCTTGCGCTGGCCAGCCCCGATTTCTCTCTAAGATCGGCAAGAGAGGTCGCTCTGTAGCCCTTTTCCCAGAACAACGCCTGAGCAACGTTCAGAAAATCAGTGGGGTTAAATTCTCTTGGCCTGCCGGCAGTTCTTTTCATGGATCACGAACCCTTATTGTGGATTACTTAATCTACAATCCGTTTGATGCTTTCGTAAAGTGCTTTTAACTAAAATTTTACTTTTGATGATGAGGCAAAGAGGATAAGGCGGGAAGGTAGGGAACGTTGCGGTCCGGGCTAGTCTGATCCTGACTTCTGAGTGATATTGCCTCTCCGAGGCTAAGGCTGATCGAATTTAACCCATAATGCAGATTTATACCCTATGAGCAATAATTTCCCCATGCAGTCGATAATTCAGCATAGGTTCATTTTTAGATCCGATGAGCCATGTTAGATGCTGATTCACTGTATACTGCTCATATCTTTTATCCTGATTCAGAAGATCCGAAACGATCTGAGTCGGTTCTTTCACCTCTGGCGGCGTATTTTCACACATAAAACTGCATGCTATGGCTAAGCAGCGCGCTGCTCATCACGCGCGTAAAGCTTGCGCCCGGCGAAAGTGCGCGGGCATAAAGCCAAGAAGGTTGATATCCCTGGCGTTACCAACGTACATGATGCGTGCGAGCCAGAGTCGGCGCCAATGCAGCGCGCCGTCACCCGCGCTACCCCTTTCACAAATCAGCCAAATCTTCGCGATCGCCACGCGGTGTAGGGTGCGAAATAACCAGAAACTCCACGCTTGAGGCGGCGTCATTTCGGGCCTGGTGTTTAGCGCCGGGAGGAATTTCAATGCCCTGAAGGGGGCCGATCGCGTGTCTCTCGCCTTCAAGCTCCATCGTTAGCACGCCCTGAAGCACATAAAAGAACTGCCGGGAAACGGTATGGACGTGACGTTTTTCTTGGGTGCCGGGCGGCATCTTTTCATGAATAATCAGCATGTCCTGGCGGTTCACTAAATACCATCCGTCGCAGCGCTCGCCCCAGATATAGTGCGCGGCATTCTCTTTGGAGATCATTGTCTCTTCCTGCTAAAAACTTTATTTGTGCGTTATAACATAGCGTTGGGACGCCCAACGCACCAGCATCAGACAACGTCATCGGATGCCGCACCTGAAAAGAGGGTCTCCCGCGCGCTCAGCCTTGCCGATTAGCGGGTGGCGATCACACCCTGACAGCGTTAGCCTCTACGGGTACGTTACCGGCAGAGCCACTAAAATGAACAAGGAGATGATCTATGCCAATCCCGACGTTACACACGGAACGCTTGCTCCTTAAACCGCTGGAGGCGGGCGATGCGCCGCAAATACAGCAGCGCTATCCACACTGGGAAATTGTGCGGTACATGGTCTCCTCGGTGCCGTGGCCGTATCCGGATAACGGGGCAGAACAGTATGTGAATAATGTGGCACTCCCGGATATCGCCAAGGGCATTGCCTGGTTCTGGACCCTAAGACAGCGCGCGGCGGTGGATAACCTGATGGGCCTGATCTGCCTGTATGACGTAGAGGATAACAATCGCGGATTTTGGCTGGCGCCAGAATATCAGAGACAGGGCTATATGCGCGAAGCCAGTCTGGCGGTGACCGATTACTGGTTCAACACCCTTAACAAACCGGTATTGCGCGCACCCAAAGCCGCGGTGAATCAGCGCTCCCAGCGGATTTCTGAGCAAAGCGGGATGCGGCGGATTCGCACCGAAAAGAAAGCCTACGTCAGTGGCGTGCTGGATTCAGAGGTGTGGGAAATCACCCGTGACGAGTGGAATGCCCGACACGGCAAACGCACGCGCGTCTGAGCGTGCAACAGGCGCGCGCAAAACCGTGTGCGCCCGTTCACCCGATTCAGAACGTATAGGTGATCGCCAGCAGGCCCGTGCCTTCGTTGCGGCGGGCCACCAGCGGGCTGTTCGCCGCGTGGTCGCCCAGCCACGTGTAACCCGCACTGACCAACGTGCCCCAGTGGGCGTCAAACTGATGATTCCAGAGAAGGCTGGTATTGGTGCCGTAGAACCCTGCGGCGGCATCGTACCGGTTAAAACGGCTGCGCTGGCTTTGTTGCTCGCTGACACCGTACCAGGTATTCATATAGCGGCCATCGCCGAACAACGCAGCGGTTTGCAGGGCGACGGTATCCGACTGGCTCTGCAGCGGGACCAGCGTGAATGAGGCTTGATAATTTACACCCTGGCTGTCACTGAGCGGCAGCACCGCTTTACCCTCTATGCTAAACCAGGGCGTCATCTGCCACCCTAAAGCCAGGCCAGTATTCACGGTGGCCGCGATATTGCCCATGCCGCTGAGCCGATCGGCGCCGTCACGCCAGTCCGAATTCCGGTCGGCGCGCCCCAAACCGTAGCCGAGCGTGTGCTCCAGATAGATACCGTTGGCACTCTGCAAATCATAGCCAATTCCTTTTTGCGCATCCGCGAAGAAGGCCCCCTGTCTGGCCTGCAGCACCGGCACTGGCTGCAGGCGCAGGGTGTCCGAGCCGCTGTAGCGTGGCGCATATTGCGCGCCTACGCCCAGCGTGACGCCATCCTGCGGGCCGCTATCATCCGCCTGCACCGCTGCCGCCGTTACCAGCGTCAGCGCAGCCACACCCTGTATTATTTTGCCCATCATCACGTCACTCCGTTATCCGTTTCTGTCGCGCCCTGGATTGGGCGACGGCCTCTTCGACGGATTATTGCCTGGCTTTGTCAACAAACCGCCAGGGAATAATGGAGAAATGGTCAAGGCGCGCTTCTGGCGTAAAAGCGGGGGGTAAAGGCCGAAAAAATGATGCCATCTTGACATTACCTTGACCGTTTATCGGACGATCCTCGACAGTGCAGCGCTGTAATGGCGTGGTCTTGAAAAAGGAACCGCGCGATGACTGATGAACTGACCCGCCTACTGAAACACAGCCTTGAACATCTGCTGGCCGTCCGCCGCCTGTATGGCGTATTACCTCTCCTGCCCTGCCTGGTGGCGTGTGCACTCGCCCTTACCGGATGCGGGCAGCCCCCAGCTCCGCCGCCCGTCTCCCCCCGTCCGGTGAAAACCGTCGTAGCCTCCGCGCAGGCTGACGCGGCGTCCCTGACGCTCACCGGTGAGATACGTGCCCATGATGAAACCGCGCTGGGCTTCAGGCTGGACGGGCGCGTGCTGACGCGTAGCGTCGACATCGGCATGCGGGTGCACGCCGGTAGCGTGCTGGCCACGCTGGACGCGCAGACTGTGCAGAACCAGCTGGTCAGCGCCCGGTCAGATGTCAGTAGCGCCCGCGCCACCGAGCAGGTCGCCGCGCTGAACCTGCGGCGTATGCGTGCGCTGATGCCTTCGGGTGCCATCGCTCGGACGCAGCTGGATTCCGCGGTGTCTGACTGGCAATCTGCCCATGCGCGTCTCGAAAGCAGTGAGGCGGCCTACAACACGGCGCAACAGAACCTCAGCTGGGCATCGCTGACGGCACCCACGGAGGGCGTGGTCACCAGCGTCAGCGTCTCAGCCGGTCAGGTCGTCAGCGCCGGGCAGACCGTCATGACGATCGCCGCCGGTGACGGACGCGATGTCATCATTGATGTCGCCGATCCCGGGCGCATCCCGCAGGGAAAGGACGCCCGCTTTCAGGTCGCGCTGCTCAGCGATCCGCGCGTTACGGCCGTGGGTCACCTGCGTGACGTGAGTCCGCAGGCCGATCCGCAGACGCGAACGTGGCGGGTGCGCATCACGCTGAACGATCCGCCGCAGCCCATGGTGCTGGGCGCGACGGTCACCGTGACGCTGCCACGCGGTGGGTCACCGGCCATCGCCCTGCCCGCCTCCGCGCTCACGTGGGTGGCGGGTCAGCCAGCGGTTTTTGTTCTCGACACAGCGCGCGGTCGGGTTTATCGACGTGTCGTTGTGCTTGATCGCTATTCCGCCTCCACCGCCTTTATCCGTGACGGTATCCCACCAGGTGCCCGCGTGGTCACCGCGGGGGTCAGGACGCTCCGCAACGGCGAACGCGTGGCAGCAGAAGAGGAAAATATCTGATGCAGCAACCGTTTAACCTCTCTGCCTGGGCCCTGGCGCGCCCGCAGTTAGTGGCGTTTTTGATGCTCATGCTGATGGCGATGGGCGTGTTTTACTACCAACAGCTGCCGCGGAACGAAGATCCGGCGTTTACCATTAAAACCGCCGTGGTGACGGCGCAGTGGCCCGGCGCCACGCTTGAGGATACGGTCCGGCTGCTTACCGATCCGCTGGAGAAAACGCTGCAGGAGGTCCCCTGGCTGGATTATGTGCAGAGTGAAACGCACGCCGGTCGCAGCGTAATTTTTGTTAATCTGCGCGATGACACCCCGCCGGACAAGGTGCCGGACACTTGGTATCAGCTGCGCAAGAAAATGCAGGATCTGGCCCCGTCACTGCCGCAGGGCGTGCAGGGCCCGGCCGTCAACGATGCGTTCGACGATACCTTTGGCACGATTTACGGCTTTACCGCCGACGGCTTCTCGCTGCGCGAAGTGCGCGATCGCGTAGAGGCCATTCGCCGCGATGTCATGAGCCTGCCGGACGTAGGCAAAGTGACGCTATTGGGCGAGCAGGAAGAGCAGATCGTGGTGGCCTTTTCCCCGCGTAAGCTGGCCGCCATGGGGTTAAGCCTGCAGCAGGTATCGGATGCGCTACAGGCGCAGAATGCGGTTGAACCCTCGGGCACGCTGCGCACCGATCGGGATAACGTCGCCCTGCGCGTGAGCGGCGCCTTCAGGAACGAAGCGAGTCTGCGCGCCGTGACGCTGCACGTTAACAACCGTTATGTGCCGCTGACCGATATTGCGACCCTGTCGCGCCACGCAGCAGAGCCCCCCGCCCCGCTGTTTAGGGTAAATGGGCAACCGGCCATTGGCCTGGCGATCGCCATGGCACCCACTGGCAATATGCTGGATTTTGGCGCGGCCCTGCGTGCGCAGATGCACCGCGAGGCGCAGCGCCTGCCACACGGCATGAACGTTGTTCGCGTGGCTGACCAGTCCGCCGTGGTCAGCCAGGCCGTCAGCGCATTTGTGCGGGTATTGAGTGAGGCCGTAGTCATCGTGCTGGCCGTCTCCTTTGTGTCGCTTGGCCTGCGGGCCGGCCTGGTCGTCGCTGCCGCTATTCCGCTGGTGCTGGCGATGACCTTCACGGGCATGCATTTGGCCGGTATCGGCCTGCAGCGCATCTCGCTGGGCGCGCTGATTATCGCCCTCGGCCTGCTGGTGGATGATGCCATGATCACCGTCGAGACCATGGTTTCACGGCTGGAAGCCGGTGATACGCGCCATGAGGCCGCCACGTTCGCCTTTAAAACGACCGCGTTTCCCATGTTGACCGGCACGCTGGTGATGATTGCCGGCTTTATCCCGGTCGGCTTTGCGGCCTCCAGCGCCGGGGAATACTGTTACACCTTGTTCGCCGTGGTGACCCTGGCCCTGCTGTGCTCCTGGATCGTAGCGGTACTGTTCTCGCCGCTGATCGGCAGTTGGCTGTTGTCGACAACCCTGTCAAAACACGCTGCAGGGCCGGGCAAGCTGGGCACCCTTTACCGCCGCCTGCTGGGCTGGGTGCTGCACCATCGTCTGCTCACCCTGGGTATCGCGCTGGCGGCGCTGCTGTTAGCGGGCATGGGTACGCGCTACATGCAGGGCGAATTCTTTCCAGCCTCCGATCGCCCGGAGCTGCTGGTCAATCTGTCTCTGCCCGCGAATGCCTCACAGACGGCCACGCTACAGCAGGTAACACGGTTGGAAGCGGCGCTGCAGGGCAATGCAAATGTGGATCGCTATTCCGCCTACGTCGGCAGCGGTGCAGTGCGCTTTTATCTGCCGATGGACGTCCTGCTGGACGATGAAAACACCGCTCAACTCGTGGTGGTGGCCAAAGACCTGGCGGCGCGTGAACGTCTGCACCAGCAGCTAAACGCGCTACTGGCAAAAGATTTTAGTGCGATCACCACGCGCGTTTCCGCGCTGGAGCTAGGGCCCCCGGTGGGCTGGCCGGTGCGCTATCGCGTCACCGGACCGGATTATGCGCGCGTACGGACGCTTGCGGAAACGCTCTCTGACGCGCTTGCTACCTCTCCGCTCACGCGCGGCGTGAATCAGACTGCCGGCGAACCCGAGCGCGTGATCACGCTGGAGGTGAACCAGACGGCGGCGCGGGCTGCGGGGATCTCTTCCGACGCGCTGGCACAGTACCTAAATACGCTCTGGTCCGGGCGCGTGGTCACAAGCGTGCGCGACCGTAATCGGCTGATCGACGTGGTACTCAAAGCCAACGAGGCCGAGCGAAACGACCTCAGTTTGCTGTCGACGCTGGTGCTGACCGGCGATAACGGCGCAAAAATTCCGCTGTCGCAGATCGCCCAGCCGCAGGCGGGGCTTGAGGAGCCGGTAATGTGGCGTCGACAGCGGCTACCCTTTATTACCGTTCAGACGGATATTGCACCCGGTCTGCGCGCCGAAGCGGTCTCGGCGGGCCTGCGTCCTACGGTTGATCGGCTACGCGCCCAGTTACCGCCAGGTTACCGCATTCAGGAAGAGGGCGCGGTGGCGGAATCAGATAAGGGAAATCAGTCGGTGATTACCCTGCTGCCCGTCACGCTGCTGGTGATGCTGGTGTTGCTGATGATCCAGCTGCAGCGTATCTCCCGCATGGCGCTGGCCCTGCTGATGGCCCCCTTTGGATTACCCGGCATCGTGCTGGCGATGCTGCCCACCGGCACGCCAATGGGCTTTGTTGCCCTGCTGGGCGTGATTGCGCTGGCCGGCATGATCATTCGCAACGCGGTGATGCTCATCGTTGAAGCTGACGGGAATGTCGCGGCGGGCCTGCGTCCTGACGAGGCGATTACCCAAGCCGCGCTGCACCGCGCGCGGCCCATTTTGCTCACCGCCTGCGCGGCAATTCTGGGCATGCTGCCGATCGCGCATCAGGTTTTTTGGGGACCGATGGCTTTCGCCATCATCGGTGGCTTGCTGGTGGCCACGGCTGTCACGCTAACCCTGCTGCCCGCGCTGATGAGCCTGTTACTGCAGGTTGAAACCAAGCGAAACCAATAAAAAGAAGCCCAGGCGCGATGGGCGCCTGCCTGTTGCTTAACGGCGGGTCAGCGCCAGCCTGATACCCAGCGCGATAAAGGTGGCACCGACAATGCGATCCAGCGCATTTTGCAGCCGATGATTACCTGCGACGACGCTGGCGGCACCGCCGGCCAGCACGGCAAAGGTACAGTCGGTGATAAAGGCAATAAGGGCATAAGTCAGCCCCAGCAACAGAAAGGATACCGTATGATGTTCCCCTTCAGGTGAAACAAACTGCGGAAAGAAAGCCACAAAGAACAGGAGCACTTTGGGGTTGGTCAAGGTGGTAATAAACCCTTTTCTCAGCAGCGAATACGCGCCGCGTGCTGGACGGTTTGCAGTGTTGCTGGCCGCTTCCTGCAACGCGTTTTTGAACGTGCCGATGACCATTTTGCTGCCCAAGAAGATCAGATAAGCCCCGCCTATCAACTTGACCGCCGTAAACATCACTGGCGACGCTGCCAGCAAGGCTGTAAGACCTAAGGCGCTGGCGATGGCGTGTGTGCAGCTGCCTAGCGCCACGCCGGTCGCCGAGAGTATGCCGGCACGTCGCCCGTTAGCCACGCTTTGCCCAATCACGTAGGCCATATCGGGGCCGGGCGTTACGGAAAGCAGAAAAACGGAAAGTGCAAACAACCCAAAGTGCGTGACATCCAGCATTATGTCCTCGCCTAACAGGAAAATTTCACGCCTGAATCTATCGGGATGCGGGCAAGAATGCCCGTCGCCTGGCTGGGCGAAAGCGGACATTGTAACCGGCTCATTACTTCATCAGGAGCAGGTTTCCAACAAGGTTGTTCAGAATGCAGGGGCTGAAGCCCACCGAACAACCGATTTATCACATTGGGCTTTCTCTTACATCGACATGTCCTGAGCCGATTTCAGGTGCTGCTCAACAACCGGTGTGTGCGCCTCGGCGAGCGCTTTTACGTCGGGATCCGTGATCTTGCTGGCGTCTTTTTTCAGTGTTGACAGGACCATCTTGTGATCCTTGGTCCCGGCGTTTTCCATGTAAAGCTTGTCAAACGCGCTGCCGCTCTGTTTTTCCAGCTTGGCGGCCATGGCCTTATGTTTGCTGTCTGGCTCTGTCGGCAGCGTTACGCCTTTTTGTTGCGCCACCGTCTGCACCTTGGTCAGCGCCGCGCTATGATCGTCGACCATTTTCTGCGCGAAGGCTTTGACGTTGCTGCTTTGGGCTTTGCTCAGGGCAATTTTCGCTGCGGCAATTTCATTGATATTGGCTTGCGCCATGTCTTTCATCGCCTTTTGATCCCCGGCGCTCAGTGGCGCACCGGATCCGCTTTGGTTGGCGGTAGCCGGTTGTGCGCCGCTCGCAGGTGCCTGTGCCTGTACGCTGGCTGCGTTTACTAGCACGGCCACGACCGACACGGCCAGTAGCCCTTTCAAGGTATGAGACTTTTGCATCGTATTCTCCAGAAATAAGGTGAGGAGCGCGCCACAGAGAATACCTCTCTGCTCTGCACGACCATAATACAAAAACGCCAAGTACAATGGTGAGTATAGTGGCACACTGCACGATGCCCGAATTTTAATTGAGGGTTTTCCACCCTCAACATCAAATAACGATGGCCATAGGGATTCCATATCTGCACAACAAATGAATTACAGTATGTAATACGAGACAATTTAAACAAATAGTTGATTTTTATTGATAAAAAATGTAGCACCCCATTTAATTAAACAATGTTGAAAATTATCACGCATCTTTCGTTTCGCTTTTACTATTTTCTTGGCAGAAAAGATTACCGCTGGGCTTTATTTAGAATACTTAGATGAGGATAATACAAAGGTATTATTCCGCAGATTTGACGACGCCGAGAGATTAGGCGTAACAAGGAGGAAAAATGGATACCCGCTCTTCACAGACGAGAGAACGAATCAGTTCGGTAATTGGAAGCGCAATATGCAGCCTAATTTCCGCCGGCAAACAGGTGGAAAAAAATGCGCTGCTGGCACACCTCAAAATCTCAGAGGCCCACGCCGTAGACGGCATGAAAAAAGTGTACGGTGCAGCGATTCATCTGGTGAAGCAAAGCCCGCCTGTGAAAGAAGATTAAACAGAAATGACGCGCTCATGTAGAAGCGGTTTTTTGCGCCGCCCATGCTTGCACCTGCGCCCCTCTCGCAAAACAAAGACGCGCGATCGCCTCACCGACAAGGCACATGGCTCATATCGCTATTGCTCCGCAGGCGTCGGACACCGCGTGGCTATCTTCAAACATGCGGAAGCGCGCGATCAGCCCTTTCTATGAGCATGTCGAGGACAAATTCGGTTTCAATACGTTTCTGCGTTTTTTTCACGCGTGATGCAAGCGCCAATCGCCACCAGCCGCATTCCTTTAACGCGTATCGCTTTGATTTCAAAATGCTCTGGCACCCATTCTGCGCGAAGTTGTGCATAGAATTCCGCTCCACCCGCCCTGCCGCGTTTACGCCCTACCCAAGGGACGCGCTGCGTATTGCCCGGCACCAGCCAGTCAACGTCTTCACTTACCAATTCCGCGATCGCGGAGGCCTCTTTTTGCCGTAACGATACGGTGTAAAAACGCTTCTGCAACGGCCTGGGGCGTCTGAATACTCATCTTCAGTCTCTCCTGATAGCGTGATAAAAAGCACGACTAACTAAAAGGAAAATTTCATCAGCGGTTTAACCCACGGAGCGGTTGATGGACACGCTTTGCGCCCCAGCTGCCAGAAAATTGCTAATTTGAAGGGCGGCATGTTAGGGTAACCGTACTGGATTCTTTCCGGGCCACATCCGGTATCAGGCGAATCGGCCTTTGAATCGATTCCGGGGCACACTCCCTAACGCGCCGATTAAGCGGCTTTCATATACACACTCATCCCGCTGATGCAGCACGCCTGACAGCGTCCGTGTGCGATTTTTTCGCAGGGATCTTTCACGGCATTGGCACACGTCATCATTCTCTTTGCGTCGATCCCTTCCTGGGAGGAAAGGACCGCTTGCTCATGCAGTTAAGGTTTACTATGTCGACGAATTCATCCGACAATATTGCACACACGGTGCGCGCAGCCGCGGGTTGTGACTTAGAGCCCAACGCGCCCGCGAACGGCCTTTACACCGATTACGATAGCCCGAAAGAGGCGGTCGGTGCCATGGTCCGTGAGCTTCTGGCTTGCGGCAAAAGGG
Source organism: Pantoea sp. Mb-10 (assembly GCF_021272205.1). Classification (GTDB taxonomy): domain Bacteria; phylum Pseudomonadota; class Gammaproteobacteria; order Enterobacterales; family Enterobacteriaceae; genus Pantoea. The sequence continues at coordinate 112,173 of NZ_JAJSDX010000009.1, read as the reverse complement.
TCAGCTTTGAGGAGATCCAGCTGATGCTGATTGTGCGCCTGAAAATGACCGTCGATCTGTCGCAGGAGGCGATTCTCAAGGGCGCGCTGACGCTGCTACAAACGGCGGGTCAGCCTTAGATCGCCGGGCACGCGACCGCCCTTCAAGTCTCACATCCACTCCAACGTTTTCCGCTCAGCGTGAAGGTAACGGGCCGCCGTCTCTTTCATGCGGGCGTTGCTTTCATCTGCTTACATTTTAACCCGCCTTGAACCTGAATTAATTGTTCGATTTGCCACCAAAACGAAAGGGAATGACTATTCTCTAAAACGGAACGGCGAAAAATGAGAATAAAGCCATTGACGGCGGTACACCTTTGCCTTCCAACCCGACATTAATGAGATAAGGCGCCTAAAAAAGCGCCACATCTTTTACCTGCACAGCATCCAACTTTGACGAGACTGTTATGAAAAACACCAGCATTGGAGTGCGCCTCGGCGCCGCATTTGGTTTTCTGCTGATTCTTCTCATCCTCATCGCTATCACCGGGTATACGCGCATTCAGTCACTGGGCGATACGGCAGAAACGCTTGCCGGCAGCCGCTATCAGAAGGTGTCGGCTGCGCTAAACCTGCGCTATAACGCCATTGATATGACGCGACTGGTGCGCAACCTGGTGATCCTGAATACCGGCACTCCTAAACAGCAGGCGTTCAAAGCGGAGTATGAGCGCCTTCGCGATCGCATGGCCCGTAACACAGAGCAGCTTCAGCAGACGCTGAAAGGGTCCGAAAATCCCGCTGAGCTGGCGGCGCTGCAGACCACCTATCAGGCTTACCAGCGCTTCTCAGATGACGTCGTGGCGCTTGCGGTGGAGAAAAGCGGTGAAGAAGATGCCACGCTGTTATTCAGCCCGCGCTTCCAGACGCAGCTGGATTACATGAACGTCATCACCAATATCGTTTCACACCAAGAAGCTGGCATGCGTAAAGCCGCCCAGGACGCCACGGATGAACGCCGACAGGCCTCGCGGATCCTGAGCGCACTGAGCGTTGTCGCCATCCTGTGCGCCGCACTGCTGGCGTGGCGTATCACGCTCAGCATTACGCGCCCGCTGGGTGTGGCGCTGGCTGCCTCGCAGCGCATCGCCCGTGGAGATCTCACCACGGCGGTGCCGGTACAGGGCCGGGATGAAACCGGCAGGCTGCTTAACGCGATTCAGGCGATGCAGGCGGCGCTGGTGCAAACGGTCAGCACCGTAAGAAATAACGCGGACAGCGTGGCGACGGCCAGCCTGCAAATTGCCCAAGGCAACGCGGATCTCTCGCAGCGCACCGAAGAACAGGCCAGTGCGCTGGAGCAGACCGCCGCGACCATGAGCGAGCTGAGCGTGACGGTGCGTAACAACGCCGATAACGCCCGTCAGGCCGCACAGCTGGCGGTTAACGTCCGCAAAGTGGCCCAACAGGGCAGCGACGTCACCACCGACATTAACGGCACGATGAAAGATATTGGTGAAAGCTCGACCCGCATCGCCGATATCACGGCGGTGATCGATGGTATTGCCTTCCAGACCAATATCCTTGCCCTGAACGCGGCGGTTGAGGCGGCGCGCGCGGGTGAGCAAGGCCGCGGCTTTGCCGTGGTCGCCGGGGAAGTGCGGACGCTGGCGCAGCGCAGCGCCACTGCCGCCGGGGAGATCAGACGCCTGATTGAGGCGAACTCGGCGAGCGTGCAAGCCGGAAATGACCTGGCGGCGCGCTCGGCATCGACCATGGCGGACATTGTCGCTTCAGTCGGGCAACTCACCGATACCGTGGAGGAGATCCAGGCCGCCAGCGCCGAGCAGGCCCGTGGCATTGAGCAAGTCGGCATTGCCGTCACGCAGATGGATGGTGTTACCCAGCAGAACGCCTCGCTGGTGGAGGAGTCCGCTTCGGCGTCGCAGAGTCTGCAAGAACAAGCGGCCCTGTTGGTGCAATCGGTCTCGGTATTTAGCCTTGCGGCGCTGACACGTGCACCCGCTGCGGCACCGATTACCGCGATGCCTGCATTGTCGGCAGCCGCGCCCACCCTGCGCCCGGCAGCAGCGGCAAGTGAAAACTGGACCACATTCTAAGCGCCCGCCGCAGGGCGGTTCTCCCCGTCCTGCTGACCGGTTTTACCGTCAGCGTTGCTGACGGCGTCTATCTGTGAGGGCTGCAACCGCAGCCTTTTATCTCTCACTCCGCCCCCTTTTCCCGGATGGAATGGGGGAACGGACTGGCGTGCCCGCCTGATGGGTAAAATGCCGTTGGCGTAAAATCTGATGTCCCCCTCATGGGCTTGTCATATCATACGCAACGGCTCTGCCTCGCGGCCTGACGCTGCGGGCCAGAACGCGACCAAACGGCTGTCACGTGGAGGATCCTGACATGGCCCCTTTTTATCATCTTTCTGCCACCCGCTTGCGCGGCGAGCCGATTTCGATGGCTGACTTCATGGGCAAGCTGGTGCTGGTGGTGAATACCGCCAGCCACTGCGGTTTCACACCGCAGTATGCGGGTTTGGAAGCGCTCTATCAGAAATACCGCGCGCAAGGCCTGATAGTGCTGGGCTTTCCCTGCAACCAATTCGGCAAGCAGGAACCCGGCAGCGCCGAGGATATCGCGCAGACCTGCCAGATTAACTACGGCGTTAGTTTCCCGATGTTTGAAAAAATAGACGTCAATGGCGCCAACGCGCATCCGCTGTTTCGCTATCTTAAAAAAACCCTGCCGGGCGTACTGGGCGGCCGTATCGTATGGAATTTTACCAAGTTCCTGATCGCGCCAGACGGTACACCGCTCAAGCGCTTTGCGCCGCTGACCACGCCAGAGAAAATGGAGCAGGCTATCATTGCGGCACTGAAACGCCAGACGGGAGGGGAGTGAACGTGAACGCGTTGACGGTACGCCGCCTCACCGAACAGGATAGCGAGGCATTTAGGCGGGTAAGGTTAGAGGCGCTGCGCCTGCATCCCGAGGCGTTTGGTGCGTCCTATGAGGCGTGGTGCCAGCGCCCCGCCTCCTTTTTTGCCGAAAAACTGCGCAGCGATCGGGTCTTCGGCGGATTCGACAGTGAAAACACCCTGCAAGGCATAATTGGATTGCGCTGCGAGACCGCACCGAAACTGTGTCATATCGCCACAATCTGGGGCATGTATGTGCGCGCTGATTTGCGTGGGTCAGGCCTTGCCGCTCTGCTAATGGCGGCAGCGCTTGAGGCGGCCGGTCCCGTCAGAACGGTAAAGCTCGCTGTGGTTACGACCAATCAGGCAGCCTGTGCGCTGTACCGCGCCTTTGGTTTCATCACCTGGGCCACAGATACGGCCGCGCTGTGCGTCGAGGGCGTCTTTCATGATGAATTTCTGATGAAGCGGGAACCGCACAGCCGTTAGCCCGTCATGGCGCACGGTATTACAGCTCTTTGGCGAAACACACCGCCTCGGGGCGGTTGACATACGGCCCGTAATTCTCAATGCGCACGAAGCCATGTTGAAGATAAAACTGCACCGCCCTGTGATTAACCCGCCGGGTTTCCAGCCACAGGGTCCGGTAACCTAAGCGTTTTGCAGACGTTTCAAGAAAGGTGAGTAACGCGTGACCGATGCCGGGTGCGCTGCGGTCCGAAAACATCCTTTTCAGCTCTGCAATCTCGTCGCTGAGCGGTCGGATCGCGCCGCAGCCTACCGCGTCGCCATGACGGTTCCGGGCCAGCACCCAGCGTGCCCGGGGATCGTCCATGGCATCGACACTAAAATGGCTGCCGCCGCTATCGCCGGTGATGGCGTGAAGTTCAGCCGACAATTTTTCAAGGAGAAGACGTGATTCTGGCGATGTCAGCAGGCAGGGAGCGACGGTGATCATGCTTACCTCTTTTTATCATGGACCACAGAAAAGATGACGCTGCGCTGGCCGCATTAAAGACGAAACATCTGCTGAATGGTCTGTGCCAGGAGTGCGACAATCTCATCATCGCGCGCCGCGGCACTGCGTATCAACAAAATATGGTGGTCGGGGATGGTCGGCATCTCGTCCAGAATCTGCATTCGTCTGGAGATCTTACCCCGGTCAATCAAGCTGATGGCTAAACCTGCCTCGACGCAGGCTTTCACTGCCTGGCTGGAATGACTTTCCAGCACGATACGCGAGCGCCTGCCTGACGCGTCCAGAGACGCGGCCATGGCTCTACGATACACGCAGGGTTCAGCATATACCGCCAGCGGTAACGGATCTTCCGGCGCCACGCGGCGGTGCGCCGCCCCGACCCAGACGGGCGTTGTGGCCATCAACAACTGCGCATCAGGGTAAGGTTCGTCCTGCGGCTGGACGATCACCGCCACCTGCACTTCTTCGCGTTGCGTCCATGCTTTCAGCTGGTTGCTGGGCCCCAGCTTGAGTTCCAGCACCACGTTTGGCCAGGCGTGGCTGAACGTCGGCAAAATCTCTTCAATCACCTGAGTGGCATATTCGTCAGGCACGCCGAGGGCGACGCGTCCGACAAAGTCGGTGCCTCGCAGATCTGCCAGCGCCCGATCGTGTGCGCGCAACAGCTCAGCCGTGGAATGTAGCAGGCGTTTGCCCAACGCTGTCAGCCTGACGGACTGGTTATCGCGCTGCAGCAATTGCCCCCCCGCCACCGCCTCAAGCCGTTGAATATGGGTGCTGATGGCCGCCGGGCTTTTGTGCAGCAGCGCAGCAGCGGCGCTGAATTTGCCAATGCGCACTACGGTGTGAAAGGTCCGCAGCAAATCGATGTGTAAACTCGCGGTCATGATTCACTCTTTATAAACAACTCATACAAGTTATTTTGATTTACCATATTAGCCCCGTTTCGTAGCCTTTGGGGATGAAATTAATCACGCCCCCGCAAAAAACACGATCGGCTCATCGCCGTTGGCTTCACGCACTCCCGCTGCCTGTCCTGGAAGCGGGTCTCCTGTTGTCCTGGAGCTCGGGGTTTGTCGGCGCGCGCTTCTCTATTGACTATGCCCCTGCCTTGCTGGTGGTGTTCTGGCGCTGCGTGGTCATTACGCTGCTGCTTTTTCCGTTCGTTTACCGATCGCTATTGAAAACGCCCTTTTGGCTGTGGGCCAAACACGCCGGTATCGGGTTGCTTGCCATGGCGGGTTATATGCTTGGCGTTACCCAGGGCATTGCATTCGGTGTACCGGCGGGACTGGCCGCACTGTGCGCAGATATGCTGCCGTTGGGTATGGCGCTGCTAGCCGCAGCCTTTCTTGGCGAACGCCTTGGCCGCCGGGTCTGGCTGGGTCTGGTCATAGGCATGGCGGGTGTGATTGGCACGACGTACGGTGCGCTGAGCATGGGGAACGCGCCGCTCTGGGCTTATGCGCTGCCCATAGCCGGTATGCTCTCCCTGGCCATCGCTACCCTGTGGCAGAAACGCATCCGCGATGCTCACACCCTGCCGCTGCTGCCCAATCTTTGGCTGCAGTGTTTTGTCTCCAGCATCGCGTTTGCCGTGATTGAAGGAAGACAGCACAGTCTCGTTCCCCCTCCCAGCGTGGGCTTTGCCTTGAGCGTCGTGTGGACCGTAACCCTTCCCACCTTTGGCGGCTATGGTCTTTACTGGCTCTGCCTGCGCCGGAGTTCCGCTACCCGCGTCGCCACCGTGCTGTACCTGAGTCCACCGATCACGATGCTTTGGGCATGGGCGATGTTTGATGAACCCTTGTCGTGGCAGATGGCGGTTGGTATGGCGATTTCCACCGTCGGTATCAGGCTGGTGTTGCGCGCCGAGAGACGACACGCGCATGCGGACGCAGCCTAACGCATAGTTCAGCGATGGGTTCAGATGGCTGCGCCACGACGCACCCGAAGCGTTGGAAAGGCCCTCGCATTTTTAAGCGATAGTTAATCAAGAAAGAGAGAGCCTGTGGACCAGGAAAATAATCCTCTCCAGTGAATGATAAACGCCTTACTGCTTTTAACGTTTTAAACAAACGTCAGGATTCAATCACGCCGCCCATAGCAGAAAATTAAAAATTTTATTTAATTATCAATTAATCTCGCCATTTCACGCAAGTGTGCCACTTAAAAACATTAAATATAAGCTATTGATTTAATTAATATAATTAAATATTTTTGATATAAAAAAGCGTTATAAGAAACCGAATCGACATAAATTCACATCAAAAATTACAAAGCAGACCGCGATTGTCATTCTTTAATCCGGCACGGTGCATCTCCTTGGTCAAAAATAACCTCGTTGCCGCGCAGCGCATTTGAACTCTGTTCAGCACTTCTTATACTTTCCTTATTCTTAAGACAGAACGCACATGTTTAACTCAACCGTTCCCTCCCTTTTCGCCTGTCAGCCAAGGAGACATTCACATGGATCAAACCGCATTCATGATCGGTTTTTCGGTCATGGCTATCGCATCACTGGCCCTCTATGCCACAGGGGGCAAAACCGCCTCATCCTATCCGCACACGTTATTGCATGCTTCAGTGCCGTTTATCGCCGCCACGGCTTACCTGGCCATGGCGTTAGGTGTGGGTAATCTGCTTCTGCCAAACGGAACCCCCGTGTATCTGGCGCGCTACGCTGACTGGTCTATCACCACGCCGCTGCTACTGGCCGGTTTGGTGATGCAAGCGGCGGGCGATCGCGGTAAACCTGCAGAAACAGGCGGACTGATCACCGCGATTGTGGTGCTGGATGTGATGATGATTGTCACCGGACTGCTCTCGTCACTGGCGGAAACGTCTCTGGTAAAATGGGTATGGTACCTGTGGTCTTGCGCGGCCTTCCTCGGCGTGCTGTATCTGTTATGGCGTCCGTTACGCACGCTGGCAGCTGAAAAAGGCCACGCCGCCTCTGCGGCATACGTCAAAAACGTCGCACTGCTCACGGTAGTCTGGTTTATCTATCCCATCGTCTTTTTAATCGGACCCGAGGGCATAGGCATCATCACCGACAGCGCCTCCATCTGGTTATTTTTAATGCTGGATATCACGGCCAAAGTTATTTATGCCTTTTATGCGGCGGCGAACCTGGAAAACGCATTGCGCCAGGCGCGTAAGGGTGTAGGCCGAGCATGATGCGTCCTCAGCGGCACGCCGCGCAGCTGCTCTTGGCAGCGGCGGCGCTGGCTGCTGCAGTCAGTCCGCTGGTGGTTCAGCTGGTGTTTGCGGTTGTCGCCATCGGAGGGATTGGCATGGCGCACGGTGCCAGCGACCTTGCCATTGTCCAGCCTCACAAGCAGCGGCTGTTCCTCGCCTGCTATGGGCTGGCTATCGTGCTGTGTTTAGTATGGTGGCACCAGAGTCCCGCGTGGGCGCTGCCGGGTTTTTTGATAGCCTCGGCGCTGCACTTTGGCTGGGAAGATGCGCCAGACGGGCCGCTGCTGGAACGTATTGGCCGCGGCATTAGCCTGATTGCCACACCCGCAGTGTGTTACCACAGTGAATACCGCGCCATTCTCTCCGCTGCGGGTCTGGCGCCTGCTGCGCGCGATCTCCTTACGACCACGCTGGCTGCGGCAGGCGCCGTCGCCGCCAGCGGGTTGCTGATTATGGGCGCGGTGCGCGGCAACAAGTCCCTGCTCGCGGGCACCGCAGCGCTGCTATTGCTGCCGCCGTTCGTGGGCTTCTCTACCGGCTTTCTCCTTCTGCATGCGCTGCCGCAGACGGAACAACGTCGGCGGCAGCTTGGATGTGCCAGCTACGCGGAGTACCTGCGGGCCACCTGGCCGGTGTTAATGGCAGCCATCGCGCTGGCCGCCATGGCCGCATGGATAACATTACCGGCGGGATCGGGCGAGGTGCGCCCCCTGTTTGCGGCCCTTGCCGCGCTGGCGATCCCTCATCTGCTTGTAACGCCTTGGTTTGCCCCAACGCTCGCGCCACCTCCCGGCGGGACACGCTAGATATGCCGTCCCCACGGGCGCGTCGTTACCGCCGCGCAGAGAGCGTTTGCAGCACGTGCAGTTCAGCCACCGCTTCCTGCATGGCATCCATGCCTGCCGTCAAGGTACGCAGGTTATCCAGCTGTCGGGTCATGTCGGCACGCTCCTCGCGCGTACGATGACTCATTGCCGCAATGGTATCAGCCGCATGAATGCTGCGATCGGCCATATCCGTGGCGGTCAGTACCGTGTGAGTCGCTACGTCGCGGATACGGGAGATGGTGCTGACAGCATCGTCGATATTACTTGCCGTGGCTTCCGCCTGCTCTTTGGAAGAGTGGGCCAGGCGGCGCACTTCGCCCGCGACCACGGCAAATCCCCTGCCCGCTTCGCCTGCGCGCGCCGCTTCCACGGCGGCGTTAAGCGCCAGGATATTGGTCTGGAAGGCAATATTGCTGATGCCGTGCGTAATGACGCTGATGCCGTTGGAGATCGCTTCCAGATCGTCAAGCCCTTCACCCAAGCGGCTCTGCGCCTGCTGACTCTCTTTCGCACTGTGGCTGATGCCACGAATGGCGCTTTCGGCCATTTCCAGCGCGTCGCTCTGATGCTGCGTAGCGGCTTCCAGCACCGGCAGAGCCTGCACAATGGGCGCTAACTCTTGCTGATAATTGACCACCCGCGCCAGCACGCCGGACTGTACGCGGTTAAGCGTCTCCCAGCGGCGCAGCGCGCGTTGAGCATAGTGCGCCGCATAGCTGGCATACTCCACGGGGAAATGTGCCATCGCGCGCGCGTCGTGGTTAAAGAACACCAGCGCCGACAGCGTCTGATTGATGGGCACGCCGAGGATTTCGCCGAAACTAGAGAATCCCGCCGCGGGGATCCCCTTGAAGAAATGCGCATCGTGAAGCTGGTCGGCATTGCCCACGCGCCGCAGGATGCAGTCGTTCATCAGGATCGCCGCCGGTTTACCGTGACGCTGAGTAAAGGCCTGCCAGTCACGTTGCGTTGCCTGCTTAAAATCCGTTTCGCGCATGAGGTAAAGCCGGTCGCCAAACTCAAGATCGCAGAAAAACTGCACGCTGTTGGGGGCCATTTTGGCGACAGAACGAATGAAAAACGCCTCACCCACTTTCACGGCGAACGTCAGTCCTTTGAGCCGCTCGGTAAGATGGTGCTCCTGGCAGTTAAGGTGCTCCGCCAGCGCCTGCGTAAAGGATTGCTGCTGCCCCTGTTGATTAAACACAGACGTCAGCGTGCGCGTTACCGGATCGGCCTCGGCGATGAGCCAGCTTTTGTTGAGTGGCTCAAAGTTCTGGCTTTTGAAAGGCGAAAACGATTTTCCTGCCGCCATTCGACAAAAAACGATCAGCGCTTTGCCTTGCAGTACGCGACCGCCGAGGCCCATCCAGGTGCCGTCAAAGGTCGTGCGGCCGCCCGCCGACCCGCCGATCGCCAGGCAGGGAAAACGGCCGGTGTTATACCAGGCTTGCATCAGAAATCCTTCAGACGCCGACAGGCCGTCACAGTAAATCATGGCAAAGGTACGATCGGCGGAGAGCGGCATTTGCAGTTTCAGCGCAGCCAGCTCGCGTTGAATGGCACTGATGCGATCGGTGGCCGTGTGGGTGTCATGAAGATGCAGATCGACGACGTGCGTTTCATGTTCCGCGATCAGGCTACGCGGTAACCAGAGCCAACTGCCCTCCTGCCCATCACCTTTACAATAGGTGGACTGTTTGCCACTGGCGCTGAGCGCACCGTTGGAAGAGAGCGTTATTACGGTGAGATCCGCTGAGGTGAACCGCTGCCAGGCTTGATTGACCTGTTGAAAGTCGGCTTCTGGCGGCACGAAGGTCAGTAAAATACCCGCAGCTCGCTTGCTGAGGCCAATAGCCGAGAGCGTGTCAGGCAGATTCTGGCAGTTAAAGATGCCGTCAGCGGGGTGAGCGCGCGTAGCAAAACGGGAATTAAGGACGTTCCTGCACAGTGTCGTGATCGCAGACATAATCGTATTTCCACAGTAATTAAAAGGGTGCTGATGATGTAAAAAAGAGGGCTAAAAGCAGGTCCGTTCGCAATCAGTACTCATGAATCGGGCTCAGCGATAAAGGTGCGCTGAGCGGGTGTTATCGACGCTCAGCGCCAGAGCTTCAGCAATTACTGTGATTGGCGTCACAAATAATAGGGTCACCACACTGCATAACAGGCAGAATGGCGGTAGGAGCCTGTCTCGTCAGGCGGCAGGCCTGAAACGCGGATTGCAGCTGTTGCCGAGAGGCAGGTGATGGTATTTTGCAGGGAAGCGCTTTGCCTGAAGGATTCAAATGCTCACGGTATGGGGACGAAAAACATCATCAAACGTGCAGGCGTTGATGTGGTGCATTGGGGAAATGCACCTGCCGCATGTGCGACATGACGTAGGACATCATTTTGGCGGTACCGATACCGCCTTTTTCGCTGCGCTTAATCCGAATCGTACAGTGCCGGTGCTGCAAGAGGGAAACGATCCGCCGCTGTGGGAAACCGGGGCCATTTTGCGCTACCTGGCGAACCGCTACGGCACCGAGAGCTTCTGGCCAGCCGATCCCGTTGCCCGGGCCAATGTGGATCGCTGGGCGGAGTGGTCGAAAATCAATGTGGCCATGGCGTTCACCGCCCCGGTGTTTTGGCGCGTCGTGCGCACGCCGCAGGCGGATCGCGACAGCCGCGCCATTGCAGAGGCGATGGCCAAGTTAGAGGCCGCGCTCTCTATTGCCGATCGACAGGTTGCAGAGCATCCGTTTCTGGCAGGAGCCACCTTTACGCTCGCCGATATTCAGCTGGGGCATATTCTCTATCGATACTACGACATTGATGTGGTGCGGCAGCCTTTCACCCACTTACGCGCGTACTACGCGCGCCTGCTCGCGCGCCCGGCTTTTCAAGAACACGTTGTGGTTTCGTATGATGCGCTGCGGGTCGACTAACAAGAGAGCGAGCGCACCGAGACTCGGCTTTCCTGCCCTCCCCATGGCCCGCTTTGCTTACCGCGTTTTCGCTAAAGCGGCAGCCGGGCGATCTGCACCAGCCATCGTCTGACGATGGCTTCATCTTTCGGCGTGACATCAGCCAGCAGGCCCGCTTCAGCGCTGCGCACCGCCTCTTTGCTACGTGCGAGCACCTCATGCCCAGCCTCCGAGAGTGCGATAACCTGAATTCTGCCGTGCTCAGCGTGTGGACGTCGAAGAATCATGCCGAGCCGCGCCAGATTCGCCACAATAACGCTCATGGTTTGTGGGGTCAGCAGCGACAGCCGCGCCAGCTCCGCGCCCGATGCGCCAGGATAGGCGGCAAGCATGGTCATCACCGAGAACTGCGGCAGCGTCAACCCCGCTGGTTTCAGCGCGTCTTCCATTCGTACCTTGTGTTACCGCATGCGCCTGGCGCAGCAGCCCATTTCCGATGCGCTCTATGCGCAGGTGCACGCGGCCTTTACCGTTGAGGAGACCCGCTTTCTCACCGCAGCGATCGGTGCCATCAACGCATGGAACCGATCGCTGGCGCGCTTCGGTCTCGCCGCCGCTGTAACTTCGACCGCGCGCAGGCAGAAACGCACCGCGCTCACCTCGCGGCTCGGAAATGTTAAGATGGCAGCAGAATACCGCTATAATCAGTCTCGGAACTGATTGACGAAAAGGAAGAATAAATGAAGACAGGATTACTTTCCCTGACGCTGCTGAGTGCCCTGGTGCTGGCCGGATGTGATGACGAGGCAAAAAGCATCGAGTGGTATCAGGCGCACGACAAAGAGCGTAACGCTAAATTTGAGACCTGTAAGAACGACGCCAATCCGCGCGGCACGGAAGATTGCCGTAACGCCATCGACGCCACGTTTCGCAGTGGTTCTTACACCAAGAGCCCAGAAAAAGGCTGGTAAGCCGTTACCACGCCGCCGCAACCAGGGTGAGGTCAGCGCGCCTGGCGCGAGTATGTGATTTTATGGCGGCCTCAACGCCTTCCGGCGAAGCGCTCAGGTAAAGCGTAGGTTGCAGGCTGCTTGAATAGCGGCCTGGCAGTCTGGAGCCGGACAGCGCAAACGCACGAGAGTCCGGCTCGATCGTCCGATAAAAAATCCCGTCGATTTCGCAACAAAATAGCGTGATATCCATGAGCCTGTCTCACTGTAGGGAAGATATCATCACTCTCTAACGAACGTAGCAGGCCTTCAACCCTCAAAGCTCCTCCCCTGCCGCGCACGCCGCACGGAAAGCAGACATAATCCCGCGCGGCACGGCCCGCAGCACCGCTAGGACAATTGCGCTGCGCTGTACGGGATGAAGCCTGCGGAGGTGGCCATCACGACCTTATTGCGCCCGGCATTTTTGGCTTCATAAAGCGCTTCATCTGCACGGCGCAGCACAACCTCAAGCCCCTCAAGCCCCTCAAAACTGGCAACGCCCGCCGACACGGTGATCTCCCCCGCATAAGGGAACGTCGTGGCCATTACCGTTTTACGCATGCGCTCTGCGATGCGCGCTGCGGCATCCAGCGCGGTTAACGGCAGCAGCAGGATAAACTCCTCTCCGCCAAAGCGGCTTATCACATCACCGGTTCGCCCGGCGTCGCGAAGCAGGCTGGCAATCTGCACCAGCACGGCATCGCCGGCATCATGCCCGTACCAGTCATTCACCTTCTTGAAATGGTCAATATCAATGGCCAGCACGCAGAAGGGCTGCTCGCTATCCCATTTCTCCACCAGCGTGTAAAAGCCGCGGCGATTCAGCAGACCGGTAAGCGGATCCGTCATCGCTTCGTCATGAAGCACGGCCAGACGACCGGCAACCGCATGGCGGTGCAGCTGCACCGCCTCTTTTAAGCGATCCGCTTCGTAATACCAGCCGTTAATCGATTCCAGTGAAGCCGCCTGCGCGTCGCTTCCTCCATCTCGCACCCGGTCCGCCAGCTTTTCCAGCGGAGAGGCCACGCGCCCCGCTAAAAGCGCCATAACCGCAGCCGTCAAAATAATGATACCCAGCAAGAACCAGCACGCGTTCAGCACCGTTTTGATCAAAATACTTTCTACCGTTTCAGATGTCCCGGCGATAAAAATATTCCAGTCTGTTACATGCATGCTGGCGTAGCCCGTGAGCAGCACCTTGCCGCCACTCTTTTCGCTGAAGCGGCCGGTTTCGGTGGTCGCCACCTGTTTTAGCAGCTGCGCGTTTAGCGTCATCCGCTCGCCTACGCAGGCAGGATCATGGCTAAAGATGATCAGCCCATCGTTGCTGACAATACTGACGGTCGCGCTTTTACCGTAAAAATGTTGGCTCAGAATAGTGCTCAGCATGCTCTGTTTTTTGAGGTAAATAGTGCCGCCCATGTAACCCAGGTACTGGCCATCAGAGGCCAACAGCGGCTGGGAAATGAATACCACGTAGTTGCCCGAGACCGAGGTATAAGGCGCAGAGATAAAGGGCTTTTGCGTGCTTATCGCCCGGCGGCTAACCTCTGAATAGACCTTTACGCCCACCATGTTCAGGCTACCGGGTGAGGTCGCGGTAATCACGGCGTGACGGTCAACCACCACCACAGAATTGAAAAAGCCTGACTGCATGCGCAGCCGCTCAGTTTCTTGCTGCAGCAGGTGAATATCGTCCAGGCGGCGGATTTGGGTCGCACTCCATGCCAGCTCGCGCTGCGCCGTGGCCAGATATAAATCGGTGGTTTCCGCCAGCTTGCGGGCATAGGCGATGTTGCTTTCGAGCAGGCTGCTCTCAATGTTGCTCTTCTGGAAAAGCAGCAGCGCGCCCAGCAGAAAGCAGGAGGTAAAAACGATGCCACCCACTGAGAGGGTGATAAGCAGCGTGCGAAGGCGAAACTTTCTCAAAGGCATAGAGCAGGCCTGAACTTTTTTACTGAGTGTAGCGAGTCAGGCTTTAAACGATCGGCGAAATAACCCCCTATCTTGCCTTCTGATTGCACGCTATCGCGGCCAAATTCGCTCAGCTGATGCCTTGTGAAGGAAGCGCATTTCTACGGTGACTTGCCTTTCATTCGATAGCACGCTGTGCAAATTAGCCGCAAAAAGTGAACAGGAATGTTAATTTTGTATCGGTTCTGTTTAAGGTCCATTTAATATGATAATAACAATAGTAATTATTAACAACAAAACTAACTAACGCATAGCAATTATCACGCCCGGTTACCATGAATTTTCCTGGCGACCCGGTGATTTTGAGCCGTGTTCATTAACAGGGATTTATCATGTCAACTTCACGTGACCTGCCAGCAGGCCATGTCCACTTATCACGCCGGCAAGTTTTGCTGTCAGGTGCGGCGATGGTGGCTGGCGGACTGGTCAGCGCGGCGCTGCCGCGTTGGGCTTTCGCCGACTCCTCACTTCATTTTATTCCGTTTATGCAGGTTTCGCGTCTGCTGGTGAACCACGAGCTCGACGACGCAGTGGGCGCACGCATGCTGGCATTATTGCAGGTGGAAGATGCTCAGCTGGGGCAGAAACTCAGCCAGTTGCTCGCCATTGCGCGATCGCAGCAGGCCACGGTCGTGGAAGCGTTCTTCCCCGCGATCCCCGCCGGTCCGGTACAGGCTCTCGCCTATCGCATCATCTTTGGCTGGTACACCGGTAGCCTGACCGCAACGCGCAGCGCGAAAAGCGTTGCGTTTGAGCAGGCCCTCACGTGGCGCACCACACAGGATATCCTGACCATTCCCTCTTATGGCATCAGTGGTCCTAACCAGTGGCAACGCGCTAACGTCCCGGTGCTTCCCGTACCGCAATTCTGACCTGACAAAGAGGGTAAAAATGGCTGAGTCTTCACAATCCCCTGTCGTAATCGTTGGCACTGGCGTGGTCGGTGTCGTTATCGCAGAACAGCTGCTTGACGCCGGTATACCGGTGCTGATGCTGGAAGCCGGTCCGCGCGTCTCGCGGGCAGAAATTGTTGAGAATTATCGCAATCTCCCGCTTGCGGCCAAGGGCAATCCCATTGAGTGTTACCCTTCACGCCCATGGGCACCGCACCCAGAACCCGCAGGCGCGGGAAAAGGTTACCTGCAATTAAGTGGCACCGATTCCTATGCGCAAAGCTACGTGCGCTATGCCGGAGGCTCGACTTGGCACTGGGCGGGTACCTGCTGGCGTTTAACCCCAGCCGATATGCAGCTGCACTCACGTTACGGCGTGGGACGCGACTGGGCATTTGATTACGCTACGCTAGAACCTTACTACACGCGCGCCGAATACCAGCTCGGGGTGTGTGGGCCAGACGATCAGGCCCTGCAATGGCCGCCGCAGCGTTCAAAACCGTATCCGATGCCCGCCTTGCCGTTTGGCCCCGGCGAGGCGCGCTTCACCGAAGTCGTCCGTGAAAAGCTGGGGCTGAACAATATCCCTACAGCACAGGCACGTAACAGCGGCACGTCCTATGACGATCGCCCTGCCTGCTGCGGCAATAATAACTGTGTTCCGGTCTGTCCGATTGGCGCGAAATATGATGGCGCGACCGCACTCTCGCGGCTGGAAGCCAAAGGCGCTGTTATTCGCGACAACGCGGTGGTCTGGCGTATTGAAACCAATGCGCAAAACCGCATTGAAGCGGTCCACTATTACGATCCGCAGCGGCAAAGCCATCGCGTCAGCGGCACCTTGTTTATTATTGCCTGCAACGGCCTGGAAACCCCGAAGCTGCTGCTGATGTCAGCCGATGGGCGTAATCCGGACGGCATTGCAAACCGCTCTGGCCAGGTGGGTCGCAATATGATGGATCACCCACAAATTACCATGACAGTCACGCTGGAGGAGCCCTATTGGGCGGGCGTGGGGCCGGTGGTCAACAGCGGCATCATGGAGACGTCTCAGGGCGATTTCCGCGCTGAGCACGCGGGTGCCTATTTCCGCTTTAATAATTTTGCGCGTAATCGCTTTGTGACCTTCGATGCGCTGCAGAAGGGGCTGGTGGGTAAAGCATTGGACGAAGAGATCCGCCGGATGACCGCCTGTACTGCCGATATCGTACTGGCGCATGAGATCCTGCCCGATGCCAATAACCGTTTGACGCTGAGCGATAAAAAAGATGGGTTGGGATTGCCAAAACCGGCCATCCACTATGACGTAGGTGACTACGTGCGCCGCTCGCTGGAGGTGTATTCCCTGCCAATCGCCAACCGGATTGCCGATGCGATGGGCGCTACGCACCGCGTCTTCTCAAAACAGTTTAATCAGAGCAAGCACATCATGGGTGGCACTATTATGGGCCTTGACCCGGCCAATTCCGTCGTTGACGCCGAGTGCCGCACGCACGATCACCCTAACCTGTTTCTGCCCGGTGGCGGCGCCATGGCCAGCACCGCCTGCGGTAACAGCACGTTGACCATGGTCGCGCTCGCCTTCAAGGCTGCTGATGCCATTGTCAAACAGGCGCAGGAGGCTTGAAGATGCTGAAGCTGAAACAGCTCGCGCTCAGTTTGCTGCTCATTGGCGGCGCAGCACGGGCCAATGATGATGCACTGATAAAAAAAGGGCAGTATCTGGCAATCGCTTCTGACTGCACCGCCTGCCATACCACTGAACACGGCCAACCCTTTGCGGGGGGGAAAGCAATTGATTCGCCGGTAGGGCAAATTATCGCCACCAATATCACGCCGTCCAACACCGCCGGCATTGGTACCTACACCGAGCAGCAATTTGCGGATGCCTTACGCAAAGGGGTGCGCGCCGACGGTGCGCGGCTTTACCCCGCGATGCCCTACACCGCCTATGCCACCCTGACCGATGAAGATGTACACGCGCTTTATGCGTACTTCATGTCAGCGGTCAAACCCGTTGACCGCGTCACCGAGCAGACTCACCTCCCCTTCCCGCTCAATCTCCGGGTCTCCTTGTTCTTCTGGAATGCCCTGTTTTTAAAGGCGCCTGGTTATACGCCGGATGCCACAAAGAGCGCAGCCTGGAATCGGGGGCGCTATCTGGTTGACGGTGCGACGCACTGCAGTACCTGCCACACGCCTCGTGGCATGTTAATGCAGGAAAAACCACGCGAGGCCTTTACTGGCGCACAGGTCGGTGCCTGGTACGCGCCCAATATTACGGCGAACGCCACCTCCGGTATTGGCGAGTGGTCACAAGACGATTTGGTGACTTATCTCAAAACAGGCCGACTGGCGGGCAAAGCCCAAGCCGCAGGCAGTATGGCTGAAGCCATCACGCACAGCTTCCAGTATCTGTCAGAAGACGACCTGGCGGCTATCGCCGAGTACATGCGTAGCATAGGGGACAGTAGCGCGCCCGCCTCTGGCTCGTCACGCTTCCAGCAGGGCAATGCAGCGAACAGCACGGCGTTTCGGGGTGCCCCTCTTACCTTCCCCGACGACCATGCGGGTGCACGTCTGTACTCAGGCAACTGTGCATCCTGCCACGGTACGCTCGCGCAGGGCACAAAGGATGCGTTCTACCCAAGCCTGTTCCATAACAGCGCCACGGGTGCAGCAAACCCGTCTAACCTGATCGCCACTATTCTCTTAGGCGTACAGCGCCATACTGCCGAAGGAGACGTCTATATGCCGCCTTTTGGTGCTCAGCCGAATGCCCTCAATCATCTTGACGATCGGCAAATCGCCACCTTGTCCAACTGGATTCTGCATAACTATGGCAATGCTGATGTGACCGTGTCACCGGAACAGGTGGCAGAGAGCCGTCGGGGTGGTCCTGCATCATCATTAGTGATGTTTGCTCAAGCGGGTATCGCTGCAGGCGCGCTGCTACTGGCTGTGCTGATCATCGTGGTATGGCGACGCCGTCGCCGTTAATCAACTTTTGTCGCCTACCGTGACGGTGGGCGTCCTTTTAAACCAGGAAAGCTATCAATGCACTATTCACGACGCCGTGCGCTTAAGCTGCTCGGGCTGGTCACGCTGACCAGCGCCACCGGTCAGTTTCTCGCGCTGCCCCCTCTCAAGGCCGCGCAATCTCCCGCTTCACCTGAGGCGCTGGCGGATTTTATGCAGATCTCTCGTCTACTCACCCAGTTGGATGAACTCAATACAACCCTGGCACAGGCACTCTTGATGACGCTGGAGCAAACACACCCCGGCTTCGCCAGCGCTCTGACGCAGCTTAAAAATCGGCTACAAAACCAACCGGCGCTATTACAGCAGGATCGTCTGACGTTTTCTTCCGCGGATGCGGAGAGTGAAAAAATCGCGCAGGCCATCCTTGGCGGCTGGTACAACGGCGTGGTGGGGAAAGGCAAAGGCGCACGCTATGTGACCTACGTTAATACGCTGGCCGCGCAGGCGGTGAGTGACAAGCTGGTTCCACCGAGTTTCTCGTATGGCCCCATCGGTAGCTGGGCGCATCAGCCCTGATTGAGAGAGTGAACATCCCATGAATAATCCCCTTTCCGCCGATGTGGTGGTGATCGGTGCTGGTGTCACCGGTTCGTTGCTGGCTACCCGTCTGGCCAACGCTGGCAAATCTGTGGTGCTGCTGGAATCAGGCCCAAAAATTGATCGCGATCAGTTGGTGGCGCGCTACCGCGCGTCGGCGTTTAAGTCCGATTTTATGTCCCCCTATCCTTTCTCACCGATGGCGCCTCACCCGCGCTATACGCCTGAGCCGGATGACTATTTGCATCAAGCTGGCCCGCACCCTTTCGCGGCGCAATACATCCGCATGTTTGGCGGCACCAGCTGGCATTGGGCCGCACAGCTGTGGCGCTTTGTGCCGAATGATTTTCGTCAGCACAGTCAGTATGGCGTTGGTAAAGACTGGCCGATCGGCTATGACGATCTGGAAGACTATTACTATCAGGCGGAGTGTATTGCCGGTGTCGGCGGTTCGCCCGATAACGGCTCGCCGCGCCGCCATCCCTATCCCATGGCGCGCGTACCGGCATCCTGGCTGCAGCAACGCGTCACCGCACGCCTTGCGCCTGATTTTACCGTGCTGGATGACAGTACCGGCCGAAACAGCCGCAGCTTTGATGGTCGTCCGGCCTGCTGCGGAAACAACAACTGTATGCCGGTCTGTCCGATTGACGCGCAATATCACGGCGGTATCGCGGCACAGCAGGCAGAGAACAGTGGCGTTCGGGTTGTCACTGAAGCGGTGGTTTACAAGCTTGAGCATGACACACAGGGTCGCATTATCGCGGCCAATTACTTTGACTGGAATAAAGCGAGCCATCGCATCACCGCAGAGACGTTTGTGCTGGCCGCCAACGCGATCGAGACGCCCAAGCTGCTTCTGATGTCGGTGAGTGACACCTTCCCGCATGGCATCGCAAACGCGCGCGATACGGTAGGACGTAACCTGTGCGACCATCCAGCTATCGGCGTAACCTTTGACGTAGATGAAGAGATTTGGCCCGGGCGGGGACCGGTTAGCCCCTGCTCTATCGGTCAGTTCCGCGATGGCGCATTTCGGAGTGAACACGCCCCCTTCCGCATTGATATCTCCAATGCTTCGCAGGTGGCTGCCGTCACAAAAGAAGCTCTCTCAGAAGGCTATTTTGGTAAAAAATTACAGGAGCAAATCCGTTTCAGAGCCGCCCGCCGCTTAAGCATTAAAAATGCGCTCGAGCAACTTCCCGATCCGAATAATCGCGTGACGCTGAGTGACAAAAAAGACCCGCTCGGTCTTCCAACGCCATCTTTGTTCTGGAACATCGATGACTATGTGGTTAAAGGCACAGCAAAAACCCGCGAATGCTATGACGCCATCGCCGCCAAACTCGGCGCCACGAATGTTCGCCACAGTAAAAGCGGGAAATTCTCCAATCGCCAGCACATTACAGGCACGTTATCGATGGGGCTGGATCCGGCTACCAGCGTAACCGATGCCTGGGGGCGGGCACACGACCACCCTAACCTGTTCATGGTGGGGACCGGCGTGATGCCCACCGTGGGTACATGCAACGTGACGCTTACGGCGATGGCATTGGCATTGCGTACGGCGGACAAAATTTTGCAGGAGACCCAGCATGGCTAAATACTGGACCACCCTAAGTGGCGCAGGCGTGCTACTTTTTGCTGCCGTGCAAACGCACGCGGCAGACCAAAGCGAACTGATCAAACGCGGCGAATACTTAGCGATCGCAGGTGACTGTGGCGCCTGTCATACGGAAGAGCATCGCGCCCCGTTCAGCGGTGGGCATGCGATTGCCAGCCCGATCGGTACCCTCTTCAGCACGAACATTACGCCCTCCAAAACGGCGGGCATTGGGAACTACAGCGAAGCGCAATTTGCTGCGGCGTTACGTAAGGGCGTCCGCGCCGATGGAAAACAACTTTATCCCGCGATGCCCTATACGGCTTACGCCCGACTCACCGATGACGATGTGTCTGCGCTGTATGCCTATTTTATGCAGGGTGTTCAGCCGGTGGACACGCCAGCAGAAAAGACCGCACTGCCTTTTCCCTTTAATTTGCGCTTTAGTATGGCGGCCTGGAATCTGCTGTTTGCTGATACCCAAGTCTTCCAACCTGATGCGTCACAGTCGGCAACGTGGAATCGCGGTGCCTATCTGGTGCAGGGGTTAACGCACTGCAGCACCTGCCACACGCCGCGCAATGTGCTGATGGCGGAACAGCCCTCAAAAAATCTGCAAGGCGCTTCACTCGGGACGTGGTATGCACCGGATATCACTGCGGCCACGCTTCAGGGTAAATCGCATTGGACCCGACAAATGCTGGCGGACTATCTCGCAACCGGTCATGCGGCAAATGGTGCAACGGCAGGTGGTCCGATGCGCGAAGCCATTGATAAAAGCTTTTCGCGTATGACGCCGCAAGATCGTGACGCGATAGCGACCTATTTGCTCCCCGCAACTACCGAAGCCCCTTCACCTCTGGAATCAAAGGGCCTTACGCCCGTTCAGGGCAATGATTTTCCAGATACGATTGCAGGAATGCACGAAGGTGAGCGGGTATATCGTGACAACTGCGCATCCTGCCACAACCTTTCAGGTCAAGGGCTCAACGGGCTGCCGCCCTTGCAGGCGCATCCCATACTCAACAAACCCACTGCCGATAACGTCGCCATGGCCGTCCTGCAGGGTGTTTGGCCTGAGCACGGACAGGGGATGATCGGGTTTGCTGATTCGCTAAATGATGCGCAAATTGCGGCGGTCACTAACTATGTGATGCAGGATATCGGGCACAGTTCGGTGCAGATCAGCACCAAACGGGTTAGCGTGCTTCGCGCCGGGGGGGAGACGTCGCCGCTGCTGGTGATCTTGCGAATAGGGATGGCGGCAGCAGGAGCCGCGTTGATTATCACGCTATTCTGGTGGCGTAAAAGACGCACCTCGCGCTAATGTCATGTATCCCGCTTTGTAAAAAAAGCGGGATTTTTTTAACTACAAACTCACATGTGATATCGGCCTTCCGGCTGTTGCCGCGCTACCATTGACGCAACGTAAAATAGAG
This sequence comes from Pantoea sp. Mb-10, assembly GCF_021272205.1. Lineage (GTDB taxonomy): Bacteria > Pseudomonadota > Gammaproteobacteria > Enterobacterales > Enterobacteriaceae > Pantoea. Next base: position 90,869 of record NZ_JAJSDX010000009.1, on the reverse strand, counting down.
AAGGGGCAGACATGATGAGATGGTTTGAGCAGGCGCAGTTTGAGGTCCGCCTGGAGTGGGGCTCTGCAGCCATCAATGCCATGGCAGGGAGCGTTGACTGCGTGATCATCATCGACGTGATGTCATTTTCCAGCTGCGTCAGTTTGGCGGTTGAAAAGGGCGCGCGTATTTACCCTTACCCCTGGAAAACAGATTCCGCGCACGCGTACGCTCGGTTACGCGCGGCACAGGTCGCCAGCGTGCGCAGTCGATTTACGGGTGAGGGCTACAGTCTTTCCCCTACCTCCATTCAACACATTAATAAGGGTGACGCGCTGGTTCTGCCTTCTCCGAATGGTTCAGCACTCTCGTTTCAGGCACGCGACACCAATGCAACGGTATTCAGCGGATGCTTTAGGAACCTTTCCGCTACAGCCTCGCTCTGTCGTGGCTTTAACCGTATTTTATTGGTGCCGTGTGGCGAACGGTGGCCTGATGGCAGCCTGCGGCCCTGCCTCGAAGATTATGTTGCTGCTGGCGGTATTATCGCGGCCACCGGGCGAAAAGATTGCTCACCGGAAGCTCAGGCGGCGGTTGCGGCATGGCAGGCGTGTCAACAGCGCGAGTTAGAGCCGCTGCATCGCTGCGCGTCTGCGCTTGAACTTCAGCAGCGTGGCTTCAGTAGAGATGTCGAGCTGTGCTTAATGACGGATGCCGCCTCGCTGGGATGCCAGTTATATGATGAGTTTTATGATGCTGCCGAAGCGTAACGCCCGCCTTTGAAGTCTCATCTTTGGGTGGAGAAGCCTTTCAGGTATTGATACATCCTACGCGTCTACTATCAGCCTAAAAACCTTATCGAATTGCAACGTGATGGCTACTTAGGCAGCCATTAACGTAACGATGGACCATTAACATAGGCGGTTCACCAACAGAAGGGATAATTGGCGCTTCGAACCATAATGGATTCGCCGAACAGATGGCGCCGCATATGCTGGTTGGAACGCCTGCAAACGTGCCGGCAACCGGCCGATGAACATGTCCGGTTGCAATCGCTAAAACTCGTCCGGGGTACTTCATTACTATCCGTTCCAGCTCAGCCCTGTCGCGACACATTGTCTCATCTAAGGTTGGAATACCCGACGGAAACAGGTGATGATGCAAAAACAGCATGGAGGGCTTGGTACCCGATTGCATAAGATGTTCCTCAACCCAGGCGAGCCGGCCTTGTAAGCGTCCATGCACATGGCCGCTTACTGTTGAGTCAATACCGAGTAGATCAAGGCTCTCTGTGCTATAGCGAAAATGCAGCAATGCGGATGGCTCATCAGCTAACCAGTACGTATCACTCCACGTCTTCCGCATAAGCACGGGATCATCTGAATTCCCCGGTAACAGCAGCGTAGGGTAAGGTTGGTCATTCAACAGACCAGCAATTTTTTTATATCCTTCATGCCATGTTTCGTCTATCAGATCACCGGTCAGCACCAGGACATCAGGCGATAATTGGCTAAGCCACTGTAGTGCCCGCTCAAAGTCATCTAAAAAATGATTATCGGTTGCGGCGTGAATATCACTTATTTGCGCTATTAACATGCTTTTCCTCATGCTCATTCTTCTACAGCGAAACTTGTCGCGTTTCTCTGCCATCGTGTTCAGCTTAGTTGAGTGTGATTGTTACGCTGATTTCGCTGATGCATTAGCCATGATTTACAGAGAAAGGGATATTAGCGATATTCACTGAATGACTGCTGGATCTTAAATCGCCTAACCACACTGCTTAGCGGAGAGGGGAGGGGATAAGCTGACCGGCCGCAGACCATGTGAAAAGACGGGAATTTCAACCTGAAATAATCTTAAAAAATACATAAAAAACAACAACTTAAACATGAAACCTAAATGGGTAATTTTCACGACGTTGAGGCTTTTACACGGTAAGGCATGAAGTAATTAAACCGTCTCTCTGAGCAAACGGTGCTTGAAGAATAGCAACGCGATCAAGAGATAATTGACCGACAAGGATTTTATGATTTTTCATTAAATGTTGCACACAGCATTCATCTCTGTACACTAGCAAAAAAATGCTAACGGAGCGAAAGATGAAAAGTCATTACGGCGGGGTGGATGAGACGGCGCGCAGGGCCAATGCGATGCTTCGTAGTATGAGCGATGATATCAGCGACAGGCGCAGTGAATTTGGGCTGAATCAGTACTATCAAACCTTCACCCGAAACTCGGTAGCCAATTTACCCAAGTTGAGCCGCAGAGCCGTTGAGCAAGCCATTGAAGAGATGGAGCAGCAAGGGCACGTATTTGGCAAAAAGGATGCGGGGAATGCTCGACATTACGCCCTGACCATCCAAGATGTTGTCGACATTTACGCGCACCGCAAGGTCCCTAAATATCGCGATCTGCATGCTGGCGAAGGTCCTTTTGTGATGTTCGTCGTAAACCTAAAAGGCGGCGTATCAAAAACTGTCAGCACCGTTACGTTGGCGCACGGGCTACGCGTCCATCAGGATTTATTGCAACACGACCTGCGAATTTTGGTCATTGACCTCGATCCACAAGCCTCCAGTACCATGTTCCTGAATCATGCCAACAGCATCGGTTCCATTATGGAAACGGCTGCGCAGGCCATGCTGAACGACCTGGATGCCGACCAGATAAAAGAGGACATTATCAAGCCGACGATTATTCCGGGCGTTGACGTGATCCCGGCCTCTATAGACGACGGATTTATCGCAAGTCAGTGGAACGATTTGGTGCAAGAGCATCTGCCCAACATGCTGCCTTCAGAAGTGTTGCGTCGCACATTGATTGATCGGGTAGCAGATGATTATGACTTTATCTTTATCGACACCGGACCACACCTGGACGCTTTCATGCTCAATGCACTGGCCGCGAGCGACCTGTTGCTGACACCAACGCCTCCCGCGCAGGTCGATTTTCACTCCACATTGAAATACTTAACGCGTCTGCCTGAAATGATTGAGCAGCTCGAGGAGGAGGGGATCACGCCACGCATCAAGGGCAACATCGGTTTTATGTCCAAAATGACGGCTAAGCGCGATCATGAAATGACCCACGGTCTGGCACGTGATGTTTTCACCTCACATATACTGGACGCCACATTGCCTCGCCTGGATGGCTTTGAACGTTGCGGTGAGAGCTTTGATACCATTATCAGCGCCGATCCCAGCTCTTATCCCGGCAGCGCCGAAGCCTTAAAAAATGCTAAACGCGAAGCAGAACGCTTCACCCAGGCCGTGTTTAAACGGATTGAGTTTGTAAGGGGGATGAAATGAAAAAGGGTATGGTCAAACTGGGCCGGCAGCTGGGGAATTCCAGCTTTTCTAAAATGATGAATGAGTCAGAGAGTGAACGTATATTTACCCTCAAATCGGGTGCGGAAGCGCGCTTCACGCTGACAAAAATTCTGCACGACGATATTGAATCTCAAACCTTTGTCGATGCCGCAGTAAACGGCCGCGATCAGGCATTCCTCACGCCGGAATCCGTCAGTGACATCACCCGAACCATCAAATTGCAGCAATTCTTCCCTGCCATTGGCCGGGAAGTAAATGGCCGAGTTGAAATTCTCGATGGCTCACGTCGGCGGGCAGCCTGTATCTATCAGGGCACGCCTTTTGAAGTGCTGGTAACGCGAGATGCGCTGTCGCTGGCTGATGCCAGGCAGCTGGCCGTAGATATCCAGACTGCCCGCGAGCACACGCTTCGTGAATTGGGTAAACGGCTTCGCCTGATGTATCCGGAGGGAACCAGCCAGTCTGAAATTGCCGCAGCGGAAGGCCTGTCGCCTGCTAAGGTGACGCGGGCCTTCCAGGCAGCTTCAGTACCGGACGAGGTAATAGGCATTTTTCCTGCCGTCAGCGAACTCTCAATTAGTGATTATCAGACGCTATTGGATGTGGTTGAAAAAGCCAGCCATAAAAATATTGGTGCAGCCGATCTCGCCGCTGCCGTCCGCGCTCGGTTGGGCGACGAGGCTGCTCCTGCTACTGACGATCCGGCGGTTAAAGCACGTATTCTTCAACATTTTCGCGCTGCAGTAGCCGACGCCAGGTCTGTATCTGCACGCAAAAAGATTATTACGGAAAAATTGGCTGACTTTGCCGATAAAAAGCAGTTTGCCCGCAAGAAAATTGACACGGAAAAGCGTCTGATCACTTATGAATTTTCGCGGGTACCTGCTGAATATCAGGCAGAACTTGATGACGCGGTTCGCGCGGTTATCACCCGTATGCTGGCAGAAACTCGATAATCATCGTTCAATCAAGAAGGGGACAGCCCATTCTTGATTGAACGCTCTTCTACCTATCCCTAACGTTCATAAAGTACCCGAGCGAAAAAACACGTAACCTTATGTAGAATAAGATAAAAAAAAGATATTTTCACATTGAAATTCCCACCTCATCCCATCAATTTATCGTTTAGTTGAGGTTGAGCGCACGCAGTATCTTATTGGCTGATGCAGCTTTGCAAGCTGGCTAACACCACCAGAGAGAGGAAAGACTTACACGCGATGATCTTTTACGGGTCAGTATGCTTGCGTCTTACACTCATACGTCGTCTCCATTTTAACTCTCGGTTAAAAATGACATTGAGTGACATTTAGGCGCACAGGATGAAGCAAATACTTGATTAATAACCAACCTAATTAATCTGCCCCGTAATTTTTCCTTTAGACAAAACCAGCTCCATTCGCTGGTTTTGTCATCGTTACAGCGATGGCCGCGCAAGGCTCAAGGTATTTACTTTCATGGAGCACACTTGCAGAAGGTCAGCTTAATTACCCATCGCAGACTTTTTAAAAAGTAAGCTATACCCTTCATTTTATGGCGTATTGGTGAAAAATGGACGTAGCCAACAAACGAGAGAATTGGTTATGGGCCAGCCAAGTTTGCAAGTGCTCACATTTTTTAGGAAAAGGTATACACCTGCATGCGCCCCCATAAATTTTTAGTCCAAAGGTATCTACTTTCATGCGCTCAGGGACAAACGATAAGGGTAAGGTGTTAGTGGTATTCACTTTCATGCAAAAGCCGGGGTGACAAGGTCACAAAGGTATCTACTTTCATGAATTCACGGCCGCTATGCATGAAAGTAAATACCTTTTGGCTGTAGACCCCTATAAAACACGCAAAGGCGTGGCTCCGCAACATGCAAGCAGATACCTTACGAGGGCTGTCTCATGAAAGTAGATACTTTTTGCAAGGGTTACATGTAAGCAGAGACCTTCCTCCACTGGCATGAAAGTAGATACCTTTTGCGCTTAGTTACCTTGTAACGCTTGCAATTTAGGAGAGCGACTGCTGATAACAAACTGAATTTCACGGCCTTTTTTTAGCTCAGCAAAATCGATGTAGCCAATTTTCTGCAAGTCTGCCATTGCGCGACGAATGATGGCATTTTGCAATTTTACGGGCGAGCCCATTGCCAGTCGCTCACGCAGACGCTTCATGGAGACGAAGAGGGTGCCCGCTGGCATGCTTTCAAAATAGATATAGAGCGACTGAGCAGCTTCTTTGCGCGACAGCTCCGACAGCGCCTTCAGCCCCAATAAAACCTTGTGATCGTAGCGATAGAGCTCCCACAAATTGCTGTCCGCCGTGATCTCGACAGTATCGGTATTCATATTGAGCACGGCGCGCTGTACAAGGTGAGAAAACATCGATTTTTTGCCATCTTTGCTACTAAAGCCCAGCGTTACGCTGGAGATGTTAAACAGCGAATCATGCAGGCGTTTGCGCGAACGCGCGTTGAGATCGGAGGATTTAATACCACACATTTTGGCAAACTCGGTAAACGGCAGCTTAATAGTCTCAGCGCTATAACCATATGTTGAGAAAGCCATAATGATCCCGATCCACGTTTTAAAATCCGTGGACATACTGAGCTTGGCGCCCTGGATCTTGATATCGGTATAACCCTCACGCTTAGCCACTTCAAGACTCGAAAGCTCCTCAGACGCATCAATCATGAAGTCGCGTTTGCCTTTTTCTTTCGGCGCAACCGGCGTAAAGACGCTCAACCTAAGCAAGGCGACGGGTTGGACCGTTTTATTACTATTAGGCTCAAGTAGATAAACGGTGTCCGAATCTTTTTTCACAATGGAAAAAGGGTTATTCATGTCTATGAAATTGTTATCGTTTCCCACTTATCCACATCCTTACCTGGCGCATCGGTGCTAACATGAAAGTAAATACCTTTGTGTCATGAAAGTAAATACCTTTCACATGAAAGTAAATACCCTGAACATGAAAGTGGATACTCGATCCATGAAAGTAAATACCTTTTGCATGAAAGTAGATACCCAAAGTGGCTATTTCATTTTATTTATCAGTAGGATACACGCGCGGTGATCTTTTATGATCTCTTCTTGATCTCTTAATGATCTTTCTTGATCTTAAGATCATTGATCTATTCAGTGGATATGTTGATAACCCTCTCGCTTACTGCGTTAGTCACATCCGCCACAACCGTACTGGCTTTAGAAGAAGGCATGTTATAGGCCATTCCGGAATAGCGGATCTCTTTTGAGACCGCCAATGCAAGCTCACGCGTTCACGCCGCTCAATTTCCAGAAAAACCATTCGAACCCTGATTGTAAGTCCTGACAACGCACCCGTTTGAGGTACCGAAGCCCGTCTTCTGCATATTGATAGCCCTTTTCATGGGGCAGGTCAGGTAGATGGGGTTATTGTACCTGGCATACTACTTACTCCTGATCTGCAACCGCTGAGTTTGGCCAATATCCAACTTGCTACTAGATAGGTCCAAAACGCGATGGCAAAGGTTCTGTGGTTGCCACTTGCGGCTCTGTAAGCAGTATATGGGATGAAGCGGGCCTGCGAACCATAGAGCCTATGGCAGTGCATGACAGCTCAGCCACGTCAGGATGCTGGCGTTCTTCGGCGGTGTCCCTGAAATCTTGGTCCCGGACAACTTTAAAAGCGGGGTTAACAAAGCCCGTTACTATGGATCGGATCTCAACCTGTCCTACCAGCAGCTGGCGGAGCACTATCGGGTTGCGGTGATACCAGCCCGCCATCGGCGAACGATTCAGATAAGGCCGCCACTGCTTTTCGTCGCGGATATGACCCAGACCCGGCTCTCTACGGGGATTTGTCTGCGTGGAGCGCGGTAACGAAAACATGGGTGTGCGGATGCTGATTCTGCTGGCGCCGGCAGGTGTGCAGGGCGCAGAGAATACTCACATCAATCTCTTGTTTGCGGGCTAGCGCTGCATGGCTCGGGGCACAGCGGAACAGCGCGTTGAGCAGCGACCTGTTGTTGTTAAAAAGGGCCAGAGCAGGTAGGGCAGGGTAAAAGTGATGTGCTGTCAGTCCCAATCAGCGAGAATCTGTTGCCGTTCGGCAATCCACCGCTTAGGCGCGTTCATTGCACAGAAACGGCAGTAGGGGCATTCCGGAGAGGCGCAACCGTATCGGTGCACCCCATACCGCAGGCAAACATGCGATCAACGGAAAGCGGGTCCACTGGCTGACGTTGTCGCCGTGTTTTACGAGGTAGCGGCTCCAGCCAACATCAACGTTACAAAGACGTTTGGCGGAGCGCGGGAGGTATATGGGAGCAGAGTATAAAGCGGAGCTCCGAGCATACGAAGGCTCGAAGCCCCAAAAAATGTGTTCGAGACGACTAGCCTTCGAGACTAAATGATTTAATCGGATTTTTTCTGTGTCGCCCAAAATTGCGTTCGAATTTGCTTCTGGACTGCTGCTTCCAGCATTCTTAATTCTCGGTGCCATTTCTGTTGATCGGTCAGTTCTTTATTGTCTTCATAATTTTGAAGAATGTTTTTTGCCTGCGCGATGCCATCACTGTCACTGGCCTTTTCATTATTTCTGTCCAGAATAATAAGCGCATTTTTAAAATCTTTTCTTTGATCTCCTTGCATGCCAATAATATCTTGGTTGTTAATGTTTATTTCCTTTTTGTAGACAGCCATGTTTGTGATTCTCTCTAGTTTTTCTACGTCTTCCTGTAGGAAGTTTTGGTTTTCAGTATGACGTAATCGTCCCAGCACCTCATAACCTATGCCGCTTTTGTTAAAGCTGTCAGGGAAAAGATTTTTCATATTATGCCCTCCCATCCCAATCAATACTTTTTGTGCAGCTTGATTATTTTCAAGTAGATTGACTGCCTGATTTAACAAAAGATGTTTAAGGTTTTTAGGGCTATAGTAGCTTTTTCCGCTATCATTTTTCATGGCAACAGTACCGATACAAAAATCGCCAGAATCTAGCTTCCAGACATTGAAATGCCCGACATAATTGTTATGCTCATCGTTTATTTTTACAGAAATTCCATCATGCGATAAGTATTCTGCTAATGGATAATTTCCTCCTACAGCACCGGGGAAGTCGCAATGTTTGGTTTTACAACTTAGAAGAAACGGTACACCCTGTTGATAATTTTCAGCGGTGAGCGGGGACGTTGTGAGATTTCCAGATGATACTGCACCACATTCAAAGTTAACATTTTTGGCTCCTTTCTGGAGGGTGATTTCTTCTGCCAGCATGATACACCGAGCAACATCCACTGTTGTTTTATTTCCAGTTATCAAATCCTCAAAAATATACTCTTCACCTGGCGTAATAATGTCCTGAATATTGGTCAATTTTGCCGGGTTAACCTTCATTAATGTGCCACTGCTCAATAGCTGTTTTAGATTTTCATTAATGTTTATGCCATTTTTCTCGAGTGTGGCAATATCGCGCATCATGTTTTCTTTGAAAGCATTTTCATCTGTGGCAACCTTTTTTTCTTGCTGCAACGGATCAGGTGAGGTAATTGAAGAAAGATATGCTGAGTGAGAGGGATTTATAGATAACATTAGATATAGTCCTTTATAATCATTCATTGAATACGGTGAATTTTCTCCTAAACGAACGCTATATTTACTTGTTTCGCGGTTCAAAGCGCCGTGGAGGAGGGCACATTATTTCGGCGAACTCATCGATCGCAGCAATAAATTTTCGCTCATGCTCTATCAGCACCTAAGCCAGACTGACAACCGCCATCTGCCCTTGGGCGAGGCCCTGATTACGCAGCGTATCGCTGACATTCGCAAACGGGCTGACTATTACCTTAAAAATGATATCGCCAGTGAGGAAGATAAAACCCTCGCCCTGAAGGAAAGGGTTACGCTGCAGTTGATTGAAGCGCGATTGTTGTTTTTTTTACCGCCTCGGGATGACATCACCTTGTCGATATAGGAAGGCACTGGCGGAAACATCCTTAGCGGTGCCCTCAATCAGCGCAAAGAGGCCCACTGAAGCCAGCGGGCACTGAACTTCACGCGATCAGACCCGCTGCGCGCGCTGAATAATCACATCTATCATCGCACGCTACGGACGATGTCTGCGTGCTGCAGGAGACCTTGATGGCCTTGGCGCTACGGCGTATTCGTGAACGTCTGCTGCGTATTGATGAAGAGATGCTGCACGTAGGTAACATACTGGATGACCGCAGATGTTCAGCGCCAGGATAAAACTGGCGCAATGGCGAAAGCCTGTAATCAGCGTTGGCCTGGCTTGCCAGCGCATTAACCTCGGTCAGTACGGCCTCACTTTTCGTCAGGACGGCGTCTGGGCACTTCGCGGCGGGCAATGAGGATCTATTGCGGACGGATCAACAGGCCGCTTCACTTGAGCAGACTGCCGCCAGCATGGCGTCACGGGAAGGTATGTCAGAGACCATGACTGACATTCGCGCTCATGCAAAAAATTACCGAAATCGTTACGCTCATTGAGGGCAGCGCGTTCCAAACCCCTATTCTGACGCTGAATGCGCCGGTAGAAGCAGTGCATGCAGGTGAACATGGCAAGGGGGTGCCATGGTGGCGGGCGAAGCGCGCCACCTGTCACAGCGTACTCCGCAAGCTGCCCGCGAAATTAAACGGCTTGACACGTTTAATCATCTGGTGGCGTCGGAGGCTGTTCAGGCTGAAGCCGTTACAGGGAATATGTCTGAACTCACGTCAGCATTTCGACAGGTTAACGATTTGGTCAGCGAAATTGGCGCCATCGCAGAGAAGTACAACACCGGTATGACACAGGTTCACCTCGCTGCCAGCCAAATGGATGACGTGACGCAACAAAACGCCTTGATTGAAGTGGCTTTTGCGCGCGCCGTGTCACGTGACTTCAGCGCACGCAAGCCGATACCTGCTGTTCCGGTGAACACGTTAGCGCGCCCAGACCGCGATGCTGATTGGCAGCATTTCTGATCGCGTCTTTCAAGCCGCAATGCTCTTGGAAAACGGGGGATGGTGTTAGAAAACGTCGGGCGATTTTGCCGATTGTCCCGCTGTTTTCAGAAAACAAAAGGCTCGCTAACGGCTTGTCATGGCTGTTATCACGTCTCACCCCGTACAGCAGACCCACGCCTATTTATCCTCAAGGCGAAATGAAGGAGGGAAATAAGCCATTGCAGCTTTTTTTACATCAATAAAACTCTGCATTTGTCGTCAAATAGTCATTAAAAATGCATATTTTACAAGTCAGAAAGCTTCGATTACTATCCCGCTGAGCTTATTTAACAACCATGTTGCGCCTGCGATTTATGCAGTCACGAGGCTGTTAATGAGTATCACGATGTCGTTTAATTTCAATAAATAATAAAAAGTTATAATTTTTCGTTATTTTTATGTCACGCATTTCATTCCACTGGCGCAAAAATTAATTTTGGATGCTTTGAGACGCACTTAAGAAGCATGCTGAAACAGAGCGCACAGCGCTGAATGGGGCAGGGGAATAAGTTATATGGACAATGATGAGCGCCTGGCGCGTGTGAAATTCGAAAAGCTCGCCTGTTTTATTGGTGAAGCCGTTATCTATCTTGCATTAGAAAATCAGGAGACGCGTCGCGAAAACATCCTCACGTTTATCCAGCAAGCACACCTTGATGCTGAGGAAAAACCGTGGGATGAAGAAAAACAGGCGCTGGCACAGCTCGCGGCTAAACTGTTGCAGTAATTCCGTCTACGGCGGCTGTTGCTTCGAGCCGATCTTACGCGGGGCGCGGGTGAGCGCAGTGCGCGGCTCACCGTTTTATGTTGTTTGCTGCAACGCAACGACATCAGGGCGACGTGGAGTACCACATCGCGACTTTCCTCAACGCGACACTACGCTAACGGCAAGGTGATATGAATACGCAGCCCGCCCTGTTTCGGCAGCGTGGCGCTGATTTCACCGCCGTGCGCGCGGCAGATCGCCCGCGCCAGCGAGAGTCCCAGTCCACTGCCGCCAGAGTGGCGTGCCCGCGACCGTTCTCCCCGTGCAAAGCGCTCAAACATGGTGGCGAGAAAGGCCGGATCGACGCCCGGTCCGTTATCCTGAAAAACAATCATGGCGCGTTCGGCGTCCTGCTCAAGCGTAATACGCAGGCTGCTACCCGCGCCCGCATAGCGGAGCGCATTTTCGAGCAGGATAGTGAATACCTGACTCAAGCGCAGAGGATCGGCGTACAGCACCACTTGCGGGCTCTCGCCTGGCTGCTCAATGCGCATGCCCGCTGTGTTAAACTGTGGCGCTATCCACGCGATGCGATCCCGTAATAGCTCCCCAGGGGAGCACGTCACCTTTTCAAGAATCAGCTGTCCGGCATCCGCCAGCGAAAGCAGGTGTAAATCGTCTATCAGGCGGCTGAGGTAGCGCAATTGGCTCATGATCATCGCAGGATGTCGCGGATCGGCGTCAAATACGCCATCCATCAAGCCCTGCAGGCGACCAATGGCTGCAGTTAACGGTGACCGCAACTCGTGCGCCATGGCGACGTGTGACGCGCGCAGTTCACGTTCATAATGCGCCAGCTGGCGACTCATGGCATTGAAGTCGCCGGCAAAATGCTGCACTTCGGCTGGCGCCGCATCCACCAAGGTAGACTCTTCACCAAAGCGGCCCGCCGCCACCGCTTCGGCGGCCCGTCTGAGCTGACTGAACTGCAGCGACAGCGGTCGGGCATGGCGCAGCGCCATAAAAACAATAAAGGGAATGGTTACCAGCACCAGAATGCCCACGGCGATCCAGTCCGAGGAGGCCACCGACGGGTCCGAATAGCGGACTCCCCACCAGGTATCAACGATTTGGTGAAAGCGCGCCGGATTGATTGCCGGGTTTGCCCGCAGCGTTAAAAACTCCTGCAGCACCGACGGCGGCATATGGTGCGTGATCCAGAGATACTGCACGGTAAAACGCAGCCACATGCACAGCGCAATCAGCACCACGGTACCAATGGCCAAAGTCAGAATGCGCAGGCATAGCCAGCGCCACAGTGTTTGTGGATGGGGTTTCATGGCTGACGGAACCTGTAGCCTATGCCGCGCACATTGATCAGGACATCGGTGATGCCCGCCGCCTCCAGTTTGCGTCGCAGATTATAAATATGGGTGTCCACGACGCGCTCCAGCGCGTCACTCTCCGGCAGGCACTGTTCCAGCAGCGTCTGTCGGCTCAGCGCGCGCACGGGCGCGCGCATGAGTGCTACCAGAAGAGAAAACTCGGTAGGCGTCACGTCAATTCGCTGCAAATCACCTTGAGGAGTCGTCACGGTTACCATCATGGCCGCGGTGTCCACCGCTAGCGTCTGCCAACGGAGCACCTCATCAGGCTGCGATACCGCCGCAAGCGCGCTGCGACGCAGAACGGCCTGCACGCGCGCCACCACCTCGCCGGGATGGTAAGGTTTCACGACATAGTCATCTGCGCCATAGCGAAGGGCGCCAATGCGATCGGGGGTATCGCCCATGGCGGTGACCATGATCACCGGTACGTCGCTGGAGCGGCGCAGTTTCGCTAACACTTCCGTCCCGTTGAGGGCTGGGAGCATCACATCCAACAGGATGAGATCCGGTTGCCAGCGTTCAGCTTGCGCGAGGCCGGATAGCCCATCGCTGGCGAGTTTGACGTCATAATTCTCACGACGCAGATAAGCCTCCAGCACCTCGGCCGCATCGGCATCATCCTCAATAATCAAAATCCTCTTGTGCTGCATGGCTCACCTTGAAAATGGGTTTGTTACGCCGAGTTGTTCGTGCCCCATGCCGCGCACATCAGGCGGATTTCGCACTGCCACGATAATAACCAGAAAAAGCGGCTTGTACATGCACGCAACAAGAGGACCGCGCTGAAGTTGTTAATGCGTTCAGTGTGATGGCGGCAACATCTCTGCATAAAAGTTACCACCTGAGGCTGTTTCCGCAGCGCGGGCCATGCATAATACTTGATGTAAGCTAAACCGATTTAGCTTTATTTTGAGGAGAATGAGCATGACAAACCGCGTGTGGTGTCTGGGAGATGCCGTGGTGGATTTACTGCCGGATGAAGCAGGGCGCCTGCTGCAGTGTCCTGGCGGCGCACCGGCAAATGTGGCGGTCGGTATTGCCCGGCTGCAGGGAAATAGCGCTTTTATTGGCCGGGTTGGCGCCGATCCGTTCGGTGATTTTATGTGCCATACGCTTGCACACGAGCGGGTGGATATCGCGTTTATGCAGCGCGATCCGGCGCAGCGAACCTCTACCGTCGTGGTCTCGCTTGATGAGCAGGGCGAGCGCGCTTTCACGTTTATGGTCCGTCCCAGCGCCGATCTTTTTATGACGATTGAAGATTTACCGCCTTTTGCTCCGGGCGAGTGGCTGCACTGCTGTTCCATCGCGCTGGCGCAGGAGCCTTCCAGAAGCGCCACGTTTGCTGCCATGGAGCGGCTTCGCGCAGCCGGTGGGCGGGTGAGTTTCGACCCGAATCTCCGCCACGATCTCTGGCCCGATGAACACAGCCTGCGCAGCGTCCTTAGCCAGGCGTTAACGCTGGCGGACGTCGTGAAACTGTCCGAAGAGGAGTTAGCGTTTATCAGCGACTGCACCGATCGGGCGACAGCGATGCAGGCGCTGGCTGCGCGCTATCAGATCCCGCTACTGCTGGTTACCCAAGGCAGCGCTGGGGTGTTGGCATACCATCAAGAGACCTTGACGCAGTACCCCGGAACGCCGGTGAACAGCGTAGATACCACCGGAGCCGGCGATGCCTTTGTTGCGGGCCTGCTTTGGCGCCTGGCGCAACACGGACTGCCTTCAGCGCCTGCACAACTCGCGGCGCACCTGCGCGTGGCGCAAGCCTGTGGCGCGCTGGCCACTACGGCTAAAGGGGCCATGACCGCACTCCCTACGCATCATCAGCTGCAGCAGCATTGCGACACAGCCGAACATTGAGGCTTTTTTGCGAGTGACTTCACATCCGGCAATACAGATTCGCAAAATTGGTTGCGCAGCGAAATTGGTCATGACTATGATTCGCCGCCTAAACCGGTTTAGCAAAAACATCTGATGATAGCCTTTGCCTCAGGGATATAAAAAAGTGAAAAAAACGCTACTCGCGCTGAGCCTCAGCGCACTTTTCAGTACCGGTTCAGCGTGGGCCGCCACCGACATGAATGCCATTGAGGCGCGTCTGGCGGCCCTGGAGCAGCGGCTTGCCGCTGCGGAACAGCGCGCCAACGTCGCTGAAAGCCGTGCCCAGGCGGCGGAGAAACAGGCCCAGCAGTTGGCAGCGCAGCAGCAGCAAACCCAAACCGCCACGGCGCAGGTGGCGCAACGCACCACGCAGTTGGAGCAACACAGCGCCAGCGACGAGAGCGGTGGCTTTGAGTTTCACGGCTATGCCCGCTCTGGATTGTTGATGAACAGTTCGGCTGCGAAAACGCAAGGGGGGCCTACCGTCACGCCCGCCGGTGAAACCGGCGGTCATGTCGGTCGTTTGGGCAACGAACCTGATACTTACGTTGAACTCAACCTGGAGCACAAGCAAACGCTTGCCAATGGTGCGACGACCCGTTTCAAAGCCATGCTGGCTGACGGGCAGCGTACCTACAATGACTGGACGGCCGCCAGCAGCGACCTCAATCTGCGTCAGGCTTTTGTCGAGCTTGGCCAGCTGCCGGACTTCAGCGGGGCATTCAAAGACGCAACCGTATGGGCCGGTAAGCGCTTTGACCGCGATAATTTCGACATCCACTGGATCGATTCCGACGTGGTGTTCCTGGCGGGCACCGGAGCGGGAATTTATGACATGAAATGGGGCGATGCTGCGCGCAGCAACCTGTCGCTGTATGGTCGCACCTTTGGCGATATCGAAAACAATGACAACACGGCGCAAAACTACATTCTGACCCTGAATAACTTTGTGGGACCGCTTCAGCTGATGGTCAGCGGCATGCGGGCAAAAGATAACGATCAGCGCACCGATCTGGATGGCAATCGGGTTAAAAGCGATGCGGCTAACAACGGTATGCACGCATTGTTAGGTTTGCACAACGACAGCTTTTATGGCCTGCGTGAAGGGTCAGCGAAGACCGCGCTGCTTTATGGTCATGGCTTGGGGGCCGAGGTGAAAGCCGTGGGGTCAGATGGCGCGCTGCTGCCTGATGCCGATACCTGGCGTCTGGCCACTTACGGCATTACGCCGCTGGGGGGCGGCTGGCATATCGCGCCTGCGCTGCTGGCCCAGAGCAGTCAAGATCGCTACGCGAAAGGCGACAGCTATACGTGGGCCACGGCGAACCTGCGGTTTATTCAGGAAATCAGTCAAAACTTCGAAATGCAGTACGAAGGCTCATACCAGTACATGGATCTGCGTCCTGAGGGCTATAACAACCGCAACGCGGTCAGCGGAAATTTCTACAAGCTGACCGTGGCACCCACGCTGAAAGCGAGCGAAGTCGGGGAGTTTCTTAAGCGTCCGGAGATACGCCTGTTTGCCAGCTGGATGGATTGGGATCGCCGTCTCGACAACTATGCCAGCGATGATGCCTTCGGCAGCAGCGGCTTTAAAGCCGGTGGGGAGTGGAGTTTCGGCGTGCAGATGGAAACCTGGTTCTGATAGTCCGGCCCCTGCGGGGGCCGTTAATACATGACAGCGTATAAAAAAAGACAACGAGGATACTATGGATTTTGTTCAGATTGCCCGTTCACTGTTGCCGCTGTTGGGCGGCAAGGAGAACATCGCCAGCGCGGCGCACTGCGCCACACGGCTGCGGCTGGTACTGGTGGACGATGCGAAAGCTGACACCACCGCAATCGGCAAGCTCGACGGCGTCAAAGGCTGTTTTCGCAATGCCGGACAGCTGCAGGTCATTTTTGGCACCGGCGTAGTGAACAAAGTTTACGCCGCGTTCATCGCCGAAGCGGGCATCAGTGAAGCCAGTAAATCGGAAGCGGCGGATATCGCGGCACGCAAGCTGAATCCTTTCCAGCGTATCGCGCGCTTACTGTCAAACATCTTTGTGCCCATCATTCCAGCCATTGTCGCATCGGGTCTGTTGATGGGCCTGTTGGGCATGGTGAAAACGTACGGTTGGGTACAACCGGATAACGCGCTGTATATCATGCTGGATATGTGCAGTTCGGCGGCGTTTATCATTTTGCCGATCCTGATTGGTTTCACCGCCGCGCGCGAATTTGGTGGCAACCCGTTCCTTGGCGCCACGCTGGGCGGCATTCTCACGCATCCGGCGCTAACCAATGCCTGGGGCGTGGCGGCGGGTTTTCATACCATGAACTTTTTCGGTATCGAAGTGGCGATGATCGGCTATCAAGGTACCGTGTTTCCGGTCCTGTTGGCGGTCTGGTTCATGAGCCTGGTGGAAAAACAGCTGCGCCGGGTCATTCCGGATGCGCTGGATCTCATCCTGACGCCGTTCCTGACGGTGATCCTGTCGGGCTTCATTGCCTTATTGATCATTGGTCCGGCAGGCCGCATGCTCGGTGACGGCATCTCGTTTGTGCTCAGTACGCTGATCGCCCATGCCGGCTGGCTGGCAGGGTTGCTGTTTGGCGGCCTCTACTCGGTGATTGTGATCACCGGTGTGCACCACAGCTTTCATGCGATTGAAGCGGGATTGCTGGGCAATCCATCGATTGGCGTCAATTTCCTGCTGCCTATCTGGGCCATGGCCAACGTGGCGCAGGGCGGCGCCTGTCTTGCGGTGTGGTTTAAAACACGCGATGTCAAAATCAAAGCCATTGCGTTACCTTCGGCCTTCTCCGCGCTGCTGGGGATTACCGAGGCGGCGATCTTTGGTATCAATCTGCGCTTTATGAAGCCGTTTGTTGCCGGGCTGGTCGGCGGCGCGCTGGGCGGTGCGTGGGTGGTATCGGTGCATGTTTATATGACCGCAGTGGGATTAACCGGCATCCCCGGCATGGCGATCGTTCAGGCGAGCTCGCTGTTCAATTATGTGATTGGTATGGTTATCGCCTTTAGCGCGGCCTTTGCCGTCTCTTATCTGCTCAAATACAAAACGGACGCTGAATAATGGCTGCCTCCTCGTTATTGCCCACTATTCTCACCGCCGTGATGCGCGGGCAGCCGCGGGCGCTGCGCGATCCGCACTACCCGGCGTGGCATCTTGCGCCCGCCACGGGACTGCTCAACGATCCCAACGGTTTTATCCATCACGGCGGACGTTATCACCTGTTTTATCAATGGAACCCGTTAGGCTGCCAGCATCAGCACAAATGCTGGGGGCACTGGAGTTCTGCCGATCTGCTGCACTGGCAGCACGAACCCCTGGCGCTGATGCCCGAAGAGAGCTACGACCGCAGCGGCTGCTACTCGGGCAGCGCCGTGGACAATGGGGGTGCGCTGACTTTGATCTATACCGGCAACGTGAAGTTTGACGACGGCACGCGCACTGCGTGGCAGTGTCTGGCAGTACAAAATGCCGAAGGCGGGTTTGATAAGCTGGGCCCGGTGATTGCGCTGCCGGAGGGCTACACCGGACACGTGCGCGATCCAAAAGTCTGGCGACACGGCGATCGCTGGTACATGGTGCTGGGCGCGCAGGATCTGCAGCTGCGGGGCAAAGTGCTGCTGTGGCATTCCGACGACCTGCGCCACTGGCAATGCCACGGCGAGATTGCGGGCAGTGAATGCGGCGGCTTGGGCGAAGCGGGCTATATGTGGGAGTGTCCTGATCTGTTCGTGCTGGATGGCACGACATTTCTGATCTGCTGTCCGCAGGGCATCACGCGCGAACCCACGCGCTTCCGCAACGTCCACAGCGTAGGCTGGCTGGCGGGCGAACTGTCGTATCAGACGCACTGCTTTACCCACGGCAGCCTGCACGAGCTTGACGCCGGATTTGAGTTTTACGCGCCGCAAACCACGCTCACGGCCGATGGCCGCCGCCTGCTGGTTGGCTGGATGGGCGTACCGGACGGGGAGGAGATGGCGCAGCCCACCGTGGCGCAAGGTTGGATCCACCAGATGACGTGCCTGCGAGAACTCCACGCGAAGGACGGCAAGCTTTACCAGCAGCCCATTGTGGAACTGCAGGCGCTGCGCAGGGAGGCGCGGCAGTTTCAGGGCCGCGCAGAGGACATCTCTCCCATGGAGGCGCAGCAGTTGGAGTTGACGCTGGCGGGGGCTGGCGGGGTTGCCCTGAATTTTGCCGATACCTTGCTGCTGACGTGGGAAGCCGACGGGCTGCAGCTGGCGCGGCGCAGCCTGCGCAGCGGTGAGTGGGAATACCGCGTGTGGCAGGGCGCTGCGCGGCATCTGCAGATCCTGTGCGATCGCTCCAGCGTGGAGATATTTATCAACCACGGAGAGGGGGTGATGAGCAGCCGCTACTTTCCTCCTCATCCCGCACAATTAACCCTCTCCGGCGATGGAGAAGTCGAGGTGCGCTACTGGTCGTTGCAGCCGTGCATGGTAGAATAAGGCATCGATCCTTTGAATGATGCCTCACCGTGAGAAAAACCAAACGCGTTACCATCAGCGATATCGCGGCCCTGGCCGGGGTGTCTAAAGCCACGGCCAGCCTGGTGCTTAACGGGCGCGGCAAAGAACTGCGCGTCGCAAAAGAGACGCGCGAGCGGGTGCTGAATCTGGCTCGCGAGCACCATTACCAGCCCAGCATTCACGCGCGCCTGCTGCGCGACAACCGCAGCCATACGCTGGGGCTGGTGGTGCCGGAGATCACTAACCACGGCTTCGCGGTTTTTTCCCATGCGCTGGAAAACCTGTGCCGTGAGGCCGGTCTGCAGCTGCTCATCGCCTGCACCGATGAAAACGCCGGACAAGAACGCGTGGTGGTGGACAATCTGGTCGCACGGCAAGTGGATGGTCTGATTGTGGCGTCCAGCATGCTCAACGACAGCGACTACCGTAAACTCAGCGAACAGCTGCCGGTAGTGCTGTTCGACCGTTACATGAGCGAGACTCAGCTACCGCTGGTGCTGACCGATTCAATCACGCCCACCGCCGAGCTGGTCGAGCGCCTGGCGCGCGCCAGCGCAGAGGAGATCTACTTCTTAGGCGGTCAGCCGCGTTTGTCACCCACTAAAGATCGCCTTGAGGGCTTCAAGCAAGGGCTGGCGCGGGCCGATGTTGCGTTGCGCCCCGAGTGGATTGTGCACGGTAATTACCATCCCAGCAGCGGGTATGAGATGTTTGCTGCCCTGTGTGCGCAGCTGGGACGCCCGCCCAAAGCCCTTTTTACCGCAGCCTGCGGATTGCTGGAGGGCGTGCTGCGCTACATGAGCCAGCACCAGCTGCTGACGCGGGATATCCGCATCGCCAGTTTTGACGATCACTATCTTTACGACTCGCTTTCCGTGGCCATCGATACCGTGGCGCAGGATGTGCCGCGCCTGGCGCAGGAGTGCTTTTCGCTGGTCACCGCCATGATTGCCGGCGAGGAGCCTGCGCACCCGCAGACGGTGCTGCCGGCCACGCTGCGTTTGCGCGCCGGCAGCGTGCGTTAAAGTGCGCGCATCGCGGTCTGGATCGCCGCCTGCGTGTCCGCGATCACCGCTTTCGGCAAGGCATCGCCCAGCGCGCGCGCTGTGGTGGCGAAGCTGTTGGCTGCCTCACACACGTCGTCGATCAGCGCATTAATACGCTTTTCGCTGATATCGGCCGCTTTTGCGACGCTTATCAGGGCGGCACGTGGGATATGATGGCCGTAACCCGCCACCGACGTTTGATGCTGGCCGCCTGGCCCGTATTGGAAGGTCAGGTCATAGGCCGGGGAAACCTGCCATGTTTGTTGATCGTTCAACATAAACGCAAAGTTCTTGGCGTGATCGTCCTGGTTATGCATGACAACGTTGAACACCATGCGGCGCGCCTGCGCCTCGCGCGCCACGGCTGAGCGGGTCACCATGGCGGTTGCCTGTAAGATGTCGGTGTAGTCGAGACAGGGCAGGCGAAAATCGGCCTGCAGCGCGCCCGCCATGCTTAAAATGGGCACCCGCACGTCCTGCTGCCGATCAAAACGCTGTACGCCAAAGGCCGACAGGCCTTGACCGAGATCGAACCAGCGGCTGGGCGGAAAATCGATGCCGGCCTGACGCGCGACGCGCGCATAAACCTCTTCCAGCGCGCAGACCCAAGGGGCTTCCTGCGCGGCCGGAAATTTTATCAGCCAGGGCTCGCTGCCTGCAAAGGGCGCGGAACTTACGCGTCCGGTTTTCGCATCAAACGCCAGCAGCACTTTTGGCCGCGCGCCGTGCGGCGAGCCGCCCAGCCTGACCAACTCCGGCAGCACGTCGGAATCCTGTCCCGCCACTTCGGTTTCAATTTCGCGCGCCAGCCTGATGAGATCATCCATCTTACTGCGCTGCGCTGCGTTATCGGATAGCGCGATCGCGGGGCGATAGGTCAGCGCGCCCATGGTATTGCTGCCTAGCATGGCCAGGCGATCCAGCGGCGAGAGGCGGGCCGGTTCAATGCCATTACGCCGCAGCAGCCGATCCATCAGCAGGCGTCCCCAGCCGTCCGGTAGCGAGTCGGCAATAAAGCCGGGGATGCCCTCCTGATGGCGCTCGAAGTTGCGATAGGTAACAGGCGCAAGCGGCTGCAGCAGCGGTGAAAACGCAATGCCCTTGTCGAGGCTTTGCGCAGAATACTCAAACAGCCATTCGCCGCGCCGCTGACCCGCGCCCAGGATGCCGAGCGGCCACTGCTCGCCCCAGCCTTGATAGAGCACCTCAAGCCGCTGCAGTGGGACATAATCAGTTTTCATCGCGGTCTGCCTTTTTTACCTGTGGTCGACGTTTTGCTGCCCGCTGGCGCGGGGGGCGCTGCAAGGCTTCGACTTGAGCAATGCTCATGGCGGGCAGAAGAAATAGCTCACGCATCTCATGTTCCAGCCGCAGCGCAAAGACCACCTTCATAAAGCTCTCGAGCGTTACCTGGCCGTCGTGTTCCAGCTTCTTCAGCGCCGATACCGAAATACCCGCCTGTTCTGCCAGCTCTTTCTGCAGCAGATTGCGCCGCAGTCGCTGTGCACGCAAGCGCTGTCCCAGTTCGGCCAGTAACGAAGAAGCAGAATAAAGGTTAAGGGTCACTTTAAAGGCTCCTAAAACAATTAAAAGCATTTAAAAGTCTGTAAAAGCACTCTTATAGGGGAAAGAGTGCGCGGTTGTCTCAGGTTGATTATAGGGTTTTTAAAAAAACTCTAAAACAGTTAATTGGCACTTAATGGTTTTTTAAAGAGACCTTAATGAAATAACGAAAAGGGATCTCACTCTCTCCCCGTGGAGTATCGGCATGTAAACGGTACGGTTTGCCGTCCAGGCGCAAAAAGCGGCCATGAGGTGGGTCACAAAACAGAAGAGACCTTTTTAGTCAGTGCACGTCGCCAGGCGTGAACGGAGCAATGTTAAATCCCTGTAAAAAAACGTCATATTGTTGGAGTTAGCGTAATTGATGCGCCAAACACATCAGTCTATGACTTTATTGCGCTTACTAACGGCCCGCATCTGATCCAGTCTGCCACAACAGACGCAACCATAAAGCGTTGATAACACTCTGGAGATACAGATGCACGCTTCTACCTCACCCATGAACACCCGGTCACGTATCGGCGCTATTCTGCGCGTGACCTCAGGCAATTTTCTGGAACAGTTCGATTTTTTCCTGTTTGGTTTTTACGCAACGTATATTGCGCATACATTCTTTCCAGCCAGCAGCGAATTTGCTTCGCTAATGATGACCTTCGCTGTATTTGGCGCAGGCTTCCTGATGCGCCCGATCGGGGCCATTGTGCTCGGGGCGTACATTGACAAAGTTGGACGCCGTAAAGGGCTTATTGTCACGCTATCGATTATGGCAACAGGCACCTTTTTGATTGTGTTGATTCCGTCGTATCAGGCGATTGGACTGTGGGCACCGCTGCTGGTGCTGGTGGGGCGTTTGCTGCAGGGCTTCTCGGCCGGTGCGGAATTGGGTGGCGTCTCGGTTTATTTGGCTGAAATTGCCACGCCGGGCCGCAAGGGCTTTTACACCAGCTGGCAGTCAGGCAGCCAGCAGGTGGCCATTATGGTGGCCGCGGCGATGGGCTTTGCCCTGAATGCTGCACTGGAGCAGAGCCAAATCAGCGACTGGGGATGGCGCATTCCGTTCCTGTTTGGCTGCCTGATTGTGCCGTTTATTTTCGTGTTGCGCCGTAAGCTGGAAGAGACGCAGGAGTTCAGCGCGCGCCGTCATCATCTGGCGATGGGCGACGTGTTCAAAACGCTGGTGAAAAACTGGCCGGTGGTGATCGCCGGCATGCTGATGGTCGCCATGACCACCACCGCCTTTTATCTGATTACCGTCTATGCACCGACCTTCGGCAAGAAAGTACTGATGCTAAGCGCTTCAGATAGCCTGCTGGTGACGCTGCTGGTGGCGATCTCCAACTTTATCTGGCTGCCCATTGGCGGTGCATTATCCGATCGCTTCGGGCGCAAAGCCGTACTGGTCGCCATGACGCTGTTGGCACTGGCAACCGCCTATCCGGCGCTGACGATGCTGGCCAATGCGCCGAGCTTCTCAATGATGCTCACCGTGCTGTTATGGCTCTCCTTCATGTATGGCCTTTATAACGGGGCGATGATCCCGGCGCTGACGGAAATCATGCCGGCTGAGGTACGCGTTGCGGGCTTCTCGCTGGCCTACAGCCTGGCCACGGCGCTATTCGGTGGTTTCACGCCAGTGATCTCCACAGCACTGATCGAATACACGGGTGACAAGGCGTCACCGGGTTACTGGATGAGCTTCGCCGCGCTTTGCGCGCTGGTCGCCACCCTGTATCTCTATCGCCGCCGCGCCTTAACGCTGCAAACCGCACAACAATAAGGATGAACACGATGCGCAAATTTTCCTCTTCGCTGCTCGCCACGCTGGTGTTGGCTTCACTGAGCGGTACCGCCGCGGCCGATGATGTGACGGTGATGATTTCGGGCGGCTTCAAAGCGGCGCTGGAAAAGCTGGCCCCGGACTATGAGAAAGCGAGCGGTCACCATCTGGTGATTGTGCCGGGGCCTTCTATGGGCAAAACGCCGCAGGCGATCCCCAACCGGCTCGCGCGTGGTGAAAAAGCGGATGTGGTGATCATGGTCGGTGATGCGCTGAGCGATCTGGAGCACGCAAAGCGGACGCTCACGGGATCGCGCGTTGAATTGGCGGATTCCCCGATTGGCGTGGTGGTGAAAAAAGGGGCGTCGGTGCCAGACATTAAAACCGACGCGGCGCTGCGCGCAACGCTGCTGCAGGCACCGTCTGTCGCCTATTCCGACAGCGCCAGCGGGCGCTACGTCAGCACCACGCTGTTTAAAAAGCTGGGTATCGATAATCAAATGCAGACCAAAGCCCGGATGGTGGAGCGTATCCCGGTGGCGTCTGAGGTCGCAAAAGGTACCTATGCGCTGGGCTTGCAGCAGGTAAGCGAGCTGCTGCCGGTATCGGGCGTCACCTTTGTTGGCGAGCTGCCGGATAACGTGCAGTACATTACCCGCTTTGCAGGGGCCGTTACGGCCAATGCAGCGCACCCGCAGGCAGGTAAAGCGCTGCTGACTTTCCTTGCCTCACCGCAGGCACAAAAAGTGGTTACGGCCACGGGGATGCACAGCGTTAAGGCTTCGGCGACAGCGAAGCCGACGGATACTGTTCAGTAATCAACGTTTCCAGCTCTGCCGCCACGTAGGATTGGATACGACCGCGGCGGCGTATCAGCCCCACTGAGCGTTTGACCACCGGATCGGTCAGCGGCACCTGCGTCAGTAACGCGTGGCCTGAGGCCGGGAGCGACATCGCGGGCACGGCGGCAATGCCGATGCCCGCTTCCACCATCCCCAGCAGTGTCGTGACGTGGCGGGTTTCGCAAATGCTCGGACGGGCGGGCGTAAGGTGGCCCAGGGCTTGATCAAGCAGCGTGCGGTTGCCGGATACCTTATCCAGACCTATATACTCCTGTTCGAAAAACGTTCCCCAGCGCAGATGCGATCGCCGCGCAAGCGGATGATCATGGCGGCAGACAGCGACATACACATCTTCTTCCAGCGGCGTAAACATCACCGTGGCAGGAAGATTTCGGGAAAAACAGATGCCAAAGTCCGCCTGACCGCTGCTCACCGCCTCTATAACATTGCCGACGCTGCTGTCGATAAGTTTGATGCGCACGCGTGGATAACGAGCGCGGAACCGACGAATCACATCGGGCATAAAATAGTACGCTGCCGACGGAACAGTCGCGACGGTCACCAGGCCGGTGCGCTCCTGGCTTATCTGATTCACATCCGCCAGCACCGCTTCCACGTTGGCGAGCAGTTGCTCCGATCGCTCAGCGAAACTCTGCCCAAACAGTGTTAAGGTCACGCGACGGGTGGTGCGATCGAACAGCCGGGTGCCCAGCGCCGTTTCCAGCTTTTCGATGCGGCGGCTCAGGGCCGACTGTGACAGGCAAATGGACTCGGCCGCGAGACGAAAATTGCCATACTCCATCAGTGCGCGAAACGCATACAGGTCATTGAGATCAAAATTCACGGGCATAAAAGCGAACGTCCTTTCTGGCGGGATCGCGATGAAAACACCCAATAAGGGCTGACATGGCGTCACCTTACTGGTTTTACCCCATTGGCCCACGCGTCCC
Source organism: Pantoea sp. Mb-10 (assembly GCF_021272205.1). Lineage (GTDB taxonomy): Bacteria > Pseudomonadota > Gammaproteobacteria > Enterobacterales > Enterobacteriaceae > Pantoea. The sequence continues at coordinate 65,927 of NZ_JAJSDX010000009.1, read as the reverse complement.
TACTGCTTGATGTGAGTGAGATCACATAAGTAGGCGGCGCGCTGGGAAGAAACCGCACGTCAGACTATCGGTCTTTATGCTTTACGGCGGTGTTTTGCCTCACGTCGACAGCGTTCCGAACAATACTGCACTTCATCCCAGCATTTTTCCCACTTTTTACGCCAGCTCATGGGTTGTTCGCACTGTTTGCAGTAGCGCACGGGAAGCGCCGCTTTGTTGCCTTTAAACATTTACTGGTTCTCCTCGGCTGAAGGCCTTTTGACAGTCCCTTTTACGCAACATGAAAGAATAACGCGCGGTGTAAATAACGTTAAATCGTCTGCGTGCTCGTTATTTTAAAGCGTGTAAGTAAAAATAGGCAGTGGAATCGCATACGTTAAAAGAGGTTATTTAAATTTACCCTTTATAGCCGTGAGCGCAGCATGAAATAGTTTTGATGGCTTAGCTTATAATACGAAATTGTCAAAGTGAGTGGGCGTTTTTTTTATTATTTAAATTTTGGCGTGAAATGATTTTTATGCTGGATTTCTTTCTCGTCTAACCGATAACTCCTTTTTAACCAGGAGAAACCAAAATAATGAAAATATCGACCCGCTTGGCTCTTAGTTTTGGAACGCTCATTGTGCTTTTTATCATTTGTATCGCTGTTGCATACAGCGGGCTGGTAAATTCACGTAGCGAGCTGGAAAAAACCGTTAATATTAATATGCGTAAATATCAGCTAGGGATGGGACTTTACAGTGGCCTGCGAGATATGGGTATCGCCGTACGGAATATTGCGCTGCTCACCGAACCTGAAGAAATGAAACCCGAACAGACGCGGGTTGAGCAGCAGAAAACACTGTTTCAGGAAAATTTGAATAAGTTGGCTGCGATTCAGTCCGTACACGCAACAGAAAAAGGGCAGGCCGCGTTCGATAAGGTGGTTGCGCTCGAAGTCGATGTACTAAACGCATTAAGCAGTGCTGCTCAGCTAGGGTTGCAAAACAAACAGCAGGAAACCATTCACTATTTGATGCACACGGTCAGGCCACGCCAGGCGCAGCTGCTCGCGGCGCTGAAAGATATGACCACGGCTCAGCTTGAGGAGAGCGAGGCGGCGGTGGAAAACACCGGCAATTATGTGAGTCGGTTGATGACGATACTGGCGATACTGGGAGCGCTGACGGTGATCGTGTCGATCGCGGCAGCCAGCCTGATTATTCGTAGTTTGATGAAGCAGCTGGGCGGCGAGCCTGCGCAGGCACAGGCGGTGACCGCGGCAATTGCCGCGGGCGATCTCACTACCGCCGTGCAGCTACGTCCGGGGGACAACAGTAGCCTGTTGGCCTCGCTGGTGACCATGCAGGGCGATTTGCGTCAGCTGGTGATCACCATTAAAGAGAGCGCTGCGTCGGTTGCCATGGCCTCCGATGAGATCGCCGAAGGCAACACCGAGCTCTCATCACGCACAGAGGAGCAGGCGGCTGCGCTGCAGGAAACCGCCGCCAGCATGGAGCAGCTCACCGCCACCGTGAAAAGCAATACCCTCAGCGCGCAAACCACAGCCAGCAGTGCACGCGACGCTGCCGAACTGGCGCAGCACGGCGAAGCGGATGTACAGCGCATGACGGCCACCATGAATGATATTTCGCTGAGCGCCACCAAGGTGCGCGACATCACCGGTGTGATCGAGAGCATCGCATTCCAGACCAATATTCTGGCGCTCAACGCGGCAGTGGAAGCGGCGCGCGCGGGGGAAGGGGGGCGCGGCTTTGCGGTGGTCGCGGGCGAGGTCAGAACGCTGGCGCAGCGCAGCGCCACCGCAGCGAAAGAGATCAAAGAGCTGATTGAACAGGCTGTTGAACAGGTCCATAGCGGCGTTGATGTCGCCGCCGGCACCGGAAAGAGCATTCTGAAAGTGGTCAGTATGGTCGGCGAATTGGCATCAGCCATGGATGAGATCTCGCTGGCGTCGTCAGAGCAGATGCAGGGCATTTCACAGGTCAGCATCGCGGTTAGCCAGATGGACGGCGTCACCCAGAGCAACGCTGCGCTGGTGGAGGAGTCGTCGTCGGCTTCGCAATCGCTGGCAGGGCAGGCGCACGCCCTGCGCGGTATGGTCGAAGCCTTTAAAGTCTAACCGCCAACGCTGCAAATGGGCGGTGCAGCCTGCAACGCCCATTTGCTTCCTGTGCCTAACGCGGTGCTTCAGCGGGCTTGCCAGCGGTGAAACGGCTGCCTGCCCACCAAATCGCCAGCGCACTCAGGGCAATACATCCCAATACCGCAAAGGCAATGCTGTAAGACCAGGTAGAGGCGATGCTGCCCGCCAGCGCCGGGCTCATCGACGCCCCAATACCCTGCATCACCATGATCATTCCTTGACCGGCGTTGGTGTGTCCGCTGCCGGAGAGAATTTTGACAATGTAGGCCGGTACAGCGACACCCAGTAAACCCGCTGCCAGACCATCTAAAATCTGAATAGGGATCATGGCATACGCATCTGAGTAGGCAGAGGCAATGGCGGCGCGCACCGGCAAGATCAGCAGCGCGGCGGTGATAAGCCAGCCATAGCCTACTTTTTCCGCGCGTGCGGCGGCAAAAAGCGCAACCGGGATCATCACCAGCTGCGAAATGACCACGGTGGCGGCGGCGTAGACACCCGCAGTGGAAGCCCCGCTGTGCGAGGCAGCCACGCGCATGCTCAGCATGGGCAGCAGCGCGGCGTTGCTGAGGTGAAACAGCAGCAGCGTCAGGCCAATAATGAGGATCGCTGGATTGCGCGCGATCAGCGACAGCCGCGGCATCGCCATCGCGCCTTTATCATCGCCAAGGCCGCGCGCCAATCGGTGATCGATATCTGCCGGACGGATTGCCGTCACCGCCAGCGCAGCAAAAAGTGCCATGACCGTCATCAGCACAAAAACCGCGCCCGTACCCCAATACCAAAAAGCGAAGCCGGCAATGATTGCCGCGAACATGTTACCGCCGTGGTTGAACGCTTCGTTAATCCCCATCTGATGGCTGAATTTTTTCGGGCCGGTGAGACCCAGCGTAATCCCGGTTAGGACCGGACCAATCAGCGCCGCCGCCATGCCGGTCATCACCTGCGATGAGACGGCGATCCCGGTCTGCGGAAAGAACCACAGCATCAACGTGGCTGTGGTGATCACCAGCGATCCCACCATCAGCAGCAAACGTTTATGCGTGGTCGCATCGGTAATTAATCCGGCGGGGATGGTGGCAACCAAGCCGGCCAAGCCGCCCGCCGTCATCACCCAGCCAATGGTGTCGGCTTGCCAGTGATGCTGTGTGAGAAAAATCCCTAAAAAGGGGCCCAATCCATCCCGTACATCCGCCATAAAAAAATTAACCAGGCACAGCGCCTGAAGCGACCGCAGCGTCATAACGTCCTCATGAAGTAGTTAACTTATTCCCGCTGCGGTTAAGCATGGCATGACAGGGCATAATTGCCTGCTTAGTCATGCGTAAACCTGACCCGCCGCGCGGTTAGCCTTACGGAACAAGGCTAACCGCAACGGAAAATGGTGTAAATAAGTGTAAGGTCCGTCAGCAAATGGGCGATGAGATCAGAGAAAGCGGTCAGGATAGTCCGCCTCGAGCGGATGCACGCAGTCGTACTGGCCGAACAGCCGGTAACGGTTCCGGGCAATAAGATCGTACATTTTGGTGGTTAGGCGGTCGGGCAGCAGGCGCAACACCGCGAACGCGCGCCACGGCCACGGCATGTGGGCCATGGCGCGACAAACCGCCTGCGCCCGCAGCCAATGGCCATTGCTGTTGATCAACACGAGAGTGTGAAGCGTTTCACCGGGCAAGCCGACAGCGCGCAGCAGCGCCTGGCCTTTTTCACTCTGAATGGCGGCAAAGCGAATACGCGGCGACAGGGAGCGCCGCAGTAAAAAACGCACCCATGCGTTACACAACTTGCAAACGCCGTCATAGAGGATCACGTGCTCACCTGCATGCATGAAGGGGAGTGAAGCCATAAGGGGCCTCCGAAGAAGGTGCGGTTGCCCGCACCGGAACGGGATTATGACGATGAGTCGGTGAGCGTGCCTTTCAGGCCGTGGGGTTCGGAACGTAAATATTGCGCGGGGGCATGCGCCTGCTCGTTTAACGCCGCCGCCGCGTGCCACGGCCAGCGCGGGTCATACAGCATGGCGCGCGCCAGGGCAATGAAATCGGCGTCGCCCTGCGTGAGCGCCGCTTCGGCCTGATGCGCATCGGTGATCAGGCCTACGCCGATCACCGGGATAGTGATCTGCGCACGGATATGCTTCGCAAACGGCAGCTGGTAGCCCGGCCCTACGCTGATCTGCTGGTCAGGAGACAGTCCGCCACTGGAGACGTGAATGTAAGCACACCCCCGCGTTTCTAACTGCTGGCTGAACACCACCGATTGCGCTTCGTCCCAGCCGCCGTCCACCCAGTCAGTGGCCGAGAGGCGGACACCTACCGGGATCGCGTCGGGTACCGCTTCCCGTACCGCCTCGAAGATTTCCAGCGGCAGGCGCATCCGGTTTTCCAGCGATCCGCCGTAGTTGTCCTGACGCTGATTGCTGAGCGGAGAGAGGAATTGATGCAGCAGATACCCGTGGGCTGCGTGCAATTCGATCAGCTCAAAGCCCAACCGCACGGCGCGCTCGGCGCTGGCGACAAACGCGGCTTTGAGCTGTTCCAGCGCCGCCGCATCCAGCATGACGGGTGGCTGTTCACCTGGCGCATAGGCCAGCGGCGAGGGGGCGACGGTTTGCCAGCCGCCAGCGCTTAACGGCAGCTGTTCGCCGCCCTGCCAGGGCGCACTGCAGGACGCTTTGCGCCCCGCATGTCCCAGCTGAATGCCAAGTCGAATGGGCGACCAGGCGCGAATATCGTCTACCACCGTTTTAAGCGCGGCTTCGTTATCGGCATTCCACAATCCCAGATCGCCCGGCGAGATGCGGCCGCGCGGCTCAACCGCTGTGGCTTCGAGGATCAGTAAGCCCGCGCCAGAGAGCGCCAGATGGCCAAGATGAATGCGATGCCAGCTGCTGGCGCAGCCTTCCGCTGCGGAGTATTGGCACATTGGGGCAATCACAATGCGGTTTTCCAGCTTCAGTTCGCCCAGTTGCGATGGGCTAAACAGATGACTCATTATGACCTCACGTGTTTTAGTGATGGGGGGCTTCGACCTGGCTGTCGCGCGTGTCACCAAAGCGCTGGCGCATATGATCTTCGATCTGCTCCAGCGACTTGCCCCGTGTTTCAGGCAAGACAACGATGACAAACGCCAATGAAGCGACGTTGATCGCTGCGAAAATAAAGAACGCGCTATTGCCAACCATAGACAGCAGTGGCGGAAAGGCAAACGCCACGGCGGCATTACACAGCCACTGAAACGATACGGCGGAGCCGGTGAGGACGCCGCGCACTTTCATTGGAAACAGCTCCGACATCATCAGCCAATAAACCGGTGAAATGCACATTTGCATGAAGAAGAGAAACACCAAAATGCAACTCAGCGCCAGCAGGCTCTGCGTCAGCGTCTGCGGCAGCAGCATCAGGGTAGCGCCCAGCGCAATCTGCATCGCGATCACCACCAGCAGGCCTGCCATCAGCATATGGCGCCGATCAAAATGGTTGATCGCCTTAATGCCAGCAAAGGTGGCCAGTACCGACACCACGCCGTTACCGATGGTGGCGGCAATGGCGGCGCTGGTGCCGAGCCCGGTATTTTTCAAAATCACGGGCGTGTAGTACATGAAGGCGTTCACGCCGGTGAACTGCAGCACAATGCCCATGCTGGCGCCGACCAGCAGCAGACGAACCACCCATTTTTCCTGCAACAGCGCGCGTGCTGAGGGCCCCTGCTGCTGCGCCCGGGCATGCTGACGCATCTCGGCCATCTCTTTTTTGACCTCCTGCGGGTTTTCCCGCAGCTTGCGCAAAATACGCAACGCTTCCCGGACGCGCCCCTCTGATACCATCCAGTGCGGTGACGCGGGCACAAAAAACGTGCCAATAAACAGCAGTATGCCCGGCACCATCGCCAACGCGAGCATATACCGCCACATATGGCCGTCATGCAGCAGCACGCTCATGGCCGCGCTCACCACGTAAGCCAGCAGCTGTCCGGAGACGATCATTAACTCATTGCGACTCACCAGCGGCGCGCGCTTTTTGGGTCCAGCGATTTCGGCAATAAATACCGGCACCGTTGAGGAGCCGCCACCCACCGCGATCCCGAGGATAAAGCGCATGACTACCATCGTAGCGATATCGGGCGCCAGCGCGGTACCCAGCGCCCCGGCAACAAACAGCAGGGCAAGGCTGCGCAGCGTGATGCGGCGACCGAAACGGTCGGAGACGTAGCCGCTAATAAAGGCGCCTATCGCCGAACCAAAGGTGAGGGACGCGGTAACGAGTCCTTCGGTAAACGGTGTGAGATTGAGTCCGCCCTCGCGAGCCGAGAGCTTCATGTAAGGCAAGGCTCCGGAAATAATGCCGGTATCGTAGCCGTAGGCCAGTGCGCCCATGGTGGCGACCAGTACGACGAAAAACAGGCGCTGCTGCACGCTCAGCGTTGTGTTCTGCGTTTCATGTTCTTGAGACGGGTGTGGCATGTCGTCATCCCTGTGTAATAAAAAAACGCAGCAGGCTGCGTAAAGTGAGAAATCAGTATAGAAAGGGATTTTAAAGTGTGATCTGCGTCACATGAATGTTGAGGTTAAGTTATTGATGTAAAATAAGATATTTTAACGCTTCGCTTTATGGCGCCAAGAGGCGGTTCGCGGCACTACGCTTTCCACGCCGTAAACACCAAGACCGGCGGGCAGCCGGTCTTGGGCGTTCTGAAGGGCGCCGTCAGAGGCGATGAAGAAACGCCAGCAGATCGGCGTTTAACCGATCGCTGTGCGTTACCGCAAAGCCGTGCGGCGCGTTGTCATAGACCTTGAGTTCTGCCTCGCGGATCATCTCTGCCGCCCGTTTCCCCGTGGTGTCGAACGGCACAATTTGATCGTTGCTGCCGTGGATCACCAGCGTTGGGACGTCAATCTTTGCCATGTCAGGGCGGAAATCGGTGCTGGAAAACGCAGTGACGCACGCCAGCGTCCCTTTGAGGGACGCCAGCAGCGCCATATTCAGGGTCTGCGTTAAAACGCCTTGGGAAACCGTCTGCCCGGCATTGATGCCGTAAAACGGCGTGGCGAAATCGCTGATAAACTGGGCGCGATCTTTCAATAACCCTGCCTGAATATTGTCGAACACACTGCGCTCTACGCCCTCCGGAAAGTCATCCTTTTTCCCCAAAAGAGGCGTGACGGCGCCGAGCAGCACCAGCCCCCTCACGCGATCGGTGCCGTAATTATGGAGATAGCGTGTAACGTCTCCGCCCCCCATGGAGAAGCCCACCAGCGTGACGTCCTGCAGATCGAGGTGGGCGATCAGGTCATGAATGTCGGCGGCAAACGTGTCGTAGTCATACCCGCGCCACGGCTGGTCGGAGCGGCCAAAGCCGCGACGGTCAAAGGCTATGGCACGGTAGCCGTTTTCAGCCAAAAAGTTGAGCTGGCTGTCCCACATGTCGGCATCCAGCGGCCAACCGTGACTGAATAACACCGGCTGTCCGTGCCCCCAATCTTTGTAGTAAATCTGTGTACCGTCAGCAGTTACGATCGTACTCATGATGTTTTCCTTGCGCAGTTGATGAAAAAGCGTGATTCACGCGCCGTTTGATCACCGCCAACAGGCGGTAGGTGGGCGTGTTGAACAAGGTAAAGCGGCATGGCCTTTCACGTTATTCTGAGTGTAGCGTTCATGCGAACGGTGAGGCGCGGTTAAGACACGATCGCAGCGGTTTCTGGCACACGCGCCCGCAGCATCCTCGCGCAGGGTGCAGGCGCGCCGTTACGTCACGCCGGGTGAACGGTCATCATTTTTCAGCGTCCATGGGCGTAAGGGGCAGGCTAGCGGTAATGGCGGTGAGCAGCTGGCGGAGCCGCCGGTGCAGCTCCCGAACAGCGGGTGAGAATTGTTTGCGGTGCGGGCACACCAGGTGCAGCGGCGCCGCCTCGCCGGGCTGCGTTGGCAGCAGGATTTCCAGGCGACCGGCGTGTACGTCGGCGCTGACGTCAATCCAGGATTTATAGGCAATTCCCATACCTGCCACCGCCCAGCGGCGCACCAGATCGGCGTCATCACACACCATCCTGCTGTTGACCATCAGCTGCCGTACGCGGTCCGCCTGGGGAAATGCCCACTTATCGTAAACCTGATCGTTGAGGCTATACAGCAGGCAGGCGTGCTGCCGCAGATCATCCAGCTGAGCCGGCGTGCCGTGACGCTGTAAATACGCCGGGGCGGCAACCAGCACGCGGCGATTGTCTTCCGCCAGCGGCAGCGCCACATAGCGGCTGTTTTCAAGGGCACCGTAGCGAATCGCCACATCCACCGGATCGCGAAACACGTCGCTTAGCCGATCGGATAGCGCAACACGCAGTGAAATCTTCGGGTACTGCTCACAAAAATCGGTCAGCACGGGCAGGATCACATTGCGCCCTATGTCTGACGGGATCGCCATTTTTAGCTCGCCTTGCATTGCGTCACCGGTGGCCTGAAGCTGCGCGGTGCCGGCCTGCAGCAGCGCGAGCATCTCCTGCGCGTAAGGCAGCCAGGTTTCGCCTTCTGCCGTCAAACGCAGGCTGCGCGTTGAGCGGGCAAACAGGCGGCGATTCAAATCACGCTCCAGGCGACCGACCGCCGCGCTGACCTGGCCCGGAAGAATATCCGCCTCACGCGCGGCACGAGAAAAACTGCCCAGCGCGGCCGCGCGCACAAACAGCGTCACATCTTCAAGACGAATCATGTCCACTCCCGCGGCGATGTCGGTTTTTTTATTCAGGAGGATCAGCGGCCAGTTTTAGCAGAAAGCGCGCGGTAACACTAGCCACCGCGCGGCAGTGCTTTCCAAATCGCAAGCAGACAGGTCTCGGAAATTTCAGAGATTTTTACAGAAACAGCGCACCGGAGAAGAGAGCGCCTAAGATTGCGTCATCCCTCACGTAAACAACGGAGAAACTAATGAAAATTGCCTCTTCTGTGCTGGCTCTGCTGGCCATCGCGACGGCCACAACCGCTTACGCGGCACCCGTGAAAAACCCGCTCAGCGTGCACGTACTCAATCTGCAAACGGGCGTGCCAACGGCGGGCATTACGGTCGAACTCGATCAGCAACAGAATGACAAATGGACCAAGCTGGCAACCGGCGTGACTGACAGCAATGGCCGTATCAGCGCGCTCTACCCGGCAGACAAGCCGGTCGTGTCGGGCAGCTATCGCGTGGTGTTCAAGACTGGCGACTATTATGCGCGCACCGGTGAAAAAACCTTTTTCCCGCAGATTCCCGTCGAGTTCACCCTCGAGAAATCTGGCGACCATTACCACATTCCGCTGCTGCTTAGCCCGTTTGGTTATTCAACCTATCGCGGCAACTGATGTTGCGCGCAGCAAGCACCCTCGTTTGTGCCCGCCCGTCCGACATGGCCGGTCGGGCGCATGACTGAGCGCGAGCAGCCTGGCACTCGGATAACGCGAAAAGGCGCTGCGGCAACCCGCTGACGGCGCCACGCAAGGAGCACGATAAAAAAATATCAACGCGGCTTGAAACAGAAAAAATTGAAATTATATTTGTAAGCGCGCAGAAAAAACTGCGGCGATGAGCTTTTGAATGTTTGATTAATTCAGGAGGTTATCACCATGAAATTAAATACGTTTCCCCTCGTTTCCTCACTTGCCGACAATGTGCTGTCCGATCGTATCAGCCGTATCGATCGCTTGTTCAGCCAACTTACGGGCGATGTCCCGGTTTCAGCTACCCCTTCTTACGATCTCAAACAACTGGATGACGAACACTACGCGCTGACCGTGAGCGTTCCTGGCTGGCAGGAGCACGAACTGGAAGTCGAAGTGGCGGGCGGCCGGCTCTCTGTCAGTGGACGAAAAGCGCACAGCGACAGCGAGACGGAACAGGCATCCGGCGGCTGGATCCATCGCGGCATTGTACGATCTGACTTCCATCTCAGCTACAGCGTGCCCGAGCATATGCAGGTCACGCAGGCCCGGCTGCAGGATGGGCTGCTGCGCGTAGATTTGCGCCTGGAGGTGCCCGAGAGCGAAAAACCCCGTCGTATCCCGATCGCGCATCAAACGACCGAGGCGATTGAGCATCAACAAGCTGGATAATGCGTCCCCGTACAAAGAGAGGCCCCTAAGCCTCTCTTTGCACTGTGTTGAACATGAAGGAGGTCACGATGTCTGCTGTTACGGTTTCTTCCTTATCCCTTCTTACGCCGTCCCTGACGGCGGAGACGGTGATGAAGGCCACGCTAAATCTGCCGGGCTCCACCGTGAACATCCGCTGGCAGCGAGTGCCGGGCGGCGTGATGCCCGAGGTGGTCGTGCGCTTCAACAGTGTGAAAGGGGGGCAGAGCAGCTTGCGCTACCATTTGCCGCCCGATTCGCCCGAGCGCACGGAGCGGCGCATCCGGTTACTATTACGGCTGCTTCAGCAGCAGCTCACGCCCCCGCGCGTGTCGCTGGCTGCCTGAGTCGGTACGCATGACGTTTATGCCACCAAGAGGAGGGCTTATGTTCACCGCACTTTGGGTCAATGCCTCGTTTGCGGCCACGGTGCCGGCGCTCACAGCCGAGTTACTGCGCAATATTGATCGCTAGGCCGGCCCCCCGCATGGCGCGCGTTGACCCCGTTTGTCTGGAGCGCACTGCGGGGGCTTCCTCCGACGGTATCATCCTGCGCTGGCGCGTCAGGCTGTACTACACTCACTTGCTGACGCTCAGGGATTGTCCTGAAACCGCCGCTTCCCTTTTTCTGCAGGAGATCCGATGCACAATCTGGATTTGCAGGTGCTCAATGCCGGGCGCCAGTGGTTACACGCGCACACCGTCTGGCTTTGCACCGTTATCAGCACCTTCGGATCATCGCCGCGACCGCCGGGCGCCATGATGGTGATCCGCGCAGACGGTCGCTACAGCGGCTCGCTGTCCGGTGGCTGCGTGGAAGAAAGTTTTATCGAACGCATCCAGGCCCAGGCGTTTACTGCACCCAGCCAGCTTATCCGCTACGGCGAAGGCGGCTACGCGCCTGACCAGGCGCTGCCCTGCGGCGGAAGCTTGTTGATTCTGGTGGAGAAGCTACCGCCAGATGCGCAGAGTCAGGCCTATTTGACGACGCTGATTGACGCCTTTACACAGGCTACCGCGCTGGTCAAGCGCGTCACCCTGCCTGAGGCCTGCACGTCTCTGACACCGGTTGGCTACAGCGGAAAGACGCTGACCGAAGTCTGCGGGAATGCCATTACGTTGACGCTGGCCACGCCGCCGCGATTAATCGTGTGCGGTCTCTCCAGCGTGGCCGTATTTTGCGCCAACTTTGCCCTGACGTTAGGTTTTGAAACGCTGGTGTGTGAGCATCGACCCGACGCGCGCCTGACGCTTGCGCCTGGGCTCAGCGAGGGTATCACCTTACTGGAAGTCTTTCCGGCCCGCTATTTAGAGGAGCACGGTTGTCACGCAGGCACGGCTATTCTGTCGCTGACCCACGACCCGCGCATTGACGATTTAACCATGATGGAGGCCGTGCATCTGCCCGCGTTTTACCTCGGCGCGATGGGATCGGTACGCAATAGCCAGAAACGCCGCGAGCGTCTGGTGGCTTTTGGTGACGTCACGCCCGCGCAACTGCAGCGTATTCATGCGCCGGTGGGGCTGGCGATCGGCAGCAAAACCCCGGCGGAGATCGCCCTGTCGATCATGGCAGATATCGTGCGCCATAAAAATGGCATGGTGAGCGGCTCAGAGGCGGGCGCCGTCGCCGTGCCCTGCGCGGGCTTGGCATGAAACACGCTATCCTGATCATGGCCGCCGGTCTGAGCGAGCGCTATCGTCACTGCGGTCAGGGCCACAAGCTGACCGCGCTGCTTTGGGGCAAGCCAATACTGCAACACACGCTAGCACGCGCCGTCGCCACCGGTCTTGATGTGTTTGTGATGACACGTCCCGAGGACCACACCATTCACGCTCTGCTGCCGCCGCCCTGCATCTTGACCTGCACCAGCGGCGGCTTGGGTGATTCCATCGCCGCTGCCGTTGGGGCGGTGCCGGACTATGATGGTTGGCTTATTGCGTTAGGTGACATGCCGCTGATTGCGCCTGCCAGTTACCTTGCGGTCAGCGAAGCGCTGCGCTCCGCGCCCATGGCGCGCGCCGTGGTCGATGGCGAACCGGCCCATCCGGTGGGATTTGATCGATCCTACTTTTTGCCGCTGCGCGCCTTACGCGGGGACACCGGCGCACGGGCCCTGCTGCACACGTCTGCGTTGCGCCGCGTCGACCTGCACGACAGCGGCTGTCGGTGGGATGTAGACACCCCAGACGATCTGCGGACCATTGCGGCGCTAACGCGAGAATAAGCGGCGCCGCTATGGCAGACGGCGCCACTCAGGCTCAGGCCGTTTCCGGTAGTCCGGCCAGCAGTTTATCCAGCGTTACCGGATAGTCTCTGATGCGCACACCCGTGGCGTTGTAAATGGCATTCACAATCGCCGCACCCACGCCGCACAGTCCTAACTCGCCCACGCCTTTGGCCTTCATCGGCGAGGAGATTGGGTCGGTGTCATCCAGGAAAATGACCTCCTGGCGCGGTACGTCGGCGTGCACCGGTACTTCATACGTCGCCATGTCGTGATTGACGAAAAAGCCGCGCTCGGTGTCAACCGCCAGTTCCTCCATCAGCGCACCGCCTAGTCCCATCGTCATGGCGCCGATCACCTGGCTGCGTGCTGTTTTCGGATTGAGGATGCGCCCTGCCGCACAGACCGCCAGCATGCGGCGCACCCGGACTTCACCCGTGGCGATATCTACCGCGACCTCGGCGAAATGCCCGGCAAAGGTAGACTGCTGATAGCGTTCATCCAGATCGCCAAACGCGATGGTGTCTTCGGCAACCAGCGGCCCGTTGACGACGGCGTCGGTGAGCGGACGGCTAAGCCCTGCGGCGCGAACCTCGCCATCAACAAACTCGGCGTCAGCCGCATTCATGCCGAGCGCCTGCGCTACCTGTTCGCGCAGTTTCACGCACGCCGCGTACACGCCAGCGGTGGAGGTGTTCGCCCCCCATTGACCGCCGGATCCTGCGGACACCGGGAAGTCAGAGTCACCTAAGCGAACGCGGACCTGCTCCAGCGGCACGCCCAGCATCTCCGCCGCCGTTTGCGCAATGATGGTATAGCTGCCGGTGCCGATGTCGGTCATGTCTGTTTCGACCGTCACGGTGCCCGACGCATCCAGCCTTACGCGCGCGCCGGAGGGCGAGAGCAGGTTATTACGGAAACCGGCGGCCATCCCCATGCCCACTAACCAGCGCCCGTCTCTGACCTGCGCGGGTTGCGCCTGCCGCTGCTGCCAGCCAAACGCTTCGCTGCCAGTACGCAGACATTCCACCAGCTGCCGTCGTGAGAAGGGGCGTTGCGGGTCGGCAGGATCGACCTGCGTGTCATTCAGAATGCGAAACGCCACCGGATCCATGCCCACTTTCTCGGCGATTTCATCCATGGCGATCTCCAGCGCCATCAGGCCGGGCGCTTCCCCCGGCGCACGCATCGCGTTGCCCTCGGGGAGATCCAATGTTGCAAGGCGCAGTCCGGTAAGACGGTTGGCGCCCGCATAGAGCAGCTCCGTTTGCTGCACCGCGGTCTCCGGTGTGCCGCCAGGCAGATTACCCGACCAACTCAGGTGCGAGATAGCGGTGATATGGCCTTCGGTGTCGGTTCCGATACGGATATGCTGACGCGTTGCCGGGCGGTGCGTGGTGTTATTGGGGATCATTGGGCGCGGCAGCATCACTTTCACGGGTTTTTTCACGACGCGCGCACCGAGTGCGGCCAGCAGGGCATCACTGCGCAGGAACAGTTTGCCGCCAAATCCACCGCCGATATAGGACGAGATCAAGCGAACTTTTTCCGGCGGAATATTCAGCGTTTTTGCCAGGTCGTTGCGGCCCCAGTTGATCATCTGATTAGATGTCCACACTGTCAGTGCGTCCTCCTGCCACAGGGCGGTGGACGCATGCGGCTCCATGGCCATATGGCTCTGATCGGGGGTCGTGTAGATCGCATCCAGCGTCACGCTGGCTGCGCGCAGCGCCTGCTCAACATCACCGACTGCTTTGTCCGGCGTGTCTTCCGGTGCCTGAGTCACGGTCGGTTGCGCTTCAGCGAGGTCATACGCGCCCGGTTCGCTCTCGCAGCGCACCGTCACCCGCTGAGCCGCCGCGCGCGCCTGCTCAAAGGTTTCGGCTACCACCAGCGCCACGGCCTGATGGTAATGCTCGATGTGGTATTCCGCCAGCAAGCGGGCGGTGTTCATGTCGCCGATTTCCAGCTTGCCTGCATTAACGGCGGTGATCACGGCGAGCACGCCCGGCGCGCTTGCAGCGGCGTCGATTTCCACCGCGATAAGTTTGCCTTTTGCGATCGGGCTCATCACCGGGTAGCCATAGACGGCGTCGGGCGCTTCACGATGGCGTTCATACGCGTAAGGCGCGCTGCCAGTGGTTTTTAGCGGCCCATCGATGCGGTCGCGCGGTTGACCGACGTAACGCTGGCGGTCAATGGGATTGGAACCCGCGGGTTTATCGAACTTCATGGTGTGGCTCTCCCTTCTGCCAGGACGGAGGCGAGCGTACGCTTCGTCAGCACGAGCTTAAATGCGTTGCGTTCGGTGGGATCCGCGTCGTGGAACAGGGCATCAAACACCGGCCCTGAGCCTTGCGCCATTGCCTCATCTGCGGCCTCGCGCCGCCAGGGCTGATGCGCCACGCCGCCCAAGGCAACGCGACCAGTGCCGTCAGGCTGCACCACGGCGGCCACCGAAATCAGTGCAAAGGCATAAGAGGCGCGATCGCGCACCTTGCGGTAGATATGCGTGCCACCTAACGGCGGTGGCAGCACCACCGCGATGATAAATTCGCCCGCTTCCAGCACCGTTTCCAGATGCGGCGTATCACCGGGCACACGATAAAATTCGGCGAGGGGGATCGCCCGTTCGCTGCCATCCGGCCGCACGGTTTCTACCGTGGCGTCCAGCAGCCGCATCGCGACGGCCATGTCGCTGGGGTGGGTGGCGATGCAGTGTTCGCTGGCTGCCACCACCGCCAGCTGGCGGCTGTAGCCGTCACGTGCTGCACAGCCGCTGCCGGGTGTGCGCTTGTTGCAGGGCTGGTGGGTATCATAAAAATACGGGCAGCGGGTGCGCTGCAGCAGATTCCCGGCCGTCGTGGCCTGGTTGCGCAGCTGACCTGACGCCCCCGCGAGAAGCGCCCGCGACAGCACCGCGTAGTCACGCCGCACGCGCATGTCCGCAGCCAGATCGGTGTTACGCACCAGCGCGCCGATGCGCAGGCCGCCGTCCGGCGTGGTTTCAACGGCGTCCAGCGCCAGGCCGTTTACGTCGATAAGGTGCAGCGGCGTTTCGATCTCCAGCTTCATTAAATCCAGCAGATTGGTGCCGCCGGCGATAAATTTCGCGCCGGGCGTTTGCTGGGCGCAACGGGCCGCTTCCTGCGGCGAGCCGGCTTTCTCATAAGTGAAGGCTTTCACGATGTCTGGCCTCCCGCATAGTCTTCAATGGCGTCCAGGATGTTGGCGTAAGCGCCGCAGCGGCAGATGTTGCCGCTCATGCGCTCGCGGATCTCCTCCGGCGAAAGGGCTGGCGCCGCCAGCAAATCTCCCGAGACGTGGCTGGGAATGCCCGCTTTGATCTCCGCTAACACCGCCAGCGAAGAACAAACTTGACCCGGCGTACAGTAACCGCACTGATAGCCGTCGTGCTTAATAAACGCGGCCTGCAGCGGATGCAGATCCTCCGGCGTGCCTACGCCCTCAATGGTGGTGATCTCTACCCCGTCCTGCATCACCGCAAGGGTCAGGCAGGCATTGACGCGGCGGCCATTGACCATCACGGTACAGGCCCCGCACTGGCCGTGGTCACAGCCTTTTTTGGTGCCGGTCAAATGCAGATGCTCACGCAGCGCGTCCAGCAGCGTGGTGCGGCTGTCAACGTGAAGGCTGTGCGCCTGGCCGTTGACGTTGAGCGTCACCGGCAGGGTGTGCGGTGCTGATTCAGGCGGCTTTTCAGCATCCTGCAACATAGGGGTGTCATGTGGGGTGCTCATACCCGCCTCCAGATCAAAAAGAGGGTGCCTGCGCACCCCAGGTTATCGTTGTTTTAGGAAACATTAAGCATAGACGGCGTAGGGGTAATTGGGAGGCGGTTCAGGATTTGGCTGAGAACACCTGATGGCCGAAAGGTCTGAACGCGTCTGCTTCGGGCATGTGGCGGGCCTCTTCCAGCCGTGTTTAATGCCCGAAGGAATACCTCAGGGAGGAAACGGTGAGAGCAGCAGGCTCAATGGGGCATCGGGTAAGGTTCGGAGACCGTTTCCCGCTTCATCTCCTGCAGGCCCACACGGTGATGCCTGCCATCAAACGTCATATCTGTGACGCAGAAACAAGCCAGCGGCGAGTAAAGGATTTCGTGCTCCCTGTCGGCATGATAGTCAAAGCCGTGACCGACGATAACAGGATGACCGCTGTTTCCTTTTAGTGTAAATATCACGCCAGCACGGTTTTCCGGGCCGTCAGCGGACGCCAGGCTTTCTGCAAACGCGGGCCTGGCCGTAGTGGAATAAAACTGACCCAGTTGATAAACCGCTTGCGGCTCCGTTTTGAATCGCGCCGCTAATTCATCTATACCCGTGAGCGTCATACGTTCACCGCGGAACGTTTGGATTAATTTCCCCTTGGGGCGGTGAAGCATTTCCTGATAAGACGGTAGATTGCTAAGAATATCGGAAGCATGGAATTTAATGTCAAATTCGGAAATCATGTTTTTCACAAAGATCCCCTCGCCGTGACTTTTTTTATATTCGCTGATAACTTTGCTGGCCAACTTTTTTCCGGCTTTTTCCGCATCGCCAGATAAGCCATCGCGCTGCTGACGCAACCAGTGATTTATTCCCGTGCAGCCTGCGGAAGATTGATAAATAATATCAAACAGCTCTATTTTCTTTTCAATAGCTTTCACTTCCGCATCCGATATTTTTATGTTTCCTTTCTGAGTGGCGACTTTTTGTCGGTTGTTGGGAAGGGGCGTAATCTTATTAAGCGCCTTTTCAAGCGCCGCCTCCTGAAGAATTAGGGTGTCAAATCTTTCATCTAATACATTGATTTCTAACAGTGAATGATCAATTCGCTGTTCCAGAGAGGCAAGTGTGTACTGATACGTATCCAGGGCTTCACGTGCAGTGATTTCAGGCACGGTTGAACCTACATTGTATGCCGCAGCGCGCCGCTCGTAAGCATATCGATGGTGATAAAGGTGCTCTTTAATGAGATTATGCCTCGCGCCATTTTTAAAATGACCATTTTTGAATCTCAATAACGGATTTTCTTCACGCGCATTGGAAATGGCGGTGATCTCCTGGATAATCACTCGTATTCTGCTCATTTCCCGCCAGTCTTTCTCAATGGCCGAGGAAAGTTTTTTTTGCGTGTTATAAACGCGGTTAATTTCGGCTGAAAGCGTCTTCTTCGCTTTTTTTAAGTGCTCTTTTGTCATCACTATTGGCGGTGATGTCGGCGTCCTTACTGCGTTAACAGGCATATTTTTTCCTTAAAAACTTTTTACAACGACGAACCGTTAATTTTTCCACCCTTAATTTCAATTAACTATCAAATAACGCCCTGCGCGTCGCCGCAGCTTTTTTTGCTGAACGCCGAAACATGCTCAGTAAGAGCCTGCTCCGAGTAAATCTTCGCCTTCAATTTTTTTGTTCTCTCTTAAACCGTCAGTGTTCAACGCTATCTTGCCATCTGTAACTTCATATAATTGTACTTATATGAAGCTAGGATCCTCACCGCGATCCCGCTATACTGGACAAACTGGCCTCTTTTCTCCCGTCCTTGAACAAAAAGCAGGCAGCGCTACGTGAAATCTGACGAGGTATCCCCCAACGTGATCGCCAGAATTTGCATAGCATCGCCTGAAGCTTAACCTGCGGATACGACGTGATGAGCCACCTGACCCCGTTTAACGATCTGACTTTTTCGGTTGAGGATGACAGCGCGATACGCGCTCAACTGCATGCCTTCGTGCGCGACAAAGAGGCGTTCTCTGTCAATACCTGGGCGCAGCTGATGAGCGTGATGCGCATTGCTGCGCGCTGGGCGCGCGAGCGAGATCGGTCATTGTTACCGATGTCACCCAACGATCTGCGTGAATATCTTCTGTTTTTGCAGAGCAGTGGACGCGCCTCATCCACCGTCAGTACCCATGCGGCACTTATCTCAATGTTACACCGTAACGCAGGCCTGACGCCGCCCAACGTGTCGCCGCTGGTGTTTCGTGTAATGAAGAAGATCAACCGCAACGCGGTGCTGGCAGGGGAGCGCGCCGGCCAGGCGATCCCGTTTCGCATTGGCGATCTGCTGACGCTGGATGCCCGATGGGCGAGTTCGCCGCGCTTGCAGCACGCGCGCGATCTGGCTTTTTTGCATGTCGCTTACGCAACGCTGCTGCGCGTCAGTGAGTTAGGCCGACTGCGCGTGCGCGATGTGACGCGCGCCGCCGACGGGCGCATCGTGCTGGACGTCGGCTGGACCAAAACCCTGGTGATGACCGGCGGTCTGATTAAAGGGCTGGGTGCGCTCTCCTCTGAGCGCCTGACTGCGTGGCTGAATGCCTCTGGCCTGATGCAAATGCCCGATGCGTTTCTCTTCGCGCCCGTGCACCGCAGCAATCGCGCGCTGGTCGTAACGGATAAACCGCTGTCGACCCGGGCGCTGGAAGATATTTTTGCTCGCGCGTGGCGTGAGGCCGGGCCGCATGCGGCGCAGGCCAACAAAAATCGCTACCGCGGCTGGAGTGGACACAGCACGCGCGTGGGCGCCGCGATGGACATGGCAAAGAACCAATACAGCACCGCGCAGATCATGCAGGAAGGCACATGGAAAAAACCCGAAACGCTGATGCGCTATATTCGCCACGTTGATGCCCACGCGGGCGCGATGGTGGATCTGATGGCGCGCTATGCTTGACTGTCTGAGGCCTTTATCGCTGGCTTCCACCGTAAGCCTCAGGCACCAGATCGCGTTCTGCCTCACCGCTCTCCAGCAGCGCGAGCAGCGCCTCTGCCACCTGTTCCGGCGTATGGGCAATCGCCGCGATGGCTTGCTCCTGCGCGCTGGCCTCCGCCTGACCGGCTTTCACGGCCTGGTAAAATTCAGTCTGCGTCACAAACGGATAGAGTGTGGAAACGACAATCCCCGCCGGTGCCAGCTCGAGGCGTGCGACGCGCGACAGCATATTCAGCCCCGCTTTGGCGCTGGTATACGCGGCCGATCCCGCATAGGTGCCTAAAGTTGCGCCTGAACTGATGTGAATAATGCTGCCTGTGCCCTGCTGGCGCATAACGGGGATCACCGCCTGCATCATCCGCAGCGGCGCCACCAGATTCAGGTCCAGCAGGGCGGTGAACGCATCATCCGCGATCGCCTCAATGTTGGCGTGCAGACCCTGTCCGGCGTTGTTAATGAGCGCGTCGATGCGGCCAAAGTGCTCGAGCGTGCGGCGAACGGCGCGCGCGACGTCGTCAGGGCAGGTAACATCACAACGGAGCGGTAACGCATTGTTCAATTCCTGCCCAAGCGCGGTCAGCCGCGCTTCCCGACGGGCCAATACCGCCACCTTAGCACCTGCGCGGACGGCGGCACGGGCCGTTGCTGCGCCAATGCCCGAGGAAGCGCCAGTGATCACAATCACTGCGTCTTTGATTTTCATGGGTTCTCTCACGTGAGTGAATAAGAGGGAGGCCGCATGGCCCCAGACATCTTCAGCGTAGCGCGAGCGCCGTTGCAGCGCGCCGTGGATTGTGTCTAAAATTTGCCTGATTCTGCTCATTGTGGGTGGGCGACGATAAGAACGCGACAATGACTGAGTCACTGGAGAGGCTGCGACTGTGGGCGCAGCGTTGGGCAGAACATTCCGCAGAAGAAAAGCTGCTGTCGCGGCTCGACGTCTACAAGGTGGTACAACCGCTGACACTGCCGTCGGAAGTCTACCCACCGTTTATTAGCCTGATCCTACAGGGCGAAAAACAGCTGCGTATGGGATCACAGGTGGTGAGCTATCGCGCCGGGCATACGTTTGTTGCTGCCATTGACCTGCCGGCAAGCGGCCGCATAGGGTACGCCAGCGAGGCTGCGCCTTATCTGGCGGTACGTTTGACGTTTGATCTCGCGGTGATCCGCGCCCTGATCGCTGACCTGCCTGAAGCCACTGCAACGCCTGCGGTGCACGGCGTGGCTATTGCGGAAGCCAGTGAGGCGCAGTTGGATGCCTGGCTACGGCTGTTGCAGCTGCAGGCGCGGCCCGAAGACGTAACGATTATGGCGCCGCTGCTGGAGCGCGAAATTGTCTATCGCGTGTTACAAGGGCCGCAGGGCCCGCTGTTGCGTCAGATGGCGGATACCTGCGGCTATTTTGCGTCAATACGCACGGCGGTTGACTGGCTCAAAATCCATTACGCAACGCCGGTGTGCATGGCGGCGCTGGCGCAACGAGCCACGATGAGTCTTTCCGTGTTTCATCGTCGCTTCAAAGCCAGCACCGGCTTCTCACCGCTGCAGTATCAGAAGCATCTTCGACTTTATGCCGCGCGCGATCGGTTGTTTCGTCAGCCGGGCAATGTAGCCGCCGTGGCGGCAGCGGTCGGGTATGAAAGTCTGACGCAGTTTACGCGGGAATATACGCGCCTGTTTGGCTGCCCACCGGCCCGTGATGTCAAACGCAGCGCCCTCTAGCCGCAACGCGGCGGTGGTTATCTTCGCGCGAGTGCGTCCTGCCAGCGTCGGGTCAGATAGTTGTGCTCGTCCATCACCGCGTTCCACACGGCAATATGGCTCATTCGCTGGGTATAGCTTCCGCCATCGCGCGTTTCTCCCGCCGGGATCAGCGGCGCATCCCAGGCGTCAAACAGCATCTCGGCAGCAGGCTGGCCGTCGTACCAGAAATCCCACTCTGCCGCAGAGAGGTGAGGGCGGCTGCGCGCCGGATTTGAGATGTAGTAACCCTGACGCGCCATCACCGCGCCTGGCCAGCCTGATTGCCACCAGTTGAGGTAGTCGTAGGCGGCATCCTTGATTTTTCCGGTAGCACAGCGGGAGAGCGACAGCCCACCATACCATGCGCGGTAGCCCTCGCGCGGATGCGCCATTTTGTAGCCGCGCTGGTGAAAATGGTGGCGAAAATAGATCGGCGCCCACAGGCTTTGCAGTTCCACCTGACGATTATCGATTAATTCGCACGCCTGCTCTTGGGAAGACCAGAAGGCGGCGAAATGCCCCTGACGATTCAGGCGCGCGACCCCCTGGGTCAGGAGATCGATCTCCTCCAGCGTCAGGTTGCCGACGTTATTGAATCGCGCCAGGCCAGCGCCCTGCATCGCCAGCGCGGCATCCAGGCCGCCCATCGCCGCATCCTCTTGCAGCGCGACGTGGCCGCTGAGTGCCTCATCAACCAGCCAGCCCCAACTCTCAGGCTGGTCGCGCAGTATCGTGGGCAAGCGATCCACGTGGTAGGCGAAGCTGTCGGCATTATGGGTCAGCGGCAGCATGCTAATGCGATCGCTGGGCTGACTCGACAGTGAGAGATCGCGCTGCACGTAAAGGCGTTTAATCGGCACGCTGCCGTCGGCCAGCGCCCCGTCAGGACGTAAGGTGCCGCGCTTGGCCAGTGCGTTGACTTCATCCCAGTAGCGCAGCCGTTTGAGCTCCAGCGGCTGGATCGCGCGCGCAGGCCAGACAAAATCGATGTTATGAAACCACTGGTCATAGAGATCATAACGTTCCGGATGCATCACGGCGATCCGCTGCGCATCCTCAACGCTGTGCAGCAGGTACTCGATTTTAATGCCCAAGTCCTGCTCGGCGCGCACGCGCAACAGCTCAAGCAGCGTAACGGAGGTACCCAGCACGCGCAGCGTGAGTTGATTATTGACCTTCGCGGCAGAATTCATGGATCAAGGCTCCTCAAGGGGCTGCATAAAGCGGTGAAATGCCTGCAGCAGGCGGTCAGCCTCCAGGCCACGCAAAATAAACACCAGCTTAGAGCTTTCCAGTTCGCCAGGCCAATCCTGAAGATGCACCGGCGGGTGCAGCGTGTGCTGCACCCCGTGGATGACAATCGGCGCTGCGCTGTCGCGCACGCGCAGGATGCCTTTCATGCGTAACACGGCTTTGCCGTGGCAATGTAACAGCAGCGAAAGCCAGATGGCAAAAGCGGGCCAGTTCACCGACGTCTGCAGGGTGATCACGCAGGTTTGCGTCATCGGATGGGGCGTGTGATGTGTACTGGCCTGCAAGGCAAAATCGTCGCGGGCACAGGCACCCAACCAGCGAAAACGCTGCGCGCGTGAACCGCGTACGATCGCCAGCGCGAAGAGCCGATGTGGCGCCTCGCGCATCTGCGTGGTTTCGCTGAGTTCCGCCAGCGGATTGAGCTGCGCCAGCCACTGGCGCAGGGCCTGCGTCTGCGCCGCCGTCACGCGATCGCCTTTGCTGACCAGCAGTTTATCGGCGGCTGTAACCTGTGCCAGCCATTCCGGCTGCGTCTCCGCCTGAAAATGGGCGTGTTCGGCATCCACCAGCGTGACCAGCGTGCCTTGGATAAAGTGGTGCTGCAGCTGGCGGTCGTGCAGCAGGGTCGAGAGAATCGGCGCAGGATCGGCAAGGCCAGTGGTTTCGAGGATCACCTGCGTGAACGGCGGCAGTTGACCGCGCGCGCGCCGTTCATAGAGATCAAGCAGCGCGCTTTTTAACTCGCCACGAATCTGACAGCAAACGCAGCCGCTGGGCAATAGCACCGTATCCGGTGCCACTTCGTTGAGCAGATGGTGATCGATACCTACTTCACCAAATTCGTTCACCAGCAGCGCAACATCGTCCAGATTTTGCTGCGTCAGCCAGTGCTTGAGCAGCGTGGTTTTGCCGCTGCCGAGAAACCCGCTCAGCACGTGCAGCGGCAGTTTTTCTTCATAGGACATTAGGTTTCCTGCGCCAGCGCAGCCAGCCACTGTTCATCAAGGGGATCAAGCGGACGGCGCAGCATGGTTTCCGCTTCTGTCCACAGCACGTCCAGCGAATTGACCAGCGTTTGCTGGCCGGTGGGGCTGCACAGCAGCCAGCTTTGGTGAAACTCGCTGAGGGTGAGCCGCCAGGGTTTCAACACGCGATTGAGCAGCGCCAGCTGCTGCAGGCGCAGCTGGCGACGCGGCACATCCTGCCCCAGCGGATCGCTCCACTGCGGGCCGGCATCGAGGAGTCCACATATTCCGCACACACGCGCCTCCTTAGGGCATCACGTCGCCTGAGTTGGGGCCCAGCGTCTGGCCCACAAATAAATTGCCGCCCGGTTCGCTTGCCAGCAGCAGGGCAACGGGTGCAACCTCTTCCGCGCGGCCAAAGCGGCCCAGCGGCAGTTCAGCGGCTTTCGCCGCCTTCCATGCCGGATTAAGACCGTCGATAAGCGGCGTTTCAATGGGTCCGGGCGCGATCGCATTCACCAGAACGTTATGGGCAGAGACTTCCAGCGCCAGGGATTTGGTGAAACCGATGACGCCCGCTTTCGCCGCGGCGTAATGGCACAGCTCTGCGCCGCCTTTAATGCCCAACTGGGAGGCCACATTGATCACGCGCCCCCAGCGCTGGGCCAGCATGGCGGGCAGCGCGCGCTGTGTGGCGAGAAACACGCTGCGCAGATCAACCGCCATGATGGTGTCCCACATGGCAAGCGTAATGTCCTCACAGCGCGCCTGCGTGAGCATGCCGGCGTTATTCACCAGCACATCAATGCCGCCGAACGCCTCGAGACAGCGGTCCACCGCGGCGGTGGCACCTGTGACCTCACCGACGTCGGCGACCACGGCCAGGCATACCGCGCCCTGCTGCTGACAGTGGGCGACGGTGTTAGCCAGTTTGGCTTCATCGCGATCGGTGAGTACCAGCCGTGCACCTTCTTGTGCAAACCGGTGCGCAATGGCGGCGCCGATACCGCTGGCGGCGCCGGTGATCACACAGCGTTTATGTTGCAGTTGCATGCCTTCCTCCTATTCCGGCCAGCGCACGGTCAGACCGCCATCCACAATCACACTCTGTCCCGTGAGATAACTGCTCTCTTCACTGGTGAGAAAGGCGATGACGCGGGCCACTTCGTCCGCGCGGCCAACGCGCCCCAGCGGAATGCCGGTAGCGGCCTGCGCTAATCCCGCCGGGCCAAGCGAATTTTCGGCGTCGAGCGACTGCGGCGTCTCAATCAGCCCGGGGATCACCGCATTGCAGCGGATGCCGCGTGCGGCAAGCTCTACCGCCAGAGAGCGGCACAGGCCGGGCACCGCGGCTTTTGCTGCAGCGTAGTGCGCATGGTCCTGCCAGCCATAGACGCCGCCCGCGATGGATGAGACGGCGACCAGGCTCGCACCCGCGCCAAGATGCGGTGCGGCCGCGCGAAACAGGCGCATCACGCCGCTGAGATCGACGTTTAACATCGCTTCCCAGCGCGTATCACTCATCTCTTCTATGGCCGCGCGCCGCAGAATACCGGCGTTAGCGACGGCGTAATCGAGGCGGCCGAAGTGGGCGAGTCCCGCAGCGATGAACGCGTCCACGGATGGCGTAGAGGCGACATCCAGCGGCAACCAGTGCGCTTCTCCGCCTGCGGCCTCAATGTGCGCGGCCGCTTTGGCCGGATCGTGCGGGTCGGCTGGGTAATAGCCGGCGATCACGCGAACACCGCGCTGGGCATAAAGCGTCGCCAGCGCCAGTCCAATGCCGCTGGCGGCGCCGCTGATGGCGGCAACCGGGTGCGTCGATACAGATGGCATAAAAACTCCTTAGGCCTGTGGCTGTGTTTTCACGGGCGGATTCACGTCCACGCTGGGGTGTGCACCCGCGCGGGCGAACAGCATGATGATGCCGGAGATAAAGCAGGGCACCGCGCCAAACCACAGGGCTGCATCCTGCCAGTGTCCGCCGTGACTCAGGACGCTGGTGGTACCGAGACTGGCCACCACGGCGCCCACCGGCCCCATCGCCGCAATCAGCGCGCCTGCTGTGGCACGGATGGATGTCGGGAAGCTTTCACTGATAAAAAACAGCGCCGCCGCATAGGGGCCGATCAGGAAGAACAGGCCAACGCTGTACAGGGCAACGATGGTGGTGAAGTTATCCGGGCAATAGAGCATGCCGGCAAAGGCCACGCCGCCCAGCATCCAACCGAACGCAATGGTATTGCGGCGGCCGATGCGATCGCCCAGCCAGCCGTGCGCCAGATAACCGCCATAGCCGACCAGGTTCGACAGGATCAGAATCAGCAACGAGTTATCAAAGGAGACCGCGTGGGTTTTGGTGATGACCGTGGTCCCGAGAACGCTAAATATCTGAATGGCAAACCAGTTAATCAGGAACGCACCGCCCAGCACCAAGGTCGCGCGCAGCGCAGGGCCGCGAAACGCAGCGGCCAGACCGCTGCGCGCCTGCTCTTCGTAGGCGACCTGATAGTCTGCCGCGACCTGACGCGCATCCTGTGTATTGCCCTGTTCACGCAGCTGCTGGATCTTCTTTTGCACCTGAAACTGCGGCGTCTCTTTTAATTTCAACGCCAGCACGGCGATGATCAGCGAGGGCAGCGCGGCAAAAATAAAACTGCCCTGCCAGCCAATCAGCGGCATTAGCACGGCGGTCAGGGCAGAGGCCACCAAGGCACCCACCGGCCAGCCGCCCTGCACCAGGCTGTAGACAAAGCCTTTGCGCTTGTTGAGTTTGGGATCGTCCAGCGCCGTGTACAGCTCAGATAAATAGGTGGCGTTGACCGTTTGTTCGGCATAGCCAAGTCCCGCCACCGAGCGAATGGCGGTCAAGGCGCCTTTACCGCCCGCGCCGCCAATGGCGGTCAGCAGGGAACAGAGTGCTGCGCCCCCGACCGTGATGACGATCCCCATACGCCGACCGAGGCGATCCACCAGCGGACCGATGGCCAGGGCGATCACCGCGCCGCCCACGGCAACCCACGTGGCAATCTCCGCCTGCTCCACTTCACTCCAGCCAAAATGGCCGCCGATTTCCGGCAGCAGCGTGCCGAAAAGAATGAAATCGTACACAGCAAAGACCCAGGCAAAAAAAGCGATCCAGGTGGCAAATTTCACATCCTTGATGGTCAACTGCTGCGGCTGCCAGCCGTTTACAGACGTTTTCTTGAAGATGCTCATAGCGCTATCACTCTGTCGGGGGTTAAGGGGCGTTATGCCGAGCGCGGATGGCGCGCTTTGTAGTCATCCGCAATTTCGTCGAAGGTGACGAAGCGCACCCCTTCGTGACTGCGAATGTACTGGATCAGACGCTCCAGCATCAGCAGCACCTGGGGGCGTCCAGAGACGTCGGGGTGAATGGTCATGGTGAACACCGCGTAGTCGTTTTCGCGGTACACCCAGTCGAACTGATCGCGCCATATCTCTTCCAGATGGCGGGGATTGACGAAACCGTGGCTGTTGGGCGATTTCTTGATGAACATCATCGGCGGCAGATCGTCGAGATACCAGTTTGCGGGGATCTCGACTAAATCGGTCTCCGCGCCGCGCTGCAGCGGTTTCATCCACGCATCGGGGTGCTGGCTGTAATCGATTTTGGTCCAGCTATCGCCCACGCGGACGTAGTAGGGGTGAAAGTCGTTGTGCATCAGGCTGTGGTCATACTTGATGCCTTTTTTCAGCAGTAACTCGTTGGTGACGTTGCTAAATTCCCACCAGGGCGCAACATAGCCAGTGGGGCGTTTACCTGCCAGCTGCGTCACCAGCTCAATGCTGCGATCCAGCACCGCTTCCTCCTGCACGGGCGTCATGGCAATCGGGTTTTCATGGCTGTAGCCGTGAATGCCAATCTCGTGCCCCGCGTCAACGACGGCTTTCATTTGCGCCGGGAACGTCTCAATGGAGTGGCCGGGAATAAACCAGGTGGTGCGTAATTGCTGTTCCGCGAACATTTTCAGCAGGCGCGGTGCGCCGACTTCACCCGCAAAAAGGCCGCGGGAAATGTCATCCGGTGAGTCTTCGCCACCGTAGGAGCCTAACCAGCCGGCAACGGCATCTACGTCTACGCCAAATGCGCAAAGAATGTCTTTAGCCATATTTCATGTCCTTCAGGGTTGGGTAACAGAGTCACATTGGGCAGGATTGCCCGGCATCAGTACCGCCGCCGCCGCATTGGCCGCCGCCAGCAGACGGGCATCTTCCCCGGACGGCAACGAGAACAGCAGGCTGGTGAACAGACCGGTATCTGCGCCGCCGCTCGGCAGGGCGACGCCAGGCATGTCCAGCAGGCTGCCCGGCATGGTTAAACGCAGCGTGGCGCGGTTGGTTTGGGCGAATGTCTCCGCGTCATGCAGCGGTGACAGCAGGGGGGCCGTGTGGGCAACCGTCGGCGTAATGAGCACGGCTCCGGCTAACTCGTTCGCGAGGGCGCGCTGCCACTGCATACGATGCTGTAAAAATGTCGACAGTACGGTGGGGCTGAGGCGCCCGGAATCGATCAAGCGCTGACGAACGAAGGGATCCATTTTTTCCGCCTGCGGTGAGGCGAGCGCGTCAGCGTGCAGTTGAAACGCTTCAACCGCGCCGGGCCAGCCATTATCCGCAATCCACGCCAGCGCGTTGTGCATCGCCTTCACGGCACGGTAGGCGATGCGAAAGCCTGCGGCTTCCAGCTGCGCCAGAGCGCGATATCCGTTTTCCCGCACGGGCGCATCGCACTGATCCAGTAGGGCGGTATCGGCCACAAAATGGGGGGCCCCCAATGGCGGCTCTGCAGAGCCGCACAATATCGCGTCCAGCGTCTGCGCGTCGCGCACGCTGCGGCAGAGCGGGCCCAGCGTATCCAGCGAGGCGGCCAAGGGAAACACGCCGCCATCCTCGTAGCGCCCGCGGCTGGCGCGGTAGCCGACGACGCCGCTAAAGGCGGCGGGGATGCGCACCGAGCCGCCCGTGTCGGTGCCGAGCGCGATACAGACCAACCCCTCTGCAATGGCGCGCGCGGCGCCGCTCGACGAGCCGCCCGGGGCGCGTTCACTGCCTGCTGGCGTGCGTAGCCACGGTGTGCCAAACGTCGGGTTCAGCCCCAGACCTGAAAAGGCGAATTCGCTCAGATTGGTTTTACCCAGCGTCACCATGCCCGCCCGGGCGGCGCGAGCCACCAGCGGTGCGTCGACGCCAGCGAACGGCGCATGCTGGCGGAGCGCCGACCCGGCGGTGGTGCGGGTGTGCGCGACATCGAACAGATCCTTCCACGCCACCGGAACGCCATCAAACACGCTTAAGGGGGCGCCGCACTGCCAGCGCAGGGTTGCCGCCGCCGCCTCTTCGCGTGCCCGCTCAGGCGTCAGCGTAATAAAAATGGCCGATGCCCGCTGCGCTGCCGCGAGGCACGCTTCGGTGAATGCAAGCGGGGTGATCTCACCCCGCGCGAACAGAGCGGCGAGTGCGCAGGCGTCAAGCTGGCCGTGCTGGAACTGCTGACGAATGATTTCAGCGCGCATGGTTTCCCTTAAATGGATATTTGATTATAAAATCCATTTAAAGGTAGCAAGCGGGATGCCAGATCCTTCATAAAAAAGTCATTAAAATGTGATCTTAACGAATATATTTTAATTTATTGATTATTTATCAGTGATTTGATTGGGTGTTGTCACGGTTGCACTAACGGCAAGGGTATCGAGCAGTGATGTTTTTTAAATGTATTTTATTATTTATGATCCGTTATTGTGCAGGCCGTGCACCAACAGGGTGCCGAGCAGAGCATCGGACTTTTAGCACTGAAATATGTTACTGTTACGCGAGGAAAACAGGATGCTACCCATGACCATGCGAACGCCAAATGCCCCCGCGTCAACGGATGAAAGCGGCACTGCGCGCTATGAAGCTATTCGTCAATTTTTACGCAACGTTTTGCTCCAGCAGACAATTCCGCAAGGTCTGGTGCTGCTGGAAGGACCGCTGGCGCAGCTGTTTGGTACCAGCCGTGTCCCTGTGCGTCGCGCCTTAAGCCTGTTGCACGAAGAGGGGCTTATCGCCCGCTTTGAAGGTCGCGGTTTTATCGTGGCGCAGGAGGCGGAGGATGTGGAGCCGCTGCGTATCGCGCTGACGCGCGAGCTGTTTGGACTTCACGATCGGCAGGAGCCGGTTGATACCCGCAGCAGCGGGGAAAAAGTGCTGGAGAATCTGCAAGAGGTGCTCTCCACCGCCATGGTTTTTGGCCGCTACCAGGTGGATGAACACAAGGCGGCACAGCATTACCACATTAGCCGCGCGGTGATCCGGGAGAGCCTGATGCGCCTGCGCGACAAGGGGTTGGTGACTAAAGAGCCTTATTCGCAGTGGCTTACCGGTCCGCTTACGGCGCGTGAAATCGCCGACCACTTCGAAATTCGCGCCAGCCTTGAACCCACCGCACTGTGTAAAGCGGCCCCGCAGCTTGATGCAACATGGCTCACCGCCGCGCTGGACAATGTGCATAAGTCGAAAGGCCTACATCTCAGTGCGGCGCAGCTGGAGCAGCTGGAAGAGAATTTGCACGTGCGCTGCCTTGAGCCCGCCGGAAACAAACTGATGATGCAAATTCTCCGGCAGAATCAGTCGCCGTTTATTGTGACGCGTATTTTTTACGACTTGCTGGCCATTCCGGTTGAAAACGCCCTGTTAGAGGAGCACGCGCTGGTGTACGAGATGCTGCTGAAAGGCAACGCGTCCCTGGCGGCGGCCTGCCTGCGCGATCACCTCGAACGCGCCCAGCTCCGCACGCTGCAGAGGCTTAAAGTGATCTCCGTGCTGCCCGTGCCCGCCTTGCCAGCGTTTATGGAAGCGCAGTAAGGGTGAACGCCCGTTAGGCATCCGCTTCACACCGGGAAACCGAGATCTCCCCCTGTTTCGCTATCAGGGAAGAGCGCGCTCGCGTCGTGCTACGCTAATAAATAAAATTAGTTATTGATTTTTAATGCATTTATAAAAATATTAACGTGTGCAATGAAAGATAACTAAAAAAATGCTTGAACAAGGAGAACGATCGTTCTACCTTTGTCCCATGAACAAAACCACGACAAACACCCGAGAGAAAATTCTCGACACCGCTGAACAGCTCATTTACCAGAACGGCATTCACGCGACCGGCATGGACCTGCTGGTGAAGACCTCTGGCGTGGCACGGAAAAGTATCTACCGCTATTTCGCAAACAAGGACGAAGTGACGGCCGCCGCGCTGAATGCGCGTGATGTACGCTGGATGGCGTGGTTCAGGGCTGAATGCGACAAAGCGGATACGCCGCAGGCGCGCATCCTGAACATGTTTACGGTGCTGAAAGGCTGGTTTGAATCAGAGGGCTACCGCGGATGCGCATTCATCAACACCGCGGGAGAGGTGGGCGACAGTGCCGATCCGGTCCGGCAGATTGCCCGGTTGCATAAACAGAAGTTACTGGATTATGCCCTTGAACTTACCGGCCAGCTGAATATTGCGCAATCGTCCACCCTGGCAAGACAGTTGCTCTTACTGATCGAAGGCGCCATCACCATGTCACGGGTGATGGGCGATCGTAGTGCGGCCGACGATGCGCAGGACATTGCCCGGCTGTTACTCAAACAGGTCCCGTAACGGGCCTGCGTTCCACCGACGAAAACCACACTGAACCTTATCCAATTACACTGGAGGCACCCTCATGTCTGAATCACACATCCGTCCGCCGCTCCCGCCGTTTACCCGCGAGTCAGCGATTGAAAAAGTCAGGCTCGCTGAAGACGGCTGGAACAGCCGCGATGCCGACAAGGTCTCGCTGGCTTATTCTCTGGACACCCAATGGCGTAACCGCACTGAGTTCGCGACCAACCGCGACGAAGCCAGAGCGTTTCTCGATCGCAAGTGGAAGAAAGAGCTCGAATACCGCCTGATTAAAGAGCTGTGGGCGTTTGACGGAGAGCGCATCGCCGTGCGCTATGCCTACGAGTGGCGCGATGACGCCGGTAACTGGTTCCGCTCTTACGGTAACGAAAACTGGGAATTCGGCGCGGACGGGCTGATGCATCATCGTTACGCGTGTATCAATGACATGCCGATCAAAGAGAGCGAGCGCAAGTTCCACTGGCCGCTGGGCCGCCGCCCGGACGATCATCCCGGTCTGTCAGCGTTGGGACTGTGAATTTACCCGCCACGCTGCGAAACTCTCCTATTTGAAATGAAGGTTGCTGACTACGCCATGACCCAATCACGGTTCACGGGAAGTGGCTTTTGGGCCTGAACGCCTGCGGCGTAAGGCGATAATTGTGCGTCCATAGGACACATGGCAGAACGGCATGGGTATGGAGAGATTCTAAACCTGTAACGGTTGCCAAACGGCTTTCGCATAACGGATTGCGGGTTTAATAATGCGTATAACATTCATTATGTTAAATTTGCTTTTCTGCCTCTGGCCATTCTTATTGAAGTAAATCGTAGGCGATGAGCTGGGTTCCCGGCAGGCCTGTATCAGGCGTATGCCCTAACGCCGACCGCCGCGGAATAAGTCGTTGATTCGGCAGGACTCGCCGAGAGTGACCAGAACGAGCCCTTTGTGATGATTGGCCAAGAGGTCTGTGGCCATGCCGGTCTTACTTCTTATCTTGCGACCAGGTAGCGCTACGGATATCAACCTTCACCGGCAACAGACCAATCCGGGTAAATGTATCTGCCAGAGCCTGTTGCTGCGTGAACACCTCAGGCGTCATTCGCTCAGCACCAAACGGCATTCTTGCCAGCGCGCGCTGCCAGATAGGCTGCGGCAGACCGGTTGAGGTGGACATGATTTTTGCTGCCTCGTCCTGATGCTGATTGGCCCAGACGCTGAGCGAGCTCAGTTCAGCCACCACCTTGCTGGCGATCTGCGGATAGCCCTCTGCAAATTTACGACTGGCGAGGTAGAAGGTGTAATGTGGCACCAGCCCTTCTGCATTTTTGATCAGACGCGCATGCGCGTGGGTTTCCACTTCCGCGTAATAAGGATCCCAAATGACCCAGGCATCCACCGCACCGCGTTGGAAAGCGGCACGCGCATCGGCGGGTGGCAGATAGACCGGCGTAATGTCTTTGTAACTCAGTCCGGCCTGCTCAAGTGCGGTGACCAGCAGATAGTTAACGTCAGAGCCCTTATTCAGTGCGACGCGCTTACCCTTCAGATCCGCCACGTTTTTGATCGGCGAGTCCGCGGGAACCACAATGGCCTCGGTTTTCGGGTTAGCCGGCGAGTGCGCCAAATACACCAGATCGGCCTGAGCTGCCTGCGCAAATGTCGGTGGCGCGTCGCCGGTTGCAGCGAGATCGATACTGCCGATGTTTAGCCCTTCCAGCATCTGCGGCCCGGCGGGAAATTCAATCCAGTGAACCGCGATGCCCTGCTTCTTGAATTCCTCATCCAGCGTGCCACGATATTTTAGTAACGCGAAGATATTGGCTTTTTGAAAACCGATGGCGATCGTGTCGGGTTTTTCTGCTGCCTGAAGGTTGAACGCAATGCCCGCCTGAGCGGCAATAATTAATGCGCTGAGTAATACTTTTTTCATTTCCCATTCCTGAGTCTGGTGTAGTCAGCGCAACATAACAAATGCAGAAAGAAGCGTTTATCGCTGAAAAGTTCGATGCTTAGCTGAAAAAAAACTATGGCTGCCAGACCGACTCGCGAACCCGGATAGCCCGATTAAACAGTCCCAGCGCATAGAAGCGATCAGCGATAATCTGCTGTTCGCGGATGATGTTCAGGTTCATTCTCTGAGGCTGATGGTTGCGCCGGGCCAGAGCATGCATCAGCGACTTGGGGGCGATGCCAAGTTCAGTCGAGAGCAGCCCTGCCGCTTCAGCGCGGTGCGCATCAATGTAGCGGCCAGTTTGCTCCAGCGCAGCCAGCAGAGTGTGCATGAGATCGCTTGAACGCGCGGCAAACTCGCGTTCAGCAAGGTAGAACTGGTGGTTATTAACCCTTCCGGTGCCGTCAGCAATGATCCGGAATTGACCGCTGTTCTCTGCATCACTGAGCAGAGGATCCCACATCATCCAGGCATCCACAGCATGGAGATCGCTCGGCGTAAGGGGATATTTGGGCGGTGCGTAGACAATACGTACTTCATCCAGGGATAAACCCGCTTCATCCAGGATCTGCAGCAGCAGATAATGAACGTTAGACCCCCGATTAACGGCGATACGCTTTCCTTTAAGATCGCGTATCTGCTGAATCGGGCTGCTGTTTGGAACCACGAGTGCCACGCTCTGCGGTGCGGCGGGCTCCCAGGCGATATAAAGCATCGGGCTGTTATTGGCTTGGGCAAACAGCGGCGGCACTTCGCCAGTGGTGCCGAAATCAATTTCCTGATGGCTCAGCGCATGCAGAAGCTGCGGACCGGCGGGAAACTCACTCCATAACACGCTGACGCCCCGATCGGCCAGTTGCTGCTCGAGTAACTGACGCGCTTTCAGAATGCCTAAGTTACCAAATTTCTGATAACCGATGCGCAGTTCCCGCTCCTGTTCGGGGAGTGCAGTCTGAGAGGCATCGCGCTGACGCAGTGAGCTGCGGCGGGGTTTAATCACGCCCAGATGCCCCAGTTGGGTGCGCAGCGTATGACGGCTAATGCCCAACAGCGCGGCTGCCTGCAACTGATTTCCCTGCGTGAGTTCCAGCGCATTTTTTACCAGAGCGGTAATTACCCGGTGATAGAGCGGCGTGTCACTCTGCTGCATCTGTTGGCGTAGAAACTGATCGAGCGCCTCCTCTCCCTGCGTCAGATCGCTCCCCGCAAGTGGGCTTAACCGTAGCTGCTGTGGCGTAATCAGTGAGGTCTGGCTAAGCAACACGGCGTTATGAAGTGTATTCTCCAGTTCACGGATGTTGCCCGGCCAGCTGTAGTGCATCAACACCCTCATGGCCTCATCACTCAGGCGAAGCTGAGGGCGACCAAGACGGCGCGCATAGAGTTGCAGGAAGTGACTGGCCAGCACCGGGATATCTTCGCAGCGCTCGCGCAGCGGCGGCAGTGTAACGCTGGCCACATTCAGCCGGTAATAGAGGTCTTCCCGAAATCGCCGCTCGCCAATCGCTACAGCCAGATCCCGATTAGTCGCCGCAATCACCCGCACATTTACTTTTATTGCCCTGGAGGATCCCACGCGTGTGATCTCGCGCTCCTGCAGAACGCGCAGCAGCTTCACTTGCAGCGATAGACTCAGCTCACCCACCTCATCCAGCAGCAGGGTGCCACCCTCTGCGGCTTCAAACCAGCCGCGATGCCGATTCTGTGCACCGGTAAACGCCCCTTTCTCATGACCAAAGAGTTCTGACTCCGCCAGGCTTTCGGTGAGTGCACCGCAGTTGACGGCCAGGAAAGGCTGGCGGCGGCGCGTGCTGTGGTGATGCAGATAGCGCGCCATCACCTCTTTGCCCGTGCCGGTTTCACCGATAATCAACACGGTCGCCTCGGTGGGGGCGAGCTGATCCAGTATGCTTTTAAATGCGCGCGATGCGGGATCAATCAACTCGGGAATAGCCATCTGCATCCTGTTTTTTCCGGTCGACGAAAGAGTCATGACGATACCGCGCGTCAGTCGTATAAACGAGAGGCAAGCGGTGCCGAAGTGTTGCCCATGCAGCAGCCTGTAACGTGGGTTGTTGCCAATGCGGCAATGGTGTCAAGGCAGGGTGATTCTTATCCTTTTGAATTTAATGTAAAAATAGAAATTTGAAAGGTGGCACGGTTCCTGCTCAGGGATATATAACCAAAGGTTTAATGTCTATGTATTAAATTTAAATATCGTTATAAAGGAATCTGCTAATGAGCCTTGCCACACAGGAAAACCTGCACCTTTTCTGGTTTCTGCCCACCCACGGTGATGGGCGCTATCTGGGCACCACTGAAGGCGGTAGAGCGGTGGATCTCCCTTACTTGCAGCAGGTTGCGCTGGCAGCAGATAATTTGGGCTACTACGGCGTGCTGATCCCAACCGGTAAAAGCTGTGAAGACTCATGGCTGGTCGCCTCTGCGCTGGCACCGATCACCAAAAATTTGCGCTACTTAGTGGCCGTACGCCCGGGGCTGCAACCGCCAAGCCTTGCGGCACGCATGGCGGCGACGCTTGACCGCCTCTCAGGCGGACGGTTGCTGATTAACGTGGTGACCGGAGGCGATCCGGTGGAGAACAAAGGCGATGGCATCTTTTTAAGTCATGCAGAACGCTACCAGGTTACCAAAGAGTTTCTTGAGGTCTATTCGCGCCTGTTGCAAGGCGAAAAGGTCGACTTCCACGGCGAACATATCCGCGTTGAGGGTGCTGAAATCCTGTTTCCCACGGTGCAGGAAAACGGCCCGCCACTCTATTTTGGCGGTTCCTCGGATGCGGCTATCGACGTTGCAGCCAGCCAGATCGACACCTACCTGACCTGGGGAGAACCGGTCGAACAGGTCGCTGAAAAACTGGCTGTGGTCCGCCAGCGGGCGCAGAAACAGGGGCGTACCCTTTCCTACGGTATCCGGTTGCATGTGATCGTGCGTGAAACCGAGGAGGAAGCCTGGGCGGCAGCCGATCGGCTGATTTCACATCTGGATGAAGAGACGATCGCCGCTGCGCAGAAGATTTTTGCCCGTATGGATTCAGCCGGGCAGGCGCGGATGAGCGCACTGCACCAGGGATCCCGCGAGAGCCTGCGCATAGGCCCTAATCTGTGGGCGGGGGTGGGACTGGTGCGCGGTGGCGCAGGCACCGCGCTGGTGGGCAACCCGCAGCAGGTTGCCGATCGCATCCGTGAGTATCAGGCACTGGGTATCGAGAACTTTATCTTCTCCGGCTATCCGCACCTCGAAGAGGCGCACCGCTTTGCAGAGCTGGTGATGCCGCTGTTACCTCTGGCGGCCAATGCCGAGAAGAAACAGCGCAGCGTAAACACCGGTCCGTTTGGTGAAACCATTGGCGGCGATCGTCGCCCAGCTAAATAGACCAGCGCACGCTAACAGGAGAAAAGGTTCTCGTATGTCACGACAGCAGATTGTCATTATCGGCGGCGGGTTCACCGGCACCGCACTGGCCATCCACCTGGCCCGCGCGGGTCAGACGGGATTGCAGGTGACGGTGATTGAACCCCGGGCGCAACTTGCGCAGGGCGTGGCATACGGCACGACCGATCCGGCTCACCGCATCAATGTGCCGGCTGCCAAAATGCAGCTTGCCGGTGATGAAGAAGGGGCTTTTGATCGCGACTATCGGGCATCGCCTCACTTCGGGGACGATCCGGAGGCGCTGTGGCGTGACGGTCATGTTTACCCGCAGCGCGGTGTGTTTGCCCGTTGGGTCAATGCACAGTTCGTTCATTGTCAGCAGCGTTCACCGGTGAAACTGCGTCATCTCTGTGACAGTGCGGTTGCCTTTAAGAATGGCGTAGTGAGTACGGCCTCCGGTCAGCAAATTTATGCCGATCAGGTGGTGCTGGCGATCAGCCATCCTCCGCCGGATCTGCCTGCGCCACTCAGGCCGCTACAGGGCCATCCGGGGTTGATTGCGAATCCCTGGCAGCGCGATGCGCTGGCGCAGGTCGCTCCTGACGATCGGGTTGCGATTATGGGTTCAGGCCTGACCATGTCCGATGTCGTGGCGTCGCTGCATCGCCAAAAGCACCGCGGAAAAATGACCGTATTCTCCCGTCGTGGTCAGCTGCCGCGCGCCAATTTGGGTGGCAGCAAAGAAACGTATGCCCTGGATTACAGCGAGCCCCAGCCCGCTACCGCACGCGGCTGGCTACATCGGGTGCGTCAGGAAGTTAAACAGGCGGCAGCGCTGGATCTGCCCTGGCAGCTTGTGCTTGATGATGTTCGGCGTAATGGACAGCGTATCTGGCAGAGCTTACCGCGGCATGAGCAGCAACGTTTTCTGCGGCATCTCCGCCCTTGGTGGGATGTCCACCGCTACCGGATTGCACCGCAGGTTAGCCGGGTGATAACTCAGCTACAGGCCAGCGGGCAACTGTCGCTGCGGGCGGCGCATTTGATCGCCGCTGAACCCATGGGAAACGCTATCCGACTGACGCTGCGCCTGCGTGGTGCGCATCAGGAGATACGGGTGGTGGATAGCGTGATTACCTGCACCGGACCGGCGCACAACGCGCTGCTCAAAAGCAATGCGCTTCTACGCCAGCTGCACGCTGATGGCGTCATTCAGCCCGATCCACTGGCGCTGGGCATTTACGTTAACGCGCTGTCGCAGACGGTTAATGCTCGGGGCGAGGTGAATGCCCATCTTTATGTGGCCGGGCCTGCTGCGCGGGGACATTTTGGCGAGCTGATGGGATTACCGCAGGTCGCGGAGCACGCTGAGTCGATCGCACGGCAGCTGCTCAGCGCCACGCCCGCTTCCCTCAGAGAGCGATGTCCGGGCT
Organism: Pantoea sp. Mb-10; assembly: GCF_021272205.1. Taxonomy (GTDB): domain Bacteria; phylum Pseudomonadota; class Gammaproteobacteria; order Enterobacterales; family Enterobacteriaceae; genus Pantoea. Next base: position 28,334 of record NZ_JAJSDX010000009.1, on the reverse strand, counting down.
CGCTGACGCACTAATCCCATCCTCACCAACTTTTATCTAAACGTGGGCGGCAAGCGATTGCCGCATCCGCTCTGGAGTCGCTATGTCATCGCAACGTGAAATTCGCCTGAATGCATTCGATATGAACTGCGTCGGTCATCAGTCACCCGGCTTGTGGGCCCATCCCCGCGACCGCTCCTGGCAGTACAAAGACCTGGCGTATTGGACCGATTTAGCGCGCCTGCTGGAGCGCGGTAAGTTTGACGGACTGTTTATTGCTGACGTGCTGGGTGTTTACGACGTGCTCAACGGTAATAATCATGCAGCAATCCGTCAGGCAACGCAGGTGCCGGTAAACGATCCGTTGGCGTTGATTACGCCGATGGCGTTGGTAACCGAACATCTGGGCTTCGGCCTGACCGCCTCGCTGTCGTTTGAACACCCCTACCCATTTGCGCGGCGGATCTCAACCCTGGATCATCTGACCAAAGGTCGCATTGGCTGGAATATTGTCACCTCCTATTTGGAAAGCGGCGCCCGCAATATTGGCCAGCGGAGCCAGACCGACCACGATGCACGCTACGACTATGCCGATGAGTATCTGCAGGTCATTTATAAACTGCTCGAAGGAAGCTGGGAAGACGGCGCGGTCCTGCGCGATCGTGAACGGCATATTTTCAGCGACCCGCATAAAATCCATCCCATTAACCATCAGGGAACGTTTTTCCAGGTACCGGGCATTCATCTTTGCGAGCCGTCGCCGCAGCGTACGCCGGTGCTATACCAGGCCGGTGCCTCCAGTCGCGGTAAAGCCTTTGCGGCGGAGCATGCTGAATGTGTCTTCGTCGCCGCACCGTCGAAAGTGCTGCTGAAGAAAACCGTGGCGGATATTCGCCGCAGGGCCGCTGAAGCGGGACGCGACCCGCGATCCATACTGATATTCAACCTGCAGACGGTAATTGTGGGCGAAACTGACCTGGCGGCGCAGGCCAAATGGCAGGAGTATAAACGCTATGTCAGTTACGAAGGCGCGCTGGCGCTCATCTCGGGCTGGACCGGTATCGATTTCGGGCAGTACCAGCCAGATCAGATCCTGAAGCATCTGCATACCAATGCCATTCAGTCAGCCGTCGAGACCTTCTCCACAGCCGATCCCAACCGTCAGTGGACGGTGCAAGGTCTGGCTGACTGGGTGGGCATTGGTGGATTTGGCCCGCTACTGGTGGGCAGCGCGGAAACCGTGGCCGATGAGTTGCAGAGCTGGGTTGACGAAACTGACGTCGATGGGTTTAACCTCGCCTACGCCGTAACGCATGAAACCTTTACCGATGTGGTGGAACTGCTGGTGCCAGAACTGCAAAAGCGCGGCGTCTACAAACAGAACTATCAGTCCGGCACGCTGCGTGAGAAATTGTTCGGACAGGGACCACGGCTGGAAGCGCCGCATCCCGGTGCCAGTTATCGCCGTCACTCAGGCGCGGAGCAATGGACAGAAAGCGTGGAGGCCTCATGATAAAGATTACGGGGCTGAGTGCCTGGAAAAAGGTGCCGCTGGCGTGGCTGGGGATGGTGCCTGAGGCGATTACACGCCACGTTGGGGCGCGGCTGGAAAGCGTCAGCTTGGCGGGCTTTTGTCCTTCCCAATTCTCGGGCGGCCAGCGCCAGCGTGTGGCTATCGCGCGAGCAGGCCCTCGGCGTTGCTGGTCCACAAGGCCTCGTTCGGACTCAGGAGGCCACCCGCGCCATGCTGACGTGACAGAAACCCTGCGCGATCAATTTGGGTTATCCACGACGAAATGGAGGTGGTGCGGCGAGCCGCTGACGCCGTCGCGCAGAGTGCGGACGGCAGGCTGATATTGTCCGGCTAAAAAAACCTTCGCCGATCCCCGACTAAAACAGGGGCTGAGAGACACGCAGGAGCCGCTGATGAAAGGTGCGCTGGTACCGGTTTCCGCAGCGTAATAAACCGATCTGCACTAACCCGAACCGGGTGAATTTCGCTATTCATCCGGTCTTTTGTGTGTCTGGAATTTAATTTAAGATATTGAATTATATAAAATCTTTATTCATATTTGTTCGTTGTTTACTGTCTCTGGAATACCTATAAAAACCTCGTTACCTGCTGAACAGAATAACGAGGATACGATGAGTACATTAGAGATTGACAACACCCTGAGCGTCCCGCCACCCCACTCCACACCGGTTCGTTCGGTGAGTGATGTGGCCCGGCTGATCAACAGTTATACAGAGAAAAATAGTTACGCGCGCTGGATTATTTTCCTGGCGCTGGGCGGTGTGTTTCTTGATGCCTACGATCTTACCACGCTCTCCTATGGTATTGACGATGTGGTAAAAACGTTCGGCTTAACCCCGGTGCTGACCGGACTGGTGACCTCGTCGATTATGATTGGCACCATCGTCGGGAATCTGGTCGGCGGCTGGCTCACCGACAAGTATGGCCGCTACTCAGTGTTTATGGCGGACATGCTGTTCTTTGTGGTCTCTGCTATCGCTGCGGGTCTGGCACCCAACGTATGGGTGTTGATTGGCGCGCGTTTTCTGATGGGCGTTGGGGTCGGGATCGATCTGCCAGTTGCCATGGCCTATCTGGCGGAGTTCTCTAAATTCTCAGGAAAAGGCAACAAAGCGTCACGCCTCGCGGCTTGGTGCCCGATGTGGTACGCCGCGTCATCTGCCTGCTTCTTTATTATTTTTGCGCTCTATTTCCTGCTGCCAGCTGAACACATCGACTGGCTATGGCGCGCATCGCTACTCTTTGGCGCTGTACCTGCCCTGCTCATTATCGCGGTACGCAGTAAGTTCATGAATGAGTCACCGCTGTGGGCCGCTAATCAGGGCGATCTGAGCGGAGCGGTAAGGATCCTGCGTGACTCCTATGGCATTGTGGCGCATGAAGAGCAGTCAGTTGAAACCGTTGCTGTGAAAGCGACACCGAAAGTGCGTTTCCGCGTGCTGTTTCAGAAGCCTTACCGGGAACGCACCCTCGTCAGTGCGGTGATGAATGTTTGTATTGCGTTCGAATATACTGCCATCGCTTTCTTCCTGCCCTCTATCCTTGCGCAGTTCCTAGGTGCAGGCGTATTCGAAACCATCTCGGCTTCGCTGGGGTTGAATGCGCTGTTTGCTTTTACCGGCGGTCTACTCGGGATGCGGCTGGCATGGAAGTACCCCTCAAGATATGTGGCCATCGCCGGGTTTGCGCTGCAGTTTATCGCCCTGATCTCATTGGCGCTGATAGGTCATCCGCAGGCGACGGTTGGCGTGGTAATTGCCGTATTGATGCTGGGCCTTTGGCTGTTCGCTGAAGGTTTTGGCCCGGGGGCGCAGCTGATGATCTATCCTGCGCTCTCCTACCCAACCCATATTCGCGCAACCGGTGTCGGCTTTAGTCGCTCGCTCTCTGGAATTGGCAGTGCGCTGGCACTGTTCATCCTGCCAATTTTACAGGCCCGTTATGGCACCAATATGTTCTGGATCGTCTCTCTCGCCGCCCTTATTCCGATTATTTTCCTGTTGCTTATCCGGTTTGAGCCGACCCAGCAGGACATCGATGAACACCCTGTAACAGGAGACGAGCATGTCTGAATTAAACTCGACTGAATTTGCTGCACTGCGTGACCATTTCAGACCGCTTTTTACGCGTATTGCAAAAGAGGCTGCCGCACGTGAAACCGAGCGCACGCTGTTGCATGAGCCGATCCGCTGGCTCAAAGAAGCCCGGTTCGGAACGCTGCGCATTCCTGAAGAGCAAGGCGGGTTCGGCGTCTCGCTGCCACAGCTGTTTGCGTTGTTGACCGATCTGGCTGAGGCGGATTCGAACTTGCCCCAGGCACTGCGTGCACACTTTGCTTTTATCGAGGATCGCCTGAATCAGCCGGAGAGTGAGGATCGGCGGCGCTGGTTCCGCCGTTTTGTGGATGGCGAGCTGGTAGGCAGCGGCTGGAGCGAGATCGGGTCGGTTAAACTGGGTGAGGTCAACACCCATGTCTCACCCGCCGAGGGAGAATGGCGGATCAGCGGTGAGAAGTTTTACAGCACCGGCACGCTCTATGCGGACTGGATTGATGTCTATGCACGGCGCACTGACAACGGTCGTGACGTCATCGCACTTGTGCACACGCACCAGAACGAGGTGGAACGTGATGACGACTGGGAGGGTTTCGGGCAGCGGCTGACCGGCAGTGGTACCACACGCTTTAATCATGCCCGTGTGGAGCAGCCGCACGTTTATGATTTCAGTGAGCGCTTCCGCTATCAAACCGCTTTTTATCAGCATGTGTTACTGGCCACCCTGGCGGGTATAGGTCGGGCGGTGGTGCGCGATGTGTCAAAAGGGGCCGCGCAGCGTAAACGGATTTACAGCCACGGCAATGCGCCTCAGGTTAAGCAGGATGTGCAGGTTTTGCAGGTGGTCGGTCAGATCAGCAGCTGGGCCTGGGCCGCTGAAGCCGCCGTTGCTCGTGCGACCCACTCACTGCAACGTGCATTTGAACTGCAACAGAGCGGTGCGAATGAAGCAGCGCTTCACGCGGGGAACGTTCAGGCAGAGGTGGAGTCCGCCCGCGCGCAGGTGGTCGCGGTTGAGTTAGTTACTCGTGCCGCCACGGAATTATTCAATGCGCTGGGCGCTTCCGACACCCGCGTCAGCAAGGCCTTGGATCGACACTGGCGCAACGCCCGTACGGTGTCGTCGCACAACCCGGTGATCTATAAAATCCGCAATGTCGGTGACTGGGAAGTAAACGGCAAAGAGCCGACGTTTATCTGGCAGATTGGCAATGGCGATGGGGCATAAAAACAGTCAGGCCGGAAGAACCCGGCCTCACGCGTTTAGCGATGGTTCAGGCGACGCGACAGCCGATCGCCACACCACTGAAGCAGCGTCACCAGTACAACCAAGACCACGATCACTGTCACCATGACCTGCATATCAAACCGCTGATAACCATAACGATAGGCCAGATCCCCCAATCCCCCGGCCCCAATGGCGCCGGCCATCGCTGACGCGTTGATCATCGTCACCAGCGTGATGGTAAAACCGCTAACGATGCCAGGCCGCGCCTCCGGCAGCAGCACATGCCAGATAATGTGCCAGCGATGAAATCCCATGGCCTGCGCTGCTTCGGTCAGCCCTTTATCAACTTCACGCAGGCTGACCTCCGCAATACGGGCAAAAAACGGGGTGGCTGCCAACGTGAGCGGTACGACGGCGGCCCATACGCCATAGGTGGTCCCCACAATCCAGCGCGTAAAGGGAATTAACGCCACCATCAGGATCAAAAAGGGAATGGAGCGAAAGAGGTTGACTACCCAGCCCAGAACCCGATTGAGTAACGGACTGGGAAAAAGATCGCCGCGTCCACTGACCACCAAGATCACCGCCATCGGTAAGCCCAGCGCGAGTGCGAGCGCAGAGGAGACGCCTACCATCATCAGGGTATCCCATAACGCCGCCCATAAACGGTTAATCGCCGGTGACATAACCTAATACCTCCAGTTTATCGGCGATATTCGCCAGTTGAGTTGTCACAGATTGCGCCTCATAGTGGTCATCCAGCAGGAGCAACAACTGGCCGGTAGGTTTATTGTCAACCCACTCAATTGCACTATAAATCAGGGTTATTTCACCCGTTATTCGTGCGCCCAGCGCGCCAATATCTGGCTTGCTGCCCTGCCCGGTGTAGCGCAAGCGCACCAACAGACGAGATTGATGATGTTGCCGGTAGGCAGTAAGGCGTGTGGCAACCGATGCCGGCAGAGCATGATGATTGGGGTTAAGCAGCTGACGCGTAGTTTCCTGCTGTGGATCGCTATAAACCTGCCAAACCGGGCCGCGCTCAATGATCTCACCCTGATCGATGACCGCCACGTTGTGGCAAAGGTCATGTACGACATCCATTTCGTGCGTGATCAGCACGATGGTAATGTGGCGCTGCTGATTAATTTTTTTCAGCAGCGCCAGAATGGCACGCGTGGTTTCGGGATCAAGTGCTGAGGTGGCTTCATCGCACAGCAGCAGTTCCGGATCGTGGACCAGCGCGCGGGCGATGCCAACGCGCTGTTTCTGTCCACCGGAGAGCTGCGCAGGCCACGCGTGCTGCCACGCCTCCAGTCCCACTAGCGCCAATAATTCATCCACCTTCCGCGCCCGCGCAGCGGCAGGCACACCTGCGACTTTGAGCGGCAACTCGATATTCTGCCTTACGGTTTTGGCTGAGAGCAGATTGAAGTGCTGGAAGATCATACCCGTACTGCGTCGCCATTCCACCAGCTGCCGTGCCGTTAGCGCGCTGATATCGGTGCCGTCGATGACAATACGTCCGCCAGTGGGCTCTTCCAACCGGTTAAGGCAGCGGATGAGCGTGGATTTGCCCGCACCGCTGCGGCCAATGATGCCGAAAATTTCTCCGCGCCGGATCCCGAGATTAATATTACGCAGTGCATCCACAGGCTGACCGGCATAGCGTTTACTTAATGCTTCAATGATGACGTGTGAGGCGCCGCTGGTGGGATTCGCAGCGGCATCGGGCCACACCGAAGCGTCAGGGATGCTCAGGCTGACCATGATTACTGGCTCCAGCCTGGCTGATAGAGTTTGCCATAGAAATTGTCGAGACTGGCGCGGACCACCGGGGAGTGCTGATAGATATCGACAAATTTTGCCAGACGCGGATCATCCTGATGTCCCTGACGGATCACAAACTGAATCACATATTCCGGGTGTTCCAGCCCGTCGAACAACAACGCGTGATTGGGATCGATCGTTTTCGCCAGACGCAGATAATGTGGGTACCCCTGCGCCAGGTCGACCTCTTCCAGCGAGCGTGAAAGCTGTACTGCTTCCACCTCGATAATGTTCAGTTTTTTTGGGTTGCTGACGATGTCATCAACGGTTGATTTCAGTCCCGCACCCGGTTTCAGCGTAATCAGCCCCGCCTTCTGCAGCAGCAATAATCCGCGCGCGCCATTGATCGGATCGTTGGCAATGGCGACGGTGCCCCCTTCGGGAACCTGATTGAGGGCACTGTGCTTTTTGGAGTAAAGCCCGATGTTGTTGATGATGGCTGGCGCGTAGGCAACCAAATGAAAGCCACCTGACTGATTAGCATTCTCCAGAAAAGGCTTATGCTGGAATAAATTAACATCAATATCGCCATTCTCCACGCTGACGTTAGGCGCGGTCCAGTCGGTAAATTCGACCAGCTCAACCGCCAGTCCCTGCTTCTTCGCTTCCGCCACGGCGGTCTCCAGCGGCGGCGCAAACGCGGCAGTGGTGCCTACCTTGAGCGGGCCGGAATAGTCCGCTGCGGCGACGGTACTGAGGGTCAGCAGCACGCCGCTCAGCGCGGCGCGTAATGTTGTTATTGGTGCCATGAGGGAGTTCCTTGAGGTTAAATAAATTAACGCAGTGCGGTGGAATGACGCCAGCGTGCCGCCGGATGACGATCGGGCAGGCGATCCTGCTGAAATATTTTGTTGCGCAGTGAGCCGGGCTGATAAGCCGTTTTGTAGCGTCCGCGCTGCTGAAGTTCGGGGACAACCAGATCGATAAAATCGCGGTAACTTTGTGGGTTCAGAATGCGGGTCAGGTTGAAGCCATCGATGTCGCCTTCGTCCATCCAGTGCAGCAGCGCGTCAGCGACTTGCGCAGGGTTGCCGATAATCAGGGGATAACGGCTGCCCATCGCATGCTGCTCGAGCAGGCGACGGCGGGTCCAGCCGCTGTAGGCCTTACTGACCGATTCAATGGCGCGGGTTTCACCGCTGATAATGGGTTCATCGAGATCGAAGGCGGCAAGGTCAAGGCCAATAGAGCTGGAAAAATGGGCTAAACCGGCTTCTGGGCTGGCATATTCAAGGTAGCTGCGATGCTTCTCCTGCGCTTCCTGTTCGGTGGGGGCGACGATCACGCCGACGCCCATAAAAATGCGCAAATCATCTGCATGGCGGCCCGCCGCTACCGCGGCCTGACGCAGGCGCTGTGTCTGCTGACGCAGCGCAGCCGGGGTGCCTGCATTCACGAAGGTGCACTCGGCGTGGCGCGCAGCAAACTGAATGCCGCGTGCTGAGGTCCCGGCCTGGAACAGCAACGGGGTGCGTTGAGGGGACGGGCTACTGAGGTGATACCCTTCGACCTGATAATATTCACCGTGATGGCTGACCGGATGAATTTTCGTGGCATCGGCATAGCGCCGATTCGGACGATCAACAACCAGCGCGTCATCCTGCCAGCTGCCTTCCCAAAGCTGGTAACTGACGTCGAGAAACTCGTCAGCCTGATCGTAACGCTGATCGTGCCCCAACAGCTGTTTGTTGCCCATCGCCCGGGCCGCGCTGTCCAGGTAGCCGGTGACCACATTCCAGCCGATCCGCCCCTGCGTGAGATGATCCAGGGTTGAGAAGCGACGGGCAAAGGGAAACGGTGCCTCATAGCTGAGATTCGCAGTCACCGCGAAGCCCAGATGTTGCGTTACGCTCGCCATGGCCGACACCAACATCAGCGGATCGTTGACCGGCAGCTGAATCGACTCGCGCGCGGTTAGCGCAATTCCCTGCTGATAAACATCATACACGCCCAGGATATCAGCGATAAACACGCCATCGAACAAGCCACGCTCCAACAGGCGCGCCAGGTCAGTCCAGTAGCTCAGGGTATTGAACTCCGTTGAGCGATCCTCGGGGTGTGTCCACATCCCATGATGAATGTGACCGACACAATTCATGTTGAAGGCATTGAGCAGTACCTGTTTCTGACTCATACCGTGCCCCTGCGCGGTGGCAAAATTCCATTAATCAGGTAGTTACCTATTAAGGGGTATTTCCAGCGCACCGGATCGTGCAGGGTATGCGTTCGTGCGTTACGCCAATGCCTATCCAGGTTGTATTCCCGCAGGCTGGCGCGCGTCCCGCTCAATTCAAACAGCAGATTAGCCGCTTCCAGCGATACTTCGGTGGTCCATGCGCGCGCTTTGGCCACATCAACGGAGGCCCGCGCGACCGTCGCGGCGTCAGGCTGCTGTTGCGCAGCATCGACCGCTGCGGCGGCCTCTTCCAGCAACGCTTCGCCGGCGCGCAGCCGCGCAGCCAGACGGCCGGTGCGATCAAGCGTTAAAGGATCGTCGCTGGCGCGCGTCACGTTGCTGTCTGGCCACGGCCGGGCACGCTGGCGTAGAAAATCGAGCATGTCGTTAAACGCAGCGCGCCCAATGCCCTGATCGATAGCGGCATGCATGATTTGTGCAAAAGGCCCGACGGGGGTTGGCCGCTCAAACGCGGTTTGGAAGGGCACGATATCGTCTGCATCTACGACCACATTCTCAAATAATACGCTGCCGCTGCCGGTGGTACGCTGACCAAATCCGCTCCAATCATCAATAACCGTGACCCCCTTTTGATGACGCGGCACAAATACCAATTGCTCTTTGCCCTCTTCATCCCGCGCCGCCGTAGGAATACGATCGGCAAACAGCGCGCCGGTGGCATAAAATTTTTGACCATTAAGCACGTTTCCATTGATCTGCGTACTGCGCTGGTGTGCAGCTCGGGACGTAAACTCCGCCAGTGCATTGCCCAAATGGACGCCCTCTAGCACTTCGCGATATAGCCGATGTTTCTGCGATTCGCTGCCGTTGACCCGTAAGACTTCCAGCGCATAGTAGTGATTTTGCGGAACCTGCCCAATCGCTGCATCCGCTTCGCTGATCAGGCTCATCACGGCGGCGAGGGTGGCGGTCGAAACCGCGATGCCGCCATACGCCTGCGGCACGGTAATCGCGCCCAATCCAGACTGAAAAAACTGCTGCAAAGGCAGATGTGGCAGCTGACGCTCACGATCGCGTGCTGCGGCACCGTCACGGAAATGCTGGGCCAGTTGCGTGGCAACCGCCAGCGCCTGTTGCTCGCTGCGGAGAGGCGCTGCGGGCTGTTTCGGCTGAACCTGACTCATCCTTTCTCCTTAAATCCATGCATGACGCGCAGGGCAGATCGCATTGAGGTAGTAGTTGCCGATCGCATGGGTTTTCCAACGCACCGGATCGTGCAAGGTGTGAGTACGCGCATTGCGCCAGTGGCGATCCAGCCCGTGCTGCAGCAGCGTGGCGCGACTTCCGCCCCATTCCAGCAGCTTTTCACTGGCGCGTAACGCGATGTCGGTGGTCAGCACTTTGGCTTCCGCCACGGCAATAGAAGCCTCTGCGCTGTTTTCAGCGGTCAGTGCATGTGGATCAATGGAATCCAGCACTTTTGCCGCCCGTTTCAGCAGCGCATTGGCGGCGCTCAGTTCGGTACTGATGCGGCCAATATCAGCGAGGATGTAGGGATCGTCTGCGTTGCGCGCTACGCCCGCGTCCACCCACGGTCGTGAGCTACTGCGGACGAACTCAAGCGCATCGTCCAGCGCACCCTGAGCGATCCCGGCATCAATTGCCGCCTGAATGAGCTGTGACACCGGACCCCGTAAGGACGGTTTTTCAGACGGCGGCAAGGGGATAATTAAGGCTGCATCAACGGCTACGCGATCAAGTTTTACCGTGCCGCTGGCTGTGGTGCGTTGTCCCATGCCAGACCAGTCATCGATGATCTCTACGCCGTCCGCGGGCAAGGGAATAAATGCCATCGCTGGCCGATCATTCTCTTCGAGTGCAGTGGTAACCAAAATGTCTGCAAATAACGCCCCGGTGGAATAGAACTTCTCACCGCTTAATCGTTTCTCCTGCCCCTGGCTGACTAGCCGCGCCTTGATGTCCCGCGTATGACGCGTATTTTTTTCGGGACCACCATTGCCGAGCCGTTTGCCGCTGACGATGGCTTGCAGCAATTGAAGCTGCTGTTGCTCATTCCCTTCGCCGAGAATGAACTGAATCAAACCAAAATGATTTTGTGGAATTTGGCCAAGCGAGGGATCGCTGGCGGAAATAATACGGAACACGTCCGCCACGGTTTGATAACCCAGCCCGCCACCGCCGAAGCGGCGTGGAACGCTAATGCTGCCCAATCCAAGCCGCGTAAATTGGTCAAGCAGCGCGCGGGGATAGATCCGCTGCTGGTCACGAATCATCGCACCCGGTTTTGCTTGTTCAGCCAGTGAACGCGCAGCGTCAATAGCCCGATCGCTTTGGGTTATGACTGCCGCGCGGTGTGTTTCAGGGGCGCTTGAAAATGGATTCATTTTGCTTCCGTTAAATATAGAAAAGGCATCAAATGTTTTTGACGGGCATCGAGGGCATGACATTAATTAACATCTGTAAAGCGATATTAATCAGTTGGAAAGAAGTAAGTAAATAGAGGGAGTTATAACAATGCATGCAAAGCTCATTCATTATTTAAATTAGGATTTTTTTGAAAAAAATTTGCTGGCATCACTAGTGGGTTAAATAACCGAAGGTATGATGAATAAGTGAATAAAGTCCTGACATCTGAAATTAAAAAATGATCAGGTTTCCAATTTTAGGGGGGGATATTAAGATAAGCGCCCGCGGCTTTTATTCAATTCTTCGGGGATAGAATGACATGTGAATAAATAAAGGGCTGTCACCGTAGTTTGCGAGGCGGAATCCCCTCTTCGCGGCTGTCCAGCATAGCTGCCCTTCACCCGCCTATGACATGTTCACAGGCTCCTGGCGGGCCGCTATGTTTTCGGAACAGGTGCGCCACCCTCCGCAATTGGCGGAAGGTGGCGGATCGCTGTGTGACGTTCCGGCTTCATACACGCGGTCAGGTTCTCGAGCGGCTCAGCCGGATAAGACGGCGCTTACTTCGCCAGCAGTTCGCGACGCACAATCTCTGCGCCGGCGCTCAGGGCGTTGAGTTTACCGTTGGCCACGTGGCGCGGTAATGGCGTCATGCCGCAGTTAGTGCACGGATAAAGTTTATCGGCATCCACGAACTGCAGGGCTTTGCGCAGCGTCTCGGCGACCTGCTCCGGCGTTTCGATGGCGTGGGTGGCAACATCGATCGCCCCGACCATCACTTTTTTACCGCGAATCAGTTCAATCAGCTCCATTGGCACGCGGGAGTTCTGGCACTCCAGCGACACGATATCAATGGCGGATTTCTGCAGCTTGGGGAAAATCTCTTCATACTGGCGCCACTCGGAGCCCAGCGTTTTTTTCCAGTCGGTGTTGGCTTTAATGCCATAGCCGTAGCAGATATGCACCGCGGTTTCGCATTTTAGCCCTTCTACCGCCTTTTCCAGCGCGGCAATACCCCAGTCGTTCACTTCGTCGAAGAACACGTTAAACGCCGGCTCATCGAACTGAATGATGTCTACGCCAGCGGCTTCAAGCTCTTTGGCTTCCTGGTTCAGGATTTCAGCAAACTTCCACGCCAGTTTTTCGCGGCTTTTGTAATGGCCGTCGTACAGCGTGTCGATCATGGTCATCGGGCCCGGCAGCGCCCATTTAATGGGCTGGTCTGTGAGCTGACGCAGAAATTTTGCGTCGTCCACGAAGACGGGCTTCTGACGCGCCACGTCGCCCACGACGCTTGGCACGCTTGCCTCGTAGCGGTTACGAATTTTGACGATCTCACGCTTTTCAAAATCCACGCCGTCGAGGTGTTCAATAAAGGTGGTGACGAAATGCTGGCGGGTCTGTTCGCCATCGCTGACAATGTCGATCCCGGCGCGCAGCTGATCGTCCAGACACAGGCGCAGCGCATCCCGTTTGCCATCCACCAGCTCGCCATCCTGCAGTTTCCACGGCGACCACAGCGTTTCCGGCTGAGCCAGCCAGGAGGGTTTCGGTAAGCTGCCGGACGTTGACGTAGGTAATAACTTTTTCATCACAAATAACCTTTTTAAAATAAATTACAGAGCAGACTGTGCAGACCAGGCTTCCAGGATCGTTTGGTAAGGCTTAATGAAATTCGCCTCGGTAAATTTTCCTTGTTCAACGGCCAGCAGGCTGCGCTCTTCGCGGTCATAAACGATGCGCGTCAGGGAGTAATCTTGCTGCGTCAGGCTTGGCTGGTAGCATTGCCCTGCTGGTGAGTTAGCATTGTAGATCTCTGGGCGGTAGATCTTCTGGAACGTTTCCATGGTAGCGATGGTGCCGATCAGTTCAAGATCGCTGTAATCGCGCAGCAGATCGCCCATGAAGTAGAACGCCAGCGGAGCGGCGCTGTTGGGCGGCATGAAATAACGCACTTCCAGGCCCATTTTGCCGAAGTAGTAATCGGTTAACGAACGCGCGTCCTCCTGCAGATACTCAACTCCTAATACCGGGTGGATATTGGTGGTGCGGTGATAGGTATTCTTGCTGGAGACGCTCAGGCAGATCACCGGCGCTTTGCTGAACTGCTGTTTGTAGGCATCCGATTTCAGGAACGCTTTGAAAATGTTTCCGTGCAGGTCGCCAAAGTTTTCAGGCAGGCTGAAGTGGGTCTGCTGCTGATTGTGCTCCGGCAGCAGCACGCTGAAATCGTAATCACGCACGTAGGAAGAGAAATTATTGCCCACAATACCTTCGCTGCGCTGCCCGGACAGGGTATCCACAATGGTGGTTTTCAGGATTTCAATGGCGGGAAAAGCGTCCTGGCGTCCGTCATGCGCAATGTTCAACACCACCGAGATGATATCCAGCTCAACAGCATACCGATCGCTTTTAGGGTTATCCCACTGGGCCAGCGAATTAAAGCGGTTATTCATCATCACCAGCGCATTGCGTAAATTCTCCTGGCGCTTATCGCCGCGCGCCAAATTGGCAAAGTTGGTGGTGATACGTGTGTTCTCTGAGGGATTGTAGTTCTCATCGAAACGCAGGCTTTTTACCGCAAAGGTCAATTCGTTGTTCATGGCAATCGGTATCCTAATATTGATCTAAACGCGCTGGTTTTGCGTGAAGCAGCCGGTTTATCTCGTGTGTTGTCGGCGGGTATGACTACGTTATGCCCGTAACGCAGTGGGAAAAACAGTGATTTAATTTCACCGAACATGAAGGAAATTCATGTTTATTTGGAAGTCTGGATGTTTATCCGTCCGCAGCCCTTGTGGCATCTGGGGTGGGACGCTTTTCGCGGATGACGCTCAGCATGTGCATGACCGTGCGGGCCGGATGCGAATAACGCCACGCAAAGGCGATATCCGTAAACAGCGTGTTATTTTCTATCTCACAGAACACCACGTGAGGATTGTTCACGCAGGCCATTGAGTGGGGCACCAGCGCCACGCCGCCCCCTGCACCCACCATCCCCAATGAGGAACCGATCTGCGGGGCTTGTTGTATCCGTGCGGTGTCAAACCCGGCCCGCAGGCAGGTACTGACGATCAATTCATACAAGCTGGGCGCCACATCGCGGGGAAACATCACCAGCGCCTCTCCGGCCAGCGCGCTTAACGCAACGCTGCGCTGTCCGCTCAGCGGATGCCCGGCAGGCAGCGCAATCAGCATGCGTTCGGTGGCGATCACATGGAGGTTGAACGCATTGCTGCTCTCGCAGGGCAGGCGAATAAACGCCGCATCGAGCAATCCTTCCCGTAAATCCTGCATCAGCAGGGCCATATTCTCTTCGCGCGTGCTCAGCACCATGGCGGGATAGCGCGCTTTGAACCGCTGTATCAGGTCAAACACCGGGGCGGCAAACGCCACTGAACTGGCGAAGCCCAGCGACATTTGCCCGCTCATGCCGCGCGCCACACCGCGCGCTTTCTCCAGCGCGTGATCGGCAAGCTGCACGATTTGCAGGGCATCTGGCAGAAAGGCGCTGCCGGCTTCCGTCAGCGAGACCCCGCGCGTTTCGCGCTTTAACAATGGTGTACCGATTTCATGCTCAAGCCGCTGAATTTGCTGGCTGAGCGGCGGCTGAGACATGCCCAGCATCTCTGCAGCGCGGGTGAAATGCAGCGTCTCGGCCACGGCGACAAAATAACGCAGATGACGCAGTTCCATATCAAAAACGTCTCGAAGTTAACAGGGTTTGCTATTGGATACCTTGAGCTCGCTGGCTCACTATAAGGTTAACACGGCTTAACTATTTTTTTGTGAGGCAGCGCATGAGTAATTTTGTATCTGATTGTTCTTGTGAAGGTCAGCTTACGGAAACAATCGCCCTACTGGCGGATGAATCGGCAGAAAAGGTTATCTATCAAACCTCTTTAATGAGCGCGCTTCTCCACGGCGTTTATGACGGCACGACCACGGTGGCGCAGCTGCTGCAAAAAGGCGATTTCGGGCTGGGTACCTTCAATCAGCTGGATGGCGAGTTGATCGCCTTTGATCGCCAGGTCTATCAGCTGCGCGCGGATGGCAGCGCCCGCCCTGCCAGCCCGAACCAGAAAACGCCGTTTGCCGTGATGACCTTTTTTACACCCGAGCATCAGTTTTGCTTTGACCGTACCGCCTCTCGCGAGGACGTGCACCGCGTTATCGACGCGCAAATCACCTCGGATAACCAGTTCTGCGCGTTACGCATTAGCGGCCGTTTCACCGCCGTACGCACCCGTACGGTGCCCTGCCAGTGTCGGCCCTACCGCGCGATGCCGGATGTGATTAACAACCAGCCCACGTTTGATTTCACGTCGCGCAGCGGCGAACTGATCGGCTTTCGTACGCCACAGTACATGCAGGGAATTAACGTGGCGGGCTATCACGAACATTTTATTACTGATGATCGCCAGGGGGGCGGCCACATTCTGGACTACGTCCTGGAGCAGGGCACGCTGACCTTTGGTGCCATCAGCAAACTGGTGGTGGATTTACCACAGGACCGTGAATTTCTGCAGGCCGACCTGACGCCGGATAACCTGGATGAGGCGATCCGGGCCGTTGAAAGCTAACCGAAGAGGATGCGATGAAAACAGTAAAAACCCCTACGCGCTGGAACAGCGGTGCCGATCTGGTAGTGGCGCAGCTGGAAACCCAAGGCGTTGAGCATGTCTTTGGCATTCCCGGCGCGAAAATCGACAAAGTCTTTGATTCCCTGGTGGACTCCCCTATTCAACTTATTCCCGTACGCCACGAGGCCAACGCTGCGTTTATGGCTGCCGCCGTGGGCCGTTTAACGGGCAAGGCGGGTGTGGCGCTGGTCACCTCCGGACCCGGTTGCTCCAACCTTGTTACCGGCATGGCCACGGCTACCAGTGAGGGCGATCCGCTGGTGGCGCTGGGTGGTGCGGTGAAACGGGCCGACAGCGCGAAGCAGGTTCACCAGAGTCTGGACACGGTGGCGATGTTTCGTCCGGTCACCAAATTTGCCGTTGAGGTCACGGATGCGCCAGCGCTGGCGGAGTGCGTTTCAAACGCATTTCGACACGCGGAAAACGGCCGCGGCGGCGCAGCCTTTGTGAGCCTGCCGCAGGACATTGTCGATCAGCCCGTCACCGGCGCGCCACTGCATACCTCGGGACACATTCAGCTGGGTGCCGCACCGGACGCGCTTATTGACGCGGTCAGCCGTGAAATCGCCCGGGCGAAAAACCCGGTTATCCTGCTGGGGTTAATGGCCAGCCAGCCGGAAAACAGCGAGGCTATCCATGCGCTGTTGAGTAAAACGCGGATCCCGGTTACCAGCACCTATCAGGCGGCGGGTGCGGTGCGGCAGGAGCACTTTTCCCGCTTTGCCGGTCGCGTAGGGCTGTTTAATAACCAGGCTGGCGATCGCTTACTGCAGCAGGCCGATCTGATCATCACCATCGGCTACAGCCCGGTGGAATACGAGCCGGCGATGTGGAATAGCGGCAGCGCCATTTTGGTCCACATTGACGTGCTGCCTGCCGACACCGATAACCGCTATCTGCCCGATGCCGAACTGGTCGGAGACATTGCGCAGACGGTGCGCAAGATCGCCGACCGGGTCACCAGCCCGCTGCAGCTGAGCGAGGCGAGCGCCGCGGTGCTCAACGATCGCCAACAACAGCGTCAACTGCTTGCGCTGCAAGGGGCAAGTCTGGACCAGTTTGCTCTGCATCCGCTGCGCATTGTGCGCGCCATGCAGGATATCGTGAACAGCGATGTGAGCCTGACGGTGGACATGGGCAGCTTCCATATCTGGATAGCCCGCTATCTGTATAGCTTCCGGGCACGGCAAATCATGATCTCCAATGGGCAACAGACCATGGGCGTCGCGCTGCCGTGGGCCATTGGCGCCTGGCTGGTGGATCCCACGCGCAAAGTGGTGTCGGTGTCCGGAGATGGTGGCTTCTTGCAATCCAGCATGGAGCTGGAGACCGCCGTCCGTCTTGGGGCCAATATTTTGCACATTATCTGGGTTGATAACGCCTACAACATGGTGGCGATTCAGGAAGAGAAAAAATACCAGCGCGTCTCCGGCGTCCAATTTGGCCCGGTGGACTTCAAGGCCTATGCCGAAGCGTTTGGTGCGGCGGGCTTTGCCGTCAACAGCGCCGCGGAGCTGGAGCCGACGCTGCGTCGCGCCATGGATGTTAACGGTCCGGCGGTGGTCGCGGTGCCGGTTGATTACCGCGATAACCCGCTCCTGATGAGCCAGCTTCATTTAAGCCAGATCCTGTAATTTCACGTCGTTAAGGAGAATAACATGCAAAACAGAGTCGCTTTTGTCACCGGTGCCGGACAAGGTATTGGCGCGGCGATTGCGCTTCGCCTCGCGCAGGACGGCTTTGCCGTGGCGGTTGCCGATTATAATGCGGAGACCGCACAGCAGATCGCAGACCGCATCATCACGGCGGGCGGAAAGGCGGTGGCGCTGCAGGTGGATGTGGCGCAGCGCGATCGCGTGTTCGACGCCGTAGAGCGGGCGCGCCAGGCGCTGGGTGGCTTCGACGTCATCGTCAATAACGCGGGGATCGCGCCGTCGACGCCCATCGAGGCCATCACCGAAGAGACCGTCGATAAGGTCTATAACGTCAACGTCAAAGGCGTGATCTGGGGCATGCAGGCCGCTATCCGCGCGTTTGCCGCTGAACAGCACGGCGGCAAGATCATCAACGCCTGCTCGCAGGCGGGACACGTGGGCAACCCTGAACTGGCGGTTTACAGCTCCAGCAAATTCGCAGTGCGTGGGCTAACGCAAACGGCAGCGCGCGATCTGGCGGCGCAGGGTATCACAGTGAACGCCTTTTGCCCCGGCATTGTGAACACGCCGATGTGGCAGGCTATCGATCGGGAGATTTCGGCAGCGGCGGGGAAACCCGCAGGCTATGGCACCCAGGCGTTTGCCGAACGCATCACGCTGGGTCGGTTATCAGAGCCGGAAGACGTTGCTGCCTGTGTTTCATTCCTCGCGGGGCCGGATTCGAACTACATGACCGGACAGTCGCTGCTGATTGATGGCGGGATGGTCTTTAATTAAGTGACGCGGGTGTTAGGCCTTTCTCCCCGCCATCGTCTTTGGCGACGGCGGGGAGAACAGACGCGGCAACCGCGTCAGACGCTTATTGCGGCAGTGCGTAGACTACCACCTGATCGCCTACCTGATCCTTCAGAATGGTATTGCCGCCGGCCACAAAGGCGACGTATTGACGGCCTTTGTACTCATACACCGAGGGGTTAGCCACGGCCGGCGCTTCAACCTGATCCGACCATAGCTCTTCGCCATTGGCCAACGAATAGGCGCGCACTTTGGCGTCCATTGATGCGCCAATGAAGATCACGCCACCGGCTGTGACCGCCGGGCCGCCAATGGTCGGCGATCCCCAGCTCTCCGGCATAAAGAAGCCGTACTGCTGCGACGCACCCACCGGACGACGCCACTTGACGTCACCGGTGTGCATGTCCAACGCCACAATCTCCCCAAACGGCGGCTGCCAGCACGGCATGCCAAGCCAGTTATTGGCCACATTCAGCCGCAGACCGTAAGGCGCGCCCTCCTGTGGGGCAAAGCCGCTTTCGTTACCCGCGTTTTTATCTGCCTTATCGTAATCTTCACGGCTGTAGAGCTTCACGTACTGAACAATGTGCGACGTATTGACCACGGCAACTTGACTCTGCGGGTCAAACGCCACGCCGCCCCACTGTACGCCGCCGGCGCTGTCGGGATAGGTCAACGCCCCTTCGCCTTGCGTGGTAGGGGGCGTGTACATGCCGTCATAGCGCAGCTTGTCCCACAGGCGCGAACACTGTCCGGCTCCCACGATATCGGCCAGTGTCCAGATGGCCGGCTTTTTAGACTGATCCAGCAGCGGTGCGGGCTTGGTTGGGAACGGCTGGGTAGGCGAAAGCTTTTCACCCTGTACCGAACCATCGCCCTGCGGCACCGGCCGCTCCTCAATCGGCCATACATCCTCGCCGGTGAGGCGATTGACCACAAACAGGAAGCCTTGCTTGGTCGCCTGAATCAGCGCCGGGATCGGCTTGCCGTTAACGGTGATATCCATCAGCGTGGGCGCGGAGTTGATATCGTAATCCCAAACGTCATGGTGCACCCACTGGCGCGACCACACTACCTTGCCGGTGTTGATATCCAGCGCGGTGGTTGAGGTTGCCAGCGGGATAGGCGCGGTGCGGTTACCGCCCCAATAGTTAGGCGACGGTGAGGAAACCGGCAGATACACCAGGCCGTTTGCTTCGTCTGCTGACATATGCGTCCAGACGTTGGCCGTACCGGTACGCGCGCGAATATCGGCGGGCAGAGCCTCGAATGTCCATTCACGTTCCCCGGTTTTGGCGTTAATCGCGAACACCGTGCCTGGAGGCGCTTCGGCGTAGGCCCAGTCTTTGCCTGCCCAGCCGATCAGCAGATGGTCGCCGACGACGGTAGGCGGCTGCAGCAGTGAAAGCGGGTATTTGGCATTCACGGTGTTCCATTGATCAACATTCAGCACGCCGCCATCCGCGAATTGTTCACACGGTTTGCCGGAATCGGCATCAAGTGCGTAAAGTTTGGCATCCACCGTGCCCATATAGACGATTTTCTGACAGGCTTCGCCAGCCACCGGATGCTTAGCCTGCCAGTAGGAAACGCCGCGGTTTTTCAGCACCGGCTGCGTCAGTGCCTTGCGCGGTGATTTTGTGTCGTAGTGCCACTTCTCTTTGCCGGTGCCGGGATCGAGCGCAATCAGCCGATCGAAAGGTGTTCCAATATAAATCGTCTCATTGGCAAAAATAGGCGTAGCCGACCAGACGGTCGCAGGCGTGTCGCCTTCGCCATCTGAAACGTCGCCGGTGTGAAACTCCCACACTTTTTTTAGCTTGCCGACGTTCTCTGCGGTGATCTGCTTCAGGGGGCTGTATTTTTGTGCGTTGAGCTGACCGTGAAAGCTGTCCCAGGTGGCGCTCTGCGGCACCAAGGGTGAGCCAGGAGGCGCGGCAGAGGCAGCGCCTTGCCCCGTATCGCCAGACGTCGCTTCATCCGTGGTGTGGGTGGTGCCCGGTGATTGTTGGTCGGCGGCATCCACATTAAGCTTCTCTTGGGTGCCCTGCGACGCTTCAGTCGCGTTATCCTGAGCCTGTAACGTAAGCGGCGTCATCAGTAGCGCCAGAACGGTCATACTGCATTTTAGCAGCGGTGTTATGTGAATGTGTGACACGAGCGGCTCCTCAGACTCTAACGTAGCGTGTTGATTGCGTGGTACCGCGGCTGAGGAGAATTAACCCCACTAAACCGAGCACCATCGCAGCGGTAATAACGGCTTGATGCAGTAGCAGGGCCGCAAATCCGATACCGATCAGCACAAAAAGCGTGACGATAATCCAGAACCGGCGCGCACCACGGTGCACGGTGTGACGCACCAGAAACGTCAGTAGCGCCAAGACGACGCTGGCGATGGCAACGCCCAGCGCGCCGAGGGTACCGGTTACGCCGGTTAACGGTGTTAGCAAGGCATAGAGCGCGAGCCCAGCACTCGCGAGTGACGCCAGCAGCAGCAGCAGGCTGCCCAGGCGAGAAGCTGAAGTGTGCAACATACTGAATTATCCCCTGTAATAAACGCCGTAGAGAGCGGCAATCATGCGCGCGCGTTGAGCGCGTTGAGCGCGTTGAGCGCGTAGAAGCACGTTTGCCGTGTTCAACGCGAAAACGCCGTGAAGTATCGATAAGACGCATGCAATCGCTTTTCAGCGACGGGCCGCGTGAAGCCTGGGCTGCCAGATGGCGCATGGCGGGCAGCCAAAGCGAGGCGCCGCAAGGGAAAAATGTCCTATAGGCGCTGTCATAACCTTAGACCATGCGCATAATTGATGTATGATTTCCGGCTGCCTGCCCTCATAACCGAAACTTATGCGAAAAATTACGCCGCGCGCCCGCGGCCTCACGCTGTTCAAGACCCCTTTGGGCAAGAGCATGGCTCTGTTTTTACTGCTCACCAGCCTGTTTGTGATTGCCATAAATGGTTGGGCGCTCTGGAACGCGTGGCAACAAACCATCAGCGAGAAAAAGGATGATGCACGCAACCTTTCGGTCTCGTTAGCCAAGCAGGCAGAAGATGCCTTTTTGCAGGTGGATATCACCCTGGCTGACGCCGTTCGACAGCTGCGTCAGCGCGGAAATGACTATGCGGCCACGCCCGCATTTCTGCACCAGCTGAAAGAGCAGCAAAGCAAGCTGCCGCAGCTGCACGGTTTGTTTGTTTACGACACGCAGGGACATTGGATCGCGTCATCAGGCAACTTTGTTCCCACCAATGCCAGTAACGCCGATCGCGACTATTTCATTTGGCATCGTCTGCATAACGACACCAACCTTCTGATCAGCCGAGTGATACGCAGCCGTTCAACGGGCGATCTGGTGATCCCGGTGTCGGTCCGGCTTAACGATGCGGCAGGGAATTTTGCCGGTGTGGCGCTGGCCACCGTGCGCGTGGACTATTTTCGCCAGTATTACAGCTATTTTGCGTTGGGCAATAAAGACACGCTGGGGCTCATTCTGGCGGATGCCAGTGCGCTTTACGTGCGGCCCTTCCCGGATGCGTACATCGGAAGGGTACTCTCCGCCAGTCCGCTGTTTAAAACGGAGCTCAAGGCATCGTCCAGCGGCAACGCCATGTGGCGATCCACGCTTGACGGCGTGGTGCGGGTATTTGGCTTCACCCGTCTGGAACGTTATCCACTGATTGTTACCGCTGGCTACGATCTCGATACCATTCGCATGCACTGGATGGCCAGCAACCTGATTAACGTGCTGTTGAACCTGGCACTGCTATTTGCCATTACCGGCATGGGAATTATGGTGTTGCGCCAGGTGGGCACCAACGCCAAGAGTCAGATTGAGCTGACCTTTGTGCGTGATGAGCTTACCAGTATCAACCACACCCTGCAGTCGCTGGCGCTGGTCGACGGCCTGACGGGCCTCGCAAACCGCCGCCAGTTTGACGCGCTGCTGGAGCAGGCGCTGTTGCGATCGCACAAAAGCGGTGACCCGCTGGCGCTGGTGATGATTGATGTCGATCATTTCCGACTCTACAACGAGACTTACGGCCATGTTGCCGCCGATGAGTGCCTGCAAGATATCGCTCATGCGTTAAAAGAGAGCGTTCACTACCAGGGAGATGTGGTGGCGCGCTACGGCGGGGAAGCCTTTGCCCTCATCATGCCCAATACGGATCGAACGGAAGCCATGATTGTGGCCGAGCGTGCGGTCATTGCGGTGCGTGAGTTGGGTATCGCGCATGAGACATCTGGCCTACCTGCGGGCGTTATCACCATCAGTGCGGGATGCAGCGCGCTGTTTTCTGAAGGTCACGAGACGGATGCGGAGACGCTTATCAAAGCCGCTCAGCGGGCACTCCAGCAGGCGAAGCGAAGTGGTCGCGATCGTGCCTGTGAAGCGACCTGAAGTATCATCGCGCTGCGTGTCATAGTCTTTAGAGCGACCCACTGAATTCTCTGGCATTTAATGATAATGGCAATTATTCTTATTCGCCTTGCAGGGGTTCTTTTGCTCACTTAGGGGAATAAAATGGGTCGCAACCTGATGAAAGGTGTCCTGTTATTAGGCTGTCTCTTGACCAGCGGAGCCGTCTTCGCTGAGGTTATTACGCTCAATGATGCGGCTGGGCGTGACGTGAAGGTTGATGTTCCGGTTAAACGCGCGGTGCTGGGCTTCTATTTCGAAGATTATATGGCGGTAGGCGGTGAAAAGGCCTACGACCATGTGGTCGGTATTTCACGTGAAGCCTGGCGCGGCAAGGTGCCGGCAAACTGGAATATGTACGTTAACCATCGCCCTTCTCTGGCGGATATTCCGGATATCGGCGAGGTCGACCTGCACAATGTCTCTATTGAGAAGCTGATTAGCCTGAAGCCAGATGTGGTGATCCTCGCTAACTGGCAATATATTGCGCTAAAAGCCGAAGTGGCCGAACTGGAAAAAATTCATATTCCGGTGGTGGTGGTGGATTACAATGCCCAGACGGTCGCACAGCATGTCAAATCAACCCATATTTTTGGCCAGCTGACCGGTAATAATGCCCGTGCAAATGAACTGGCTGATTTTTATCAATCCAGCATCGCCGACGTGCAAAAACGCGTCAATGCAGCGCACCAAGCCAAGCCCAAAGTCTATTTTGAATTTGGCAATCGCGGGCCCGGTGAGTACTCCTTTACCTACGGCAAAAATATGTGGGGGGCCATGCTCGATCTGGCCGGGGGAGATAATATTGCTGCCCCCTATATTGAGTGGTGGGGAAAATTGAATCCGGAGAAAGTGCTGGCATCCAGCCCCGACGTGCTGTTCTTCTCAGGAAGAGAAGATAATGCCATCGCCTCTGCGCTGCCGATGGGCGTTGGTGTAAAAAAAGCGGATGCGGAAGCTAAACTCGCAGCATTTACTCAACGGCCAGGCTGGAGCGATTTCCCCGCGGTAAAAAATCACCGCGTATTTGCTGTTTACCAAGGCGCTTCACGTACCTTATCGGATTTTGCCATGGTGCAGTTTATTGCGAAGTCGCTTTATCCGGCCCAATTTGCCGATGTTGATCCGGTAAAAAATTACCTCGATTACTACAGGAAATATTTACCGGTTGTCCCGAACGGGACATTCGCTATTTCGCTCCAATCAGAACAATAACGGGGCGGGCATTGCCGAAAGAAATAACCGGCAATGCCCTGCTCGTTGTTGAGAGCATCGTCATTTTATGTCGCCCGTAATCGGGCAGCATGCGAACGTTAAGTGCGCAACGTCTCCATCCAGTCTCGTCAAATGTCTAATTTATTCTTGTCTTATGTCGTCTCCATAACGGGGGCGCACAAGGGTAAAAGACTATTTAACCTGGCCCGTTTCTGGCTGCCACGACAGGCGCTATGTTCCCGCGATAAAAATCCCTTAAAAACTGCGCGCTTCACGCTTTATTATTGAATAGCGATGTGATGTACTGTATTTCAGTGAGATTAATCATCACTCCGCTCACCAGGAAAACCGTTTTTAATTTGTATAAAAATTTATCTTTAGCGTTCTGCGACAACCTTTTCAGGAGAAGTTAATGAGTGATTCACTTAAAGCATTAAATAATATTCGCACACTGCGTGCGCAGGCGCGTGAAGTTCAGCTGGCTGAGCTGGAAGAAATGCTGGAAAAATTCTCCGTCATTGTTTCTGAGCGCCGTGAAGAAGTGAACGCCAGCGAAGCCGCGGTGCGTGAAAAAGAAGAAAAATTGGCCAAATACCGGGAGCTGTTGATGCAGGACGGTATTGATCCGAATGAACTGCTGGGTGCACTGCAAAGCAGCGGTAAAGCGCGCGCAAAGCGCGCGCCGCGTCCGGCAAAATACAAATATGTCGAAGAGGGGCAGGAAAAACAGTGGACCGGTCAGGGTCGCACACCGGCGGTAATTAAAGCTGCGCTCGACGGCGGTAAATCGCTTGATGATTTCCTGATCTAACCTTTCGCATACGGTTAACGCGGCGCCTGGAATATCGGCGCCGCGTTTTATATTACGCAACATCCCTGCTGTTCTCCGCTTTTTCCCTACTCCTCCTCGCCGTACTCTGTGCGTAAAATTTAGTTGCGTATTATTCGGTTATAAATGCGCTCATCCACGCTATGCTGCACGCCCCACTCTTTATGATGCGATTGCCGCATTTGTTACGTTGAAAGGATCCTGATGTCACGCGTGAACAACAAATCCACTCCTCTGCAGCGCCAGATGGCGGGACGCTTTCTGCTTATGCAGTCTCTTTTTCGCCGAGACTCTACGCCCGTTACGCTGTTGATGATGGCGGCAATGGTCGGGTTGATCACCGGTGTGGTCGGCGTTGCCTTTGATCGCGCCGTTAACGCGGTGAGTCAGATGCGCAGCAGCGTAGTCGATCGCGTCGGTGAATCCCTGCTTCTTCACGCGGTGACCGCGTTTGCCGCTGCTGCGGTGCTGGGGGCTATTGGTTACTTTCTGGTGCGTCGTTTTGCGCCTGAGGCGGGCGGTTCTGGCATTCCGGAAATCGAAGGCGCGCTGGAGGGGCTAAGGCCGGTCCGCTGGTGGCGCGTGTTGCCGGTGAAGTTTTTCGGCGGCATGGGCGCGCTGGGATCCGGCATGGTGTTGGGGCGTGAAGGGCCGACGGTGCAACTTGGCGGAAATATTGGCGGAATGTGTGCCGATATGCTGCGCGTACGGAGTGCTGAGTCACGGCATACGCTGCTGGCCGCTGGTGCGGCGGCCGGATTGTCTGCGGCCTTTAACGCACCGCTGGCGGGGATCCTGTTCATCATCGAGGAAATGCGTCCGCAGTTTCGCTATAACCCTATCTCGATCAAAGCGGTGTTTGTGGGCGTCATTGTCTCCAGTGTGGTATTTCGCCTGTGCAACGGCGATGAGGCGATTATTCATATTGGCCAGCTTCGCAACGCGCCGACCGTCACGCTGTGGCTCTATTTACTGCTGGGCGCGCTCTTTGGTGCTATTGGGGTGGCGTTTAATCGCCTGATTTTTCTGATGCAGGACCAGTTTATGCAGCTGCATAAGGGACGGTTGGGCCGCTGGGTTCTCTGGGGCAGCATACTGGCGGGGATGTGCGGTTTGCTGGGTACTGTGGTGCCGCAGGCGGTCAGCGGGGGGATCGCGTTGATCCCTGATTTTGCCTCTGGGCAGTATGGCGTGCAGACATTATTCCTGCTTTTTGCCTTACGGATGCTGGTGACAGTGTGCTGTTTCTCATCGGGCGCACCGGGCGGCATTTTCGCGCCGATGTTGACGTTGGGAACGCTATTAGGCACGTGCTACGGGCAATTGTGTTATAGCTGTTTTCCGGATTGGCAGCTGGATCCGGCGACCTTCGCCGTGGCGGGAATGGGGGCGCTGTTTGCGGCCTCGGTGAGGGCACCGTTGACCGGTATTGTACTGGTGCTGGAGATGACCGATAACTATCAGCTGATTTTACCGATGATCATTACCTGTTTGGGTGCCACACTCACTGCCCAGTTCTTTGGCGGTAAACCGCTTTATTCGGCCCTGCTGGCGCGCACGTTGGCAAAACAGGGGCTACCTGAGCGGGTATTGCCTGACGCACGTTAATGTTTAATTCAGTGGCAGTGCCGCACTGTCAGGCGCGCCCGGCGTATCGTCATCCGGGCGCAGTGCATTATTACCTCACGGCATCGTGCAGAATGTTAACCCGCGGTCGCATTGTTGTCCGTGGGCTTCACTCTGCGGCTCACTTTACCGCCTTTGCGGCCCGCTTCGATCGCCCGTTCGGGATTGTTACGAAAATTTCCACCACTTATCGTGCCGCCTTTACGGCCGGCTTCACGCGCACGTTCTGGGTTTTCTGCAAAATTTCCCGCGCCACCTCGACGATTGCTCATTTCTCTCTCCTCGCGTTGAAGTTAATAGATTAAAACGCTTACAGCGCTAAATGTTGTACAGAATTACGGCTTTATCCACCGCCAAGATGGCCATCGATTTTCCACAAAGGCACGAACGGTCCGGTATTAAGGGAAAATAACAGAATATTTATCTTTATAAAGCAATGGCAATAAAATTATATTTGTACATATTTTTTCACCTTGTACATGTTTAATTAAGTTAGAAATTAAGAGTATTCCTGGTCAATGACGGGCGAATACTGTCTTAAACAAGAGAGGAGTTTTGCCGTGCGGGAAATGTCAGGCGGGATATTACGGCTGCGCTTAACAGCTTAATAAACGCAGCGGTAATATATTCAGTTGCAGTCTATTTGCAGTGCTGTACCGCACGGCTATTTAACTGTTTCGAAGAAATCACTTGGCAATTGGCCCGGCGCTGCATTGATCACGTCATCATTATTGGCGCCCCGATTTGTCATGTGCGTTATTTCAGCAAACTCTGAAATAATGATGTAGGGATAAGCCGGTCCTTCGTCGCGAAAGCGGTGCATATCTTCGATAAAGTCATTTTGATAGCAAATGGTTTTTTCTGGATGCTGCCCTTCTCCAGCTATCCATTGTGGAAAGAAAATCGTGCCATGCAAATGTCGTTGACCAATATCAAACGTCAGGCTGACACATGTGCCGGTTGGCTCATGCCAGTCAGCGCGAAAAATACCTGGCGCGAATTGTACGGCATGCATTTTTTGATGGGTTACCCAGCGCCCACCGACTAAGCCTTGATGAATACGGTAATCACAAGTGGTTTCATTGCGTGCATACCATTCATATTTCCAGCCGTTTGCATAGGTGTAGATAAAATGCATACCGACGAAAGAGGTGAGATCCTGGGTTTGCGCGACATAATCACTGTCTGACATGGTTAATATCCCCATCGAAAAGAGGTGAGAAATTACGCACGCGGTCGTTCATACCGAGCCGCGCAAGTAAGCGGGCTGCCGTTACGTTTTGGCACCAGAAAGTATAGCAATTCATCGCGGGAACCCGTTTCGCAGACGGAGTAGATTGGCTTTGGAAAGAGAGGTTATCAAGGACAGGCGGGACGTTTATCGCTCGCCCTGAGCTAAAAAGCGGGCTCAGGTCGAGCGAGCATTACTGCTATTGCTGCTGCTTACTGTTTTGCTCTTTTTGTTTTTTGTTCGCCATGTGATGTCCCACCGCACAGCCTGCGGCTGCACCCGCCACGCCGTGATGTGCCATATGGCCCGCGACACCGCCCACCACCGCACCTTTCAGGCACCCTTTTGCTTCAACCT
The DNA here is from genome assembly GCF_021272205.1 of Pantoea sp. Mb-10. Taxonomy (GTDB): domain Bacteria; phylum Pseudomonadota; class Gammaproteobacteria; order Enterobacterales; family Enterobacteriaceae; genus Pantoea. The sequence goes on along the minus strand of NZ_JAJSDX010000009.1, from coordinate 375 downwards.
GGGCGCTCATGACCAGCAGCACGGTTGCTGCGGCTACAACAACGGGAAATTTAAACATTGTGTTCGCTTCCTTAAGCGGAGTGAAATTGAGCTGAGCGTAGCAAATAATGGTGCCTCTGAAAGGACGGAGGCATAAATGCAAATGCTTAGTAACGGCGTGTTACGGTTTATCGCGTCATCAGTCACGTATTCCTCCTGGAGCGGTTCGTTATGAGGGGGTGAGCACAGAGACAGGTATCAGGCTGTTAGTTACAACAAGCTATTACGAGATGTTGTAAAACCTCCATGCCATTCTGCACAATCCAGCCCCTCCCCCAAACGCGTGTAGGAATAAACGACATTGCCCCTTGTGAAAAGCCGCCGCCGCCCGGCCCG
>NZ_JAJSDX010000008.1 GCF_021272205.1 Pantoea sp. Mb-10 | reverse complement strand
GTTTTTCTCCGGCGGGGCGAATCACTCCGCGCCCTGCTGAGCCGTCTGCGTTGCCGCTTTGCCGTCTCAGTGGTGGCGCATTATAGGGCGTTAATTCCGGCTGACAAGGGTTTATTGCAAAAAAATGGTCGAAAGCGGCTTTTTTGTACGAAAGGGTCAAAAAGCAACGTTTCGCGATTACTATTCGAACAGAAACACCTGCACAGCGGCACAAATCACCCTTATCTGTCGTTTCAGCAGTGCTATCCTGAACGGCGGACACGCTTAGCAAACTGAACAATTATCAAAGAAGGACGCTCAATGATTCGTTCCGCGCGCAGTATGGCCGGTTTGCCCTGGATTGCCGCAATGGCGTTCTTTATGCAGGCCCTCGACGCCACCATCCTCAATACCGCGCTCCCTGCCATTGCCACCAGCCTTGAACGATCGCCTCTCGCTATGCAATCTGCCATTATTAGCTACACGTTGACGGTAGCGATGCTTATTCCCGTAAGCGGCTGGCTGGCGGATCGCTTCGGCACGCGCAAAATATTCATTCTCGCCGTTGCGCTCTTTACCCTGGGTTCGCTGGCCTGCGCCTTGTCGGGCTCGCTGAGCATGTTAGTCACGTCGCGCATCATTCAGGGGATCGGCGGCGCCATGATGATGCCCGTGGCGCGCCTGGCGCTGCTGCGTGCTTATCCGCGCAGCGAACTACTCCCGGTGCTCAATTTTGTCACTATGCCCGGTTTGGTTGGCCCTATTCTCGGCCCAATGCTGGGCGGCTTGCTGGTCACTTACGCCAGCTGGCACTGGATATTCCTGATTAACATCCCCATTGGCATCGCCGGGATTGTCTATGCGCGCAAATATATGCCTGACTTCACAACGCCTAAGCGACGTTTCGATTTTGGCGGCTTCCTCCTGTTTGGCTTGGGTCTGGTCTTCATCTCTGTCGGCATTGAGCTTTTTGGCGAGCGCATCGTCATTCCGTGGCAGGCATGTCTGGTCTTACTCAGCGGCGTGGGGTTGCTGCTCCTCTATATTATTCACGCGCGCCGTCATCCAGCACCGTTGATCAGCTTGCCGATGTTTAAAACGCGCACCTTTTCCGTCGGTATCATCGGTAATATCGCCGCGCGGCTCGGTACCGGCTGCATACCCTTCTTGATGCCGCTGATGTTGCAGGTTGGTTTTGGCTATCCCGCCATCATCGCCGGCTGCATGATGGGTCCAACGGCAATCGGCTCACTGCTGGCTAAATCCACGGTTACGCCGGTTCTGCGTCGGTTTGGCTATCGTAAAACGCTGGTCGGTATCACGCTGATCATAGGCGGGCTGATTGCCAGCTTCGCGCTGCAAACGCCGGGCGAAAGCATTCTGCTGTTACTGGTGGCGCTGTTTGTCTTGGGTATGGCGATGTCCACGCAGTTCACCGCCATGAACACCATTACGCTGGCCGATTTAAATGATGAGAACGCCAGCGGCGGTAATAGCGTGCTGGCCGTCACGCAGCAGGTGGCGATAAGCTTTGGCGTCGCCGTTAGCGCGGCGGTGCTGCGCTTTTGGCAGGATGTGGAAAGCAGCACCGTAGGGCAGTTTCATGCCACCTTCTTGACCATGGGCGTGGTCACTGCGGCCTCGGCCGGCGCGTTTTTGCTGTTGCGGGCGGGCGACGGGCGCAACCTTATCGCCAATCGCGAGAAAAAGAAGAAAGCGGCTTAGGCCGAACCGCGTTCCACCAGCTCCGGCGTCAGCTCAAGCATTTGCTGGCTGGCGTCGGGATCGCGCAGGCGATTAATCAGGGTATCAATGGCTAACTCGCCCAAGGCATCCTTGGGCTGATGGACGGTGCTGAGCGGCGGCGTTAGATAGCGGGCCAGTTCGATATCATCGTATCCCACCACCGCCATATCCTGCGGCACCGAAAGTCCCGCCTGAAACAGAGCATGGTAAACGCCCACCGCCATCGCATCATTGCTCGTGAACACCGCCTGCGGTGGTGTCTCCAGCGCAAGCAGCTGGTTCATGGCATTAAAACCGCCCTGAAATTCGAAATCGCCGTCCACCACGTACGCCTCGGGCACCGACAATCCGCTGTTGCGCATGGCCTTATGAAAACCTTCAAGGCGCATACGCGCCGGCGTTTTATCCTGCGGTCCAGCAATGCAGGCAATGCGCGTATAGCCGCGATCGATAAGATACTGCGTGGCCAACTCACCGCCCAGCAGCGCATTGTCCTGAATAATGTCGCCGCGCCCTTCAAACGGCGCCCAGTCCATCATCACCATGGGCACGGACGGATAGCGGTTAAGAATTTCGGCCGAAGGCAGATGGCTTTCCGTACACATTAGCAGCAGCCCATCAACACGCTTTTGCATCAGCGTTTCCAGGCTGCGATTCATGCGCTCTTCGTCTCCTTCGGTATTACACAAAATCAGGCTGTAGCCGCGCTCGTAGCAGCAGTTTTCTACCCCGCGTACCACTTCAGCATAAAACGGGTTGCTGCTGGCGGTAAGCAACATACCAATGGTGCGCGTTTCGTTGAGCTTGAGGCTACGGGCCAGCGCTGAGGGCGCGTAGTTCAACTCGCTAATGGCCTGCTGTACGCGCGCCCGTACCCGCTCACTCACAAAGCGGTTGTTGTTAATAACGTGGGACACCGTAGAGGTGGAGACGCCCGCCAGGCGAGCGACATCTTTCATGGTAGCCAAGGGCTTAATCCTGTTGCAGCAGGAAGGCGTCAATTTCCGTGCGCCACGGCACGGAGGGCTGAGCGCCAGGACGCGTTACCGCGATGGCCGCCGCCGCATGGGCAAAGCGCACCGCCTCGCGCAGCGCCATGCCTTCCAGCCGCGCGGTAATAAACGCACCGTTGAACGTATCGCCCGCCGCAATGGTGTCGACCGACTGCACGCTGAATCCTGGGATGCGTTCTCCTTCGCCCGCAACGCTGAGCCACACGCCTCGACGTCCCAGCGTGATCAGCACCGTATTGATGCCTTTCGCATGCAGCGCAGCAGCGGCGCGTGCAGCATCGTCATCGTTTTTCACGGCGATGCCGGTCAGAATCTCGGCTTCGGTTTCGTTAGGCGTGATGATATCAATATGGGACAGCAGCGCATCGGAGAGCTGCGTGGCAGGTGCCGGGTTAAGAATCACTTGAGTGTGATGCGCACGCGCGATCTCTGCCGCCGCCAGCACGCTTTCCAGCGGTGACTCAAGCTGCATCAGCAGCGCGTCGGCCTCGGCGATCACCTGTTGATGACGCGCTACGCACGCAGGCGTCAGCGCCGCGTTGGCACCGGAATAGATCCCGATGTTGTTTTCACCTTCTGCATTCACAAAAATCATGGCGACGCCGGTCGCTTCACCCTCAACCGTTTCCACCGGTGCGATATCAATGCGGTCCTGCTCAAGCTGCTGACGAATACGCTCACCGATGTCATCGGCACCGACGCAGGCAATAAACGCTATCTCCGCGCCAGCACGACCCGCAGCCACCGCCTGGTTAGCGCCTTTGCCGCCAAAGGCGATCTGATACTGTTTCCCGATCACCGTTTCGCCCGGACGTGGGAAGTGCGCGAGATTAAGAATGTGGTCGGCATTGATGCTGCCAAGAACGGCCAGTTTTGCGTGTGTGCTCATTAGACGTGATCCAGAAAATGCGCCACCGAGACGGTGGCGCGTTGCCATGCTTTTCTTTGGTTTTTATTTAGTAACCAGCTTCAAGTCAACCGGATTGATTGCCTGCACTTTTTCGCCTTTCAGCACTTTATCTGCAGTATCGACGCCGATCACGCCAATTTTCTCAGGCATTTGCGCCACGGTCGCCGTGAGCTTACCGGATTCAACCGCTTTCACGCCGTCAGCCGTGCCGTCAAAGCCCACAACCAGCACATCGGTTTTACCGGCAGTTTGCAGCGCACGCAGTGCACCCAGCGCCATCTCATCGTTCTGCGCGAATACCGCCTGCACATCCGGATGCGCCTGCAGCAGGTTCTGCATAACGTTCAGACCTTTAGTACGATCGAAATCTGCGGGCTGGCTGGCCAGCACGTTGAATTTGTGTGCATCAGCAGCTTGCTTAAAGCCTTCACCACGCTCACGCGCTGCTGAAGTCCCCGCGATGCCCTGCAGCTCAATGATTTTCGCGCCGTCGCCCAGTTTTTTCGCGATGAAATCACCCGCCATTTTGCCCCCGAAGCGGTTGTCAGAGGCGACGTGGCTAACCACTTTGCCCTGCGCGGCCTGACGGTCCAGCGTGATCACCGGGATATTGGCCTGATTTGCCATTTTCACTGCATTGCCTACCGCGTCGGAATCCGTGGGGTTGATCAACAGCAGTTTGGTGCCGCGCACGGTCAGATCCTGCACGTTTGCCAGCTCTTTCGCCGGGTTGTTCTGCGAATCCAGCACCACCAGGTTATAGCCCAGCTTATCGGCTTCTTTCTGTGCGCCGTCTTTCAGCGACACAAAGAACGGGTTATTCAGGGTGGAAACCACCAGCGCAATCGTGTCCTTGGCCATTGCGCCAGCACTGAGGGTGGCGCCAAGGATGACGGCCAATGCAGTTAACTTTTTCATTTATATAATCCTGTGTGAAGGTCAGAGTGATTTACTGCTTTTGTTATCCACCAGCACGGCCAGCAGAATGACAACGGCTTTAACAATCATCTGGTAGTAAGAGGAAACGCCCATCAGATTCAGACCGTTATTAAGGAAGCCGAGGATCAACGCACCAATCAGCGTGCCCATGATGCGTCCTTTACCGCCCGCCAGGCTGGTGCCGCCCAGCACCACCGCGGCAATCGCATCCAGCTCATAGCCGGTTCCTGCCGTAGGCTGCGCAGAGGAGAGGCGCGCCACTTCAATCGTACCTGCCAGCGCCGCCAGCAGACCAGAGAGTGAATAGACAATAATCTTGACGCGGTTCACGTTGATGCCAGAAAGGCGCGTGGCGGATTCGTTGCCGCCCAACGCATAAATGTAGCGGCCCAAGCGCGTGTGATGCAGCATGTACCATGCGAGGGCAAACACCACGGCCATCAGCCACACTGGCGTCGGGATCCCCAACGGGCGACCGATACCAAACCAGCCGAACAGATCGGCGTTATCGCTGAAACCGGTATTAATCGGACTGCCGTTGGTATACACCATGGTGACACCGCGCAGCAGCAGCATCATCACCAGCGTGGCGATAAACGCCTGCACTTTGCCACGCGCCACGATCACCCCAGTTACGCCGCCAATGGCCGCCCCCAATGCCAGTGATGCCGCCACGGCGACCAGCGCATTGACTTCCATCCCCACGATCGAGGCCGCTACCGCGCCGGTCAGCGCCAGCAGTGAACCCACGGATAAATCGATGCCCGAGGTCAGGATCACCAGCGTCATGCCGACCGCCATAATGGCGTTAACCGACGTCTGCTGCAGAATATTGAACATGTTCGGCAGCGTGAAAAAGTTAGGGCTTTGGCTGGCCACCACCGCGATCAGCACCAGCAGCGCAATCAGCGACTTCTGCTCCATCAGCCAGGCTTTACTGAACCAGCGGCGACGGGCGGGTAAGGTTTGGGTACTCATACAACTAACTCCTCGCTGTGTTGCTTGCCTACTGCAGCGGCCATCAGGGATTCCTGAGAAGCCTCTTCACGGGAAAATTCGCCACTGAGATGGCCTTCGTGCATCACCAAGATGCGATCGCTCATGCCCAGTACCTCTGGCATTTCAGATGACACCAGAATGATGCTCAGCCCATCGGCTTTAAATTGGTTAATTAACTGATAAATTTCTTTTTTTGCGCCAACATCCACGCCGCGCGTAGGCTCATCCAGAATCAACACGTCTGGACGCGTCATCAAGCCGCGCGCAATCGCCACCTTTTGCTGATTCCCGCCCGACAGCAGGCCAATCGGCTGCGCCATCGACGGTGTTTTCACGTTAAACAGGCGGATAAAATCGCCCACGGCCAGCTGCTCTTCGCTATGTTTGAGGGTGCCCGAGGCGTGGCTGAAATAGCGCAGCGCCGTCAGCGACATGTTCTCTTTGACTGACATGCCCAGCACCAAGCCATCGCGCTTGCGATCTTCAGAGATATACACAATGCCGTTGGCCAGTCCGTCCTGCGGCGTGCGGGTGATCACCTGGCGGCCGTTGAGCGTTACCTTGCCCTGGGTGCGGGGCAGCGCGCCGTAGAGCACTTTCATCAGCTCCGTACGTCCGGCCCCCATCAGGCCGGAAATACCAAGAATTTCCCCTTCACGCAGGGTAAAGCTGACGTTATCCACACCCGGACCGCTGAGATTTTCCACCGTAAGCCGCACCGCGCCGGGTGGATTTTCGATATGGGGATATTGATCCTCGAGCTTACGGCCAACCATCATTTCGATCAGACGCTCTTCGCTGAGATCGCTTACCGCGCGCTCGGCAATAAATTGCCCGTCGCGAAACACGGTGACGTCGTCGCAAATCTCAAAGATCTCTTTCATGCGGTGCGAGATGTAAACGATGCCGCAGCCCTGCGCTTTCAATTCATTGATCACGCGGAACAGCGACAGCGTTTCGGTATCGGTAAGTGCGTCAGTGGGTTCATCCATAATGATGACTTTCGACTCAAAGCTAAGCACTTTGGCGATTTCCACCATCTGCTGATCGCCAATCGACAGCTCGCCGACCAGCTTGTGGCTATTAAAGCGCAAATTAAGACGCTTCAGCAGCGCATCGGCTTCGGCATACATCGTTTTCCACTGAATGCGGCCAATGCGGTTCACCGCTTCGCGCCCTAAGAAAATATTCTCAGCCACCGTCAGCTGAGGGATCAGGTTAAGCTCCTGATGGATGATGCCAATGCCCGCTTCCTGTGAGGCTTTGGGTCCGCTAAAGGTGACCTCTTTTCCCAACCACTGCAGCGAACCGGCGTCCATGGAGTAAATGCCGGTGAGCACTTTCATCATGGTGGATTTCCCGGCACCGTTCTCACCCACCAGCGCCATCACACGGCCGGGATAAACGGCCAGCGAGGCGCCATTCAGCGCTTTCACGCCGGGAAACGATTTTTCTATCCCTTTGAGTTGCAATAAAGGTTGCATGCTGACCTCAGAAGGTGACGCCGGCGCTCAGGATGACATTCGCATACGGAGAACACTCTCCGCTGCGAATGACCGCCTGACTGCTCTGCGTCTGTTGTTTGAACTGTTCATGACTGGTGTAATGAAGGCTAATCACATTTCCCTGGTGCTGTTGCAAGGCTTCGAGCACAGCGAGCAGTGCGTTGTGGAGCTGCGGATTGTGCTGCTTAATCTCCTCCGCCATCAGGGCGCTTTCGACCTGCATCTCCTGCGTGACGACCTCAACCACCTGTAAAAACGCAGGCGTGCCCGGTGTCAAAGCCAGATCAATGCGCTGCGGACCGGCTGGGATCGGCAAACCGGCATCGGCGATGGTCAGCGTGTCGGTGTGCCCCAGGCGAGCAATCACATGAGAGAGTTCAGCGTTAAGTAAGCGACCTTTTTTCATTTCTTCCACTCCACAGCGAAACGTTTCGCTTGCTGGAGTGTATAAAATGTACAAGGCAACTCAATGACGGAATAAGAGAAATGTGATCATTATCGAAACGTTTCGCGTGCGCCGTGAAAAATTTGAGTTTGGGGTAGAAAGCGGAGCCACGGACGGGCTCCGCGGCAGGCCTTAGGGAAGTTTACGCACCTGTTTAACATCCAGTTCAACGGCGTTGAAATCCTTATCCAGTTCGCCGGTGAGTTCAACCTGATCTTTCGGCGTGACGGTCACGCCATTCCAGCGCTTGTGGTCGATTTCCACTTTCATCGTGCCGCTGCTGTCTCGAAACTGGTAATCCTCATCGCCAATCTGTTTCTCAATATGGCCACGCAGGGTGATCCAGCTATCATCCTTCATCTCTTCAGCCTGTTTTACCGTGGTCACGCTGGCCTGATTCGGCTGAAAGCCGCCTTTAGCCGACTGACTCGCGGGCGCGCCGGGATCCACAAAGCCACCTGATTGCGCGGCCATCACCGGCGTTGTCGCTAAGGCTACGATTGCTAATAACGCTGCATGCTTTTTCATTTGCCTGCCTCTGTTGGGAAAGGGAAAGGTTACGTCCATGAGTAAAGCACAGCGTTCTTAACAGGATCTTAAGGGCTTATCATTGAGTAAAAATAAGCTAACGTCGGCGATAAATACTGTACTTGCACTAAATCGCTTCGTATAACGGCGCAGAGAGCAAAGGAGAACGCATGCGTATTATGTTAATTGAAGATGACGCGATCATTGGCGACGGGTTGAAAGTCGGATTGACCAAGCTGGGGTTTAGCGTGGACTGGTTCGCTTCGGGCGAAGCGGGCTATCGCGCCCTGGACGCGGCCCCGTGGGATGCCGTGATCCTCGATTTATCGCTGCCAGAGCGTGACGGATTAGCCATCCTGCGTGACTGGCGCCAGCAAGGGGCAGACGTGCCGGTGCTGATTCTTACCGCGCGCGATGCGCTGGATCAGCGCGTACAAGGATTACAGCTTGGCGCCGATGACTATTTGTGTAAACCGTTTGCCTTGACGGAAGTGGCCGCGCGCCTGGAAGCGCTGATTCGTCGCCGCCACGGTCAACTGCAGCCCGAGCTGCGCCATGGCAACGTCGTGATGGCACCGTCCAGCCACTGTGTCTGGCTGGACGGCGAGGCCATCGCGCTCAAGAGCCGCGAACTGGCGCTGCTGGAGCTGTTTCTGCGCCATCCCGGACGCGTCCTGACGCGCGCCCAGCTGGAGGAGAAGCTCTACAACTGGGACGATGACGTCTCCAGCAACGCCGTCGAAGTGCACATTCACCATCTGCGTAAGAAATTGGGCAGCGCGTTTATTCGCACCGTGCATGGCGTTGGCTACATGCTGGGAGCAGCAGAATGAGCCTGTTTTTGCGTCTCGCCGTCGGCGTTGTGTTGCTGATCCTGATGTGCGGCAGCCTGGCTGGCCTGCGCGCCTGGCAGCAAACGCGCGACAACGTGAACACGCTGTTTGATACCCAGCAGATGCTGTTCGCCAAACGCCTGCTGGCGCTCGACCCCAATAATTTGCACGAATACGCCCTGCCAAAAACCAAGCGTCTGCTGCGTCATCATCGCGGTAAACAGGATGATGACGCGCTGGCCTTTGCGCTGTTTACTGCCGCGGGCGAACCGCTGCTCAACGACGGTGAGAACGGGCGCGATATTCGTTTCGACCCCCAGCACGATGGGTTTCAAGACGATCAATTAGAAGACGACGACGACCGCTGGCGGCTGCTGTGGCTCTCGTCGGCGGACAAGCGCTACCGCGTGGCGGTAGGGCAGGAGTGGGAATACCGCGATGACATGACGCGCGATCTGGCGCTCAGCAGCTTACTGCCGTGGCTGATCGCTATGCCGTTAATGCTACTGCTGCTGCTAGCGCTGGTGTGGTTCGAACTGCGTCCCTTGAAACGTCTTACCGCGTCACTCCACCAGCGCCAACCGGACGATGCGACGCCGCTTGCCACGAAAGGCGTACCCAATGAAGTGAAACCGCTGTTGGCCGCGCTCAACGACCTGTTCAGCCGAACCGCGCAGCAGGTGGCACGCGAACGCCGCTTTACCGCCGATGCGGCCCATGAACTGCGCAGTCCGCTGGCGGCGCTGCGGGTGCAGAGCGAGGTGATTCAACTGGCGGACGATGATGAACCGATGCGCCAACGGGCGCTACACCAGCTCGACAGCGGTATTGCACGCGCCACGCGACTGGTGGATCAGCTGCTGACGCTGTCGCGTGTGGAGGCCGATGACTTACGCAGCGAATTTCAGTCGGTATCCTGGGCCACGCTGCTACAAAGCGCCATCGCTGAACAGATGTCGCAGGCCGACGCGCAGGGCATGCAGATACGGCTCCACCTTCAGGCGCAGCCAGTGATGAACGGTCATCCGCTGCTGCTGAGTTTGCTGCTGCGGAATTTACTGGATAACGCCTTGCGCTATGCACCTGCGGGTACGCAGATTCAGCTGACGTTGGCCGCGCGCCGCCTCACCGTGGAAGATAATGGCCCAGGCGTTAGCGAGCAGCAGCGGGAGAGGTTGGGGGAACGATTCTGGCGACCGCCGGGCCAGGCGCAGACTGGCAGCGGCTTAGGCTTATCCATCGTGAAAAACATTGCTCAGCTGCACGGCATGCGTCTTGAATTTGGTCATGCCGTGCCGCAAGGGCTGCGCGTCACGCTGCGTTGGTGAGGCGCCGCGTTAAATTTCCACCTGCGTACCGAGCTCGATCACGCGGTTAGGCGGGATCTCAAACTGATCCGGTGCGCGCAGCGCATTACGCTGTAGCGCCAGGAACAGCTTGCCACGCAGCCGTAAATACCAAGGCCGCTTGCCGATAATCAGTGACTCGTGCGACATAAAGAACGAGGTTTCAATCATCCGGCAGTTAAGCCCCTCTAAGCCACAGCGGTGGAATATCTCTTCAACGTTGGGCGTTTCTCGCCAGCCGTAGCTCGCCACCACGCGCCAGAAGGTCGGCGACAGCTGCTCAATGGTCACACGGCGCACGTTATGGACATAAGGCGCATCTTCGGTTCGCAGCGTGAGCAGCACCACGCGCTCATGCAACACCTTGTTATGTTTGAGATTATGTAACATAGCAAAGGGAATCACGTTCAGCGCGCGCGACATATACACGGCCGTGCCCGGCACGCGTACCGGCGGTGACTTCTCCAGGGAGGCGATCATCGCTTCCAGCGAGTTGCCGTGCTCGTGCATACGGCGCAGCAGGCGGAAGCGCTCGCTTTTCCAGGTGGTCATCACGATAAACATGATCAGGGCTAGCGTCAGCGGCAACCAGCCACCCGAGAAGATTTTGACCAGGTTCGCGGAGAACAGCGACACGTCAATGCACAGCATGCCCGCCAGCAGCAGGCCGACCAGATAGCGGTTCCAGTGCCAATTCTGAATCGCCACGGTGGCGCACAGGATCGCGGTCAGCACCATGGTGCCGGTCACGGCGATGCCATAGGCCGCCGCCAGGTTGCTGGAGTGCTCAAAGCCGATAATCACAATCAAGACCGAGAAATAGAGCAGCCAGTTAATCACCGGAATGTAAATCTGCCCCGACTCCTCTTCCGAGGTATGAACAATACGCATCGGCGGCAGATAGCCCAGGCGCACCGCCTGACGGGTCAGCGAGAACACGCCCGAGATCACCGCCTGTGAAGCGATCACCGTTGCCAGCGTCGCCAAAATCAGCATCGGGATCAGCGCCCAGTCCGGGGCCAGCAGGAAAAAGGGGTTTTTAATAGCTTCGGGATGCTTTAACAGCAGCGCACCCTGACCAAAGTAGTTAAGCACCAGCGACGGCAGCACCACCGCAAACCACGCCAGACGGATCGGCAATTTACCAAAATGCCCCATATCGGCGTAGAGTGCTTCAACGCCGGTGATGGCCAATACCACCGCGCCGAGCGCAAAGAACGACACTTTTTTGTATTCGATAAAGAAATGCACCGCCCAGCTCGGATTCAACGCCTGCAGCACTTCTGGATTGCCCATGATGCTGCGCGCGCCCAGTAAGGCGAGGACGATAAACCACAAGAGCATCACCGGTGCGAACAGCTTTCCAACGATACCGGTGCCGTGCTTTTGAATGATAAACAGCAGCGTCAGCACCGCAATGGCCAGCGGCACGATATAGGTATCCAGGCTCGGGGCCGCAATTTCCAGCCCTTCCATCGCCGACAGCACTGACACGGCGGGCGTGATCACCACTTCGCCATAGAAAAAGCTGCCGCCAATTAAGCCCATGATGACCAGAATGGCGGTAGCACGCGCGCCGGTGTTGCGTCCCGCCAGCGACATCAAGGTGAGAATACCGCCTTCTCCCGCGTTGTCCGCGCGCATGACATAGCTGATGTATTTCAGCGACACCACCAAAATCAGCAGCCAAAAAATCAGGGAAAGGAAGCCAAAGACCGCATCACGCTCCACGCCAAAGCCAAACTGTCCCGAAAGACATTCGCGTAAGGTATAGAGTGGGCTGGTGCCGATATCGCCATACACCACGCCAATTGCGGCCAGCGTGACGGCGCCAAGGGACTGTTTCTTATCCGAGCTCATAGGTTGTCTTTTTCAGGAGCGAAAGAGGCCGTAACGTTTCGCTCTCATCATCAAAAAGCGCACAGTATGCACATATTCCCAAAAAAACCCACTTTTCAAAAGCGTGATTATCCGCTTATCAACCCGTTAATTCGCCGACATTGGGCCAAAAAGCCTTACGAAACCCGCACGTTACTGCGTTTCAACCTTCTGAAACAAAAAAGCTGACGGCTATCAACGCTTTCACGCATGATAATCAGTAGAGTATTGCGCTCGCCAGAATGTGACGGCTCAAGGTTCAGAAGGACAATGATGTGATTATGGCTCAACCCCATCTTTTGGCAGAAAGAATTTCTCGCCTGAGTAACGCCCTGGAAAAGGGGCTGTATGAACGGCATCATGCGATTCGGCTCTGCCTGCTGGCGGCATTGAGTGGTGAAAGTGTCTTTTTGCTCGGGCCGCCGGGCATCGCCAAAAGCCTGATAGCCCGCCGCCTGAAATACGCCTTCCAGCACGCCCGCGCGTTTGAATATCTGATGACCCGTTTCTCCACCCCGGAAGAGGTGTTTGGCCCTTTGTCCATTCAGGCGCTCAAAGATGAGGGCCGCTATCAGCGGTTGACCAAGGGCTATCTGCCCGATGCCGAGATCGTTTTTCTCGATGAAATCTGGAAGGCGGGCCCGGCAATTTTGAACACGCTGCTCACTGCCATCAATGAACGCCGCTTTCGCAACGGCGACTGCGAAGAAAAAATCCCCATGCGTCTGCTGGTGACCGCCTCCAATGAGCTGCCGGAAGCCGACAGCGGACTGGAGGCGCTGTATGACCGCATGCTGATTCGGCTGTGGCTGGACAACGTACATGAAAAGCAGAATTTCCGTAGCCTGCTCACCCACCAGCAGGATGAAAATGATAATCCGGTAGCAGAAGCGCTGCGTATCAGCGATGAAGAGTACCAGCAGTGGCAAAAAGGCATCACCCAGGTGGCGCTGCCCGATCACGTGTTTGAGCTGATTTATCAGCTGCGTCAGCAGCTGGAAAATTTGCCGAACGCGCCCTACATCTCCGATCGCCGCTGGAAAAAAGCCATTCATCTTTTACAAGCCAGCGCGTTTTACAGCGGTCGCACAGCAATTGCGCCGATTGATCTGGTGCTGCTCAAAGATTGCCTGTGGCACGATGTTGCCTCCATGAAGCTGCTGGACAGTGAACTCAATGCTCTGATGACGCAGCACGCCTGGCAGCAGCAGTCGCTACTGCACACGCTGCAGCAGATAAACGCGCGGCGGCTGACGCTGCAACAGCAGCAGAGCGTGGCGCAGGCGCTTACGCTGGAAAAACACAGCAGCATGTTTAGCCGCAAGCCGCACTACGCACTGCCCGCCTCGCTGATCGAAGATTCGCTGACGCTGATGCTGCAGCAGCCATTGTTGTTGCACGATATCCAGGTTTCACACGTGGTGGTGGGACGAGAAGCGCTGGAACAGTGGCTGCTGAAAGGCGGCGATATACGCGGCAAGCTCAATGGCATTGGCTTTGCGCAAACGCTGGATCTGCTGGTGGATAGCCACCATTGCCTCACGCTGCGTGACACCAGTTTGCAGTCAACCCGTTTGACGCTACCGGGCGCCGCAAACAGCCAGGCCGTGCCGCAGGAAATTCAGGAAGCCTACGATGCACTGGAGACCCAGCTGCGCGCGCAGCGCACGCTGTTTAGCCAGCACCAGCGCTGTTTGTTCATCAGCGATGAGTGGCTGGCCCTTATTGAAACCAGCCTCCAGAACGTGGCGGAACAGCTGAAACAGGCGCGAAAATGATTTCACTGGAGTCGCTGAGCGCGCTGCTCTCCATCGGGGAAACGGAGCTTATCGAAGACCTGATCATCGCGCTGTTGGCGTCTCCACAGCTGGCGCTGTTCTTTGAAAAATTCCCTCGCATGAAGCAGGCGCTGATGCTCGATCTCCCACGCTGGCGACATGAGATCGCTGATCAGATCCGCGCCACGCCGGTGCCTGAAGCGCTGGCGCAAGAGTTTCAACTGTTTCAACAGATGCAGCTGATCGACACCGCTGCTTTTTCAAAACAGCTGCCGGCGATCATGCACCAGCTGACTCACCTGGCTTCCCCTTTTATCGCCGATGCCAGCAAACTGCTGCTGCACACCGACCATGCCCAGCTCAGTAACGCGCAGCATACGCTGTTTCTACAGCGCTGGCGGCTCAGCCTGACGCTGCAAACCCTGACCCTCAATGAATCGATCCTGGAAGAGCAGCGCGAGCGACTGATGGCCGAACTGCAACAGCAGATGGCGATCAGCGGTCAGCTGGCACCGATTTTAACCGATGATGATGAAGCCGCGGCCGGGCGCCTGTGGGATCTCAGCAAAACGTCATTGCAGCCGGGTGACGCCCAATTAATCGTGCAATTTGGTGATTTTCTGGCGCAGCAACCCGAGCTGATGCAACTGGCACAGCAGCTGGGGCGCAGCCGCGAGGCAAAGTCGGTGCCGTCGCAGGAGGCGCCGCTGGAAGCATTTCATCAGTTAGTACGCGAGCCGGATAACGTGCCAGAAGAGGTCAGCGGGCTGCATCAAAGCGACGATGTGCTGCGCCTGCTGCCGCCGGAGCTGGCGGCGCTCAGCATCAGCGAGCTGGAACTGGAGTTTTATCGCCGTTTGGTTGAAAAACGGCTGCTGACGTATCGGCTGCAGGGCGACGCCTGGCATGATAGCGTATCGCTCCGTCCGGTCAGCCACCAGCAGCATGAGGCGCAGCCGCGCGGGCCGTTTATTGTCTGCGTGGACACGTCGGGCTCCATGGGCGGCTTCAACGAACGCTGTGCCAAAGCGTTTTGTCTTGCGCTGCTGAAAGTGGCGCTAGCCGATCGGCGTCGCTGCTACATCATGCTGTTCGCGCATGACGTGATTGGCTACGAACTCACCGCCGATAACGGTATTGAACAAGCGATTCGCTTTCTGAGCCAGCGCTTTCGCGGCGGTACCGATTTGGCGGCCTGCCTTGCCGAGGTGGTGAAACGCATGGAGGGCAGCGCATGGCAAGAAGCCGATGCCGTGGTGGTCTCTGACTTTATTGCGCAGCGCCTGCCCGACGCGCTCATTGCCACCATCAAGCAGCGCCAGCTTCACCATCAGCAACGTTTCCACGCCGTGGCCATGTCGACCCACGGCAAGCCTGGGGTTTTACGGATATTCGATCATATTTGGCGGTTTGAGACAGGTCTCAAAAACCGCCTGCTGCGGCGCTGGCGGCGCTAATTCATCTTGCAGAAATGCATATTTGCTATAGTGAATTACCCGCTGTGTTTATTCAGCTTACGGAGTTCACTGTGACCACCGCCGATCCCCACTCTCACTTACCCGCGCCGACCCGTACCGTTCGGCTTTCTGGCACCAGCAGCGACGAAAAGCGCGCCGAGTTACTGGCCTACTTTACGCAAACCTGGACGCTCTACGAGAGCCTGTTTGACTGCCTGCAGGATGAACGCGCCTATTTCAATAAGGCGATTTCGCTGCGGCATCCGCTGATCTTTTACTACGGTCATACCGCTACGTTTTACGTAAATAAACTGATGGCGGGACGCTATCTGGAACAGCGCGTGGACGATCGCATCGAAGCGATGATGGCGATCGGCGTGGATGAGATGAGCTGGGACGATCTGGATGAGAGCCATTATGACTGGCCGACGGTTGCGGAAGTTCGCGATTATCGCGGCAAAGTAAAAAGCCTCGTCAGTGACTTTATCCGCACCATGCCGCTGGATTTGCCTATTACCTGGGAAAGCCCAGCATGGGTGGTTCTGATGGGCATTGAGCATGAACGCATCCATCTGGAAACGTCCAGCGTACTGATTCGCCAGCTGCCCGTAGCGTGGGTAAAATCACAGCCGCACTGGCCCGCCTGCCCACTTGCCCGTCACGACCGCGCGGCAGTGCCCGACAATACGCTGGTTGCCCTGTCGGGCGGACACGTGCAGCAGGGTAAAACCGACGATACGTACGGCTGGGACAACGAATATGGCCGCCTGCATACCGAGCTTAAACCGTTCAAAGCCAGCAAAATGCTGGTCAGTAATGCGGAGTTTTATCGGTTTATCACCGCGGGCGGCTACGACGAACGCCGCTGGTGGGATGAGGAAGGCTGGGGCTGGCGCGAATTTTCTGCGGCACAGATGCCCACCTTCTGGGTCGGCGACGTTGCGCAGCCTGAACAGCTTAAGCTGCGCCTGATGACGGAAGAAGTGCCTATGCCGTGGGACTGGCCCGCAGAGGTGAATCAGCTGGAAGCCTCCGCATTCTGCCGCTGGCTGGCGGCGGAGACCGGTAAGCAAATTCAGCTGCCGTGCGAAGCCGAGTGGATGCAGCTACGTGAGCAGGTTAACGGCGATCAGCCAGACTGGACAGACGCGCCCGGCACGCCCGGCAACATCAATCTCGCCTGGTGGGCCTCCTCCTGTCCGGTGGATCGCTTCGCACAAGGCGAATTTTACGACATCGTCGGCAACGTCTGGCAGTGGACCACTACGCCGATCAACGGCTTTGATGGCTTCAAAGTGCATCCGCTTTATGACGATTTCTCAACGCCCACTTTTGACGGCAAGCACAGCATTATTAAAGGCGGCAGCTGGATCTCCACCGGTAATGAGGCGCTGAAATCGTCACGTTACGCCTTTCGTCGCCACTTTTTCCAGCACGCCGGTTTCCGCTATGTGGTTTCCTCTCATCAGGAAACCATGGCGCAAAATCCCTACGAAACCGATGGGATGGTGTCGCAGTACCTCGATTTCCAATACGGCCCCTCTTATTTCAACGTGCCCAATTACGCGGCGGCCTTGGTAGAAAAACTGCTGCCACACTGTAAACAGCGTGGTGAAGCACTGGATATTGGCTGTGCCACCGGCCGCGCCAGTTTTGAACTGGCCCGCTACTTTGACGCCGTCACCGGCATGGATTACTCGGCGCGCTTTATTGATGTCGCGCTGCAGCTCACCTCCGGTGAAGATTTCCGCTATGTGGTACCGGAAGAGGGCGATCTGGTGGAATATCGTCAGGTACGTCTCAATACTTTTGGCCTGGGTAAAGCGCAAGCGCAGCGCATTCAGTTTGTCCAGGGCGATGCCTGCAATCTGAAGCCGCAGCCCAATCGCTACGATTTGGTACTGGCGTCTAACCTGATCGATCGCCTGCGTCAGCCAGCGCGCTTCTTGCAGGACATCACGCCGATGATTCGCGCGGGTGGAATGCTGGTGCTCTCTTCACCTTATACCTGGCTGGAAGAATTTACGCCGAAGGAGAACTGGCTGGGCGGCATTCGTGAAAACGGAGAAGCGCTGACCACCTATCAGGCGCTACAGCGCTTGCTGCGCGACGACTTTGAGGAGATCGCGCCACCGCAGGATGTGCCGTTTGTGATCCGCGAGACCGCGCGCAAGTTTCAGCACACGCAAGCGCAGCTGACTTTCTGGCGTAAGCGCTAAAAAAGCGTGCAGACCGCGGCAGCCACGCGGTCTGCACCTTGCCTACCTCTTTTATTTCCTGCACATTCTTTCCCACTCACACAACATGACCTTAACGAGGCTGGATAATGGCGGACTCTGTGCAACTGGATAATCTTGATCGCGGCATTTTGAATGCGCTGCTGCAAAACGCGCGCACGGCATATGCTGAACTCGCCAAACAGTTCAACGTCAGCCCCGGCACGATTCACGTGCGCGTTGAAAAAATGCGCCAGGCAGGAATTATTCTGGGCACGCGCGTAGAGATTGATCCCCGCCAGCTGGGATTTGATGTGTGCTGCTTTATTGGCATCATCCTGAAGAGCGCCCGCGATTATCCTGCCGCGTTGCGCAAACTGGAGGCGTTGGATGAAGTGGTGGAAGCCTGGTATACCACCGGCCATTACAGCATCTTCATTAAGGTGATGTGCCGCTCGATCGATGCCCTACAACAGGTGTTGATCAACAAGATCCAGACCATTGATGAAATCCAGTCCACTGAGACGTTGATCTCTCTGCAAAACCCCATCATGCGCACGATCAAGCCGTAACGCCCTTTTCTGTGCATAGAGTTATCCCGCACAGATCGCATGCTGGGTGCGCTTTGTCGCGTGATGCTTTCTGCTATTAACCCTGTTGTCCACAGGTGGATCACCGCTTGATCACAGCGTACAATGCTGGCCTTTAGTGCGGGAGAGCATCATGGCCAATATTACGTTAATCAGCGGCAGCACCTTGGGCAGCGCCGAATACGTCGCTGAACATTTAGAAGAAAAACTGCAGGACGCAGGCTTCTCCACGGAGACGCTGCACGGGCCAGAGCTGGATGACGTGCCGCTGGAAGGTATTTGGCTGTTGGTGACCTCAACGCACGGCGCAGGCGAGCTGCCCGATAATTTGCTGCCTTTTTTCGACGCGCTGCAGGAAAAGCGCCCCGATCTTTCCGCCGTGCGCTTTGGCGCAGTGGGGATTGGCAACCGCGAGTACGATCTGTTTTGCGGCGCGATCAAACAGCTGGAGACGCTGCTGAGTGAGTTAGGTGCAAAACGCGTGGGCGATCGTCTTGAGATCGATGTACTGGAGCACGAGATTCCTGAAGATCCCGCCGAGGAGTGGGTGGCGAGCTGGTATCCGCAGCTTTAAGCCGATCCTGAGGCGGTGAAGGATCGGGAATTTAGCCCGATCCGCAGTTTTTTTCCCTGTATTTTGCGTTTTCTCTGCCGCCTGTCTGTGGATAACCTAGCTGATTAGATGCGTATAACCGGTAGTTATCCAGATAATAACCGCTGTTGCTTTTTTAATCTGTGTATAACTCGCTATTTTGATCTCAGCTTATACGGATCAGGATCACCGATCACTCACAGCATGCGATCCTTATTAATCTCTTGATTTGCATCCTCTTTCCCGAGTTATCAACAGAACATTGCGATCCTAATAAGAGATCTAACAAGAAGATCATATAAAAGAATAAAGATCCTTTCTTTTAAACCACAGGATCCCGCCGCTTTCGCCGTCGCCATAATTTAAGTAGAATCCACCGCCCAGGGCATTGAACCCTGCCTGAACATTAACGAGGTATCCCTTCATGTTTTATCCAGATCCTTTTGACGTCATCATCATTGGTGGTGGTCATGCGGGAACAGAAGCCGCGATGGCCGCTGCCCGAATGGGTCAGCAAACCCTGTTACTTACCCATAACATTGATACGCTTGGACAAATGTCCTGCAATCCGGCAATCGGTGGCATCGGGAAAGGACACCTGGTTAAGGAAGTGGATGCCTTAGGTGGGTTGATGGCAACGGCAATCGACCACGCCGGTATTCAGTTTAGGATACTAAACGCCAGCAAAGGACCCGCAGTACGTGCTACCCGTGCTCAGGCCGATCGCGTGCTTTACCGGCAGGCCGTTCGCACCGCACTGGAAAACCAGCCGAACCTGATGATCTTCCAGCAGGCGGTTGACGATCTGATTGTTGAAAACGATCGTGTGGTGGGCGCTGTCACCCAAATGGGACTGAAATTCCGCGCAAAAGCCGTGGTGCTGACCGTAGGGACTTTTCTGGACGGTAAAATTCATATCGGGCTGGATAATTACAGCGGGGGCCGCGCAGGTGATCCTCCGTCGATCCCGCTGGCGAAGCGCCTGCGTGCCTTGCCGCTGCGCGTTAACCGCCTCAAGACGGGAACGCCGCCGCGTATTGATGCGCGCAGCATCGACTTTTCAGCGTTGACGCCACAGCACGGCGACAACCCCATGCCTGTCTTCTCGTTTATGGGCAACGCGTCGCAGCACCCTCAGCAGGTGCCGTGCTGGATCACCTATACCAACGAGCAGACTCACGACGTGATCCGCCAGAATTTGGATCGCAGTCCGATGTATGCCGGGATCATTGAAGGGATCGGGCCGCGCTATTGTCCTTCCATTGAAGACAAAGTGATGCGCTTTGCCGATCGTAACGCGCATCAGATCTTCCTGGAGCCCGAAGGGCTGACCAGCAACGAGATTTACCCAAACGGCATCTCCACAAGCTTGCCTTTTGACGTGCAGATGCAGATTGTGCGCTCGATGAAAGGGCTTGAGGACGCGAAAATAGTGCGTCCGGGTTACGCCATTGAATATGACTTCTTCGATCCGCGCGATCTCAAGCCGACGCTGGAAAGTAAATTTATTCACGGACTCTTTTTTGCCGGCCAGATTAATGGCACCACCGGTTATGAAGAAGCTGCCGCTCAAGGCTTGCTGGCCGGGTTGAATGCAGCGCGTCTGTCGGCGGATAAAGAGGGCTGGGCACCCCGTCGCGATCAGGCCTACCTTGGCGTGCTGGTGGACGATCTCTGTACGCTGGGCACCAAAGAGCCGTACCGCATGTTTACTTCACGTGCGGAATACCGACTCATGTTGCGAGAAGATAACGCGGATTTGCGTTTAACCGAGACTGGACGCGCGTTGGGGCTGGTGGATGATGCTCGCTGGGCACGCTACAACCAAAAACTGGAAGCCATTGAGTTGGAACGTCAGCGCCTGCGCGATCTGTGGGTGCATCCCAAATCGGAAAACGTGGCCAACGTTAACCTGGCGATCAGTGCACCGTTAACCAAAGAGGCGAGCGGCGAAGATCTGCTGCGTCGCCCGGAAATGACGTATGAACGGCTGATGACCGTGCCCGGTTACGGTCCTGCCCTGGCAGATGCGCAAGCGGCCGAGCAGGTTGAGATACAGGTTAAGTACGAGGGCTATATCGCGCGTCAGCAGGAAGAGATCGACCGCCAGCAACGCAACGAAAACACGTTGCTGCCTGTTGACCTGGACTATCGTCAGGTCAATGGTTTGTCGAATGAGGTGATTGCCAAACTCAACGATCATAAACCGACGTCCATCGGCCAGGCATCGCGTATTTCCGGCATCACGCCTGCCGCGATTTCAATTCTGCTGATCTATCTGAAGAAACAGGGGCTGCTGCGTAAAAGCGCCTGATTGACCTTGGGCGAGGCAACTCGCCCCGTGACTGGAACTCTCGTTGTGATTAACAAACTCTCCCAGCTGCTGAACGCGGCGAACATTTCCCTAACCGATCAGCAAAAACAGCAGCTGGTGGGCTACGTTGAGCTGCTGCACAAGTGGAATAAAGCCTATAACCTCACCTCGGTGCGCGACCCACAACAGATGCTGGTGCGCCACATTCTCGACAGCGTGGTCGTGGAACCGCATTTGCAAGGTGAGCGGTTTATTGATGTCGGCACCGGCCCGGGGTTACCCGGTATTCCGCTGGCCATTGTGCGTCCGCAGGCGCATTTCACGCTGTTAGACAGTTTGGGGAAACGCGTTCGATTTCTCCGTCAGGTACAGCATGAGTTAGGACTTACTAACGTCACGCCAGTACAGAGCCGCGTTGAAGAGTTCATCGGTGAGCCTCCCTTTGACGGCGTCATCAGTCGTGCCTTTGCTTCGCTGGAAGATATGTTGAACTGGTGTCATGCGCTGCCAGGCAAGCACGGGCGCTTCTATGCGTTAAAAGGCGTGCGCCCCGACGATGAGATTGCGTCGCTGCCGGTGGGCTTTACTGTAGAGAGTGTGGTTCCGCTCCAGGTACCTGAGCTGGACGGCGAACGGCATTTGGTCGTGATTTGTCACCAATAACCCGACAAGTTACAGGGATAATAGCGATATATTGCATGAAGTCCATGCACGGTGGCTGAATAAAAAAACAGCGATCGAACCGCGTAACGCGCTGAATTGGACAGGGCAGGGGAGGGAATTACGATTAACATCCCCACTGGAAATTATCCGAAAAGCCCTGTTACATTTAACGAATAATTCACATTTCATTAGCAGCGCTATTACTTGGGGCAACGCATTTGCCGCTCCGGATAGTCACGAGAGAAAATATAACGCGGTAATAAATCGGCGAGCGTAATAGACATTTTACGTTTTTATTACGCAGAGTGATGTCAATAGCCCGTTTTTATCAGATAAGTCCTTATTTTACGGGCGATGTAATTTTATCTGCATGAATGATAAGGGTTTCAAGTTAGTGAGTAATGCTCGTTCATGGATTTGCAGCAAACTTTCAGGTTGGCCTATTGCTTATTATGTGATCTAAAGCACGCTTTAAAGGCACGCTGACTCACTATTAAATTTCCCCTATTCCGGCGCGTGTGGAATCGAATCTTTTAAAAAATAGGCCTTCAGAAAGAAATTTAAATAATTGTTCACCTTTTCTCTACTTAGCGATTGAAATCGCAGGTGGCGCCCGTATAATTTGCACGGCTTTTGCTGCTTGACTCAAAAGAGTAAAGGCAGTCTTATACGACACGCGACATACCCCGTTCGGGGCAGGAGAGTTCAGCGTCATGTCAGTGTCTCTTTACAGTGTGAAATTAGCCCGGACCGTGCTGGTCATCCAGCTGGTGACCTTCGTCATCATCGGCGCATGCTTCGCCCTGAAAGATGTCACCTGGGGCGCCTCTGCCATTGCGGGTGGCGCGGCAGCCTGGCTGCCAAACGTGTTGTTTATGTTTTTAGCCTGGCGCCTGCAAGATCAAACACCGGCTAAAGGACGTGTCGCCTGGAGTTTCGCCCTCGGCGAAGTTCTCAAGGTGTTTGCCACCGTTATTTTTCTCGTTGTGGCGTTGGGTGTGTTTGGGGCGGTCTTCTGGCCACTCGCAATCACCTGGTTATCGGTGCTGGTTGTTCAAATCGTGGCACCGACTGTAATTAACAACAAAGGGTAAGAGGCATCATGGCCGCAGGAGAAATCTCAACGCCGCAGGAATACATAGGTCATCATCTGACGCATTTGCAGATGGACTTACGTACTTTCGAGCTGGTGAATGCACACGACGCGCCAGCGACGTTCTGGACGTTAAACCTGGACTCCATGTTTTTCTCTGTAGTGCTGGGACTTGTGTTCCTGCTGCTGTTCCGTAAAGTGGCGAAAAGCGTCACCAGCGGTGTGCCAGGGAAAATGCAGGCGGCTATCGAACTGGTTGTCGGCTTCGTTGATAGCAACGTGCGCGACATGTATCACGGTAAAAGTAAACTTATCGCCCCGCTGGCTCTGACGATTTTTGTCTGGGTCTTCCTGATGAACTTCATGGATCTGCTGCCTATCGATCTGCTGCCTTATATTGGTGAGCATTGGTTAGGCCTGCCGGCGCTGCGTATTGTGCCGTCTGCAGACGTGAACATCACGCTGTCTATGGCGCTGGGCGTATTTATTTTGATTCTGTTCTACAGCATCAAAATGAAAGGCATTGGCGGCTTCACCAAAGAGTTGACGCTGCAGCCTTTTAATCACCCGATCTTCATCCCCATCAACCTGATTCTTGAAGGCGTTAGCCTGCTGTCCAAGCCCGTTTCACTTGGTTTGCGACTGTTCGGCAACATGTATGCGGGTGAGCTGATCTTTATCCTGATTGCCGGTCTGCTGCCGTGGTGGTCGCAGTGGGTGCTGAATGTGCCATGGGCCATTTTCCACATCCTGATTATTTCGCTGCAGGCTTTCATTTTCATGGTCCTCACGATCGTCTATCTCTCGATGGCATCTGAAGAACATTGATTTTTTATCTCAACAACTTAGCTTTTAACTGAAACAAACTGGAGACTGTCATGGAAAACCTGAATATGGATCTGCTGTACATGGCTGCCGCTGTGATGATGGGCCTGGCGGCAATCGGTGCTGCGATCGGTATCGGCATCCTCGGAGGTAAATTCCTGGAAGGCGCAGCGCGTCAGCCGGATCTGATTCCTCTGCTGCGCACGCAGTTCTTTGTTGTAATGGGTCTGGTGGATGCAATCCCAATGATCGCTGTAGGTCTGGGTCTCTACGTGATGTTTGCTGTCGCCTAAACCTGGTAGCCTTGTTCTCTCATGGCACCCGGTGCGATGAGCGACGGATTCTGCCGTTTATCACTGATAGCGGCAGAGCAAGTTAACTTAATAAGAGGCATTGTGCTGTGAACATTAATGCAACAATCCTCGGCCAGGCCATCGCGTTCATTCTGTTTGTCGCGTTCTGCATGAAGTACGTATGGCCGCCGATTATGGCTGCCATCGAGAAGCGTCAGAAGGAAATTGCTGATGGTCTCGCTTCTGCTGAACGCGCGAAGAAAGATTTAGATCTCGCGCAGGCCAATGCGACCGACCAGCTGAAAAAAGCCAAAGAAGAAGCTCAGGTCATTATCGAGCAGGCGAACAAACGCCGTGCCCAGATTCTGGACGAAGCCAAAACTGAAGCTGAAACTGAACGTAACCGCATCGTGTCTCAGGCGCAGGCAGAAATTGAAGCCGAGCGCTCACGTGCACGTGAAGAGCTGCGTAAGCAAGTCGCGTTGCTGGCATTAGCTGGCGCCGAGAAGATCATCGAACGTTCCGTGGATGAAGCTGCTAACAGCGACATCGTTGATAAACTGGTCGCTGAACTGTAAGGAGGGAGGGGCTGATGTCTGAAATGATTACTGTAGCTCGCCCCTACGCCAAAGCAGCTTTTGACTTTGCTGTTGAGCATCAAAGTATTGAACGCTGGCAAACCATGCTGGCGTTTGCCGCAGAAGTGGCGCGCAACGATCAGATGGCCGATCTCCTTTCCGGTGCACTTGCGCCGGAAGCGATGTCTGCTTCTTTCATTGCCGTTTGTGGTGATCAACTTGATGAACCCGCTCAGAACCTGATCAAGGTAATGGCGGAAAACGGACGTTTGACCGCGCTTCCGGCGGTACTGGAACAGTACATTCAACTGCGTGACGCGTATGAAGCGACAGCCGAAGTTGATGTGATTTCTGCCAGTGCGCTGAGTGACAGCCAGCTGACAAAAATCAGCACCGCGATGGAAAAACGTCTGTCACGCAAAGTTAAGCTGAATTGCAAAATTGATAAGTCTGTAATGGCAGGTGTGGTTATCCGTGCGGGTGACCTGGTCATTGATGGCAGCGTACGCGGCCGTCTTGATCGTCTGGCAGACGTCTTGCAGTCTTAAGGGGACTGGAGCATATGCAACTGAATTCCACCGAAATCAGCGAACTGATCAAGCAGCGCATTGCTCAGTTCAATGTCGTGAGTGAAGCTCACAACGAAGGTACTATTGTTTCTGTAAGTGACGGTATCATCCGCGTACACGGCCTGGCCGATGTGATGCAGGGTGAGATGATTGCCCTGCCGGGTAACCGTTACGCTATCGCACTGAACCTCGAGCGCGACTCGGTTGGTGCGGTCGTGATGGGCCCGTACGCTGACCTTGCCGAAGGCATGAAGGTTAAGTGCACCGGCCGTATCCTTGAAGTACCTGTTGGTCGTGGCCTGCTGGGTCGCGTGGTCAACACGCTGGGTGCACCGATTGACGGCAAAGGCGCTATCGACAACGACGGCTTCTCGCCAGTTGAAGTGATTGCTCCGGGCGTTATCGATCGTCAATCTGTCGACCAGCCTGTACAGACCGGTTATAAATCTGTCGATGCGATGATTCCAATCGGCCGTGGCCAGCGTGAGCTGATCATCGGTGACCGTCAGACCGGTAAAACTGCAATGGCGATTGACGCCATCATTAACCAGCGCGACTCAGGCATTAAATGTGTCTACGTGGCGATTGGTCAGAAAGCGTCAACCATCTCTAACGTGGTACGTAAGCTGGAAGAGCACGGTGCGCTGGCTAACACCATCGTGGTTGTGGCTTCTGCGTCAGAATCTGCTGCACTGCAATACCTGGCACCGTATGCCGGTTGCGCAATGGGTGAATACTTCCGTGACCGCGGTGAAGATGCCCTGATCGTATACGATGACCTGTCTAAGCAGGCTGTTGCTTACCGTCAGATTTCACTGTTGCTGCGCCGTCCACCGGGCCGTGAAGCTTTCCCTGGCGACGTGTTCTATCTCCACTCTCGCCTGCTGGAGCGCGCATCACGCGTTAGCGCTGATTACGTTGAGCGCTTCACTAACGGTGAAGTAAAAGGTAAAACCGGTTCACTGACCGCGCTGCCGATCATTGAAACTCAGGCGGGTGACGTTTCTGCGTTCGTTCCGACCAACGTAATTTCGATTACTGATGGTCAGATCTTCCTGGAATCTAACCTGTTCAACTCCGGTATTCGTCCAGCTGTTAACCCCGGTATCTCTGTATCCCGCGTGGGTGGTGCTGCACAGACCAAGATCATCAAGAAACTGTCCGGTGGTATCCGTACCGCGCTGGCACAGTATCGTGAACTGGCAGCGTTCTCTCAGTTCGCTTCCGATCTGGATGATGCAACCCGTAAACAGCTGAGCCACGGTCAGAAAGTGACCGAGCTGCTGAAGCAGAAACAGTATGCACCGATGTCTGTTGCTCAACAGGGTCTGGTACTGTTTGCTGCTGAGCGCGGCTTCCTGAACGACGTTGAACTGGCGAAAATCGGCAGCTTCGAAGCCGCTCTGCTGGCGTTCGCTGACCGCGATCACGCTGAGCTGATGGCTGAAATCAACCAGGCGGGTAACTACAACAACGACATCGAAGAGAAGCTGAAAAGCCTCCTCGAAACGTTTAAAGCAACCCAGTCCTGGTAATGTCTGGCGGCTTGTCTGAAAAGGCAGGCCGCAAGGCTTTGAGGAGAAGCTAATGGCCGGCGCAAAAGAAATACGTACCAAGATCGGAAGCGTAAAAAATACGCAGAAGATCACTAAAGCGATGGAAATGGTCGCCGCCTCCAAAATGCGTAAAACGCAGGAACGCATGGCGGCCAGCCGTCCGTATGCAGATACCATGCGCAAAGTGATTGGTCACCTTGCCTTAGGAAATCTGGAATACAAGCACCCTTACCTGGATGAGCGCGACGTTAAGCGCGTCGGCTACCTGGTCGTTTCGACTGACCGCGGGCTTTGTGGTGGTTTGAACATTAACCTGTTCAAAAAATTGCTGGCAGAAATGAAAGGCTGGGCGGATAAAGGCGTACAGAGCGATCTGGCCATTATCGGTTCAAAAGGCGTTTCATTCTTCGGCTCTGTTGGTGGCAACGTCGTGGCCCAGGTTACCGGTATGGGCGATAAGCCTGCGCTGTCTGACCTGATTGGTCCGGTAAAAGTGATGTTGCAGGCCTACGATGAAGGCCGCATCGACAAGCTGTATATCGTCAGCAACAAGTTTAATAACACCATGTCTCAGACTCCGACCATTACCCAACTGCTGCCGTTACCGCCAGCAGAAGGTGAAGAAGAGATGAAGGCGAAGACCTGGGATTACCTGTACGAACCCGATCCAAAAGCGCTGCTGGATACCCTGCTGCGTCGTTATGTTGAATCGCAGGTTTATCAGGGTGTGGTGGAAAACCTGGCCAGTGAGCAGGCCGCACGTATGGTGGCAATGAAAGCTGCAACCGATAACGGCGGAAACCTGATCAAAGAGCTGCAGTTGGTTTACAACAAGGCTCGTCAGGCCAGCATCACTCAGGAACTTACCGAGATCGTCTCGGGAGCCTCCGCGGTTTAACCAGGCATTCCCTGATTAGCTGACGTTACAAAAAGGCAGCAGGTAAGCGAACCCCTGAAGCGCTGATGAAACGCGGCGATTCAGCTGAAAACGCGAACAACATCGTCGTAACGTCGGGTATGACGGGAAAAACGAATTAGGTAGAGGATTCAAGATGGCAGCTGGAAAGATTGTCCAGATTATCGGCGCCGTAGTTGACGTCGAATTCCCTCAGGACGCGGTACCGCAGGTATATAGCGCTCTCGAGGTTAAAAATGGTGATGCTCGTCTGGTGCTGGAAGTTCAGCAGCAGCTGGGTGGTGGCGTGGTGCGTACCATTGCCATGGGTTCTTCTGATGGCCTGAAGCGTGGCCTGGAAGTCGTTGACCTGAAAAAACCTATTCAGGTTCCAGTGGGTAAAGCCACCCTCGGCCGTATCATGAACGTGCTGGGTGAGCCTATCGACATGAAAGGCGACCTGAAAGAAGAAGACGGCAGTGCAATAGAGGTTGCCTCTATTCACCGCGCGGCGCCTTCTTATGAAGATCAGTCTAACTCCCAGGAACTGCTGGAAACCGGCATCAAGGTTATCGACCTGATGTGTCCGTTCGCCAAGGGCGGTAAAGTTGGTCTGTTCGGCGGTGCGGGCGTAGGTAAAACCGTTAACATGATGGAGCTGATCCGTAACATCGCGGCTGAGCACTCAGGTTATTCGGTCTTCGCCGGTGTGGGTGAGCGTACTCGTGAGGGTAACGACTTCTACCACGAAATGACTGACTCTAACGTTATCGATAAAGTTGCGCTGGTGTATGGCCAGATGAACGAGCCGCCGGGTAACCGTCTGCGCGTGGCACTGACCGGTCTGACCATGGCGGAAAAATTCCGTGATGAAGGCCGTGACGTTCTGCTGTTCATCGACAACATCTACCGTTACACCCTGGCCGGTACAGAAGTTTCTGCACTGCTGGGTCGTATGCCTTCTGCGGTAGGTTATCAGCCAACGCTGGCTGAAGAGATGGGTGTGTTGCAGGAGCGTATTACCTCCACCAAGACCGGTTCAATCACCTCCGTACAGGCCGTTTACGTTCCTGCGGATGACTTGACTGACCCGTCACCAGCAACCACCTTTGCGCACCTGGACTCAACCGTTACGCTGAGCCGTCAGATCGCTTCTCTGGGTATCTACCCTGCTGTTGACCCGCTGGATTCCACCAGCCGTCAGCTGGATCCACTTATTGTGGGCCAGGAGCACTACGACGTAGCGCGTGGCGTGCAGTCTCTGCTGCAGCGTTACCAGGAACTGAAAGACATCATCGCCATCCTCGGTATGGACGAGCTGTCTGAAGAAGACAAACTGCTGGTGGCACGCGCGCGTAAGATTCAGCGCTTCCTGTCTCAGCCGTTCTTCGTTGCTGAAGTCTTCACCGGTTCTCCGGGCAAGTACGTGACCCTGAAAGACACCATTCGTGGCTTCAAGGGCATCATGGACGGCGAATTCGACCACCTGCCAGAGCAGGCGTTCTACATGGTCGGCGCGATCGAAGAAGCGGTAGAAAAAGCGAAGAAACTGTAATTACGGTTTCCCAGGAGGAAGAGTATGGCTATGACTTTTCATCTGGACGTGGTCAGCGCGGAGCAGCAAATGTTCTCCGGTCTGGTTCAGCGTATCCAGGTGTCAGGTAGCGAAGGCGAACTGGGTATTCATCCCGGACACGCACCGCTGCTGACCGCCATCAAGCCTGGTATGATTCGCATCGTAAAACAGCACGGCGACGAGGAGTATATTTACCTCTCCGGTGGCGTGCTGGAAGTACAGCCGGGCAGCACGACCGTTCTGGCCGATACCGCTATCCGCGGTGAGGACCTGGACGAAGCGCGCGCGCTGGAAGCGAAACGTAAGGCAGAAGAGCACATGAACAGCAGCCACGGCGACGTGGACTATGCTCAGGCTTCTGCGGAACTGGCGAAAGCTATCGCAAAACTGCGTGTTATCGAGCTGACTAAAAAAGCGATGTAATCAGGCTTTATGCGTCACGAAATGCCAGCCCTCGGGCTGGCATTTTTTTTAGCTGAAACACCGCCGGGTCGCCGCATGCACCCCCCGCTCGCCTTCTAATTTCGACATGAAAAAAATGTAGTAATCTCAGGGCTAAACCCTAAACTTTCGAAAGTTAAATTGAGCCAGGATAGTTATGTCGACAAGTGCAATGAGTGTGGTGATCTTAGCCGCTGGCAAGGGCACCCGTATGTATTCCGATCTGCCGAAAGTGCTGCACACGCTGGCAGGTAAACCCATGGTTCAGCACGTGATTGATGCCGCAAAAGGCCTCGGTGCGCAGCAGGTTCATCTGGTTTATGGACACGGCGGCGAGCAGCTGAAAGAGAAGCTGGCACATAACGCGCTTAACTGGGTCTTGCAGTCTGAACAGCTCGGCACCGGACACGCCATGCAGCAGGCGGCGCCCTTTTTTGCTGATGACGAAGATATTCTCATGCTGTACGGCGATGTTCCCCTCATCACGCAAAGCACCTTGCAGCGCCTGCGCGAAGCCAAACCGGCTGGCGGCATTGGCTTATTGACCGTCGTGCTCGACGATCCCACTGGCTACGGCCGTATTGTGCGCGAAAACGACACCATTACCGGCATCGTTGAGCAGAAAGACGCCTCGCCGGCACAACGCCTTATCCAGGAAATCAACACGGGGATTCTGATCGCCAATGGCGGCGACCTGAAGCGCTGGCTGGCGCAGCTTGATAACAACAATGCGCAGGGCGAATTTTATATTACCGATATCATCGCCATGGCGCACCGCGAAGGCCATACGATCAACGCGGTTCATCCCGCGCGCATCAGCGAAACCGACGGCGTGAACAACCGCCTGCAGCTGGCGACCCTTGAACGCACCTGGCAGCAGGAACAGGCAGAGGCGCTGCTGCTGGCCGGCGTAATGCTGCGCGATCCGGCGCGCTTTGATCTACGCGGTACGTTACAGCATGGTCGTGACGTCGAGATTGACGCGAACGTCATCATTGAAGGCGATGTGACGTTAGGCGACCGCGTAAAAGTCGGCGCAGGCTGCATCATTAAAAACAGCGTGATTGGCGACGACTGTGAAATCAGCCCCTATTCGGTGATCGAGGATGCCTCCCTGGCCGCCGCCTGTACGGTAGGGCCATTTGCCCGTCTGCGTCCCGGCAGCGCGCTGGCAGAGCAGGCGCACGTCGGCAACTTTGTTGAGATGAAGAAAGCGTCGCTGGGCAAAGGATCCAAAGCCGGTCACCTTTCCTACCTCGGCGATGCCGAGATTGGCGCGGGGGTGAATATTGGTGCGGGCACCATCACCTGTAACTACGACGGTGCGAATAAATTTAAAACTATCATCGGCGATAACGTGTTTGTGGGCTCTGATACGCAGCTGGTCGCGCCCGTCACGGTTGCCGCTGGGGCAACCATCGCCGCCGGTACCACGGTAATGAAGGATGTCACCGCAGGCGAGTTGATTTACAACCGCAAAGAGCAGGTACAAAAAGCCGGCTGGCAGCGTCCTGTGAAGAAAAAATAACCTTTAGGGCAGACAATGATCTGCCCATTAGCAGTGCCATAAAAATATCCCCACTCTCTACAAGGCTCGGGGAAACCGGCCACGCCGGCTATCAGGTCACATGACAACGCAATGGCTGAACGCCATGAAGTCAGGAAATTATTATGTGTGGAATTGTTGGTGCAGTAGCGCAGCGTGACATTGCAGAGATTCTGCTGGAAGGCTTGCGTCGTCTTGAGTATCGCGGTTACGACTCTGCCGGTCTGGCAGTGGTGGATCGCCAGGGGCACGTGACGCGCCTGCGCCGCGTAGGCAAAGTTCAGAACCTGGCGGATGCCGCCGACCAGCAGCCGTTGATTGGCGGCACCGGGATCGCCCACACGCGCTGGGCGACACACGGTGAGCCTTCAGAAGCCAATGCGCATCCGCATATCTCTGAGCACATCATCATCGTGCACAACGGCATTATTGAGAACCACGAGCCGCTGCGCGCGCAAATGATCGCCCGCGGCTACCGCTTTGCCTCAGAAACCGACACCGAAGTGGTGGCGCACCTGCTGCACTGGGAGCAGAAACAGGGCGGAACGCTGCGTGAGGTCGTGCTGCGCGTGATCCCGCAGCTGCGCGGTGCTTACGGCATGGTCATCATGGACAGCCGCGATCCCTCCGTGCTGATCGCCGCGCGCTCCGGCAGCCCGCTGGTGATTGGCCGCGGCGTGGGGGAAAACTTTATCGCCTCCGATCAGCTGGCGCTGCTGCCGGTGACGCGCCGCTTTATCTATCTGGAAGAGGGCGATATCGCGGAAGTCACCCGCCGTGAAGTGGCCGTATTTGACCGCGAAGGTAACCCGATGAAGCGCGCCGAGATTGAATCCACGGCGCAATATGACGCGGGCGATAAAGGTCTCTACCGCCATTACATGCAGAAAGAGATTTACGAACAGCCCAATGCGATCAAAAACACCCTAACCGGACGCTTTCATCACGGCGAGGTGGATCTCAGCGAGCTGGGTGCCGATGCCGAATCGCTGCTGAGTCAGGTTGAACACGTGCAGATCATCGCCTGCGGCACCTCATACAACTCAGGCATGGTGGCGCGTTACTGGTTCGAAGCGCTGGCTAACCTTCCCTGCGACGTCGAAATCGCCTCAGAATTCCGCTATCGCAAATCCGCCGTGCGCAAAAACAGCCTGCTGATCACCCTGTCACAGTCAGGTGAAACCGCCGATACGCTGGCCGCGCTGCGCCTGTCCAAAGAGCTGGGATACCTCGGCTCGCTGGCGATTTGCAACGTGGCGGGCTCGTCGCTGGTGCGTGAATCGGATCTGGCATTGATGACACGCGCGGGCACCGAGATTGGCGTTGCGTCGACCAAAGCCTTTACCACCCAGCTGGCCGTACTGCTAATGCTGGTGGCGAAACTGGGCCGACTGCACGGCATGAAACCGGAAACCGAGCATGAGATCGTACACGCGCTGCAGGCGCTGCCCAGCCGCATTGAGCAGATGCTGGCGCAGGATAAAGTGATTGAAAGCCTGGCAGAAGGCTTCTCTGATAAGCATCACGCGCTGTTCCTTGGCCGTGGCGATCAATATCCGATCGCCATGGAGGGCGCGCTGAAGCTAAAAGAGATCTCGTATATCCACGCCGAGGCGTATGCTGCGGGTGAACTCAAGCACGGCCCGCTGGCGCTGATTGATGCCGATATGCCGGTGATTGTGGTGGCGCCCAATAACGAACTGCTGGAGAAGCTGAAATCCAATATCGAAGAGGTGCGCGCACGCGGCGGCTTGCTGTATGTGTTTGCCGATCGCGATGCCGGCTTCAGCGACAGCGACGGCATGAAAATCATTTCACTGCCGCACGTGGAAGAGGTCATTGCGCCGATCTTCTATACCGTGCCGCTGCAGCTGCTCTCCTATCACGTTGCCTTAATTAAAGGCACCGATGTCGATCAGCCGCGTAATTTGGCGAAATCGGTCACGGTCGAGTAAGGTGTCTTACGCGTGAATCCCGCCAAGGATTCACGCATTTCTTTTATTTAATCCTGTTGCTTACTTGATCAAGTGCGCGCTGCTGACTGTCGATTCTGCGATTAGCCTCATCCAGTGACCGCTGCAGATTGTTGATATCATCTTGTTTTCTGCTTAACTCCCGTGAGAGTTGATCGAACGTATTATTCTGTTTTTCCTGCATTCTGAGTAACTGAGCGACGTCGTCTTTCATTTTTCTCACCTCTTCAGCCGTGACAGAGGATTGCTTAAGCGTGCCTCTACTTTCCAGTATGGCCAGTGCGCCTATATTGGCCGGCATTTGATAATAGGGGTCCAAACGTGCCGCCGGCTCGTTATCCGCCCATGCGCTGGTCAGCGTAGAGAGTGCTATTACGTGGCATACCCAAAGCGTCTTCATGAATTTCATCGAACATCTCCTTTTCGATAGGGTTTTATAAAAAAAACCAATGAGTGTACCTGTCATATAACTGTCATATTTCGTACATTTCACTGTCATCAAACTGTCCTATTTTCCCTCCAGCAGCAATCACTGACTCCTACTAAAACGGCATTTAGCCTGATTATTTCAATCCCCTGGAGGGAATATGACACTGATGCGTAGCACCGTAGCCCGAATCATTGCCGCCACCGTCGCAGTAAGCGCGGTATCTGCTTTTGCAGCCACCGATCTGACGGGCGCAGGCGGTACGTTCCCGGCGCCGGTTTATGCCAAGTGGGCAGCCGAATACCAGCAAGCCACCGGTAGCAAAATTAACTATCAGGGCATTGGTTCTTCCGGCGGCGTGAAGCAAATCATCGCCAAAACTGTTGATTTCGGTGCTTCTGATGCGCCAATGAAAGAAGAAGACCTGCAGAAAAACGGCCTGTTCCAGTTCCCTACCGTGATCGGTGGTGTTGTGCTGGCCGTGAACATTCCGGGCGTGAAATCCGGCGAGCTGACGCTGGACGGAAAAACCGTCGGTGATATTTACTTGGGCAACATCAAAAAGTGGAACGATCCGGCGATCGTCAAGCTGAACCCTGGCGTGAAGCTGCCAGACACCAACATCAACGTGGTGCGCCGCGCGGACGGTTCCGGCACCTCTTTCGTGTTCACCAGCTACCTGTCCAAAGTTAACGCTGACTGGAACAGCAAAATTGGTAAAGGCAACACCGTAAACTGGCCAACCGGCTTGGGCGGTAAAGGTAACGATGGCGTCGCCGCCTTCGTACAGCGTCTGCCGGGTTCAATTGGCTATGTTGAGTATGCCTATGCCAAACAGAACAATCTGACTTACACCAAGCTGGTGGATGCCGACGGTAAAGCGGTCGCGCCAAGCGAAACCAGCTTCTCGAATGCGGCGAAGGGCGCAGACTGGAGCAAATCCTTTGCCCAGGACCTGACGTTCCAGAAAGGCAATGATGCCTGGCCAATCACCTCCACCACGTTCATCCTGATTTATAAAGAGCAGGCGAATGCGGCGAAAGGCAGTGAAGTGTTGAAGTTCTTTGATTGGGCCTATAAAGGCGGCAGTAAAACGGCTAACGCGCTGGATTATGCAACGCTGCCAGAGAGCGTCGTGACCCAGATCCGCGCAGCCTGGAAAGCCAACATCAAAGACAGCAGCGGCAAAGCGCTCTACCAGTAAGCGACCGACACGGCCAGCCGCTTGGCTGGCCGCATGCACGGGCGGCATACAGGTCGCCCTGAGTTTTCCCTGAAAATCGAGAATTCTATGGCTGCAACTAAGCCGACATTTAAAGCACCCGGTAAGCAAGGCGACATGATTTTCGGCGCACTGGTTAAACTCGCTGCGCTGATCGTGTTATTGCTGATGGGTGGCATCATCGTTTCCCTGATTTTCTCCTCATGGCCAAGCATCCAAAAGTTTGGTTTTTCTTTCCTGTGGAGCAAGACCTGGGATGCGCCGAATGAGGAATTTGGTGCGCTGGTGCCCATTTACGGCACGATCGTCACCTCGCTGATTGCGCTGATCATCGCTGTGCCGGTGAGCTTCGGCATCGCACTGTTTCTGACGGAACTGGCACCCGGCTGGTTGCGTCGTCCGCTCGGTACCGCGATTGAGCTGCTGGCGGCGATTCCCAGTATTGTCTACGGCATGTGGGGCCTGTTTATTTTTGCCCCGCTGTTTGCCGAGTACTTCCAGACGCCGGTGGGCGATGTGTTATCGAATATTCCGATCGTGGGCACCCTGTTCTCCGGCCCGGCCTTTGGCATCGGTATTCTGGCGGCGGGCGTTATCCTCGCCATCATGATCATCCCCTACATCGCTTCGGTGATGCGTGATGTGTTTGAGCAAACGCCGGTGATGATGAAAGAGTCGGCGTACGGCATCGGCTGCACCACATGGGAAGTGATTTGGCGCATCGTGTTGCCCTTCACCAAAAACGGGGTGATTGGTGGCGTCATGCTCGGACTGGGCCGCGCGCTGGGCGAAACCATGGCCGTGACCTTTATCATCGGCAACACCTACCAACTCGACAGCGCGTCGCTGTACATGCCAGGCAATAGCATCACCTCCGCGCTGGCCAACGAATTTGCCGAAGCGGAGTCGGGCGTGCACGTCGCGGCGCTGATGGAGTTGGGCCTGATTCTGTTCGTGATCACCTTTATCGTTCTGGCTATCTCCAAACTGATGATCCTGCGTCTGGCGAAGAGTGAAGGAGCCCGTTCATGACGGCTATAGAAATGACAGCCCGCGCCGAGCTGGAAGCGTCGCGCCGCAAAATGCAGGCGCGCCGCAGTACCAAAAATAAAATCGCCTTAACGCTGTCGATGCTTACCATGGCGTTTGGCCTGTTCTGGCTGATTTGGATCCTGTTTACCACCGTGACCAAAGGCATTGATGGCCTAAGCTGGTCGCTGTTTACGGAATCTACGCCGCCGCCTAACACGGCCGGTGGCGGGCTTGCTAACGCGCTGGCGGGCAGCGGCTTATTGATTTTCTGGTCCACCTTTTTTGGCACGCCGTTGGGGATTATGGCGGGCATTTATCTGGCGGAATATGGCCGCAAGCACTGGCTGGCGGAAGTCATTCGCTTCATCAACGATATTCTGCTGTCCGCCCCCTCCATCGTGGTCGGGCTGTTCGTGTACACCATTGTGGTGGCGCAGATGCAGCACTTCTCCGGCTGGGCTGGCGTGGTGGCGCTGGCGCTGCTGCAAATCCCGATTGTGATTCGCACCACGGAAAACATGCTGCGCCTGGTACCGGACAGTATGCGCGAGGCCGCCTACGCGC
Organism: Pantoea sp. Mb-10; assembly: GCF_021272205.1. Classification (GTDB taxonomy): domain Bacteria; phylum Pseudomonadota; class Gammaproteobacteria; order Enterobacterales; family Enterobacteriaceae; genus Pantoea. Next base: position 195,028 of record NZ_JAJSDX010000008.1, on the reverse strand, counting down.
TGGGCACGCCCAAGTGGAAGATGATTTCCGCCATCACCCTCAAGGCCTCGGTGTCCGGCATCATCACCGGCGTGCTGCTGGCGATCGCGCGCATTGCCGGTGAAACCGCGCCGCTGCTGTTTACCGCACTGTCGAACCAGTTCTGGAGCACCGACATGATGCAGCCGCTGGCCAACCTGCCGGTGACGATCTTTAAATTCGCCATGAGTCCGTTTGCCGAGTGGCAAAACCTGGCGTGGGCGGGCGTGCTGATCATCACGCTGTGCGTGCTGCTGTTAAACATCGTCGCGCGGGTTGTCTTCGCGAAAGGCAAACACTAATTTTTACGGCGCGGCTCTGGCGGCGCTGCACATGAGAGAAGAGCAATGAGTATGGCAACGACTTCTGCCGATAAAATCCAGGTGCGTAATCTGAACTTCTATTACGGTAAGTTCCATGCCCTGAAGAACATTAATCTGGATATTGCCAAAAACCAGGTCACGGCCTTTATCGGGCCGTCAGGCTGTGGTAAATCCACGCTGCTGCGCACGTTCAATAAAATGTACTCGCTCTATCCTGAGCAGCGGGCGGAAGGCGATATTCTGCTGGACGGTGAAAATATTCTGGCTTCGCATCAGGATATCGCGCTGCTGCGCGCGCGCGTTGGCATGGTGTTTCAGAAGCCGACGCCGTTCCCTATGTCCATTTATGACAACATCGCCTTTGGCGTACGCTTGTTTGAAAAGCTGTCGCGGGCGGATATGGATGAGCGCGTGCAGTGGGCGCTGAGCAAAGCTGCGCTGTGGAACGAAACCAAAGATAAGCTGCATCAGAGCGGTTACAGCCTGTCTGGCGGCCAGCAGCAGCGCCTGTGCATCGCTCGTGGCATTGCTATTCGTCCGGAAGTGCTGCTGCTGGACGAGCCCTGTTCGGCGCTGGACCCCATCTCAACGGGCCGCATCGAAGAGCTGATTACTGAACTCAAGCAGGATTACACCGTGGTCATCGTGACCCACAATATGCAGCAGGCGGCGCGATGCTCTGACCATACTGCTTTTATGTATCTGGGTGAACTGATTGAGTTCAGCGACACGGATACGTTGTTTACCAAGCCGGCGCAGAAGCAGACCGAAGATTACATTACCGGTCGCTACGGCTGATTCAGGAGACGCACATGGATAATTTAAATCTGAACAAACACATCTCCGGTCAGTTTAATGCCGAGCTGGAGCACATTCGCACCCAGGTGATGATCATGGGCGGGATGGTGGAGCAGCAGCTCACCGATGCCATTACCGCGATGCACAACCAGGACGGCGAGCTGGCGCGTCGCGTCATTGACGGTGACCAAAAGGTCAACATGATGGAAGTGGAGATCGATGAGGCCTGCGTGCGTATCATCGCCAAGCGGCAGCCTACCGCCAGCGATTTGCGTCTGGTGATGGCGATCATCAAAACCATCTCTGAGCTGGAACGCATTGGCGATGTGGCGGAAAAGATCAGCCGTACCGCGCTGGAGAAGTTTAGCCAGCAACATTTGCCGCTGTTGGTTAGCCTGGAGTCGCTGGGCCACCATACCGTGCAGATGTTGCACGACGTGCTGGACGCCTTTGCGCGCATGGATCTCAATGAAGCCATCAAAATTTACCGTGAAGACTCAAAAGTCGACAAAGAGTACGAAGGTATTGTGCGCCAGCTGATGACCTACATGATGGAAGATCCGCGTACCATTCCCAGCGTATTAACGGCGCTGTTCTGCGCGCGCGCCATCGAGCGCATCGGCGACCGCTGCCAGAATATCTGTGAAATCATCTTCTATTTCGTGAAGGGACAGGATTTCCGCCACGTGGGCGGCGATAAGCTGGACGAACTGCTGTCAGGCGATGACGGCAGCAACAAACCACTGTCATAGCCGCATGGGCTGCCTGTGACCGCGGGTGAAGCAGGCAGCCATCATCAATTCTGATTAGTGCGTAGGGTCCCCTCTCTTTATACTTGGCGCATCTTTTCCTGCCAGGTGCTGTGACATGTCTCCTCTCAACACAACGAAAACAGCCGTTACGCCAGCAAAAGCGATGGTTGCGGCCATCAGCGGCTACGCGATGGACGGCTTTGATCTGCTTATTCTCGGCTTTATGCTGCCAGCGATCAGCGTCTCGCTGATGCTCGACCCTTCCCAGGCCGGATCGCTGGTGACCTGGACGCTGATTGGCGCCGTGGTGGGCGGCATCGTGTTTGGCCAACTTAGCGACCGCTTTGGTCGTATTCGCATGCTCACCGTGACGATCCTGATGTTTTCCCTGTTTACCGGCCTGTGCGCAGTGGCGCAGGGATACTGGGATTTGCTGGCGTATCGGACGCTGGCAGGCATGGGGCTGGGCGGTGAGTTTGGCATCGGCATGGCGCTGATTGCGGAAGCTTGGCCGAAAGAGAAACGCAACCGCGCTTCGGCGTGGGTGGGCATCGGCTGGCAGCTCGGCGTACTGCTGGCGGCGTTTATTACCCCGCCGCTGCTGAACGTAATTGGCTGGCGCGGCATGTTTCTGGTTGGGCTGCTGCCCGCGCTGGTATCGTTTCTGATTCGCCGCAGCATGGGCGAGCCGGAAGCGTTCACGCGCCACGTGCAAAGCGCACCGCCGCTCTCCTTCCGCGCCCGTTTCCGGCTGCTGTGTGCCGATCGCGCCACCTGTAAAGCCAGCCTCGGCATTTTTATTCTCTGCTCGGTGCAGAACTTTGGCTACTACGGCCTGATGATCTGGATGCCGAGCTACCTCTCCGCCAATTTTGGCTTTAGCCTGACGAAATCGGGACTGTGGACTGCCGTTACCGTGGTGGGCATGACATTTGGCATCTGGCTGTTTGGCCTGCTAGCCGATCGCTTTGCGCGCTGGAAGATTTTTCTGCTGTATCAGTTTGGCGCGGTGGCGATGGTAGTGATCTACGCGCAGCTGCGCGATCCCACCGTGATGCTCTTTACCGGCGCCATCATGGGGATGTTTGTGAATGGCATGATTGGGGGTTACGGGGCGCTGATTTCCGACACCTTCCCGCCGCAGGCGCGCGCCACGGCGCAGAATGTGCTGTTTAATCTGGGGCGTGGCGTGGGCGGTTTCGGCCCGCTGGTTATCGGGATGCTGGCGAGCAGCATCGCGTTCAACGCTGCGATCACGCTGCTGGCGCTGATCTATCTTCTGGATATTGTCGCCACGCTGTTCCTGTTGCCGCGGAAACAGGGCAAAGAGGATGCGCTGGGCGCGATTGGCTGAGCCGTCCGGCTCGCCCTCAGCGGGCGAGCTCCTTATTTCAACAGGTTCCAGCCGCGTGCGCGCCATAAAGCAGGCAGCTGGGCCATATTGTCGAAACGCGTGACCAGCGGATGATCCAGATCGGGATTGTGTGCGTCGGCGCAGTAATAAAATACGGCGATGCCAGCAGCGATACCGGCGCGCGCGCCCGCTTCGGAATCGTCCACTAAAATGCATTTCTCAATAGGCACCTGCATCTGCTCTGCGGCGTGGTACATCAGCTCGGGATCGGGCTTCCAGTGCAGGATGTCATACCCGCTAAACAGACGCCCCTCAAAGTAAGGCAGCATGCCGGTTAACCCCAGCGAGTGTTGCATCTTTTTTACCGTGCCGTTCGAGACCACGCACATCGGCGTACGTATCTGGCTCACCAGCGCGTTGGCACCGGCGATGGGCTTAAGCTCACGATCAAACAGGCGCGCGACTTCGGCGCGGTAGGCGGTTTCCACCTCTTCCAGCGGTAACTCGCGCTGATGCGCTGCGAGCACATCACGCACGATGTCATACAGTTTTACCCCTTTGTAGCGCTCAAACATCTCCTGCAGCGAGAGCGTAATGCCGTAGGTAGCAAAGGTATTGACGTAGGCTTGCGTACACAGCACTTCGCTGTCGACCAGCGTGCCATCGCAATCGAAAAACACACATTCAATGGACATCGCACAGCATCCTTTTAAGAAACAATGATCTGACACTCTAGCGCACTGAGCGCAGAAAGCGACCCCAGGCAACCGGTTGCGAAAATTCCGTGTTTTGCCGCGCCAAACTCTATAGGATACGCGGCGATAAATTTTTCAGCGGAACAGCGAAATGACCAATCCCGGCTTATTACAGCGCCTTTTCAAACTGCAGGAACACGGCACGACCGCACGTACAGAAATGATTGCGGGTTGCACGACGTTCCTGACCATGGTGTACATCGTCTTTGTTAATCCACAGATTCTCGGCGCGGCAGGCATGGATACGCGCGCGGTGTTCGTGACCACCTGTTTAATTGCGGCTTTTGGCAGCATTCTCATGGGGCTGGTGGCCAATTTACCGGTGGCACTGGCACCAGCGATGGGATTGAACGCCTTTTTTGCCTTTGTGGTGGTAGGCGCAATGGGGTATTCGTGGCAAATCGGCATGGGCGCGATTTTTTGGGGCGCGCTGGGACTGCTGTTGCTCACGCTGCTGCGCGTGCGCTATTGGATGATCGCCAATATTCCTCTCAGCCTGCGCGTGGGGATCACCGCCGGGATCGGGCTATTTATCGCCCTGATGGGACTAAAAAATGCCGGTATTATCGTGCCGAATGCCGACACCCTCGTGACCATCGGTAATCTGACCTCGCACAGCGTACTGCTGGGTGCGCTGGGTTTTTTTATCATCGCGATTCTGGCTTCACGCAATATCCACGCGGCGGTACTGGTCTCAATCGTGATCACGACGGGCATTGGCTTGTTGCTCGGTGATGTCACTTTCAGTGGCGTGTTCGCCTCGCCGCCCGCGATCGGCTCGGTGGTGGGCCAGGTGGATATCAAAGGCGCTTTCAACATCGGCATGTCGGGGGTGATCTTCTCGTTTATGCTGGTCAACCTGTTTGACTCCTCCGGCACGCTGATTGGCGTTACGGATAAAGCGGGTCTGACCGATAAAAACGGCACGTTCCCGCGCATGCAGCAGGCGCTGTACGTTGATAGCATCAGCTCGGTCACCGGTTCGCTGGTGGGTACCTCATCGGTCACCGCCTACATTGAGAGCTCCTCTGGCGTGGCGATCGGCGGGCGCACCGGCTTGATGGCGGTGGTCACAGGCGTGCTGTTTCTGCTGGTGACGTTCCTGTCGCCGCTGGCCGCAATGGTGCCTGGCTATGCGGCGGCCGGGGCGTTGATTTACGTCGGCGTACTGATGACCGCCTCTTTATCACGCGTGCGCTGGGACGATCTCACCGAGTCGGTACCGGCCTTTGTGACGGCGGCGATGATGCCTTTCAGCTTCTCTATCACCGAAGGCATTGCCCTGGGCTTTATTGCCTACTGCGTCATGAAACTCGGCACCGGACGCTGGCGTGAAATCAGCCCGTGTGTGGTGGTGGTGGCGCTGCTGTTTGTACTAAAAATCGCGTTTATCGACGCACATTAAAGGCGGTGTAGGATACGCCGCGCAATAAGGCGCGGCGGATGGCACCGAGACCAAACTGGTGAGGCGTAGCGAGCGCGGCCCCAGTTTGGGTTTGCTCATCTCCACCTCGTGCAGCGGCTGCCATTGCTGCTGCGCATCGATTTCCCACAGGTTTAACCGCTCCGCACTGGGCGAGAGGGCGCACGACCACACCAGCGTCGGCTCGGCATCACACACCGCTTGAACATCAGGTAAGACGCTGGAGCGCAGACGACCCGCTGCGGGATGCAGCTGTAAGGTGCTGTGCTGAGCGTCATCGCTTAATTTCAGAATACTTTGGCGCAGCGTCCAAAGCTGCGTCACCGCTTCCATAAAATCCTGCTGCGCGTTGATCCATGCTTTCTCGCCCGAGGAGAGGCCATGCGTCAACGCATCCTGCGTCTGGCGACTGTGAGCGCGAACGATCTCCATATCCAGTCCAGCGCAACCGCCTTCGTCTGCCAGCAGGACGCCAATGGTATTGCCGGCATAGGCGATGCTGAAATCGGGCAGTTGCGTATCGATAAAGCGCGGGCGGCCGTTGGGGCCGGTGGTCAATGCGGGAAGTTCGTGGATACCGTAAATGCGCTGCATCAGCTGCGCCAGCAGCTGGCGCGCAATAAGAAACCGTTTGCGCCGCTTTTCTGGCAGCGCCCGGGCGCGGTTGAGCACATCCTGTGGTAAGCGCTGCACTGTGCTGCAAAGGGCATCGCCCGTACAACGTACAAAATGACTAGCCATCTGTCGCTCCGTGAAAATGGTCAGATAATCATCAGGCGTATTGTAGGAATTTTCTCATGATTTTGCATCTGGCGTTATCATCAAGCGCGCAAATTCAGACAACGCTGAACGCGGCGCGGTGGGTTATAGCAAGTAAATGGCCGTTGAATAGATGCTGAATAACGTGATGTGGTGTAGGATTTGCACAAGTAAACAGCACGTTGACGTGCGCACTTTCATTCACCTTACGCCGCACGCGCTTTTCGCCGTACAGGCACGCCGGAGTTTTTATATGTCAGTTACGCCATCTACTCACCCGGAATCGATCACTCTGGATGAATTTCGTCACGGTATGCGTCGCCTGAGTGCGGGCGTTTCGTTGGTGACGACTGCGCTGGGTGAGGAGAGAGTCGGCCTGATCGCCACTTCCGTGAGTTCATTGGCCGCCGAGCCGCCAAGTCTTCTGGTGTGCGTGAATCGCAGTGCATCCAGTCATGATGCCATTATCAACGCAGGACACTTTGCCGTTAACGTCTTGCGTGAGCACCACAGCGATCTCTGTGCGCAGTTTAGCCAGTCTGCACGCCGCGCCGAACGGTTCCAGCAGGGAGAGTGGCAGACGCTGAACACCGGTGCGCCCATTCTGGCGGACGCGCTGGTCAGCTTTGATTGTCAATTGGAGAAGGTCGCGGAGTGGCATACGCACAGCGTACTGATGGCGCGTATTGTGGGCATTGCGCTGCCCGGTGAAGCCGCCGCGCCGATGATCTACTTCAACAGTGGTTTTCACCGCTTGGGTGAATAATCTTTTCGCGGCGCCGGATTCGCTCCGGCGCGCTCGGCATCAGGCGAATTTCGTCGCCTGATCAAAGTGCAGACGCGGTAGACGCGGATGCAGTTTGCTTGTGTCGCCATAACCCAGATTTATCAAGACGTTAACCTGCCATTTATTGTCACTGAAAAATGCCGCATTGACTTTCGCCGGATCAAATCCGGACATCGGGCCGGCATCCAGCCCCAGCGAGCGCGCCGCCAGAATCAGATAACCCGCCTGCAGGCTGCTATTGCGAAACGCCGTCTCTTTTGTCAATTCGGGGCTGCTGGTAAACCAGCTGCGGGCGTCACCAAAGGGAAACAGCGTGGGCAGCGCTTCGTAAAATTCCGGATCCCAGGCGACGATGACCGTGACCGGCGCGGACATTGTTTTGTCGACGTTGCCTGAAGAGAGAGCGGGTTTGAGCTTCTCTTTACCTGCCTGCGAGGTGACAAAAACAAAACGGCCTGGTGAGCAGTTGGCCGACGTTGGGCCGAGTGCGGTCAGCTGATAGAGCTGCGCCAGCAGATCTTTTGAGACCGGCTTTTCCTGCCAGTGGCTGTGGGTGCGGGCGTCATTAAACAGCGCGTTCAGCGCCGCACTGTCGAGCGGTGTACTCATGTCCTTCTCCTGTCTGGCGACGATATCCGCCTGATTCTTCTGTATAAGTGGTGACGTGAGCCGAAGCGCTTTCGCCTCGACGCTCCACCGTTATACTGCAAACACGAGAGGGCGCAAAATAACAAAGATGCATGTTTCCCGCCGCGGAGAACGGCGGGGATGGGCTACTTGCCGATACAGAAACTGGAGAAAATCCGGCCCAGCAGATCGTCTGAGGTGAACTCGCCGGTGATCTCGCTCAGCGCTTGCTGCGCCAGGCGCAGCTCTTCCGCCAGCAGTTCGCCCGCCCATGCGCCGAGCAGCTGTGATTTACCCTGTTCTAAATGCGTGGCGGCAAGCTCCAACGCCTGAAGGTGGCGGCGACGCGCCAGGAAACCGCCTTCCATATTGCCGGCGAAGCCCATGCTTTGCTTCAGATGGTCGCGCAGCGTCTCAACGCCCTCGCCAGTCCGCGCTGAAAGCCGAAGAAGTGAGTGGCCATTTACTTCGGTTAAGCCGAGCGTTTCGCCTGTCATGTCCGCTTTGTTACGCACCACGGTGATAGGCAGCTCGCGCGGCAGTCGCGCCACGAAATCTGGCCATATGTCGGCGGCTTCGGTGGCGGCGGTGGTCGTGCCGTCCACCATAAACAGCACGCGATCGGCCTGCTCAATCTCTTGCCACGCGCGCTCAATCCCGATGCGCTCCACTTCATCACTGGCTTCACGCAGGCCAGCCGTATCAATAATGTGCAGCGGCATGCCATCAATGTGGATATGCTCGCGCAGCACATCGCGCGTGGTGCCCGCAATATCCGTGACAATCGCCGCTTCACGCCCAGCCAATGCATTCAGCAGGCTGGATTTACCCGCATTGGGACGACCCGCAATAACGACTTTCATCCCCTCGCGCAGCAGGCTGCCCTGACGCGCTTCAGCCCTGACGTTATTCAGGTCGCCGATCACCGCATTCAGCTGTGCTTCAATTTTGCCGTCCGAGAGGAAGTCGATCTCCTCATCAGGGAAGTCAATCGCTGCTTCCACATAGATGCGCAGGTGAGTAAGTGCTTCCACAAGCGTATTGATGCGCAGCGAAAAAGCACCCTGTAGCGAGTTCACGGCCGAGCGCGCGGCCTGCTCTGAGCTGGCATCAATCAGGTCGGCGATGGCTTCTGCCTGCGCCAGGTCCAGTTTGTCATTGAGGAAGGCACGCTCGGAAAATTCCCCCGGCTGGGCGATGCGTAAACCCGGCAGCGCCACGATGCGCTTCAGCAGCAGATCGAGAATCACCGGTCCGCCGTGGCCTTGCAGTTCCAGCACATCTTCACCGGTAAAGGAGTTGGGGCCAGGGAACCACAGCGCGATACCCTGATCCAGCACGCTGCCTTCCGCATCATTGAACGGCAGGTAGTCGGCGTAACGCGGCTTCGGCACTTTGCCCAATACCGCCTGCGCGACGTCTGCCGCACGGGCGCCGGAAATTCGCAGAATGCCCACGCCGCCGCGGCCGGGAGGCGTAGCTTGGGCAACGATCGTGTCGCTGTGGCTCATGGTGTGGTTCTCTATTACGTGAAAAAAAAGGGGCGACATAAATGTCGCCCTTGATTATACGTCCTGCAGCGTGGTGCGGGGCGTTATGCTTTCTTCTTCTCTCGGCTGTGCAGACCGCGTTTTTCCAGGCCGCGATAAATCAGCTGCTGCTGGAGAATGGTCACCAGGTTGCTGACGATGTAGTACAGCACCAGACCAGACGGGAACCACAGGAAGAACACGGTGAAGATAACCGGCATGTACGTCATGATCTTCTGCTGCATCGGATCGGTCACGGTGGTCGGTGACATCTTCTGAATGAAGAACATGGTGATGCCCATGATCACCGGCAGGATGTAGTACGGATCCTGCGCGGACAGATCGTGAATCCACAGGATAAACGGCGCATGACGCAGTTCAACCGAGCCTGACAGCATGTAGTAGAGCGCCAGGAAGATAGGCATCTGAATAACCAGTGGCAGACAGCCGCCCAGCGGGTTGACCTTCTCCGCTTTGTACAGCGCCATCATCTCCTGGCTCATCTTCTGCTTGTCATCACCCAGACGTTCACGCATCGCCTGAATTTTTGGCTGCAGCATGCGCATTTTGGCCATCGAGGTGTACTGCGCTTTAGTCAGCGGGTACATGATGCCACGCACGATGAAGGTGATCACGATAATGGAGAAGCCCCAGTTACCGATGAAGCTGTGCAGGAATTTCAGCAATTTAAATAGCGGCTGAGAGATAAACCACAGCCAGCCGTAATCCACGGTCAGATCGAGGTGAGGCGCGATGGCCGCCATCTTGTCCTGGATTTCAGGGCCAACCCACAGCGTCGCGCCGAGGTCTTGCTGGGCGCCCGCCGCAATGCTGACCGGCGCTGATTTATAACCAATTGCCGCCACACCGTTACCGAGGTTGCTGGTATACAGGGTGTTGTTGCCCTGCGTGCGCGGTACCCACGCCGTCGCGAAGTACTGCTGCAGCATCGCCACCCAGCCGTTACTGGTGGTGGTGTTCAGGTTCTCGTTATCTGCGATGGTGTCGAACTTATACTTTTCATATTTTGCCTCGCTGGTGGAGTAAGCGGCACCACGGAAGGTGTGCAGGGCAAAATTGTTGCTGCCGGTGTCACGGTGCTTAGGCAGATCAATGGTCTGCTTCAGCTGACCAAACATCGCCACTTCCAGCGGCTGCGAAGAGGCATTGTTGATGTTGTAGTCAACGTTTACCGCAAATTCACCGCGCTTGAACACGAAGGTTTTGGTGTAAACCACACCGTTTTCTCCGGTCCAGGTCAGCGGGACACGCAGCTCGCTCTGGCCATCGGCCATCTCAAAGTGATCCTGAGCAGTGGTATAGAGCGGGCGTGCGCCATTGTTCGGGTTATCCGGGCCGTTACGACCGGTCAAGCCGCTCTGCGCCTGGTAAACGAACGCCGGCGTGGTTTCCAGCAGTTGGAACGGTGCATCAGAACCCAGCTTGTCCGGGTAGGTCAGCAGCTGTGCTTGTTCAATATCGCCACCGCGCGTATTGATGTTGAGTGACAGGACATCTGTCTTAACGGTGATCGTTTTGCCCTGGCCGCTGGCCGGCACGCCGGAAGTGGCGGCATCACCCGCTGTGCTGCTTGTGTTCTGCGTGGTCTGAGTTTGCTGTGGCTGCGGAGCGTGGTCCGTCTGCCAGGCTTGCCAGATCATAAAAGACACGAACAGAAAAGCGATGAGAAAGAGATTGCGTTGCGAATCCATCGTTAATGTTCTCTGGTATCAAAGGTTTTTGGCGGCACAGGATCGTCGCCACCCGGGTTCAAAGGGTGGCATTTTAATACGCGTTTTAACGTCAACCAACTGCCTTTTATGATGCCAAAGCGGCGTAAGGCCTCAATCCCATACTGCGAACAGGAGGGATGGAACCGGCAATGGGGTCCCAGCAGTGGGCTGATGACGCGCTGGTAAACGCGTATCAAGGCGATCAGGAGCCGCGCGCCAGGCGACAGTGACGACGCCATAATTTCTCCAACGCTTCCGTCAGCGCACGGTTATCAAGGTCGGCAATCCCTTTTTTTGCCACGATCACAAAATCCATCGCCGGCAGTTCGTGTTGACGAAGACGAAAGCTTTCACGGGTCAATCGCTTGATCCGGTTGCGTTCGTGCGCGCGTTTCACATGCTTTTTGGCGACGGTAAGACCGATGCGGGGATGCCCCAGCGAATTTAGGCGGCCGAGGATGGTGATTTGCGGCGTGCCAGCCCGAAGAGGTTGCTGGAAGACGAAAGTGAAATGAGCGGGAGTTAACAAGCGTAACTCCCTGGGAAATGCGAGCTTAACCACGAGGGTTAGCTTTTATTACTTAGAAACGGTCAGACGAGAACGGCCTTTAGCACGACGACGTGCCAGAACCTGACGACCATTTTTTGTTGCCATACGAGCACGGAAGCCGTGTGAACGGTTGCGCTTCAGTACGGACGGTTGAAAAGTGCGTTTCATGGCGATTTCTACCTAAACTTGAAAAATTTCACTGGGTGACGCGTTTTCTGGCCAGTAAAAGGACCGACGCCTCAATGTGTCTTTAATAAAGAGGCGGGATTGTAATAATTGTACAGTCCAGAGTCAATTTACTTCGCTTGCCGCAGTGCCTGGAAAACCCGGATACAGCCCACTTATTCCGGGCATCAAGACCCTACGAACCAATGCCGGGTGGAGAATTATACGGGCAATAAAGGAAAGCGCAAGGATCGTCCAGGATCTTCTTGCGATCGCGTCGGCGCGATCCACATTAAAAAGTGCGATGCAAGCGTAAAATCTGCCGCTTTCAGCAAGATCCTGGCCTGCTTTTTCGCCAGACGGCGTAAACTCATTGGCACCTGAGCAGCCTGTGGATAAATTGCAGCAAAACTGTGTAGAAAGGGAAGATCTCTGTGCCGCTTTGCGCTATGATCCGCCCTTCCGCTAACGATCCTTCCCGCGATCGCCAGCGGAGACTACCGCAAATAGCGGTCGCAGGCGCTTTCTGACCGCCTGTGTCAAAAAAGACAGTTTCTATTATTAGCGCCTAAATTCTTATCGATTTTGTACGAGTGGAGTCCGCCGTGTCACTTACGCTTTGGCAACAGTGTCTTGCCCGTTTGCAGGATGAGCTTCCTGCCACCGAATTCAGTATGTGGATTCGTCCGCTACAGGCTGAATTAAACGACAATACGCTGGCCTTGTATGCACCAAATCGGTTTGTACTCGACTGGGTTCGGGATAAATACCTCAATAGTATCAACGGGCTGCTGAATGAGTTCTGCGGTGCGAACGTACCGCTTTTGCGTTTTGAAGTGGGCACGCGCCCGGTGGCTCAACAACCTGTGGCGCAACCGGCTATGGCCAGCAGCGTCGCGGCGCCTGCGCCAGCGGAACCGCGTCCGGCACCGGCGCCGCCGGTTCGTCCTAGCTGGGATTCTGTACCGGCACCCGCCGACGTCACTTACCGTTCTAATGTCAATAATCGTCACAATTTCGATAACTTCGTTGAAGGTAAATCTAACCAACTGGCCCGCGCGGCGGCGCGTCAGGTGGCGGACAATCCTGGCGGTGCGTATAACCCTTTATTCCTTTATGGCGGCACGGGGTTAGGGAAAACGCACCTGTTACATGCGGTGGGCAACGGCATTATTGCGCGCAAACCCAACGCGAAGGTGGTCTACATGCACTCCGAGCGTTTCGTTCAGGACATGGTAAAAGCGCTGCAAAACAACGCCATCGAGGAGTTTAAGCGTTATTACCGCTCCGTTGACGCACTGCTGATCGATGACATTCAGTTTTTTGCCAACAAAGAGCGTTCTCAAGAGGAGTTTTTCCATACCTTCAACGCGCTGCTGGAAGGCAACCAACAGATTATCCTGACGTCTGACCGCTATCCAAAAGAGATCAATGGTGTAGAAGATCGCCTGAAATCCCGCTTCGGCTGGGGACTGACCGTCGCCATTGAGCCGCCTGAGCTGGAAACGCGCGTGGCCATCCTGATGAAGAAAGCCGATGAAAACGACATCCGTCTGCCGGGTGAAGTGGCGTTCTTTATCGCCAAGCGCCTGCGTTCTAACGTGCGCGAGCTTGAAGGGGCATTGAACCGCGTCATCGCGAACGCTAACTTTACCGGCCGCGCGATTACTATCGACTTTGTGCGTGAAGCCCTGCGCGATCTGCTGGCGCTGCAGGAGAAGCTGGTCACCATTGATAACATCCAAAAAACGGTGGCGGAATATTACAAAATCAAAGTGGCGGATTTACTCTCGAAGCGCCGTTCGCGCTCGGTAGCCCGTCCGCGCCAAATGGCGATGGCGATGGCCAAAGAGTTAACCAACCACAGCCTGCCGGAGATCGGCGATGCGTTTGGTGGCCGCGATCATACTACCGTGCTTCATGCCTGCCGGAAAATTGAGCAGCTGCGTGAAGAGAGCCACGACATCAAAGAAGATTTCTCTAACCTCATTCGAACTTTATCTTCCTGACGCTTATGAAATTTATTGTTGAACGTGAGCAGTTGCTAAAACCCCTGCAACAGGTAAGCGGTCCGCTTGGCGGACGCCCGACGCTGCCCATTCTGGGCAACTTATTGCTGCAGGTGAATGACGGTACGCTGTCGCTTACCGGCACCGATTTAGAAATGGAAATGGTCGCGCGCGTGGCGCTGACCCAGGCGCATGAGCCCGGTGCCACCACCGTGCCTGCACGAAAATTTCTCGATATTTGCCGCGGATTGCCCGAAGGGGCAGAGATCAGCGTGATGCTGGAAGGCGATCGCATGCTGGTGCGCTCTGGCCGCAGCCGCTTTTCGCTCTCAACGCTGCCCGCCAGCGATTTCCCGAACCTGGATGACTGGCAAAGCGACGTCGAGTTTACGCTGCCACAGGCCACGCTGAAACGTCTGATTGAAGCGACCCAGTTTTCCATGGCGCATCAGGACGTTCGTTACTATCTCAACGGCATGCTGTTTGAGACGGAAGGCGAGGAGCTGCGCACGGTTTCCACCGATGGTCATCGTCTTGCGGTCTGCTCAATGCCGATTGGTCAGGCGCTGCCTAGCCATTCTGTGATTGTGCCGCGTAAAGGCGTTATTGAGCTGGTGCGTCTGCTGGATGGCGGTGAGACGCCGCTGCGGGTGCAAATTGGCAGCAGCAATATTCGCGCGCACGTGGGTGATTTTATCTTCACCTCTAAGCTGGTGGACGGACGTTTCCCGGATTACCGGCGCGTCTTGCCTAAAAATCCCGACAAGGTGCTGGAAGCCGGCTGCGATCTGCTCAAGCAGGCTTTTGCCCGTGCGGCGATCCTGTCGAACGAGAAGTTCCGCGGCGTTCGCATCTATATTACCGAAAATCAGCTTAAGATAACGGCAAATAACCCGGAGCAAGAAGAAGCCGAGGAGATGCTGGACGTGTCTTATAGCGGCACCGAATTAGAGATCGGCTTCAACGTCAGCTATGTGCTGGACGTGCTTAATGCGCTGAAGTGCGAGAATGTGCGCCTGCTGCTTACCGACTCTGTGTCCAGCGTGCAGATTGAGGACGTGGCAAGCCCTGCCGCAGCCTATGTCGTCATGCCGATGCGCTTGTGATCGTTTAGCGGGCTAACTTACTCGCTATTTTGCTCCCGGGCAGCGCTCGTCCCTGGAAGCATACTTCAGTATGCTTCAGGGGCTGCGCGCTGGCCGTGTGCAAACTGGCTTCGCCGTTTACGCCCTGAATAACAGGGTGAGGTGAACACTCCCTTCTTAATGCGCAGCTGGATTGATTCATGGCTTTAACCCGCCTCCTGATTAAAGATTTCCGCAATATTGAGCAGGCCGATTTACAGCTAGCGCCGGGCTTTAACTTTTTGGTCGGTGCTAACGGCAGCGGCAAAACCAGCGTGCTGGAGGCGATTTACACGCTGGGCCACGGGCGTGCGTTTCGCAGCTTGCAAGCCGGCCGCGTGATCCGTCATGAGCAGGATGCGTTTGTCCTGCATGGCCGCATTGAAGGCCGCGAGCGCGACCTGTCCGTGGGCCTAACCAAAAACCGCGCGGGCGACAGCAAAGTGCGCATTGACGGCAGTGACGGGCACAAAGTGGCCGAGCTGGCGCAGTTGTTGCCCATGCAGTTGATTACGCCCGAAGGGTTTACGCTGCTTAACGGCGGCCCCAAGTATCGACGAGCTTACGTTGATTGGGGCTGCTTCCATGCCTACCCAGGCTTTTTTCTGGCCTGGAGCAATCTGCGCCGTCTGCTTAAGCAGCGCAACGCGGCCCTGCGCCAGGTATCGCACTATGGCCAGCTGCGTCCCTGGGATCAGGAACTGGTGCCGCTGGCAGAGCAAATTAGTCAGTGGCGCGCCGAATACAGTGCCGCGATCGCCAAAGAGATCGTGGCGACCTGCAGTCAGTTTTTACCTGAGTTCGCGCTCTCTTTCTCTTTTCAGCGCGGCTGGGATAAAGAGAGCGACTACGCGGAACTGCTGGCGCGCAACTTCGAGCGCGACCGCGCGCTCACCTACACCGCCAGCGGCCCGCATAAAGCCGATTTTCGCATTCGTGCGGACGGCACGCCGGTAGAAGATTTACTCTCACGCGGTCAGCTTAAGCTGCTGATGTGTGCGCTGCGCCTGGCGCAGGGTGAATACCTGACAAACAGCAGCGGACGCCGCTGTTTGTATCTCATTGATGATTTTGCGTCGGAGCTGGATGACAGCCGTCGTCGGCTGCTGGCCGATCGGCTCAAAGCCACGCGGGCACAGGTGTTTGTTAGCGCCATCGGCGTTGAACATGTAATCGACATGAGCGACGAAAAGGGCAAGATGTTCCGCGTGGAACAGGGTAAAATAGCGGTTCAACCTGAAGATTAAATGAGCGAGAAACGTTGATGTCGAATTCTTATGACTCCTCAAGTATCAAAGTCCTTAAAGGGCTTGATGCGGTACGCAAGCGCCCGGGCATGTACATCGGCGATACGGATGACGGCACCGGTCTGCACCACATGGTATTCGAGGTCGTGGATAACGCAATCGACGAAGCACTCGCCGGTCACTGTAGTGAAATCCAGGTGACCATCCATGCAGACAACTCCGTTTCCGTTCAGGATGATGGTCGTGGTATTCCCACCGGCATTCACCCGGAAGAAGGGGTGTCGGCTGCTGAAGTCATCATGACCGTGCTGCACGCAGGCGGTAAATTTGATGACAACTCTTACAAAGTCTCCGGCGGTCTGCACGGCGTGGGTGTTTCCGTGGTCAATGCGCTGTCACAAAAGCTGGAGCTGACCATCCGTCGCGACGGCAAAGTGCATCAGCAAACTTACGTGCACGGCGTGCCGCAGGCACCGCTCGCCGTGACCGGCGATACCGAGACCACCGGTACCCGCGTGCGCTTCTGGCCAAGCCATGACACCTTTACTAACGTCACCGACTTCGAATACGAGATTCTGGCTAAGCGCCTGCGCGAGCTGTCCTTCCTGAACTCTGGCGTCTCCATTCGCCTGGAGGACAAGCGCGACGACAAGCAGGACCATTACCACTACGAAGGCGGGATCAAAGCGTTTGTTGAGTACCTCAACCGCAACAAAAATCCGATCCACCCCAACGTGTTTTATTTCTCTACCGAGAAAGACGGCATTGGCGTGGAAGTGGCGCTGCAGTGGAACGACGGTTTCCAGGAAAATATTTACTGCTTCACCAACAACATTCCCCAGCGCGACGGCGGTACGCACCTGGCGGGCTTCCGCGCGGCGATGACCCGTACGCTGAATGCGTATATGGACAAAGAAGGGTACAGCAAAAAAGCCAAAGTCAGCGCTACCGGTGACGATGCGCGTGAAGGCCTGATTGCCGTGGTATCGGTGAAGGTGCCGGACCCGAAATTCTCCTCGCAGACCAAAGACAAGCTGGTCTCTTCCGAGGTGAAATCCGCGGTTGAGCAGCAGATGAATGAGCTGTTGAGCGAATACCTGCTGGAGAACCCTACCGACGCAAAAATCGTCGTGGGCAAAATCATTGATGCCGCGCGCGCGCGCGAAGCCGCTCGTCGCGCCCGTGAAATGACGCGTCGTAAAGGCGCACTGGATCTCGCAGGCCTGCCGGGCAAACTGGCGGACTGCCAGCAGCGCGATCCGGCGCTGTCAGAAATCTACCTGGTGGAGGGTGACTCCGCAGGCGGCTCCGCTAAACAGGGCCGCAACCGTAAAAACCAGGCGATTCTGCCGCTGAAGGGAAAAATCCTCAACGTAGAGAAAGCGCGCTTCGACAAAATGCTCGCGTCGCAGGAAGTCGCCACGCTGATTACCGCGCTTGGCTGCGGCATTGGTCGTGACGAGTACAATCCCGATAAGCTGCGCTACCATAGCATCATCATCATGACCGATGCGGACGTTGATGGCTCACACATCCGCACGCTGCTGCTGACGTTCTTCTACCGTCAGATGCCTGAAATCATCGAGCGTGGCCACGTCTACATCGCGCAGCCGCCGCTCTACAAAGTGAAAAAAGGCAAGCAAGAGCAGTACATCAAAGATGATGAAGCGATGGATCAGTATCAGATTGCGATCGCCCTGGATGGCGCAACGCTGCACACTAACGCCAGCGCCCCCGCGCTCGGCGGCGAGCCGCTGGAAAACCTGGTGGCGGAGTTCAACAGTACGCAGAAGATGATCAAACGCATGGAGCGCCGCTTCCCGATGGCGCTGCTGCGCGCGTTGATTTATCACCCAACGCTGAAGGCGCTGACCGACCGTGCTGAGGTAGAGGGCTGGCTGAATGCGCTGGTGGCGTATCTCAACGAGCGTGAAGCACACGGCAGCACCTACATGGCGGTGCTGCGTGAAAACAGCGAGCAGCAGCTGTTTGAACCGGTGGTGCGGGTGCGCACCCACGGCGTGGACACCGATTATGCGCTGGATAGCGAATTCATCGATGGCGGCGAGTACCGTAAAATCTACACGCTGGGCGAGAAACTTCGCGGCCTGATCGAAGAAGATGCGTACATTGAGCGTGGCGATCGTCGTCAGCCGGTGGCCAGCTTTGAGCAAGCGATTGAGTGGCTGGTCAAAGAGTCACGCCGCGGCTTGTCGGTACAGCGCTATAAAGGCTTGGGCGAGATGAACCCGGATCAGCTGTGGGAAACCACCATGGACCCGGACAGCCGTCGCATGCTGCGCGTGACCATCAAAGACGCTATCGCGGCCGATCAGCTGTTCACCACGCTGATGGGCGATGCGGTGGAGCCACGTCGTGCGTTCATTGAAGAGAACGCCCTGAAGGCGGCGAACATCGATATCTGATAAACCGCGCAGACGTGAAAAACCCTTCTTCGGAAGGTTTTTTTTTTGGCCGCCGCAGACGCGCGGCGGCCACAGGCGCGAAGCGGCGTGGTTTTGGCTTTCTGGGCCTTTAGGCGCGGATTACGCGTGCGTGCTGTTCGTTTGAGACATTTCTTGTATGGCCGAAAGGGGGGTTAACGAAATATTGAGGCCGCACCGCAGCCGCGCGTGTGAATGCTTATCCCAAAGCCCTCTCTTCCATATGTTAATTAAGGACACAGTGAATGAAAAAGACCGCTCTGGCCCTTCTGGCCGCCGCTGCGATGACCGTTTCAGCCGCGCACGCAGCCGATGCCATGAAAAAAGACGCCATGATGAGTGATGACATGCACATGGAAATGTCGAAAGACCAAAAAAGCATGAAAGAGACCATGCACAAAGACGGCATGGAGATGAAAGAGACCCAGCAGCAAGACGGCACGGACATGAAAGACATGAGTAAAGAGAACATGCATCACTAAGCGCCCGCGCATCAGCACAAAAAAAGCCATTGCGACACGGATGGCTTTTTTGTTGCGCTTAGAAAAAGGCCGCGCAAACAGCCATAATGGTTAATGTGAACTGAATCGCGTTAGCATTCAGGCAAACTCTGACTTAACGAGGATGGTATGGCGATAAAATTGGTTGCGATCGATATGGACGGTACGCTGCTGAATCCACAGCATGAGATCACCCCTGCCGTGAAATCCGCGATTGCACGTGCGCATCAAAAAGGCGTGAAGGTGGTGTTAACCACCGGGCGACCGTTGGTCGGCATTCAGCGCTACCTGAAGGAGCTGGATCTGGCGGAAGCCGGGGAGTACTGCATCAGCTATAACGGTGCGCTGGTGCATCATGCCGATACGGGCGAGTGCATCGCAGAGATCACGCTGGGCTTTGAAGATTATCTGTATGTGGAACAGCTCGCGCGCGAGCTGGGCGTCCACTTCCAGGCCTTTGATCGCAGCGCGCTTTACACGCCTAACAAAGACATCAGCGAATTTACCATTCATGAAGCCAACCTGACCGGCATTCCCTTGCGCTATCGCGCGGTGGATGAAATGGACCGCGCCACCCGTTTTCCCAAACTGATGATGATCGACAAACCCGTGCTGCTGGACGCGGCTATCCAGCGTTTGCCGCAGGAGGCGCGCGAAAAATACACGCTGCTGAAAAGCGCCGCGTACTTCCTTGAGATTCTCGATCCGCGCGTCAATAAAGGGCAGGGCGTAAAAATGCTGGCCGAGAAGCTGGGCCTGACCCGAGACGAAGTGATGACTATCGGCGATCAGGAAAACGATCTGGCGATGATTGAGTACGCGGGCACCGGCGTGGCGATGGGTAACGCGATTGAGTCCGTAAAAGCCATTGCGCAGTTCGTTACCAAAAGCAATGGGGAAGATGGCGTTGCGCATGCCATTGAGGAACTGGTGCTGTAATACGCCGCACCGCCTGCGCCCCAGGCGGTGCACACTTTTTCTCCTTTACTCCCGCAAAAATCCTGCAGCGCAGGGCATTATCACGTACTTTATTTGGCAACGTTGAAAGTAAGGTTGTCCTATGTCAGAGAAGCAGCTCACCTTTGCCCCCCGTCATCATCAGCTAACCAATATCAATGTCTGGACAGCAGACAGCCAGTGGCTGGCGTTTGACGTGCGTCCCTCCGGCGCGTCGTTTACCGGCTTAACCATTGAGCGCGTCCATGCAGAGAGCGGCACCACGGAGGTGCTGTATCAGGCGCGTGACGGGGCGCACGTGGGGGTTGTCACGGTGAGTCCGGATAATCCGCCGCGCTATGTCTGTATCCACGGCCCCGAACACCCCGATGCGCACTGGCACTATGATTTTCATCACCGACGCGGCGTGATCGTTCAGCAGGGGCGTGCGGAAAATCTGGACGCTTGCGATATCACGGCGCCTTTTACGCCCGGTGCCCTGCGCGGCGGTTCCCACGTGCATGTGTTTAGTCCGGACGGATCGCGCCTGAGCTTTACCTACAACGATCACGTGATGCACGCGTGGGATGCGCGCGAAGATCTGCGCAACGTGGGCGTGGCGCTTCCGCTGCATCCGGTGTGCCCACCGAAGCAGCATCCGCGCGAATACGATGGCAGCCATTTCTGCGTGCTGGTCAGCCAGACGCAGCGCGATCCGCAGCCGGGCAGCGACCAGATCGATCGCGCCTATGAAGAGTGCTGGATTGGCCATCAGGGCTATCAAAAGACGAACGGAGAGTGGCAGCGCTGGGCCATCGCCTTTATCGGCGACACGCGCGCGGTGGACGGCAGCAAGGTGCCCGAAGTGTTCGTGGTGGATCTGCCGGAAGCGTTAAGTGATTACGCGCAGGCGGGCAGCGCGCCGTTAGAAGGCACGGCCACCACGCTGCCCGCGCCACCGGCAGGCGTTCAGCAGCGCCGGATCACTTATACGCACGGCTTGGCGCTGCAGCCGCGGCACTGGCTTCGTGCCTCGCCCGACGGCAGCGCTATCGCATTTTTGATGACTGACCACCGCCAGACCGTTCAGCTCTGGACCGTGTCACCCAACGGCGGCGCGCCGCGTCAGGTAACGCAGCTGCAGCACAGCATCCAATCGGCTTTTAGTTGGCATCCGGCGGGCAATGCGGTGGCGTTTGTGTGTGATAACAGCGTGATGGTCTGTGACGTTGCCAGCGGCCAGTGCCAGCGGCTCACTGCGCGCAGCGCGCGCGCGCCGTCTGGTGATGCGGTGGTGTGGTCACCAGACGGAGAGAAAATTGCCTATATGCGGGACGTTGCGGGATGGCGTCAGCTGTTTTACGTTAGTGCGCAGTCGCAGGCATAGCGGCGGCAGTTGCCAGGCTGGCCTCGGTGCCCGCTTGTTTTTCACTCTGCAGCACGCGATCGTGCGCGGAATTTTTATGGGTGCCGTCATCGGCACGCAGCCAGTCCCACGGCAGTAAAAGCGTATCCATCACCGCCGAGAACGGTAAGTCGATCACCGCCAGCGGCTTCATGACCCAGCCGCTGTTATCGTCAGCAATGATACGGGCGCTGGCGCGCGTACCGGGATAATACCCCTGATCGCCGCCGGTGTGCGACATGACGCTGGCGCAGCCCGACGTGGTGAGCGCACAGCAAACAAACAGGCTGGATAGCGATAGGCTTTTCATCAATTTCATGTTGGTCTTCCCTTCAGTCATGGCATCGCCTTGGCTGGAGTGTTTCACCGGAAGGACGCAGCGCTCTGTGGCAGTGTCAAACCGATCCGGGGATTAATGCACTGAGTGTATGTCAATTTGTGAATTATGCTGAAAAAAAATACGCATTGACCCCTTGAAAGCGACCGCGTTGTACCCATTTTTAACATGCGGTTGCCTGATTGTTGCCGACAGGGACAGTCAGGAACCACACAGCCTGTCCTGCATGGAAGGTTGCCAAAACTTGCTGAAAATCAGGAGTCTTATTATGCGTAATTTTGATCTGTCACCACTTTATCGCTCATCTATCGGTTTTGATCGTCTGTTCAACCTGTTGGAATCCAATCCTAACCAGGCGAACGGCGGCTACCCTCCTTATAACGTCGAGCTGGTGGACGAAAACCATTACCGTATTACCATTGCGGTGGCCGGTTTTTCCCAGAGCGAGTTAGAGATTACCGCCCACGACAACATGCTGATCGTGCGCGGCGCCCATCCGGACGAGCAGCCCGAACGCAAATACCTGTACCAGGGCATTGCCGAGCGTAATTTTGAACGTAAATTCCAGCTGGCCGACCACATCGTGGTGCGCGATGCGCGCCTTGAGCTGGGCCTGCTGAGCATCGATCTGGAGCGTATCGTCCCCGAAGAGGCGAAACCGCGCCGCATTGAAATCCTGAAGTAAGACGTGTAAACACCCCAAACGCCGCAGCGATGCGGCGTTTTTTTTACCTGCTTTAACGCCGCACGAACATCAGGTGCGCACCAGCAAGCGCTGGCTCACCATGCCGCCAAAGACATTCACCAGCAAGCCTGCAACGATGACGGCCGCGCCCACGATTTGCTGCGGCGAGAGCGTCTCGTCGAGCACCAGCGCGGCGCTGACAATCCCTACCACCGGCACCAACAGCGACAGTGGCGCGATGCGCCACGTCTCATAGCGACTGAGCAAATTCCCCCAAATCGCATAGCCTACGATGGTGGCGATAAAGGCGAGATATACGAGCGCCAGCAGAGTTTGCAGAGAGATATTAGCCAAGCTGGCGACGATGGTTTCACTGCCTTCAAACCACCACGAACACGCAAAGAACGGGACTATCGGCACCAGCGCACTCCACACCACCAGCGACATCACGGGCACCTTGCGATTGCGCAAAATGATTTTATTGGTGATATTGCCTAGCGCCCACGAGAGCGCGGCGGCCAGCGTCAGCATCATGGTGGTCAGCGTTATTCCCGCGGTGCCTTGGCCCTCCATGCCGGAAGTCGCCAGCAAAAACATGCCGAGCGTGGCGATGAGGATGCCCGCAATGTGATTCCAGCGCAGCTTTTCTGCCAGCAGCAGTGCGCCCAGCAGCAGCGTAAAGAAGGCCTGCGCCTGAAGCACCAGCGAAGCCAGCCCGGCGGGCATCCCCAATTTAATGGCGAGAAACAAAAAGGCAAACTGGCCAAAGCTGATGGTGATGCCGTACACCACTAGCCAGCGCAGCGGAATGTGCGGGCGTTTCACCAACAAGATCGCGGGAAACGCCACCAGCGTGAAGCGCAATCCGGCCAGCAGAAACGGCGGCATGCCGTGAAGTCCCAGTTTAATCACCACAAAATTGACGCCCCACGCCACCACCACGCACAGCGCTAACAACATATCTTTTACAGGCATACATAATCCTTGAGCGGTTTCACGCCGCTGCCGTCATTGGCGTCGCAATGTCTGCACAGCACGCATCACCCACAATGCGGAAGAAATCCGCCACGTCCAGCGCCACAGAGCGATCCAGCGTACCGGCGTTAAACCACAGCGTGCCAACATCGCGCAGGCGCGCATCCACGCGCAGCGCCAGTCGGTCATCAAAACTCAACGGCGGCACTGCGCCCATCACGCATTGCGTTAGCGTCTGCGCGGTTTCCGCATCGGCAAAACTCGATTTCTTGCCGCCAATGGCTCGCGCCGCGCTTTTGAAATTAATCTTGCAGTCACCGGGCACAATCGCCAGCAGGTAACGCGTCCCGGCACCTTCCGGCAGCGTCACGTCAAGCACCATTGCTTTGGCGGCTTGATGCAGCGCATTGCCGCGTATGGCGCTAATCACGTCGGTTTGGCCGACGGCTTCATGTTCCACCACCTGATATCGGGCGTGGTGTTCATCCAGCAGGGCAATCACTTTCTCAAAGGTGGTCATCACGGTTTCCTCGTTTAAAGCCGGGCACTAGCTCCAGGCAATGGCGTGTTTCATTTTTTTGTCGGTCAGGCCAAAAAAGAAGCCCATGGTGATGCGCGTGTCGCCGTGCACGCGATCGATCTCGTGATAAAACGCCGGGTTGAAAAGATAGATATCGCCGCTGCGCGGTGAGAAGGTGCAGATTTCGCTGTTTTCAACCACCGCTTGCTGATAGCCGAGCTCGCCGGGCGTTTTGAAGGCTTCATCCTCTGGCTGCCATTTTTTGTTGTAAATACGCAGCGCCCCGCCCGTATTGCACTCTTGCAGGCATACCACGCAGCTCAGCTGATGCAGAATTTGCGTAACCGCCAGGCCACTGCCGGCGGCATCGCGCACGATGCTGTCGTTATGCAGCGGATTCGCCACGCCGTCGGCATGAAAACGCACGATCGATCCGGCATAGCTGCCCAGCGTCGGTTCATTGGCAACGTGCAGGCTATCGAGACGCAAGGCGTGCTCGACCCAACCGTAGACCTGAGCGCGTAGCGCATCCAGCGAGGGCGGCAGCGCCGGTTGCAGATCGCGCAGCGCCGTAAAATAGTTTTCCGGCGCCGCCGTGTGCTTGGCCAAATAGGGCCCAAGGGTCGTCAGCGCGCCGTTGGGATAGTGCGAAACGCGCACCTGATCACGGCAGCGTTGTAAATCGGCGACCACGGTCTCACGCGTTTCGCGCGTCAGGAAGTTTCGCAATACCAGCAGCGGCACCCGTGCGGTGACGATGTCATCCAGCCATGTGCTTTCTACAAACATGGACGGATTAATAACGCGTATCTGATTGAAAATGGCCATGCTGGTCACTCCTCAAGCGAGATTTCATGAAGTTCATGGTTATGCATTCGGCACCAGTCAGGTGCCGAACCGAGCGCGGTAATGGGTTCAGAGGAGATAAACGTGGCGTTGTGGCGCTGATAGCGATGCAGCGTGAAATACTCAGGATAGGGCGTGTCTTCTGGATGCCACTGCCACGCCCACGCTTTCTCTCGCGTGACGAAAATGGCATTGCCGGCGCTGCCGCCCGGCGCCACGCGCGCCATTTTGTTGCGCAGATAGTCGCGGGTAAAGTCAGCGGGCGTGACGTGATCCACTAAGTATTCAAGGTATTCGGCGGAATCAAAGCGTGAGGCTGTCATGCCCAACTGGGCATACACCGTGGGCAGAAAACCGTTATGCATCATGTACCAGTGCGTGCCGCCGCTGGCGCGCCACAGCGGATGTGAAAATTCCATGCCCTGATTTTTACTCAGCGTGGCGTGACGTACGTGCACCGCTAACAGCGGACTGTTCCGCATGGCATCGCTGTCAATGCCCGGCAGCGCGTCCGCAAAAGTGCCGGTACCGTGCAGCGTGTGAATACGCCCGCGCTCCCACCATAGGCAGCCCCAGCCGTTGGGATGGGCCTTGATCGGACCTTCATGGTTGGCGGTTTCGCCACAGCTCATGGCGCGCGCAGCGTCCAGCACCTTCACTGCATCAAACTGGCCGTGCGCCAGAATCATCCTGCACATAGGAGATCTCTCCGGGAGGTGAATGACGGAACGTCGAGAATGTGGTGAAAAATCGCCAGCACTTCTTCGCAACTGGCTGCCGTCAGGCTGAAGGTGGCCAGAATACCGGCGTGGCGCGTCAAATCGGCATACAGCGACGAACGCGGCGCGACCTCCAGCGCAGGGAGGCTGAGCGGCGGCAACAGTTCGCCGCGCTGCTGTGCGGCAATCCAGCGCGCGGCGGCATCCTGATGCCGAGGCTGACGCAGGCGCAAGCGGCCCACCGCCTGGCGCTGCGGTGGAAAATGCAGCGCGGGCATACCGTGACCTGCTTCAATGTGAAAAGCGATCTCGGCCCAGTTCAGGCCAGTGACCTCTTCCACTAAATTCACGATACCCATACCGGAGAGGCGGAAGCCCATTTCAAGGAACCAGGCGTTACCGTTCACCATAATGAAGTCGATATGGAAAGCGCCCTGGCGATAACCAAAGGTATTGCAACAAAGGTGCATCAGACGCGCGTAAGCGGGCGGAAGCTGCGCGGCTGCCATCGCGACGTGGCCGGATTCGTAGAAGCTGATACAGCCATCTTCCGTGGTCTGTCGCTCAATCACTTTTTGACAGCAGGTCAGCGCCACCGCCTGGCCATTATTCACCACGCCTTGCAGCGAATATTCGTCACCGTTAAGCCAGCTTTCCACAATAAAACCGGTAAACCCGCGACCGCCATAATTGACCGTTTCTTGCAGCTTGCTGATGACATTATCCAGCTGATGCGCGGCCTCAACCAGCCAGACGCCCAGCCCGCCACCGCCGTCTACCGGCTTAATGACGCAAGGGTAGAGCAGCGCGTCACGCGCATCCCGGATACTGAGCGGCGAGGCGAAAAAACGAAACGCAGGCTGCGGCAAATGCGGTGAGATTTTATGCAGCGCCATACGCTGCGCATACTTGTCCGGCGGGATAAAGCCGGGACCGGCATCGGGCCCGGCCAGCAGTTCACGCACGCGTCCGGCGCTGGTGTTATAGGCTTCAAAACCTGCCAGCACCACCTGCGGATGTTCCAGCATGCCGGCATGCAGATACGCTTGCAGCACGTCCCACGGGTTTTCTGGTCGGTCAAGGCGCACGATCAGATCGAACGGCAGCGAAAGGCTCAGACTTTGATAGTCGATAAAATCGCTCATCTCCGCCAGTACTGTGAAATAGCCTTCACGCTTGGCCACGGCACAGTAGGGATTTTGTCCGTCGCGCGTGGCGCCGATTTGCAGAAAAATCTTTTTCATCGTGTCGCCTTACCGGGTTAGCGCCCGGAGATCACTTCAGTGACGATGTCTTGTAAGGCACCGTTGTGGACCTGAATCACCGCTTTGTGCGGGTCGAAACGCAGCACGCGCGACAGCGCGTCGCCGCGCCCGCCTTCCAGCAGAGAGCTGACCTGCGCGCTACGCCAGCAGTGACGCATCTGCGCCACGGTCAGGCCGGAGAGCGCGGTCAGGCGGTGCGCCAGCGCTGGGTCGTCGCTCTCGCCGCCCAGCAGCGCGCGCACCGCCGCTTCATCAGGGGCGTTGTCCAGCTGCTGCAGCCAGCGGGCAAGCTGTTGGCCTTCGGCCACAAAGGGTGAAAAGATCATGCACACCAGCTGCGTTTCATTCAGCTCAAAGGCCTGCAAGGCAAAACGCTCGGCCCGCTGGCGCGCCTGGGCGATCGCCGCATCATCTTGATAGCGTGCCGCCATTTCATCGATAAGCGGGGGCGGAAAATCTTTCTGCACCATCAGGCCAAGCGCGAAGCGCACATACTCGCGGATCCCTTCGGCATAGCTGCGCTGCAGCAGGGTTTCCGCCCGCAGACCGCGCAGATGGGCCATCAGCGTAGGATTGCCGCAGTCCGACTCAGAGAAGCTGAACATCAGCTCATCAAACTGAAAATGCATAAATTCCGTGAGTAACGCCCAGTGCGCGCCGGCTTCATAGGCGGTGTCTTGATAGATATTGAAAAAGCGCGGATCGCGCGCCAGTTGCCAGGTGATACGGTGCGCAGGGGCCACCGGATCGGTGCCGTAAACGTCGGCGGCGTACCGCTCGGCAACGCCATCCAGCGTCTGTAAAAAGCCGCTGAAGCCGCGTGACTTATCGGCGGTAGGCGCGTTAAACAGTCGGGAAAGATGGCGCGCCCACGCGAGATAGGCGGTCTGCTCCTGCGGCGAATCGCCGGTGATGATCACATCCACGCCGCCGTCGTAGTGTGCCGTCAGCCCAAATGCATTGACCATGCTGAGGTTGCAGGCATTGCAGAACGTTGAGCGCGCATCGGCGCGGAAGCGGTGACCATTCATCAGCACATCACAGCGGTTTTGCTGCCGCACGCTGTCTGGCAGGAGAAGATCGCGTGCGAAAGGACGAATTTGCAGGCCGTCAGTCACCAGGCATTCGGTGCACGCATCGCCGTGAATGCGGAGTGCGTGATAGACGCGATCGATGTTAGCCATCACGCTATCGTTCATGGCGGCGTGGCGGTTAGTGGCGATGCGCAGCTGGAAGGTGCTGCCGTGCTGCTGCCAAATCAAGCCCTGAAGGTAGCGCACGTAGGCCACCATATAGCTGCTGTCCTTGCCGCCGCCATAGGCCAGCAAAACGCGGTTTTCCTCCGGCCGATGGGGGGAGGGCAGTGTGGCCAGCAGGCGTTGCGCACAGCGCTGCGCAGAAGCGATGATCTGGGGGGTAAGATACCCTTCAATGTCGGCCATCATGACGGACAGATTATGCATTTTTCACTTCATCCTTTGGCGAATAACAGCGCTGTCGAGGGTTAACAGGACGCGGGCTACAGCAGGGAAACGTGAAGCTGAATTAACAGATGCAGCTTAAAGTACTTTGAATGTAATCTGATGAATACGCACAGATGTGTACGATATGGGGTGGAACAGATGGCGGGTGAGACCGTAGAACAGGAGAGTCAGGGTAGCCGTTACCGTCACATTGCGGAGCAAATTAAACAGGCGATTCACAGCGGATCGCTGCCGCCCGACACGCGGTTGCCCTCGGTGCGCACGCTGGCCGCACAGTACGGCGTGAGCATGACCACCGCGCTAAAAACCCTGCGTACCCTGGAGGACGAGCGCTACGCCGTGGCGCGCCCGAAATCGGGCTTTTTTGTTGCACCGCGCGGCACGCAGCTGGCGCAGCCCGCTGTCATCAGCGTGGAACAGCCACGAGAAGTGGCGCCACTGGACGAACAAACTGAACTGCATCTGGCGATGCTCGGCTCCGATTGTCGCGTGCGGCTGGATTTGGCGAATGGCGATATCTCGCTCTATCCGGTCAAGAAGATTGGCCTGCTCATGCGGCAAATGGGCTACAGCAAACCGGCGCTGCTGGGCAACACCGTTAAAGGCACCGGTTATGCGCCACTCAAAGCGGAAATCGCGCGCCGCGCGGTGGATTATGGCTGCACCATCAGCGCCGACGACATTTTGATCACCAACGGGTGTATTGAGGCTATCTCGCTGGCGCTGCGCGCCACCACCCGACCCGGTGATATCGTGGCGGTGGAATCGCCCTGTTATTTTGTGCTGCTGCAGATGCTGCATAACCTCAACCTGCGGGTAATTGAGGTGGAAGCGGGGGCAGAGGGCTACGTGAACGTCGAGAAGCTCACGGCGCTGTTTCAGCGCAAAGCGGTGCAGGCCTATCTCACCATTAACAACATCAACAATCCGCTGGGCAAAAGTATTCCCAACGAGCAAAAAGCCTATATCGCGCGCCAGGCGGATGAAAACGATGTGGTGATCATTGAAGACGATATCTTCGGTGACACGGCTTTCGGCGATCGCCGTCCCTTTCCCATGCGGGCGTTCAGCCCAAACGCGATTTTGTGCAGCGGCTTCTCCAAAACCGTTGCGCCCGGCATACGTATTGGCTGGGTACACAGCAGCAACTACATGCGCAAACTGGCTTCGCTGAAATACACCACCAGCATGGGCACGTCGGTGCTGTCGCAGGCGGCGATTGCCGAACTGTTACGCAGCGGTGGCTACGACGCCCACCTGCGTAAACTGCGGCGTGAATTGAAAAGCCAGATACAGCATATGCGCCAGGCGGTGCTGCGCTATTTTCCCGCCGGCACGCGCGTCTCTAACCCGGAAGGCGGCTACGTGCTCTGGGTGGAAATGCCGCGCCAGTCGTTGAATGTGCGCGCGCTGTTTCTCAAGGCGCGCAACGCGGGCATCGGCATCGCGCCGGGCCATATTTTTGCTACCGATCACCGCTACGACCACTGTTTCCGGCTCAACGCGGGGTTTGGCTGGAACGCCGAAGTTGAACAGGCGATCAAGCAGCTGGCCCAGTGGTGTCAGCATTCGTTATTAACGTGAGTGTTACGCGCGTTTTTTGTTATGTCTCTCGCAAAAAGAAATGTTGCCGCGGTCATAACAGGAGACGATCTTTTTGCCGTTAACCCGCATGAATGTATTTGTTAGTTTTTGATTTTTCTCGTTATTTAAAGTTTTAACCCTCACCCGTCATGCACGATATTGAGGTGCTTCATGCCTTTCAATTAGCGGCCTCGCTAATTTTTTCTGTGTGGTTACTGGTTATAGTGGCCACCTGTTCATCACGGACAATGAGCACGCGCAACTAAGCGCGTTACGTCATCCGGGCTGGCAGCGCAGCGCATCCTGAAGGACGTCTTTTACGCCGTGTCTCACGTCACATAAAAGAAAACCGCCCGGCACGAAGCGGGGCGGTTTTTCATTAATGCAGATGGCTAACGCGTAAACCGACGCTTAGGGTACCGCGTTGAGCGCATCCAGCTCCTCAGCCAGAATCTGAGCCGCTCGCTCAATTTGCGCCGCATCAGGGACATAATTCATACGCATACATTGATGCGTATGCGGCCAATCCTGGTCCAGACCGGGAAAGAAAAAGTGGCCGGGTACCATTAAAACGCCGCGCGCTTTCAGGCGCTGATAGAGCGTTTCCGTGCCCACGGTTAACTCGCGGAACCACAGCCAGAGGAAAATGGCCCCTTCCGGCTTGTGAATCAAACAGCGATCTTCCGGCAGATAGCGGCGGAGGATCGCGATGGTTTCACTGACTTTGGCCTGGTAAAACGGCTTAATCACCTGCTCCGACAGGCGCAGCAGATCGCCACGCGCCACCATTTCATTGGCGATGGCCGGTCCGATGCTGCCGGGGGCGAGGCTGATAATGCCATTCATGTTGCCCAACGCGGCGATAGTGCTTTCCTCTGCAATCACGATGCCACAGCGCGCGCCCGGCAGGCCGAGCTTGGAGAGGCTCATACAGAGAATCGTGTTGGGATTCCACAGCGGCCGCGCGTCACTAAAAATAATGCCGGGGAACGGCACGCCGTAGGCGTTATCAATCAGCAAGGGAATACCGTGCTGCTGCGCCAGCGCATCAAGTTGCAGTAGCTCGCTATCCGTAATCACGTTGCCGGTGGGATTGGTGGGGCGCGACACACAAATCAGACCGATATCGTCATGCAGCGGCAAATGGTCGAAATCCACGTGATATTTGAATTGCCCCTCAGGCAGCAGTTCGATATTGGGCCTGGCGGAGACAAACAGATCGGCTTCCAGACCGGCATCGGCATAGCCTAAATATTCCGGAGCCAGCGGAAAGAGCACGCGTTTTTTACTGCCGTCGGCGCGCCGTCCGGCAAACAGGTTAAACAGATAAAAGAACGCGCTCTGGCTACCGTTGGTCAACGCGATATTTTTGGCGCTAATCGGCCAGTCCAGCGTCTCGCGCAGCATCGCTGCCAGCGCGTCAAGCAGCAGTGCTTTACCGCGTGGACCGTCGTAGTTGCACAGGGCTTCGCTGAGCTTGCCTGTTTGATGCATCTCCAGCAGCAGCTGATTAAAGTAATCCGTCATGGCGGGGATCTGCGCGGGATTGCCGCCGCCCAGCATAAGGGTGCCGGGTGTGCGCAGGCCTTCCCCCATGTCCTCCATCAGACGTGAGATACCGGTAGGCTGCGTAAATTTGTCGCCGAACTGAGAAAAGGACATAGGACGTTAATACATTGTGAAAGCGAATGAGGGGGATCACCATAGCGCCCGCTGCGGGCAGGCGCAATGGCAAAAGCGGCAGAATTAGGCTTGAATTTGCGGATTCACGCAGTTTTTTTCCACCTTGCCGCTGAGCGCGGCGATCAGGTTGTCCACCGCGTCGCGCGCCATACCGTAGCGGGTTTCGTGGGTGGCGGAACCGATGTGCGGCAGCGTGACCACGTTAGGAAGCGTGAGCAGTTCGGCATCTGCGGCAAGCGGTTCTTTTTCAAACACGTCAAGCCCGGCGGCCAGAATCGTGCCCTCTTTCAGCGCGGCGGTGAGCGCCTGCTCATCCACCACGGGGCCGCGTCCTGCATTGATCAGAATCGCGCTTGGCTTCATGAGCTGGAGCTGGCGGGGCCCGATCAGATGGTGTGTCTCCTCGGTCAGCGGCAGGGTGATACAGACAAAATCACTCTCTTTCAGCAGTGTCTCCAGATCGCAGGCGCGTGCGCCGAAGCGCGTCTCCGCTTCCTGATGCTGACGGCGGGCGTTGTAAAGAATGTTCATGCCAAAGCCAAAATGCGCGCGCTGCGCCAGCGCTAGCCCAATGCGGCCCATGCCGAGAATACCCAGCGTTTTATGGTGCACATCAACGCCAAACTTCGCCGGGCCGATGCTCTTTTTCCACTCGCCCGCTTTGACCCATTTATCCAGCTCGGGAATGCGGCGTGCCGTGCTGAGCACCAGCGCCATCAGGGTATCCGCCACGGTTTCGGTGAGCACGGTTGGCGTGTGCATCAGCAGCACGCGGCGCGCGCTGAGGGCCGGAACGTCAAAATTATCGAAGCCCACCGACACGGTGGAACAGGCGCGCAGCGCCGGCATCTTTTCCAGCAGGGTCGCATCGACCTTACCGCCGGAGCCAATCATGCCTTGCGCCTCGGCAAACTGCGCGGCGTGCTGCTGCACGGTTTCCGGCGTCACGTCTTTTACTTCCGTCACGGTGAAATGGGTATCCAGCCTGGCGCGCAGGTCATCGGGCAGGCTTTTGTAAAGGATCACAGCAGGTTTCATCGTTTGCTCCCTGTAGAACGTGTGACGGGCGACTGACGTCGCCCGGAAAAAATTATCGCTTACGCTTTCAGGCGTGCCTGGCACCGTGCACCGGCGTCGCTGTGTTCTCCGCCGGTTTCACAATCAGGGTGAGCCACACCGACACCAGCAGCGCCGCGCCCATGAAAATATAGGAGGCGGCAGGGCTGCCGGTCGCACCATTCAGGTAGCCGACGATCCATGAGCCGATGAACGAGCCCAGCGCACCCATGCTGTTGATCAGCGCCATGGCGCCACCGGAGACGTTGCGCGGCAGCATTTCTGGAATGATAGCGAAGAAGGGGCCGTAAGGCGCGTACATGGCACCGCCCGCGATCACTAGCAGCGCATAAGAGAGCCAGAAGTTATTGGTGCCCACCAGATAAGAGCCCAGGAAGGCCAGCGCGCCAATCAGCAGCAGCGGCCAGACAAACAGCTTGCGGTTCTGCGTCTTGTCCGACGCCCACGACACCACCACCATGGCGATGGTCGCCACCAGATACGGCACCGCCGACAGCCAGCCCGCTTCTACCATGCCCATCTGCGTGCCGTTACGCAGAATCGAAGGCAGCCACAGCACGAAGCCGTATACGCCGATGCTCCAGGCGAAGTACTGCATGCAGAGAATAATCACGTTGCGGTTGCGGAAGGCTTCACTGTAGTTGCGTACCGCCTTGATATTCTCCTGCTCTTTTTGCAGCTGTGCCTGCAGCACGGCTTTCTCTTCGTCGCTCATCCACTTGGCCTGCGCGGGCTTGTCCTGCACCAGGAACCACCATGCAACGGCCCAGATCACCGCGGGAAAGCCTTCAATGATGAACATCTCGCGCCAGCCAAACGCGTTGATCAGGTAGCCGGAAACCACCGACATCCACAGCACGGTCACGGGATTGCCCAGAATCAGGAAGGTATTGGCGCGCGAGCGTTCAGACTTGGTAAACCAGTTACTGATGTAAATCAGCATCGCGGGCATTACCGCCGCTTCGACCACGCCCAGCACAAAGCGGATGGCGGCCAGCATCGGAATATTACTGACGATACCGGTCAGCGAGGCGCAGCCGCCCCACAGAATCAGGCACCAAAAAATCAGTTTCTTCACGCTGCGGCGTTCGGCGTAGACCGCCCCTGGGATTTGGAAAAAGAAGTAGCCGAGGAAGAACAGGGCGCCCAGCAGCGATGACATGCCCTTGGTGATACCCAAGTCGTCATTGATCCCGGCCGCAGAGGCGAAACTGAAGTTTGCCCGGTCCAGATACGCCAGACTGTAGGTGATAAACACGATGGGCATGATAAACCACCAGCGTTTTGGCGCGATTGTCTGCGATTTCATGGTTAACTCCTCTGGTTTGAGGCGGGCGCATTTCGTGGATGCGCCTCGGTGTTGTAGGGTTGCAGAAGCAGCGTCGTTGCGGCCGCGCCGATCGCATCGGCTAACCGCGCGTATGCGGATTAATAGTCACCCAGTGCCGCACGCACCGGCAGTCCTTCGCTGTCACCCGCCACCTGAATCGCCAGCGAGCCGATTTTATTGCCGCGCAGGATCGCCTGCGGTAACGCTTTCCCCTCCAGCAGCGCGCTGATCACCCCGACCGCAAAGCCATCGCCTGCGCCCACGGTGTCCACCACGTTCTCGACGCGGATTGGCGCCACCTGGCCTTTTTCGCCGTCGGCGGTTTTATACCAGGCGCCATCGCAGCCGGTTTTAATGATTACCGCTTTCACGCCTTTGTCGAGGTAGAAGTCGGCAATGGCTTCTGGCTGCTGATAGCCAGTGAGGATCAGCCCCTCTTTTTCGCCGGGCAGCACCCAGTCCGCGTATTCGGCCAGCAGATTGAGCTGCTTACGCATCTCGTCCGTGCTGCGCCACAGCACCGGACGCAGGTTGGGATCGAACGAGATGGTTTTACCGCGCGCGCGCATCTCTTTCGCGGCGTGCTGGCACAGCGCCAGAGAACTGTCGGACAGCGCCGCCGCCACGCCGCTCAGGTGCAAATGGCGGGCCGCACCAAAATAGTCGGCGTCAAAGTCATCGGGCGACAGGTAACTGGCCGCCGAGCCTTTGCGGAAATACTCCACTTCGGGATCGGAGCCGTCATCGACGCTCGCTTTAAGCTGAAAACCGGTACGGTAGCGGGCATCGGTGGTGACGCAGTGGTGATCAATGCCCTCTTTTGCCAGCTGCTGCAGCGTAAACCGCCCAAAGCTGTCGTCGCCAACACGGCTGACCCAGCCCACCTGCAGGCCGAGGCGCGACAGGCCAATCGCCACGTTCAGTTCCGCGCCCGCAATGCGTTTGATAAAGCGGTCCGCCGCAGCCAGATCGCCGGTCTGCTGCGCAATGAACATCGCCATCGCTTCGCCAACAGTGACCACATCAAGTTGCTTCATGGTAATTCCTTATGCCGCACGTAATAAGTCGACGTAATGGCGCGTGACCGCCACGAGGTCGGCGCCTTCCAGCGGAAATTCAATGCCGCGCGGCGCGTCAGCAGGCAGCGCCTGCAGCAGCGTCCGCCAGCTGCCGTCGCTCTCATCCAGTGCGATAGCGCGGAAGCTTGCCTGGTGCGGCACCGCGGCCTTGACGTGAATGTAGCTCACGTAGCGGCTGAGCTGCGCTGCGGCGTGCAGGGCGTCTTCGCCGGTCCACAGCCAGTTGCCCATATCAAAAGTCATGTCCAGCGGCAGCGCGGCATCGCAGGCGCGATGGAAAAAGGTCTGCAGGGCAGCCAGCGAACTGCTGGGGGTTTGATCGTTCTCAATCACCAGCGTTACCGAGGTGTTCGCCAGTATGTGCGCCAGCTCACCGTTATCCAGCGCCACAAAGTGGCCCAGCGCCAACTTGAGACGCTGCGCGCCAATCTGCTCCGCTTCCAGCAGGAACTGCGACAGACGAGGGTTGAGTGTGCCGTCCTCCAGCCACAGCGCTTCCGGCACCGAATAACTGGCGCGTAGTGCGTGCTGAGACAGGGCATCCGCCAGCGTATGTAGCTGCACAAACTCGTCGGCACTGAAAAGCTCGCGCCGGATTTCAACGCCATCAGCACCCGCTTGCTTAATAAGGGGGATCAGGGCTCGCTGGCCGCCAAGCTGTGCGACCTGGTGCGCGCCGTAAGCGGCTGTCACGACGATGATTTCAGGTGTAGCCATAATTCCTCCGCAGACGCCAGCGCCACATTTGGGCGATTACTGACGCGTTTTACCGTCCAGTTACCTTAAAAAAGCTAAATGGAACCGGTTCCAAAGGAAAGTGGCATAACTGGAAATTATGATCGTGCTCACGAAGTGAGCCTGCGTTTGAGAATTACCTTAGAGGCTGACTGGAGCCGCGTTCTATCAGTTCCCCTGAAAAGACGTGCTCGCACACCGCGTCGTCACTGCCTTCAATGCGGGCAATGACCCGCTCCAGCGCGGCGTAACCAATCTGCCAGGTGGGCTGCTTGAGCGTGGTGATGCCGACGCCCGCCAGCGCGGCCCACTCCAGCTCATCAAAGCCCAGCAGACCGATCTCTTCGCCCCAGCGTAACGCCAGCGACTGCAGAGCGCGCGCCACCTGGAGCGTAAGCGCACCGTTGGCGGCAATCACCGCACAGCGTTTGTCGCGATGGCGCTGGTAAAAATCACGCAGGCGCGCCGCCAGCAGCGGGGCGTCGTGCAGGGGCACTTCGACATTTTCCGCGCTCACCTGCGGGTAACGCTCGCAGCAGGCGCGGAACGCGGCGAGGCGCTCGCGACGGGTGTTCACGCTGCCGAGCGGTTCACTCACAAACAGCAGCGCGTCGTAGCCGTTATCCAGCAGATGCTGCGTCGCGTTTTGCGACGCTTCAGGGTTATTCAGGCCCACCACATCGCAGGCAAAATCGGGAATTTTTCGGTCAATCAGCACCATCGGCAGCATGGACTGCTGCAGACGGTTGAGCACTTCTTCGTGCATGCCCACCGCATTGACCACAATGCCTTCGACCTGATAGCTGCTCAGCAGCTGCAAATAATACTGCTCACGATCCACTTCGTTATTGGTGTTACACATCAATAGCGTAAAACCGCGGGCGCGGCAGGCGGCTTCGATCCCGCTGAGCACATCCACTGAATAAGGATTGGTGATATCGGCAATGATCAGGCCAATCAGCCGGGTACGGCCGCGCTTAAGGCCGCGCGCCATTTGGCTGGGGCGGTAGTTAAGTTCGGCGATTGCCTGCTCAATGCGGGCTTTGAGGTCGGGCGAGAGTACATTCACTTCGCCATTCAAATAGCGGGAAACGCTGGTTTTGCCGGTTTTTGCCGCGCGGGCAACGTCACTGATTGTGGCTCGTGGCGGCCTTGTTTTCATTACTTACACCTGATTGATTTGCGCTGGCGAAGACTATCACAGCGAGCTTCGTACGCAATCATTGCGCGTCAGAGGTCAGCTGCAGTCGAGGCTGCCACAGCGTTTGCAGCTCGCCCGGCGGCACGTCATTCAGCAGCTGCAGCACCATTTCCGCAACCCGCTCGCCGAGGCGCTGCTGCGTTAACTGCAAAATGGCATTAACCGGATGGTCGATAATCGAATCATGCGGCAGCCCGTCGTAAACAAACAGCGGAATGGCCTGAGGACCCTGGAGATAACCGGCCTGCGAAAGCGCAATTGCCGCGCCTTCGCCCAGCGGGGCGCAGTCGGTCACAATCGCCTGCGGCGGCTGCGCCTCCGCCAGCCAGGCCAGCGTTTGCTGATACCCTGAACGGCGGGTAGGCGGCAACGCTGCCATGCGATCCGGGTTCTGCGGCGTGTGATGCTGCGCCAGCGCGTCAATAAAGCCCTGGCGGCGATCGAGGATATAGGTGCTGGCCTCGCAGCCGCCGAGATAGGCGAGCCGCGTCAGCCCCCGCTGCAGGCAGTGCTCAGCAGCCAGCAGCGTGCCCGCGTGATTGTCGTAGTCGAACCACGCGTAGGGCTGCGGCAGCTGGCTACGGCCCAGCGTGAGAAAGCGATAGCCTTTTTGCTGAAGCCGCACCAGCCGCAGATCGTAAGGGGTTGTGTGGGTCATGATCAGCGCGTCCAGCGCGCCGCTGCGCAGCATACGCATCGGCGGGCGCAGCTGATCCTGCGGCTTCTCCGGCAGAATCATTAAATCAATGTCGTGCTGGGCAAGGCGCTGATCGAGCGTGAGCAGCATGTCGCTGTAATAGCTGTCGTTAAGCGAGGCGGTGCTGACGGGAAACACTAAACCCACCGCGTTGGCGCGCCCGGTTTTCAGGCGGCGCGCAGCGGCATTGGGCCGATAGCCACGCAGCGCGGCTTCATGTTCAACGCGTTTCCGCGTGACATCTGCCACATCGTCATAGCCATTCAGCGCACGACTCACCGTCGTGACCGAAAGGCCGAGAGCAGCAGCAATGGCTTTAAGCGACATAGGGAGGTGTCCGACCAGCTAATTTTTCTCACGCTAGCACAAAGTGTTCGTATGCTCTATGCGTTGGAAATATTCGTGCGATCTGGGGTGAAAATCGCGTAAGGGACGAGATAAAACGCGATAAAAAGCCGAACTGCTAGCACAGTTCGGCTGTCTGCGGTTAGCCCAGCGGGCTCAGCGTGATCTCTACGCGGCGGTTTTGCGCTTTGCCGGCTTCGGTGCTGTTGGTGGCGATAGGGTTATCCGGACCCATGCCCTGCGTGCGCAGGCGATTCTGCGCCACGCCCTGCGTAATCAGGGCGCTGGCCACGCTGTCCGCGCGCTGCTGCGACAGGCGCATATTCAGCGCACGCGAGCCGGTGCTGTCGGTATAACCCAGCACGTTAACGGCGGTTTTCGGATACTCTTTCAGCACCATGGCGACGCCGGTCAAGGTGTTGGCACCTGCAGGCTTGAGGTTGCTGCTGCTGCTGTCAAAGGTGACGTTATTTGGCATGTTGAGCACGATGTTGTCGCCCTGGCGCGTGACGCTGACGCCGGTACCGCGCATTTTGTCGCGCAGTTTCGCTTCCTGCACGTCCATGTAATATCCCACGCCGCCGCCCAGTGCGGCACCCGACGCGGCGCCAATCAGCGCGCCTTTGCCGCGATCTTTTTTCGACGACGACAGCACGCCCACTCCAGCCCCCACCAGCGCACCCAAACCGGCACCCATGCCCGATTTACCGGCCTGCGATTCGCCGGTGTAAGGGTTGGTGGTACAGCCTGACAGCGCCAGGCTGCCGCTCACTAACAAGGACAGCGCGAACATACGCTTTTTCATGATAATTCCTCACAACGGAAAAAGGGGCGAACGCCCAAAACGCCGCTATTATGCCGTTCAATATTGAGGAAATTCGTGAGGCCAATTCTTAAAGTGTAAATTATTGCCTTAAAGATTATCGGGATGGCAGAAACAGGTGGTTTGATGATCGTTAATTAAGCCGCAGGCCTGTAAAAATGCGTGGCAGATTGTGGGACCGACGAATTTAAAACCACGCTGCTTGAGCGCCTTTGAGAGCGCAATAGCGGGAGCCGAGGTGGTCGGCGCCAGTGCATAGTCGGCATAACGGTGCAAAATAGGCTGGTTATCCACAAACGACCAGATAAAGCGTGAAAAGTCTTCTCCGGTCGCTTCCAGCGCCAGCACCGCTTGGGCGTTAGTGATTATCGCCGCGAGCTTGCCCCGATGGCGAATCAGTCCGGCGTCCTGTAACAGCCGTGCGAGATCCGCCTCATCCATTAACGCGACCTGCTGCGGGTCAAAATGATGAAACGCGCGCCGATAGTGCTCACGCTTTTTGAGCACGGTGATCCACGACAAGCCCGCCTGCTGTCCCTCAAGGCACAACATTTCAAATAAGATGCGCTTATCTGTTTGCGGAATGCCCCACTCCTTGTCGTGGTAGGCAATATAAAGCGGATCCTGCGTGACCCAACCACATCTCTGCATTGGTGCGCTCCTGATATCAGAGGAAAACCGTATCGGTCCCTTGACGTATTGTGGAATAGATTAATAGTTAAGCAACGTGTGCCGATATCTCTCATTATACGTTTAGGTGTCACTCCTTTCAGTGCGTCAGGAGCGTCTCATGGTGCAGAAAAGTCAGCGTTCAGGCCAGCGTATTTACGCGTGGCTTGTGGGGGGCGGGTGGCTGCTTTTCGCGGCCGGGCATGCTTGTGCGCAAGATTATCCGGTCTCGCTCGCCCCGCTAGATTACAACGCGCTACTGGCTGAAAAGCTGTCCGTTAGCCCTCCGGTATGGCGTGAAAATAGCGATGGCAGCCTGATGGATGCGGTGCTCAGCGCGGCGAGCGATCGCACGATGATCTATAGCGAAACCGCCAGCGTAGGCAGTGCACCGCTGGTCAACCGCTATTCGGCAGGCTGGCCGATCCCCGTCAGCACCACGGTACGTACCGGTCCGGTGGCGCAGTTCGCCGTGGATGACTCCACGCTGAGCTGCCCGAGATGCGCATGGGTGGACAGCAACAACGCCGGACATATCGCCTCGTTGGGTTGGCGCATCGACGCGGCACAGGGCTGGATCACGCCGTGGGCGCAGGTGAGCTATAGCCATCAGCTCACGGAGGAGAATCCCACGCTGGTGCGCGATCGTCCCGCCAGCAGCGACGACCGCGATACGCGCTGGGTGGATGTTAGCGTGGGGGCGACGCTGCCGTTTGGGCCGCACCTCGCCGCCTTTGCTTCCTTTTCGCAATCGGGTGCGGTGACGGACGGCGAGCCGTTTATTTACAGCCTGGGCGTCAGCGCCAGTTTCTGACGCGGCATGAAATGAGAAGTGAGGAACAGTAAGGAACTTATACTAAGCGCGCTAATTATTATTAAGGTTACATGATGCGCGAAAATCTTCTTATTATCGGCCGCGAAGCCGCGGCTTTTCTCACCAGCGGCCTCATCCTGCTTTTCTGTATGGCGATGGTCTATATCGACGTCAACTGGATGAACAATGCGTTACACGAAAACTCGTTCACCGAAATCACTCAAGAGCTGGTGCTGGCGCTGATCGCGGCGCTGTTCTTTACTGCCGCCTGGCAGCGCCCCGCACAACGCAGTGCCCTGACGCTGGTGGGCGGCTTTTTCAGCTGCATGCTGATCCGCGAAATGGATTTCCTGTTTGACCCGATCGAGCACGGCGCCTGGCTGACCTTTGCGCTCGCCACCGCGGCGGCGTCGCTGGCCATTGCGCTGCGCACGCCGCGCCAGATTCTCTCTGGCCTGGCGGCGCTGCTGCAGCATCGCCAGTGGCAAACCATGGCGGCAGGCTTGCTGGCGGTTCTGGTGTTTTCTCGCCTGTTTGGCATGCATCAGCTTTGGCAGCAGCTGATGCTGGATGGCTATCACCGTGTGGTGAAAAACATGGCGGAAGAGGTCACGGAGCTGTTTGGCTACAGCCTGTGTCTGACGGCTTCTGTGCGCTACCTCTGGCACACCCGACCCGCACGGGTCGCCCAGCGCCAGGCGCAGGCGCACTACGCGGCGCAGTCGTCTCCGCTCTCATCACACCGCTCGACCTTTTAGGCGATCCCTGCCGTTAAAACAGGTACACTTGTTCTCCTGCGCCGGGCAAACCGGCGCACCGGATTGAACAACGTCAGGTTTCTTCATGTCAGTTAAAATCTTATCTTCAACGCTGGTGGGGCTGGATGGCTTTTGCCAGGCGCCGCTTGCCGCACTGCAGCAGGCAGAAAACGGTACGCTCGCGGTGCTGCAGCACAATGCGCCCGCCTTTTATGCGCTGACGCCGCAGCGTCTGGCGCAGTTGCTGGCGCTGGAAGCCGCGGCGCAGCAGCCGAGCGACGTCACGCTGGATGACAGCCTGTTCCAGACCGATCGCCCGCCGGTGGCGGTGCCTGCCGGAAAATTTGCCATGTATCCCGACTGGCAGCCAGATGCTGATTTTCAGCGTCAGGCCGCCATTTGGGGCGTGGCGTTAAGTGAACCGGTGACAGCGGCTGAACTGGCCGCCTTTGTGGCCTACTGGCAGGCAGAGGGGCGCCTGTTTCACCATGTGCAGTGGCAGCAGAAGCTGGCGCGCAGCGTGCAGATGAACCGCGCGGCCAACGGCGGTCAGCCCAAGCGCGATAGTACGCAGGTCAGCAATACTGATTACGATATTCCCGATGGATTCCGAGGTGAGTAATGAAAACGCCGAACGATCTTTTCAGTCGCCTGAAAAAAATGATGCCGTCCGATGTGCAGCCGAAATTTAAAAACGGCGCGGAACTGCTGGCCTGGAATCAGGAGCAGGGTCGACTGCGCTCGGAAGCGATTGTGCGTGAAAATCGCGCCATGAAGATGCAGCGCATTATGGGGCGCTCCGGTATCCGCGAGCTGCACATGAACTGCTCGTTCGACAATTACCGCGTGGAGAATGACGGCCAGCGCAAAGCGCTGGCGCTGGCGCGGGAATATGCCGCCGAATTTGAAAACAGCATCGCCAGCTTTGTGTTTTCAGGCCGCCCTGGCACCGGTAAAAACCATTTGGCCGCGGCCATAGGCAATGATCTGATTCTGCGCGGCAAAAGCGTGTTGATTGTGACGGTTGCCGACCTGATGTCGAGTATGAAAGGCACCTTCAGCGGCGGCAGCGATCTCACTGAGGAGCGTCTGCTGCAGGATC
Source organism: Pantoea sp. Mb-10 (assembly GCF_021272205.1). Lineage (GTDB taxonomy): Bacteria > Pseudomonadota > Gammaproteobacteria > Enterobacterales > Enterobacteriaceae > Pantoea. The sequence continues at coordinate 153,062 of NZ_JAJSDX010000008.1, read as the reverse complement.
TGAGTCTGGTGGATCTGCTGGTGATCGATGAGATCGGCATGCAGAGCGAGTCGCGCTATGAAAAAGTGATCATCAACCAAATTGTTGATCGCCGCTCGTCATCTAAACGGCCTACCGGGATGCTGTCTAACCTCGATCCGGCGGGCATGAATGCGCTGCTGGGCGAACGCGTGATGGACCGCATGCGATTGGGCAAGAGTCTGTGGGTGCGCTTTGATTGGGATAGTTACCGCAGCCGCGTGCGCGGCGACGAATATTAGCTCAGACGACGTCTGCTGATTCGCGCTGACTGCTACACTGCAAACGTCAATCATTTGCAGATGAGCGCGCGATGAGAACAGCCGGCAAAGGCCCTGCATTACTCCGACTCAACAACCTCAAGCGGGTGATGGCACAGCTGCGCACCGCCCGCATCACCTCCCGCCAGGATCTGGCGCTGGCGCTCGATCTGAACAAGAATACCGTCTCGCTGATTGTGGACGATTTGCTGGCGCAGGGCCTGATCCAGGCGCTGGGCCCGGTGAGCGTGGCAGCGGCGGGACGCCCCAAAATCGAGATCGCCCTGCGACCAGAAAAGCTGAAAACCGTCGGTATCATGGTGGAACGCAACGCCGTGCATTGGCGGGTGGCCGACTACTTTTCTCAGGTGCTCGCTGAACAGACCTGGCAAACCGATACGCGCGACCCGCACGCGCTGATGCATGAGTTGAAAGAAGTGTGCCAGACGCTGCACGCAGCCCATCCAGAGCTGCTGGGGATTGGGGTGGGCTTTCCCGGGATCATCGACCCGCAGCGCGGTCGGGTACACTTTTCCGCCCAGCTCGGTTGGCAGGAAGTGGATGTGCTCACGCCGCTGCGCAATGCCGTACCGCTGCCGCTCTACGTGATGAATAACGTCAAAGCGGCGGCGCTGCTGGCGGTGCAGCAACGTGGCCTGCGGCAATCCCACAGCCACTTTTATTTGCGCATTGGGGAAGGGCTGGGCGGGGCGCTGGTGGAGCAAGGCTCAGTGTTGACCGGCAGTAGCTGGACCGCTGGCGAGATTGGGCATATGCAGGCGCAGCCGAACGGACTGCGCTGTGACTGTGGCCTGCATGGCTGTCTGGAAACGCTGCTCAGCCTGCCGGCCATTCGCCAGCAGCTGGGTAAGCGCAAAGCGGGGCTGACGCTGCGCAACCTCGACTCCGCGCCCGCCATCGTGCAGGACGTGATGCAGACTGCGGGCAGTCACTTAGGGCAAGCGTTGAGTCAGGTGATGCAGCTGATGAATCCGACCAGCATCATCGTGGATGGCCCGTGGAATGCCTATCCGGCTTTTACTCAGGCGGTGCGCGATGCCGCGCGCGCCAGCACGTTGGCTTATACCTTCAACCATACCGCGCTGCACTTTTTGCCCGAGCGTATCGATCCGGCCAATGGCCTGGCGCTGGCAGTGATTACGCAGTATGAAAAAACCGAAGCCTGACGAGGGTGCCGTTTCATTTTTCAGGCCGCGCCGGGCATAATACGTTGATTACAGGCCTTCTTTGCGGATACCGCCGTGAAAACGCAGCGCATTACTCTCGACGACATTGCCACCCTGGCGGGCGTGACCAAAATGACGGTAAGCCGCTATTTGCGCACCCCGGAAAAGGTCAAACGTGAAACCGCCGAGCGCATCGCCAGCGTTATCGCTGAGATTGGCTACGTGGCCGATCTCAGCACCGCCAGTCCTCCCCAGCCGCAGCCGCGAATTGGGGTGCTGATCCCCTCGTTTAATAACCAAATTTTCGCTGACCTGTTGGCGGGTATCGAATCGGTGACCAGCGCACACGGCTACCAGACGCTGGTGGTGAATTACGACTACAACGCGCAGCGCGAGGAGGAGCAGATCGCCACCGTGCTGGCATTTAACGTAAAAGCGCTGATTCTCACCGAGTCAGCGCATACGCTGCGGGCGGAAAAGTACCTGAATGCCGCAGCCATTCCCGTGGCAGAAGTGATGGGGTTAACGGAGAACCGCGGGCGTATCAACGTCGGCTTTGATAACTACCGCGCGGGATTTGATATGACGCAGCTGCTGTTGGCCAGCGGCAAGCAGCGGGTCATCTATTTTGGCTCAATGTCCGATCGGCGCGATGAGCAGCGCTACGCGGGCTATTGTGACGCCGTACAGGCCGCGGGCTTGCCCGCAGGCCGCATCGTGCCCAATAAAGTCTCTTCGGTGTCCATCGGCACCGGCATGATGACGCTGGCGCGTCAGCTCTATCCGGATATGGATGCCATTCTCTGCACCAATGACGATTTAGCGGTAGGGGTGTTACAGGAGTGTCAGGCGGCGGGCATCGCCGTGCCGCAGTCTATGGCGATCGCCGGTTTTCACGGATTGGACATCGGCCAGGTCACGACGCCGCGCCTGGCCAGCGTGATTACGCCGCGCTTTGAAATGGGCAAAATCGCCACGGAGATTGTGCTGAAAAAGCTGCATCAGCAGCCCACCATTGAGCAGGTCAATCTGCACTATCAGCTCTCGATGGGCGCCACCATCTAAAATAAAAAGCCCCCTGTTTCCGGGGGGCTCAGTGTGTGCGTTAGTCGCGTGCGGCGGTCGGCGGCGCAATCGACGGCTGCGCATGGTGCGTGCGCTTCAGGAAGCGACTCTCCAGCAGGTTCCACGAGGTGTAAGCCAGCGCCAGCGTGATTGCAATCGTCAGCCCCAGGCCCAGGAACGCATTGGCGTCGAACACGCCAAAATGTTGCAGCACCTGAATAATCGGCCAGTGATACAGGTACATGCCATAAGAGAGGTCGCCGTACTGGCTGATTTTAATCTCTTTGCACAGATTGGTGCAGAACAAGATCACCACTGACGAGAAGGCAACCGGCTCAATCACAAAGGCGTAATCGGTATTTTTAAACAGCAAGAACACCACCAGCGACACAATGGCGATCTCTTTCAGGCGCTCAAACGCGGGCTGATGCACTGCCAGCAGGCTGCCGAAGAAGAAGTAGGACGAGAGCGACACAAACTGCTTAGCCAGCGTATCGGCTTTCGCACCGGTGTAGACCATGGTGAAGTAGAAGAACCAGGCGCAGGCGATAACGTAGATGGCGCCCCACACTTTCAGCGGGCTCTTCTTCAGCATCGGCACGACAAACGGCAGCAGCACATAGAGCGTCAGCTCGGCTTTGATGGTCCACAGTGAGCCGTCCAGCGGCTGGTTGGGGTTATCGGTAAACACGCCGGGCAGCGATGCCTGAATGAAGTTCAGGAACGAGAAGTTGGCGATCAGGTACTTGATGGTCTCTTTATGTTTCAGGAAGTCCATCAGCGGCAGGGTGGTTAAACACATGCCAATGACAAAACAAAGAATAATGACGAATATATAGGCGGGCAAAATACGCTGCGCACGCTTAATAAAATAAGATTTAAGCGATTTACTTCTTAAGTAACTTTTTGCAATAAGAAATCCGCTTATTGCGAAAAATCCTTTTACAGCGAAATCACTATTGAGAAAGTGTGCCAAAAAGCGAATATCAGCGTTTCTCGTCACTTCGGCGGCATGCACCAGCATGACGATAAAGGCGAGCGAGAATCGGACGATATCAAAATTATTTTTTTCGTTCATGTTAGCATTCTTTCAATGAGTGACGAGTCACCAGGGAAAGCCGTAAAAGACTTTACGTCGGCGTTAGGAATATTCTGAGCAACTGCGGAGGCAGATGTCCACCTATTAGATGTGCTCCGATATCAAAAATCAAGCAATGCACCGGGCACTCAAGATATTCAGACTTTCCTCAGGGATCTATCAGTCTTATCTTAGAAATAAAAAAGCGCTAACTGACGTTAGCGCTCTGGCATTTAGTTGAACATTTTAAAGGTTTGCGAAACCTCGTAGCCGGTGATCGATTGTTTGCTGGCGACGGTGTTGTAGTAGAGGTAATAAAGCACCATTAAAATGGTAACCGCAACGGCAGCCATTTTTTTCACCTTTTTGGTTTCCCAAATACACAGGGAAATCAGCACCGGTTCCACCTGTAATAAATAGTTCGCAAGACGACCACCCGACGCGTAATCCTGTAGCGCCATCCTTAAGCCCGCACCAATGGCGAAAGTGATAACCATAATATAATAGGTATTGAATTTAACCGGATCGGCATTTTTAATTTTATCGGCTAGCAGCATAAAGCTAAAAATAAACACGAAGCCGATGTTCTTCAGGTTGGACAGCGTAACGATACCCTGTTCCTGCGCCGAATCCTGATTGGCGTAACCCATGGCGCGGTCGCCCAGCCCGCCCAGATGGCTGGAGACCAGGGCAATCAGCGCCGAACTGCCCATAAAGGCCAGCGGCAAGCTGACCAGCACGATAGCGATCGGGATGTACTTATTCTTTCTGACAATCATCGCCAGCGGAATCAAAATCGCGACAATGGCCGTGGCGTGGCTGATAAAGGAGAGTATAAAAGTGGTGAACATGCCGGACTTACTGCGCCGCGACATATGGTAAACAAAGCCCATCAGGAAGGCGGAGCACAAGCCAAAGCGGATCTGGTTCATGTCCTTGTTAATGAACAGGTGCGCAGAATAGACCGCCAGCGCCACAATCGGCAGCGGCGTCAGCTTGCGGAAATACCACGCGTTGACGCCCACGGCGATGACCGCGAACACAAAGATAAAGATATCCGGGTTGGCAGTGAAGATGCGCGTAAAGCCTGCGATGGCGAAAATACCGGGTTCATAGCGGAACTCTTCGACGGTACGCCAGAATCCTTCAATAACGATTTTATCAACAAAGTGAACAAAGAAATCGCGATACTGGAAATCATCAAGGCCGGTACCTAAGCCACGAATGCCGCCGAAAGTAAAAAGTACGACAACGGCAATAAAATAAACATACGATCTAATTTGCGCTGTGTTCTCATTTTTACTTAACATGACTTCGACGATGGCCACGAAAGTCAGGCTAAGACTTATGATCCAGTAAATTCCCATGGTCACATATTCTTATAGTTTAAAATTTACTTATAACATATGGCCTTGTTAACGTAAACATGAGAAAAGTCTAATTTTTCCTGGTCCGATATTATATTGCTGCCGGGAAAGATAATAGTTTGCTATCCTGGTTAAATAATACGTTTACATTTTTTGGCCTGTTCATTATCTCTTGGGTAAGTATTGTGTTGTGGCGCTAATGTTTTTTACGCAATTTCACAGTTTATCACTGTTTTTACTCAGGTTATGGAGCCCGTGAGATGAAGTTTTCTACACTGTTTTCGCTGGTTGTTGCGCTGTATCTGCCGGCTGCTTTTGCCAATCAGGAAATTCCGATCTGGCCAAAAGAAAATGCCGGTAATAATAAATTCGTTAATTTTAGTAAGCGCTCGAATAATAACAATCGCGCGGTTACAAATGTTAATAATCCCGAAATGATTTACGTGCCTGCTGCTGAAAAAAATAATCACGCCGCCGTGCTTATCATTCCAGGCGGGGGCTTTTCTTATATTATGCAGGACGCTGAGGGGCTGGATGTGGCGCAGCAGCTGAGTCAAAAAGGCTATGCCTCATTCGTACTGCTTTATCGCATGCCGCACGGCGGCACCGAGGAGAACCGCACCCACGCCTTTGCCGACGTGCAGCGCGCGATGCGTCTGATTCGCGGCAACGCCGCGCAGTACCACATTGCGCCCAACCAAATTGGCGTGATGGGCTTCTCGGCGGGTGCGTATCTCGCCGCCAACCTCAGTAACGATCCCAACGCCGCCAACTACCCCGCCGCCGATGCGCAGGATAGCGTCTCTGCCCGGCCCGATTTCAGCGCGCTGATCTATCCGGTGCTGTCGCTGAAACCGGGTATTACGCACGTCGGTACGCGCACGGCGATGTTTGGCAAAGATGTCAGCCCAGACACCATCGCGCGTTATTCGCAGGAAGATCGCGTCAGCGCCGCGACGCCACCGACGTTCCTCGCCCAGGCGCTGAACGACAACACCGCTTCCCCACAAAACACACTCGGCATGTTTGCCGCGCTGCGCAAGAACAAGGTGGACGTGGAGATGCATCTGTTCCAGCAGGGTGGACACGGCTTTGGCACGGCGCAGAATAAAAACATCCCGGCGCGTAACTGGATCACCCTGTTCAGTGATTGGCAGGCGAATCTGGCGCAGAAGAAGTGAGGTGAGGGCAATGCCACGTTAACGCCGCTTCGCCGCCGCGTTAACGCCTTTACGCCCCGTTGCCTACGTGATCGCGCCGATACTCTTTCGGCGTGGTGGCATAGCTTTTCTTAAACACCGAATAGAAATATTGTAGCGACGGATAGCCGCACATTTGTGAAATCTCGTTGATGTTCAGCGACGAGGAGGCCAGCAGCTCGCGCGCTTTTTCCAGCTTCTCGCGGTGGATCATCGCGTGGATGGTGTCGCCGGTTTCATCGCGGAAGCGCTTTTCCAGGTTAGAGCGCGACAGGCCAATGGCATCCAGCACCTGCTCGACCTTAATGCCTTTACAGGCGTTAAAACGGATGTAGTGCATCGCCTGAATCACCGCCGGATCGTGCAGCGAGCGGAAGTCGGTGGAGCGGCGTTCAATCACTTTGACCGGCGGCACCAGCACGCGCTGCAGCGGTAGCGCGGGATTGTGCAGCAGGCGGTGCAGCAGCTTGGCGGCCTGATAGCCCATCTGCCGCGTGCCCTGCGCCACGGAAGAGAGCGCCACGCGCGACAGGTAGCGCGTCAGCTCTTCGTTATCGATTCCGATCACCGCCAGCTTTTCCGGCACCGGAATTTTCAGGTATTCGCAGGCTTGCAGCAGGTGGCGCGCGCGCGCGTCGGTCACGGCGATAATGCCGGTTTGCGGCGGCAGCGTTTGCAGCCAGTCGGCCAGGCGGTTCTGGGCGTGCTGCCAGTTTTCCGGCGCGGTCTCCATGCCTTGATAGACCACGCCCTGATAGCGCTCGCGCCGCACCAGCTCGCGAAACGCCTGCTCGCGCTCCTGCGCCCAGCGCTTGCCGCTGGCGGCAGGCAGGCCATAAAAGGCGAAGCGATGGATGCCTTTCTCTTTCAGATGCAGAAACGCGCTCTCCACCAGCGCGGTGTTGTCGGTGGCGATGTAGTGCACCGCCGGATAATCCTGTGGCTGATGATAAGAGCCGCCGACGCCGACAATCGGCACGTGGACGTTAGCCAGCAGTGATTCAATCTCCGGGTCGTCGTAGTCGGCAATCACGCCGTCGCCCAGCCACTCACGGATATTGTCGACGCGGCAGCGAAAATCCTCTTCAATAAAAATGTCCCAGTCGGTTTGCGACGCCTGCAAATACTCGCCGACGCCTTCCACCACCTGGCGGTCATACACTTTGTTGGCATTAAACAGCAGCGTAATGCGATAACGTTTCTCATGCATGATGGCGCTTTCCTCTCAACCCACTGCGCCATGGATAGCACGCGCGCGGCGACAGCAGAAATGGTTCGCGCCACAGTGTGATCGCACCCGCGATTACACCCGGCGGCGCGTCGCGGTATCCATCCATACCGCCAACAGCAAAATGGCCCCTTTAACGATGTACTGCCAGAAGGTGGGCACATCCATCATGCTCATACCGTTGTCCAGCGAGGCCATGATAAACGCCCCCATTACCGCGCCCGCCACGGTGCCCACGCCACCCGCCAGGCTGGTACCGCCGATCACACAGGCGGCAATCGCATCCAGTTCGGCAATGTTCCCGGCGGAGGGCGAACCCGCACCGAGGCGGGAGCTGAGAATCAGTCCGGCAATCGCCACCATCACGCCGTTGATAGCAAACACCGCGAGCTTGGTGCGCGCCACGTTGATGCCGGAAAGCCGCGCGGCGTCGATGTTACCGCCAATCGCATAAATGCGGCGGCCAAAGGCGGTGCGCGTTGCCATAAACATCCCGGCCAGCAGCAGCAGCCCCAGCAGCAGCACCGGCGTTGGCACGCCGCGGTAATCATTCAGCAGCCAGATGGCGCCCAGCACCAGAACGGCGGTGATCGCCTGGCGCGCCACCGCGCCGCTGGCGGCGTTCTGCTGCAGGCCGAGCTGCTGACGGCGCAGCCGCAGCCGCCACTGCCACAGCATAAACAGCGCCAGGCCGGCGATACCGAAGCCAAAGCCGACGCCGCCCGGTAAGTAACTCTGACCAATCTCTGACATGGCCGGGCTGGTCGGCGCCACGGTGGTGCCGTCGGTGATGCCCACCAAAATGCCGCGAAACGCCAGCATGCCGGCGAGCGTCACGATAAACGACGGTACTTTGCGGTAGGCGACCCACCAGCCGTTCCAGGTGCCCAGCAGCAGGCCCAGCAGCAGCGTCACCGCAATGGTCAGCGGCAGTGGCCAGCCGAGCCACACGTCAAAGATCGCCGCCACGCCGCCCAGCAGCCCCATCATGGAGCCGACAGAAAGATCGATTTCGGCGGAAATAATCACAAACACCATGCCTACCGCCAGAATGCCGGTGATGGCGGTCTGGCGCAGCAGGTTCGAGACGTTACGCGGGCTGAGCCAGGCGCCGTCGGTCGTCCAGCTAAAGAACAGGGCGATCAGCACAATGGCGCCGAGCATGACCAGCACCTGTAAATTAAAACGGGAAAGGTGGCCCGGTGTGGGTTTGCGCGGCGTGCCGGGCACGCTTTGAGTGCGCTCAGTTTTAAGCATAGTGTTCACTCCGCAGGGCAGCTTCCATCACCTGCTCCTGAGTCAGGTTGTTGTTGATCAGGTCGGCTTTGATCCGCCCTTCATGCATCACCAAAACGCGATCGCTCAAGCCCAGCACTTCCGGCAGCTCAGAGGAGATCACGATCACCGCGATGCCCTGCTGCACCAGCGCGTTAATCAGCAGGTAAATCTCCTGGCGGGCGCCTACGTCGATCCCGCGGGTGGGCTCGTCCAGAATCAAAATTTGCGGATTCAGCATCAGGCACTTCGCCAGAATCGCTTTTTGCTGATTCCCGCCGCTCAGGCGGCCAATGGCCAGATCGGGGGAGGAGGTTTTCACGCGCAGACGGCGAATGGCGTCATTGATTGCCTGCTCTTCGGCGGCTTCGTTCAGCGTCAGGCCGCGTTCACGAAACTGATCCAGCGCCGCCAGCGTAATGTTTTTCCCCACGCCCATCAGCGGCACGATGCCATCTTTTTTACGATCTTCCGGCACCATCGCGATGCCGTGCGCGATAGCGTCACGACAGTCGCGGATGCGAATCACCTCGCCGTTCAGACGGATCTCGCCCTCCCAGCGGCCGGGCCACACGCCGAACAGGCACTGGACCGTTTCGGTGCGTCCCGCGCCCACCAGCCCGGCGATCCCTAATATTTCACCGCGCTTCAGGCTGAATGAAATGTTATCCACGCGCCGAATATGGCGATTTACCGGATGCCACGCCGTGAGGTTGTTGACCTGCAACAGCGTGTCGCCGATGTCGTGCGGGGCGTGCGGGTAGAGCGCGGTGAGTTCGCGTCCGACCATCATGGTGATAATGTCATCTTCGCTCAGGCCCGCCGCCGGGCGCGTGGCGATATGCTGCCCGTCGCGGATCACGCAGACGGTGTCAGAAATGGCTTTCACCTCATTGAGCTTGTGCGAAATATAAATACAGGCGATGCCGTGGTCGCGCAGGTTGTTGATGATGCTCAACAGCACCTGCGTCTCCTGCTCGGTGAGCGAGGAGGTGGGCTCGTCCAGAATCAGCAGGCGCACCTGTTTATTCAGCGCGCGCGCAATCTCCACCAGCTGCTGCTGGCCCAGCCCCAGTTCGCCGACTTTGGCGTGCGGGCTGATGTCTAACTGCACGCGCGCCAGCAGCTGCTGACAGCGCAGCGTCATGGTTTCATCATCCACCAGACCGAAGCGACCCAGTTCGGCACCGAGAAAAATGTTCTCCATTACCGTCAGCTGGCGCACCAGCGCCAGCTCCTGGTGAATAATGACAATCCCTTTGCGCTCGGTATCGCGAATGGTCTGCGCCTGAATACGGTCGCCAGCAAAATGGATCTCGCCGTCAAATTCATTGTGCGGGTAAAGCCCGCACAAAATTTTCATGAGCGTGGATTTTCCGGAGCCATTCTCACCGCATAGCGACATCACTTCGCCCGCCTCAAGCTGCAAGCTGACGTTATCGACAGCCGTCACCGCGCCAAAGCGCTTGGTGATGTGGTTCATTTCCAGCAGCATCACTGTTCCCCTTGCGCCAGGCGCTTAGAGCTCGCTCTTTTTATGGAAACCGTCTTTCACCACGGTGCTTTCAATATTGTCTTTGTTGACCGGAATCGGCGTCAGCAGGCGTGAGGGCACCTCTTTCAGGCCATTATTCAGTTTGCCGTTGCTGGCAGGCGTTTGATTGTTGCCCAGCTCCACGGCGATTTTCGCCGCTTCGGTGGCGAGTTCAGTGATCGGTTTGTACACCGTCATGGTTTGTGTGCCGTTCATGATGCGCTTGATGGCCGCGAGGTCGGCGTCCTGACCGGAAATCGCCACTTTGCCCGCCAGCCCTTGGGCACTCAGTGCCTGAATCGCGCCGCCCGCCGTCGCGTCGTTGGATGCCACCACCGCGTCAATATGGTTTTTATTGGCAGTGAGCGCGTTTTCCATGATTTTCAGCGCATTTTCCGGCAGCCAGGCGTCAACCCACTGATCGCCCACGACTTTGATGCTGCCGTTATCGATGTAAGGTTTCAGCACTTTCATCTGGCCCTCGCGGAACAGACGGGCGTTATTATCCACCGGCGATCCGCCCATCAGAAAATAGTTGCCCTTCGGCACTTGCTTCACCAGGCTTTCCGCCTGCAGTTCGCCCACTTTTTCATTATCAAAAGAGATATAGAAATCGATATCCGCGTTATTAATCATGCGGTCATAGGCCAGCACTTTAATTCCTTCGCGCTTGGCTTCCGCCACTACATTACTTAATACCTGGCCGTTATAGGGAATGATCACCAGCACATCGACGCCGCGATTAATCATATTTTCAATTTGCGACATCTGTGTTTCTTCATTGCCGTTCGCAGACTGTACAAACACGCTGGCGCCCAATTTTTCAGCCTGTTTGACAAAAATATCGCGATCTTTCTGCCAGCGCTCCAGGCGCAAATCGTCAATCGCCATGCCGATCTTAATGTCTTTTGCTGCGCCCGCTTGACTAAACAGGGCCAGCGCCGCACAGACCGCTAACAGCGTGGTTTTCATTTTCATCATGGTCATCCTGTAGGGTGAGGTTATTGTCATTTACCAGTACGAACCAGGCGGATGAATTGTTGCCCTGAGTTTCCGGCAACATCAATTACTGATTTTTATCCTGCTATTACGTTTTTTTGTTTATTTCCTGTTTTATGAGCGCGATCGAAATTCGCCGTTTTTTGCGAGACAGAGCACAATTAATAATTATCTTAATTTGAGTGTGAAATATCATAATTGAGCCTGCGGCGGCCTCCTTAGCAAAATAGCGCCATCGGCTGACCATCCCGGTCTCACGCTAAGGAGCGAAACATGCACGCTTATTTCGATCAGATCGATCGCGTTCACTATGAAGGCCCCACCTCGACCAATCCGCTGGCGTTTCGCCACTACAATCCTGATGAAGTGATCCTCGGCAAGACCATGGCGCAGCACCTGCGCTTTGCGGCGTGCTACTGGCACACCTTCTGCTGGAACGGTGCGGATATGTTTGGCGTGGGTGCGTTTGATCGCCCGTGGCAGAAAAACGGGGACGCGCTCCAGCTGGCGAAACTCAAAGCCGACGTCGCCTTTGAGTTTTTCCACAAGCTCAACGTGCCCTATTACTGTTTCCACGATGTGGACGTGGCGCCAGAAGGCGATTCCCTGCGCAGCTACCACGAAAATTTCGCGGTGATGACCGATAAGTTGCTGGAAAAGCAGCAGGAAACCGGCGTGAAGCTGCTGTGGGGCACCGCCAACTGCTTTACCCATCCACGCTACGGTGCGGGCGCGGCGACCAACCCCGATCCGGAAATCTTCGCCTGGGCCGCCAGCCAGGTATGCAGCGCCATGCAGGCCACCAAAACGCTGGGCGGTGAAAACTACGTGCTGTGGGGCGGCCGTGAAGGGTACGAAACGCTGCTAAACACCGATTTACGCCAGGAGCGCGAACAGATTGGGCGCTTTATGCAGATGGTGGTGGAGCACAAGCATAAAATTGGTTTCCAGGGCATGCTGCTGATTGAGCCGAAGCCGCAGGAGCCGACGAAGCATCAATACGATTACGATGTGGCGACGGTGTACGGCTTCCTGAAGCAGTTTGGTCTGGAAAAAGAGATCAAAGTGAACGTGGAAGCAAACCACGCCACGCTGGCGGGTCACGCGTTCCATCACGAAATTGCCACCGCCATTGCGCTGGGCATTTTTGGCTCGGTGGATGCCAACCGCGGTGACGCGCAGTGCGGCTGGGACACCGACCAATTCCCGGTCAGCGTGGAAGAGAACGCGCTGGTGATGTACGAAATTCTCAAAGCGGGCGGCTTTACCACCGGCGGTCTTAATTTTGATGCCAAAGTGCGGCGGCAGAGTACCGATAAATATGACCTGTTCCACGGCCATATTGGCGCGATGGATACCCTGGCGCTGTCGTTGAAAGTGGCGGCGCGCATGATCGCCGACGGCGAGTTGGATCGCCGCGTCGCGCAGCGCTACAGTGGCTGGAACGGTGAGTTTGGTCAGCAAATTTTAACAGGCGAGTTTTCCCTGGCGTCGCTGGCCGCGCATGCCGATCGGCAGCAGTTGAATCCGCAACATCGCAGCGGGCGCCAGGAGCAGCTGGAAAATCTGGTGAATCGCTACCTCTACGATTTCTAGCCTTATCAGGAGCAGAGCATGGTTATCGGCATCGATCTGGGGACCTCAGGCGTCAAAGTCGTCCTGCTGGACGCGCACGGGCAGGTGAAGGGGTCAGAAACGGCGCCGCTACAGGTGACGCGCCCGCACCCGCTGTGGAGCGAGCAGGACCCGGAAAGCTGGTGGCAGGCCACCGATCGCGCCATGCAGGCGCTGGCGCGGCAGCACGATCTGAGCACGGTTCAGGCCATTGGCCTGAGCGGGCAGATGCACGGTGCGACGCTGCTGGATGCGGACAACCATGTATTACGTCCGGCTATCTTGTGGAATGACGGGCGCAGCGCCGAGCAGTGTCGGGAACTGGAGCAGCGCGTACCGGATGCCCGCCAGATCACGGGCAATTTGATGATGCCTGGTTTTACCGCGCCCAAGCTGCTATGGGTGCAGCAGCATGAGCCGGCTATTTTTGCCCGCGTCGCCAAGGTGCTGCTGCCGAAGGACTACCTGCGCTGGCGCCTGAGCGGCGTCTTTGCCAGCGACATGTCCGACGCGGCGGGCACCGCGTGGCTGGACGTGGCCCAGCGGCGCTGGAGCGACCCTCTGCTCAGCGCCTGCGGTCTGACGCGGGCGCAGATGCCCGAACTGTACGAAGGCGATGCCATCACCGGCACGCTCCGAGCTGACATCGCCGCGCGCTGGCAGATGCCCACGGTGCCGCTGGTGGCAGGTGGGGGCGATAATGCAGCGGGGGCCGTGGGCGTGGGCATGGAGGCGCCGGGCCAGGCGATGCTGTCGCTCGGCACGTCGGGCGTCTATTTCGTGGTAAGCGACGGCTACCTCAGCAATCCGCAGCGGGCGGTGCACAGCTTCTGCCATGCGCTGCCGCAGCGCTGGCATTTGATGTCGGTGATGCTCAGCGCCGCCGCCTGCCTTGATTGGGCCGCTGCGCTGACCGGCTGTGCGGACGTGCCGCAGCTGTTGGCGGAAGCGGAGCGAGCAGACGACAGCGCGCCGCCGCTGTGGTTTCTGCCTTATCTTTCTGGCGAGCGTACGCCGCACAACAATCCGGCGGCGAAAGGGGTGTTTTTTGGTTTTACCCATCAGCACGGCCGCCCGGAACTGGCGCGTGCGGTGCTGGAAGGCGTGGGGTACGGGCTGGCGGAGGGCATGGATGCGGTGCACGCCTGCGGCGTAAAGCCCGAGAGCGTGATGCTGATTGGCGGCGGCGCACGCAGTGCTTACTGGCGGCAGATGCTGGCTGACATCAGTGGGCTGACGCTGGATTACCACCGCGGCGGAGAAGTGGGCCCCGCACTGGGCGCGGCGAAGCTGGCCCAGCGCGCGATCGATCCCGATGCGCAGTGGCCTTCGCCCGAGCGGGTGCAGCGTCATCAGCCCGATGCGGCGCGGCACAAGACGTATCAGGCACACCGCGAGACCTTTGCCCGCCTCTACCAGCAGCTTCAGCCGCTGATGTCCTGACGCACGCAACGCGACCCGTCAGCTTACGAACTGGCGGGTATCCAGCCGTTTTAATCCCATCGCCAGCACAAGGCTGCCCGCCAGCGTCACGCCAAATACCCACGGCATATCCAGCCACGGACGTGACATGTCGTCGTAATGATGGGTGCGCAGATAATGAATAAACAGCGCGTGAAAACCGTAGATCGGCAGCGAATAGCGGGAAATGGTCACCAAACCGGGCAGCGTGCGCTGGTTAAACACGTTTTTAAACAGCACCAGCAGGCTGACGGCGGCAATAAACACCAGCGGTCCGCAGTAGAGATACCAGGTGTCATTAAACGCGCCGTTGATTTTCAGCAGCGCGCGCGTGCCGAGTGCGATCCCAATCACGCAGGCAACAAAGCCCAGTCCCGCCAGCCAGCTGATGCCGCGCTTTTGCGTGTCCATACAGCCAATGGCCCGGCCCAGCAGCGCGTAGAGCAGGTAATAAATACTGTCGCCGCTCAGATAGAGGTTCACCGGCAGCCAGCGAAACGGCCCCAGCGATTGCGGCACGGTATTGGGATTGGCCAGCACCGCCAGCACCAGCACCAGCAGTGCCACGTAGCGCGGCGCCACGCTTTTGACCTGAATCAGCGGCGACAGCAAATAGATGCCAATAATGGCGAAAAAGAACCACAGGTGATAGAACACCGGCTTTTGCAGCAGCTTCAGCAGCGATCGCCCTTCGCTGATCGGCGTCAGCCACGTGATGTACGCCAGCGCCACCGCGCTGTAGAACAGCAGGCACAGCACGATGCGCAGCAGATGGCGGCGCTGGGCGCTGCGTTCGCCAAAAAACAGGTAGCCGGAGATCATGAAAAACAGCGGCACGCACACGCGCGACGCGGAGTTAAGCAGGTTTGCTACATCCCAGCTTAGGCCGGTTGTCGCCATCGGGCCGGTGATATACCAGGTGGTGGTATGAATAACGATCACCATCAAACAGGCGACGGCACGCAAGTTGTCGATCCAGTAAATCTTGGCAGACATGGCTTCCTCACAGCAAAACAGTGCGCAAAGGGTAGCCAGTGCGTGACGCGTCAACAACCTCCGAGACGGAAATTCAGAGCTCTCTGTCAATCAAACGGCAACCGCCGCGCCGCGCGGCGGGATTTCCGGCTGCACAATCCACGGTCAAAGGGTATACTGTCGCCCTCTTTTTTCATCCACCCCATCGCGTGCGAATTCAACATGCAAAAGTTTGATACCAAGACCTTTCAGGGCCTGATCCTGACCTTGCAGGATTACTGGGCGCGTCAGGGCTGCACCATTGTTCAACCGCTGGACATGGAAGTGGGCGCTGGCACTTCACACCCTATGACCTGCCTGCGGGCGCTGGGGCCAGAGCCCATGGCCAGCGCGTACGTGCAGCCTTCGCGCCGTCCAACCGATGGCCGCTACGGTGAAAACCCGAACCGTTTACAGCACTACTACCAATTCCAGGTCGTGATCAAGCCGAATCCCGATAACCTTCAGGAGCTGTATCTGGGATCGCTGAAAGAGCTGGGTATCGATCCTGGCATCCACGACATCCGCTTCGTGGAAGACAACTGGGAAAACCCCACGCTGGGTGCCTGGGGACTGGGCTGGGAAGTGTGGCTGAACGGCATGGAAGTGACCCAGTTTACCTACTTCCAGCAGGTGGGCGGACTGGAGTGCAAACCGGTGACCGGCGAGATCACCTACGGTCTGGAGCGCCTGGCGATGTACATCCAGGGCGTGGACAGCGTCTACGATCTCACATGGAGCGACGGCGCCTTTGGTAAAACCACATACGGCGACGTGTTCCACCAGAATGAAGTGGAGCAGTCCACCTACAACTTCGAATATGCCGACGTGGACTTCCTGTTCAGCTGCTTCGAGCAGTATGAAAAAGAAGCCCAGCAGCTGCTGGCGCTGGAAAAACCGCTGCCGCTGCCGGCCTACGAGCGCATTCTCAAAGCCGCGCACAGCTTCAACCTGCTGGACGCGCGCAAGGCGATTTCAGTCACGGAGCGCCAGCGCTACATCCTGCGTATTCGTACCCTGACCAAAGCCGTGGCGGAAGCCTACTATGCGTCACGCGAGGCGCTTGGTTTCCCTATGTGCAACCGTAATAAGTAAGAGGCAGCCATGACCGATAAAACTTTCCTGGTGGAAATTGGCACCGAAGAGCTGCCTCCTAAAGCGCTGCGTAGCCTGGCCGAAGCCTTTGCTGCGCACGTTACCGCTGAACTGGACAGCGCCGGGCTTGCCCACGGCGAGGTCAGCTGGTTCGCGTCGCCGCGCCGACTGGCGCTCTCCGTGGCGAACCTGGCAGCGGCCCAGCCCGATCGCGAAGTGGAAAAGCGTGGCCCGGCGATCGCCGCCGCGTTTGATGCCGACGGCAACGCCACCAAAGCGGCGGAAGGCTGGGCGCGCGGCAACGGCATCACCGTCGATCAGGCCGAGCGTCTGAGCACCGATAAAGGCGAATGGCTGGTGCACCGCGCGTTGGTGAAAGGCGAAAGCGCGCAGGCGCTGCTCCCCGCGATGATCAACAGCGCGCTGGGCAAGCTGCCGATCCCGAAACTGATGCGCTGGGGCGCCAGCGACGTACAGTTTGTGCGTCCGGTGCACACCGTGACGCTGCTGCTGGGCGACGAGCTGATTCCTGCCACCGTACTGGGCGTGCAGTCGGATCGCGTGATTCGCGGCCACCGTTTTATGGGCGAACCGGAAATCACGCTGGATCACGCTGACAACTACCTGTCGCAGCTGCTGACGCGCGGTAAGGTGATGGCGGACTACGCGGCGCGTAAAGCCAAAATCAAAGCGGATGCGGAAGCAGCCGCACAGCAGCTCGGCGGCAAAGCCGATCTCAGCGATAGCCTGCTGGAAGAAGTGGCGTCGCTGGTGGAGTGGCCGGTGGTGCTCACGGCGAAGTTTGAAGAGAAGTTCCTCGCGGTGCCGGCAGAAGCGCTGGTGTACACCATGAAGGGCGACCAGAAATACTTCCCGGTGTATGGCCACGACGGCGCGCTGCTGCCGCACTTTATTTTCGTGACCAACATCGAATCGCGCGATCCGCAGCAGATTATTGCCGGTAACGAGAAAGTGGTGCGTCCGCGTCTGGCGGATGCCGAGTTCTTCTTCAATACCGACCGCAAACAGCGTCTGGAAGATAACCTGCCGCGTCTGGAAACGGTGCTGTTCCAGAAAGAGCTGGGCACGCTGCGCGACAAAACCGACCGCATTCAGGCGCTGTCAGGCTGGATTGCCGCGCAGATTGGGGCGGATGTCAATCACGCCACGCGAGCGGGCCTGCTGTCGAAGTGCGACCTGATGACCAACATGGTGTTTGAATTCACCGACACGCAGGGCGTGATGGGCATGCACTATGCGCGTCACGACGGCGAAGCAGAAGACGTGGCCGTGGCGCTAAACGAGCAGTATCAGCCGCGCTTTGCTGGCGACGATCTGCCGTCCAGCCCGGTGGCTTGCGCGGTGGCGATCGCCGATAAAATGGATACGCTGGCGGGCATTTTCGGCATCGGCCAGCATCCTAAAGGCGACAAAGACCCGTTTGCGCTGCGCCGTGCGGCGCTGGGCGTGCTGCGCATTATCGTCGAGAAAAACCTGCCGCTGGATCTGCAAACCCTGACCGAAGAGGCAGTACGCCTCTACGGCAGCAAGCTGAGCAACGGCAAGGTGGTGGATGACGTCATCGACTTTATGCTGGGCCGCTTCCGCGCCTGGTATCAGGAAGAGGGCCACAGCGTGGATACGCTGCAGGCGGTGCTGGCACGTCGCCCAACCCGTCCGGCGGATTTCGATGCGCGTATGAAAGCGGTGTCGCATTTCCGCACGCTGGAGTCCGCGGCCGCGCTGGCTGCCGCCAACAAGCGCGTGTCCAACATTCTGGCGAAATCCAACGAGCCGCTAAACGAAACCGTCCAGGCTTCGCTGCTGAAAGAGAACGCGGAAATCCAGTTGGCGACCTTTGTGACCGCGCTGAGCGACAAGCTGCAGCCTTACTTCGCCGAAGGCCGCTATCAGGATGCGCTGGAAGAGTTGGCGCAGCTGCGTGAAGCGGTGGACAACTTCTTCGACAAAGTGATGGTGAACGCGGACGATCAGGCGGTGCGAATCAACCGTCTGACGCTGCTGGCGCAATTACGCGCGCTGTTCTTGAAAGTCGCGGATATTTCACTGCTGCAGTAAAGGCCGTGTTAACGTGAAAAAGGGACGCTTTAGCGTCCCTTTTTTATGCGCTGCGTGACCGTCAGCTCACCGGCGGCACGGTGCGGGCAAAGCTTTCACGCTTGAACAGCGTTTCTGCCAGTTTGACCAGCGTGGGGCGCTCAACGCACCAGTTAGGCAGCACGCGGCGGAAATTGAGATAGCCGAGCATGCAACCGGTGGCGATATCCGCCAGATTCAGCGTGCCGCTGTTGAGATGCTCGCCCTCTGCGGCAGCGACTTCCAGCCTGTCCAGCCCGCGACGAATTTTGTCGCGGTTGCGCACCAGCACCTCTTCTGACTGCGCATCGCCAGGGCGCAGCTGTTCGCGCACGATCATGAGCGCGGCTTCGCTGATGCCATCGGCCAGTTTCTCCAGCTGGCGCACCTGCAACGCCTGCAGCGCATCGTTGGGCAGCATCGCCGGCGCGTCGCCGCGCAGCTCAATTGCTTCGGCAATAATGGCGGAATCGAACCAGGTGCGCTGCGCATCGTCAATAAACGCCGGGACTTTACCCAGCGGATTGTACTGCGGGACGTGGCTCTCTTCGCTCCACGGCGACTGATTGGAAAATTCGAATACCAGCCCTTTTTCGAGCAGGATCACCGAGATTTTGCGCACAAACGGGCTGGTATAGCTGCCAATCAATTTCATTGAGGATCTCCGTGAGGCCAAGAGTGGGCGAATGGGTCGCGCTTATTCGCCGGGAAACATAAACGGGTTAATGCTGCTGCGGGCGAAGCCTTCCTGCTCCATGCGCGCATCCAGCACCAGCGAGGCGAGGTCGTCTGCCACCGGCTCAACGGCCGGATCGTGCTCCTGACAGAGCAGTTTCAGATAGGTACCGCAGTCGCCGCAGCTCTCGGTTTTCACGGTAGCATGGGCGTTGTCCAGCGACCAGCTGTGCAGATCGCGCGTTTGTTCGCAGTTGGTGCACTTGCCGGGCGCGACGTACCATTCACTTTCGCACAGATTGCAGTGCAGGTAACGCAGCCCGTGCGGGTCGGCGTCCATGTGTAGCACGCCGGTCACCGGCACGCTGGCGCACACCGGACAGAACTGGCGGTGCTCGCCGGATTCCGCGCGGGCGTTGCCGGGGATCAGCGCCGCCATTTGCGCCCAGTAGATCGACAGCGCTGCCCAGATAAAGGGCGACGTGTCGCTGCTGACTTTGGCAAAATCGCTCGCCAACAGCGCTTGGGCGAGGTTTTCCAACTCGCTGGACGAGGCTTTCTCCAGATTCTCCAGCACCGCCAGCGCCTGGCCGCTCATCTCCGGCTTAAGCTCGGCGATCAGGGAATGCAGCAAACGCTGCCAGTGCGCACTGCGCGGTAAGGTGTGGATATCCAGCGGCGGCTTGCCCTGCGCGGCGCTCTCCGCGATCCGCTGGCGCAGATCGATATGCAGCGGATGGTCGTACAGCACAATGTCCTGCGCCTGCGCGATCACGGCGGCAAAGCGCAGATAATCGCCCAGCGGATTTTTAGGTGCCAGCTGGCGCAAGCGCGCCGCACGACGGCTGTAAATGTTTTTTAAGCGCGGAAAAAGCAACGGGGGAATCGTCTCCACCGCCTGTTTATCGCTCGTCTCCCGCTGTTCCTGTGGAATGATGCGAATAGTCATCAGGGACGGTTTTCCTGTTGTGTTGGGCAGTAGCGCTGACGATGATCATAGCAGCCCAGGGCCAACACTTCAGCCGAAGTGCGGTTAACCGGCCTCACTCACTTCGCAATGCGAGCGGTTTTCTCTTGTTCGGCGTCGTTTTATTTTGCGCGTGCGCGCAACGGGGTTCAGAATAACGGCGGCGGCAAATCCCCACCTATTTCTCTTTAACCGATGCGCGAGACCCTCACGTGACAGCGAAACAGCACTTTTCTCAACAGCCTGAAACGGCCCCTGCAGGCGTACGTGACGCGCAGGTATGGCAGTGTCGCCCCCTTGATCAGGCCGAGCATGATTGGCTGGCAGAAGAGGTGCCGGTGGCGCTGGTGTACAACGGTATTTCGCACGTGGTGATGATGGCCACACCCGGCGACCTTGAGGCGTTTGCGCTCGGTTTTTCCCTCTCCGAAGGCATCATTGAGCGCCCCACGGACATTTTTGGTATGGACGTGGTGCCGGGCTGTCACGGCATTGAAGTGCACATTGAACTCGCCAGCCGACGCTTTATGGCGCTAAAAGAACAGCGTCGCGCCATGGCGGGCCGCACCGGCTGCGGCGTGTGTGGCGTTGAGCAGCTCGAACAAATCGGCAAGCCGTTGCAACCGCTACCGTTTAGCCAAACGTTTGATCTGGCGAACCTCGACGCGGGGCTGGCGCAGCTGCGCGATTTTCAACCGATTGGCAATCTCACCGGCTGCACGCACGCCGCCGCGTGGATGTCGCCGCAGGGCGCGCTGCTGGGCGGCTGTGAAGACGTAGGACGCCACGTGGCGCTGGATAAACTGCTGGGCCACCGCAGCCAACAGGCGTGGCAGCAGGGCGCGGTGCTGGTGTCGAGCCGCGCCAGCTATGAAATGGTGCAAAAAAGCGCCATGTGTGGCGTTGAAATTCTGTTTGCGGTCTCGGCGGCTACGCAGCTGGCGGTTGAGGTTGCGGCGCGCTGCAATTTAACGCTGGTGGGCTTCAGCAAACCGGGCCGGGCCACAATTTACACCCATCCACAGCGCGTGCGTTAAACCACCATCACCTGCGGCAGCGCCTGGCGAAGCGCGCTGAGCGCACCCGGTTTCGCGGGCCCGCCGTCGCAAATCAGCAGATCCACGTCGCTGACAGCCGCATAGGTAGTGCGGCTGACCACGCCCAGCTTGCTGTGATCTGCCAGCAAAATGGTGCGTGTGGCCTGCTGCACCATGGCGCGCGCGATAGCGGCTTCATGAGGGTGGAAACTGCTGGCGCCGCTGCGCGCATCAATGCCCACCGGTGAAAGCAGCGCCACGTCCGCGTGGTAACGGTAAATCTCCGCCAGCGTCATCTCTCCGCGCGTCTGCTGCGCGCCCGCCATCATGGTGCCACCCAGTAAGATCACCTGATTGTTCAGCGTTTCATGTTCCTCGGCCGCACTCAGGGCCAGCGCGGCCTGCAGGCTGTTGGTGACAATGGTTAAGCCCGCTACTCCACGCAGCGCTTCGGCCAGCATGGTGGTGGTGGTTCCGGCATCCAGAAACAGCGTCTGGCCCGGCTGCAGCTGCTGCGCCGCCGCATTAACGATGGCGCGCTTTTCTTTCGCCTGCGCGTTACGGCGCACCTGCAGCGGCGGCTCCGGCTGGCTGTTCACCGCCACCAAACCGCCGTGCACGCGACGCGCTAACCCCTGGGCTTCCAGTTCAATGATGTCGCGCCGCGCGGTTTCCCGCGAAATCCCTAATTCATGAATGATGCGCTCGGTGCTGAGTTGATGCTGGGTGGCGAGCAGCGCGCGAATACGGTGTAAGCGGGTTTCCTGCAGCATGACGTTTCCCGGTGGTGAACAAGAGCGCCAGCTTACCTGAGCGCGCGCGCGACGTCATGTGTATTTTGTTGCATTTGTGTATTTGGTTGCATTTGACGCAAAAGCAGGCATGATAGTGGCAGCGGTTTATCCTCGATCCCTTTACCTTCGCAGCGGGAGTGATTATGGCTACACGTTCCACCATCATGGACACCAACAGTTTTCGTGCTGAACACGCCGACGGCCTTGACGCCGCCACCCGACGTTTAACCGACAAGCGCAGCAAAGTGTTGGGCGAGTCTTATCGCCTGTTCTACCGTAAGCCGGTGCATCTGGTACGCGGCGAAGGGCAATATTTATGGGATGCTGCCGGAGAGAAATATCTCGACGTCTATAACAACGTGGCGAGCATTGGTCATTGCCATCCGGCGGTGATTGAGGCGGTCACCCAGCAGATGAAAATGCTGAACACCCACACGCGTTATCTGCATGAGCGCATTTTGGATTACACCGACGAACTGCTGGCGACGACGCCGGACGCGATCGATCGCGCGATGTACATGTGTACCGGCTCGGAGGCGAACGATCTGGCGATCCGCGTGGCGCGCGCCTTCAGCGGCGGCACCGGCATTATCGTGTCGCAGGAGGCGTATCACGGCACCAGCGAGCTCACTTCCGGCGCGTCGCCTGCGCTGGGCAGCGGTCAGCCGCTGGCGGCCACCACGCGCCTTGTCCCGCCGCCGGATGCGTATCGCGTTGATGCGCCCGATTTGGGCGAGTGGTTCGCCGGACAGATTCAACAGCAGATTGACGACATGAAGGCGCACGGCATCAAATTTGCCGGTTTCCTCGCCGATTCGATTTTCTCCTCGGACGGCGTCCTGCCGAATCCGCCCGGGTTCCTGAAAAAAGCGATTGAGGTGGTGCACGCTAACGGCGGCATTTTTATCGCCGATGAAGTGCAGCCTGGTTTTGCGCGCACCGGCGACGCGTTCTGGGGCTTCGCCCGCCACGGCGTGGTGCCGGACGTTATCACCACCGGCAAGCCGATGGGCAACGGTATCCCGGTCTCCGGCCTGCTGGCAAAAAGCGACGTGCTGGCGGCGTTCAGCGACAGCATTCCGTATTTCAACACCTTTGGTGGCAACCCAGTGGCGATGGCGGCGGCACAGGCGGTGCTGACGGTCATTAAAGAAGAGCAGCTGCAGGCGCACAGTCAAAAGGTGGGGGCGCTGCTGCTGGCTGAGCTGCAAACGCTGATGGCGCGGCACGATTGCATCGGCGATGTGCGCGGTGCCGGGCTGTTTATCGGCTTTGAGCTGGTACGCGATCGCCACAGCAAAACGCCGGACAAAACCCTGGCGCTGGACTTAATTGAAAAGCTGCGCGAACACCGCGTGCTGACGTCGGTGGCGGGGCCTTACGGTAACGTGCTGAAGCTGCGTCCGCCTTTGGCGTTCCAGACTGCGGATATTGACTGGCTGGTGGGGGCGCTGGATCGGTCGCTAACCGAGCTAGGGCGCTAGGATGGAAGGGGGGAGGCGCGGCGCTTTTTCCAGATTCATCAAATCCTTATCATTACTAAGGCATTGATAACCCTTTTCCGGATCATGTTTTTAACTATAATGATCCGACTGCTTACGCGGCACACCATCGCGGTTGTGCTGCCAAACTATAAATGGAGAGGAAGAACATGAGTTATTCACTGCCATCCCTGCCTTACGCCTATGACGCGCTGGAACCACACTTTGACAAGCAGACGATGGAAATCCATCACACTAAACATCACCAGACTTACGTCAACAACGCCAATGCGGCGCTGGAAGGTACTGAATTTGCCGATCTGCCGGTTGAAGAACTGATCGCTAAACTGGATCAGCTGCCAGCAGACAAAAAAGGCCCACTGCGCAACAACGCGGGTGGCCACGCTAACCACAGCCTGTTCTGGAAAGGCCTGAAAACGGGCACCACGCTGCAGGGCGACCTGAAAGCGGCGATCGAAAAAGATTTCGGTAGCGTAGAAAAATTCCAGGAAGAGTTTGAGAAAGCAGCAGCAACGCGCTTTGGCTCGGGCTGGGCTTGGCTGGTTAAAAAAGGCGACAAGCTGGCGGTGGTGTCTACCGCTAACCAGGATAACCCGCTGATGGGCGAAGCGATCGCCGGTGTGTCCGGTTTCCCTATCCTTGGCCTGGACGTGTGGGAGCACGCTTACTATCTGAAGTATCAGAACAAGCGTCCTGACTACATCAAAGCGTTCTGGAACGTAGTGAACTGGGACGAAGCTGCAGCGCGTTTTGCTTCGGCAAAATAAGCGCGAGCGCGTTTGTCACAGCAACCGGTGAAGCGATTCACCGGTTTTTTTTTGCACAAAATAAACCTTTCTTAAACGATGGCTTTTTTTTCTGGCGCTGTTAAGCGCAGTGGCGTTGTTATTAACGCGCCGTTGATATTTTGGGGCATACAGTAGCCGCAATTGACCCCACAACGTAAAAAAATATCATGTCTATTATTACAACACCTGAGGCGAATAATGATTCGTCAGCTTCTCTGTTTGTACAGTTAATAACAGGTAAAACCCGTCCAGATAAATTGTGGAACAGTAAAATGTTTCGCTTTAAATTTGCGTTAAGGTCACTGGTCTTTCCGGTTTCTACCTTTAATTATCTTAATGAGTTGGCGAAATTACCTTTTTTGCCTCAGCTGATGCGCATGCAGGGGTTATTACCGGCTAAGCCACATCGCCCTTACTTACGCGCAGGTTTTAGCGTGGCGCAGCGGGCGCAGGCGCTGCTTGATCATTACACGCTGGTGGGAAATTTAGAGAATGTGCAACTGCGTCAGCTGCTGCTGAGTTCATCCTCGCAGGTTATCGCCAGCTTTAGCGGTAAAAACGACGAAGCCTTTGTTATTCACTGCTGTCCCGGTCATTTTGACCGCGAAGGCGAAGTGACGTTAACGCTGCATTATCAAGGTCATAATATTGCGTCGCTCTCGTTTTCTATTATTCAGGAAAACGGTAAACGCACATTATTAATTGGCGGATTGCAGGGGCCGCGTAAGCATATCTCCAATGACGTTATTCGCGATGCAACGAAAGCCGCGCACGGGGTATTCCCTAAGCGTTTGTTAATGGAAGTGGTATTTATTTTAGGGAAACAGCTTGGCGCGCAGGCGATTCATGCCGTAGGCGATACCACGCACGTATTCCGCAGCATGCGCTATCGCCACAGCAAGAGCGACAAGTTCTTTGCCAGCTATAGCGAGTTTTGGCTGTCGCTCGGCGGCGAAGCCCGTGCAGATGAACTCTTTGCGCTGCCGCTGCACATAGTGCGTAAAGATCTGGAAGAGATTGCCAGTAAGAAGCGGGCGGAGTACCGCCGCCGCTATGCGCTGCTGGATACGCTGAACGAGCAGGTCCTGCTGGCCGCTGGCGTGACGCCAGCGCCCGATTCGCAGGCGTCACGCGACGTATCACACGCCGCGTAATTTGCGGTCTTAGAACGGCTGCTTCGCGTAGCCGGTCATCGCTGTCAGACCCATCTCACGTCCCAGCGCGGTCATTGGATGCACCACCACTAGACCGCGCACGCTTTTTTTCAACGCGCCCAGATTGGCCTGCTCTTTTTTGGTGATCTCGCGGCTGAAGCCCAGCTTTTGCAGCTGTTGCGCTTCTTTACTCAGCTTCTCAGTGCGCACGTTGCGCAGGCGATCGATCTCCTGCACCAGCTTCTCTTTTTCACGCAGCAGTTCGCCGAGCTTTTCCGCATCGCCGGATTCCAGCAGCTGCGGTTCTTTACGGTTAAGCGCGTCCAGTTGATCGCTGAGACGTTTGATCTCAGCTTTTTCTTGTTCTTTCATCAGGGAAAACTCATTTAGGAAAACAGGCAAAGGATACATCAAATTGGCGCGGCCTGGCAGCGAAGAGGCGATGCTATTGACGCCTGGCGCTGTAAAAGCGGGTGTTAGCGCGGTTCGAGGCCGGGTTTTTTAAACGCCTGCTTGTGGGAAATGCGCGCAATCAGCTCGGTCAGCGACAGCACCATGGTAGAGCGCACCATTTGTAAGTAGCGCTGCTGCTGCATGCTGCGCAGCGCCTCATCATCCTGCGTGAAGTCAGGGCGAGGCGGCCAAGCCAGCACGCAGTGCAACTCCCGGAACGGTCCGAGAATCTCGTCATCGGTAAAGCGGTACTCGGTTGAGTCGTGATTCAACTCTTCGCGCAGCGCCAGCAGCAGCTCGCAATCTTCATACTCGTGTCGACTGAGGATGCCAAGGCCGTAAACCAGCTTCAAACGCACCGAAAGCTCACCCAGCGGACCATCGCCCAGCAGCAACGGCTCTACCGCGTACTTCACGGCGTAATCGTCTTTGCGAAAAACCTGGAGCACCAGCAGGTTCACCGCTTCAGCCAGCAGGTCGAGGGTGGCGATCAGAAAGCTTCTCACCGAACGACCGGCGTTCAGGCGCTCAAGCACCCGGTTTTCAAAAGCCTGCTTCTCTTCCATTATTGCCTGCATCGTTCTGATACCGCCAACGGGCGCGGCGTGCACCGCGCCCGGGTTTCGCTTATAGGGCGCGCATTATGCCATAGCGTGGTAAGCGCTCACCACTGAGGACACCACTTCACTGTCGGCTGCCAGGCCAGAGATCTTTGCCAGCGTGGTCTGCGGGCCGTTTTCCGCCAGCAGTGCGGCCAGCTCTTGCGCTTGGGGATCGGCTTCGCTGCGGTAGTGCATCGCGGCGGCAATGCCTTGCACCAGGTTGTCGTGCGGCAGCTGGTACTCCAGCGTGCCCAGCAGCGGTTTTATCAGGCGATCGCCCGCGCTCAGTTTACGCAGCGGCTGGCGGCCCACGCGCTCAACGTCATCTTTCAGGTAGGGGTTTTCAAAGCGCGTCAGGATTTTTTGGATATAGGCCGCGTGCTTTTCGGCATCAAACCCGTAGCGCTGAATCAGCACCGCGCCGCTCTCGTGCATGGCACCCTGCACCACAGCACGCACCTTGGCATCCAGAATCGCCTCACGAATGGTGGCGTGGCCCGCCAGTTGACCGAGGTAAGCCGTGATGGCGTGGCCGGTATTCAGGGTAAACAGCTTGCGCTCCACGAACGCGATCAGGTTATCGGTCAGCTCCATGCCGGGAATGCTCGGCGGGGTGCCCACAAACTGGGTTTTATCCACAATCCACTCGCTGAAGGTTTCAACCGTAACTTCCAGTGGATCGCTGCTGCCCGCTTCCGAAGGGGGCACGATGCGGTCAACGGCGGAATCCACGAAGCCAACGTGCTGCTCAACCCACGCGTGAGACGATGCGGGCAGGGTTTTGAAGACGTGCTGTTTTAGCTGGCTGGTGCCGCGCACCATGTTTTCACAGGCAATGATATTCAGTGGACGGGTGTTACCCGCCTCGTGACGTTTAATCAGACCTTGCGCGATGCCGCTGGCAATACGCTCCAGAATCTGCGGCCCGACGGCGGTCGTCACGAGATCGGCTTCGGCCACGTGGGTCATCACCGCGTCGCTGGTGCTGTTGATGGCGCTGACGCCGCGTACGATTTCAACGTTCGCCTGCTCGCCCACCACGCGAACCGGATATTCATGACGGGCGTTAAGGGCATCGAGCACGACCTGATTTACGTCCGCAAACACCAGCTCAATGCCGGCGTCTGCCAGCAGTTTACCGATAAAGCCGCGACCGATGTTTCCGGCTCCAAAATGTAACGCTTTCATAAAGTTGACCCATATCAAATAGCGAAAGGGCGGGCATGTCCGCCCCAAAACAGGGGACGGGCTTGCCCGCCCCGGGGAAAATAACGCGGTGCGTCAGGCTTTGGCTGTGCTGCCTGACAGCAGTTCCAGCACGTCCTCGACGCGGGTAGTGTGCGCCAGCTTCTCAATCACGCTGTCGTCGTCCAGTGCGTTGGTGAGGCTGGTGATCACCTGAATGTGTTCGTTGTTGCGCGCGGCAATACCGATCACCAGGCGGGCAATGTCATCCGGCTCGTCGCCAAACTGCACGCCAGCCGGATACTGACAGAACACCACGCCGGTTTTCAGCACACGATCTTTGGCTTCTACGGTACCGTGCGGCACGGCAATCGACTCGCCGAGATAGGTTGGCGTCAGTTTTTCACGCGCCAGCATCGCGTCCACGTACTCGGGCTGCACATAGCCGCCTTTCACCAGCTGCTCACCGGCAAAGCGGATAGCCTGCTCTTTGTGCGTCGCGCTCAGATTCAGGAACACATTGTCTGGCCCCATTTTAAACAGATTCGCGCTGCCGTCGTCATAGCTGTCGCCGAGCGTGGTCTGCACGGCGGTGCGGTGCGCTTCGCTGCGGTTGGCCGCGGCGAGCCGTTCGGTCAGGTTGCTGTACAGCGCGCTGTCGAGGAAATTGCTCAGCGAAATGTGCTGGGCATGCGGCGCCTGGCGAATGGCACGTTCGGTGAGATCGCGGTGCGTAATCACCAGATCGACATCGCCCGGCAGCGCGTTAATGGCGCTGTTAGTCACGGAGATGCTGCTCAGGCCCGCGTCCTGCACTTTTTTACGCAGTACGCCTGCGCCCATGGCGCTGGAGCCCATACCGGCGTCGCAGGCCACGATGATTTTGCGCACATGGCTCACGTCCACGCTGTTGGCATCGGTGACGGCTGGCGTGCCGCCTGCGCTCTGGCCTTTTGACTGCGCTTTCATGTCGTGCATGCGCTGCGTTGCCGCTTCGATATCGTCGCCTTCTTTCGCTTTGCTGGTTTTCAGCAGAATCGACGACACCACGAAGGAGACCGCGAAGGCGGCGACAATGGCTGCAATATTGGCGAAGTAAGCGCCTTTTGGCGTCATCGCCAGCACCGCGAGGATAGAACCCGGCGAGGCAGGTGATACCAGGCCGCCGTGCAGCACGGTCAGGGTGAACACGCCGGTCATACCGCCGAGGATCACAGCCAGCAGCAGACGCGGTGCCATCAGCACATACGGGAAGTAAATTTCGTGGATACCGCCGAGGAAGTGAATGATGGCGGCACCGCCTGCAGACTGTTTGGCGCTACCGCGACCAAAAATCATGTAGGCCACCAGCACGCCCATGCCAGGACCGGGGTTAGCCTCGATCAGGAAGAAGATGGATTTACCGGCTTCGCTCGCCTGCTGAATCCCCAGCGGCGAGAAGATGCCGTGGTTGATGGCGTTGTTCAGGAACAGAATCTTCGCGGGCTCAACGAAAATGGAGGTCAGCGGCAGCAGGTTGTTCTGCACCATCAGGTTTACGCCGGCCGCCAAACCGTGTGACAGTCCTTCCACCAGCGGGCCAATAGCCATAAAGGCCAGCAGCGCCAGCAGCATACCGATGATGCCCGCCGAGAAGTTGTTGACCAGCATCTCGAAGCCGCTTTTGATCTTGCCGTCAACGGCGCGGTCAAACGCGCGGATGGCCCAGCCGCCCAGCGGACCGGCCAGCATCGCGCCGAGGAACATCGGCATATCGGCACCGACAATCACGCCCATGGTGGTGATCGCACCCACCACACCGCCACGATCGCCACCCACTAAGCGTCCGCCGGTAAAGCCAATCAACAGCGGCAGCAAATAAGTGATCATCGGGCCGACCAGTTTGGCCAGCGTGGCGTTCGGGATCCATCCGGTTGGAATGAACAGCGCTGTGATGATACCCCAGGCGATAAACGCACCGATGTTAGGCATCACCATGTTACTCAGAAAGCGACCAAAGCTCTGAACCTTGACCTTGACTGATGAGGACATAAACCCACCCCTTATTGAGACGCGCTGCAATAAGAGCGCGCGTTTGTTTTTGTTTGAGACGTTACGGCGGGGGCCGTGGCATTACTGTATGCACGCGGACTCTAGCACTAGTTTATAGGCCTGCGTAGCGTCTGGATAAAGTGTGATTTGTGTCACATAAACACGGGGTGCTAAGGGGGATATAAAGTGACATTGATCACATAAAAGGCGCCAAAACCGCGTAATGTGTACAAAAAAACACCCATTACGGCAGAGTTACGTGATGTTAATCACAGTTTCAGAGGGCGGGTTTATAACGTAAATGTGATAAAGGTCACAAAATATTTTTGGTCATAAATGCGCCAGATCACACTCTCTTCGCTACAGGGCAACGCGCGCTGTCAGCAACGTGAAGCGGCGATAACGCGCGCATAAAAAAGGCAACCCGAAGGTTGCCTATTCAACGCCTGCACCCAACGCTTACAGTCCGCCCTGGACCGCATTCTGCGCCTGAGACAGCGTTTGCGCATTATTGGAGAGATCGCTCATCAAGCTGTTGTACTGCGTTGCCTGCTCTTGGGTAGGGAACTGCACGCCGCTATCGTTAAAGGTCACGCGTGCACCCTGCGACTGCAAGTAATCGCCAGTCTGTACCGCGGTCTGGCTCAGCGCCTGCAGTTTCGGCAGCAGCGGCAGCAGCGTGCTGGCAGGCTGCGTCACCACTTTCTCGTACACGCTGTCATACACTTTTTTCACATCATCTGGCTGCTTAAGCGCGGCTTTGCTGCTGTCCGCCTGCATTTTTGCGCTCTGAATTTGCTGGGTCAGCACGCTCAGGTTGCCGCTCGCCTGGCGCAGACTGTCGCGGCGCGTCAGATAATCCTGCGGCACGCGAATCGCCGCCAGCTCATCGACCACGGGACGCATGCCTTGTTCAACGGCCTGATTCACCTGCTGCGAGAAGCCGTACAGGATCGCATAGTCGCCCGCGTAGTTACCGAACGTCTGTTTCTGATTTTCGCTCAAACTGGGCAGATGCTGACCGCTGCGCATCACGGTGTTTTGCAGGAAATCGGTAAAGGCTTTGCGCTGCTCGCCTTCTTTATCGCCACAAGCGGTAAGTTGCAGCGCAACCAGTGCACCGATCATCAGCATGCCGGTACGCATCCAGATGCGAGAGAGACCTGACGCCATAATTCAACTCCTGTGATAATGGCCGTTTCCTTTCATACTTCAGCCGCGCGCCAACCGGACACTGCCCGGCGGTTGAAGACGTTCAGCCGCCGGGATTTCCGCGTTGTCGCCGTGATGCAGCGCGAATTATTCAGGAAGATTTTAACGAAAAGGGTCCTCAAGGATAGTGCAATGGTCTGGCGTGTACAACGGGCGCGCCGGGCAAATTAAAACACCAGCGCTTGCCCGTCCTTACGGCTTTCCGTGGCGGCAATATAGAAACCCTGTTCGTCCCGCACGATGGCCTGCGCGCCACCGAAGTTATAGCCCAGCAGCGGGTCCTCCAGCGTAATGGCATGCCCCATCTCACGCAGTTTGGCGAGCACGTTGCGGTCGATGCCGGTTTCTACCACCACCTCGCGCCCCTGCACCACGCGCCAGCGCGGCGCATCGATGGCCGCCTGCGGGTTCTGTTTGTGCTGCATGATACGCAGCGCCATCTGTACGTGGCCTTGCGCCTGCATCGGGCCGCCCATCACGCCAAACGACATCAGCGGCTGGCCGCGCGCATCGCGCGCGAAGGCGGGAATAATGGTGTGCAGCGGTCGCTTGCCGCCCGCCACCACGTTGGGGTGCTGTGGGTCGAGTGAAAAGCCACAGCCGCGATTTTGCAGGCTGATGCCGGTATCCGGTACGACGATGCCGGAACCAAACCCCATGTAGTTAGACTGGATGAATGACACCATCATGCCATTGGCGTCGCCGGTGGCGAGATACACCGTGCCGCTCTGCTGCGGTGAACCGAAGGTAAAATCACCGGCTTGGTCGGGATCGATCAGCTGCGCGCGCTGCTGCAAATAGCGCTCGCTCAGCAGCAGCTCTGCCGGGAATTCGAGGTGATCGTAATCACTGACGTAGCGGTCGAGATCCACCAGCGCCAGCTTCATCGCTTCAATGCACAGGTGCAGCCACGGTGCTGAATCGGGCTGATAGCGGCCAATATCCCACTGCTCCAGAATGCCCAGCGCAATCAGCGTCGCAATGCCTTGCCCATTGGGCGGCAGCTCCTGCACCGATCCGCCCGCAAACGGACATGAGAGCGGCTCGACCCAATCAACGCGGTGATTGTGCAGGTCGGCGAGACTCAGCGCCGCACCGTGCTGTTCCGCAAACGCCACCATCTGCTGCGCCAGCTCGCCGCGGTAAAAGGCCTCACCGCGCGTGTCGGCGATTTTTTGCAGCGTCGCTGCCTGCGCCGGATTACGGTAGATCTCCCCGGCGCGCGGCGGTCGGCCTGTGGGCGCAAAACAGTCAGCAAAGCCGGGCTGCTGGTGCAGCTTGTTGTAGCCGCGCTGCCACAGCGTGGCAATCAGCGGCGAGACGGGAAATCCGTCGCGCGCATAGTCAATGGCGGGCTGCGCCAGCGTCGTGAGCGGCAGAGTCGCGAAACGTTCGGCCAGCGCGACCCACGCCGAGACTGCGCCGGGCACGGTCACCGCTTCCCAGCCAATTTCGGGCATCGCCGAGAGGCCAGCGAAGCGCTGCGGTGACCACGCGGCCGGCGCGCGGCCAGAGGCGTTCAGGCCGTGTAGCTTTTGGCCATCCCAGACCAGGGCAAAGGCGTCGCTGCCGATGCCGTTGCCGGTGGGCTCCAGCACTGTCAGCGCCATGGCGCTGGCGATGGCGGCGTCTACCGCATTGCCGCCCTGCTGCAGCATGCGCATGCCTGCCTGCGCCGCCAGCGGCTGCGAGGTGGCAATGGCATTGCGGCCCATCATCGGCACGCGATGTGAGGCATAGCTGACGTGGTAATCCAGTTCACTCATAATCGTTCCTTACTGTGAGTCATTGCGCGGGTCGAGCGCATCGCGCAGGCCGTCACCCAGCAGATTAAATCCCTGCACGGTGAGAAAGATTGCCAGGCCGGGGAAGATCGACATCCACGGAGCCTGTTCCAGGAAGCCTTTGGCCGTATTCAGCATAGCGCCCCACGAAGGCGAAGGCGGCTGCTGGCCTAAGCCCAGAAATGACAGGCTGGCCTCGGTGATAATGGCGGAGGCAATCGCCAGCGTGGCCTGTACCAGAATGGGCGATAGCACGTTCGGTAAGACATAACGCAGGATAATCCAGCGGTCGGGCAAACCAATGGCGCGGGCGCCGTCGATATACTCTTCGTGGCGAATGGCGATCACCTGGCCGCGCGTCAGGCGCGCGAAGATCGGCATCGCGGAGAGGCCAATGGCGATCATCGCATTGGACAAACTGGGGCCAAGAAACGCCCCCAGCGCAATGGCGAGAATCAGAAACGGACAGGCCAGTAGCGCTTCGATCACGCGCGAAATCAGCCCATCGCACCAGCCTTGCCAGTAACCGGCAATGAGCCCGAGCGGCACGCCAATGAAAATGGCGATCAGCACCGAGATACAGCCCGCCAGCAGCGACGTGCGTGCGCCCCACATCAGGCGGGACAGCATATCGCGGCCCAGTTCATCGGTGCCAAGCCAGTACAGCGCTGAAGGCGCTTTACGCACCGCCAGAAAGTTGGCTTTCAGCGGGTCGGCGGGCGCCAGCCACGGTGCCAACAGCGCGATGGCCACAAACAGCAGCACAATCGCCGCCCCAATCACGGCGCTTTTATTGCGCAGAAACTTTTTCAGTACCCGATGCCGTGAACGGGGTGCAGCGGCGAGTGTCCCGGTGGTGAATACCTCGCTCATGATTAGCCTCGCATTTTCGGGTTGATCAACACATACAGTACGTCGGCCAGCAAATTCAGCAGTAGAAAGCCGATGGCCACCACCAGCACGACGCCCTGCACCACGGCGTAATCGCGATTAAACACCGCATCGACGATCATCTTGCCGAAGCCGGGCAGGGTAAAGACCTGCTCGGTGAGCACCGCCCCGCCGAGCAGTTCGCCAAACAGCAGCGTCGTCAGCGTCACTATCGGCATCAGGGCATTGCGCAGGGCGTGTTTCAGCACCACGCGCGGCGGTAGCAAGCCTTTGGCGCGGGCGGTGCGAATGTAATCCGCCTGTAGCACACCGATCATGGCGGCGCGGGTATGGCGCATCAGCGTGGCAGCCAGGCCGCTGCCCAGCACCAGCGCGGGCAGCAGCAGCGTTTTCAGGTTCTGCATCACGTCCTCGCTGAGCGGCACGAAGCCCGAGGCGGGCAGCCAGCGCAGGTGCACGGAAAACAGCATAATCAGCAGGATCCCTAGCCAAAAGTGCGGCACAGAGATGCCCGAGAGCGCCACCACGTTGGTGGTATGGTCGATCCAGCTGTCTTTGCGTACCGCGGCGACAATGCCCATGCTGATGCCAATCGCCAGCGCGATCAGCATCGCCAGCAGCGACAGTTCGAGCGTCACCGGCAGCTTGCTGGCAATCAGCGACGTGACGGGCGTTTTGGTACGCAACGACATCCCCAAATCGCCGTGCAGCGCGTTGCCGACCCACGCCAGATATTGCGTGGGCAGCGGATCGTCCAGATGGTACTCGGCGCGCAGTTGGGCGATAACCGCGGGATCGCGCTCCTCGCCCGCCATGGCCAGCACGGGATCGCCCGGCAGCAGCTTTTGCAGGGCAAACACCATGATGCTCACCAGCAGCAGCGTGGGGATTGCCAACAGCAGGCGTTTTACAATCAGTTCCAGCATGGTCGCTCTCCGAGGGGTTACGGCGCGAGGCTGACGCCAGCCAGACGCACCAGCCCATCCGGCCACGGCGTAAAGCCCTGGAGTTTCTTCGTCATGCCAAAGATGCGCGGCTCAAAGTAGAGGTAGGCAATCGGCATGTCGGTTTGCAGTTGGTTCACAACCTGGGTGTAAAACCCCTGGCGCGCGGCCCGATCGTTAGTCAGGCGCGCCGCGTTCAGCCAGTTGTCCACCTGCGGATTGCTGTAATGGCCATCGTTTAGCGCGCCCTTGCTATTGATAAAGGCGTAAATGCTGCCATCAGGATCGGGGCGTCCCGACCAGCCCGACAGGCTGAGCTGGTAGTCGCCGCGCTGCTGACGATCCAGCAGCGTCGCAAATTCGCTCATTTGCAGATTCAGGTTAAAGCCCGCTTCGCTCACCATCGCCTGGATCACCTGGCCAACCTGCTGTGCGGTCGGATTATTGGTGACCAGCAGCGTCAGCGAGAGCGGCGTGGTGACGCCCGCCGCCTTGAGCAGTGCTTTGGCTTTCTCCACGTCGCGCGCGGCTACCGGCAGCGGGACGTGATAGGGGCTGACCGGCGAAAAGGCCTGATTGGCGGGCGCGTATTGCCCTTCAAAAGCCACCTGATTGAGGGCGTCGCGATCGATGGCCAGCGAAAACGCTTCACGTACCCGCGCGTCTTTCAGCGGGCTGTTGGCATCGACCTTACCGTTGTTGATGTTAAAGGTGATGCCCTGATAGCCGAGGCCGGTGACCTTCGCCAGCGCCAGCTTGCTGTCCTGCTCCACGGTCTTCACATCGCTCGCCGCCACGCCTTCGGTGAGATCCAGATCGCCCGCTCGCAGATTCGCCAGGCGCACGGAAGCGTCCGGAATCGGCAGGAAAATCACCTTATCAAAGTGGTAATCGGCTTTGTTCCAGTACTGCTCGAAGCGCGTGAGCACAATGCGATCCTGCTGCACGCGGCTGGCAAACTTATAGGGGCCAGAGCACACCGGATGAGCGGCAAAGTCCGCTTTTTTGGCCGCTTCAGGGGCCAGCATGGCACCCGCCCGATCGGTGAGCTGGCTCAGCAGCGCGGCATCGGCGTTTTTCAGGTGCAGTTTGACCTGCAGCGGCCCCGTCACCTCAATGCTGTCGATGGAGGAGATTTCGCTTTTGCGCAGCGAACCCGGCAGGGTTAGCGCACGTTCCAGGTTGAACTTCACCGCGTTGGCGTCAAATTTTTCGCCGTCGTGGAAGGTCACGCCTTCGCGCAGGTCGAGCGTCAGGGTTTTCCCTTCATCGCTCCAGGCCCAGCGGGTCGCGAGGCCGGGCACCACGTTGAGGTGGGCATCCACGTCCACCAGGCGGTCGCACAGCGCGGCAAACACAAAACGGCCGTAATAGGTGCGGGCCAAATGCGGATCGAGCATATCCGGGTCGGCACCGAGGCCAATACGGATCACTCTTTCGGCGTGGCTTTGCGCACTGGCGCCGAGTAACAGCAGGCCGCTCAGGGCGGTAAGTAACGTAACGCGGGCTTTTTTCACGGACAGATCTCCCCAGAAGAGGCATGTTGATGTACCGCCTGCTCAAACAGCGCGCGGCGACGTAAAAAGGCGTCCGACGGCGGCGCAATCACAATCACGCTGCGGTCACGGTTGATCTCCTGCCAGCGGTGGCAGGCAATGCGCCGACCGTTCTCCAGCACCTGCTGTATCGGTTCAAACTGGCGGCAGTCGGCGGTGGCCCACGGGCAGCGGGTATGGAAACGGCAGCCGGCGGGCGGCTGGGCGGGGTTGGGCAGATCGCCCTGCAGCATCGGCAGCGTGCGTTCCACGCCGGGCTGCATCTGCGGCGCAGAGGCGATCAGCGCCTGGGTATAAGGGTGCAGCGGCGCATCAAAAATATCGTCCACGCTCGCCACCTCGACGATTTGGCCGAGGTACATCACCGCCA
Source organism: Pantoea sp. Mb-10 (assembly GCF_021272205.1). Lineage (GTDB taxonomy): Bacteria > Pseudomonadota > Gammaproteobacteria > Enterobacterales > Enterobacteriaceae > Pantoea. The sequence continues at coordinate 116,626 of NZ_JAJSDX010000008.1, read as the reverse complement.
CGCGGTCGCTCATGTGGCGGATCACCGCCAGCCCGTGCGCCACGATAATCAGCGTCAGACCAAATTGCTGCTTAAGATCTTCCAGCAGGTTGACCACCTGCGCCTGCACCGAGACGTCCAGCGCTGACACCGGCTCGTCACCCAGCAGTAACCTGGGCTGCGAGGCAAGGGCGCGCGCGATGCCGATGCGCTGGCGCTGGCCGCCGGAAAATTCGTGCGGGTAGCGCGTGGCCCAGGCGTCAGGCAGACCCACGGTGCGCAGCAGCTCGGCCACGCGCGCCCGGCGCGCATCGCGGCTCAGCGTGTCATGCAGCCACAGCGGTTCGCCAATAATGTCCTGCACCGTCATGCGGGGATTCAGGGAGGCAAAGGGATCTTGAAAGATAATCTGTAACTCTCGGCGTAGCGCGTTAAGGCGTACACCGCTGGCCGCAGTAATGCTTTCCCCCTGATAGAGCACTTCCCCCGCGCTGGCCTGCAACAGGCGCAGCAGCAGGCGACCCAGCGTAGATTTGCCGGAGCCGGACTCGCCGACGATCGCCAACGTTTCTCCCGGCATGACCGAGAGCGACACGCGGTCGACGGCGGTAACGCCACGATTGCGCGTGAACAGGCGCGGCGGTCCGGCAAAGGTTTTGCTTAAATCGCGGCATTCCAGAATCGGTTTCATGCGCAGGCTCCTGAGGTGACATGCTGCTCCAGCGGCGCGCGAAAGCAGGCGACCTGATGATCGGGCTGCAGCGCGCGCAGCGGCGGACGCTGTTGATGGCAGCGCGCCTCGGCAAAGGGGCAGCGGGTAGCGAAGCGGCAGCCCGCGGGCATCTGCTCCGGCAGCGGCACCTGACCGGGAATGGTCGCCAGCGCGCCGTGGCGCGCGCCAAGCGAGGGAATAGAGGCCATGAGCCCAATGGTGTAAGGGTGCTGGGGATCGTGGAACAGGGCGGTGACGCTGCCGCTCTCTACCACCTGCCCCGCGTACATCACCGCTACGCGCTGCGCCACGTCGGCCACTACGCCAAGGTCGTGCGTGATCATCAGCACGGCGGTGCCCGTCTCCTGCTTCAGGGTGTTGAGCAGGGCCAGAATTTGCGCCTGAATGGTGACGTCGAGCGCGGTGGTCGGCTCATCGGCGATCAGCAGCTTAGGGTGGTTGATCAGCGCCATAGCAATCATCACGCGCTGACGCATGCCGCCGGAGAGCTGATGCGGATAAGCGTTAAGACGCATCTCCGCCGCCGGAATTTGCACTTTTTGCAGAATGGCGAGGGCCGCGTCGCGCGCGGTGCGACGGTTGACGCGGCGGTGACGCATCACCGCCTCACTCAGCTGATCGCCCAAGGTAAAAGCGGGATTGAGTGAGGTCATCGGCTCCTGAAAGATCATCGCCAGCTGGTTGCCGCGCAGGCTGGCGTAGTCGCCCGCGCTCAGGGTGCGTAAATTGTGTCCTGCAAAGGTCATCTCACCCTGCGTTACGTTGGCGCCTTTGGGTTGCAGGCCCATCAGCGTCAACGAAGTAATACTTTTACCGCAGCCGGATTCGCCCACCAGCGCCAGGGTTTCACCGGCGTGCAGCGACAGCGAAATATCGTCCAGCACCGGAACGGGCGAGCCGTGAAACTGCACGCGCAGCTGGCGCACCGTGAAGATCGGTTCGGTGTTCAAGGGGTTTCCTCCTGTGGGCTATGGAGCGCTTCCGTCATGGCCTGTTGCAGCGCCGTCAGGTGTTCGCGCATGGCGGCGGCGGCCTGCTCGGGCTGACGCTGTGCAATGTGCTGCACCAGCCGAAGATGATGATGGTCGTAGGCGTTGAGGCGCGCGGGCGTGCGCGCTTCATCGCGCAGATGCTGCCAGCCGGGATCGCGGCGCACCGCATCTATCGCGTCAAACAGGCCGAGCATCAGGCGATTGCCCGCGGCCTCCGCAATGGCGCGATGAAAGGCGCTGTCCCACAGCTCATGCTGATCGCCATCCTCCGCCGCGCGAATACCCTGCATGCGTTCCAGTAGCCGCTGCATCAGCGCGATTTGCTCTTTACTGGCGCGCAGGGCGGCGAGATGCGCCAGTCCCGGCTCCAGTTGCAGACGGGCTTCCATTACCTCCAGCAGATTCGACTGCTGCGGCAGGGCGTGCAGCATCAGGGGTTGCACCGGAGCGGCGGGCCCGACAAACGTGCCTTTGCCCTGTTTCCGCCAGATACGGCCTTCCTCTTCCAGCACGTCCAGCGCCCGACGGATCTCGCGGCGGCCGACGCCAAAGCGCTCCGCGAGTTCGCGTTCGGTGGGGAGCGCGCGGTCGGGCTGCTGCTCGTGCTGTGAAATCAGCTGTCGTAGCTGCTCCAGCGCGGAGCTGGAGTTACGGGCGTTGTCGGGTACGTCACTCATGCGGTATCGCCTGTTCACGCGTGCTGAAGATGAGCTTGCCGCCACCGTAAGGCCGCAAGGGGATGAACCAATCAGGCAAGAAGCGAACCAATTTTTAATTGGTTCGGACCAGGCAGGCGCGATACATCCATTAACAATCTGAAAAGTCGTGATAAATTTTTTTTCAGCGCGGGCAAGCGCGGAGAGACGCGTCACCTGGCTGCGCCAGCGTGGTGCGCCACTGCTGCATAAATGTGCAGCGCGGCGCCAGCGCGGACACACGGTCTTCGGCTTTTAGCATGATTTCAGTGAGATAGCAGATTGGCATCCATTTTGAATGGCTTAACGCAGATGCAGGAGCGATAGCGGGCAACCGGGTCGCCAAACAATTTGCAATGGGTCACTAGGGTTCCGGTCGCGAGATGCTGGTCCGAGAGTGACCGACCGTTCTCTGACGGTTACACGGCGGGAAAAAAGCCCGGGAGGAAAGCGAGAAATGTGCTCGCCGCCTCCTGCTTTTTTGTTCGTTAACGCCAGAGGAATCATCATGTTCAAAGCCTGCCTTCGCCTGCTGTTGCTGTGCAGCGTCGCGTTATTCAGCGTCAACACGCTCGCCGCTGACAAACCTGCTTTCAAGATTTGCTGGTCGATTTACGCGGGCTGGATGCCGTGGGACTACGCACAGCAGAGCGGTATTATCAAAAAGTGGGCCGATAAATACGGCATCTCCATCCAATTTGTGCAGGTTAACGACTATATCGAGTCGGTGAATCAGTACACCGCTGGCGGATTCGACGGCTGCACCATGACCAACATGGATGCGCTGACCATTCCGGCCACCGGCGGTGTCGACAGCACCGCGCTTATCGTCGGCGACTACTCCAACGGCAACGACGGCATTTTGCTCAAAGGGGCAGGCAACGTTGCGTCACTGAAAGGCAAGCCCATTAATCTGGTGGAACTCTCGGTCTCGCACTATTTGCTGGCGCGCGCGCTGGAAAAATCGGGCATGAGTGAGAAAGACGTGAAAGTGGTGAACACCGCCGACGCCGATCTGGTGGCGGCCTTTGGCACCCAAGATGTGCACGCCATCGTCACCTGGAATCCGCTGCTGGCCGAAGCGGAAAAACAGCCTGATAGCCACCTCATCTTTTCATCGGCGCAAATTCCTGGCGAAATCCTCGATCTGCTGGTGGTCAACACCGCCACGCTCAATAAATACCCGCAGCTGGGCAAAGCGTTGACTGGCGCCTGGTATGAAACACTGCAGGCGATGTCAGGCAACAGCGACAGCGCCAAAGCCGCGCGCAGCCAAATGGCACAGGCTTCCGGCACCGATCTGGCGGGGTTTGATCAGCAGATTGCCGCGACCCACCTGTTCAGCGATGCCAAAACCACGCTCGATTTTATCGACAGCCCGCAGCTCAAGGCCACCATGCAGATGGTCGCCGAGTTCTCCTTTAAGCACGGCTTGCTGGGTGAGGGCGCGCCCGGTGCCGACGCCGTGGGCGTCTCGACGCCTGCCGGGAATTGGGGCGATGCCAATAACCTCAAACTGCGCTTTACCGACGCGTACACCAAAATGGCCGCCGCCGGGCAGCTGTAACGGAGGCAAAGCCGATGCGTAAATTGATTAATGCGCAACCGGTGGCATCGAGCCGGCTGCTGCTCGGGATCTTGCCGCTGGTGGCGCTGCTGCTGATCTACCTGTTCGCCTCGGATGCGCGCCTTAGCGTGAACGCGGCGGATAAGCTGCTGCCGGGCTTTAACGCCATGGGCGATGCCATCAGTCGCATGGCGTTTCAACCCAGTCCGCGCACCGGTGAGTATCTGCTGTGGAGCGATACCGCCGCCAGTCTGCTGCGCTTGTTAAGCGGGGTGCTCATTAGCGCAGTGCTGGCGCTGGCGATTGGCCTGTTCACCGGCGCACTGCCGGTGGTGCGCGCGGTGTTGGCACCGCTGGTGACGCTGTTTGCGCTGGTGCCGCCGCTGGCGATCCTGCCGATTCTGTTTATCTGTTTTGGGCTGGGCGAAGTGTCGAAAGTGGTGCTGATTATCGTCGGTATTACGCCGCTGATTGCGCGCGACCTTCAGCTCCAGGTGCAGAAAATTCCGCGTGAACAGCTGGTGAAAGCGCAAACCCTGGGCGCCCACAGCGCGCAGATCTTGTGGCGGGTGATCCTGCCGCAGCTGATGCCGCGCCTGTTTGACGCGGTGCGCCTGTCGCTGGCCTCAGCCTGGCTATTTCTCATTGCCGCAGAAGCCATCGCCGCCACCGAGGGGCTTGGCTACCGCATCTTTCTGATGCGCCGCTATCTGGCGATGGACGTCATTCTGCCTTACGTGGCGTGGATCGCGCTGCTGGCCTTCATGCTCGACCTGCTACTGCGGCTGATAAGCCGCCGCTGCTGGCCGTGGTATCACGCACAATAAGGAGCCAGCCATGCCCCTGCTGCAACTGAAAAATCTGGAAAAACACTACGGCGACCAAGTGGTGCTGGAGCGGCTCACGCTGAACGTCGAAGAGGGGGAGTTTGTGGCGATTGTCGGTGCCTCCGGCTGCGGCAAAACCACCTTCCTGAATATGCTGCTGGGCACCGAGTCGCCCAGCAAAGGGGCGCTGTTGCTGGATGGCGCGCCGATACGCGATGAGCCGGATGCGCAGCGCGGCGTGGTGTTTCAGCGCTACTCGGTGTTTCCCCATCTCACGGTGCTGGGCAACGTGATGCTGGCGGAGGAGTTCACGGCGGCGCGCTGGCTGGGCCGCGTCTGGGGGCGTCGTCGGCAGGCCATCCGCCAGCGCGCGCAGGCGATGCTGGCGCAGGTGGGGCTGGAACACGCGCAAAGCAAATATCCTCATCAGCTTTCCGGCGGCATGCAGCAGCGGCTGGCGCTGGCACAGGCGCTGATGAAGCAGCCGCGCATTTTGCTGCTGGATGAGCCGTTTGGTGCGCTCGATCCGGGCATCCGCAGTGAGATGCATCAGCTGATCAGTACGCTCTGGCAGCAGCACAAGCTCACCATTTTTATGATCACCCACGACTTGAAAGAGGGATTCAGCCTGGCGTCACGCCTGCTGGTGTTCGACAAGCTGCGTCACGATCCGCATGCCCCGCACGCCTGGGGCGCCACCATCACTTACGACCTGCCGCTGGATCGCGCACAGCCTGAGGCTGTGCTGCGCGCCGCGTCGCAGGTGGCCTGAAGGAGAACGCAATGCAAAGCTATCAAACCCTGCTGCCCGCAGGATCGCACTGGTCATTTGTGATGCGCAGCGGTACCGCACTCACGCTGACCGACGTGCAGGGCGGTGCCAACGTCGGCATGCTGTTTTACAACCCAGAAAACCTGCTGGAGCGCTATAACGCGCCCGATACCCTGAAGTGCCAGCATACCTTTCGCCTCACGGCGGGCCACTGCCTCTATTCCGACATGGGACGCATTTTTTGCGGCATTGAGCACGACAGTTTCGGCTGGCATGAGAGCGTCTGCGGCACGCTGAACGCGACGCAGACGGCTGAACGCTTCGGTGACTCCCGCTATCAGCAGGCACGCAATGAACGCCATCAAAACGGCTACGACAGTTTTCTTGTTGAGCTGGCGAAATATGGGTTAGGCCAGCGCGACGTGGCCGCATGCCTCAATCTTTTTGCCCAGGTCCGCGCCGACGATAACGGCACGCTACAGCGTGAACGGCAGGGTGCCGCCGGCGCCGAGGTGCGGCTGCGTTTTGCCATGGATACGCTGGTGGTGCTGCATACGTGCCCCCATCCGCTGACCCCCGCAGGCGACTATCCACGCGCGCCGCTGCAGCTCACGCTGGATGCGCGACGTGCTCCGCTCTCTGCGGCGTGCCTGACGCGCGCGGAAAATCAGCGCGGCCTGCGCAACAACGCGCTGTATCAACTGAAGGAGGAAGCGTGATGATCAAAGAGAGTGCCTTACAGCCTGCGCAGGCGGCCTTTCAACAGCAGATAGACGCCGGTGATTACTGGCTGCACCGCATCGCCGCCGGACAGACGCTGCGCATCACCGATCTGGAGGGCAATCAGGCTGCCGATACGCTGTTTTTTAATGCGGATGACACCGCCGAGCGTTACAGCATGAGCGACACGCTGCGCGGTCAGCACAACGTCTTTTTGACAGCGGGCAGCGTGCTGCGCTCTAACCGCGATCGCGTCATGTTGACCCTAACCGCCGATACCTGCGGTCGGCACGATACGCTGGGCGGCGCCTGCTCCTGCGAGAGCAACACGGTGCGCTATGACCTGGAAAAACGGGCGATGCATTCTTGCCGCGACAGCTGGATGCTGGCGGTGGCGCAGCACCCGCAGTATGGCCTTACGCGCCGCGATATCACCCACAACATCAACTTCTTCATGAACGTGCCGGTGACGCACGACGGCGGCTTACAGTTTGCCGACGGCATCTCTGCACCGGGCAAATACGTGGAGATGGTGGCTGAGATGAACGTTCTGGTGCTGATCTCTAACTGCCCGCAGCTCAACAACCCCTGTAACGGTTATAACCCAACGCCGATTTTAGTCAGCGTCTGGTAATGCATTGACGCAACGGGACGACCCGTTACCCACCGTCATGTTCCGCGCAGGACGACCTGCCGCAACGAGAGTATTCAGTCATGATTGATCGCGTATTGATTGCCAACCGTGGCGCGATTGCCGTGCGCATTATCCGTACCCTGAAAGCCATGAATATCCGCGCCATTGCGGTGTATGCCGAAGCCGATCGCCAGGCGCGTCACGTCCGCCTGGCGGATGAGGCCTGGTCGCTGGGCGAAGGTCAGGTACGTGATACCTATCTCAACCAAGAAAAGCTGCTGGCGATTGCCGCCGAATCGGGCGCCCAGGCGATTCATCCCGGCTACGGCTTTTTGAGCGAGAACCCGGCGTTTGTCACGCGCTGTGAAGCGGCCGGGCTGCATTTTCTCGGGCCGACCGCCGCGCAGATGACGGCGTTTGGCCTCAAGCATGAAGCGCGTGCGCTGGCGCAGCAAAATGCAGTGCCGCTGCTGCCGGGCAGCGGACTGCTGACCTCGCTGGACGAGGCGCGGGCGCAGGCCGCGGAGATTGGCTATCCGGTGATGCTAAAAAGCACCGCAGGCGGCGGGGGCATCGGCATGCAGCGCTGCGACGATGCGGCGCAGCTTGAGAACGCTTTTACCCGCGTGAAGCGCCTCGCGGGTAATAATTTCGCCGACGATGGCGTTTTTTTGGAAAAGTTCATCGCTCGTGCTCGGCACATTGAGGTGCAGATTTTTGGTGACGGTGCGGGTAACGCCATCGCGCTGGGGGAGCGCGACTGTTCAGCGCAGCGCCGTAATCAAAAGGTGCTGGAGGAGACGCCCGCGCCTGGCCTGAGCGAGGCGGTGCGCACGGCACTGCATGAGACGGCAGTGCGGCTGGCGCAGGCGGTCAACTACCGCAGCGCGGGCACCGTGGAATATGTGTTTGACGACCTTAGCCAGCAATTCTGGTTCCTGGAGGTGAACACCCGCCTGCAGGTCGAGCACGGCGTGACCGAAATGGTGTACGACGTGGATCTGGTGCGCTGGATGGTGGCGCTGGCGCAGCAGCAGCTGCCGCCGCTGGCGAGCCTGCAACCGCGCGCGCGCGGCCACGCGATTCAGGTGCGCCTTTACGCGGAAGATCCCGCGAAGCAGTTTCAGCCCAGCGCCGGGCTGCTGAGCCACGTGCAGTTTCCGACGGCGCTGGCTGCGGCGACGCTGCGCATCGACAGCAGCGTAGAGAGCGGCATGGACGTCTCGCCGTTTTACGATCCGATGTTGGCAAAAATGCTGGTGCACGCCGCCGATCGCCTTGCGGCGCTGAACGCCATGACGCAGGCATTGGCTGAGACCACGCTGTACGGTATCGAAACCAATCTGGCGTGGCTGCGCCATCTCTGCACGCTGCCGGCGGTCCGGCAAGGCCGCATTATTACCGCCACGCTGAGCGAGGTGGCGTGGCAGCCGCCAACGGTGGATATCCTGAGCGGCGGTACGCTGACCACGGTACAGGACGCACCGGGCCGCGTGGGCTACTGGCACGTGGGCGTTCCGCCCTCCGGGCCGTTTGATCGTCGCGCGTTCGAGCTGGGTAATCGCCTGCTGGGCAACAGTGCGGACGCCGCCGGGCTGGAGATCACGCTGCGCGGCCCGACGCTGCGCGTTAATCAGCCGTGCAGCGTGGTGCTGACTGGCGGCGTGATTGACGCCCGGCTGGATGAGCAGCCGCTGGCGATGAATCAGATTATTAGCGTGCAGGCTGGGCAAACGCTCACGCTGGGCGAGATTCAGCGCGGCTGCCGCACCTATTTACTGCTGGCGGGTGGACTGGAGACACCGCATTACCTCGGCAGCCGTAGCACCTTTACCCTGGGTAAGTTTGGCGGGCACGCCGGGCGCGCGCTGCGCGCGGGTGATGTGCTGCACCTTGCCGCCCCGCAGCTGCTGCCCACCGCCGCACTGCCTGAAGCGCTGCTGCCTGCGCTAAACGGCACTTGGGAGCTGCGCGTCATTTATGGGCCGCACGGTGCGCCCACGTTCTTTACCGATGACGATATCGCCACCTTCTTCGCGGCCGACTGGCAGGTGCACTATAACTCGAGCCGCACCGGCATCCGTCTTATGGGGCCGAAGCCGACGTGGGCACGCAGCGATGGTGGCGAAGCGGGGATGCATCCTTCGAATATTCACGACAACGCTTACGCGTTCGGTACGGTGGATTTCACCGGCGACATGCCGGTGATTTTGGGACCGGATGGTCCCTCGCTGGGTGGATTTGTGTGTCCAGCCACGGTGATCGACGCCGATCTCTGGAAGCTGGGGCAGTTAAAAGCCGGGGATCGCGTGCGCTTCGTGCCGATCGCGCTGGACGCGGCCGATCAATTGGCACGGGCGCAGCGCGATGAGATCGCACATCTGCACCCTCAACCCATTAACACGGCACCCGTGCTGCCCCTGCACGATCCACGTTTGCACCACCATGATGCAGCGGCGGGACGCCCCTCCCTGACCGTGCGCGCGGCGGGCGACCGTTTTCTGCTGATCGAATACGGTGAGTTAACGCTGGATATCGCCCTGCGCTTCCGGGTGCATGCCCTGATGCAGTGGCTGGAAGCGCATCCGCTGCCGGGACAGCTGGAATTAACGCCGGGGATCCGCTCACTGCAAGTGCATTTCGATGCGCGGCAGTGTGCGAGAAGCGAGCTGTTGGCGCACATTTTGCACGCTGATAAGACGCTGGGTGACTTACGCGATGCCGTGGTGCCTTCTCGCACCGTGTGGCTCCCGCTGAGCTGGGATGACGATGCCTGTCGCGAGGCCATCACCCGTTATACGCAGTCGGTACGGCCTGATGCGCCCTGGTGTCCAAGCAATATTGAATTTATTCGTCGCATCAACGGGTTGGCTGACATCGATGCGGTAAAAAACACCGTGTTTGAGGCCGCCTATTTGGTGATGGGGCTGGGCGACGTCTATCTTGGCGCGCCGGTGGCCACGCCGCTGGATCCACGTCATCGGCTGGTGACCACCAAATACAACCCGGCGCGCACCTGGACGGCAGAAAACTCGGTGGGCATTGGCGGCGCTTATATGTGCGTCTACGGCATGGAAGGGCCGGGGGGCTATCAGTTTGTGGGACGCACGCTGCAAATGTGGAATCGCGATCGCCAGACGGCGGAGTTTATCCAGCCGTGGCTGCTGCGCTTCTTTGATCAGATCCGCTTTTATCCGGTGAGCGCCGCAGAGCTGCTGACGATTCGCGAGCGCTTTCCCTGGGGCAATTACCCGCTGCGGGTGGAGCACGGCGAGTTTCGACTGGCGGATTACCAGGCGATGCTGGCAGCGGATGCACCCGCTATCGAGGCTTTTCAGCAGCAGCGTCAGCAGGCATTTGATCAGGAGCTGGCGCGCTGGCGGGCAGACGGGCAGTTTACGTTTGATAGCCAACTGCAAGCGCAGAGCAGCGATACCCTCGAAGTGCCGGAGGGATGCCACGGCGTAGAGAGTCAGGTGGCTGGCAGCGTGTGGCAGTGGCTGGTGGCTGAAGGCAGTGCGATCAACGAGGGTGATACCGTGGGTATTCTTGAATCCATGAAGATGGAAATCCCGATTGTGGCGCCGGTAAGCGGAAAAATTCAGTATTTTTATCGTCAGGCCGGACAGCAAGTTCACGCAGGTCAGTTACTTATGGCGATTGTGCCTCAAGGGCATAAGTAAAGAATAAAAAATAATCAAGGATCGGGCTGCAAAGTTTGAGATATGTCCCATAATTAAGTCCCGGTCAATTATTGCATCGCACAGGCATGTTTTGCGACGCGCAGCAGGCTGTGTCCCGCAACGGTTTATTTCGCCTAGACGCCCGTTCTGCCTGGCAGGACAACAAGGGTTAAACCGCTCCGGGATACAGCCTGACATGGTCGGTTTTCAGCGCCGGGTGGCGCTTACCTCTCTACTTTACTTTCACGTGCTTCATAGTGAGTTTTAAGGAGTTCTCTATGGAAATTAAAGATCCAATGGTCGAGTTGCTTAGTAGTCTTGAGCAGATTGTTTTGACACGTGATGCCACGTCTTCCGTATCAGAAATTTCAGTCAATCAAGTTTCAATTCCCGAGCCGCAGCGCTTACGTGAGATGACCGGCATGCAGGTGGACGAATTTGCCCGTGTAATGGGGGTGAGCGTTTCATCGGTGAAAAGCTGGGAGGCGCAGCGTACGCGTCCATCCGCTACGGCACGCAAATTGATGAAGCTGTTGCAGGCCAATCCTTATCTGGGCCGGCAGCTGCTCGAATGATCGCTTTAGCGAATCGGTTCTCACCCGCCTTGATGGCGGGTTTTTTATGGCTGAAGCCCGCTGTATTTCGCCGCCTGCTTATCAAACCAGCTCGCCGGAACGTTGTGCGGTGGCTGAGTAAGCTGATGTAGCCCTTGGGCGATATTCTGGCTGGCCAGCTGCCATAGCGCGGGGTTGCCCTGCTTCAGCAGTTGAATCTGAATCTTTTTCTCCACCAGATAGATGCGCGCAAAGTCGGGATCGTACTGCACAATGGCGCGCGTATTGTCGATGATGTCAGCAAGTTTGATGGTTTGCGCGTCGGGAGAGGCGTCGGCGGTGTGCTGAAAGTGCGCGAGCTTACGCGCTACGCGGTTTTTTGCCGCTGGCTGCGCGTTATCGGTGAGCATTGCCACCAGCTGCGCCACGCGTGCGCCAAAATGGCGTTCAATATCCTGCAGCGTGTTGGAGGTATCCTCCACGATGTCGTGCAGCCAGGCGGCGGCCAGCATCGCGTCATCATCGGTGACGCTGCGCACCAGTTCCACCACCGCAGCCGGATGCACAATATACGGCTCGTCGGTGTACTTGCGGCGCTGCCCTGAGGCAGCGTGTGCCTCAGTGGCATAGCGGCGCGCTTGTTCTTCCAGTGAATCACGCATTTTTCACTCTCCGGAATAAAGTTGCTTGCAATTATCTAGCGCGCTATTTATATTGAGTCCTATGAACAGTAAAGATGACAAAAAAGTGAAGCGGATGCCACTGCAGGTTGATCAACATCTCTGCTTTGCCCTCTACTCGGCAAACCTGGCGATGCATAAAGTCTATCGCCAGCTGCTGGCGGACTTATCGATCACCTATCCACAGTATCTGGTGATGCTGGTGCTGTGGAATCAGGATGATGTGACGGTGTCCGAGATTGGCGAGCAGCTGTTTCTCGACTCGGCGACGCTGACACCGCTGCTAAAGCGTCTGGAAAGTGCCGACCTGCTGCGCCGCCAGCGTTCGCGGCAGGATGAGCGTCAGGTGGTGGTCACGCTGACGGAAGAGGGACGGGCGCTGCGCGAGCGTGCCAGCAGTATTCCCGAGGCGATTCAGTGCGCCACGGCCTGCGACGATGACGCGCTCCGCGCATTGAAGCATCAGCTCGATCAGCTACGCGACAATCTCAACCGTAGCAGCTAACGTTATTGATGCTGCTAAGGCGGCATCGTCAATGCATCATTGGATGTGCGCTAAACGTAGCGCGCGATTATATAGTGAATAAGTGAGGGTTTCATGTCCTTAGAGAAAGTTGTTTACACTGCCAAAGCCAAAGCAACCGGAGGCCGTGATGGCCGTGCCACCTCCTCTGACAACGTGCTGGACGTCAAGCTCGGCGTACCCAAAGAGATGGGCGGCGCTGGCGGCGAAGCCACTAACCCTGAACAGCTGTTTGCGGCGGGCTATTCCGCCTGTTTCCTGGGCGCGATGAAGTTTGTTGCCGGTCGCGATAAGATCACCATGCCAAAAGACGCCTGGATTGAGGGTGAAGTGGGCATCGGTCCGATTCCTACCGGTTTTGGTATCGAGGCGAAATTGAATATCCATCTGCCCGGTATGGACGCGGCAGAGGCGCAGAAGCTGGTGGATGCGGCACACATTGTTTGCCCTTACTCAAACGCCACGCGCGGCAACATTGATGTAACGCTGAACATTATCAACGCATAATGCTTATCGATAACAAGCGCCTGCGGGCGCTTTTTTATTGTCCGCGACGCCCTGCATAATTCGCTGGCCTTGCCATTGGTTAAATGTTCTACTATCGGCCCTCGTGCGCCATTACCGCCGTTCCGGTTCAGAATCGTCCCGTTCCTGCTGGTTGCCTCACGCTTTTCTCAACGATCAACGAACTCTACTGCGTTTTAACAGTCACATTTAGCGTTGGTTTATTGACACCAGTTCAGGACTTGATAACTCGATGAATTACATTAAAACATTAACGCAGCAAAAGCTGTCGTTATTGCTTGCGCTTTATCTCGGCATCTTATTGAATTTGCCCATCTTTTACCGCCGATTCGACGGTTTTCTCACCAAGTCCACTGTCACCAATTGGCTCTCTGCCGCCGCAGAAGTGATGGCGGCTGTGCTGCTGACCTTCTTCCTGATGCGCTTGCTGTCGCTGGGCGGAAAATGGTTTTACCGCATTATCGCCAGTCTGCTGGTGATTATTTCCGTTGCGGCGGCTTACTACATGGCCTTCTTTAATGTGGTCATTGGCTACGGCATTATCGCGTCGGTGATGACCACTGATATGGATCTTTCCAAAGAAGTGGTGGGCGTGCATTTCATCCTGTGGATGGTTCTGGTGAGCGCGCTGCCGCTGCTGATGATTTGGCGCAACAGCCTGCGCATGACGCTGGTCGAACAACTTAAAACGCCTGGGCAGCGTCTCAAGCCCGTGTTGATTATGCTGCTGAGCGTGGCGCTGGTATGGCTGCCGATCCGCTATTTCGACAAGCTGCAAAAAGCCAACGAAGAGATTTCCAATATTGACCTGCCCAGCTACGGCGGCGTGGTCGCGCACTCCTATCTGCCCTCTAACTGGATTGCGGCGCTGGGGCTGTTTACCTGGACAAAAATTGATGAGGAGATCGACAGCAAGGCGCTGCTCGACCCGGCAAAAAAATTCACCTACGTGGCGCCCGCTGGCCTTGATGACACCTACGTGGTGTTTGTGATCGGCGAAACCACTCGCTGGGATCACATGGGCATGTTGGGATATGACCGCGATACCACGCCTAAGCTCTCGAAAGAGAAGAACCTGGTCGCCTTCCGCGGCGAATCGTGCGATACCGCCACCAAGCTGTCGCTGCGCTGCATGTTTGTGCGTGAGGGCGGCACCATGGATAATCCTGGCCGCACGCTTAAAGAGCAGAATGTGTTTGCCGTGATGAAAGAACTCGGTTTTACCTCCGAGCTGTTCGCCATGCAGAGCGAAGTCTGGTTCTATGATAACGCCGACGTGAATAACTTCTCTTTCCGCGAGCAGATTGGCTCAGAGAAGCGCAACCAGGGCAAGGCCGTGGACGATATGCTGCTGGTGCCGGAGCTGCAAGCCTCGCTGCAGCGTTATCCCAAGGGCAAACATTTAGTGGTGCTGCATACCAAGGGGTCGCATTACCTGTACTCACAGCGCTATCCGCGTAGCTTTGCACGCTATCAGCCCGAGTGTATGGGCGTCGATGAGACGTGCAGCAAAGCGCAGCTGATTAACGCCTATGACAACTCCATTTTGTACGTGGACAGCATGTTAGACAGCGTGCTGGATCAGCTGCGTGATAAAAAAGCCATTGTGTTCTACGCCGCCGATCACGGCGAGTCCATCAGCGAGAATATGCACCTGCACGGTACGCCGCGTGAGATGGCGCCGCCAGAGCAGTTCCGCGTGCCAATGATGGTGTGGGCTTCCGATAAGTATCTGGCCGATCCTGGCAACCGCAGCAATTTTGAACGCCTGCAGGCCCAGCAGCGCGTGGGTAAAACCCACCGGCACGTTGAGCTGTTCGACACGATTCTGGGGTGCCTGGGCTACACGTCGCCCGACGGTGGGATCAAGGCCGCCAATAACTGGTGCCAGGCTCCGGCCACGGCGGCGCCAGCGAAGCCGCTTTAAAACAGTGAAGCGGGCACGCGTTTAAGGCGTTGCCTGCTTTTCACTCGATTAGCGGGAATTCGCCGAAAAGAGATTGACGCTCTAAATCCGCAGAAGTAATATTCGCCCCCATCGGCGAGTAGCGCAGCTTGGTAGCGCAACTGGTTTGGGACCAGTGGGTCGGAGGTTCGAATCCTCTCTCGCCGACCATATTCGAAAAGCCTGCTTGAAAAAGCAGGCTTTTTTCGTTCGTGCGCTACAAAGAGGATGAGAACCTCCGAAGGAGGTTTGCGCCGAGCGTAGCGAGACAACGCTGCGCCAGCAGCGGCCCGAAGGGCGCTTACCAACGGTAAGCGTCATCCTCTCTCGCCGACCCTATTCGAAAAGCCTGCTTGAAAAAGCAGGCTTTTTTTATTGCGAGTGGTGGCTTAAACGCAGCGCGTTAAACCGCGCCTTCGCATAAGAAAGAGTAATCCGTGTACGCATCACTGCGCGCAATCGTGAGTATTAACGCGGCGCGTTCACACCGTCATGCGAAAGCATGCCTGGCGATCGCACCGTAAAGACGCAAACTCTTATATTCAGCGGTTACATTCCTGAAAGCCTGCTTACCGACCATTATTCTCACTTTCAGCGGGTCATCCCTTGCTGCATCAATAAGTCCTGCTTATTTCGCAGCGCAGTCTGCTTATGACCGCTTTTTGCTTTTTGCTGATTTCTTATGCCATAAAGCCAGCATTTTCCGCTGCCTGAACGTGATAACGCACGGTCAATCGTTCAGATAATCAACATTTATCGAATCATTTTGCAGGTTTTTTAACGATGCAAATCACTAAAGATAAGGCTGATAGCCAGATAATTGCGCGGTGTTGCGCGCTTTATCACCTTTTTAAATTTCGGCTTTAAGCGCTAACACTGTTTTTTATCGTTGCTTGCACTTTCTCACACTCTGTGTAAATAACCCCACCTTGTATTGACGTTCTTTGCAACTGTTGACAAATTGATGCCTCAATACGATGAGAGACGGCCGCGTTTGATCGATCCCCCGGTATCAGCGCAATCCTCAATACCGCTCACATTTGGTCGCCGTAATATGGCGTGACCGTAGTACTGACCAGCCCGAACCGCATAAAAAAATCAGAGGTCGGGCGACGCACACAACATCACATCACAATGGAGCAAAACATGATTAACTCCCTGGCTAAATCCAGGATGCTGAAGGTCGGTCTCAGCCTGATTGCTTTGACCGTTGCCGCCGGCGTCCAGGCGAAAACCCTCGTTTATTGTTCTGAAGGTTCGCCGGAAGGCTTTAACCCGCAGCTCTTTACCTCTGGCACCACGTACGATGCCAGCTCCGTGCCGATCTACAACCGTTTGGTTGAATTCAAAACGGGCACCACTGAGCTGCAGCCTGGCCTGGCTGAAAAATGGGACGTTAGCGAAGATGGAAAAACGTATACCTTCCATCTGCGTAAAGGCGTGAAGTGGCAGACCACCAAAGATTTTAAGCCCACGCGCACCTTTAACGCTGACGACGTCGTGTTCTCCTTTGAGCGCCAGCTCGACAAAAACAACAAGTACCACGGTGTTTCCGGTGGCAGCTACGAATACTTCGAAGGCATGGATATGCCGAAGCTGATCGCCAAAATCGAAAAAGTGGACGACAACACCGTGCGCTTTACGCTGACCCGTTCAGAAGCCCCGTTCCTGGCTGACCTCGGTATGGACTTCGCCTCTATCCTCTCGAAAGAGTATGCCGATAACATGCTGAAAGCGGGCACGCCGGAGAAACTGGATCTCAATCCCGTCGGTACCGGTCCATTCGTGTTGCAGCAGTATCAAAAAGATTCCCGCATTCTGTACAAAGCGAACCCGGATTTCTGGGGCACCAAGCCGAAGATCGATCGTCTGGTGTTCTCCATCACGCCTGATGCGTCCGTGCGCTATGCCAAGATGCAGAAAGGCGAGTGCCAGGTGATGCCGTATCCGAATCCGGCTGATATCGCCAGCATGAAGAAAGACAGCAAAATTAACCTGATGGAACAGCCAGGCCTGAATGTCGGTTATTTGTCGTTCAATACCGAGAAAAAACCGCTGGATAACGTCAAAGTGCGTCAGGCACTGACCATGGCAGTGAACAAGCAAGCCATCATTGATGCGGTTTATCAGGGGGCGGGTCAGGCGGCGAAGAACCTGATTCCACCGACCATGTGGGGCTACAACGACGAGGTTAAAGACTACGCTTACGATCCTGAGAAGGCCAAAGCGTTGTTGAAAGAAGCGGGCATGGCTGACGGCTTCTCTATCGACCTGTGGGCGATGCCGGTCCAGCGTCCTTACAACCCGAACGCACGCCGTATGGCTGAGATGGTCCAGGCTGACTGGGCGAAGATTGGCGTGAAAGCCAAAATCGTCACCTACGAGTGGGGTGAATACCTCAAGCGTGCCAAAGCTGGCGAACACCAGACCGTGATGATGGGCTGGACCGGTGATAATGGGGATCCAGACAACTTCTTCGCTACGCTGTTTAGCTGCGCGGCGGCTAAAGACGGTTCCAACTACTCACGCTGGTGCTACAAGCCGTTTGAAGATTTGATTCAGCCAGCCCGTGCTGAATCCGATCACAACAAACGCATTGCGCTCTATAAGCAGGCTCAGGTGGTCATGCACGATCAGGCGCCTGCGCTGATCATCGCGCACTCAACCGTGTATGAGCCAGTGAGTAAGAAAGTGAGTGGTTATGTGGTTGATCCATTAGGCAAACATCACTTCGAAAACGTCGATATTCAGGAATAACCTTTCGGATCATCGCGGTCAGGGCCAGCGTTGCTGGCCCTCGGGCGACACCTTTGTTGCCCGTGTTCCGCCCTTTTTTTCCGGCTTGTTTTTATTGAAGCGCTTCTTGCGTCGCGTCCGGCTGCGCCGGTTGCGTGTTGTGAGCAATGTAGTCCCCGGCTAACGCGCGGGGAAATGACTGAGAATCCGGCTTATGCTGCAATTCATACTTCGACGTCTGGGCCTTGTCATCCCAACGTTTATCGGTATCACCCTTCTGACCTTTGCGTTCGTCCATTTGATTCCCGGCGATCCGGTGCTCATCATGGCAGGCGAACGCGGTATTTCGCCCGAGCGTCACGCTCAGCTGATGGCGCAGTTTGGCCTCGACCAGCCGATGTGGAAGCAGTACATCACCTATATCAACGGGGTACTGCACGGCGATCTGGGGATTTCACTCAAGAGCCGTATCCCGGTGTGGGACGAGTTTGTTCCGCGCTTTAAAGCCACGCTGGAGTTGGGTATTTGCGCCATGCTGTTTGCCGTTGCCGTGGGGATTCCGGTCGGCGTGCTGGCGGCGGTTAAGCGCGGCTCCGTGTTTGATCACACCGCCGTCGGCATCTCGCTGACGGGTTATTCTATGCCCATTTTCTGGTGGGGCATCATGCTGATCATGCTGGTGTCCGTGCAGCTTAACTTAACGCCGGTGTCCGGCCGCGTCAGTGATGCGATCTTTCTGGACGACAGCCATCCGCTTACCGGCTTTATGCTGATCGATACCCTGCTATGGGGCGAGCCCGGCGATTTTAAAGACGCGGTGATGCACATGATCCTGCCCGCCATCGTGCTGGGAACTATTCCGCTTGCGGTGATTGTCCGTATGACGCGTTCGGCGATGCTGGAAGTGTTGGGAGAAGACTATATCCGTACCGCACGCGCCAAAGGCTTAACGCGCATGCGCGTGATTGTGGTGCACGCGCTGCGTAACGCCATGCTGCCGGTGGTCACGGTGATCGGTTTGCAGGTAGGTACGCTGTTGGCTGGCGCCATCCTCACGGAGACCATCTTCTCCTGGCCGGGACTGGGTCGCTGGCTGATTGAAGCGCTGCAGCGCCGTGACTATCCGGTGGTGCAGGGCGGCGTGCTGCTGGTGGCGGTCATGATTATCGTGGTCAACCTGCTGGTTGATCTGCTGTATGGCGTGGTGAATCCGCGCATTCGTCATAAGAAATAAGGGGGAATCATGTCTGCTGTCGATCCCGCAAGCGTAAGCGCTGCACCCAAGCCGATGACCCCTCTGCAGGAATTCTGGCACTATTTTAAACGTAACAAAGGCGCGGTTATCGGCCTGGTTTACATCGTTGTGATGCTGCTGATTGCCATCTTTGCCGATCTTGTGGCCCCGCACGGCCCTGCGGAGCAGTTCCGCGACGCGCTGCTGCATCCGCCGGTCTGGCAAGAGGGCGGCAGCTGGAGCTATATCCTCGGCACTGATGACGTGGGCCGTGACATCCTGTCGCGCCTGATGTTTGGCGCCCGCTTGTCGCTGCTGGTGGGCTGTTTAGTGGTGGTGCTGTCGCTGATCCTCGGCATCGTTTTTGGCCTGATGGCCGGCTATCTCGGTGGCGCCGTGGATGCCACCATCATGCGTTTAGTGGACATCATGCTGGCGCTGCCAAGCCTGCTGTTGGCGCTGGTGCTGGTGGCGATCTTTGGCCCGTCGATTGTGAACGCCTCGCTGGCGCTGACCTTCGTGGCGCTGCCGCACTATATTCGCCTGACGCGCGCCGCCGTGCTGGTGGAAGTGAATCGCGACTACGTGACGGCATCCAGCGTCGCGGGCGCGGGCACGCTGCGTCAGATGTTCGTGAATATCCTGCCTAACTGCCTGGCACCGCTGATCGTGCAGGCGTCCTTAGGTTTCTCCAACGCCATTCTGGATATGGCGGCGTTGGGCTTTCTCGGTATGGGGGCGCAGCCGCCGACGCCGGAGTGGGGCACCATGCTCTCCGACGTGCTGCAATATGCGCAAAGTGCCTGGTGGGTTGTGACCTTCCCCGGATTGGTCATTCTTCTCACGGTTCTGGCATTTAACCTCATGGGCGATGGCTTACGTGATGCCCTTGACCCGAAACTCAAGCAGTAAAGAGGCACCGAGATGGCGTTATTAAATGTAGAAAAATTGTCGGTGCACTTCGGCGACGAAAAAGCACCGTTCCGTGCGGTGGACCGCATCAGTTATCGCGTTGAGCAGGGACAAGTGCTGGGTATCGTGGGCGAATCCGGCTCCGGTAAGTCGGTGAGTTCCCTGGCGTTGATGGGGCTGATTGATTATCCCGGTCGGGTGAAGGCGGAAAAACTGCTGTTCTCCGATCGCGACTTGCAAACCGTCTCTGAAAAAGAGCGCCGCCAGCTGGTGGGGGCGGAAGTGGCGATGATTTTCCAGGATCCCATGACCAGCCTGAACCCCTGCTATACCGTGGGCTTCCAGATCATGGAAGCGCTTAAGGTGCATCAGGGCGGTAACAAGCGTACGCGTCGACAGCGTGCCATCGACCTGCTGGATCAGGTTGGTATTCCCGATCCCGCTTCGCGTCTGGATGTGTATCCGCACCAGCTTTCGGGCGGCATGAGCCAGCGCGTGATGATCGCCATGGCCATCGCGTGCAAGCCCAAATTGCTGATTGCCGATGAACCTACCACGGCGCTGGACGTGACCATTCAGGCGCAAATCATCGAACTGCTGCTGGAGCTCCAAAAGCAGGAGAACATGGCGCTGATTCTGATCACGCACGATTTGGCGCTGGTCGCGGAAGCGGCACAGCACATCATTGTGATGTACGCCGGACAGGTGGTAGAGAGTGGCAAAGCGGTCGATATTTTTAAAGCGCCGCGCCATCCGTATACCCAAGCGCTGCTGCGTGCGCTGCCGGAGTTCGCGGTAGACAAGGCGCGACTGGCCTCGCTGCCGGGCGTGGTGCCGGGCAAATACGATCGTCCATCCGGCTGCTTACTCAATCCGCGCTGCCCCTACGTGACCGATCGCTGCCGTACTGAAGAGCCTGAACTGCGCGACATTCCAGGGCGTCAGTCTAAATGTCATTTCCCACTGGATGATGCCGGGAGACCCACCTATGAGTCTTGATACTACACAGCAGAATTACCTGCTGCAGGCGATTGACCTGAAAAAACACTACCCGGTGAAGAAAGGCCTGTTTGGCCAAGAGCGTCTGGTTAAAGCGCTGGATGGCGTCTCCTTTAACCTTGAGCGCGGTAAAACGCTGGCGGTGGTTGGCGAATCCGGCTGTGGTAAGTCCACCCTTGGCCGCCTGCTGACCATGATTGAAACGCCAACCGAAGGCCAGCTTTACTGGCACGGTCAGGATCTGCTCAAGCACGATCCCCAGGCGCAGAAGCTGCGTCGCCAGAAAATTCAGATCGTGTTTCAGAACCCCTACGGTTCACTGAATCCACGCAAGAAAATCAGCCAGATCCTGGAAGAGCCGCTGGTGATCAATACCACCTTAAGCAAAGCCGAACGCCGCGAAAAAACGCTGGAGATGATGGCGAAGGTGGGCCTGAAAACCGAGCATTACGATCGCTACCCGCACATGTTCTCGGGCGGACAGCGTCAGCGTATCGCGATTGCGCGCGGCCTGATGCTCGATCCGGACGTGCTGATTGCTGACGAACCGGTTTCTGCGCTCGATGTGTCGGTGCGGGCGCAGGTGCTTAACCTGATGATGGACTTGCAGCAGGACTTGGGCTTGTCCTATGTGTTTATTTCACACGATCTCTCGGTGGTGGAGCACATTGCGGATGAAGTGATGGTGATGTATCTCGGTCGCTGCGTAGAAAAAGGCAGCAAAGAGGCGATTTTCAGCAATCCACGCCATCCGTATACGCAGGCGCTGCTGTCAGCCACGCCTCGCCTGAATCCGGACGACCGTCGCGAACGCATTAAACTCACGGGCGAGTTACCAAGTCCGTTGAATCCGCCGCCAGGCTGTGCGTTTAACGCGCGCTGCCGCCGTCGTTTCGGCACCTGCGTTCAGCTGCAGCCAAAATTGCAGCAGTACGGCGAACAGCAGATCGCCTGTTTTGCCGTGGATCAGGACGAAAACCAGGGATTGCCGATGCGCTAATCGGGCGTCAAACACAGCGAAAGGCTCCTGCGGGAGCCTTTTTTATTGCGATACGCTGAGGAAACCGCGATCTTCTCTCCTGTTGTATATTTCAAGAACGTCACGGCCATACGCTGCGTCCCCTGACGCACGGTTAATCAATAGGATGCTGCAATGAAGATGATGCGCTTCGGGTGTCAATGGATGCTCGGTTTCATGATGATGTGCATGAGTGCCCACGCGCTGGCGGACGGCTGGAGCAGCTATAAAAGCCGCTTTTTACAGCCGGATGGCCGCATTATTGATACCGCTAACCACAACGTTAGTCATACCGAAGGACAGGGCTACGGGATGCTGCTGGCCGTCGCCAATCACGATCGTCCCACCTTTGATTTGCTGTGGCAGTGGATGCGCACGCATCTGCGTAATGCGGATAACGGGCTATTTTACTGGCGCTATACGCCAGAGGCTGCCGATCCCGTAGCGGATAAGAACAACGCTTCCGACGGCGATGTGCTGATTGCCTGGGCGCTGCAGCGTGCAGCACGGCAGTGGGGCGGAGAGTATCAGGCGGCCTCTGATGCGATTCAACGCGCCATCCTGGCGCATAACGTGACGACTTACGCCGGGTATCGGGTCATGCTGCCGGGTGCGCAGGGCTTCAATAAAACCGACTATGTGGTGCTCAACCCCTCCTATTTCCTGTTTGCCGCGTGGCAAGCGTTCGCCGAACACGGCCAGCCGCGCGAATGGAACCGGCTGATCGCAGATGGCATGGCGCTGCTGGGTAAAATGCAGTTCGGTAAAACCCATCTGCCGCTGGATTGGGTGGCACTGAACGCCGATGGCACGATTTCGCCGGCTGCCGACTATTCCAGCCGCTTCAGCTACGATGCGATTCGCGTGCCGTTGAATGTCTGGTGGTACGATCCGCGCAGCCCCCAGCTGGCACCGTTCCAGCAGCTGTGGCAGGGATATGGCCGTGACAACACGCCCGCCTGGTTTGATGTGCTCAAGAACACGGTTGCGCCCTATCCGCTGAGCGGGGGATTGCTGGCGGTCAGGGATCTGGTGTTGAGTGAGAGCGGGTATCTCAGCGATCGCCTGACGCCGGATCAGGACTATTTTTCCGCCAGCCTGCAGTTGCTGACGTGGATGGCGTATCAGGAAAATTAGCCGCAGGCAGCGGCACGGTGCCTCTTTCGTTCGCCATGGCACTGGCAGGTGCTTTTGCCGCAGGCAGCGGCACGGTGCCTCTTTCGTTCGCCAATGGCACTGGCAGATGCTTTTGCCGCAGGCAGCGGCACGGTGCCTCTTTCGTTCGCCATGGCACCGGCAGGTGCCTTTGCCGCGTTGCGGCGACCGAGCAGAGGGCGCCAGGCCGCGCCCTCTGCACTCCCCGGCCCTGCGCCAGCCCCACTCGCCGCTGCGCGGTGCCTTCACTCCCTCAGCCTTCCTGACGGACCGGCGTCGATTCGCTCCTGCTCAACGCCGCCTCTCGCGGCATCCATGCCGCTCGTCCTGGAAGCCTTCAGTCGTTCAGCGAGTGGGGATGGCGCTTCACACCCCCCGCTGCACGCCATGATTTTTTTCGCAGCCGCCGCGCGGCGGGAAGATTTTTTAAGGTGCATTCATACCGCGCGGCGTTAAGCAAAACCCTTCTTTACGTGTTTTTTCGCCTTTTAAGGTCACTGCGTGGCGGTAAGACTTTTAAGTACCATCCCGCCCGCGCGGTGTTCACCAGAAACCTTTTGTCTTCTGTCTTTTTCCGCCAGCCGCTGTCTTGGCAAACCGGTCAGCAGCCACCCAGACAACACCAGACAAAAAAACAGAAAAGACTCTTAAAGGCGGGGTTTGGAGCGCCATCCGGAGCGCCGAACGGAGCGTGACGGCCAGGACGAAGCGGCAGGGATGCCGCTGAGAGGGCGGAATGAGCCAGGGATGGCGAATCCGCGCGGTCCGTGAGGCCGTTGCGGCGGAGTGAGGGAACAGCGGAGGCTGGCGCAGGGCGCGGATTGCAAAGGGCCGCGCCCATCGGCCCTTTGCCCGTACGCCGCAGCGGGGCGGATGAAACTGCCGCAGGGTTAGCGGGCGGAACCCGCTCAGGGTTCAGTAAAGACCGGCATAGCGGGCTGGACCCCGCTCAGAATCGGCCCTTTGCCCGTACGCCGCAGCGGGGCGGATGAAACTGCCGCAGGGTTAGCGGGCGGAACCCGCTCATAGCCATGCCGGCATAGCGGGCCGGGCCCCGCTCACAAATCACCGGCTCTGCGGGCCGGACTCCCGCAGCGAACGGCCTGCGCCCTGGCCCACGCTCTTTATTTAAAATTCGCGTAGGGCTCCAGCGGCTGCGGCGGCATATCCAGATCGCCTTCCCATCCGGCCATCGAATAACGCAGGTAAAGCAAGCCGTGGCTTGGGGTGTAATCCTTCGCCTGCTGAATATCCATGGCCAGCCCGACAGACCAGTGCGCGGTGACGCGACGCTCGATCAGCGCTTGCAGGGTATAGCCGAAACCGCGACCGGAACTGCTGGATGACGTGGGATTCGACGCCAGCGTAAAGCCCGGATTCACCGGATAGCGCTGCTGGCCCTGCGTATGGGACTGCGACCAGGAGAGCGAACCGCCGAGGTCGAATGACCAATTTTCGGTGCGCTGGCGGTAGGTCACCGGCACGGAGAGCGACAGGTAGCGCTGCGGACTGTAATAACCGCCTTGGCCAAAGGTGTAGTCGCTTAAATCTTTTTGGTAATGCCACAGCATGCTGTTGAGGCCCACGGTGGCGCGGCGGTTATCCTCGTTGAGCAGCTTGTAGTAATAGCCCGCCATCAGCCGTTCACGGCTGTTATCCGCCACGTTTTCACCGGTGATTTGATGCGCGCTGATATCGGCCCAGACGCCGTGCGCGCCGCCGGTATCGTAACTCAGGCCAATTGCGCCGCCGGTTGCGACCACGCCGCCCCAGGTCTTACCGCCGTTTGCTGACGGATCGCGCGCGCCTGCGTAGGCCAGCAGCGAGCTGGAGATGGGGCGCCGTGAAGCGCTAAGCGTGACGCCAACATCGCGCACATCCGTTTTCCAACTCACGCCGCCGACCCAGTTTGTGACGGCAAAACCCAGCGGCGTGGTGCCGATATCACCCGACCAGCGGCTATTTTGCCAGCCTGCACCCAGCGCGATCCCTTGCTGGCGCTGGGTGAGATCGCGGCTGCATCCGCCCGAATTGGCATCGTTACAGCTGCCAAACTGCGCGGTGTTGCCGCCGTCCGTGGTGGCGAAGGTGCCCGCTGACAGCTGAACGCGATCGAGGCGCACAAAGCTGCGTCCATCGGCCAGCGGCGTTTCGGCCTGCAGCATCGTGGTGTGGGCGGTAAAATCAGAGGTGCCGCCGGTGCCTTTGTTACGCGAGTAATCCTGCTCCAGCGTCAGCGTGGTGTCCTGCTGGCGATAGAGATCGGCGGCGTCGCTGCGGATGCTGCGTTTGAGCCAGTCATCGGCGATGTCATTGCGCGTTAGACGCGTGTAGCTGTCGTTGTCCGTGGGCGCCGTGCGGCTGATGCCACTGGCCGCCATGGCGTCGGCGTAATCTTGCCGCGCCGCGTCCGGCTGCTGGCGCTGGGTTTCCAGCCTGGCGGCATCGCGGAATACCAGCGCCTTGCCCTGTGAAGGCGGCTCTGTGGCGGCGCGACGCTTGAGCGTGTCAAACAGCTGCTGCGCCTGTGCGCGTTCGCCGCTGTTTTGCCACGCCAGCGCTACGCGGCGGCCACGGTTGAGGCTTTGCTGTGCCACCGCGGCGGGCAGTGTTTCCAGCGCCTGGCGCGCCTCGGCAAGACGCTGCAGGGCAATCAACGCCTCGATGCGCCCCAGCGCTGCGTCGGCATTTGGCGCATCCTGTTGCAGCACGTGTTGATACCCGGCCAGCGCCGCAGAGGCGTCACCGCGCGCCAGTGCCCAATCGGCCAGCGTGATGTCGCGCCGTGGTGACGGCTGCTGCTGCTGTAGCAGGGCCACGGCGGCGGCCTCGTTGCCTTGTTCGCGCAGGGCATCCGCGCGGGCAAAGACTTTGTCTGCGCTTAAGCGCTGCGCCAGGGCGCGCATGTCGGCATCCCAGCGCGCGTCGGGTAGACGATGGAGGACTGCCAGCGCGTCGTCATTACGGTCGCCCGACGCCAGCCACAGCGCCCACGCGTAAAATGCCGCCGGATCCTGCGAATGTCGATCCGCCATGGTTTGCAGGGTTTGCGCGCCCTGAGCTTCTGCGCCGCTGTTGCGCAGCGCCCCCGCCAGACGATAAGCCAGCCAGATATCATCGGGCGTGGCTTGCGCGGCCTGGCGGTATTTCTCCACGGCTTGCGGCCACAGGCCCTGCTGGGCCAGCGCATCGGCCTCGGCCAGCAGCGCGCTGACGCGCATATCGCTGAGCCGACGCTGGGCGGTGCTGTTGTCGGGCTCCAGGCGCAGCGCCTGTTGCCACCAGCGCGCTGCCTCGGCGCTGTTGTGACGCGCCTGCGCCACATCGCCCAAGCCAATTAGCGCCCAGCTATCACGATTATCGAGCGCCTGCGCGCGCCGGTATTGCTGCTCCGCACCCGCCGCATCGCCTTTTTTCAAGGCTTCGTCGCCCGCATTAATCGCGAGCCAGTAGCGATTGGTTTGCAGCAGCGACTGCCACTTGCCGACCTGCGTACTGGCCTGTCCGGCCTGGATGGCCTTTTCCAGCCAGCTGACAGCCGCCGCACGGTTATTCGCGCGCGCCTGCGCCTGGCCCATTGCGCCCATTAATTCGGCATCGTTGGGGTTATCTTTGAGCGCGGCGTTCAAGCTGGCAATTGCCTCTGCGCCGCCGCCGGCATCCACCAGCGACAGGCCGCGCATACGCGCCTGATACGCCGGGTCGGCGAGCAGTTTTTGCTGGCGCGCCAGCTCATCCTGACCGCGCGTCTGCGGATCGCCGCTGGTGAAGACCTGCAGGTAGCGCTGAAGGCTCGCAACGCTGCTGGCGCTGACCGGCTGATTTTGTATCTGCTGGAGCCACAGCTCGGCAGCCGCGTCACGGCCGCCGTCGCGGTTCGCCAGCTGGCGCAGCTGCGTTACGGCGGCGTCAGGCTGATTGTTGTCGAAGGCCATGCGCGCCAGCTGCAGCTCAACGCCAATGTTGCCGGGATAGCGCTGCTCCAGCGCCTGAAGCTGCTGATAGGCGAGAGGCTGCTGGCCCGGCAGACGCGCCACCAGCCGCCAGTATTCCAGGGCGCTGTTAACGTCCGGGAATACACCATTGAACAGCGCGTCCCACGCCGCTTTGGCCTCCACGACATGTCCGGCGGTGGCCAGCAGGCGCGCCTCCTGCAGCTGCTGGCGTCCCGCATCGCTTGTCAGGCGCAGCGCCGTCTCCGATTCGCGCGTGGCGGCATCCTCGGGCGCTGCCTGTTTCAGTTTCGCCAACAGCGATTGCGCGCGCGCCACGTCGCCCTGGCGCAGCGCCATACGAATCTGTGCCGCCTGCACCTGAGGGTTATCCGGGTCCATCTTTTCCAGCCGATAGAGCGACTGCTGCACCAGGTCATATTTGTTGGTGGATTCACCGGTACGAACCTGCATCAGCAGCCACGCCACCGGTGACACCTGCGGCGCGGGCTCAGCGGCAAGGGCGATCGGCAGCCCCATCAGGCTGCTGCCCAGTGCCATGCCCATCCGCAACGCGCGTAGCTTATTCATCGTCATCCTGCCCGGCGAGACGACGGCGCGTCACGATGCGCATCAGACGCCAGGTCATCAGGGCAAACAGAATCACCACCGCGACGGCAAACAGCGCCAGCCACACCGGATGCGTCGCCAGCAGGGTCCATACGCGCTCCCACCACGGCAGATGCCCAACGTAATACGTGTCGCCCACGCGCACGCTGCTGACGCCGGATTCGCGCACAACGGAGACCGCACCGAAGATCGCGGCGCGTTTACCGCTGTCAAGCATGGCCGCGTTCAGCAGTTCCCAGCCGCGCGGGCTGTCAGCCATCAGCGCAATCACACTGCGCTGATCGTGGAACGGTGACTGGAAGCCCACCATTGCCCCGATGGGGCCGCGCGAACTGATGCCGGTTTGACTGGCCACCGCCCCATCGCGGCTGCCCTCGGTAGGCATAGATGCTGCGACGGCGCGGGTCGGCGTATTAAGCCAGCTGCGCGTGCCTTCAATCAGCAGATTAAGGCGGCTATCGTCACGCAGGGCATCCGGCAGGCGGCCAATCATCAGCAGATCGGCATCGCTGTTTTTGGCTTGATTCCAGTCGTCGCTCACCTGCACGCGCAGCGCCGGGTAGCCGGTTTGTGCGCCGATGGTGCCCAGCGTATTCAGCAGCGTGCTGACTTCACCGCTGTTGGGGTTCGGCTGCACCAGCACCAGCGTCTGGGCGAGATCGGCGTAGCGGCTATAGGGGAAGCCCGCGTTGGCGAAGGCGTTGAGCGACGGCATCTCGATATAGTGGCGATAGCCAGAGAAATCGATGCTGGAATTTTCGTCGATCACCGCATGGTGGTTTACCGGCGTAACCGTTTCGCAGCGCCCGTCGGCGGTGCCGCCGATAATGGTGTTGGCGTAGTCAAAGTCAAAGCGCAGCTGGTTCACCGCGCCGAGGCGCAGCGCCGGGATCGTCAATTCGCGGCTGCTGTCCTGCACGCTTTGCAACAGGGGAATGCGCATCAGCTGCTGTCCGACGGTACTTTTTGACGTCAGCGGATAGTCCTGCAGGAACTGATTATTCAGGTAAACCGCCAGGCGCGAACCGTCCGCCTGATTGGGCGAGGTGTAGCGATAGCTCAGATCCATATCGATGCCGCGCGCGCGCACCAGGAACAGATCGGGCGGCAGGTTCATGGTGATGCTAAGCGGATTAAGTTGTACGCCGTCGGCCTGCAGCTGGTTTTGATATTGCGTCAGTTCGCCAAAGCGCGTGCGGCGATCGGTGCGAACCCAGTTTGGTGCATCGTAAGGCTGACGCGCCGCCAGCTGTTTCACGCTGTCCACGGTGGCGGTATCGCCGCGCAGCAGCAGTTCGCCTTGGGCAATGCCCTGCACGGCGGTGAGCAGATCGTTGTCATCGCGGCCGAGCACCAGCAGCATTTTCTCATACGGATTGTCTGGCTGGCTGACCATCTCAATCGTCGGTTTCTCTACCGGCGGCAGCGTTTTAAGAAAGTCCGGGCGATGGTCGTTGGTGGCAAACACCACTGCATGCTGGCCGGTGGGCAGCTGGTTGAACAGCACCGGGAAGGTCTGTCCGCGCCACTGCGCTTTGCTGCCGAACCACGAGGCCAGAATACCGGCGGCGCGCTGCTGTTGCAGGCTTGGTGGTTGGCTAAACACCATCGGCAGCTGCAAAGGACGGTTGTCACGTGCGTCAAAGAACGGCTCCGGGAAGTGTGACAGATCGTTTTTCAGCGGCAGCTTTTGTAAGGTCAAATCGAGCGCGCTCTGTTTGCCGATGTCCAGCCAGATGGTGGTATTGGTCGGATTTTCACAGACATTCGCGTAGTGGCCCACCAGCTCCAGCCGCACGCGGTTGAAGTCGCTGATGAAGCGGGGATCCAGCGTGAGCTCAGTTTGGTTCTCTTTGCCTAACTGATCGGCGGTGATCGTCACCAGACCCACCAGCTCATCGTTGAGGTACACCTTAAGCTGAGAAAGCGTAGGCAACAGCGCCGGGGAAGGGCGATAGTTCAGCGTGAGCTGCGCGCGGGTGACCACCTCGTCACTGCGCACGCCAAACTCAATTTGATTGGTGTTTTGCGTGCCGCGCAGTGTCATGCTGCCAGGCGGCGGGGCAACCTGCGCAAACGGCAGCTGGCTGTCGCGCAGGGGAGCCGAACTGTCGAGCGGTTGACTGGCCGCCGGCTGCGCGGTCTGCGCGTCGGAGCGCATCGCATCGGGCGTCAGGGAGGGCAGCGCGGCTTGGACCAGCGTTGTGGTGCCCAGCAGCAGGGCAGTGAACCAGCTCAATTTTCTTGTCATGGTCATATCATCAATTTATGAAAAATCGGTTTTAGGCGCGGCAGGCTGTCGCGTCACGCCCTTGGGCAATAAGCTGGCCAGCCAGCCCGAAAACGCCGTCAGTCCGCGGAACAGCTTGCGCAGCGGGGCCGGGCCATATTCAGCGAGGCGCAGATAACCTTTAAATCCCAGCACCATAATGTCGGCGAGGCTCTGCACCGGTTTGTCTTCCGGGAAGCCGTCCTGCCACAGCGCCCACGTATCGGCGCGGGCAAAGGTGCACTGGATAAATTCAATGTGCTGGCGTGTGGTGAGCTGGTGTAAGCGGATCCCGGCGCGGCGGCCAAACACGCGTTGAACCTGACACGGGAAGCTGAATTCCTGCTGACCGCGCCGGAGCAGCAACCAAACGGACTCATTCTCTTTCAGCGCACCGGCTTCACGCAGCTCGACGCCCACGCCACCGTCGGAGTAGTCACGCAGCGTGCACGGCACCATATGACCATCCTGACGCGCCAGCGCCGCAGGCATAGCGATTTCCACGCGATGCGCCTCACGAATTTGCCGCGCTTCCACCGAAACCGCCACGGCGCCGCCGAGGATGATCATGTTGTAAATCACCCAAACCAAACTGACCCAGATCGTCAGGATTTCATTGGCAGGCCCATAAGCCATGCGCCAGAACGCCATAATGACGCCTGCGACATTAAGCAGGACCAGCATCATGTAGGGCTTGGTGATGACCCAATCGAGATGGCGCGCCTCGACCAAACCGCCTTTGGCGGTGACGTTGAATTTGCCTTTGTGCGGATTAAACAGCGCCACCGTGGTGGGCCGTGCGATGTACCACGCCAGCACGGTCTCATACACTTCACTCCAGAACGAGTGACGCCAGCGCCCCTGAATGCGGGAGTTGGTCATGCTGGTGTGCAGCATGTGCGGCAGCACGTAGATGGCGATCGCCAGCGCGGGCGCGTAAATGATGTACGCGTGAAACAGCAGAAACGCCAACGGCGCCAGCAAAAAGATCAGTCGCGGAATACCGGCAAGGAAGTGCAACATGGCGTTGGCGTAGCAGAGGCGCTGAACCAGCTTAAGCCCTTTGCCAAACAGTGGGTTGTCCAACCGGAAGATTTGCACCATGCCGCGCGCCCAGCGAATACGCTGACCAATGTGCGCGGATAAACTTTCGGTTGCCAGCCCTGCTGCCTGTGGAATGCGAATATAGGCGGAGGTATAGCCTTTGCGGTGCAGGCGCAGCGAGGTGTGCGCATCTTCCGTAACGGTTTCAACCGCAATACCCCCGATTTCATCGATGGCCGTGCGGCGCAAGATAGCGCAGGAGCCGCAGAAGAAGGCCGCATCCCACGTGTCGTTACCGTCCTGCACCAGGCCGTAGAACAGCGAACCCTCATTGGGCGTTTGACGGAAGCGGCCAAGGTTGCGCTCAAACGGATCGGGCGAGAAAAAGTGGTGCGGCGTTTGCAGCATCGCCAGGCGTGGGTCTTTCAGGAACCAGCCCATGGTCAGCTGCAGGAAGGAGCGCGTTGGCACATGGTCGCAGTCAAAAATGGCGACAAATTCACTGCGGCAGACGCTTTTCAGCGCGTGGTTGATGTTGCCCGCTTTGGCATGTTCATGCGTAGCACGTACGACATAATGCACGCCGACGCTGGCGGCAAACTCGCGGAAGGCATCGCGGGTGCCGTCGTCGAGAATATATATGTTGATCTTGTCCCGCGGCCAGTCGATACCCAGCGCGGCATAGACGGTGGGTTTTACCACGCTCATGGGCTCGTTGTAGGTTGGGATCAGGATATCCACCGTAGGCCATGTGGTGATCTCGGGCGGCATGGAGACTGGCTGGCGATTCAGCGGCCAAAGCGTCTGGAAATAGCCCAGCACTAATACGGTCCATGCATAGGTTTCGGCGCCAATGAGCAGCAGGCCAAAGATCAGGCTCAGCGGATCGTCCCAGTTCAGCGTTTCGGTATAGCGCCACCACAGGTAGCGGCACGAGACGGTGAGCGACAGCACAATCAGCATCATGGTGGAGAAGCGGCCCGGTACGCGACGCACCAGCATCGCCAGGCCCCACAGCAGCAGCACAAACACAAATTGCGTCGCAATGGTAAACGGCTGTGATACACACAGCAGCGCGAGCAGGGCGGTGAACAGCGACACCACAATAAACCCCGCCTGACGCACGCGGCGCGGCAGACGCTGCAGCTGGCGTTCTGCCCGTTCGGGCACGCCGGTATGGAGAATGCGATCGGGGAGCTTACCAAGCCACTGGTTAAACCACTGGCGCCAGCGGAACAGTGGGCCAAAGGCGTTCAGGCGTTGACGCTCGCTGCGCGGGCTGGCGTCGAGCGGCAGCACCAGCATTAACCACAGCGTTTGCAGCGTATAGCGCAGGGGGTCCAGCGGACGCGGGCGCAGCGGCGAAATGTGCGGATAATAGCGCGCACGCTGCTGCAAAATACGCTGCCAGGCGGGCGTCTCCAACCGCAACAGCGTCCAGGCCAAAACGCACCACAGCAAGTGGAGCGCGGTGGTCAGGCGTCCAGCCCCGTGCTGACGCGCGGCGTGGGCGCGCTGCTGCAACGCCTGCCACGCCTGCGGCATCAGCAACCAGCGAAGCGGATTCACGCCGCACCTCCGGCGACGTTTAACATCAGCCAGTTCGCGAGGGTGTTGATCTCTTCGCTGACCAGCGCGTGCGGACGGTATTCGCCTACCGGCTGTTTCATCATGGGCGCTTCGGCCAATGCTTCGTCGCGATGAATCACCTGCGGAATAAGGTTTTTCAGCGCACGCAGCCAGAATTGATGCAGATCCTGCTGCAGCTGACTGTTGGCATTGAACTGGTTAATCAGGAACAGCGTATTCGACGCAAAGCGGGCGTGCTGCAGGCGCAGCTGGCAGTTGGCATCCAGCGTCAATAATTGCAGCAGGCGATCCACGGCGGGCAGGAACGCCTGCTGCCACGGCAAGAGATCCGCCGGAAGGTCGAGAATCACCCACTGATACTGTTTTTTCAGCGCCGGAAGTGCCTGGAGTAGCGATGTGGCGGCGCGTTCGTCAACAGTGGACATACTTAACGATGATTGATGACTTAGCGTGCCGAACGGCAAAAAATCGAGTCCCGGTAGATAGCGCTGCGCGGCTTGTTGCCACGGCTGCTGGCTGAGCTGCGCAGTAGCCCAGCCGTGCGGTGAGCTCAGCGGCAGGTTAAAGTGTGCAGCGAGTTGATTTGCAGGGGAAAGATCGATCAACAGCACCGATTCCTGCAGCGCGTTGAACGCCCAGCCCAATGCCGCGCTCAGGGATGTCGCACCGGCACCGCCGCGCAGACCCTGCAGGGCAATAACGGCCATTAACGTTCACTCTCCTGCTGGTGCTGTATTTCTTGCAGGAGTGGCCAGCGCGATAACAGGCGCTGTAAGCGTTCTTCGCGCGCGATATCAATATAGTGAAACGCCTTGATAGAAAAGGCTTCGCTCAGTGCGCTAATGTCATCCTGATCTTCACTGGGCGCAGCGATCAGCGAAAAGGCATTTTCGGTTTTCATTACGTTATGCCACCAAAAAACTGCAACGGGAATGAGGGTTGCCGCTGTTACACGTTTAACCCCGATGAAATGCTGCCACTATGCAGAAATCAAAATGATTTGAGACAGCACAGGTTTTATTTATTTCAGCAGTTCCAATTAACGCCGTCTATATTAAACTAGCCTGGACGGTAAAGAACGCGAATCCTTTATGAAAAATATCTATGCGCTCGGCTTGCAACAGGTTCAGCAGGAATTAATCAGCCTGCAAACGCCAGGCTTTTATTGGCTGTCTATCCAGCGTCCAGAGGATGCGCGCGTCCTGCTGCGTCAGGTCATTAGCCATCAAAAACAGGCGACACTCGTAAGCGCCGCGGAAAGGCCGCAGCAGCTATTAACGCCCGATCCATCCAGCGGACCGTCGCGCATCCCTCTCTATTCCCTACCCGCAAATAAAAGCAGCCTGCATCATTTTGAACGCGACTTTGCGCGCGTAATGACGCCGCGTAACGGCTTGGTGATTTTTAACAGCGATGCCGAGTTGTGGAGTAAATTATCGCAGGATGAGCTGACCAAGTGGATTAAAGGTATGCGGCGTTTGTTATTAAAAAAACAAATGACGCTGCTAATGATAACGTCAGGAACAGCAATAATTCACTTGCGTAATCATCTTCAACGTTATTTTCGTCAGCTTGACGGCGTGGCACATTTAGATTTCCAGCAGGACAGTTGGCAATATCGAATTAACTGGTGGTACGCTGCCGACAAATTGCTCGCTGACCGCGCGCTGCGGCTAAGCTGCGCGGAGGAACAATTTAGCGCCATCTTTGAAGCCGAGCAGAGTACACCGCTGAGCCTTAACGACGAAACGCACTTCCTTGCACAGGCCGATGTGCTGGAGGGCGCGCCCCCCCTCTCCAGCCAGTGGCAACTGTTTAGCGATAATGAAGCAGTGTTTGCGCGTGCGCAGCAGGCCAATGCCGCCACCGTCATCTTTACGCTGGCCCATAATCAAAATATCAGCGCTCTGGCGAACATGGTCCACAGTTTGCGCCGCTCACGTGGCAATGCGCTAAAAATCGTTATTCGCGAAAAAAATACCAGTCTTCGCTACAGCGATGAACGACTGCTGCTGGCCTGTGGGGTCAATGCGATTGTTCCAACGGCGGCCAGCCTCTCACGCATGCTTACCATGCTCGAAGGGCTTCAGGGGCAGCAATTTGCGCGGCACGTGCCCGCCAATCTGTCGGCGCTGATTGAGGCGATGCAGCCGCTGCAAGAGAAAGGGTATCTGCCGGTGGCCGCGTTCTGTGGTGCAGTGCAGCAGTTAATGAACAACACGCTGCTGCCAGAAAATGACAAGGGCTTGCTGGTGGCGCTGCGCCCGGTGCCACAGTTGAAAGCGGTGCAGATCCTCACGCTGTGTAAACCACGTCGCTACGGTGATTTGGTCACGCAAATCAACGATCGCATCTATCTGTTCCTCTCGTCGTGCCGCTTCAACGATTTGAACATTGCGCTTAAATCGATTTTTTCGCTGCCGCACGACGAGCTGTTTAGTAATCGCATCGTCTGGTTTGAAGACAACCAGATTCTGGCCGAGGTGCAGAACATTCGACAGCTGACGCCAATTACGCAGCGTGAGGCGGCTGTTGAATCTGAGCAGGCCAGGCTTTCCCCGGTCACTGCGCCTGCCGAGCGCGAGGCGCGAACGCCGCAGCCTGTGACCCTTAACCTTGATGGAGCTCGCCACGAATGACGCTAATGGATTGGGTGCAGGTGGCGATCCTGCTGATGCTCATTTTACTGTTTCTGAAATCCTGGTTTGTGCGCTGGTTACCCAACAGCAGCAGTAGCCTGCTGCTGCGTTTGCTGCCGACGCGTGCGCTGAAATCAGAAGGGCAGTGGCAACGTCAAACAGCTAAAACGGATAATAAAGCCCCATGAGTCAATCTACTCCTCCAACGCTGAACGGTTCATTGTGGCGCGGTCTCGGCGGCTGGAACCTTTACTTCCTGATCAAATTTGCCCTGCTGTGGTACGGCTACCTTAACTTTCATGCGCTGAGTAACCTTGTGTTTCTGGCGTGGCTGCTGCTGCCGCTGCCATCATACCGCCTGCACCGCCTGCGCCACTGGCTTTCGCTGCCGATTGGCTTCGCACTGTTTTGGCACGACACTTGGCTACCGGGCCTCAACTCCATCATGAGCCAGGGCAGCCAGGTCGCGGGATTTTCACCGGCTTATCTGCTGGATCTCACGGCGCGCTTTATTAACTGGCAGATGATTGGTGCAGGCTTCGTGCTGCTGGTGATCTACCTGTTTGTGTCACAGTGGATCCGCGTTACCGTGCTGGTTTCGCTGGCGCTGATCTGGCTAAACGTGTTGACGATTGCCGGCCCGTCGATGAGCCTGCTGCCGGAAAAAGCCGCCACGCCGCAGGTTGCGCTCACCAATAAACCGGCGGCCGGCAGCGTGCCGGAGGGGCTCGATCAATCTGCTCCGCCCACCAGCGCCAATCTCACTGCCTGGCTCAATCGCTTTTATGACAGCGAGCGCAAGCGCGTTACGCACTTCCCCGAAGCACTGCCCGCGGATTCGCAGCCGTTTGATATTTTAGTCATTAATATCTGCTCGCTCTCCTGGTCCGATATGGATGTGGCCCAGCTGCGCAATCATCCGTTGTGGCAGCACTTTGATATTATGTTGAATAACTACAATTCGGCGACGGGCTACAGCGGACCGGCGGGCATTCGCCTGCTGCGCGCCAGCTGCGGCCAAACGTCGCACAGCGATTTGTACAAGCCCACGGATGCGCAATGCTATCTGTTTGATAACCTGGCGAAACTGGGCTTCAAGCAAGAGCTGATGATGGATCACACCGGGGTGTTCGGTAACTACCTAAAAGAGTTGCGCGAAGACGGCAATATGCAGGCGCCGCTGATGTCTCAGGCCGGCATTGCACCCGAACTGACCTCGTTTGATGGGTCGCCGGTGTTTAATGATGGGCAACTGATGCAGCGCTGGCTCGACGATCGCAGCAAAAGCAGCGATGCGCGCAGTGCTACCTTCTATAACCTGATTCCGCTGCACGACGGCACCCGAGAACTGGGCAAAACCGGCACCGCAGAGTGGCAGCCACGCGCAAAAGTCTTGTTTGATCAGCTGGATACTTTCCTGACTAATCTCGATAAATCGGGACGTCGCGTGATGGTGCTGGTGGTGCCGGAGCACGGCGCGGCGCTGCAGGGTGATAAAATGCAGATGTCCGGTTTGCGCGATATCCCCAGCCCGAACATTACGCACGTGCCGGTCGGCATTAAGTTTGTGGGCATGAAAGCGCCGCATCAGGGACAGCCGCTGACGATTGATACGCCGACCAGCCTGCAGGCGCTGTCGGAGTTGATCTCACGCGTGGTTGATGGTCAGGTATTCAACGCCCCGAACGTCAATATGGCGGTGCTGACCGACAAGCTGCCGCAAACGCCCGTGGTGTCAGAAAACGACAACGCCGTGGTGATGATGTATCAGGGTAAACCCTGGATACGCCTGAACGGCGGCGATTGGGTCGCCTACCCGCAATAATGCCTTTTGGCGCGCGGCGGCCTCGCGGGTCGCCGCGCGCCGCGCCTCTCACTCTCGTGTCAGGGATTATCTTGCGCGAACCCGCTATTTTCGACTTTATCCTGACGCCAAAAAAGTGTGATCTGGGATATACTTGCTGCGATTTTCATCGAACAGGTTACTGAGCCAGGAGAGGTTGAATTGCGCGTTAGTCGTTCCTTAACGATAAAGCAGATGGCCACGGTTTCCGCTGTTGCGCTGATTACCATCAGCGTATTTATCGTCATCCAGCTTTTTCACTTTGTGCAGCAGCGCAGAATCGACTACGCCCAGCAAATGGAGAATATCGCGCATACCGTGCGCCAGCCGCTCTCTGAAGCGGTGCTGAAAGCCGATATTCCGCAGGCCGAACATATCCTGAATACCCTGAAACCGGCCGGTATATTATCGCGCGCGGATGTGGTGCTGCCGAACGCCTTTCAGGCGCTGCACGCCGACTTCGTGCCGGAAAAATCGGTGCCACGCCTGGTCGCGCGTCTGTTTGAGCTGCCAGTGCAAATTACCTTGCCGCTCTACTCGGTGGAGCATCGCGGCTTGCCCAAGCCCATCGCGTATTTGGTGCTGCAGGCGGACTCGTCACGCGTTTACCAGTTCCTGCTCAGCACCTTGTCCACCATGATCACTACCTATTTGCTGCTGGCGCTGATTTTGTCAGTCGCGATCAGCTGGTGCATTAATCGATTAATTGTGCATCCGCTGCGCCATGTGTCACGCGAGTTGCAGGCGCTGCCGCCGTCCACCATTTTGACGCATAAACTCACGCTGCCGCCCAATCACCGTGATGACGAAATCGGCATGCTGATCCGCAGTTACAACCGCAATCAGCAGGTGCTGGAGTCGATTCATGATGAGATGAGTCGCATGACCACGCACTTTGCCGTCACCGATCTGCCCAACCGCGCGCTGTTTTTGGCGCTGCTTGATCAGCATATCCGCCATCAGCATCGCCAGCCGTGGGGAGTGATGGTGATTCGCATTGAGACGCTTCAGGAAGGCAATGGCGTGTTAAGCGACGATCAGCGCGATACGCTGATGCTGACGCTGGTCGAGAAAATTCGCAGTACCGTGGACGACCACACGCTGCTTGCGCAGACCGGGCCAAGCGATTTTGCGCTGTTAATGAAGCGTGCGCACACGCCTTTCCGCGCCCTGCGGCTGGCGCGTAACCTGATGCTGCGCATCAATCAGCCGGTCACGCTGCATCAGCTGCAGCTGCGTCCCAATGCCAGCATGGGCCTGGCGCTGTACGACAGCGACGCGATCGGTGCCAGCGAACAGTTGGACCGCGCGACCTCGGCGATGATGTCGGCGCGTCATCAGGGCAAGAACCAGATTCTGTTTTTCGATCCGCAGCTGACCGAGCGCGCGCAGAAGCGCCTCACCCAAGAGCACGACATTTTGCAAGGCTTGCAAGACGGCCAGTTTGCCCTGTTTCTACAGCCGCAAATCAATATGCAGACCGGCGAGCTGGCCGGCGCGGAAGCGCTGCTGCGCATGCGCATGCCGGATGGCAGCTATGGCTTATCGGAAGAGTTTATCGCCAGCGCGGAAGAGATCGGCGTGATTGCCGCGATTGGCCGCTGGGTGTTTGAAGAAGCGTGTCGCATTCTCGCCGCGTGGCAGAAGCAGGGCATCACCTTGCCGCTCAGTGTCAATATCTCGGCGGTGCAGCTGCGTGACGTCAGCATGGTCAGCCATTTACAAGGCTTGCTGGCGCTGCACGGCATTGCGCGCGGCAGTTTGGTCCTGGAAATTACGGAAACGGCGCAAATTGGTGACGCGGAGCAGGCTATGTCGCTGTTGCGTTCGCTGCAGCAAACGGGCGTGTCCGTGGCGCTCGACGATTTCGGCATGGGGTATTCCAATCTTAACTATTTGCACCAGTTTAAAGCGCTGCCGGTAGACAAGCTAAAGATGGATCGCAGTTTTGTCGCTGCACTGCCGAACGATGACACCATGGTGCGCATCGTGGCGGCCATCGCCGATATTCTTCATTTAGAAGTGATTGCCGAAGGGGTGGAAACCGCAGAGCAGCGCGACTGGCTACTGGCGCGCGGCATCACCCTTGGCCAGGGCTATTTGTATGCGGAGGCGCTCCCACTGTCTGCCTTTACTCCCCGCTGGTTAGAGAAGCCGTCCCACCCTGAATAGTTGCGTGATTTATTGATTTTTCTAATGAATTTTTGGCTGCGCGTAAAGCTGAAGCGTTTCAGTTCATACTTAGAGTTTTGTAACTTTTGTAAGGAATGTAAGGGGATACTAATCCTGTTAACAGGGTGTTATTTTTCGGCAATCGGTAAGGTTTTACGCTTTGAAGCGGCTTGCCGCATGCGTTCTCCCTAATAATGGCGGTGAATTCCGTCTCTACCTGGACACCTGTTATGAAACTTTTCAAAAGCCTCTACTTCCAGGTGCTGGTTGCCATCGGCATCGGCGTCCTGTTGGGACATTATTATCCTGAGTTAGGCGCACAAATGAAGCCGCTCGGAGATGGGTTTGTTAAGTTGATCAAGATGATCATCGCCCCCGTGATTTTCTGTACGGTGGTGACCGGTATTGCCGGCATGGAGAGCATGAAAGCCGTTGGGCGCACCGGTGCGGTGGCGCTGCTCTATTTTGAAGTGGTGAGTACCATTGCGCTGATCATCGGCCTGGTAGTGGTTAATATCATTCAGCCTGGCGCGGGCATGAACGTCGATCCTGCGACGCTGGACGCCAAAGCCGTCGCGGTTTATGCCCAACAGGCAGAACAGCAAGGCGTTGTGGCGTTCCTGCTGGACGTGATCCCGAACAGTGTAATCGGCGCGTTTGCCAGCGGTAATATTCTGCAAGTGCTGCTGTTTGCCATTCTGTTTGGTTTTGCGTTACACCGTTTGGGCAGTGCCGGTACCGTGATGTTCAACGTTATCGAAAGCTTCTCCAAAGTCATTTTCGGCGTGATCAACATGATCATGCGTCTTGCACCGATCGGTGCGTTTGGCGCCATGGCC
This sequence comes from Pantoea sp. Mb-10, assembly GCF_021272205.1. GTDB lineage: Bacteria > Pseudomonadota > Gammaproteobacteria > Enterobacterales > Enterobacteriaceae > Pantoea. The sequence continues at coordinate 76,785 of NZ_JAJSDX010000008.1, read as the reverse complement.
TTTACCATCGGTAAATACGGCGTAGGTTCGCTGGTGCAACTGGGCCAGTTGATTATCTGCTTCTACATTACCTGCGTGCTGTTTGTGGTGATTGTACTGGGAGCGATTGCGCGCTGGGCGGGCTTCAACATCTTCAAATTTATCGGCTACATCAAAGAAGAGCTGCTGATTGTACTGGGCACGTCTTCCTCTGAGTCGGCACTGCCGCGCATGCTGGACAAAATGGAGAAGCTCGGCTGTAAAAAATCGGTTGTTGGCCTGGTGATCCCCACCGGTTACTCCTTCAACCTTGACGGCACCTCGATTTACCTCACCATGGCGGCGGTATTTATTGCGCAAGCGACCAATGCGCATATGGATATCTTCCATCAGATCACCCTGCTGGTGGTGCTGCTGCTGTCGTCGAAAGGCGCTGCAGGCGTGACCGGTAGCGGCTTCATCGTTCTCGCGGCAACCTTGTCTGCCGTCGGACACTTGCCGGTGGCCGGTTTGGCGCTGATTCTCGGTATTGACCGCTTTATGTCAGAGGCGCGTGCGCTGACCAACCTGGTCGGTAATGGCGTGGCTACCGTGGTGGTGGCGAAATGGGTCGGTCAGCTGGATGAGCAACAGATGAAGTCGACGCTTTCCTCCTCTAAAAAGGTAGCTAGCGCTTCACAAACCAGCATATAACCTGCAATTTGCGCTAATTTCCCAGTAAATGCCCGCTGTCACTTGCCCTGACAGCGGGCATTTGCATAATAAACCCCATTGATTTTTTTCCTGATTTTTTACCTCGTGGCGCGACTTCCTGACCTTATTGTGGTCAAAGAGTCTGTCGTTGAATAAACGTGGCGGTAATGTACCGCGCCGGTCGCATTCTTCGTGACCGTAAAGGCCGCGCTAACGAGCGTTTATCTGTTTGAGTAGGGGTTCACATGCAGGGCACCATAATTCGGCTTATGGCTGGCGGATTGATCCTTGCGGCATCCGGCTTTGGCGTACACGCTGAAACACTCCAGCCCGATCCCGCCTGGCAGGAAGGCAAACTGGATAATGGGTTTAGCTGGCAGCTGCTGACCACGCCGCAGCGTCCAAGCGACCGTATCGAGCTGCGCTTAATGATTAACACCGGCTCACTGGTGGAGAGCGCACAGCAAACCGGCTATAGCCATTTATTACCGCGTCTGGCGATGGTGCACAACACCGCGCTGGATACCAACCAGCAGCGCGCGCTGTGGCAGCAGGCGATGGATCCGCAGCGGCCTTTACCGCCCGCCATCACCTCTTACGATTACACGCAATACAACCTGAGCCTGCCCAACAACCGTCCCGAGTTGCTGAAAGAAGCCCTGAGCTGGCTGGCGGCAACTGCAGGGAAAATGGACATTAACGAGCAGGTGATCACCGCGGCGTTGGGCGCCACCGATCCGATTGCCACTTGGCCAGCCAACACCCAAGATGTTTGGTGGCGTTATCGCCTGAAGGGTTCCACCATGCTGGCGCACGACCCCGGCGAAGCCCCGCGCGCGCCCGTCGATATTGCCCAGCTGACGCGTTTTTATCAGCAGTGGTATACGCCCGATAGCATGACGCTCTATGTGGTAGGGAATGTGGACGGTCGCAGTATGGCGGAGCAGATTAACAAGGCCTTCTCACCGCTCACCGGCAAGCGTGCCGCGCCGGCGCCGCTCCCGACGCTGTCGCCGCTGCCAAACCAGCCGGTGAATTTAGTGAACGGCGCAATCAATCAGGATCGCTTATCGCTGGTGTGGGATACCGCCTGGCAGCCGATTCGTGACTCGCAAAACTTGCAGCGCTACTGGCAGAGCGATTTGGCACGCGAAGCGCTGTTCTGGCACGTACAGCGCGCCCTGGCCGATAGCAAGGCGCAAAACGTGCAGGTGGGCTTTGACTGCCGCGTGCTGTACCAACGTGCGCAATGCGCTATCAATATGGATAGCCCGAACGCGTCGCTGGCACAGAACCTGAATCAGGTGGCGAAAGAACTGGCGACTGTGCGTGATAAAGGGCTGCCGCAAGAGGAGTTTGATGCGCTGATGGCGCAGAAGCTGCTGGAGCTGAACAAGCTGTTTGCTACCTATGCGCGCACCGATACCGATATTCTGGTCGGGCAGCGTTTGCGATCGCAGCAGAACGCGGTCGTGGACATTGCGCCGGAGCAGTACCAGAAGTTGCGCCAGACCTTCCTGGGTGAACTCACGCGTGAGCAACTCAATCAGGAACTGCGTCAACAGCTGACGCAGGAGCTTACCATGGTGCTGATTCAGCCGCAGGGTGAGGCGGAGACCAACGTAAAATCGCTGCAAGAGAGCTGGGACAAGCTGATGGCGCCACCCGCCAACGCGCCTGCTGCTGAAGAGGCCAAGCCCGATACCAGCGGCAGCGCGAGTGCCGCGGAAGTCGCGCCGCCGTCAGCCTGATAAGGCGCTATAGGCGTGCACCCTGCGCTCCTCGTAAGCTTTAAACATCCCTCCCCAAAGGGGCTGATTCCCGGTCGCTTACACAGGTAAGTGACCGGGGCGAACCCGCGCAGTCAACGCCGCTGTGGCGCGACCTATAAAGGGGATCAGGTTTTGGCGCGCAGCCACTCTGTCACCAGCATCGGCCAGCTCGCGAGCGGATAATCCGCGACCCCGCGAATGCCAAAACCATGCCCGCCTTTCTGATAGAAGTGAATCTCTGTGGGTATCTTGTGCTCGCGCAAGGCGCTGAAGAACACCATGCTGTTGTTCACTGGCACCGTCTCATCATCGGTGGCGTGAATCAGCAGCGTAGGCGGCGTCTGGGCATGGACGCGCGTCTCCAATGAATAGGCATCAATCTGCTTTTGGTCAGGCCACGCGCCCAGCAGACGAGTGCGTGAACTTTCGTGCGCCAACCCGTCGCGCATACTGATTACCGGATAGATCAGCACCATGGCATCAGGGCGCGGGGAGAAGCTGTCTGCTTGATCCTGAACGGGATAGATCTTCTCGCCGAAGCGGGTACCCAACGAGGCTGCAACGTGGCCGCCCGCAGAAAAACCCATCATCACAACATATTTGCCGTTCATGCCGCGCTGCGCCCGTTCGCGCAGCACGCGCACCGCACGTTGCGCATCCGCCAGCGGCGCGTCGGGTCCTTCGTGGTGGCCATCGTACGGCAGGCGATACGTCATCACCGCCAGCGTATAGCCCATGGAGGTGAAGAACGTCGCGAGCGCGCTGCCTTCTCGGTCGATCAGCACGCGCTGGTAGCCGCCGCCAGGCGCGACCAACAGGGTAATGCCGTTAGAGGTTTCCGGGTGCCAAATGGCCATTTCCGGGCAGCGCACGCCCGTGGCGGCGCGGTCATAAGGTTCGTACTCTTTGGCAAGATCGACAATCTGCGGCTGCGCGCGCGAGTCACTTGCGCCTGGCGCATCACCGTGCGGCCAGATATTGATAATTTCTGTGTGCATAAGCCTGTCCTAACGGGAGGGTCATCATTTTTATGTTCGCGGCCAGCGTCACAGCGTCCTGCTGTTATTGATTAAAACATGGTCTTTTTTATGGCTGGCGTCCAGCGATGGCAGGCGGTTTTACGCAGTTTCGGACTATGCCTGGCGGCAATATTTTCTGACGTAATGCATTGAATTTAAATCATTCACTTAAGCAGACGTGAACCAAATGACACAGTAAACAGGCGCAGATGAACAGTGGGCGGTGCTAGCCAAAACTGACAGAATAAAATGCGCGATTAAGCCAAATTTTCCGTCTCGCTGCGTTAGCAAAAATGAAGGTTTTATTGCGGGTGACACCGCGCCACCCGCGCGGGGTTTACGGCATGGCGCTGCGGGGAATGATCGCGCCGCGGTGCTGGATCACCGTGCTGGCGATAAGATGCCCGCGCGCCGCGGCGTCCGCTGCACTGCCTCCGGCTAAACGCACAGCGAGATAGCCTGCACTAAAGGAGTCGCCTGCGGCGGTGGTATCAATGACCTTTTCTTTTGCCAGTTGCAGCGCCGGAATGGTCTGTGGCGGTTCATCGTCCACCGCGACCAAACAGGCTTCGGCACCGCGTTTAATCACGATCTCCTTAACGCCTGCCGCGCGCGCGCGGGCAAAGACCGCTTCCAGCGGCTGCTCGCCCCACAGCAGGTGCTCGTCATCCAGCGTCAGAAACGCGATATCGGTGTGGCGTAGCATCGCGGCATACGCGTGCTGTGCGTCGCGCGGGTCTGCCCAAAGTCGCGGACGATAATTGTTGTCGAAAATCACGTTGCCGCCATTTTGCCGACAGGTATGCAGGAGCGACATCAGCTTTTCGCGGCTCGCGGACGGGAGAATCGCGAGGCTTATCCCGCTGAGGTACAAAAAATCGTAGTGGACTAATTGCGCGCAGATTGCCTCAGACTCTGGGCCTTCCAGCCAGAAGCGGGCGGCCGCGTCGCTGCGCCAGTACCAGAAGGTACGTTCACCCGCATCGTCCGTTTCAATGAAGTACAGGCCTGGCATTTTATGGTCCAGGCGCTGAATCAGAGCGGTCTGCACATTCTCCTGCTGCCACGCGGCGAGCATGCTCTCGCTGAAACTGTCCGTGCCCAGCGCGGTGACATACGCAACCTGCAGTTGCTGTTGATCGCACTGACGCGCCAGATAAACGGCAGTATTTAACGTATCCCCCCCGAATCCGCGTTGGATGTGCTGCCCTTTCTCAGATAACTCAATCATGCATTCGCCGATGATAGCGATTTTTTTCTGCGTCATGGTCCGTGGCCCCTGATGAAGTCTGCTCCGAGTCTCGCGTCTGGTATGGCAGCTGTCAATAATATTTAAAACGGTGTTTTAATTTAACTTAAGGTGGCAATTTCGGCGTATAGCAGCGATTTAACGGAAAAAGTGGGGCCTTATTCAGCGATTAGCGGTGTATCACGCTGCTAAACTCAACAGCCCTGTGGTCGCTTTGGTTAATCAGTTATCCGGTATAAGCCGGAACTTGCCGCTAAGATACGCTTTGCAGGCAACCCTCCACCTATCAGGAAAAAACCATGGTGATGAAGAATCTGCGTCATCGGCTGCCTGTGACATTTGAACTGGAGCAACAAAGGGAGACGCGTCGCTTCTGGCAGCAGTGCCAACGATTCTATACCTTCCAGCCCATTTACCAGGTTTCCGGTCGCTTGCTGGCCATTGAATTGCTCACGTCGGTGAGCCATCCTGGCGCACCCGGAAAATCCCTGTCGCCTGAAGCCTATTTTGACGCCCTGACGATTGCACAACGGCTGAGTATCGTTGAGGAACAGCTGCAACTGCTGTGGCAGCACGCCGCGTTCTTTATTACGCATCAGCTGGTGGCGTCGGTGAATATTGACGGGCCGACGCTGATGGCCATCCAGCATCATCAGGCGATCCGTGCGCGAATTACGCAGCTCCCATGGGTGCGCTTTGAGTTAACGGAACACCATGCGCTGCCCCAGGAAGAGATGGTCGCGCAGATGCCCGAGCTGGGGCCGCTGTGGCTGGACGATTTTGGTTCCGGGATGGCGAACTTTTCGGCGCTCACGGAATTGCGCTACGACTACATCAAACTCTCACGCGAGCTTTTCATGCTGCTGCGCGCGACCGATGAAGGCCGCTCGCTGTTTTCCATGCTGCTGACGCTGATTAATCGCTACTGTAACGGCGTGATCGTCGAGGGTGTAGAGACCGAAGAGGAGTGGCAACATGTCTGCTCTTCACCGGCGATGGCGGCGCAAGGCTACTATTTCTCACGCCCACAGCCGTTTTCTGAGCTGGAAACGCTGGTACTCGCGCTCTGCTAAATCCCAAGCGCAGGCGTCTCGACTACAGTTAACAGAGACGCTATGGCCAAGGAGGAAGCAGCATGTCGCGTACGGGAAAAATAGTCAGCATAACGGCGGGCATTATTGCGTTGCTGGTGGTAATACTCGCCATCGTTATTGCGACGTTTGACTGGAATCGCCTAAAACCCACCATCAATCAAAAAGTTTCCGCAGAGCTGAATCGACCTTTCGCGATTCGCGGCGATCTGGGCGTTAACTGGGCGCGAAACCGCGAAGAGCATGGCTGGCGGAGTTGGGTGCCTTGGCCGTACATTCATGCCGAAGACATTATGCTGGGCAATCCCCCCGGCGTGCCCGATGTCACCATGGTCCATCTGCAACGTGCTGATGCCACCCTGGCGCCGCTGGCGTTACTGCATAAAGAACTCTACCTGCCGTGGATAAAATTGCAGCAGCCGGACGCGCGACTGGTGCAGACCGCCGATAAAAAAAACAATTGGACCTTTACCCTCGCCAGCAGTGAAAACAGCGATCCCAACGCGGCCCCCTCCGCATGGTCATTCCGCCTCGATAATGTGCTGTTTGACCAGGGGCAAGTGCGCTATCGCGATGCGGTCAATAACGCGGATGTGACCGTGCAGATCAATCCGCTCGGCAAGCCGGTGCCTTATGGCCAAGTGGCGGGCGGAGACGACCAACAGAAGGGGGCGGGCGATTTTGTGTTTGGCTGGCAGGCCAAGGGCACGTACAACCAGCAAACGCTGAGCGGGGAAGGCAAGATCGGGGGCATGCTGTCGTTGCGCAGTCAAACCACGCCGTTCCCGCTGCAGTTTGATGTGCGTAACGGCACCACGCGCGTGCGCGCCGCCGGTACGCTGCAAGATCCGCTGAACCTCGGTGGATTGAATGTGCGTCTGCGCTTTTCGGGTGACACGCTGGCCAATTTGTATGGCCTCACCGGCGTGCTGCTGCCCGACACGCCGCCTTATGAAACCGACGGCCATCTGATTGCCCGCTTTAATGATCAGAAAGGCGCGCTTTTCCGCTATGAGAATTTCAACGGGCATATTGGCGACAGCGATATTCATGGCTCGCTGGCGTATCGCCAGGGCAAACCGCGTCCTCTGCTCACGGGCGAGCTGCGCTCGGATCAGCTGAGAATGGCTGATTTGGGGCCGCTGATTGGCGTAAATTCCGGCAAGGGCAGCGAACAAACGCAGCGCGCGAAAGCACAGCGCGGCGAAGCGGCGGCGCAGCCTGCGGACCGCGTACTGCCACATGACCGCTTCGAAACCCAAAGCTGGGGCGCGATGGACGCCGACGTAAAATTCAGCGGCAAACGCATTGAGCACAGCAGTAAGCTGCCTCTGAGCGATCTGTATACCCATCTGCAGTTGAAGGACAGCACGCTGCTGCTCGATCCGCTGCGCTTTGGCATGGCGGGCGGCAGCATCAATACCACTATTCGGCTGGAGGGCGATCGCTCGCCGATGCGGGGTCGCGCGGATCTGCACGCACGTAAGCTGCAACTGCGTCAATTGTTCCCGGGTGTCACGGCGATGCAGCGCAGCCTGGGGCAGCTCAACGGTGATGCCAGCCTGAGCGGAAGCGGCAACTCCGTCGCCGATCTGCTCGGCACCAGCAACGGCGAGCTCAAGCTATTAATGAACGACGGGCTGATTAGTCGCAGCCTGATGGAGATTGCCGGCCTGAATGTGGGCAACTACATCGTCGGCAAACTGTTCGGGGATGACGAGGTACGCATTAACTGCGCCGCCACCGACCTGAATGTGCGTCAGGGCGTGGCCACGCCGCGCATCTTCGTGTTTGATACGGAAAACGCCGTGATCAACGTATCTGGCAACGCCAATTTTGCCAGTGAGCGGCTGGATTTAACCGTCAATCCCGAAAGCAAAGGCGTGCGTGTTATCACACTGCGCTCGCCGCTGTATGTGCGCGGCACCTTTAAAAATCCCGATGCTGGCGTGAAAACCGGGCCGTTGCTGGCACGCGGTGCCGCTGCCGTGGCGCTGGGCACGGTCCTGACGCCCGCGGCGGCGCTGCTGGCGCTGATTTCGCCCAGCGATACGGATGATAACCAGTGCAGTCGCGTACTGCAGCAGATGAAAAATCAGAAGTGATCAGGTGCGCCACAGCACTTTAATGATGTGATAGCCAAAGGCGGTTTTTACCGGTCCATAAGGTTGCAGCAACGGGCAGGTAAACACCGCCTTATCAAAGGCGGGCACCATTTGACCCTTACGAAACTCACCTAAATCACCGCCGTTGCGTCCTGACGGGCAGGTAGAGTGCTTTTTGGCCAACTGTTGAAAGTTGGCGCCCTTCTCCAGCTGCGCCAGCAGCGCGTTGGCCTGTGCTTCCTGTTTCACGAGGATATGTAAAGCTGCCGCTGTTTTCGCCATCTTGAGGTCTCGCTATGTATAATGTGCGGCGCATTATAGCCGCCTTTTGTTCGATCCAACTGAGTGAAATTTCAATATGCGTTTAAACCCCGGCCAACAACGAGCGGTTGAATTTGTCACCGGCCCCTGTCTGGTACTGGCGGGTGCGGGGTCCGGTAAAACCCGCGTGATCACCAACAAAATTGCCCACCTGATTCGCGAATGCGGTTATCAGGCGCGCCACATCGCGGCGGTAACGTTCACCAACAAAGCCTCGCGCGAGATGAAAGAGCGCGTGGCGCAAACGCTGGGGCGCAAAGAAGCGCGCGGGCTGATGATCTCCACGTTCCATACGCTGGGGCTGGAGATCATCAAGCGTGAATATGCCGCCTTGGGCATGAAATCGACCTTTTCCCTGTTTGACGATCAGGATCAGCTGGCGCTGTTGAAAGACCTGACTAAGCAGTGGCTGGAGGAAGACAAAACGCTGCTACAGCAGCTGATTTCCACCATCTCTAACTGGAAAAATGATCTGATCGATCCGCAGGGCGCGGCCGGGCTGGCCAAATCGCAGCGCGATCAGATTTTCGCGCACTGCTATCAGCTCTATGACCAGCATCTCAAAGCGTGCAACGTGCTGGATTTTGACGATCTGATTTTACTGCCGACGCTGCTGTTGCAGCGCAATGAAGCCGTGCGTGAGCGCTGGCAGCAACGCATTCGCTATCTGCTGGTGGATGAGTATCAAGATACCAACACCAGCCAGTATGAACTGGTCAAGTTGCTGGTGGGTGCGCGGGCCCGCTTCACCGTGGTGGGCGACGACGACCAGTCGATTTACTCTTGGCGCGGTGCGCGCCCGCAAAATCTTGTGTTGCTAAAACAGGACTTCCCCGCGCTGGAAGTGGTGAAGCTTGAGCAGAATTACCGCTCTACCCAGCGCATTCTCAAGGCGGCCAATATTTTGATCGCCAACAATCCGCACGTGTTTGAAAAACGCCTGTTCTCCGAACTGGGGCAGGGCAGCGAGCTGAAAGTGCTGAGTGCGAATAATGAAGATCATGAAGCCGAGCGCGTGGCGGGTGAGCTGATTGCCCATCACTTTGTGAACAAGACCGCATACAAAGATTACGCCATTCTTTATCGCGGTAATCATCAGTCGCGGGTGTTTGAAAAGCAGCTGATGCAGAACCGCATCCCTTATCGCATCTCCGGCGGCACCTCTTTTTTCTCACGTCCGGAGATCAAAGATTTGCTGGCCTATCTGCGCGTATTAACCAATCAGGAAGATGACAGTGCCTTTCTGCGCATTGTGAATACACCACGGCGGGAAATTGGCCCGGCGACGCTGCAAAAGCTGGGCGAGTGGGCCACGCTGCGCAGCAAGAGCCTGTTTCATGCCAGCTTTGACATGGGGCTGGCGCAAACGCTGAGCGGTCGCGGGCTGGAACACCTGCAGCGCTTTACACACTGGCTCAATGAGATCATTCAGCTGACCGAACGTGAGCCGGTGAATGCGGTGCGCGATCTGATTCGCGGTATCGATTATGAAAGCTGGCTGTTTGAAACCTCACCCAGTCCCAAAGCCGCAGAAATGCGCATGAAAAACGTCAACACGCTGTTCCAGTGGATGACGGAAATGCTGGAAGGGGATGAGCTCAACGAGCCGATGACGCTGGCGCAGGTGGTCACGCGCTTTACGCTGCGCGACATGATGGAGCGCGGTGAAAGCGATGAAGAGCTGGATCAGGTGCAACTCATGACGCTGCACGCCTCCAAAGGATTGGAGTTCCCCTATGTGTATCTGGTGGGTATGGAGGAGGGGCTGCTGCCGCATCAAAGCAGCATCGATGAGAACAACATCGAAGAGGAGCGGCGGCTGGCTTACGTCGGCATCACGCGTGCGCAAAAAGAGCTGACGTTTACGTTGTGCCGTGAGCGGCGCCAGTATGGCGAGCTGGTGCGGCCCGAACCGAGTCGCTTTTTGCTGGAGCTGCCGCAGGACGACGTGACGTGGGAGCGCGAGAAGAAAGTGGTGAGTGCGGAAGAGCGGATGAAAACCGGGCAAACGCGCGTAGCCGGTCTGCGGGCCATGCTGGAGAAGGCAAAGAAGAGCGAGTAAGCGCAGCCCGGTTCGTTGAGAACAGCGTAGCCTGGCATTAAGACGCTGCGTGCAGGCTGCGCCGGGGCGTAGCCTGCGTTATCAGGAAAGGGTCAGAAGCCAGTGCACGTAAGACTGGTAGTGGCTTTCTTGTTCCAGGAGTTCGGCGCGCAGCGGGTGCGCTTCCAGCCAGCCAGCGGGCAAGGTCAGGTGCAGAGCATCGTCATCGGCGTGCAGGCGCACGGCGGGCAAGGTGTCATCGCGGCGGCGGGTTGAGAAGATAATGGCCAGACGCAGCAGGCGGCTCAAACGTTCAGCCATGCGCGGTGGCACCGCATTTTGCTGCGTCAACAGCGCCAGATCGATACTGCCGCTCTGATTTTGCAGCAGGCAAGCCAGCATTTTTTTCTGCGCTGGGGTGAACCCCGGCAGATCGAGATGGCGAATCAGGTAGGCTGCGTGCTGAGGTGCCTGACGAAAGTCTACGCTGAGGCCGATTTCATGAATCGCACAGGCGCTCATTAGCAGCTCGCGGCTGCGCTGGTCCAGCTTCCAGCGGGTGCTCACCTGGCGGAAAAAGCTCTCTGCCAGCTGCTGAACGCGGCTGGCTTGGTCGACATCGATGGCAAAGCGGCGCTGCACAGTTTGCAGCGTGCGCGTGCGGATATCGCGATCGATAGGCTGGTGTAGCATGCCATAGACCAAGCCTTCACGCAGCGCACCGCCAGCCAGCATCATGCTGTCGATGTTCAGCTCCTGAAAAATGGCGATCAGAATCGACAAGCCGCTGGGGAACACCAGCGCACGCTCCAGCGTTAAGCCTTCAATCTCCAGCTCCTCCAGCTTGCCGCACTGAATGGCGCGCTGCTTGAGCTGCTGCAACTTATTCAGGGTGATGCGCTCATCCATGCCCTGCGCCACCATGATCTCCTGCAAAGCTTGCACCGTGCCGGAAGCGCCTACGCAAATCTGCCAGCCGTTTTCGCGCAGCGCGCCCGCGACAGGGCGGATCATGTCACGCGCGGCGTGTTCGGCTTGGGCAAAATTCTCTTTGGCCAGATGGCGATCGCTGAAAAAACGCTCCAGCCAGGTCACGCAGCCCATCGGCAGGCTAAATAACGAGGTTGCATGCGAGGCAACGCCAGTGACCAGCTCTGTGCTGCCACCGCCGATATCTACCACCAGACGCTGATCGGAACCGCCGGTGGTATGCGCCACGCCCTGATAGATCAGGCGCGCTTCTTCCTCACCGCTGATCACATTGATAGGGCAACCGAGGATCTGTTGTGCCGTAGTGAGAAAGTCCTGCGCGTTCAGCGCGATGCGCAGCGTAGCGGTCGCCACCACGCGGATTTGCGCAGAAGGAATATCCTGAAGCTGCTCAGAAAAAAGTTTAAGGCATTGCCATCCACGTTGCATTGCCTCAATCGAAAGCTGATTGTCTCGATTGAGGCCGGCAGCCAGACGCACTTTGCGCTTAATGCGCGCCACGGTCTGAATACTGCCTGAGACTTCGCGCACCACCAACATATGAAAGCTGTTAGAACCTAAATCAATCGCTGCATAAAGTGACGATGCGCTTAGCATGTGTGCTTAACTCGAACGTTTGCGGTTGTTATTGCGGGGGGCGCCGCGACGGCTGTTGTTGTTCCCACCGCGACGAGGGCCGTTGCCAGAACGGCTGCGCTGCAGGCGTTTCGGTGGCGGCAGATCGTCCAGCAGCGCGTCGCTGTTGTATTTGCTCACGGGAATGCTGTGACCAATATACTCTTCAATCGCTGGCAGGTTGAGCGCGTACTCTTCACAGGCCAGGCTGATAGAGTGCCCGCTGGCACCGGCGCGGCCGGTACGTCCAATGCGATGGACGTAATCTTCGCGATCGTCAGGCAAATCGTAGTTAAACACGTGGGTGACGGCAGGAATGTGCAGACCGCGCGCGGCAACGTCAGTGGCCACGAGGATATCAACATCCCCCTTGGTGAAATCATCCAAAATGCGCAGGCGTTTTTTCTGCGCAACGTCGCCGGTGAGCAGGCCCACGCGATGACCATCGGCCGCTAAATGGCCCCAGATATCTTCACAGCGATGCTTGGTGTTAGCAAAGATAATGGCGCGATCCGGCCACTCTTCTTCTACTAACGTTTGCAGCAGGCGCATCTTCTCTTCGTTGGACGGATAGAAAAGTTCTTCTTTAATGCGGTGGCCGGTTTTTTGCTCCGGTTCCACTTCAACATATTCCGCGTTGTTCATGTGCTCGAACGCCAGTTCCCGCACGCGGTAAGAGAGCGTGGCGGAGAAGAGCATGCTCAGACGCTGCGTAGCGGGCGGCATGCGGCGGAACAGCCAGCGAATGTCTTTAATAAAGCCGAGATCGAACATGCGATCGGCTTCGTCCAGCACCACGACCTGAATGGCGCCCAGGTTGACGTGGTTCTGTTTAGCATAATCGATCAGGCGCCCGGTAGTTCCAACCAGGATGTCCACGCCGTCTGCCAGCACTTTCAATTGCTTATCGTAGCCATCGCCGCCGTAGGCGAGCCCGAGCTTGAGACCAGTTGAGTGTGCCAGTGGCTCCGCATCCGCGTGGATCTGTACGGCGAGCTCACGGGTCGGCGCCATGATCAGCGCGCGCGGCTGATTAATTTGGCGGCCTTCTGCTGGCGGGTGAGAGAGAAGATGATGAAACGTTGACGTCAGAAACGCCATCGTTTTGCCGGTACCGGTTTGCGCCTGACCCGCTACATCACGCCCTGAAAGCGCAAAAGGCAATGCGAGCGCCTGAATAGGCGTGCAATTAGAAAAGCCTTTTGTATCAAGGGCTTCAATTACCTGTGGGTGCAGGGCGAAGTCGGAAAACTTCTGTTCTGTTAAGTGTGTTTTGCTCATAGTGTGGTAGAATATCAGCTTACTATCGCTTTACGAAAGCGTATCCGGTGAAATAAAGTTAACCTAGATGGTTTATTTTACGCCAATTCGCCAGGCATAATTTTTGGAGTTAAACATGAGCAGCGATAAAATCGTTCACTTGACCGATGACAGTTTTGAGACTGACGTGCTGAAAGCCGACGGTGTCACTCTGGTTGATTTTTGGGCTGAGTGGTGTGGTCCTTGCAAAATGATCGCCCCGATTCTCGATGAGATCGCCGATGAGTACGACGGCAAGCTGACTATCGCCAAGTTGAACATCGATGACAACCCGGGCACCGCGCCAAAATATGGCATCCGCGGTATTCCGACCCTGCTGCTGTTTAAGAACGGTGAAGTGGCCGCAACCAAAGTCGGCGCCCTGTCAAAAGGTCAGCTGAAAGAGTTTCTCAACGCAAATCTGGCATAAGCCAGCTGCCGCGTTTTCCAGCAGCGGTGAATTTTTTCACCACTGCTGGACGCCATCCTTTTGACGTGTTAATTTGACGACACTGCATTACGCACTTACCTTGTAGTTTGCATCTAAAGTTTTCCCTTGTCAGACCCTACTCGCTTTGAACGTTTTCGTGGTTTGGCAATCTGACGGCTAGCATCATTCGGCATCACCTTTCGACCGTCTCCACATTTCCTGTCGCCACATCTGACGATAACTGTTGAGCAGAGTCGAAAAAGAGCCATTAACAGGCATGGAATTTTTGCCATACCATTCACGACAAACATTTCGAGAATTACCCCGAGTTTAAGAACCCATCACTATGAATCTTACCGAATTAAAGAATACGCCGGTTTCTGAGCTGATTGTCCTCGGCGAAAATATGGGGCTGGAAAACCAGGCACGTATGCGTAAGCAGGATATTATTTTCTCTATCCTCAAGCAGCACGCGAAAAGTGGCGAAGACATCTTTGGTGATGGTGTGCTGGAGATACTTCAGGATGGATTTGGTTTCCTCCGTTCTGGAGACAGCTCCTACCTCGCCGGTCCTGATGATATCTACGTTTCTCCCAGCCAAATTCGCCGCTTCAACCTCCGCACTGGTGATACCATCTCGGGCAAAATCCGCCCGCCGAAAGAAGGTGAACGCTACTTTGCGCTGTTGAAAGTTAACGAAGTTAACTACGACAAGCCGGAAAACGCGCGCAACAAGATTCTGTTCGAAAACCTGACGCCGCTGCACGCCAACAACCGTTTGCGTATGGAGCGCGGTAACGGCTCTACCGAAGATCTGACCGCTCGCGTGCTGGATCTTGCTTCGCCGATTGGGCGTGGTCAGCGTGGCCTGATTGTCGCACCGCCAAAAGCCGGTAAAACCATGCTGCTGCAGAACATTGCGCAGAGCATCGCTTACAACTATCCAGACTGCGTGCTGATGGTGCTGCTGATCGATGAGCGTCCTGAAGAAGTGACCGAAATGCAGCGTCTGGTGAAAGGCGAAGTGATCGCGTCGACCTTTGACGAACCCGCGTCTCGCCACGTACAAGTTGCAGAAATGGTGATTGAAAAAGCCAAGCGCCTGGTTGAGCACAAAAAAGACGTTATTATCCTGCTTGACTCGATTACCCGTCTGGCGCGCGCCTACAACACCGTGGTACCGGCTTCTGGTAAAGTGTTGACCGGTGGTGTGGACGCGAATGCCCTGCACCGCCCGAAGCGCTTCTTTGGTGCGGCACGTAACGTCGAAGAGGGCGGTAGCTTGACGATCATCGCCACCGCGCTGGTCGATACCGGCTCCAAGATGGATGAAGTCATCTACGAAGAGTTTAAAGGTACAGGTAACATGGAACTGCACCTGTCGCGTAAAATTGCAGAGAAGCGCGTCTTCCCAGCCATTGACTACAACCGCTCAGGTACGCGTAAAGAAGAGCTGCTCACCTCGCAGGAAGAGCTGCAGAAGATGTGGATCTTGCGCAAAATTATCCATCCAATGGGTGAAATTGACGCGATGGAATTCCTCATCAACAAATTGGCAATGACCAAAACCAATGACGAATTCTTCGACATGATGAAGCGCTCGTAAACGGCGCTACACAGGGCGCTTAACCGCGCCCACGCGCTTGCACAATTTGCTAATTTTTTGCTAACGCCACGCCTTAACGTGGCGTTTTTCATTTATGGGCATTAGGATTAGCCCAGTCAGGAAGCACTATAATGATTGTGCCGAAAGCGTGCTGGTTTTTTATACAATCAGACGCCTCGTCGGCAGAATTCGGACTAAGGATATAGGGCAATGGCTGCGACCTTGCGTATGGTTGCCCATGATTTTAGCTGAGAGCGTTAACGTGAATTTACTCACTATGAGTACTGAGCTTGGTTTAGTTTTCCTTTTTACTTTAGCGTTTCTGTTTTTTGCTCGTAAAGCAGCTAAAAAAATTGGGCTTGTTGACACGCCAAACTCCAGAAAACGCCATCATGGTGCTATCCCGCTCGTGGGAGGCATCTCTGTGTACGCCGGGATCTGCTTCGCTTTCGCTATTACCAATTATTATCTGCCGCACGCGCTGCTTTACTTGAGCTGCGCTGGCGTACTGGTGCTGGTCGGCGCACTGGACGACCGCTTTGACATCAGCGTGAAGATTCGCGCCATGGTACAGGCCATTGTCGCCGTAATCATGATGGTGGGCGCCAAACTCTATCTGTTGAGCCTCGGATTCATCATTGGCCCCGTTGAGCTTATTGTCGGGCCTTTCGGCTATGTGCTGACGCTGTTTGCCGTGTGGGCAGCCATCAACGCGTTCAACATGGTCGACGGCATTGATGGCCTGCTGGGCGGGCTCTCCAGCGTGACGTTCGCCGCCATGGGCATCATTCTTTATTTCGACGGGCAAACCAGCCTGGCGATGTGGTGCTTTGCCATGATTGCCGCCACGATACCCTATATTTTATTGAATCTTGGGCTGATTGGTCGGCGCTACAAAGTGTTCATGGGCGACGCCGGCAGCACCATGATTGGGTTCACCATTATCTGGATCCTGTTGGAAACCACCCAGGGTCTGAGCCATCCTATTACGCCCGTCACGGCGCTGTGGCTGATCGCGATCCCGCTGATGGACATGGTTGCCATCATGTATCGTCGCCTGCGTAAAGGCATGAGTCCCTTCTCGGCCGATCGCCAGCACATTCACCATTTGATCATGCGCGCGGGGTTTACTTCTCGTCAGGCGTTTGTACTGATTACGGCTGCGGCAGCCATTCTGGCGGGCATTGGCGTCTTGGGCGAATACCTCGCGTTTATCCCCGAATGGGTCATGCTGATGCTCTTCCTGCTGGCCTTTCTGCTGTATGGCTACTGCCTGAAACACGCCTGGCGCGTGGCGCGTAAAATTCGCCGCATTAAACGTCGCTGGCACAGCAGTAGCGAAGATAAAAATAAATTACCCAGATAAGTACCTGAATAAGGACGCATTATGACCTCTGTCGTTGTGGAGAACGAACTGGATGTGCGTGGCCTCGGCTGCACACTGTGGCGTGGTAAGCGCTGGATTATCGGCTTTGCGCTGCTCTTTGCCCTGCTCGCATGGCTGGCCTCTATGCTGATGAAGCAGGCCTGGAGCACCACCGCCGTCACCGATCGCCCCACGGTAAACATGCTGGGCGACTTCTTCGTACAACAGCAGTTTTTAAATAATCTGGATATGCGCACCAACACGCTGAATCTCAGCACGCCTGCGCCAACGGTCATGGATGAAGTGTATCAGGAGCTCACCATGCAACTGGCCTCGTGGGATACGCGCCGCGACTTCTGGCAGCAAACCGATTATTACAAAAGCCGTAAAAGCGGCAACGCGCACAACGATGCCGCGCTGCTGGACGATCTCATTAACAATATTCAGTACACCCCGGCTGACGCCGCCCACAACGTGCGCGACACCATCAAACTGGTGGCCGAAACCGCCAGCGATGCCAACAATCTGCTGCGTCAATACGTGGCGTATGCCAGCGAGCGTGCAGCTCGCCACTTGAACGCAGAGTTACAGGGAGCATGGCAAGCACGCAGCGAGCAGCTGCAGGCGCAGGTCAAGCGGCAGCAGGAAGTGGCGCAGGCCGTTTTTGACCGCCAGCGTCAGCGCATTGAACAGGCGCTCAGCGTGGCCAGCCAGCAGGGTATTGAAGAAAATCGCGCCCCCGTTTCAGGGGATGCCCTGCCAGACAGCGATCGCTTCCTGTTGGGCCAGCGCATGTTACGCGCACAGCTGGAAACACTGCAGGCCAGCGGGCCTGCCTATGATTTGAGCTATGATCAAAACAGAGCGATGCTGAGCACGCTTCAGGCGGGACCGCGTCTGGATAAACAGTTCCAGACGTACCGCTATCTGCGTACGCCAGAAGAGCCGGTATCGCGCGATAGCCCGCGTCGCCTGTTCATGATGGTCATGTGGGGCGTCATTGGCGCGCTGTTCGGTGCAGGCGTGGCGCTGGCGCGTCGGCCGCGCGCTGCCTCCACCCCCAGCCATTAAGAGAAGCCACGTGAAAGTTTTGACCGTATTTGGCACCCGCCCTGAAGCAATCAAGATGGCGCCGCTGGTGCAGGCGCTGGCGGAGGATGCGGCGTTTGAATCGCGTCTGTGCGTCACTGCTCAACATCGCGAAATGCTCGATCAGGTGCTTCGTCTGTTCCAGCTGCGTCCCGACTATGATCTCAATATCATGCGCCCGGAGCAGGGTCTGACAGAAATCACCAGCCGCATTCTGCTGGGCATGAAAACGGTACTGGCGGATTTCCAGCCAGATGTCGTGCTGGTTCACGGCGACACCACCACCACGTTGGCCGCCAGCCTGGCGGCGTTTTATCACCGTATCCCGGTGGGCCACGTTGAAGCGGGCTTGCGCACCGGTAACCTGCTGTCGCCGTGGCCGGAAGAGGCCAATCGCACGCTAACGGGGCACCTGGCAAGCTACCACTTCACGCCTACCGCAACCTCGCGGATGAATCTGCTGCGTGAGAATTTGCCCGACGGCAGCATTTTTGTCACCGGTAATACGGTAATTGATGCATTACTGTGGGTGCGCGATCGGGTGCTGGACGACGCTGATATCAATGCGCGTTTGGCGGCACGCTATCCTTTCCTCGACGCCGAAAAGAAGCTCATTCTGGTTACAGGACACCGACGTGAAAGCTTTGGTGGTGGCTTTGAGCGTATCTGCAGCGCGCTGGCGCAGATTGCCCGTCAGCATCCGCAGGTGCAAATCGTCTATCCGGTGCACCTCAACCCTAACGTCAGCGAGCCGGTAAACCGGATTTTAAGCGGCATTGATAACATCATCCTGATCGAGCCGCAGGAGTATCTGCCGTTTGTCTGGCTGATGAACCGCGCATGGTTAATTTTGACCGACTCCGGCGGCATTCAGGAAGAGGCGCCCTCGCTCGGCAAGCCGGTGCTGGTGATGCGTGAAACCACCGAGCGCCCCGAAGCAGTGGACGCTGGCACGGTGAAACTGGTCGGCACTGACGTCAACAAAATTGTGGCGGAAGTCAGCGTGCTGCTTGACGACGCCGACGCCTGGCACAGAATGAGCCGCGCCCACAACCCGTACGGCGATGGCACGGCGTGCGCGCGTATTTTGCAGGCCCTGAAACAACACAGAGTAAAAACATGAGTTTTGAAACCATTTCCGTAATCGGACTGGGCTACATTGGGCTGCCAACCGCAGCCGTTTTTGCCTCAAAGGGAATCAACGTCATTGGCGTGGACATCAACGTTCGCGCCGTCGAGACCATCAATCGCGGTGAAATCCACATCGTTGAGCCAGAGCTCGGTGACGTGGTGCGTGCGGCGGTGCACAGCGGGCATCTGCGTGCCACCACGCAGGTTGAAGCGGCGGACGCTTTTTTGATTGCCGTACCCACGCCGTTTATGGGCGACCACCAGCCGGATCTCAGCTATGTGAAAGCCGCCGCGCTGTCGCTGGCACCCGTACTGAAAAAGGGCGATTTGGTGATTCTTGAATCCACCTCGCCGGTGGGCACCACCGAACGCATGGCGACGTGGCTGGCCGAGGCGCGCCCGGATTTGCGCTTCCCGCATCAGGGCGACGATGTCGATGTGTTTGTCGCTTACTGTCCTGAACGCGTTCTTCCAGGCAATGTTATGGTGGAACTGCTGGAAAACGATCGCGTTATCGGCGGAATGACGCCCGCCTGCTCGGCGCGCGCCAGTGCGCTTTATCGCCTGTTCCTGCGCGGTGAATGTGTGGAAACCCACGCGCGCACCGCCGAGCTGTGCAAGCTCACGGAAAACAGCTTTCGCGATGTGAATATCGCGTTTGCCAATGAGCTGTCGCTGATCTGCGCCGAACAGAACATCAACGTCTGGGAATTGATTGCGCTGGCGAACCGCCATCCGCGCGTCAATATTTTGCAGCCCGGACCGGGCGTCGGCGGCCACTGTATCGCGGTCGATCCCTGGTTCATCGTGGCGCAAAATCCGCAGCAGGCGCGCCTGATTCGCACGGCCCGCGAAGTGAATGACAGCAAGCCCGGCTGGGTGCTGGACCGCGTAAAGCAGGCGCTGGCGGAGTGTCTGACCCAAAGCGGGAAACGCGCCAGTGAAGTGACTATCGCCTGCTTCGGCCTGGCCTTTAAACCCAACATCGACGATCTCCGGGAAAGCCCGGCGATGACGGTGGCGCATCTCATTGCTGCGTGGCACAGCGGCACAACGTGGGTCGTGGAGCCGCACGTCGACACCTTGCCCGCGCGGCTGGCGCACGAAGCGACGCTGGTTTCCACGCAGCAGGCGCTGCAGCAGGCGGATATCGTGGTGATGCTGGTGGATCATGCGGCGTTTCGTGCCATTCCGGCCGAACGCGTCACCCAGCCGTGGATTGTTGATACCAAAGGCGTCTGGCGCTAGCGCCCCGCGCTGCCAACGCCAAAAGGGGGTGGCCGATAGCATAGCCACGCCCCACGTTTAAGCCGGGAGCTCCATGTCTGTTTACGTCAATGTCGCGTCTCTGGAATGGGAGAGCGCTTTTTTTGATCAATCTTGCGCGCGCCTGACGCTGGACGGGGAAACCCCGTTAGCGCAGGCGCTCACGCAGCCTTACGCGCTGTGGCAGACTAAAGTGCCCGCTGCGCGCAGCGACGTGATTGATGCGCTGGGGGAGCACGGCTTCCACCTGGTAGAGGGTGAGGCGGATCTTGCCATCACGCTCAAACGTACTGAACGGCAAACCGGTGTCCGCATTGCGCGTGAAGCGCACATTCCCGCGCTGCGCCGCGCTGCGCAGCAGGCGTTTAGCCTGAGCCGCTTCCGCGCGCCCTGGTTTCAGCCTGAGGACAGCGGACGCTTCTATGCGCAGTGGGTTGAGAATGCCGTGCGCGGCACCTTCGACCATCAATGTTTGATCGCCTGTGATGAACACGGTGCGCTACAGGGGTTTGTGTCGATGCGGGAAGCCGACGGTGACATGCGGATTGGCTTACTGGCGGTGCTACCGGAAGCGCAGGGCTGCGGCGTGGGTCAGCGTCTACTGCTGGCGGCGGCAGACTGGGGACGGGCCCGCCAGTTGGAACGGCTGCACGTTGCCACACAGCTCAGCAATCTCACGGCAATGCGACTCTACCTCCGCAGCGGTGCCCGACTCGAGAGCACCGCGTACTGGTTTTACAGGAAGGCACCATGATCCCTTTTAATGCGCCCCCGGTTGTGGGCACTGAACTTGATTATATGCAGTCGGCGATGTCCAGCGGCAAGCTGTGCGGCGATGGTGGATTTACGCGCCGCTGCCAGCAGTGGATGGAGCAGCACTTCGGCAGCAGAAAGGTGCTCTTGACGCCTTCCTGTACCGCATCGCTGGAGATGGCGGCGCTGCTGCTGGATATTCAGCCGGGTGACGAGGTGATCATGCCGAGCTACACCTTTGTCTCAACGGCCAATGCTTTTGTGCTGCGCGGGGCGACCATTGTGTTTGTCGATATCCGCCCGGATACGCTCAACATTGACGAAACGCTAATCGAAGCGGCGATTACCCCCAAAACGCGCGCCATCGTGCCGGTGCATTACGCGGGGGTGGCCTGTGAGATGGATACCATTATGGCGCTGGCGGCCAAACACCAGCTGTATGTGATTGAGGATGCCGCGCAGGGCGTGATGTCGCAGTACAAAGGCCGTGCACTGGGGACCATTGGTCACATCGGTTGCTTTAGCTTCCATGAAACGAAAAACTACACGGCCGGCGGCGAAGGCGGAGCAACATTGATTAATGATGCCGCGCTGGTGGAGCGGGCGGAAATCATTCGCGAGAAAGGCACCAATCGCAGCCAGTTTTTCCGCGGTCAGGTGGATAAATACACGTGGCGTGATATCGGCTCCAGCTATCTGATGGCCGATCTGCAGGCAGCCTATCTGTGGGCGCAGTTGGAGGCCGCTGAGCCCATCAATCAACAGCGTTTGCGGCTCTGGCAGCGCTATCACTCGGCGCTTCAGCCGCTGGCCGCGCAGGGACGCATCGAACTGCCGGTCGTGCCAACGCACGTGCGTCACAATGCGCACATGTTTTACCTTAAGCTGCGCGACAGCGACGATCGCCACGCGCTGATAAACTGGATGAAAGAAGCAGAAATTTTAACCGTGTTCCACTACATTCCGCTGCACACATCGCCTGCGGGACAGCGTTTTGGTCGTTTCCACGGCCAAGATGTACACACGACGCGCGAAAGCGAGCGTCTGCTGCGTTTGCCGCTGTTCTATAACCTGTCGGATAACAATCAGCGCACGGTGATCAGTTCGCTGCTGAGTTTCTTCGCCTGATGTCGCTGGCAAAAGCGTCGGTTTGGACCGCCAGCTCTACGCTGGTGAAGATTGCTGCCGGTTTGCTGGTGGTGAAGCTGTTGGCGATAAGCTTTGGCCCGGAAGGGGTGGGGCAGGCGGGGAATTTCCGTCAGCTTATCACCGTGCTCGGCGTGCTGGCGGGCGCCGGTATTTTTAACGGCGTGACCACCTATGTGGCGCAATTTCGCGCGCAGCCCGCGCGGCTGCGCGCGTTAACCGGCTCTGCGTCAGCCATGGTGCTGGGCTTTTCCAGCCTGGTGGCACTGATTTTTCTGCTGGCGGCCGCGCCGATCAGCCACGCGCTCTTCGGCCACGAACGGTATGCGAACGTCGTGCGCATTGTCGCCTTCCTGCAGATGGGTATCGCCTGGGCTAACCTGGCGCTGGCGCTGCTCAAAGGCTTCCGCGATGCGCGCGGGAATGCGCTGGCCCTGATCTTCGGCAGCCTGCTCGGGGTGATCGGCTATGTGCTGTGCTGGTGGATTGGCGGCTACGCCGGTGCGTTGGTGGGCCTGGCGCTGGTGCCAGCGATGCTGGTGATACCGGCAGTTATCCGGCTGCGCCATCATCGCGCTGAATTACCGCTGCGCTGGTTGGTGCCGGTATGGCAGCCCGCGCAGGTGAAAAACCTGGCAAAATTTACCCTGATGGCATTGATCACCGCCGTGACGCTGCCCGTCGCGTGGGTGATGATGCGAAATCTGCTGGCAGCGCAGCAGGGCTGGGCGCAGGTGGGGCTGTGGCAGAGCGTCACGACCATTTCTGATGCCTACTTACAATTTATCACCGCCACGTTCAGCGTCTGGCTGCTACCCACGCTGGCGCGTCTGGAGCAAAAGCGGGAGATCGCCCGCGAGATTGGCCGCGCGCTGCGCTTTGTGCTGCCGGCGGTGGCGGCCGCCAGCTTTTGCGTGTGGCTGCTGCGCGATGTGGCCATCTGGCTGCTGTTCTCACCGAAGTTTACCGCCATGCGCGACCTGTTTGTCTGGCAGCTGTGCGGAGACGTATTCAAAGTAGGCGCCTACGTTTTCGGGTATTTGGTAATAGCCAAAGCGTCGCTGCGTTTCTATATTCTCACCGAAGTCAGCCAGTTCGTGCTGCTGACCGCGTTTGCACACTGGCTGATCCCCTTGCACGGGGCCACAGGCGCAGCGCAAGCTTATCTGGCGACCTATGTGGTCTATTTCGCGCTCTGCTGTGGCGCTTTTACAATGTATTGCCGAAGAACATGACTTTATTTCACGTGCTGGGTTCTGACATCCCGCATCACAACCAGACGGTTTTACGCTTTTTCAACGATGTGCTGAGCAGCGAGTTTCCCACTGCAACGCCGCGCCGCGTCATGGTGGTATCCCGCGCACCGGACACGCTGCGAGATTACACCCGGCTGGATATTGAAACCTTTGCCAGCAAACGTGCGCTGGCAGAGGCGGTTGCCGCGCGCGCCGCCGATCGCACGCAGCGCTTTTTTTTCCACGGGCAATTTAATCCCTTCATATGGCTGGCGCTGCTGCGCGGCAAAATTCGCGCGCAGCAGGCGTATTGGCACGTGTGGGGCGCGGATTTGTATGAGGAGCGTCGCGGCCTGAAATTCCAGCTGTTTTATCTGCTGCGGCGCCAGGCGCAGCGGCGCGTTGCGCGCGTATTTGCCACGCGCGGCGATTTACACCATTTCGCTCAGCGCGCACCCGACGTGCCGCAGTCGCTGCTCTATTTTCCCACCCGGATGCCAGACGTCGCGGTTCCCGTACCGCAAGCGCCGCACGAACTCACCATGCTGCTCGGCAATTCAGGCGACCGCAGTAATCGCCATATTGAAGGTCTGGCGGCGATTCATGCGCAGTTCGGCGATGCGGTAAAGGTGATCGTGCCGCTGGGTTATCCTGAGAATAATCATGCTTATGTTGATCAGGTTGCGGCGGTAGCACAGCAGTTTTTTCCACAGGGTCAGGTCACACTGCTGCGTGAAAAGCTCGATTTTGACGCCTATCTGCAAGTGTTAAGCCGCTGTCAGCTTGGCTATTTTATGTTTGAGCGCCAGCAGGGCATCGGCACGCTGTGTCTGCTGATTCAGGCCAATATTCCGTTTGTGCTTACGCGCAACAATCCGTTCTGGCGCGATCTCAGCGAGCAGGGTTTGCCGGTGCTGTTCAGCGATGACGAGCTGGACGCGGCGCGTGTGGCTGAGGCCCGCCGCCAACTTATGCTGTGTGATAAATCTGCCATCGCGTTTTTCGCGCCGGGCTATTTAACCGGATGGCGCGACGCGCTGGCCGCGAGCGAAGGGGAATCCGCATGAGCCTGGCGCAGTTTAGCGGTCTGCTGGTGGTGTATCTGTTCTCACTGGGGTTTATTTTGACCCTGACGTGGCGCGAGTTTAAGCGGGTGCGCTTCAACTTCCATATTTTTTTCACCGTGCTGTTTTTACTGACCTTTTATTTCGGTTTTCCCCTGACCAGCGTGCTGGTATTTCGTTTTAACGTCAACGTGGTGCCCGCAGGCTATCTGCTGCAGGCGCTGCTCGCCGCCACCGCGTTTTACGCCATTTATTACGTCAGCTATAAAGTGCGCCTGCGGCCTGGCGGCGCACCGCCGGCAAAACCGTGGCTGCAGATGAACCGTGTTGAAACCCATCTGACCTGCCTGCTTCTGGCGCTGGTGGCGATAGGCACGGTAACGGTGTTTTTCATGCACAACGGTCTGCTGCTGTTTCGGCTCTCCGCCTATAACCAGATCTTCTCCAGCGACGTGTCGGGCGTGGCGCTGAAGCGCTTTTTCTACTTCTTTATTCCGGCCATGCTGATTCGCTACTTCCTGAAGCCGACGCAGGCACAATGGCTGAAGTTCCTCGCGGTATCAGTGATGTTTGGCTTGTTGACCTATGCCTTGGTGGGCGGGACGCGAGCCAACATCATCATCGCCTTTGCGCTGTTTCTGTTTATTGGCATAACGCGCGGCTGGATCACGCTGTGGATGTTGGTGGGCGCGGGGGTAATGGCGATTGGCGGCATGTTCTGGCTGGCGCTGCGTCGTTATAATCTGGATGTGGTGGGTGACGAAGCCTTCTACACCTTCCTGTATCTGACGCGCGACACCTTTTCGCCATGGGAAAATTTGGCGCTGCTGCTCCAGAACTATGACAAGATCGATTTTCAGGGATTGGCGCCCATGTGGCGTGATTTCTATGTGTTTATTCCCAGCTGGCTGTGGCCCGATCGGCCGTCGATGATCCTGAACAGTGCCAACTACTTTACGTGGGAAGTGCTAAATAACCACTCCGGACTGGCTATTTCACCCACGCTGTTAGGCTCGCTGGTGATCATGGGCGGCGTGTGGTTCATTGCACCCGGTGCCGTCGCCGTAGGGCTGCTGATGAAAGGTTTTGATACCCTTTATCAGCAGGGCCGTAGCGACAGTAACCGCTATACCGGCGCCATCCTTCAAAGTTTCTGCTTTGGCGCGGTCTTCAACATGATTGTGCTGGCGCGTGAGGGGTTAGACGCCTTTGGCTCGCGCGTCGTGTTCTTCTGCCTTATTTTTACCGCCTGTGTGATGGTGGCTAAATTGCTGTATCGGCTGCTGGCGCGCGCGGGACTTATTCGTCCGCGCGCCACGGTCTTACACAGCGCTTCTTAACCTTTGGGTACGACGGGAAAACGCATCAATGGAAAGCGATAAGCCGCGCTATAGCCTGCGCGGAATCGAACTGCACGCATTCAGTGACATGGAGAGTTTTCTGCATTTTTTAGTGCCACAAGGCGTGCCACGCTGCGGCACGCTGGTGGCGATCAACGCCGAGAAAATGCTCACGCTGGAGCAGGATGCGCAGCTGCGCGCGCTCATTGCCGAGGCGGAATTTAAATATCCGGATGGCATCAGTATCGTGCGCTCGCTGCGCAAGAAATATCCTCAGCTTGAGGTTAACCGTATTGCCGGAGCCGATCTTTGGGAAGCGCTTATGGCACGCGCAGGACGTGAAGGCATTCCGGTGTTTCTGATCGGCGGTCAGCAAACGGTACTGCAGGAAACCTGCGCCAAGCTGCGTCAGCAGTGGAACGTGAATATCGTCGGCAGCCAGGATGGCTACTTTGCCCCGGAGGAGCGCGCTGCGCTATTTGCGCGTATCGCGGCCAGCCAAGCACAGATTGTGACGGTGGCGCAGGGCTCGCCGCGTCAGGAGCTGTTGATGCGTGACTGCCGTGCGCACTGGCCGCATGCGCTCTATATGGGCGTTGGCGGGACTTACGATGTGTTCACCGGACACGTGGCGCGCGCGCCAAAAAGCTGGCAAAAACTGGGGCTGGAGTGGCTCTATCGCCTCATCAGGCAACCTTCACGCTGGCGACGTCAGTTAAAACTGCTGAAATATTTGCGTTACCACCTGCGTGGCGATCTCTGATATCGCTGGTTTTTTCCACAATTGAGGCGGGTGCCGGACGCAAATTGCAGTATTTATCGACGGAATGCACAAAGCGTAAGCAAATGCGCTTTTTTTCTAAAAAAAGCGCTGGACAGGATCGGGTCAAGTCCGTAGTATGCCCATCCGCAACGGCGCTACGCGCCCGTAGCTCAGCTGGATAGAGCGCTGCCCTCCGGAGGCAGAGGTCTCAGGTTCGAATCCTGTCGGGCGCGCCATTTATCTTGGGCGCAAGAGCTTCGGTGGTTGGATTGACCGCGTTATGCAGTGAAAAGTAAGCGTTTAGCGCTTACGCACCAGAATTATGGTGGCTATAGCTCAGTTGGTAGAGCCCTGGATTGTGATTCCAGTTGTCGTGGGTTCGAGTCCCATTAGCCACCCCAGATTTTGCTGGGACATGCGAAGGTGGCGGAATTGGTAGACGCGCTAGCTTCAGGTGTTAGTGTTCTTACGGACGTGAGGGTTCAAGTCCCTCTCTTCGCACCAGGCAAAATTACGCGGTAGCGTGAAGGCAGTACAAAGTAGTAAAAAATCGGCGAGTAGCGCAGCTTGGTAGCGCAACTGGTTTGGGACCAGTGGGTCGGAGGTTCGAATCCTCTCTCGCCGACCATATTCGAAAAGCCTGCTTGAAAAAGCAGGCTTTTTTCGTTTTGTGCTACAAAGAGGATGAGAACCTCCGAAGGCGATTTGCGCCGAGCGCAGCGAGACAACGCTGCGCCAGCAGCGGCCCGAAGGGCGCTTACCGGCGGTAAGCGTCATCCTCTCTCGCCGACCCTATTCGAAAAGCCTGCTTGAAAAAGCAGGCTTTTTTCGTTTTGTGCGCCTAAGCGCGCGTGAAGAGTCTCCGCCACGTCCGTAGAGGGTCTGTGATTAAGGCCGAACGCGTGCTTGGGCGCAGCGTTTATCTTGGGTTGTCGTCAGATTGAGACGTATAACCTATTGAAGATAAGCCGTTTTACGCAACCTTGCATTGGCTGTCGCTGTGCGGCGACGCATAGCGTGCGCGTTGTCACAGATTGGCGACATACGGCGAGCCAGGTGGCGTTGTACATTTCCACAGGTTATTGAATAATAATGATTTATGTTTTCTGCCGCACCTTTGGCACGCCTTGTGCAATACTAACTGTGTAGATGCTCATTCCACTCCTTATGTTTGCTGATGCAACATAAACCTGGGAATGACGCAGAGCCCCTTATGGTATCCGTTGTCCAATCGGCAGTAACGCGCAAGCGCTACTGTAGTCAGAAGGACATTACGTTGAGTCGGATACCCTCAGTTGTCTTAGCGACCTGATGTTACACCTGCCACCGGCAGGTGTTTTTTTTTGCGTCGACGCTGCGCCGGCGTGTTTCAGGCATAAAAAAGCCGGGACAAGCCCGGCGTATGTGATACGTAGACAGCGTTATGCGGGGGGATTGGTTTTCAGCGTGCGCAGTAACCCTTCACGGCGCATTTTCGCTGCATCCTCTGGGCGGTGCAGTCGGTCGTAAACATCCGCTAACCAAGCGAAATCAAACGCATCCGGCCGCTGGGCCAGCGCCTGTTCAAACGCCTCTGCCGCCTGCTGCCATTCGCCGTGGCGCATGAGCATCTGTCCCAGCGTACTGTGCAGCAGCGGCGTGGCGCCGTGCTGTTTAATTTGCTGGCGTAGCGCTTTCTCTAGCGCCTGTGGATCGCCACTGTTGATGCGCGGCATTAACAGCACCAGCCGATCGTCATACTGGCGCTTGAGGCCTTCCAGTACGATAGCCTGCGCCGTATCGTGGTCGTCACACTCAATCAAATGTTCTGCCATCGCCACCTGCAGCGCCGTTTCCTGACGCGTCTTACGGCTCTGGTTGCGCCACCATTTTTTCAGCCCTTCGCTGCCCTGATCGGCCATGGCCTGATTCATCAAGCCCAGCCATGCCTGCTGCTGTAGCGCGTGACGCTTGTCTTCATCGTTAAGCTGCACTTTTTGCATAGCGGGCAGGATGTCCAGCAGCGCGCCCCACGCGCCAGTGCGAATATATGCCTGCTCGGCGAGACGCAGCACTTCAGGATGGCGCGGTGCGACCTCCAGCAAGCGATCGATACCGTGGCGCGCCGCGTGATCCTCATTGCGCGCCAGCTGCAAGCGCACGCGGGTAATCTCCACGGGAATGGTATCGTTCTCAGAGAGTTCAGCGGCGCGTGACAGATGCTGGTTCGCCCGCACCTCGTCTCCGCGCTGCTGCGCCGCCTCGGCGGCCAGCAAATAGTTGGCAACCGGCTGTTCAGCGTGATCGGCGTTTTTAGACAGCAGTTTCTCAACCTGTTTAAAGTCGCCTTCTGCCAGTTTCATCAGGGCGTTCTGCGTGTGGCGCTGGGCGCTGCGGCGCTTGCGGCTCATAAACCAGCCGCGCGTGCGTGCGCCGGTCCGAAACAGGCGACGCAGTACCCATTCAACCAGCAGAATGACCAGAAGACTTAGGATCAAAATGATCGCCAGACCGGTGACGCTGGTTTCGATATTCCAGTTATCGGTCTGGATCAACACATATCCCTGATGCCCGGCAACCATCGGGCCCAGTACCACGCCAGCAATCAGCAGCAGGAAAAGCACCAATACTTTCAGCATGGTTAGCCTCCCTGTTGCTGCGCTGAAACCGACGGCTGTGCCAGTAAGTTTCGCACGCGGGTTTGCATCAATTTTTCCAGCAGGGCCTGACTTTCCAGCGTATCGGGAACATCCATCGCGATATTTTGCTGGCTCAGCTCATCCAGCTGTGCGAGGAACGCTTTGGTGGCGGCATCATTGGTGTCGTACCAGGCGCGCACCCACGTGGAGACGGCATCAATAGACTGCTTATAGATTTCATCCTGATGACGCGGAACGGCCTGAGCGGCAATTAACAGACGTGAGCGAATATTCTCGCGGAGGTACACATCCTGATTCGGCGCCAGCAATGGTTGTGCGGTGTTATCACGACGGCGGATGGTAATGAAATCATCCATAAAGTTGTGCCAGCTCTTCACCAAATTCTGGCGCCACTCTTTGAGCGAGCTGGAGAGTTCGCCGCTGTCGGCATCCATCGGTGAGTCGTCGCTGTCGTTATCAGCCAGGCGGAGATTGTCGACGCCGTTCGAAAGCTGATTGAGCTTGAGAATGATGCCATCGTAGTCCACCTGGCTCACCGCAGAGAGCGTGCTAATATCCTGCGTCAGCGCGCGGCGCACGTTCATGACGCTGGGATCGTTCATCTCAGCCAGACTGGTGTCGGCGCTTTTCAACAGCGCGGCGGCGGTGGTGACATCTTGATCGCTCCACAGCTTGCGGCCCGCGAGCTTGACCAGGTAGTCCGCCTGCGCCAGCAGCCAGGTGCGGGTATCATTGCCGGAAATGGTGGCGACTTTGTCGCGCAGGCTTTCCAGCTCTTTGGCGCTGTTATCCTGCTGCGTGCGCGCTTCCTGCAGCGCGGCTTGGGTGCTATCGAGCTGTTGGGTGAGTTGTTTTTTATCGCTGCCCAACTGCTGCTGCAGGGCGCTTAACTGCTCGCTGAGTGCCTGGTTGGTTTGCGCCTGTGAATCGGCCTGATGTTTCCCATTAAGGTAAAGTCCGGCGCCAATCGCCAGCGCGATGACAATCGCCACGGCACTCAGCATTTTTCCATCACGTTTTTTATCGCGCGGTGGTTTGCCGGGTTGAGTCGACGGCTTGTCCGCTGAAGTGGTTTCTTCAACCATGGCGGAGGCGTCTTTTTGTTCCGTCATTATGGCTTTCCCATTGTTAAGTTCAGCGTAACGCGCGCAGCAGCGCGTCGTTATCGGCACCATCGGCTACGTCAACGTCCTGCCAGCCTAATTCGGCAGCCTGCGTAGCCAAACGTTCACTGACGACAATCAGTCGGCAGTGCAAAAGCCATTCCCGGCGATCGATTGGCGGAAATAGCGCAAACAGTTGTTGTAACATCTCGCCGCTGGTTACCACCAGCGTGGTAATACCGCGATCGCGCCAGCGACGACCTTCAATCGCGCCGTCATAGCGCTTTTCACAGCGTTGATAACACTCGCAATACGCCACGTGCGCGCCGCGGGCAACCAGCGTTTCCGCCAGCAGCTCACGGCCTGGGCTGCCGCGCAGGATTAACGCACGCTTGCCGTTCACCTGCTGGAGAGCATGAAGACGCACCAGCTCTTCGCTGGTTTCCCGCGCATGAGGATAGTCTACTTTCAGATTTGTGACGGTATGCAGCGCCAGCGCGGTGCTGCGCCCAATAGCATAATAGTCGAGGTCGTCTCGCCATGCCGCTGCGCTCGCCTGCATAACCGGATGCGCGAAGTGCACCACTTGCTGTGACAGGAGAAAAACCAGATCGCCTGGCTGCAGCGTGGCAAGCGTTTGTGGCAGAGAAGAGAGATCGCGACCCGGCGTAAATTCAATGAGCGGGAGCGTCCACGCCAGCTTGCCAAGCGTACGCAGTCGGGCGACCAGTTCGCTGGCGGCGGGCTCTGGCCGGGTCACAAGAATCGTCATACGGGCGGCTGTCCCTGATAGACTTCATGCAGGATTTCACGCGCGCCGCCGTTGAGCAACTCGTCGGCCAATGAAATGCCCATGTGTTCAGCCTGATCGCGGGGGCCGCGGCGTTCGCCGACCACCATTTGATGGCCATCTGGCGAGCCCACCAGCCCGCGTAGCCACAGCTCATCGCCTTCCAGCACGGCGAAGCTGCCAATCGGCACCTGGCAACCGCCTTCAAGACGGGTATTCATGGCGCGTTCCGCACGCACGCACACCGCCGTATCACTGTGATTAAGGGCGCTCAGCAGCGTGATCAACTCGGCGTCATCGAGCCGGCATTCAATACCCACGGCGCCTTGTCCCACGGCGGGCAGCGAATATTCAGCGGGCAGCGCCTGGCGGATGCGGCTCTCCAGCCCCAGTCGCTTTAGGCCTGCCGCTGCCAGAATAATGGCGTCGTATTCACCTGCATCAAGCTTACTGAGACGGGTGCCGACGTTGCCACGCAGCGAGCGAATAATCAGGTCGGGACGACGGGCGCTAATTTGACACTGACGACGCAGGCTCGAGGTGCCAACAATGGCGCCCTGAGGAAGCTCATCAAGGGAGGCGTAACGGTTAGAAACAAAGGCGTCGCGCGGATCGTCGCGCTCGCAAATCGTTACAAGGCCTAACCCTTCAGGAAACGCGACGGGCACATCTTTCATGGAGTGCACCGCAAGATCGGCGCGATTTTCCAGCATCGCCTGTTCAAGCTCTTTAACAAACAGTCCCTTACCACCTACTTTGGCGAGCGGCGTATCAAGGATGATGTCACCTTTGGTGACCATCGGCACCAGCTCAACGCGCAGGCCGGGATGGGCCGCCATTAGACGCTGTTGAACATATTGTGCCTGCCATAAAGCGAGGGGACTTTGCCTGGTAGCAATTCTGAAAATTTTGTTTAACATGCTGTTAACCATTTTGATCGTTCATCGATTATCCTATCATTGATAGGGGAATGCTGTCAGTTTCAACGGATTGAAAAGGCCGCGCGGATAAAACAGGGTGTCAAATGCCCCGTTCTGCCCAGTTCGCGCCCTGAAAAAGCAGAGAGTGAGCGGAACATGCTAAACTGTCAGCTAGCGTAACTTTCTTTACGGTCAATCCTCCTGGTGTTAAATTGATCACGTTTCCAGCAATTATTTGCCCACGATCTTTATTATTAAGCGGTGAATGCGGGAAGCAGGGTGTTTAACACTGGGACAATCAGGCGAAACGTCTTGTACCTCTATATTGAGACACTGAAACAGAGACTGGATGCAATCAATCAGCTGCGCGTTGATCGCGCGCTGGCTGCCATGGGGCCTGCCTTTCAGCAGGTCTACAGTCTGCTGCCAACATTATTGCATTGTCATCATCCCTTGATGCCGGGCTACCTTGAGGGGAGCGTTCCGCATGGCATCTGTTTCTTCACGCCTGATGAAAACCAGCTGCAACTCTTGCAACAGCTCGCCGGTGACCAACCGCTTAACCTGAACGCCACCGCCAAAGGTGAGCGTCCTATTACCGGTATCTATTCCATGGGCAGCACCTCGTCGGTGGGGCAGAACAGCGTCTCCGATCTCGACATTTGGGTATGCCATCAATCCTGGCTCGACAACGAAGAACGCCTGAATCTGCAGCGTAAGTGTACCTTGCTGCAAAAATGGTGCGTGTCGATGGGTGTGGAAGTGAGCTTCTTCCTGATTGACGAAAACCGCTTCCGTCACAATGAAAGCGGCAGCCTGGGCGGTGAAGATTGCGGCTCGACCCAGCATATTTTGCTGTTGGATGAGTTTTACCGCACCGCCGTGCGTATGGCTGGCAAACGTATTCTGTGGAATATGGTGCCCGGCGAAGAAGAGCATCATTACGACGATTACGTGATGTCGCTCTACTCGCAAGGCGTGCTGACACCCAATGAGTGGCTGGATCTGGGCGGCATCGGCACGTTGTCAGCGGAAGAGTATTTTGGTGCCAGCCTGTGGCAACTGTATAAGAGCATCGACTCCCCCTACAAAGCCGTGCTGAAAACCTTGCTGCTAGAGGCCTACAGCTGGGAGTACCCCAATACGCAGCTACTGGCTATGGACATCAAGCAGCGGCTGCACGATGGGGAGATTGTCTGCTTTGGCCTCGATCCTTACTGCATGATGCTGGAGCGCGTTACGCGCTACCTCACCAGCGTGGATGACATGGCGCGCCTGGACCTGGTGCGCCGCTGCTTCTATTTAAAAGTGTGCGAGAAGCTCTCCAGCGAAGAGCATCACGCTCACCGTTCGGGATGGCGGCGCGAGATCCTGTCCCAGTTAGTCAAAGAGTGGGGCTGGGATGACGAAAAGCTGGCGGTGCTGGATAACCGCGCCCAGTGGAAAATCGAACGCGTGCGCGAAGCCCATAATGAATTGTTGGATGCGATGATGCAGAGCTATCGCAACCTCATCCGCTTTGCGCGTCGCAACAATTTAAGCGTCAGCGCCAGCCCGCAGGATATTGGGGTGCTGACCCGTAAACTGTACGCCGCGTTCGAAGCGCTGCCAGGCAAAGTCACGCTGGTGAATCCGCAAATTTCGCCGGATTTGTCAGAAGAACATCTGACAATCATCCACGTGCCGGAAGGGCGTGCTAACCGCGCGGGCTGGTATCTGTACAACCAGGCGCCGGACATGGATTCGATCATTAGCCACCAGCCGCTGGAGTACAACCGTTACCTGAACAAGCTCGTGGCTTGGGCGTGGTTCAATGGCTTACTTACCAGCAAAACGCGTCTGCACATGAAAGGGAATGCGTTTTGCGACCTGCCGCGACTGCAGGAGTTGGTTAACGATGTGTCGAGCCACTTCCCGCTGCGTCTGCCCGCGCCAACGGCAAAAGCGCTCTACAGCCCGTGTGAAATTCGCCATCTGGCCATCATCATCAACCTCGAACAGGATCCCACCGCCGCGTTCCGCAATCAGGTGGTGCACTTTGATTTCCGTAAGCTTGACGTGTTCAGCTTTGGCCAGCAGCAGCAATGCCTGATTGGCAGCGTGGACCTGCTGTACCGCAACTCCTGGAATGAAGTGCGTACGCTGCATTTCAGCGGTGAACAGGCGATGATCGAAGCGCTGAAGACCATTTTGGGCAAAATGCATCAGGATGCTTCTCCGCCGGATACGGTGGAAGTGTTCTGCTACAGCCAGCACCTGCGTGGGCTTATTCGCACCCGCGTTCAGCAGCTGGTGTCAGAGTGTATTGAGCTGCGCCTCTCCAGCACGCGTCAGGAACCCGGTCGCTTCAAAGCGCTGCGTATGGCTGGCCAAACGTGGGGGCTGTTTTTTGAGCGCATGAGCGTTTCGGTGCAGAAGCTGGAAAATGCCGTGGAGTTTTACGGCGCGATTTCTAATAACAAGCTGCACGGTTTGTCGATCAAAGTGGAAACCCAGCAAACGCCGCTGCCGCCCGTGGTCAATGGCTACGCCAGCGAAGGGATTATTCAGTTCTTCTTTGAAGACACCACCAACGATCGCGGCTTCAATATTTATATCCTTGACGAAAGTAACCGCGTTGAGGTGTATCACCACTGTGAAGGCAGCAAAGAAGAGCTGGTGCGCGATGTCAGCCGGTTCTACTCCTCCTCGCACGATCGGTTTACCTACGGTTCCAGCTTTATCAATTTCAACCTGCCGCAGTTCTACCAGATCGTGAACACCGGTGAACGCTTCCAGGTGATTCCGTTTCGCAGTCAGACGCTTGCCCAACTCTGCGCCACGCCACCGGACAACGACAACGGTGACTTCCAGCCGCGCTACCAAATGCATTGATACTGCGCGCTCTGGCGCAAGGCAGACGTTTATGCTCTGACGGCCGCGTGGATTTGCGGCTATTTCCTGTTGCTTTTACACCATCAACTGCGATGATAAGCAGCCATGGCTTAAGGAAAAAACGAGCAGAAAACATGAGAAAAATGATAAGCCAGCTTGGCATGGCGCTGGCGCTGGCCAGCCTTGTCGGCTGTGGCCTGAAAGGACCGCTGTATTTCCCCCCGCAGGAAAAATCGACCACCGGCAAACAGCAGGTCACTGAGCAGCAGAAAAAAGCCGCGCAGAACGCCGATGTGAATGGTCTGGTGACCAGCAAACCGGGTATGCAGGCGAACTAATTTCTATGAGTCATCCGGCGGAGCAGAAAATGCAGTTCTCAAAAATGCACGGTCTCGGCAACGATTTCATGGTTGTGGATGCCGTCACGCAAAACGTTTTTTTTTCGCCGGAACTGATTCGCCGCCTGGCGGATCGGCATCTGGGGATCGGCTTTGATCAGCTGCTGATCGTTGAACCGCCTTACGATCCCGATCTGGATTTTCACTACCGCATATTCAACGCTGACGGCAGTGAAGTGGCGCAGTGTGGTAACGGCGCCCGCTGTTTTGCGCGCTTTGTTCGCCTGAAGGGCTTGACCAACAAAAGCGATATCCGCGTCAGCACCCAGACCGGACGCATGGTGCTCAGCGTCACCCACGACGAGCTGGTGCGCGTTAACATGGCAGAGCCCAATTTTGAGCCACAGCAGGTGCCACTGCGTGCAAACAAAGCCGAAAATCTCTATTTGCAGCGCGTCGCCGAACAAACGGTGATGTTTGGCGCTGTCTCCATGGGCAATCCGCACTGCGTTATCCAGGTGGAAAGCGTCACCAGCGCGCCGGTTGAGACGCTTGGCCCCGCGCTGGAGAGCCACGAACGCTTTCCCGAGCGCGTTAACGTCGGCTTTATGGAAGTCGTGAACGCCGAGCATATTCGCCTGCGCGTGTATGAACGGGGCGCAGGTGAAACCCAGGCGTGCGGCAGCGGCGCGTGTGCGGCCGTGGCCTGCGGTATTCAACAGGGTATCCTGGCAGAAAACGTTCGCGTTGATTTACCGGGCGGCACGCTGCATATCGCCTGGAAAGGCGCCGGTCAGCCGCTGTTCATGACAGGTCCAGCTACACACGTCTACGATGGGTTTATTCATCTATGAAAAATATCGAAGAGCAAACCGACAGCGCGGTTTTGCTGGACGATCGGTCGGTTAGCGATTATCTGCGCCAGAATCCCGATTTTTTTATCCGTAATGCGCGTCAGGTAGAGCAGATGACGGTGCCGCATCCGGTGCGCGGAAGCGTGTCGCTGGTGGAGTGGCACATGGCACGCCAACGCAACCACATTCGGCAGCTCGAAGAGGAGATCACGCTGCTGATGGAGCAGGCCACGGCCAACCATCAGCTGTTTGATCGCCTGCTGGCGCTGCAAGGCCATCTGGCCGCCGCCGATAGCCTGCAGGACATGCTAACGCGACTGCATCGCTGGGCGCGTGAGTTGGGCTTGGCCGGTGCCAGTCTGCGTCTGTTTAACGATCAATGGCACATCGGCGCGCCCTCTGATTTCACGCAGCTTGGGCTGTCGCGTCAGGCCTTTGAGCCGCTGCGCATTCAGCGTTTTGGCGATGCGCACCATTATCTCGGCAATCTGAACGGTCCTGAACTGCTGCTGCTTCTGCCGCAGGCCAAAGCGATTGGCTCGGTGGCGATGTCGCTGATGGGCGAGCACGGCGAGCTGGGCGTGTTGATCTTTACCAGCCGTGATAATCAGCACTATCAGGCGGGCATGGGCACGCTACTGCTACAGCATTTGGCGCAGATGCTGCCCGAGCTGCTGTCCCGTTGGATCGCGCGTGCATGAGTCCGCTGCTGCCCGCCGTTGATGGCTTTCTGCGCTATGTCAAAGTTGAACGCCAGCTCAGTCCGTTGACGCAAAAAAACTATACCCGCCAGCTACACGCCATCGTCGCGCTCGCCGACGAAATGCACATCGTGAGTTGGGCGCAGCTCGAGCCGGCGCAGGTGCGCCAGCTGGCGGCGCGCAGTCGGCGCGGCGGCCTGCAAGCCAGTAGCCTGGCGCTGCGCATGTCGGCGCTGCGCAGCTTCCTTGACTGGCAGGTCAGCCAGGGGATGATAAGCGCCAATCCCGCGAAAGGAATTGCCACACCGCGTAACGCTCGCCATTTGCCGAAAAACATGGACGTGGATGAAGTTAACCAGCTGCTGGAGATCGACTTAAGCGATCCGCTGGCAGTGCGTGACCGCGCGATGTTGGAAACGATGTACGGCGGCGGCTTGCGTTTATCGGAACTGGTGGGGATGGATTGCCGTCATCTTGACCTGGATGCCGGTGAAGTATGGGTGCTGGGCAAAGGCAGCAAAGAGCGTCGCGTACCTATTGGGGGCACGGCCGTCACCTGGCTTAAGCACTGGTTTACCCTGCGCGACACCTTCGCGCCAAAGGATGATGCGGTGTTTATCTCCTCACGCGGCAGCCGTATTTCCGCGCGTAATGTCCAAAAGCGCTTCGCCGAATGGGGAATTCGCCAGGGCGTTGCGAGCCATATTCATCCACATAAGCTGCGCCACTCGTTTGCCACGCACTTACTGGAATCAAGCGGCGACCTGCGCGCGGTACAGGAACTGCTGGGACACGCCAATCTGTCCACCACACAAATCTATACCCACCTTGATTTTCAGCACCTGGCGACGGTGTACGATGCCGCGCATCCGCGTGCTAAACGAGGAAAATCGTCATGAAGTTTTATCGCTCGCTCGGTCCGATCAAGGCGATCACCTTCGATCTGGACGACACGCTGTATGACAATCATCCGGTGATCCGCAAAACCACCGCCGAGGCGCACGCCGCGCTGCAGGCTTATCATCCTGCGCTGCACGACTTCACGCCTGCGGATTATCAGGCGATACGCGACGCGCTGCTGGCGCGCGAGCCGGACATTTATCACGACGTGTCAGAGTGGCGTCGACGCTCGGTAGAGCAGGCGCTGCTGAATGTTGGCCTGACCGCCACCGAAGCCCGCGCGGGTGCACATGAGGTGATGGCCGTGTTTCACCGCTGGCGCAGCGACGTGGCGATGCCGGACGAGACGCACCGCACGCTGGCGTGGCTGGCCGATCGCGTACCGCTGGTGGCGATCACGAACGGCAACGCCGATCCTGAAAAGCTCGGTATTCATACCTATTTTCAGTTTGCGCTCCGTGCCGGTCCGCACGGCCGCGCCAAACCGTGGCAGGACATGTATCACCTGGCCGCCGAACGACTGGCCCTGGCGCCTGAACATATTTTGCACGTTGGCGACGATCTCACCACTGACGTGGCGGGCGCGCTGCGCGCCGGGCTGCAGGCGTGCTGGATCAACCTGCGCGCCGGTAACCTGATGCACATTGCCGATGCCCGGCAACTCCCGCATCTCGAAATTCATCAGTTGGCAGCGCTGACCGCGTTGATATAATAGCTGTAAATATATCCAGCTGCATGCCTTCCGCTTTTGCTTGCCGCGCGCCGCGGCAGCCGCGAACGAGAAGGGATGCGCCCCCCACATCTTTAAACGGTGCTTATGGACGTTTCTGAACTGCTTAACGGCTTGAATGACAAACAGCGCGAGGCGGTGGCCGCTCCGCGCAGCAACCTTCTGGTGCTAGCCGGTGCAGGCAGTGGTAAAACGCGCGTACTGGTGCACCGCATCGCTTGGCTGCTGTCGGTAGAGAACTGCTCGCCGTATTCCATTATGGCCGTGACCTTTACCAATAAAGCGGCGGCGGAGATGCGCCATCGCATCGATCAGTTGATCGGCACCAGCCAGGGCGGCATGTGGATAGGCACCTTTCACGGTCTGGCGCACCGTTTGCTGCGCGCTCATCACCTGGATGCCGGGCTGCCGCAGGATTTCCAAATTCTCGACAGCGACGATCAGCTGCGCCTGCTCAAGCGCCTGATCAAGGCGATGAATCTGGATGAGAAGCAGTGGCCCGCGCGTCAGGGCATGTGGTACATCAATGGCAAAAAAGATGAGGGCCTGCGGCCCAAGCACATCGAAAGCTACGGTAACCCGGTTGAACAAACCTGGCTGCGTATCTATCAGGCTTACCAGGAAGCGTGCGATCGCGCCGGACTGGTGGACTTCGCCGAACTGCTGCTGCGCGCGCATGAGCTGTGGCTGAACAAACCGCACATTCTCAACCACTACCGCGAACGTTTTAGCAACGTGCTGGTGGATGAGTTCCAGGATACCAACAACATTCAGTACGCCTGGATTCGCATGCTAGCCGGGGAGACCGGCCGCGTGATCATCGTGGGCGATGACGACCAGTCAATCTATGGCTGGCGCGGCGCGAAGGTCGAGAATATCCAGCGCTTTTTGCAGGATTTCCCCGGCGCGGAGACCATTCGCCTGGAGCAGAACTACCGCTCTACCAATAACATCCTGAAAGCGGCTAACGCCCTGATCGCCAATAACAATGGACGCCTCGGCAAAGAGCTGTGGACCGACGGCAGCGACGGAGAAAAGATCTCGATTTACTGCGCCTTTAATGAGCTGGATGAAGCGCGCTACGTGGTGAATCGCATCAAAACCTGGCATGAAAACGGCAACGCGCTACAGGATTGCGCCATTCTTTATCGCAGTAACGCCCAGTCGCGCGTACTGGAAGAGGCGCTATTGCAAGCCAGTATGCCGTATCGTATTTACGGCGGTATGCGCTTCTTCGAACGCCAGGAGATCAAAGACGCGTTGGCCTACCTGCGCCTGATGGCGAATCGTAATGACGACGCGGCGTTTGAGCGCGTGGTTAACACGCCGGTGCGCGGCGTCGGCGATCGCACCCTTGACGTGGTGCGCCAGACGGCGCGTGAACGCCAGCTGACGCTGTGGCAGGCGACGCGTGAACTGCTGCAGAACAAAGCCCTGGCTGGCCGCGCCGCCGCTGCGCTTCAGCGTTTCTGCGAGCTGGTGGAGTCGCTGGCCACTGAAACCGCCGAGATGCCGCTGCACGTCCAAACTGACCGGGTCATCAAGGATTCCGGCCTGTGGGTGATGTATGAACAAGAGAAAGGCGAAAAAGGCCAGGCGCGTATCGAAAACTTAGAGGAACTGGTGACCGCAACGCGCCAGTTCAGCTACCAGGACGAAGATGAAGATCTGATGCCGCTGCAGGCGTTTTTGTCGCATGCGGCGCTGGAAGCCGGCGAAGGGCAGGCGGACAAATGGCAGGATGCGGTGCAGCTGATGACGCTGCATTCGGCGAAAGGCCTTGAGTTCAGTCAAGTGTATATCGTGGGTATGGAAGAGGGCATGTTCCCCAGCCAGATGTCGCTGGATGAGGGCGGACGGCTGGAAGAGGAGCGTCGCCTGGCCTACGTCGGCGTAACCCGCGCCATGCAAAAATTGACGCTGACCTACGCGGAAACGCGTCGCCTTTATGGTAAGGAAGTGTATCACCGTCCGTCGCGCTTTATCGGTGAACTGCCAGAAGCGTGCGTGGAAGAGGTGCGCTTACGTGCCAGCGTGAGCCGTCCGGTGAGCCATCAGCGTATGGGAACGCCCGTTGCCCAAAACGACAGCGGCTTCACGCTGGGCCAGCGCGTGCGCCACGCCAAGTTTGGTGAAGGCACCATTATCAACCTGGAAGGCAGCGGCGAGCACAGCCGCTTGCAGGTGGCCTTTACCGGACAGGGAATCAAGTGGCTGGTCGCTGCCTATGCCCGACTGGAAACGGTGTAGCGCGGTTGCGCTACCTTGACGACTTTTTCGTCTCAGCGTAACATGCGCCCACTATTATCAAGAGAGGACAATGCCTTGGACGCGCCCAGTCGATGCTGGCTCTATCCCCTGGTTTCCAGGATCATCTAAGGCTACCTCTCTGCTGGTAGCCTTCGATGTTATCAGCGACCTCCCTCTACACTCTCGTCGCATGAGTCAGCACTGATTTATCCTTGAAGCGAAAGTTTCCGCGTTCAGGCTTTGCCGTGCCCGTTTTGCCTTCGGCATCCCGGTTCACCGCCTTGTCCCATGAAGTCTGCAATGGGGAGTATTGCTATGCTGAGCGCCTTTAAACTTGAGCGCGATCGCCTGACGCGCATCGAGCTGGAAGAGAATAACGATAACCTGCACACCTCGGTGTGGGTGGATTTGATTGAGCCCGACGACAGCGAGCGTGAGCGCGTGCAGTCTGAACTGGGGCAAAGCCTGGCGACCCGGCCGGAGCTGGAAGATATCGAAGCCTCCGCGCGTTTTTTTGAAGACGAAGATGGCCTGCACATCCACTCCTTCTTTTTCTTTGAGGATGCCGAAGATCACGCCGGAAACGCCACGGTGGCGTTCACCATTCGTGAGGACCGCCTTTATACGCTGCGCGAGCGTGAACTGCCCGCGTTCCGTCTTTACCGCATGCGCGCGCGCAATCAGACGCTGATTGATGGCAACGCCTATGAGCTGCTGCTGGATCTGTTTGAAACCAAAATCGAACAGCTGGCGGACGAGATTGAAAACATCTACAGCGCACTGGAAAAGCTGAGCCGCGTGATCATGGAGGGCCAGCAGGGCGAAGAGTATGACGAGGCGCTGTCGCGTCTGGCGGAGCTGGAGGATATCGGTTGGAAAGTGCGTCTGTGTCTGATGGATACCCAGCGCGCGCTGAACTTCCTGGTACGCAAAGCCCGGCTGCCCAGCAACCAGCTGGAACAGGCGCGGGAAATTTTGCGCGACATCGAATCGCTGCTGCCGCATAACGAATCGCTGTTCCAGAAGGTGAACTTCCTGATGCAGGCGGCGATGGGCTTTATCAATATCGAACAGAACCGCATCATCAAAATCTTCTCGGTGGTCTCGGTGGTGTTCCTGCCGCCGACGCTGGTGGCCTCCAGCTACGGCATGAACTTTGAGTTTATGCCAGAACTGAAGTGGAGCTTTGGCTACCCAGGCGCGATTGGCCTGATGATTCTGGCCGGGCTGGCACCGTACCTCTATTTCAAACGCAAAAACTGGCTGTAAGCGAAACGCCCGCTTCCTGCATCTTCTGCGTCGCCCGCCTGTGGCGACGACTTGAATTATGATGAAGGAAGCGTAACCTGTTGCCTCCTCTCACTTTTCGCGTCCGAGCTTATGTCACGTTTCTCCTTATGGCAGCAGTGGACTCTGTTGCTGATCGCCTCGCTGCTGTTGGGCGTTGTTCTCCAGCTTTTCCATCTCCCCGCCGCGCTATTATTGGGGCCGATGATCGTCGGCACATTCATGGGGCTGTCCGGCGCCACGGTGCGCATTGATAAACGTTTCTTTGTGGGCGCGCAGGCGGTGCTGGGCTGCATGATTGGCCAGAGTTTGTCGCCCGCCATTCTGACACCGCTGCTGCACGACTGGCCGATTGTGCTGGCGGTGCTGCTGCTGACGCTGGCGGCCAGCGGGCTCTCTGGCTTCTTGCTGGTGCGCTTTAGTCACCTGCCGGGGCCGACTGGCGCCTGGGGCTCGTCCCCGGGGGGCGCATCGGCGATGGTCGCGATGGCCGGTGATTTTGGTGCGGATGTGCGCCTGGTGGCGTTTATGCAGTATCTGCGCGTGCTGTTCGTGGCCACCGCCGCGGCGGTGGTGGCGCGTATTGGCCTCGGCAGCGAAGGCGGCACAGCGGATCTGGTGTGGTTTCCGCCGCTGCAGAGCGGATTTTTACTGACGTTGCTGGTGATGGCGCTGGGTGCCTGGCTCGGGCAAACGCTGCGTATTCCCTCTGGCGCGTTGCTGCTCCCCGCATTGATGGGCGCGACCCTGCACGGCACGGGTATCGCTACGTTGCAGGTGCCGGAGTGGCTGCTGGCGCTGGCCTACGCGCTCATTGGCTGGAGCGTGGGGCTGCGCTTTACGCGTCCCATTTTCTTTCTGGCGCTGCGCACGCTGCCGCAAATGCTGGCCTCTATTTTCGGGTTAATGCTGCTCTGCGGCGGACTGGCCTGGATGCTGACGCGCGTGCTGCACGTGGATTTAATGACCGCTTATCTGGCGACCAGTCCGGGCGGGTTGGATACCGTAGCGATCATCGCCGCCGGTACCCGCGTTGATATGGCGTTTGTTATGGCCATGCAGACGCTGCGTCTGTTCACTATTCTGCTCACTGGCCCGGCGATGGCGCGCTTTATTTCACGCTTTGCGCGTGCGGGCTGAGAACCGCACGGCATCAACAATAAAGATGGCCAGCGCCAGCCAAATAAAGCCAAACGTAACCAGCTTGTCGGTGGTTAGGTGTTCACCGTAAAACAGCACCGCCAGCAGGAACATCAGCGTTGGGCCGAGGTACTGAAAGAAGCCCACCGTGGAGAGGCGCAGACGCGCGCAGGCCGCCGCGAACAGCATCAGTGGAATCGTCGTGACGATCCCGGCTGCCACCAGCTTGAGGTTCAGCATCAGCGGATTGGCGCTGAGGTGGCTGGTGGCGCTGTCGGCAAAACCAAACAGATAAATCGCCGCCAGCGGGAACAGCCAGGCGGTTTCAATGAGCATGCCGCTCTGCGCAT
Source organism: Pantoea sp. Mb-10 (assembly GCF_021272205.1). GTDB lineage: Bacteria > Pseudomonadota > Gammaproteobacteria > Enterobacterales > Enterobacteriaceae > Pantoea. Next base: position 33,546 of record NZ_JAJSDX010000008.1, on the reverse strand, counting down.
CGACCTGAATCTTTTTACGTAGCAGAGCGTAGAACGCAAAACTCAGCGCCAGGCCCAGTGCGATAATGGGCAGCGAGCCAAACTGCCACAGCTGCACCAGCACGCCGAGGGTCGCCAGCGCCACGGCCAGCCACTGCAGCCTGCGAAAACGCTCGCGCAGGAACAGCATGCCAAACACCACATTAATCAGCGGGTTGATAAAATAGCCGAGGCTGGCTTCCAGCATGTGCTGATTGTTCACCGCCCAGATAAACAGCAGCCAGTTACCACCGATGGTTAGCGCCGTAAGCGCCAGCAGCAGCACTTTTTTGGGCTGCGTCACCACTTTCGAGACCTGTTTCCAGCTTCGGCTCAGGGTAATTAAGATCAGCATAAACAGCGCCGACCAAATCACGCGGTGAGTCATGATTTCGGTGGGAGGAACGGCTTTAACCAGCTTGAAGTAGGCCGGTGCGATGCCCCAGATAAAGTAAGCGCCGAGCGCGTAACCGATGCCCTGCCGCGTTTGTTGCGTATCCATGATGCGTGTCCAGAAAGTGGCGTGCAAGTGAGAGACGTTAACCGATGAGGTAAGTGGCGGTGGCGGTGGCGATGTAATCGCCCTGCTGATTATGCAGCTCAACCCGCGCCACGGCGACCTTATTGCCCGCGCGCAGCAGCGTGCTGGCCGCCAAAAAGCGCTCGCCGCGGCCGGGCCGGAGGTAATCCACGCGCATATCAATGGTGCCCATGCGCGCCAGACGCTGACGCAGCATCTCTTCACTGATCTGCGCGTCACGCGACAGCGCGTGGCTAACGCACACCAGACCGGCCGCCACGTCCAGCACCGAGGCGATGACGCCGCCGTGTAGAATCTGCTGTGCCGCGTTGCCGACCAGCATGGTTTTATTGGCGAAGCTGAGTTCGGCATAGTTGGCGTCCAGACGATCCAGCTCCAAACCCAGCGCCTGATTAAACGGCATGTGATACACGAAAATTTCGCCAATCAAGTGGCGCGCTTCCTGCGGTGTCAGCAACGGGGATGACATAAACCTTGCCTTAAAATGTTAACGAGTTGTGTATCTTAAGCTGCCCCTGCATCGCTTTCCAGTTTCAAAAATCGCCGCTGAACAATGTGGCGCTTTGCGTGTAGAATGGCCTGCTTTTTGAACCGTCGCCCTGATGAGACGATACATTGACGCCGTTCTTTCGGAGAATATTATGCGTAAGCTTTACGCTTTGATCGCTGCGGCATTGATGCTGCCTGCGCTGGCTTTGGCTGATGAAGCCACAATAAAAGAGGTGCACGATGCCCCTGCGGTGAGAGGCAGTATCATTGCCAATCTGCTGGAGAAGCACGATAACCCGTTTGTGCTGTACCCTTACGAAAACAACTATCTGCTCTATACCTACACCAGTGACATGAATAAAGAGGCGATTTCGTCTTACAACTGGGCAGACAAAGCCAAGAACGATGAAGTAAAATTCCAGCTCAGCCTGGCATTTCCGCTGTGGCGGGGCATTTTGGGCGACAACTCTGTGCTGGCCGCCTCTTATACTCAGCGTTCGTGGTGGCAGCTTTCTAACCGTGGTGCGTCGTCGCCGTTCCGCGAAACCAACTATGAGCCGCAGATTTTCCTCGGCTGGGCCACGGATTACGATTTCGCAGGCTGGACGCTGCGCGATGTTGAACTGGGCCTGAACCATCAGTCCAACGGCCGCAGCGACCCGACCTCACGCAGCTGGAACCGCGTATATGCCCGTCTGATGGCGCAGAACGGTAACTTCCTCGCGGAAATCAAACCTTGGTATCGTCTGCCGGAAAGCGCGAACAATGACGATAACCCGGACATCACCAAATACATGGGTTACTACCGCGCGAAGCTGGGTTACATGGTCGGTGACAGCATCTACAGCGTGGAAGGCAACTACAACTGGAACAGCGGCTACGGCGGCGCCACCTTCGCCTGGAGCTATCCTATCAGCGAGCACGTGCGTTTCTATACCCAAGTTTTCAGCGGTTATGGTGAATCGCTCATCGACTACAACCATCGTCAAACGCGCGTGGGCGTGGGCGTAACGCTTAACGATCTGTTCTAAATAGTCAAAACAGGATTACCGTGGCAACATCGGCAGTGCTAAATCAGGAAATGCTGGCGCAGCAGGTTCTTCATGACACCTTCGGCTATCAGCAGTTTCGTCCCGGCCAGCAAACGATTATCGAAACGGCGCTTGCCGGACGTGACTGCCTGGTGGTTATGCCCACCGGCGGCGGTAAGTCGTTGTGCTATCAAATTCCCGCGCTGGTGCGCGATGGGTTGACGCTGGTGGTTTCGCCGCTGATTTCGCTGATGAAAGATCAGGTCGATCAGCTGCTGGCCAACGGCGTCGCGGCGGCCTGTCTGAATTCAACGCAGACGCGCGAACAGCAGCAGCAGGTTATGGCAGATTGCCGCACCGGCAAGTTAAAGCTGCTGTATATCGCGCCGGAGCGGCTGATGATGGATAACTTCCTCGACGGCTTGCAGCACTGGAATCCGGTGATGCTGGCCGTGGATGAAGCGCACTGCATTTCGCAGTGGGGCCATGATTTCCGGCCGGAATACGGTGCGTTGGGGCAGCTGCGTCAGCGCTTCCCGGCGCTGCCAGTGATGGCGCTGACCGCCACCGCCGATGAAACCACGCGTAATGACATTGTGCATCTGCTGCAGATGCACGATCCGCTGATTCAACTGAGCAGTTTTGACCGTCCTAATATTCGCTATACGCTGGTGGAGAAATTCAAACCCAGCGAACAGCTGCTGCGCTACGTGCAGGAGCAGCGCGGCAAAAGCGGCATCATCTACTGTAACAGCCGCGCTAAAGTAGAAGATACTGCGGCGCGTCTGCAAAGTCGTGGCCTGAGCGCAGGGGCCTATCACGCCGGCATCGACAGCGAACAGCGGGCGCGCGTGCAGGAAGCGTTTCAGCGTGACGATCTGCAAATTGTGGTCGCCACCGTGGCGTTTGGCATGGGCATTAACAAGCCCAATGTGCGCTTTGTGGTGCATTTTGATATTCCGCGCAACATTGAATCCTATTATCAGGAAACCGGACGTGCCGGGCGCGATGGTCTGCCTGCCGAAGCGATGATGCTCTACGATCCGGCGGACATGGCGTGGCTGCGCAAGTGTCTTGAAGAGAAAATGCCGGGTCCGCTGCAGGACATTGAGCGCCACAAGCTGAATGCGATGGGGGCGTTTGCCGAGGCGCAAACCTGCCGTCGTCTGGTGCTGCTGAACTATTTTGGCGAAGGGCGTCAAAAGCCCTGCGGTAACTGTGATATCTGCCTCGATCCGCCGCGCCGCTATGACGGCCTGGTGGAAGCGCAGAAGGCGCTCTCCTGTATTTATCGCACCGGGCAGCGCTTTGGCATGAGCTATATTGTTGAAGTGCTGCGCGGCTCAACCAACCAGCGCCTGCGCGATAATGGTCACGATAAGCTGCCGGTCTACGGCATCGGACGCGATCAAAGCCAGGAGCACTGGATCAGCGTGCTGCGTCAGCTGATTCACCTTGGCATGGTGACGCAAAATATTGCCCTCCATTCGGCGCTGCAGCTGACCGAAGCGGCGCGACCGGTGCTGCGTGCGGAAGTGCCGCTGATGTTAGCGGTACCGCGTACCGTGGCGGTGAAAAGCCGCAGCGGCAACGCGCCTAAAGTCTACGGCGGCAATTACGACCGCAAGCTGTTTGCCAAGCTGCGTAAGTTGCGTAAAGCCATTGCCGATGAAGAGAATATCCCGCCGTACGTGGTGTTTAATGACGCAACGCTGATCGAAATGGCGGAGCAGGTGCCGGTGACGGCCTCCGAGATGCTGAGCGTCAACGGCGTGGGCCATCGCAAGCTGGAACGCTTTGGTAAGCCCTTCCTGTTAATGATTAAAGAACATCTTGATGAAGCCTAAAGGAAAGACAACATGCTGATGTTATTTGCCACCGTGGCGCTGGTGCATTTAGTGGCGCTGATGAGCCCTGGCCCGGATTTTTTCTTTGTGTCACAAACCGCCGCCAGCCGATCGCGTAAAGAAGCCATGCTTGGCGTGCTGGGTATTACGCTGGGCATTGTTATTTGGGCCGGTGTGGCGCTGATGGGGCTGCATCTGATTCTGGCCAAAATGGCGTGGCTGCATGACATCATTATGGTGGGTGGCGGCTTATATCTGTTGTGGATGGGCTGGCAGCTGCTGCGCTCCGCGCGCCACCGTCATCGGCATCCGCACAGCGCGCCACCTACGGTGGAGCTGCCGAAGCGCGGCATGAGCTTTTTAAAGGGATTTCTCACAAACCTGTCTAACCCCAAGGCCATTATCTACTTTGGCAGCGTTTTTTCTCTGTTTGTGGGGAACGATGTCGGTGCCATTGAGCGCTGGGGTCTGTTTTTACTGATTGTCGGTGAAACCTTTGCCTGGTTTACGCTGGTGGCCGCGATTTTTGCGCTGCCGTGGATGCGCGATAAGTACCAGCGCCTGGCAAAATGGGTGGACGGCACCGCTGGCGTGCTGTTTGCGGGCTTCGGTCTTCATTTGATCATCTCACGCTAAGCGCGACGTTTCCCCCGCCGTCGCGGGGGAGGCGGTGCGTCAGGCGATGCGTCGCGCGCTGGCTAGCAGCGCACCTACGGCCATAAACAGGCCGCCAAAGATACGATTTAACCGCTTCATCTGCTTCGGCCCTTTAATCCATCCGGCGATGCGCGTTGCCAGGGTGGCATAGCCAATCATTACGATGATATCCACCACAATGGTGGTGACGCCCAGGATCAGGTACTGCATCAGCTGAGGCTGATGCGGCTGGATAAACTGCGGGAACAGCGCGGCAAGAAACACAATGCTTTTGGGATTGGTGAGGTTCACCAGCAGCGCGCGCTGAAACAGCCGACGGCGCGGCATGGCTTTGGCGACGGCGTTGAGATCGATGCCGCCCGCTGCCCGCCACTGTTGAATGCCAAGCCATACCAGATAGGCCGCGCCGGCCCATTTCAGCACTTCAAACGCGACCATCGACTGAGAAAACAGCGCGCCCAATCCCGCACCCACCAGCACGATATGCACCGCCAGGCCAAGCTGCAAACCGGTAATCGACGCTACCGTGCCGCGATAGCCGTGGCTGATGCCGGTGCTCATGGTGTTGATGGCACCTGAGCCCGGAGAAAGGCTAAGAATTGTTGTGGTAAGCAGGTAGGTTAACCACCATTCAATGGTCATGGGTGACATTCCCTGAAGTAAGCGAAGTATGACACAATACGCCAGAACATCGCGGCACGCTATTCAGTGGATGCCTGCTAATGACGTTTTTTCCAGGAGGACGGATGCAGCATCACAAACAGAGCTGGCTCGGGCGTGAAAAGGCCTTTGCGGCGTTTGCGACCGGTCCGCTGCTGGACTTCTGGCGCCATCGAGAAGAGTGCGAATTTACCGGCGTTGGCAACCTCACGATCCGCTATGTCCGTTTTACTTCGCCGCAGCATCGTCGCGTGATTTTGATTGTGCCGGGACGCATTGAGAGCTACATCAAATACCCTGAGCTGGCCTACGATCTGTTTCACTGCGGCTACGACGTGGTGATCATCGATCATCGCGGGCAGGGCCGCTCCGATCGCCTGCTGGCCGATTCGCACCGGGGTCACGTGGTGGCGTTTAACGATTACGTTGACGATCTGGAAACGCTTTACCTGAAAGAGATCGTCAGTCATCACTATGAACAGCGCTACGTGCTGTCGCACTCGATGGGCGGCGCGATCCTCGCGCTGTTTCTGGCGCGCCAGCCGCAGGCGTTTCACGCCGCGGTATTCTCCGCTCCAATGTTTGGCATTGTGCTGCCGCTGCCGCCTTTTCTGGCGCATCGCATTCTTGACTGGGCCGAAAAGCTGCCGGCGCTACGCGATGGCTACGCGCTGGGAACCGGTCGCTGGCGTGCGCATCCGTTTGGCATGAATCGCCTAACGCACAGCCATGAACGCTATCGCCGCAGTCTGCGTTTCTACGCTGACGATCCAGCGATCCGCGTGGGCGGCCCGACCTATCATTGGGTGCGCGAAGGCGTACAGGCTGGGCGCGACATTCTGGCGCAGGTGGCGAATATCACCACGCCCACGCTGCTACTGCAGGCAAGCAAAGACGATGTGGTGGATAACCGATCGCAAGATGCCTTTTGCGCCGCGATGGCGCAGGCCGGCCATCCCTGTGAAGGCACCACGCCGTATGTTATTCAGGGCGCGCGTCATGAGATCCTGTTTGAATCCGATGCCATGCGTGCAGAAGCCCTCAACGCGGCGATCGCTTTTTTTGAGCGCCACGTTTAACCCTATAGCCCTTACCCGAGGTTTTACATGTATCACATTGTCGCATCCGATCTGGATGGCACGCTGCTTTCACCGGACCATCGCCTGACGCCTTTCGCAAGTAACACCCTTCAGGCGCTGGTGGCGCGCGATATCCACTTTATTTTTGCGACCGGACGCCACCACATTGATGTCGGTCAAATGCGCGATAAGCTGGCTATCCCGGCGTACATGATCACCTCCAACGGCGCGCGCGTGCACAATCCGGCGGGCGAGTTGGTGTTTAGCCACAACCTTGACGCCGACATCGCCAGCGATCTCTACGGCCTGCACTATCAGGATCCTGAGATCCTGACGCACGTTTATCGCGACGATGAGTGGTTTATTAACCGTCACGCACCGGAAGAGCAGGACTATTTCCGCGAATCGGTGTTTATGTATCAGGTTTACCAGCCCGGTATTCTGCCTACCGATGGCATCAGCAAAGTGTTTTTCACCTGTGACGATCCCGCGCGGCTGGTGCCGCTGGAGCAGGCGATTGAGGCGCGCTGGGGCGATCGCGTTAACGTCAGCTTTTCGCTGCCAACCTGTCTGGAAGTGATGGCGGGCGGCGTATCAAAAGGGCATGCGCTGGAGGCCGTTGCGCGCCAGCTGGGTCACTCGCTCGACGCCTGCATCGCTTTTGGCGACGGCATGAACGACGTTGAGATGCTAAGCATGTCTGGTAAAGGCTGCATCATGCGCAATGCGCAGCAGCGTTTGAAAGATACGCTGCCAACGCTGGAAGTGATTGGCAGCAACGCTGAAGACGCGGTACCGCATACGCTGCGTAACCTGTTTCTTGCGTAAATAAGGGCCGGGAAAACCGGCCCTTATCGATCACATCTGCGCCTGTTTATGCTTGTGCTCGCTCAGCATGGTGAGCAACAGCAGTACTACCGCTAACGCCGAACCGGCAATCATCACAATAAATCCGCCGTCCCAGCCGAAGAAATCCACGGTATAGCCGACGATAGCGCTGGCAGCGACCGATCCGCCAAGGTAGCCAAACAGGCCGGTGAAGCCCGCTGCCGTCCCGGCCGCTTTTTTCGGGGCCAGCTCCAGCGCGTGCAGGCCGATCAGCATCACCGGGCCGTAGATCAGGAAGCCGATCACGATCATGCACAGCATATCGATACCCGGATTGCCCGGTGGGTTGAGCCAGTACACCACGGTGGCGATGGTCACCAGCGTCATAAAGAACACACCCGTGGCGCCGCGGTTGCCGCGAAAGACCTTGTCTGACATCCAGCCGCACAGCAGGGTGCCTGGGATGCCCGCGTATTCATAAAAGAAGTAAGCCCAAGACGATTTATCCAGCGTAAAGTGCTTGACCTCTTTTAAATAGGTCGGCGACCAGTCGAGAATGCCGTAGCGCAGCAGATAGACAAAGACGTTGGCCAGCGCGATATACCACAACAGCTTGTTGGGCAGGATGTACTGCATAAAGATCTGTTTTGCCGTCAGCTCCTGTTCGTGATTTTCGCTGTAATCGGCCGGATAATCATTTTTCCACGCTTCAATCGGCGGTAACCCGCATGACTGCGGTGTATCACGCATCAGCGCGAAGGCAATAATCGCGACCAGAATCGCGCCGAAGGCGGGCATGTAGAGCGCCGCTTTCCAGTCGTTGAACCACGCCATACCCAGCAGGAACAGCAGCGGGGGAATGCCGCCGCCGACGTTATGGGCGCAGTTCCAGACGGACACAATTCCGCCACGCTCTTTCTGTGACCACCAGTGCACCATCGTGCGTCCACAGGGCGGCCAGCCCATGCCCTGAAACCATCCGCACAAAAACAGCAGCACAAACATCACCATGATGCTGGAGGTTGCCCACGGCACAAAGCCCATAAACAGCATCACGGCTGCGGCCAGAATGAGCCCGGCGGGCAAGAAAACGCGAGGGTTTGAACGGTCAGAGACCGACCCCATGATGAATTTTGAAAAGCCGTAGGCTATAGAAATACCGGACAGTGCAAAGCCGAGATCCCCGCGCGAGAAGCCCTGTTCCACCAGGTACGGCATTGCCAGCGCAAAGTTTTTGCGTACCAAATAGTAGGCAGCATAGCCAAAGAAAATGCCGATGAAAATTTGCCAGCGTAGCCGGCGATAAAGGGGATCGACGTGCGCGTCGTCGACCCGCGGGCGGTGCGGTGCAGGTTTGAAAATACTTAACATGTGAGGCCCTCCAGGGCGCGATAATAGTTATAAATTCCCAGCAGGTTAGAGCGGCAATCATTGACGCCTTAATTGGAAAGCGGCTTTCCAATTCGCGCAAAGAATAGAGAGCCAAAGCGAAGGTTACTGTGATGTATGACACATTTGTTACAGCTTGATGACAGTGAGGCGCGAAAACAGCCAAGAAATGGTGGATTTCGCGCATAAGAGAGGACGGTGTGCGCGGAGGTTAGGCTATGCGTATTGATTGTTTTATTTTTACTCACTTGTAAACCAGAAAAGCGCGTTTCGCGGCGGCGCTTTGTTTACACTAGCGCCACCGTAAATTGTGAGATCGCGACCGTGCTGTTATTGATCGTTACCACCGTACTTTGGGCGTTTTCGTTTAGCTTAATTGGCGAATATCTTGCCGGGCAGGTGGATTCCTGGTTCTCGGTGCTGATGCGCCTCGGCCTTGCCGCCCTGGTTTTTCTGCCGTTTCTGCGTTGGCGCGGCTATCAGGTCTCTACGCTGTTGCTCTACATGCTGGTAGGCATGCTGCAACTGGGTGTGATGTACCTGTTGAGCTTTGAAGCCTATTTGTATCTGAGCGTGCCGGAATTTTTGCTGTTTACCGTGATGACGCCGCTCTACGTCACGCTGATTTATGACCTGTTGAAGCGACGTCCGCTGCGTATCGGCTATGCCTTCAGCGCGCTGCTGGCGGTCGCGGGCGCGGCAATCATTCGCTATGACAAAGTCAGCGACCACTTCTGGTTTGGCTTGTTACTGGTGCAGGCGGCCAATATCTGCTTTGCCATCGGCATGGTGGGCTATAAGCGGCTGCAGGAAACGCGGCCAATGCCGCAGCATACGGCGTTCTCCTGGTTCTATCTTGGCGCGGTGATCATCGCTATTGTGGCGTGGACGCTGTGGGGAAATCCCCATAAATTACCGACCACTTCCTTGCAGTGGGGCGTGCTGGTGTGGCTGGGCGTTGCCGCATCGGGATTGGGCTATTTCATGTGGAATTACGGCGCGACGCAGGTGGATGCGGGCACGCTGGGCATCATGAACAACATGCATGTGCCCGCCGGCCTGTTGGTGAATCTGGCGATTTGGCAGCAAACTCCGCACTGGCCGAGCTTTATTGCCGGGGCAGCGGTGATCGTCGCGTCGCTTTACGTGCACAAGCGCTGGATTCTGGGGAACGCCACCGCCCGCGAAGAGGGCGGTCGGTAACCGAGAGGTCGGCGCTCATCACGTCGACCCGCGGCTTACGCCTTTTTCGCCGGGGCGGGGCGCTGGATCAGCGTCATGCCTTTCAAGAAATTGCGTAGGATTTGATCGCCGCACTCGCGGTAGTTTTTGTGATCGGGATTGCGAAAAATCGCGCCAATTTCCGCCTGCGAGACCTTGAAGTTCGCTTTTGCCAACACATCGGGAATGTCGCTGGTTTTCAGGGCAAAAGCGATACGCAGTTTTTTCAGGAAGATATTGTTGCTCATGCGGCGCTCTACCGACGGCGCAGGCGCATCGTCGCTTTTACCGCGACGGTAAAAGATCAGGCCATTGAGAAAATAGCCCATGAGCACATCGGGCAGTTTGCGAAACGCGGCGTCATCCTCTTTCTTCAGCCACGCCTGCACATCTTCCAGCGGCACGTCACTTCCCGCCAGGGCAAAAATCTCCACCACTTTGCTATCGCTCAGGTCAAGCATATAGCGCACGCTGCGCAGAACATCGTTATTGGTCATGGTGAAACTCTCCGGGGTAGCGAACAAAGCGGCGCATTATAGAGCAGGCAGAGCGGGGATAACAGCGCGGGCGAGGGCAATCGCCCGCCAATCAGTTTGACGCTAACGGCAATGTGCCGGGACGAGAAGCGTCGCGCACGTACGGCAAGTGTTCGCACGCGTGCTGTCGGGCGAAGCGCACAAAGGCTTCCAGCACCGGCTGACGTTGCTCGCCGTCGCGGGCGGCCGCATAAAGACGGCTCCAGAGACCGTCACCCAGCGTGCGCGTCACCACCAGGCCTTGCTGCTCAAAACTTTCAACCACCCAGTGCGGCAGCGCTGCGATGCCCATGCCCGCCGACACCATCTGAATCAACAGCAGGGTGTTATCCACATTTTTCAGCGCGGGAGAGACGCCAGCCGGCTGCAAAAAGTGTCGCCAGATATCCAGACGCTGGCGCTGCACCGGATAAATCATCAACACCTCATCGGCCAAATCTTCCGGTGAGATCGGTGCACGCTGCGCCAGGGGATGATCGGGCGCCAGCACTAAGCGCACTTCATAGTCAAACATGGGCGTATAAAACAGACCGCTGCGCGGCAGAATGTCGCTGGTCAGCACCACGTCCAGTTCGCCTTGTTGCAACGCGGGTTGGGGATCAAACGTCACGCCAGATTTGAAATCCATCATGACCTGCGGCCAGTGTTGGCGAAAATTATTCAGCGCTGGCGTCAGCCATTGAATGCAGCTGTGACACTCGATGGCGATGCGTAATGTGGTCTGGCGGGGCTCGTCACAGGCCTGAAGCGCCTGCTGAATCTGCGGTAGAACCTGCTCGGCTAACTGCAGCAATATTTCTCCCTGCGGCGTAAAACGCAGCGGCTGACTCTTGCGTACAAACAGCCGAAAGCCCAGCCGCTGTTCCAAATCGCTGAACTGATGCGACAGCGCTGATTGCGTCTGATGCAGCTGAGCGGCGGCGGCGGCTAACGAGCCGGTATTACGTAACGCCTGCAGCGTTCGCAGGTGTTTAAGTTCGATCATGAGCGTCCTTCACATCGAGAGAGCACGAAATGCGCGTGTGCCTATACAGTACCTGCAGTTCATGGCGGTGTAAACATCTGGACGGCTAAACAGCGTGCGTGGCGACAGGATTAATTTGGCGGGTTGCCCCTGTGGCGCACAGGGGCAAGGCCTGCATGACGGTGGCAGTTCGACGTTGCGTGTGGCGGGGAAGAAAAAACGGGCGCTTGCGCGCCCGCGTGCTATTCGGCTTTGGGCGCGACACCGTACTGTCTGAACCACGCCAGCATGCGCGTCCAGGCGTCTTTGGCAGACTCCGCGTGGTAGCTTGGACGATAATCGGCGTTAAAGGCGTGACCCGCCTCGGGGTAGACCACGATCTCTGCGGTGGCGTTGGCGGCATGCAGCGCCTGGCGCATTTTCTCGACACTTTCCAGGGGGATACCCTCATCCTGTCCACCATACAGGCCCAGCACCGGCGCATTAAGATCCACCGCCACGTCGATTGGGTGCTTTTGCTGTTTAAGGGTTTTCTCGCCTTCGAGGCGCCCGTACCACGCCGCCGCTGCACGCACCTGCGGGTTGTGCGCCGCGAACAGCCAGCTAATGCGACCGCCCCAGCAGAAGCCGGTAATCGCCAGGCGCTGCATATCGCCACCGTGGCGTGCCGCCCAGTTGGCGACGTGATCGAGATCGGAGAGCACCTGCGAATCCGGCACTTTACTCACCAGCTCTTTAAACAGCGTGGGTATATCGGCATAGTCGTTGGGGTCGCCTTCGCGGAAATAGAGCTCTGGTGCCACCGCCAGATACCCTTCATGAGCAAGGCGACGGCAGATATCGCGAATATGCTCATGGACGCCGAATATCTCTTGTACCACCAGCACCACCGGCAGCGTACCTTCATACACTTTTGGCCGAGCATAAAAGGCGGGGAGATTTTCCCCCTGGCTTGGTACTGTGGTTTCGCCAGCGTAGAGGTTATCGCTGGTGGTAATAATGGTGCTGTCGGCCGTGGGTTGAACAGCCTGAGCAAAACCGCCAGCGGCTAAGGATGGGGCCCCGTTTTCTTCACTTTTCATGGTTTTCTCCGTGCTAGCGTGTGCGCAATCCCGTAACTATAGCCTGGCGCCATGGCTGAGGATGGCCGATTAGCGCGTGGGCGCGCATAGCGTCTTCTATTAACATTGCCAACGAATTTCCACAGCACCGTACGCGGCAAATCCGCATGAAGGGCGTTGATTGTGTGAAATTAATCACATTTTGATTGGCGATGATTGCAAGTTTCATTAGCGGAAGTGAAATTAGTCACATATTTGTGCTGATGCTTGGCGTAAAGTGGCGCGCTTATTCCCTTTCTTTATCAGGAGTCTGTTATGGCCCAGTCTGACGTTTTCCATCTTGGCATTACTCGAGCCGATCTGAAAGGCGCCCAGCTCGCCATCGTGCCGGGCGATCCGGAACGCGTGAAGAAAATCGCGGCGCTGATGGATAACCCACAACATCTGGCATCCCATCGCGAATTTACGACGTATCTTGCAGAGATTGAGGGAAAACCGGTTGTGGTGTGCTCAACCGGCATTGGCGGCCCTTCTACGTCTATTGCGGTTGAAGAGCTGGCGCAGCTGGGCGTGCGGACGTTTTTGCGCGTGGGCACGACCGGTGCCATTCAGCCGCACATCAATGTTGGCGATGTGCTGGTCACCACGGCGTCGGTCCGACTTGACGGCGCCAGCCTGCATTTCGCCCCGATGGTGTTCCCTGCGGTAGCCGATTTCGGCTGTACCACCGCGCTGGTGGCGGCGGCAGAGGCATGCGGGGCAACAACCCATATTGGGATTACCGCGTCATCTGATACCTTCTATCCGGGACAAGAGCGCTATGACACCTTCTCTGGACGCGTGGTCAGCCGGTTTAAAGGCTCAATGGAAGAGTGGCAGCAGATGGGCGTGCTCAATTATGAGATGGAATCCGCTACACTATTGACCATGTGCGCCAGCCAGGGGCTGCGTGCGGGCATGGTGGCGGGCGTCATTGTGAATCGTACGCAAAAAGAGATCCCTGATGCCGTCACAATGAAGCAAACCGAAAGCGATGCGGTAAAAATCGTGGTGGAAGCCGCCCGTCGCCTACTGTAGTGCGCGAGTCAGAGGATAATTCGAGACCAGGCTTATGGGTCATGCACTCAAAGCCTGACTAAACTGCGCACAGTCCCAGCTAAAACTGAGAAATTTCTTATGCGCAAAACGGTTATCCCTGCTCGTTCCCCCTTATTGGGTTCTCCTGCTGCCGCGCAGGCGCGCGTTGAAAATGCCGCCGCGCGTTTTCGTCAGGCCATGGCGGAGTCCAATTATCCGCTGGCACGCCAATGTTGTGAAGACGTGCTGCGCGTGATGCCGAATAATATGCAGGTGCTCAGTGACTATGCCTTGACGCTTATGCGTGTGGGTGAATACAAGAAGTCCTACAAAATCTATCAAAAAATTTATCACTCCTCTGCGGCACAGCGCGCCCAGGCCACGGAAACCTGGCTAGATGGTTTAGCGGAAGTGTGCGGCTGGCTGGACAAGATGGAGGAAGTCGCGCGCTACGGTCTGGAGTCGCTGCAGCAGTCCGATCGTCTTTTCCGGGACGGGAAAAAAGTGGCGTATCCCGCGCCAACCCCACCGCCGTTTAATCCCAACAAGCCAGCGGAAAATATCATTGCCTTCAGTTTGTACGGCAGCCAGCCGCGCTACTGCGAAACGATGATCAAAAACGTCGAGGTCGCGCGTGAGCTTTATCCAAACTGGATGTGCCGTATCTATCTTGACGACAGCGTGCCGCAACACGTTTGGCAGCGTCTGCGTCAGCCGAACACGCAATTGATCGATATGACCGGCAAGCAAGGCCTCTTTCCCACGCTATGGCGCTTTTTAGTTGTGGACGATCCCAGCGTGACGCGTTTTCTGGTGCGAGATGCCGACTCTCTGCTTTCTGAGCGCGAAGTGGCCGCGGTGGACGCTTGGCTACAGTCACCCTACTGGTTTCACCATATGCGCGACTATTTCTCACATACCGAACTGCTATTGGCAGGCATGTGGGGCGGCTGTCACGGCGTTTTCCACCATGTCGAGCAGCAGATGCGCGACTTCGTGGCCCAATACGCGGGCAACACGCGCTTTACCGATCAATATTTTCTGAAGGTGGCGCTGTGGCCCACGGTGCGTGAGAGTTTACTTAACCATGACGAGATTTTTCGCTTTCATCATGCGCAATCGTGGCCGGCACATCCACCAGTGCGCTGGCAGACGGCGCACTTTCACGTCGGCAGCAACGCCGGTTTTGCCAGCATGGCCGGTAAAGCGGTTAATCCCGAAAACGGCGTACAGCAGGTTGAGATCGCGTACGACGGTCATCAATGGTGCTATCCTGCGCGGGTGATCAATGCGTCGGAATGGGTGCTGCCTATGCCGTTTTTTCTTGTGGACGCCTGGAAAGCCGGGGATCTTCAGGTGCGGGCGCTGTGATCGCGCCTTTTGCCGCCGAATGACCCCGTTAAGGCATGCTGCCTTGAACTGACAACACCCGGACAAGCGCACATAAAATTGTCTGGACATCTATACAGTGCGACCTTACCTTTTCCTCAGCGAGACGATCCGCGGAGGAATTATGGATCAGCAACTTATCATTAGCGGCGCGTTGGCGCTGGCCGGTTTGGGCTTGGGCTGGCTGTGTGCTCAACTGCGCGCCGGTCATCAACACGCCAGCTTCGTGACCGAACGTCGTCTGCTGGAGGACCAGCAGCAGCGTCAGCAACAGCATCTTGAGCAATTACAGCAGCAGATCCAGCAGCGTGAGCAGGAGCTGCGCCAGCTGCACGGTACGCTTAGCGCCGCGCAGGAGCGACTGCAGCAGCTTGACTACTGGCGCGGCGAAAGCGAACAGCTTGCGCGTGAACTGCGTAATCAACTGGAAGTGAACAGCGCGCAGGAGGCCGAACTGCGTGAGGTCACCATTCGTCTTGAGGAGACGCGCTACGCCGCAGAGGAGAAGCAGCGTCTGCTCACCAACAGTGAACAGCGCCTGAGCGCTCAGTTCGAGAATTTGGCCAACCGCATATTTGAGCACAGCGGACGTCGCGTGGATGAGCAAAACCGCCAGAGCCTGAACGGCTTAATTGGCCCGCTTCGCGAGCAGCTTGAAGGTTTCCGCCGCCAGGTTAACGACAGCTTTGGTCAGGAAGCGCGCGAGCGCCATACGCTGACGCACGAAATCCGCCAGCTGCAGCAGCTCAATGCGCAAATGGCCCAAGAAGCGTTAAACCTCACCAAAGCGTTAAAAGGTGATAATAAGATCCAGGGCAACTGGGGTGAAGTGGTGCTCAGTCGCGTACTCGAAGCCTCTGGGCTGCGCGAAGGCTATGAGTACCAGACGCAGGTTAGCGTGCAGCTGGAGCAGCAGGGCAGAATGCAGCCCGATGTGATTGTGCGTCTGCCGCAGGGCAAGGATGTGGTCATTGATGCCAAGATGACGCTTATTGCCTACGAACGTTACTTTAATGCGGAAGATGAAGCGACTCGCGAGCAAGCTATCCAGGAGCATGTCAGCGCCATGCGTAGCCATATTCGCTTGCTGGGCCGTAAAGATTATCAACAATTGCCCGGTTTACGCTCACTGGATTATGTGTTGATGTTTATCCCTGTCGAGCCCGCTTTTCTGCTGGCGATTGACCGTCAGCCAGAGCTGATTTCCGAAGCGCTGCAGCAAAATATCATGTTGGTCAGCCCGACCACGCTGCTGGTGGCGCTGCGGACTATCAATAATCTGTGGCGTTACGAGCATCAGAGTCGCAACGCGCAGCGCATCGCCGACCGCGCGGCGCGCCTGTATGACAAGATGCGGCTGTTTGTCGATGACATGAGCGGCATTGGCCAGAATCTTGATAAAGCCCAGCAGAGCTATCGGCAGGCGATGAAAAAGCTCGCTGAAGGTCGGGGGAATCTGATCGCACAAAGTGAAGCGTTTCGCACGCTGGGCGTGGAGATCAAACGCCCCATTAATCCCCAGCTGGCCGCGCAGGCACTGCCGGACGAAGCAGATGAAAATGGAATGGACGATCGCAGTACGGATGAAAATGCAACGGATTCATCTGACGAGGTGCTGCGGCGCATCAATGAATAGCGCGGTGGTTACGTGCTCGGATCGCACGACTCTGATACACTTTGACGAGTATTGTTTGTGGAACAGGTAAACCCGATGGCAGATGAATCACAGCAGGAAACTACCCACTTTGGCTTCCAGACCGTAGCGAAAAGTGAAAAGGCCGACAAAGTCGCAGACGTGTTTCACTCCGTGGCGGCGAAATATGACCTGATGAACGACCTGATGTCGTTCGGCATTCATCGCGTTTGGAAGCGCTTTACCATTGACAGCAGCGGCGTGCGCCGGGGTCAGCGCGTACTGGATTTGGCTGGCGGAACCGGCGACTTAACCGCGAAATTTTCCCGTTTAGTGGGCGAAACAGGTCAAGTTGTATTGGCCGATATCAATAGCTCTATGTTGAAAATGGGGCGGGAAAAGCTGCGAAACCTGGGGGTAACAGGCAACGTCAGTTACGTACAGGCCAATGCGGAAGCCTTGCCTTTCCCGGATAATCATTTCGATTGCATCACCATTTCATTCGGTTTGCGTAACGTGACCGAAAAAGAGAAGGCGCTGGCGTCAATGTACCGCGTGCTCAAACCGGGTGGACGCTTACTGGTTCTGGAGTTTTCCAAGCCGGTGCTGGAGCCGCTGAGCAAAGCCTACGATACCTATTCATTCCATATTCTGCCGCGCATCGGGCAGCTGGTGGCAAAGGACGCTGAAAGCTACCGCTATTTGGCGGAGTCCATTCGCATGCATCCCGATCAGGAAACCCTGAAAGCGATGATGAACGACGCAGGCTTTGAAAATACCACCTTTACAAACATGACCGGTGGTATCGTAGCGCTGCACCGTGGCTTTAAGTTCTAAACGATCATGACTTTTACCCCGCTTATCACGGGCGGCCTTGAAACCGCCCTCAACCGCATTCTCTATCGTGACCGAAGCCTGAAAGCGGCACGCCAACGTTTGGTCGGTAAAGTGCTGACCTTGCGCCTGCAAGAGCTGGATTTTCCCGTGGTGCTGGTGTTTAGCGAACTGCAGTTGGATGTGCTAAGCGACTGGCAGGACAGCAGCGATTGCACCGTGACGCTTAACGTCAGCACGCTTCCCAAGCTGCGTGACCGCCAGCAGCTGACTCACCTGATTCGCAGCGGTGAACTCAATGTGGACGGCGATCTGCAGGTGGTGCAGCAGTTCTCGGCGCTGATGGATTTGGCTGAACTGGATCCGGCGGAGTATCTGGCGCCGTGGATGGGCGACATTGCCGCGCAGGGCGTCAGTCAGGCTGCACAGCAGGCGCTGGCGTTTGTGCAAAAGCGCGTGCTGCGTCGGCGCGATGACCTTGGTCAGGTGCTGACTGAAGAGTGGCGCGTAGCGCCGGGTGCGCTGGAGCAGGCTTGGTTCAGTGATGAGGTTGAGGCGATGGAACGTTCGCTTAATGCGTTTGAAGCGCGTTTGGCACAGCTGGAGGCGAAATGACGCTGGGAGAAATTCGGCGCTTATACTTTATTATCAAGATCTTCCTGACGTACGGTCTTGATGAGTTGATTCCCCGTATGCGCATCACCTTGCCGCTGCGATTGTGGCGGCGCACCATATTCTGGATCCCGAACCGGCACAAAGACGCAGAGATGGGTATCCGTCTTCGCCTGGCGATGGAGCAGCTTGGGCCCGTATGGATCAAGTTTGGTCAGATGCTTTCGACCCGTCGCGATCTGTTTCCGCCGGCAATTGCCGACGAGCTGGCCATTTTACAGGACCGCGTAGCGCCTTTTGACGGCCACAAAGCCAAAGCGCAGATTGAGCACTCCATTGGCGGCCCCGTAGAGACGTGGTTTGAGGATTTTGACATCACGCCGCTGGCCTCGGCCTCGATTGCGCAGGTGCACACGGCCACGCTGAAGTCTAATGGCCGCCAGGTGGTGATAAAAGTGATTCGCCCGGACATTTTGCCGGTGATTAAAGCGGATATGCGGCTGATCTACCGTCTCGCGCGCTGGGTACCGCGTTTGCTGCCGGATGGCCGACGCCTGCGTCCGGTTGAAGTGGTGCGCGACTACGAAAAAACCTTGCTGGATGAACTCAATCTGCTGCGCGAAGCGGCAAACGCCATTCAGCTGCGCCGCAATTTTGAAAACAGCAGTATGCTTTACGTACCGGAAGTATTTTCTGACTACTGCAGCGAAACCATGATGGTGATGGAGCGCATCTACGGTATTCCGATTTCGGATGTGGCGACACTGGAGCAGCACGGCGTCAACATGAAGCTACTGGCTGAGCGCGGCGTGCAGGTGTTTTTCACCCAAGTATTCCGCGACAGCTTCTTCCATGCCGACATGCATCCCGGCAATATTTTTGTCAGTTACGACCATCCTGAAGATCCGCAGTACATCGGGATCGACTGTGGCATCGTGGGATCGTTAAACAAAGAAGATAAGCGCTATTTGGCTGAAAACTTTATCGCCTTCTTTAACCGTGACTACCGTAAGGTTGCCGAGCTGCACGTCGATTCCGGCTGGGTGCCGCCAGATACCAACGTAGAAGATTTCGAGTTTGCGATTCGCACCGTGTGTGAGCCCATTTTTGAAAAGCCGCTGGCGGAAATCTCGTTTGGTCACGTCTTGTTGAATCTGTTTAACACCGCGCGGCGCTTCAATATGGAAGTCCAGCCACAGCTGGTACTGCTGCAAAAAACCTTGCTGTACGTTGAGGGCATTGGTCGCCAGCTTTATCCACAGCTGGATCTGTGGAAAACCGCCAAGCCGTTCCTCGAAGACTGGATTAAAGATCAGGTCGGCATTCCAGCCATTGTGCGTGCGGTGAAAGAAAAAGCGCCTTACTGGGCGGAGAAGCTGCCAGAGCTGCCAGAATTGTTCTACGACAGTTTACAGCAGCATAAATTATTGCGGCACAGCGTGGATCGGTTAGTTAACGATTTGAACGCACAGCGCACGCGGCACCATCAGTCGCGCTACCTGTTTGGCGTAGGGGCGACGCTGCTGTTAACTGGCACCGCCGTGCTGCTCAGTCGCCCGGATTGGGATTTCTTCCCGGCACTCTTAATGGCGGCGGGCATCGTCACCTGGCTGGTCGGCTGGCGTAAGACAATCTGATTGTTTGGCCAGTACAAATCGCGTAATGTCGCTGGCTTAAGCCTAAATCCATAGGGGCTTTTGCGCATTACACACAACCGTTTTTACAGAATCACAGAGGCATATCTCATGGGCGGTATCAGTATTTGGCAATTGTTAATCATTGCCGTCATTGTTGTCCTTTTGTTCGGTACCAACAAGCTTCGTAACCTGGGTTCGGATTTGGGCTCTTCTATTCGCGGCTTCAAAAAAGCCATGAGTGATGAAGACGACAAAAAGGATCACCCGAAAGAGCAGGACGCTGACTTCAACGCCAAAAACCTGGCTGACAAACAGCATACCTCGGCGAGCAAAGACGACGCCCAAGATAAGTAAGGTAAAACCGTGTTCGATATTGGGTTTAGTGAACTGGTATTGGTGTTCGTGATCGGCTTGATTGTACTGGGCCCACAGCGCTTACCCGTCGCGGTGAAAACCGTCGTGGGCTGGATTAGAGCCATACGATCTTTGGCCGCTAACGTACAGCACGAGCTGGCGCAGGAGTTGAAACTGCAGGAGCTGCAGGACAGCTTGAAAAAGGTGGAAGAAGCCGGGCGCGGTACGCTCTCTCCTGAGCTTAAGCAGTCGATGGAAGAGCTGCGTAAAACGGCGGATTCCATGAAGCGCTCGGTTCAGCAAAGCAGTGAGATCGAGAAAGAGGAGGATGAAGCGAACACCATTCATCAGACTCGTCCTGCGCCAGCACCGTCCGAAACCGCCCCAGCGCACACCGTGGCGTCAGAAACGGCGCACGGCGTCCGCGAACCTGCGCCGCTGCCGGAAGAAACGCCCGGTGCCAGCGCCGTGAAACCAGAGAATGCGCATGCGTCTGACAGCACTGCGGCAGCCCCTTCTGCTAAAGATGAACGATAATCATGGCCGTTGAAGATACCCAACCGCTCATCAGTCACCTGATTGAGCTGCGCAAGCGTCTGTTAAACTGCATTATTGCAGTCTTTGTTATCTTTCTTTGTCTGGTCTACTTCGCGAACGACATTTATCACGCCGTCGCGTCACCGCTGATTAGCCAAATGCCGGTGGGTGCGAGCATGATTGCCACCGACGTGGCATCGCCCTTTTTTACGCCTATCAAGCTCACCATTATTGTCTCGGTATTCCTGGCCGTGCCGGTGATTTTGTATCAGGTGTGGGCCTTTGTCGCGCCCGCGCTTTATCGCCACGAGCGCAAGCTGGTCATGCCGCTACTGTTCTCCAGTACGCTGCTGTTTTATGTGGGCGTGGCCTTCGCGTACTTCATTGTGTTTCCGCTGGCGTTTGGCTTTTTTGCAAAAACCGCGCCGCAGGGCGTAACTATCGCAACCGACATCACGAACTACCTCGATTTTGTGATGACCATCTTTATGGCGTTTGGCGTTGCCTTTGAGGTGCCGATTGCGATTGTGCTGATCTGCTGGACCGGCATCACTACGCCAGAGGATCTGAAAAAGAAGCGGCCTTACATTTTGGTAGGCGCCTTCGTGGTGGGGATGCTGCTTACGCCGCCTGACGTTTTTTCGCAAACTTTGCTCGCTATTCCGATGTACTGCCTGTTTGAAGTCGGCGTATTCTTCTCCCGCTACTATGTGGGTAAAGGGCGTCATGCGTTACAGGATGAGGAACAGAACCCTGAATCCTGATGTCCTTTAGACAGGGCATTTCGTCACGGAACGAAATGAAAAGAGACGCTAAACCGCCCACCCGTTGGGCGGTTTGTCTATCCGGCGTTCGCTGCGCGCGAACGAGGATAGAAGCCATTGGGAGAGAACATGTTTGATATCGGTGTAAACCTGACCAGCACGCAGTTCGCAAAAGATCGCGATAAGGTGGTAAAACGTGCGCGTGAAGCAGGCGTCACCGGCCTGTTAATCACCGGCACTAATGCGCTGGAAAGTCAGCAGGCACGTCAACTGGCCGCCGCGCATCCCGGCTTTTGCTGGTCAACTGCTGGGGTGCATCCGCATCATGCCAGCGAGTGGTCGGCGGAAACGGCGAATACGCTGCGCCGTCTGGCGGAGAGTGAGCAAGTCGTGGCGATCGGCGAATGCGGACTGGATTTTAATCGTAACCTCGCCGCGCATGCGCAGCAGGAGTATGCGTTCGATGCTCAGCTGGCACTGGCCGCAGAGTTGCAGCTGCCGGTGTTTTTACACTGCCGTGAAGCGCACGAGCGTTTTGCTGCCGTACTGGAACCGTGGTTGCCCAAACTGGTTGGCGCGGTGGTGCACTGTTTTACCGGCACGCGCGATGAACTCGCCGCGTGTCTTGCGATGGGGTTATCCGTGGGCATCACCGGCTGGGTCTGTGATGAGCGCCGCGGCCTGGAACTGAGAGAGATGCTGCCGCTGATTCCGTCTGAGCGGCTACTGCTGGAAACTGACGCGCCCTATCTTTTGCCGCGCGATATGCGTCCACGTCCTACGTCGCGGCGCAACGAGCCCTGCTTTTTGCCGCACATTGTGCAGCAGGTGGCAATGTGGCGGGGAGAAGAGGCCGACGCATTAGGGGCCGTGGTGGATCGCAACGCGCGTCAGCTGTTTAGACTGGCTTAAAGCTTACGAAACTGCTTGTTATCAACGCTGCGCATGACCTGTTTATTCAACAAGTTAAGCAGCAGTACAGAGCGGGTTTCACCGTCGGGCTCGGCAAAAATTGCGCGCAGCCCTTCAAAGGTACCTTCGGTGATGATCACTTCATCCCCGCTTTGTGGCGTTTCTGGATCAAGCAGGATTTGCGGCACGTCGGTTTGCAGCGCGGCAATCACGTCCGACGAGACCGTCGCGGGCAGGGTGCCAAATCGGACAAAGTGGCTGACGCCGCGCGTGCTGCTAATGGTGGTGGTGTGAATCGCTTCCGGATCGAATTCGATAAACAGATAGTTAGGGAACAGCGGCTCGCTGACGGTGGTGCGCTTACCGCGCACGATTTTCTCCAACGCAATCATCGGGCTAAGGCAGGTCACCGCTTGCCGCTCAAGATGCTCTTTCGCACGCATCAGCTGCCCACGTTTGCAATAGAGTAAATACCAGGATTCCATAACTGCTCCGAAAGAATGGACCTCAAGAATATCAAACCTGCTGTCAGAGTTATAGCGCATCAGTACGGCTAAGCCCCGCCAAAAACGCTAATTCGAGGCTGTTTTATCCGTTCGTTGCGGCACTGCGGCGCTTTCCAGTAAGAATTGACGGCTGGCGCGCATCTGTATCAGACTCCCCTTTCATCATTAATAAGAACACGAAAAGGACCGGCAAATGGAACTGTTTCTGTTAAGCAACGGTAGAATGTCCAGCGAGGCGCCGCTGCTGAGTTATGCCCATCCGCAGTTACACGCGACGATCGCCCGTCGCGGCATTACTTCCGCGGTGCTGGTGCCTTATGCCATTCTGCGAGGCGACCCTGCGCAACGCGCGCAGGAGTTAACTGATTCGCTTGGCATTACCGTGCGTACGCTGGGTGAGTTTGCGTCGCCGCGGGTGGCCATTGAACAGGCGGAACTGATTCTGGTCAGCGGCGGGAATACGTGGTTCCTGAACCAGATGCTGCATGAGCAAGGCTTGATTGTGCCTATTCAGCGTGCTGTCCGTGAGCGCAATGTGCCCTACGTTGGCTGGAGCGCCGGCTGTAACGTGGCGACACCGTCGATTCGCACCACCAATGATATGCCGGTGCGAAGCAGCGTCGTGCTGCCCGCGCTCGGGCTATTCCCGGTGCAGATCAACCCGCACTATCTGGATGCGCACGTCAGCGGCCACATGGGGGAAACCCGCGACGAGCGGCTGGCAGAGTTTTGCGCCGTGAATCCCGATGAGTCCGTGATCGCCCTGCGCGAGGGCAGTTTCCTCCACGTGAGCGATAATCATTTTCGCTACTACAGCGCGCGCGGCGAGGATTTTAAAGTCTTTCGTCATCATGCCCCGATCGCCGCGTATCACGATACGCTGCCTCTGCAGCCGCTGGTGCCTTTTGTTTGCGCGACGGTTTAACGCAGAAACCTTAACATGCCAGCGCGAACAAACTTATAATCGCTGCTTCACTCTGGCCGGAAGCTAACGCCGCATGAAATATCAGGATTTACGAGACTTCATCGCGCTGCTCGAGCAGCGCGGCGAACTGAAACGCATCACTCAGGAAATCGATCCTGAGCTAGAAATGACCGAGATTGCCGATCGCACGCTGCGTGCTGGTGGCCCGGCGCTCCTGTTTGAAAATCCGAAAGGATACAGCATGCCGGTGCTGTGCAACCTGTTTGGCACGCCCAAGCGGGTGGCCATGGGCATGGGGCAGGAAGACGTCAGTGCGCTGCGCGAAGTCGGTAAGCTGCTGGCGTTCTTAAAAGAGCCCGAGCCGCCGAAAGGTTTCCGCGATCTGTTTGATAAAATGCCGCAGTTCAAACAGGTGCTGAATATGCCGACTAAGCGTCTGCGCCATGCGCCGTGCCAGGAAGAGGTGTTTAGCGGCGATGATGTTGATCTGTCGCGTATTCCGGTGATGCGATGCTGGCCAGGCGATGCCGCGCCGCTGATTACATGGGGATTAACCGTGACGCGCGGCCCCCACAAAGAGCGGCAAAATTTGGGTATTTATCGCCAACAGGTGATAGGTAAAAACCGCGTGATCATGCGCTGGTTATCGCACCGCGGCGGCGCGCTGGATTTTCAAGAGTGGTGCAAAGCGCATCCGGACGAGCGTTTTCCCGTTTCGGTGGCGCTTGGAGCCGATCCGGCTACCATCCTGGGTGCCGTCACCCCGGTGCCAGACACGCTCTCTGAGTACGCGTTTGCCGGACTGCTGCGCGGCAACAAAACGGAAGTGGTGAAATGCGTCTCCAATGACCTCGAAGTACCGGCAAGCGCGGAGATTGTGCTGGAAGGGTATATCGAAGCGGGCGACATGGCACCGGAAGGACCATACGGCGATCACACCGGCTACTACAATGAAGTAGACAGTTTCCCGGTGTTTACCGTAACGCACGTGACGCAGCGCCGTCAGCCTATTTATCACTCCACTTACACAGGACGGCCACCGGATGAGCCTGCTGTGCTGGGCGTGGCGCTAAACGAAGTGCTGGTGCCTATCCTGATCAAACAGTTTCCGGAAATTGTGGATTTTTATCTGCCACCGGAAGGTTGCTCCTACCGCTTGGCGGTGGTGACGATCAGGAAGCAGTATGCCGGTCACGCCAAACGCGTGATGTTTGGCGTGTGGTCGTTCCTGCGCCAGTTTATGTACACCAAGTTTGTGATTGTATGCGACGAGGATGTGAATGCGCGTGACTGGAATGACGTGATCTGGGCGATCACCACCCGCATGGACCCGGCGCGAGATACGGTGCTGGTTGAAAATACGCCGATAGATTACCTTGATTTTGCCTCGCCGGTGTCTGGCCTTGGGTCGAAAATGGGCCTGGATGCCACCAATAAATGGCCCGGCGAGACCACGCGCGAATGGGGAACGCCGATCGTGAAAGATCCCGCCGTAACGGCGCGTATTGACGCGATCTGGGATGAGCTAGCTATCTTTGCCAAATCGCCGCCGCGTTAACGGCAGCAGAGCAACAGAAAAAGGGAACGTATGACGACGTTAAGCTGCAAAGTGACTTCGGTTGAAGCCATTACCGATACCGTTTACCGCGTTCGGTTGATTCCGGCGGCAGCGTTCAGCTTCCGCGCGGGGCAGTATCTTATGGTGGTGATGGACGAGCGGGATAAGCGTCCGTTTTCGCTGGCCTCAACGCCGATGGAAAAAGACATCATTGAGCTGCACATCGGGGCGTCTGACCTGAATCTCTACGCCATGGCGGTGATGGATCGCATTAAAAACGATCGTCAGATCACGGTAGATATGCCGCACGGCGACGCCTGGCTGCGCGAAGAGAGTGGGCGGCCTATTATCTTAATTGCCGGAGGCACGGGCTTTTCTTACGCCCGCTCGATCCTGCTCACCGCGCTGGCAGAAAATCCCGATCGCGATATCGCCATTTACTGGGGCGGACGTGAACTGATGCACCTGTACGATCTGGATGAGCTTGACGCACTTGCGGTGAAGCATCCCAACCTCAAGGTGATCCCGGTTGTCGAACAGCCTGCCGAAGGGTGGCAAGGACGCAGCGGTACGGTGCTGACCGCGGTGATGCAAGATTTTGCTTCACTGCATGAACATGACATCTACATTGCGGGGCGTTTCGAAATGGCGAAGATTGCGCGGGAGCGGTTTTGCAGTGAGCGCGGCGCGCTGGAAGATCGCATGTTTGGCGATGCCTTTGCGTTCATTTAAAGGTGGGCCCAGACAGGCCACCAAAAAAGCCCGCCCATCAGGGCGGGAGCATGTGCAACATTCAACGTATTAAATGCGTTCAAAAATCGTCGCAATTCCCTGACCCAAACCAATACACATGGTCGCCAGACCAAATTGCGCATCGCGGCGTTCCATAAGATTGATCAGCGTGGTGCTGATCCGCGCGCCAGAACATCCCAGCGGATGGCCCAGCGCGATTGCGCCGCCGTTGAGATTCACTTTTTCATCCAGCCGATCCAGCAGACCTAAATCTTTTAGGCACGGCAGCGTTTGGGCGGCAAACGCTTCGTTGAGCTCAAACAGATCGATATCCTCTGTCGTCAGCCCGGCGCGTTTGAGCGCTAACTTGCTGGCGGGCACCGGACCGTATCCCATGATAGAGGGATCGCAGCCCATCACCGCCATGCTGCGAATGCGCGCACGCGGCGTTAATCCTAACGCGCGCGCGCGGCTTTCGCTCATGATCAGCATGGCCGCTGCGCCATCCGAGAGCGCGGAGCTGCTGCCCGCGGTGACGGTGCCGTTAACCGGGTCAAAGGCGGGCCGCAGCGCCGCTAATCCCTCCAGGCTGGTTTCTTCGCGAATCACCTCATCGGTGGTATAGCGCTTCAATACGCCATTCGCGTCGTGGCCGTAGGTCGGAACGATTTCACGCGCAAAGTCACCGCGCTGTGTGGCAGCCCAGGCGCGCTGATGAGAGCGCACGGCAAAAGCATCTTGCTGCTCGCGACTGATATTGTGCATGCGCGCCAGCATTTCAGCGGTCAAGCCCATCATGCCCGCCGCTTTGGCTACCGTGCGGCCCAAGCCGGGATGAAAATCCACGCCGTGGCTCATCGGCACGTGGCCCATGTGTTCTACGCCGCCAATTAAACAGCTGTGTGCGTCTCCCACCATGATGGCGCGTGCGGCGTCGTGTAGCGCCTGCATGGAGGAGCCGCACAGGCGATTCACCGTGCTGGCTGGCACGCGATGAGGGATTTCCGCGAGCAGCGCGGCGTTGCGTGCGATATTAAAACCTTGTTCCAGCGTCTGTTGGACGCAGCCCCAAATAATGTCATCCAGCGACGCCGGATCCACCGCCGGATTACGACTCAGCAGTTCACGCATCAGGTGCGCGGAGAGATCTTCCGCGCGTACCTGACGAAATGCGCCGCCCTTCGAACGTCCCATTGGCGTGCGCACGGCATCGACAATCACCACATTTTCCATTTTCATTACCTCAGGCACTTTGCAGCGCCGCTTCATCAATCGGTTGCACCACGGGATACCAGCTTTGATGCTGATGCGCTTTTTGCTGCAGCAGTTCTGGCAGCGCGTAAAGCGGGCCGAGTGAAACATAGCGTTTGGCTTGATCCACCACATTGCTGATACCGAGCGTGTCCATAAAGCGGCACGCGCCACCGCGAAAAGGCGGGAATCCCAGCCCGTACACCAGCGCCATGTCGGCTTCCGCTGGCGAGGCAATGATCTTCTCCTCGAGGCAGCGCACCACTTCGTGCAGCATCGGCAGCATCATACGATTGATGATCTCTTCGTCGCTGAACACCCGGCGCGGTTCGCAAACAGGTTCAAGCAGCGCGTCAACGGCGGCATCGGCACGCTTCTGTGCCTTGCCTTTTTTGTCCTGTTCCCACAGGTAAAAGCCCATGCCGTTTTTCTGACCATAGCGTTTCGCGTCAAACAATACGTCGATGGCGTCGCGAGAGTCTTTTTGCATGCGTGCGGGAAACCCCTCGGCCATGACATGTTGAGCGTGATGGGCCGTATCAATACCGACCACATCCAACAGCCACGCCGGCCCCATTGGCCAGCCAAACTGTTTTTCCATCACTTTATCGATTTGGCGGAAGTCAGCGCCGTCGCGCAGCAGCAGGCTGAAGGCGGCGAAATAGGGGAACAGCACGCGGTTCACGAAGAAACCGGGGCAATCGTTAACCACAATCGGGGTTTTGCCCATTTTGCTTGCCCAAGCCACCACTTTACTCAGCGTGGCTTCGTCCGTTTGTTCACCGCGAATGACTTCCACCAGGGGCATGCGTGGGACGGGATTAAAGAAGTGCATGCCGCAGAAATTTTGCGGTCGCTTAAGCGCTTTCGCCAGCTGACTAATGGGAATGGTCGACGTGTTGGACGCGAGGATGGCATCCTCACGCAGATGCTGCTCGGTTTCTGCCAGTACTTTCGCTTTGATTTGAGGATTTTCAACCACCGCTTCTACCACGACGTCGGCGCGTTCGAAACCGGCATAATCCAGCGTCGGTTGTATGGTCGTGAGCACGCTTGCCAGCTTCGTGCCATCAATTTTGCCGCGCGCCAACTGTTTGTTCAGCAATTTGCTGGCTTCGGTCATGCCGAGCGTAAGGGCTTGTGGATTGATATCTTTAAGCTGAACCGGTACGCCTTTCCATGCGGATTGGTAGGCAATACCTCCGCCCATGATGCCCGCGCCTAACACCGCTGCGTGGTGCGGTGCGCCAGCGGCGGCGCTGTGTTTCTTCGCCAGGCCTTTGACATATTGATCGTTCAGGAAAATGCCGACAAGCGCCCGGGCAACGTCGCTCTGCGCCAGCGGCACAAACGCTGCGGTTTCCAGCTTCAGCGCATCGTCACGGCCTAAACCGGCGGCGGCTTCAATGGTTTTAACGGCCGAAATTGGCGCGGGATAGTGCTTACCGGCCGTTTGCATCACCATGCTTTTAGCAATGGTGAAGCTCATGGCCGCTTCGATAGGGCTCAGCTTCAGCGGCGCCAGCTTCGGCGCACGGCGCGCCTGCCAGCTGCCTTCTACGATGGCATCCTGCAGCATGGTCAGCGCCGCGCTGCGTAAGTGCTCCGCGCTGACGACCGCATCAACCAGTCCCAGCTTCAGGGCGCTCTCGCCGTCAACGTCTTTGCCTGCGGCGATAATCTCCAGCGCGCTGTCGGCGCCGAGCAGGCGTGGCAAACGTACGCTGCCGCCAAAGCCCGGCATAATGCCCAGCTTGGTTTCGGGCAGGCCGATGCGCGCGCCCGGCGTAGCGACGCGAAAATCGGTGGCCAGCACGCATTCGCAGCCGCCGCCCAGCGCATAGCCGTCAATGGCGCACACGGTGGGCACGGGCAGATCTTCCAGGCGATTAAAAATGCTGTTCGCAAAGGCCAGCCACTGACTCAGCTTCTCTTCTGGGGCATCGAACAGGGACAAAAATTCTGTGATATCGGCCCCGACTATAAAGGCCGGTTTGGCGGAGGTCAGCAGCAGTCCACGCAGCGTTGACTGCTGTTCCAGTACACTTAGGGCTTCGCCTAAGGCCGCAACCGTTTTGGTGTCCAGTTTATTTACTGAACCTGGCGCATCGAAAACCAGCTCGGCGATGCCATCGTCAAGCCAGTGAATTGAAAGCGTATCGCCTTGGTAGAGCATGTCCGTCTCCTGAAACGCGAAAGGTGATCTGGTCATACCAGATGTTCAGGAGTGTGGGTGTCAGGTTAATTTTTTGCAAACGAGAGTTTGCTTATTTGATACGGGGATCACAGCGCGCGCAACGGGGCATCGGGCAGGCCGCTGTGCTACACTGCGGCCACTTTCGCGACATCGGAGACAAGTCAATGGATTCACTGAAAACCCTGTATCACGCGCATATCGCAACGCTGCAGCAGCGGGCGCAACAGGTGCTGGCGCGCTTTAAGTTAGACGCCATGCTCATTCATTCCGGCGAGTTAATGAGCGTGTTTCTTGACGATCACACCTATCCGTTCAAGGTGAATCCCCAATTCAAAGCGTGGGTGCCGGTGACGCAGGTGCCCAATTGCTGGTTGTGGGTTGATGGCGTAAACAAACCCAAGCTGTGGTTCTATTCGCCAGTGGATTACTGGCACAACGTTGAGCCGCTACCCACAAGCTTCTGGACGCAAGATGTTGACGTAGTCGGCTTAAAAAACAGCGACGAGATTGCACAGCGCCTGCCTGCCCAGCGTACAAACGTTGCCTATATTGGGCCGGTGCCTGCGCGAGCGTCACAGCTGGGTATTCAGGCTGAGCACATCAATCCCAAAGGGGTCATCGACTTCTTGCACTACCACCGCAGCATCAAAACCGACTATGAGTTGGCCTGTATGCGTGAAGCGCAGAAGTTGGCGGTTGCTGGGCATCGCGCTGCGAAAGAGGCGTTTTTCTCCGGCATGAGCGAGTTTGATATTAATCAGGCGTATCTCACCGCAACCGGCCACCGTGATACTGACGTGCCCTACGGCAATATTATTGCGCTTAACGAGCACGCTGCGGTGCTGCACTACACCAAGCTCGACCATCAGCCGCCGGCTAAGCGCCACAGCTTTTTGATTGATGCCGGGGCAGAGTATCTTGGCTATGCGGCCGATCTAACCCGCAGTTATGCTGCGAAGAGTAAATCGCGCTACGCCGACATGGTTGAGGCAATGAATAAAGAAGAGCTGGCGCTGATCGCCACGTTGAAGCCTGGCGTGCGCTACACCGACTACCACGTGCAAATGCATCAGCGTATTGCACGTTTGCTGCTGAAGTTCGAACTGGTGAAAGGGCTGACGGAAGAGGCGCTGGTGGCCGAAGACCTCACCGGCCCCTTTATGCCGCACGGCTTAGGTCATCCGCTGGGCCTGCAGGTGCATGACGTGGCAGGTTTCATGCAGGACGATACCGGCACGCATCTGGCGGCGCCGTCACAGTATCCTTATTTGCGCTGTACGCGCGTGCTGGAGCCGGGCATGGTACTGACCATCGAGCCGGGGTTTTATATCATTGACTCACTGCTGGCCCCCTTACGCGGCGGCAAATTCAGCCAGTACTTTGACTGGCAGGCGATTGACGCACTGAAACCTTACGGCGGTATCCGTATTGAAGACAACGTGGTGATTCATCCCCACCGCAATGAGAATATGACGCGCGATCTGCATCTGGCCTAATGGACGCTTACGATATTCCCGCTGAGGCCGTGAGCGTCAGCGAGGAAACCATTAAAAAAAGTCGCTTCATTACTCTGCTCGCCCATACGCGCGGCGTCGACGCTGCGCGTGCCTTTGTCCAGCATGTAAAAAGCATGCATCCCACCGCGCGGCACCACTGCTGGGCGTGGGTTGCGGGTGCGCCGGATGATTCCCAGCAGCTGGGTTTTTCTGACGACGGTGAGCCTTCCGGTACCGCAGGAAAACCGATGCTGGCGCAGCTGATGGGAAGTGGCGTGGGCGAGATCACTGCAGTCGTGGTTCGCTATTATGGCGGTATTATGCTTGGCACCGGCGGGCTGGTAAAAGCTTACGGCGGTGGTGTACAGCAGGGTCTTAAGCGGCTGCCCCGGCAGCGCAAGGTACCCATGCAACGTTTTTCATTGCAGTGCGACTACGCGCAGCTTGGCGACATTGAGCGTCTACTGCAGCGTTTTGACGGCAGGCTTGAAGAGAGCCATTATCAGGATCGCATTCTGCTGCGCGTGGCGCTGCCTCATGCGCAGATTGAAGGCTTCCAGCAAAACCTTTCTGACTACAGCCGCGGGGCGCTGACGCTGACCGCGCTGGATTCCTAACTCGTATCGTTTAAGGAACGGCTGAATGCATTTTCGCGCCATTACCCGCATTGTGGGCCTGTTGGTGATTTTGTTCTCGGTAACCATGATCGTGCCAGGCTTGGTCGCGTTAATTTATCGTGACGGCGCCGGCCGCGCGTTTAGTCAGACGTTTATGATGGCTATCGCGATTGGCTCCCTGCTATGGTGGCCGAACCGCAAACAAAAAACAGAGCTGAAACCGCGTGAAGGCTTTTTGATCGTCGTGCTGTTTTGGACCGTGCTGGGCAGCGTAGGGGCCATGCCCTTTATTTTTGCCGAGCAGCCCCACCTCTCATTTACCGATGCGTTTTTCGAATCCTTTTCAGGGCTAACCACCACCGGTGCGACCACGCTCACGGGACTGGACTCGTTACCTAAAGCCATTCTTTTTTATCGACAAATGCTGCAATGGCTGGGCGGGATGGGGATCATTGTTCTGGCGGTGGCCATTCTGCCTATTTTGGGCGTTGGAGGGATGCAGCTGTACCGTGCTGAAATGCCGGGGCCGTTAAAAGATAACAAAATGCGCCCGCGCATTGCCGAAACCGCGAAAACGCTGTGGCTCATCTATGTGCTACTGACTGTCGCCTGCGCGCTGGCATTATGGCTAGCGGGAATGCCAATGTTTGACGCGATTGGTCACAGCTTTTCAACCATCGCGATTGGGGGCTTTTCCACGCATGACGCCAGTATTGGCTACTTTAACAGTCCAACGATTAACACCATCGTAGCGATATTCTTGCTGATATCAGGCTGTAATTATGGCCTGCACTTTTCTCTCTTGAGCGGCCGTAACCTGAAAGTGTACTGGCGCGATCCTGAGTTTCGGATGTTTATCGGTGTGCAGCTGACGCTGGTTTGCATTTGTACGCTGGTGCTGTGGTTCCACCACGTTTATGACAGTGGTTGGCAAACGCTCAATCAAGCCTTCTTCCAAGTGGTGTCGATGGCGACGACCGCCGGCTTCACCACAGATAGCATCGCGCGTTGGCCGCTTTTCTTGCCTGTCCTGCTTTTATGTTCCGCCTTTATTGGCGGTATGGCGGGTTCCACCGGGGGCGGCCTGAAAGTGATCCGCATCCTGCTGCTGTTTAAACAAGGATCACGAGAGCTAAAGCGGCTGGTGCATCCCAACGCGGTGTACACGATCAAGTTAGGGAATCGCGCACTGCCTGAACGCATTCTTGAGGCAGTCTGGGGCTTTTTCTCTGCTTACGCCCTGGTGTTCTTGCTGAGTATGCTGGCAATTATTGCCACAGGCGTCGATGACTTCTCAGCGTTTGCAGCGGTCGCGGCTACGCTTAACAACCTGGGACCCGGCTTGGGCGTTGTGGCGGACAACTTTACGTCTATGAACGACGTCGCCAAGTGGATCTTAATCTTAACCATGCTGTTTGGACGCCTTGAAGTGTTCACGCTGCTGGTTCTTTTCACGCCGACTTTCTGGCGTGAATAATCGAAACAGGATGAAGTAATGAAAGCGTTAATTCTTTTTTCCAGCCGCGACGGGCAAACGCGCGAAATTGCGGCGCGTGTCGCGCAGACGTTAACTCCGCAGCAAATGTGTGATGTATTGGACTTAACAGAGGTCAAACACCTTGAATGGGAGCAGTACGATCGCGTGCTGATTGGCGCCTCTATTCGTTACGGGCATTTTCATCCAGCATTAATGAAGTTTGTAACGCACCATCAAGCGCAGCTACAGCAGCGCGTCAGCGGTTTCTTCAGTGTGAACCTGACGGCGCGTAAAGCGGATAAGTGTACGCCTGAGACCAATGCCTACACGCGTAAGTTTTTGACTGAATCTCCCTGGCAGCCCGATTGCTGCGCGGTTTTTGCCGGGGCGTTACGCTATCCGCGCTACCGTTGGTTTGATCGCATCATGATTCAACTCATCATGCGCATGACCGGCGGCAAAACGGATACCTCAAAAGAAGTGGAATACACAGACTGGAATAAAGTAGCAGTATTTGCCGCTGATTTTGGTCGTTTACCCAGCAAATCGTCGTAAAATAGAGCGTAGTGGCGAAAAATAGGACGAACGATCATTTTTTTGCAATAAACCCTTGTCAGCCGGAATTAACGCCCTATAATGCGCCACCACTGAGACGGCAAAGCGGCAACGCAGACGGCTCAGCAGGGCGCGGAGTGATTCGCCCCGCCGGAGAAAAAC
>NZ_JAJSDX010000007.1:162767-309649 GCF_021272205.1 Pantoea sp. Mb-10 | reverse complement strand
GCTGGCGCAGGGCGCGGATTGCAAAGGGCCGCGCCCATCGGCCCTTTGCCCGTACGCCGCAGCGGGGCGGATGAAACTGCCGTGCGGTTAGCGGGCGGAACCCGCTCAGGGTTCAGTAAAGACCGGCTTTGCGGGCCGGCTCCCGCGCAACCAAAACCGGCCTGGCGGGCCGGACTCCCGCCGCGCCCCGCCATCGCCATGGCCCCACCCCTATGGCAAATAAAACATCGGCGTCAGCGGGGAACTCACCGGGCTGTTGTCCGGATTAGACGGCATCAAATCCCGCATTGACGCCCACCAGCGTTGGCACACCTCGGTTTGCGCTACAGCTTGCCAGCGCGCTTCGGATTCAATCTCTACGCTGGCAAACAGCAAATTGCGCTCGGCATCCAACCAAATCGCGTAGTGATGGGCGCCGTGCTGCTTAAGCGTCGCCGCCAGTTCAGGCCAGATAGGCGAATGGCGGCGCAGATACTCATCGTGGCAGTGCGCATACACCTGCATCACAAAGGCTTTACGCAACATTGCTGCGCTCCGCCTGCAGGGCCGACTGCCAGGGATGCACGCCGAAACGCTCGCCCAGTGCGATCAGCTGCTCAGTGGAAATGCTCTGGCGTATTCCTCCCATCGACAGCGCTTTCACCACCACTTCCGACGATTTTTCGGCGGTATCGATCAGGCCAAAAGTGTGGTCAAGATCGGGCCCGGTGCCGAAGATGCCGTGAAATGGCCACATCACCAGACTGTGGCTTGCCATCGCGTCGGCAGTGGCCCGACCGATGTCGTCCGTGCCGGGCACCATCCACGGCAGGATCCCCACGCCATCAGGAAACACCACCAGGCACTCCGTGCTGCCTTCCCACAGCAGCCGGGTGAAGCGCGCCGGATCGAGATCCACCACGTAGCTGAGCGCCATGAAATTCGTCGCGTGGCAGTGCATAATCACGCGATCTGCTCCCTGCGAGACCTGTTTACGCACGGCATGCGACTGGAAATGCGCCGCCAGCTCCGACGTCGGAAAACCGCCGTTGCACAATCCCCAGTGAAGGGTGTAAGACAGGCCCTGCGCGTCCACCTCCAGCAGCGCCAGACAGTCGGCGGGATCCAGCGGCACGTTACGGAAGAACTTGCCGGAACCGGTCACGAGGAACCAGTCACCGGCTAGCGCAGGCGCCGGTTGCGTCAGCGCAATCACGCGCGGCTCGGCATAAAAGTCAGCGGCAAAGGCGCGGGCCTCCTCCGGTAAGAGACGCAGCGTAACGTTTCCGCCGTTGCGCTCATCCCATCCCTTGAGCCACATGTCGCCGGTGGCTTTCACCATGCTCTGTACAAACCACGAGGTCAGAATCGATTGCATAGCGCGTTCCTTAGCGTTGACGCAGTGAATGGTTTTCATAGTGGCGGACCTCGCTGAGCCAGCTGGCATCGGCGGGCACATCATGGCGCAGACACCACGCCTCCCACACCGCTTGCCACGGCAGGGACTTTTGCTCTTCCAGCAGCGCGAGTCGCGCGGTGTAATCCCCCTGCTGTTCCAGCTTGCGCAGCTCCGCGCTCGGTTCCAGCAAGGCGCGCAGCAGCGCTTTTTTAACATTGCGCGTGCCGATAACCCAGGCGGCGATACGGTTGATGGAGGCATCGAAGAAATCCAGGCCGATATGCACCCGATCAAACAGGTTGTTGCGCGCAATCTCACAGGCAATGGCCTGGGTTTCGTCATCCAGCAGCACCACGTGATCGCTATCCCAGCGCACCGGACGACTCACGTGCAGCAGCAGCCGCGGCACATAGAGCATGGCGGCGGAGATTTTGTCCGAGATCACTTCGGTGGGATGGAAATGTCCGGCGTCTAGCGTGAGCGCGATTTGGCGGCTGGCGGCGTAGCCGAGGCAGAATTCGCTGGAGCCGACGGTGTAACTCTCTGCGCCAATGCCGAACAGTTTGCTCTCAATGGCGTCAATGTGCTGCGTCGCGGGCAGTGTTTCGCTCAGCACCTCATCCAGCGCGCTGGCCAGACGCTGACGCGGTGCCAGCCGATCCACGGTGAGATCTTTCATGCCATCCGGCACCCAAATGTTCATCACCGACGCACTGCCCTGCTGTTCGCCAAACCAGGCGGAGATGCGGCGACTGGCTTTGCAGTGATCAATCCAAAACTGACGCACGCCGGCGTCAGCGTGCGCCAGGGTAAAACCGTCGGCGCTAAGCGCATGGGAAAAGCAGCTCGGATTAAAATCCAGCGCCAGCTGATGGCTTTTGGCCCACGCCATCCAGGCGCTAAAATGGGCGGGCTCAATGGCGTCACGCGCCACGGGTGTGTCGCTCTCAAGGTATATCGCATGCAAATTAAGGCGCTTGGCGCCGGGGATCAGCGACAGCGCTTTTTCCAGATCCGCCCGCAGTTCTTGGGCGTTACGTGCGCGCCCCGGATAGTTGCCGGTGGCCTGAATGCCGCCCGTCAGCTGACCATGGGGATCTTCAAATCCTCGTACGTCATCGCCTTGCCAACAATGCATCGACACGGGGATGCGATCCAGCTGCGCCATAACCTGTTCCACGTCCACGCCAAGGGCGGCATAGCGTTGTTTAGCAATGTCGTAAGCCTGTTCAATCAGCTTTGTCATACGCAATTTCCTTAAAGGGTTGGCTCAGCGCGGCAAAGCGGGCGTGATGGGCCGCAAAAACGCTGCTGTGCTGAGGGGTGAAAATCGTGGTAGCACTAGTGAGACGGATACAGTGACGTAGCGCAGCGACATCGGCGATCTCGCCCAGAGCAATCAGTTGGCAGCCCACGTTACCGAGCGTGGAGGCTTCTACCGGCCCTGCCATCACCGGCAGCTGGCAGGCATCAGCGCACAGTTGATTCAGCAAGGGATTTTGGCTGCCGCCGCCAACAATATGCAGCTGGCGCAGCGGCGCGCCGCGCAGCGCGGTCAACTCAAGCAGCACTTCGCGATAAAGCAGTGCCAGACTGTCAAAGATGGTGCGCGCCAGCGCCGCTGGCGTATGCGGGATCGGCATCTGCTGCTCCGCGCAGGCGCGCTGAATCTCCTGCACCATGCTGTCAGGACGGATAAAACGACGGTGGTTGGGATAGATCAGCGCGTGGCACGCCGGCGCCTGCGCCGCCTGCGCAATCAACGAGGCCAGATCGGTGATCTGCAGTTCACTGCACACCTGCTGCAATAGCCACAGGCCCATGATGTTTTTGAGCACGCGGTACCCTTCAGCGCCGCCTTCATTGGTGAAGTTGGCGCGTTGCGCCGCGGGTGTCACACAGGGCTGCAGGCGCTCAATGCCCATTAGCGACCACGTGCCTGAACTGATCCAGGCCGCATCCTCGTGTAACAGCGGCGTCGCCAGCACGGCACTTGCCGTGTCGTGCGTGGCCACGGCAATCACCGGAACCGGTCTGCCCTGCGCCGAGTGCCACTCGCCGACGCGGTTGCCCGGCGCGTGCGGTGTACCGAACCAGCGGGCATCAACGCCCGCCCACGCCAGCAGCTCGCGATCCCATGCTCCTGTGGTGATATTGAGGCACTGGGTGGTGGTGGCGTTGGTGTACTCCCAGTTCATCTGTCCGGTGAGACGGTAATGGAAATAGTCCGGGATCATTAACGCGTGCGCGACCCGCGCCTGCCAGTCAGGCTGCTGATCATGTAGCGCACGCAGTTGATACAGCGTGTTAAACGGCAAAAACTGGATGCCGGTACGCTGATAAATGGCCGCTTTACCAAGCGCCTCAATGGCCTGCTCCATGAGGCCATCCGTGCGCGTGTCACGATAGCTCACGGCCTCGCCAACGCGTTCACCCTGCGCATCCAGCAGCACCAGATCGACCCCCCAGGTATCAATGCCGATGCTGTCCAACACGATACCTTCAGCATCAAGCTGCGCCAAACCCGCGCGGATCGCCTGCTCCAGCGCATCCAAATCCCAGCAGTCATACCCCTGGCGCTGCACGCGCGTGTTGGCGAAGCGCCGCACTTCGCGCAGTGTGATCTGCTGACGGCTGCGCTGCCATTGCGCCAGCATGACCCGACCGCTGGAGGCGCCTAAATCAATGGCAACGATGTTACGCATACTCATTGGCGTGCTCTTCCTGTTGTGAGAAGGCTTCAGCGTATACCGCGCGGTGAGTGCCCACCTTCCCGCAGGTGCCAGCCTCGAGAGGACGCTGGCAGATGAGCAAAGATGCCCGTGAGAGAGGTCACAGAATGCGCCGCCGCAGAGATGTGAGCTTTCCCGCATTTCCGCCAATCCGCTGACAAATCTTAAAAAAAGCGCCACTTTCCTGCGCAGCACGGTTTAAATTTCAAGGTAAGGTCGGGGCCGCCTGCGTAGACTCGGTTACGGATTTGTTAACGACGAGGCGAATCATGACGGTATTGCACAGTGCGGATTTTTTCCCTGAAGGCGGCTATGCCATTACCGTGGAACCCCGCGTACCCCAGCAGGCGTTTCCGGAGCATCACCACGACTTTCACGAGATCGTGCTGGTGGAACAGGGCTCGGGCATTCACGTGTTTAACGGTCAGCCGCAGACCCTTAGCGCGGGCTGCGTCTGTTTTGTCCGCGATCGCGATCGCCATCTGTATGAACAAACGAAGAACCTCTGCCTGACCAACGTGCTATACCGCAGCCCCGGCGCATTCCGTTTTCTTTCAGGCTTGCAGGCGCTGCTG
This sequence comes from Pantoea sp. Mb-10, assembly GCF_021272205.1. GTDB lineage: Bacteria > Pseudomonadota > Gammaproteobacteria > Enterobacterales > Enterobacteriaceae > Pantoea. The sequence continues at coordinate 304,964 of NZ_JAJSDX010000007.1, read as the reverse complement.
CCGGAAGACCAGGCAGGCGAGTATGCGCCCCACTGGCGCATCAATCAGAAAATCATGGCGCAGGCGCTGCAGATCGTGGCGCAAATGCAGCCCGCTTCGGGGTGGTCGCTGGAGCATCAGGCGCACCAGGAGCAGCTGTTTCTGCAGCTATTACTTTTGTTGCGCAAGGCGGCGCAAAACGCCAGCGGTAACGATCCCGACGCGCGCCTGCATCGCCTGCTGGCGTGGTTGAACGATCACTACAGCGAGGATATTGCGTGGGAGGCGTTGGCTGACCGTTTTTCGCTGTCGCTGCGTACGCTGCATCGGCAGATGAAACAGCAGACGGGCAGCACACCGCAGCGCTATTTGAGTCGGCTGCGGTTGCTGCAGGCGCGGCATTTGCTGCGCCACAGCGATACGCGTATTACGGATATCGCCTATCAGTGTGGCTTTGGTGACAGTAATCACTTTTCCACGCTGTTCAAGCGCGAATTTGGCTGCGCGCCCCGTGCGGAGCGTCAGCAGCAGCTTTAAGTGGAGCGTTCTATGGCACTGATACTGACGCGTGACGACTATTTTCCGGCCAGCAATTTACCGATTGCCGTAGCCGAACGCATGCCACAACCCTCTTTTCCGCCGCACCGCCACGAATTCAGTGAAATCGTCATCGTCTGGCGCGGTAACGGCCTGCACGTGCTGAACGATCGCCCCTGGCTTATCACCTGCGGCGACGTCTTTTATCTGCACGAGGGTGACTGCCACAGCTATGACAGCGTGCACGATCTGGCGCTCGACAATATCCTTTACTGCCAGGATCGCTTCCGCCTGGCGCTTGACTGGACGCAGCTGCTGCCCGCACCGCAGACAGATGCCTCGGGCGGCTGGCGCTTAACCACGCGCGGTATGGCGCAGGCGCGTGCGGTGATTTCACAGCTGGAGCGTGAAAGTCGCAAAACCGACGCGTTGTCCATCCAACTTTCGGAAGCGCTTTTTTTACAGCTGGCGCTGATTCTGCGCCGTCACGGCTATGCCACGGATAAACCCTGGGCGCTACCGGAAGGGGAACAGCTTGATTTGCTGATGTCGGCGCTGCAGGGCGGACTGGGTAAACCGTTCGATCTGCCGACGTTCTGCGCCCAACATCAGCTTAACGAGCGCGCGCTCAAGCAGCTGTTCCGCCAGCAAACCGGCATGACCATCGGGCACTATGTGCGCCAGCTGCAACTGTGCCAGGCGCGCTATCTTTTGCGGACGCAGGATTGGCTTATCAGTGAGGTTGCCGCGCGCTGCGGCTTTGATGACAGTAACTATTTTTCCGTGGTGTTTACGCGAGAAACCGGCCTCACGCCCAGCGCCTGGCGCCAGCAATTTATGCCGCATCGCCCCGCGCTGGCGGCTAAAGCACACGCCTGACGCTGGACGTCAGGCGTGACGTCAGGCTGCCATGCCCAATCCCACAATGTTGGCCGCGATGATGATCACCACGCAGCCCAGCGACAGCACCCGCACCGGACGGGTGCCCACCGCCTTCCACTCCTTGAGCACCAGGCCCACCAGGCCGCCACACAGTACATACAGGCTCATGTGCAGCATCCAACTGACGAAGTCATACTGCGCCGGAATTTTGGCATGTCCCCACGCGTAGAAGAAGAACTGCAGATACCACATGGTGCCGCCGAGCACCGCAAACGCGATATTGGCCAGCAGCAGCGGCTTCGCCACCGAAAAATCGGCCCGCAGTGAAAGCGACGGCTTCATCGCCAGACGGATAAAGCAGTAGCCGAGGTTCACCAGCGCTCCGCCGCCCATGATCACCACATAGCTCGGCAGTGCCACGTACAGCGGATTAATGCCCAGCTGCGCCGCAGCGGCGTGCATGGGTTTTGCCGCGTCCATGGCAAATGACATGCCCGCCGAAAAGATGCCGCACAGCACCGCCAGGATCAGCCCTTTCTTCAAGTTAAACTCTTCGGCATTGATCCCCAGCGCGCGCTCTTTCAACAGCCCCGCGCGCGATACGATCGCCACGCCCACCAGGGCGACCAGCACGCCGAGTAACGTCATCCGCCCACCCGCCGAACTGAACAGTGTGACAAAGCGGCCCTGCAGCAGCGGTGTCATCAGCGTGCCCACCACCAGGGTAATGCCAATGGCGATGCCAATGCCCATCGACATGCCTAAATAGCGCATGGTTAACCCGTAATTGATGTTGCCGATGCCCCACATCGCGCCGAAGAGAAACACCGGCAGCAGCTGTGAAGCGCTAAAACTGGCGTAATAGTCCCAGAAGTGCGGCAGCAGCGCGGCGCTGACCGCCCAAGGTAGGATCAGCCACGACATCAGGCCGCCCACTGACCACATGGTTTCCCACGACCATTTTTTCACCTGTTTAAACGGCGCATAAAAACACGCGGCACTGGCGGCACCCACCAGATGCCAGAAAATACCGGCAATAATGGCACTGTTCATTGTTGTTCCTTTATAAGGTTGAGGCCTGCGTTGCCGCAGAGGGTGAAAACCGTTGAGGTTCCGATCAGGGGCAGTCTACGGTTTGTCACCGGCACTCAGCCTTTGAGTGGCTGCCGATATCGCGGCGCGGCTGGCAATATTAGGTGGATAGTCATCGTTGGGATCACAAAATCACTTTTCGCGCGAATGCGCCCGCTCGGGGCAGTAAGTGGCTTATTATTGTGATTTTTTTACTGAATGCTGTGCCGCCCCGCGCAACCTGGGATAAAACGGCTTGCGCGGATGGACTTCCCCCGCGCGGGCGAAATCCGTATAACGTGTGCACGCAGGCGGACGTAAGGACAATCATGGAAAGCAAGAAAGTGAGACTGGTGCTGACGCAGGCGGTCAGCAAGGTCATGCTGGCGGACATTCGCGCCCTTGTGCCACCGCAGGCGCTAAATGTCTTTGTTAACGCGCTGGATGCGCACCATTACGCCACGCTGGATTGTTCACAAAGTCCTGATACCTGTGCGCTGCTGGCTTCCGCCATTGTGGTATGGCGACAGCTTGGGCACGTGCACCACATCGATTATCAAAAAGGCGATGTGGTGCGTGACGTCAGTGATGCCACTCAGTTTCAGCTGTTTACCTTATTAAAAACCCATCGCGCCGTGCTGCAGCTGGCGTGACACAGAGGACGCGCATGAAAATCGGTCTGCTTTTTCCCATCGCCATCATTGTTGCGGGCGTCAGTTTTCTCATCTGGTTTATCGCCAGCGGCGCGATGATGCCAGGATCATAACACCGCGCTGATGCGGGGCGGCGCGCGTATTGTTACGAATGCGGCGAGCGTCGTGCGGTTCTTCTTTACGCTGCCATACTGCTCGCGCGGCTGGCAAAGAGAAAAAGGTGCCCGCCCGCAATCTGTTTCACTCTGCGTGCATTACCCCAACATCAGCGCGGAGACCTATCCTTATGACCCCCCATCATCAGCACTACATCAACGGCACCTTTGTGTCCGATCGTCACGATAAATGGATTGACGTGATCAATCCGGCCACCGAAGCGCTGCTGTCGCGCATCCCGCAGGGCAGCCGCCAGGACGCAGCCCAGGCCATTGCCGCCGCCGAAGCGGCGCAGCCAGGCTGGGAGGCGCTGCCCGCTGTCGTGCGCGGCAACTGGCTGCGCAAACTGGCCGCAGCCATTCGCCAGCGCGAAGCCGTCATCACGGCGGTGATTGTCGCCGAAGGCGGGAAAACCCACTCGCTGGCGCAAACGGAAGTGCTGTTTACCGCCGACTACTTCGACTATATGGCGGAGTGGGCGCGCCGCTATGAAGGCGAGATTGTGAACAGCGATCGCCCAAACGAACATATCTTTGTTTTCAAAAAGGCCATTGGTGTCACCACCGGCATTCTGCCATGGAACTTTCCGTTCTTTTTGATAGCACGTAAAGCCGCTCCGGCGCTGGTCACGGGCAACACCATTGTGCTGAAACCCAGCGAGCTCACGCCGAACAATGCCGCACTGTTTGCCGAGATCGTCGATACCGTCGGCCTGCCCGCAGGCGTGCTGAACATTGTCTACGGCTATGGCCCGGAAGTGGGTCAAGAGCTGGCCGCCAATCCGCGTGTTGGACTGGTGAGCCTTACGGGGAGCGTCAATGCCGGGATTGCCACCATGGAAGCGGCAGCGAAGAATGTGACCAACGTTTCGCTGGAGCTGGGCGGCAAGGCCCCCGCCATTGTCATGGACGACGCCGATTTGGCGCTAGCGGTCAAAGCCATCGTCAGTTCGCGTGTGATCAACACCGGACAAGTGTGCAACTGTGCGGAGCGCGTTTATGTCCAGGCGGGCATCTATGACCGCTTCCTCGCCGCGCTGATAGAGGCGATGTCACAGGTGAAATTCGGCGATCCGGCCCAGCACACCGATATTGATATGGGGCCACTAATTACCCATGCCGCGCTGACGCGGGTGGAACAGAAAGTGGCCCGCGCCGTTGCCGACGGCGCGCAGGTGGCGCTGGGCGGCACGCGCGCGGGCGAAAAAGGCTTTTGGTTTACGCCCACCATCCTGACGCATGTGCGTCAGGAGATGGAGATCATGCGTGAGGAGATTTTCGGCCCGGTGCTGCCCGTGATGCGCTTCACCACGCTTGATCAGGCGATTGCGCTGGCCAATGACTGCGACTATGGCCTCACGTCCTCGATCTACACGCAGAACCTCAATACCGCAATGCAGGCGCTGCGCCAGCTGAAGTTTGGCGAGACCTATATCAACCGCGAGAACTTTGAAGCCATGCAGGGATTCCACGCGGGCTGGCGTAAATCCGGCATTGGCGGCGCGGATGGACGCCACGGATTAGAAGAATATCTGCAAACTCACGTTGCCTATCTGCAGTTTTAACCGAACGGCGGCAGTCGCAAAACGCGACTGCCGCGCGTGCTCAGCGCAGCCGCCGCTGGCTGTACAACAGCGCCACACCGCTGAATAGCGACATTGCCATCAGATAATAGCCCGGCGCCAGACGCGTGCCGGTCCAGTCGATCAGCAGCGTACAAATCAGTGGCGCGAAGCCACCAAATACCGTCACCGCAACGTTGTAGCTGATGGCCATGCCGCTGGCGCGCGTGCCAATCGGAAACAGATCTGCCATCACCGACGGCACGGTAGAGAAGTAAATCGATTTCAGTAGCGCCATCCATCCTACCAGCAGCATCAAGGTCACGGGCGTGGGGTTTTCCACCACGGCGTAAAAAGCCGGATAGATGGTGACAATCAGCAGCAGCAGCGATCCCCACATCAGCGGCACCCGGCCGATGCGCTCGGCCCACCAGCCCATGAGCGGCGTCACCACGGTTAAAATCACCCCCGCCAGCAGCGTGGCGCTAAAGGCCACCGATCCGGAGAGGTGCAGATTCTGCGTGGCGTACGTCGGCACATAGTTGAGCATGTAGTTCACCGCCGTGGAGATGACCATCAGGCCAATCGCCAGGGTGATAAGCGATTTTTGGCGGCCCAGCAGGCGCTTAAGCGGCGCGGCATCCGGCGTCTGGGCGACAAAGCTGGCTGACTCGTGCACGTGCCGGCGAATGTAGATCCCCAGCGGTCCAATCAACAGGCCAAAGGCAAAGGGAATGCGCCAGCCCCACGCCTGGATCTCGCTTTCACTCAACAGCTGCGTTAAGCCCAGACCAAACGCGGAAGCCAGTAAGGTGCTGGCACCCTGGGTGGCAAACTGCCAGCTGGCGATAAACGCTTTTCGCTCTGGGAAATGCTCCACCAAAAACGCCGTGGAGCTGCCAAATTCGCCGCCCGCTGAAAATCCCTGCACCAGTCGCGCCAGCAGAATCAGCAGCGGCGCCGCCAGGCCTAGCGTGGCGTACGTCGGCATAAAAGTGATCACCGCGCCGCCCAGCATCATGAGAATAATCGAGAGCAGCAGCGCTTTTTTGCGACCGTGCCGGTCGGCGTAGTTGCCCAGTACAATCGCGCCGAGCGGTCGAATGAGAAACGAGACGCCAAAGCTGCCAAAGGTCAGCAGCAGCGACACTGACGCATCGCTGGTGGGGAAAAACGCATGGGCGATATAGCGGGCAAAGAAGCCGTACACCGCGATATCAAACCACTCAAGCGCGTTACCGATGCAGGTGGCGAACAGGGTTTTATGCAGGTGCGGCTTACCGGGATTCAGCGGCGCGGCGGCGTGAAGATGGCTCATGGTTGCTCTCCAACATGGGCGCGGTGACGCACGATCAGCTCCGGGCCTTTCTCTCCCAGCTCCCACAGCAGCTGCGTCATGATATGCAGTCCTTCGCGCGCAATGGATTTCAGCATGTGCTCATTGACGCCGTGTTGACCGCAGGCGGGATACGAGTGCGGTATCCACAGCGTGGGCAGGCCGAGGATCTCGGCAAACACCTCATTGGGCAGCGATCCGCCCAGGTTAGGCAAAAGCGCCGGCTTTTTGCCGCTGGCGACCTGCATGCTCTCCAGCACCCACGCCACCAGCGGATCGGTGGGATCGAGGCGTGTGGCGGGCGATCCGCGCATAAACGTCACCTCCACGTGCCCCAAACCACGCTGCGCCAGATGTTCGTGCACGTGCTCAACCAGATGTTCCCAGTCGGTGCCCACCACAAATCGCAGTTGGCACACCGCCGTGGCCTCACCGGGTATGGCGTTCATTGGCCGCGCCGGGTTACCGGTGGTGTACGCCAGCACCTCCAACGTATTCCAGCCATAAAGGCGCTCGGCGGGAGTAAGGCCCGGTTCGCCCCAGTTCACCGCGATTTGCGGATCGCCGGGCATTCCGCCCACGTCGATATCGCGCAGAATGGCGCGCACCGCCGGGGTAAGCGAGTCGGGCTTGAGCGCGGCGACTTGCAGCACGCCGTTGGCGTCAACCAGCGCGGCAATGGCGTGCGCCAGCTGCGTGCCGGGGTTCGTCAGCAATCCGCCCCAGTTACCTGAGTGATAGGCGTTGTCGCGCGCGTTGACCGTGAGGCGGAAGTTCGCCGCGCCGCGCGAGCCAAGAAACAGCGTGGGGCGTACGGCGTTGACGCGCGGACCGTCTGAGGCGATGAACAGATCGGCACGCAACAAATCCTGATGCTGCTGGCACAGCTGCGCCAGGCCCGGCGAGCTGATCTCCTCGCCCATTTCAAACAAGATTTTGCAGTTAAAGCCCAGCCGCCCGCCGCGTGCGGCGAACACCTGCTCAAGCGCCGTCAGGTTTATGCTGTGTTGGCCTTTATTGTCGGCGCTGCCGCGCGCGTACCAGCGATCGCCCTCTTCCGTGAGCTGCCAAGGGGTTAAGCCCTGCCGCCAGTTTTCATCATCGCCGAAGACCACGTCGCCGTGGCCGTAGCTCAACAGCGTCGGCAGCGCCGGATCTTCCATGCGCACCGCCACCATAAAGGGCCGGTTGGGCTGCTCAGCGTTCGGCAGGCTGTGAAGCGTAAAGCCCAGCGCGCTTAGCTGCGGGCCAATGTCATGGTGAAGATAGTGCGACAGGGCTTCATCGCGATCCGGCCGTTGACTTTCGGTTGGCTGCGCCACCCGCCGCGCCAGCTGCTGTTGAAACGCCCCGCTATCGAAGTACGCCAGCGCCTGTTTTACCGCCTGTTCTGCTGTCATGTTTGCGTGTCTTTTTATCGTCATTTTCGTTCAGCCATCTTTTCGCACTCCTTGCTTTGCCACAATGATTAATTTATCGAGTAAGATTTGCTTTTAAGGCAAAGACAGGCTGCCCGCTAACGAGGCATGCACCATGAAGAGGCATCGGCATGATCAGTACTGAAGTGCGCTATTTTCTTGCCGTCGTCGAGGCCGGATCGCTGAGCGCCGCCAGCGACACCCTGTTTGTCGCCGTGTCGGCCATCAGTCGACAGATTAAGCGGCTGGAGCAGCAGATTGGCGTGCCGCTGTTTGCACGCCAGGCGCGCGGCATGGTGCTCACCGAGGCGGGGGAGATTTTTGCTCAACACGTGCGCAAAAATTTGCTGGATATGGAGTATGCGCTGGCGGAAATCAAAGGGTTAAAGGCCGTGCGCCGCACGCTGATCCGCATGGCCTGTACGGACGGTCTGGCGTTTAGTCTGTTGCCGCGCCTGATCGCGGCGTTTCGCGACGCACATCCGGGCGTCCTGTTTGACGTGAAGGTTGCCAGCCCGCAAGGGGTGGCAGCGCTGTTGCGCAGTGGAGAGTGTGATGTGGCGCTGCAGTTCAGCCTGCATGCTGAACGCGGCGTAGAAGTCCAGGCATCATGGCCCGCGCCTGTGCGGCTGGTGATGCATCAACAGCATCCTTTAGCGCCAGTGCCGCAGATTGATTTCGCGGCATTGGGCCACTATCCGCTGGCGCTGCCTCAGCAGAACACCACGGTACGCCAGCTGTTTGAGTTGGCCTGCCACATGCGCGGCCAGCTGATTGAACCGGTCATGACCTGTGATAATTTCTCGACGCTGTTTCATTTTCTGCTGCGCACGCCGCTGGCGGTGACTATCTGCAGCGCCTTTACCGTGATGCACGAGGTGGAGACGCACGGCCTGGTGCTGCGCGCCGTGGCGGTCGATCAGCTTAATCAGCGTCAGTTGCAGCTGCAGACGCCATCAGGGCGGCCACCCAGCGCCGCCCTGCAGCTGTTTTTGCACTTCCTCGACGCGCAGCTTGATGCGCTGGCCCGCGGGGTTACTCCTTGATATCCACCGGATAGAAGATGTGCTTGCCGAACGGGTCAACCTGATAATTGACCACCGATTTACGCACCGGTTCGAAAATCGTCGAGTGTGCGATCATCACCGCCGGCATTTGGTCGTGCATGATCTGCTGCGCTTCACGGTAGAGCGCAATGCGCTTGTCGTGATCCTGTTCGGCGCGCGCGTCAGTGATGATCTTTTCAAACGGCGCGTAGCACCACTTGGAGGAGTTTGAGCCGCCGTTGGCCGAGGTACAGCTGTAGAGCGGGCCAAAGAAGTTGTCCGGATCGCCGGTGGCGGTGGTCCAGCCCATCAGCGCGGCCTGATGCTCGCCCGCTTTCACGCGTTTGAGATATTCCCCCCACTCGTAGCTGACGATGTTGGCTTTAATGCCCACCTTGGCCCAGTCGGCCTGAATCATCTCCGCCATGCGGCGCGCGTTAGGGTTATAGGGGCGCTGCACCGGCATCGCCCAGAGGGCAATCTCGGTACCGGGTTTGATGCCCGCCTCGTTCAACAGCGCCTGCGCTTTCTGCGGATCGTAGGCGTAATCGGTTAACCCGTTGTCCGCACTCCAGACGTCCGGCGGCAGAATATTTTTCGCCACCGTGCCAGTACCTTTGAAGATGGCATCCACAATCGCCGCTTTGTTGATGGCGAGCGCCAAGGCCTGACGCACTTTCACGTTATCCAGCGGCGGTTTGGTGGTGTTAAACGCCAGGAAGCCGGTATTCAGGCCCGATTTTTGTGCCAGCGTGATATCGGGGTTTTTGCGCATGCGATCCAGGTCGGCGGGGTTGGGGAACGGCATTACCTGACACTCGTTCTTTTCTAGCTTGGCATAGCGCACCGACGCATCCGGCGTAATCGAGAAAATCAGCCGGTCCAGTTTTGCTTTGCCCTGCCAGTAGTCAGGGAAGGCTTTGTAGAGAATGCGTGAATCTTTTTGGTATTGCACCAGCTCAAACGGGCCGGTGCCGATGGGCACCATATCCACCTTCTCTGGCGTACCGGCTTTGAGCATCTTATCGGCGTACTCGGCTGAATGAATCGAGGCAAAATACCAGGCAAGATCCGCAAGGAACGGCGCTTCAGGATGGGCCAGCGTAAAACGCACCGTGTGATCGTCAACTTTCTCAATGTGCGTAATCAGCTTACTCAGTTCCAGACTTTCGAAATTGCTGTAATTACCCCCGGAGACGTTGTGGTAGGGATTTTTGGCATCCATCTGGCGCATGAAGGAGAAAATCACGTCGTCCGCGTTGAAATCGCGCGTGGGCGTGAACAGCTTGTTATGCTGAAATTTTACCCCTTTACGCAGGTAAAAAGTGTACACCTTGCCATCCGGACTGATCGTCCAGCGTTCGGCGAGGCTGGGCTCCAGCTCGGTGGTACCGGGTTTGAAATCCACCAGACGATTGAATACCGGCACGGCGCTGGCGTCCACGCTGGTGCCGGACGTGTAAAGCTGCGGATTAAAGTTTTCCGGCGATCCTTCCGAGCAATACACCAGCGTTTTTGCCGAGACGCTGCCTGCCAGCGCCAGCCCCAGTGCGGTTAACGCAAATGTTGTCATGCTGCTTTTCATCATTTTCCTCGTTTTTATTGACTTACTTACCCCACTCTCAGTATCTAATGATTAATAACACGAATTATTCGCCACGTATCATGCGCCAGCCGCAACCTTAATAAGGAATTGTGATGACAGACCCGTTAGCCCGTCAGCTTACCCAGCGTTTTTATCGTTACCTTGCGGTTTCCAGCCAAAGCGACGCCAAATCCAGCACCTTGCCCAGTACCCCTTCCCAACATGCTATGGCGCAGATGCTGGCGCAGGAGCTACGTACACTGGGCCTGGACGAGATCGTCATTGACGAAAGCGCCACCGTCACGGCGGTGAAGCGCGGTAACTGTCCGCAGGCGCCGCGCATCGGTTTTATCACCCACATCGATACCGTGGACGTCGGCCTGTCGCCGGACATTCATCCGCAGACCTTGACCTTTACCGGTGACGATCTGTGCCTCAACGCGCAACACGACATTTGGCTGCGCGTGGCGGAACACCCGGAAATCCTGCCTTACGTTGGACAAGAGATTGTGTTCAGCGACGGCACCAGCGTGCTGGGTGCGGATAACAAAGCGGCGGTAACGGTGGTCATGACGCTGCTGGAAAATCTGCGCGGTGAGCACGGCGATATTCTGGTGGCCTTTGTGCCGGATGAAGAGATCGGCCTGCGCGGGGCGAAAGCGCTGGATCTTGACACGCGCTTTAACGTGGATTTTGCCTGGACTATCGACTGCTGTGAATTAGGCGAAGTGGTGTACGAGAATTTCAACGGCGCCAGCGCTGAAATCCTGTTTACCGGCGTGCCTGCGCACCCGATGTCGGGTAAAGGGGTTTTGGTCAATCCACTGCTGATGGCGCACGATTTTATTGCCCGTTTCGATCGTCTGCAAACGCCGGAGCACACCGAAGGACGCGAAGGCTATATCTGGTTCAACGATATGCAGGCCAATGCCAGCCAGGCGGTGCTGAAAGCCTCGGTGCGGGATTTTGATCTCGCCCAGTATGAAGCGAAAAAAGCGCAGCTCCATGCGGCTGCAGAGGCGGTGGCGGCGCAGTATCCTACCGGTAAGGTGTCCATTAAGATTACCGATGTCTACAGCAATATCAGTAACGCAATCGGCGACGATCGGCGCGCGATCGATCTGATTTTTAGCGCCATGGCGCAGGTTGGCGTGACGCCAAAGGTGATTCCGATGCGCGGCGGCACGGATGGCGCGGCGCTGTCGGCGAAAGGCGTGCTGACGCCGAACTTTTTTACCGGCGCGCACAACTTCCATTCGCGCTTTGAATTTCTTCCGGTCCCGTCGTTCGTGAAGTCGTATCAGGTGGCGGAAGCGCTGTGCTATCTGGCGGCCAGATCCGCGCGCGATTAAGCGGTGCGGGCGCAAAAAAAAGCGGCCAATAACGGCCGCTGTTTTTTTATTTGCTGGCGGACACGTCAATGCCCGGGAAGTAGCGCGCGGCCAGTTTGGTGATGGTGCCATCCTGCTGCACCTTGGCGATGGCCGCATCCAACTTGGCTTTCAGGGCGCTGTCCCCTTTACGCAGGCCGAAACCGATGCCGGTGCCGAGAATGGTATCGTCTTCCACCGGTTTACCCGCAAACGCGAAGCCTTTGCCTTGCGGCTTGTCCAGGAAACCGGACTGACCGGCGGCCGACATGACCAGCGTGCCATCGAGACGACCCGCGACCATGTCGTTATACACCTGATTCTGATCCTGATAAGACGTCACGGTCACGCCCTGCGTTTCCCAGTGTTGCTTGGCGTAGGTTTCCTGGATCGAGCCCTGTAAAACGCCGATGTTTTTCCCTTTCAGCGCCTCTGCGGTCGGCAGCAGCTTTTCGCCCTGTTTGGCGATCAGCATGCTGGGAATGCGGTAAATCGGCTGCGTGAAATCAATGCTTTTGGCGCGCGCTTCGGTGATGTTCATCGCCGAGTTGATGGCGTCGAATTTCTTCGCCTGCAGCGCCGGGATCAGCGCATCAAAACTGCTCTCAACCCATTTGCAGTCAAACTTTCCGGCCTGACAAATCGCCTTACCGAGGTCGATATCGAAGCCTTCCAGCTCACCCTTGGCGTTACGGCTCTCAAACGGCGGATATTGCGATTCCAACCCGTAGCGCAGCGTGTCGGCCAGCGCGTGTGCGGAGGTCAACATGCCCAGCGCAATAAACAGTGCGGTGCGTTTTTTCATTCTTTTCCCCTTATTACCCTTTCATCCGGCATAGCGCTGCTGCGCCAGCCTCAAGCGTTGCGTCGTCTTTGGCAAAGGACAGGCGAATTAATTTGTTATCGGTGCCGTCCATATAAAACGCTGACAGCGGAATCGTGGCGACGCCGTAGTCAACGATCAAACGTTTTACCATTTCACTGTCGGGTTCGTCACTGAAATGTCCGTAGCTGGCCAACATAAAAAAGGATCCCGCGCTCGGCAGCAGTTTAAACGGTGCGTCTTGCAGCAGATGCGCGAGGCGATCGCGCTTTTCCTGATAGAGCGGTGCCAGTTGCAAATAGTGTTCTGGCGTCTGCAAATAACGCGCAAAGGCCACCTGCATTGGCGTATCGGCGGCGTACATCATAAATTGATGGACTTTAACTATCTCATTCATCAGCGCAGCGGGCGCCAGCGCATAACCGACGCGCCAGCCGGTGACGTGAAAGGTTTTGCCGAACGAGGAGACAATCACGCTGCGCTCCGCCAGCTCGGGATGGGTGGCCATGCCGCAGTGCGCGCGCCCGTCAAACAGAATGTGCTCGTAGACTTCGTCCGACAGCACCACGATGTCGGTATTGCGCGTGAGCTGCGCCAGCGCATCGAGGTCGGACGGGGACAGCACCTGCGCGCTGGGATTGTGCGGGGTATTAATAATGATCATGCGCGTGCGCGGCGTGATCGCGGCGCGCAGGGCCTCCCAGTTAATGGCGAAGTCGGGCACCTGCAACTTCAGGCCAATCGGCGTGGCACCTTGCAGGCGCACCACCGGCGCATAGCTGTCAAACGCAGGCTCAAAAAAAATCACCTCATCGCCGGGATGCACCAACGCTGAAATCGCCATGTAAAGTCCCTGGCTGGCGCTGCCGGTGATCAGCACTTCGCCGGCCGGATCGTATGCTTGGCCATAAAGCTGCTGCACCTTGTGCGCCAGCGCCTCCCGCAGCGCGGGCAGGCCCAGCATGGATGCGTACTGGTTGTGGCCCGCGCGCATCGCCTCGCTCACCAGGTCGACCAGCTGCGGATCGCAGGGAAAATTGGGCGCGCCCTGCGACAGGTTAATGGCTTGATGCTGCGCGGAGAGCTGGCCGATAACGCTAAAGATGGTGGTGCCGACATCGGGCAGCTTGGAGGAGTGAGAAACGGCACTGTTCAGCGTCATAAGGGCCTCGCCTGGGAACAATCAGGAATGAAAAAGAGATCGCTATTCAAGTCGGTGCGACTTGAGGCAACAAGCGAAATATCGTCATAATAGCCATGATAAAATCTCATAGCTTGAGGCTGTTATGTCCCGCGCGCTGCCCCTGAATGCCCTACATGCGTTTGTTGTCACCGCTCGTCATCTTAATCTGACCCACGCGGCCAGCGAATTGTGTATTACCCAAGGGGCGGTAAGCCGCAAAATCGCCGCGCTGGAACAGTGGCTCGGCTTCGCGGTGTTTGAGCGTCACGCGCGCGGTCTGCGCCTCACCGAGCGCGGAGCCGCCCTGCTGCCTGGGTTGCAGCAGGGATTCAATACGTTGAGCCACGCCACAGAGCATGCGCGCGGCAGCCAACTGTCCCTGCGTCTGAAAGCCCCGACCTGCGCCATGCGTTGGCTTGTGCCGCGTCTTGTCGCACTGGAGCAGCAGCATCCTGAACTGCACGTGGCGCTAACCACCACGCTTGAGCACCAGACTCAGCTGGAGAATTTTGACGCCGCCATTATTTACGGCCCGCCGCCTGCCGGTGCCATTCGGCTGTTCGAGGAGCGCTTAACGCCGGTGCTAAGCAGCCGTATGCCGGCACCGCACACGCCAGACGACCTGGTGAAGTACACCTTTTTGCATCCCACGCAGGATAAACATGATTGGCAGCGCTGGCTCGCGCAGCAGCGCATCACGGTGGCGATGGCGCGTAATCAGCATTTTTCTACCATGGACTTAGCCATTAGCGCGGCCATTCAGGGATTTGGGATAACGGTCGCCGATGTGACGCTGGTGCAGCACGATATCGCCAGCGGGCATTTGGTGGCCCCGTTTGCCGCAACTGTGACAACCGGGGCGGGCTATAGTTTATTGCGGCGCGAGGCAGAGGATGCGCCACCGTTCCTGGCGGAACTGGTGGCGTGGCTCAGTCAGCCTTAGAAAGAAACCCAGTCGTCCGGGCTGCGGGGTTTAGCCTGGCCGGCTGCCGCGCCTGAGAGCGCGGGACGCAGCAGCGGCTGTGCGCTGGCGACCGGAGCAGTTTGGGCAACCGCTGGCGCACTGTCGGACAGGCGGAACTTCGACACTGATGCCTGCAGCGCCTCGGTCTGGCGCTCCAGCGCACTGGCCGCCGCCGACACCTGCTCCACCAGCGAGGCGTTCTGCTGCGTGACGCTGTCCATTTCGGTAACGGCAGTGCCAACCTGAGAAATCCCTTTGCTCTGCTCCTCTGACGCGGCGGCGATCTGCTTCATGATCTCATTCACATCCCCCACCGATTTCAGAATGTTTTGCATGGTATCGCCCGCACTGCTTACCAGCGCCGAGCCTTTGTCCACGCGCTGCACCGAGTCATTGATCAGCGTGGCGATCTCTTTCGCCGCCCCGGCGCTGCGCTGCGCCAGGTTACGCACTTCGCTTGCCACCACGGCAAAGCCGCGGCCCTGCTCACCGGCGCGTGCCGCTTCCACGGCGGCGTTGAGCGCGAGGATGTTGGTCTGGAAGGCGATGCTGTTGATGACGTTAGTGATTTCAGCAATTTTCTTGGAGCTGCCGGCGATGCCTTCCATGGTGGTCACCACTTCTCCCACCAGGTGGCCGCCCTGCTGAGCGGTGCCGGTGGCGGTTTCCGCCAACTGGCTCGCCTGACGGGCGTTATCGGCGTTGAATTTCACCGTGGCGGTGAGTTGCTCCATGCTGGCGGCGGTTTGCTCCAGCGCGGCGGCCTGCTCTTCGGTGCGGGACGAAAGATCGTTATTGCCCGCAGAGATCTCTGCCGCACCGCGATAAATATTTTCTGTTCCGCTGCGAATGGCGCTCACCGCCTCGCGCAGGCTGTCCTGCATGGCGCGCAGCAGCGGCACCAGCTTGCCGACGCAGTTACGGCCCATGTCATCCACCGGCTGACTGAGATCGCCCTGTGCAATGATCGCGAAGTGGTTACGGATACGCTCCAGCGGTTTCACCAGCAGCGACACCAGGTAGCGATCGGTAAACAGCAGAATCAACAGCCCCATCACCACCGCCGCCACGATAATCACTTTGGTGACGCGCGTGAGCTTATCGACGCTGACGCGGGTCTCATCCAGCTTGATGGCTGCGGTCTTGTTGAAGGCTTCGGCGCTGGCACCAAAGGTGCGGCTTAGCGCGGGAGTGACATTGTTGGCTTGGGCGCGATAGGCGTCAAGCGTGCCCTGCTGCGCCAGGGACACCTGCGGCGCGATGCCTTCATCCAACAGTTTCTGCCAGTTGCTGATGACGCTGTTGACGGTCTCCGCGTCCATGGGGCCCGGTGCCACCGCCTTAAACTTTTCCAGCTGGGTTTTCATGCCTTCCAGCGCCTGCTGCACCGGTACGAACGCCTCGGCACTGACGTTGCCGCCTGCGGCGCGGCTTTCCATTACGCGAGACAGCCGCGTGACCACACGAAAATATTGGTCATTACCTTTACTGAGAATCGTCATCTGATTAACCAGCTGCCGATCCACTTCATTACCCTCACCCAACGCATTGAGCGAATGCACGCTGTAGAGGCCGACACATGACCACAGCAGGCAAAACAGCCCAAGAATGGTCAGCAGCACAGCGCGGATTGTAAAATTCTTTAAAATACCCATACATGATCCCTTGGTGTTGAACGCGAAGGAAGCCCAATACGGTACTGGGCTTCCTTCTTTTATCGGCATACCACCAGGAAAATGTAATCGATTTGTGAACTGAAAAATTGCTTTCTTAGGGCCGCAGCATTCCGACATAATTTATATTTATCAACTAATTAATTGATAATTTGCTTTACGGAATCGTTCAGGCCGCTTAATCATTAGCAGGCTTAGGAAAGTTTCACATGATGGCGCATCATTAAGCGGAACAACCGCAGCCGTCGGCGCATCAACCGCGCGCGCAGCACCGGTTGCGCGCCCAGCGCTAAGGTCAGATCCGTTTGGGGTCGCCAGATAGGCCAGGCGATCTCGCCGCGCAGCTGATAGCTAAATTCGCTGGCCTGTTGCGCAAAGGCCACCCACCAGGCACTGACGCCCAGCGCGACCTGGCGATCCTGTTCGGTGTAAATGAAATCAGGCTGCGGTTTCATGCTATCCAGCGTAGTGAATACATAGGGAATTTCATTGCCGTGGCAGGCGCCGTGGGGAAAGAGATCGCGCGCCTGTTCTGAGACATAGTCAAACCAGTAACGCCATGCCGGCATCCCCACATCATGCTGGGCCTGCGCGATGATAAACGGCACCACGGTAAATGCCATATCGCGCGCTACGCGTCGCCCGAGCAGTGCGTCATCGTGAATGTCATAGATCCATTTTATCAGCTGATAGCTAAAGCGGTTTTTGCGGCGCATTTGCCGCAGTATGGCGGCGGCGTCCAGCCCGAAATAGGTTAATACGCTGGCTTCATCACTGTTACTGCCGACCATAAGCGGAACGCGATGCTGCTGGCCAGCCATGAAGCGGTCAAGCATCGGCTCGGGTAGGACGGCGTCGCCGCTGATCGGCACCGGGCCGGCGTATAACTCGCGCGGTAGCGACAGGAATGCCTCGGCAGGCAGCGCGCGCAGCGCCTCAGCACTGGCGTTCTTCGACAGACCCAAGTGCGCGGCCACCTGCTCGCCGGCGTGACGCGCGTCGTCACGCGGTGTGTCCGGCAGACTGTACGCGCTCTGCACAATGCCCTTATGAAACAAGCCTTCCGCCAGCGGCGAACAGCAGAGCGACAGCACGCTGCGCGCACCCGATGATTCACCAAATAGCGTGATGTTATGGCGATCGCCGCCGAATGCCAGGATATTTCGCTGCACCCACTGCAGCGCGGCGATCTGGTCCAACAAGGCAAAATTATTCACCGCTCTGCCGTCGGCGTATTGTGCGTCGAGCGCGGGATGCGCAAAAAATCCCATATGACCAAGGCGGTAGTTGAGTGTGACCACCACCACGCCCTGTGCCGCCAGCGCATGACCGCGATAAGGCGCTAGGCTGCCGGCACCCAGCGTGAATCCACCGCCGTGCAGCCACACCATCACCGGAAGCGGTCGGCTGGGCGCGTGGTCCGGCGTCCAGACGTTGAGGTACAAACAATCTTCACTGCACGAGCCGGGATCGCCGCCGCCCGCGGCAATACACGCTTCACGCGATTGCACGCTCGCGTTGCCCCACCGGATGGCATCCCGCACGCTGTGCCACGGCGTTATGGCCTGCGGTGGGCGCCAGCGCAGCGCGCCGATGGGCGGCGCGGCGTAAGGGATGCCTTTGAATACCCAAGTTGCGGCTTCGCGCTGCCCGCTGAGTTCACCTTCCGCGGTGACAATACGCAGACGTTGTTCATTTTTCATGTCAGGTTCCCTGCGACTTTCTGCATTTATTATTCACGGGCCTGCGGTGAAAAGTCCACGTTACGCCCGCATTTGCAGATTAAGCCGAAAGGTGTTGGGCGGATTTAATCATGATCCTTCGCCAGCTTGTGTAATAACGTTTTCAGCCAGTCGGTCGCCTCTCTTTTACCGCTGCGGCTATGTGAATAAATCCTTACGTCAAAGGTCGGGATCGCGAACGGGAGCGCAAAGATCTGGATATTCATGGCGGGCAGCAGTTTCTCGGCGGCAAGGCGGGGGATCGCCATGAGCAGATCGCTTTCCGCCACGATAAACGGAGCACTGAGCATGGACGGCGTTTTGAGCGCGATTTGCCGAGTATGTCCCATTCGTTCAAGCTGTTGATCCAGCACGCTTTGCTTTTCATTCCAGGGCGTGACCACCACATGCCGGGCGGCGAGATAATCGTCCAGCGTAAGCTGTGTGCGGCTTTGGTTGCTGATCACAATGTATTCATCCTGAAGCCAGGTAATTTCTTCCAGTTCGGGATGCGGGGTCTCATCGGGGGTACTGAACCCAAGCGCCAGATCGACCTCACCGGCCAGCAATTCCGTCAGCGCCGGACTGTGGGGTAAATACAGCAACTCGAAGCGCAAACCGGGCGCTTGCTGCTGGAGTTTATGCATCAGAGCAGGGAAAACACATAACGCAGTGAAATCGGTTATCGCGATTTGAAAACGCTCCGTGCTGGTAGCGGCTTCAAATTTTTTTGGCGGCGTCAGTTCCTGATTGAGGTATTTCAGCGCTGAAGCAATCGAAGGGGCCAGTTGAGTTGCATACACGCTGGGACACATGCGGTGGCCTTCCCGAAAAAACAAGGGATCGTTAAGCGCGATACGCAGCCGTGACAGCGCATGGCTCATCGCCGATGTGCTCATGATCAGTTCATCCGCCGCCAAACGGACAGAGCGGTGGCGATAAATCGCGTCAAATATGGGCAGGAGGTTTAAATCGAGACGCCTTAGCGCTGGATGCATAATATTCATCATTCCCTGATTTCATTGCACTTAATTCCTCTCAACGTAACGCTTATGCTAGGCAGCATCAATCGCAATCCGCTACACAACACAGGAAAACTGATGGATATCACCCTCCGCCCCGCGCGTCCGGAAGACGCCACGGCCATTTACGCGATGATCTACGAGCTGGCTGTCTATGAAAAGGCGCCAGAAGCCGTGGTCACCACGCCCGATGAGATCCGGGAAACGCTGTTTAACCCTGGCAGCAAAACCGAAGCGTTGATCTGTGAAAGTGAAGGGAAGCCTATTGGCTATGCCGTGTTCTTTACCAGCTATTCCACCTGGCTTGGACGTAACGGTATTTACATGGAGGATTTGTACATCACGCCGGATTATCGTGGCAATGGCGCGGGCAAGGCACTGTTGAAGCATATCGCGCAGTGTGCCGTTGAACGACAGTGTGGTCGCCTGGAATGGAGCGTGCTCGACTGGAACCAGCCGGCGATTGATTTTTACCGGAGTATCGGCGCATTACCGCAATCGGAATGGGTGCGCTATCGTCTTGACGGTGAAGCCCTGCTGAAATTCGCTGAGTAAATCAGTGCCGTTTTTACTGATAAAAGGCTTCTGGGTGCCGCCTTGCTCAGCGCACGCTAAGCGCACTAGGTGATCTGACCCTTTGGGTAAAAATCGCATTCTCTTTTACCCCGCGCGGTTAAGCCGTTTAACCGCTCACGCTTATGAATTCAGAAAACTCTTGCGCTGCTTCATCGTGCAAGTGTGTGCGCGGACGGACTATAATTTCCGTTGCATTTTATTCACTAAAAGGAAGAATTCATGAAAACGGGACTGATTTCACTGGGCCTGCTGGGGACCTTACTGCTTACCGGTTGCGATGCGGGTGCAAAAAGCGTTGAATGGTATAAAGCGCATGAAAAAGAGCGCGACGCGAAAGTGGCGGAGTGCAGCAAAGACACCAAAGCGAATGACACCGATGACTGCCGCAACGCGCGATACGCCCAGCCCAATAAGAAATGGTAAAGCAGACAAGCCGCCGCAAGGCGGTTTTTTTATGCACTTAACGCGTTGTTTGATAAAGCGCCGGGCTTATTAATACGCATCAATCCCTCAGGCCGGAATGGGAATGACGCGTTTTTAAGTAGCCTTAAAAACGAAAGCCCTCCCGCCTCCTGTATTCACTCTGACTCCGCTGACTGAACGTTTTTTTATCAACGGAAGTCTATGATCGTTAACATTACACTGCCATTAGCGCCCTCTCATTCAAAACGTCATATTTCAGCACAGCACCCTCCATTAAGGGTTGCCATCGCGCAATAAATGCCAATGTGTCGGGCGCGTCCAGATGAGTACTCAACGCGACCTGATCTTCCCAACGTTCTGCTATCACAATTTTTCCTGTCAGAGGCTCCTGTACGGCGGCGTCATACGACAGGTTTCCTGCGCGCTGCCGGACGCTTTTGGCCAGCGCATGTATTTCATCCATAAATAGCGTTAACAGAGGAGGAGGAATTTGCATATAACCCAGGATAATCAGCATTTTTTACCTTATTCTTCGTCCATCTCCGCGACGCGCCTGAATGGCGTACCGCTGGCGCTCGCGTCAAAAGTTCGTGAGTACGATTTTGCCCTGAATACTCCCCGCTTCAGCACGCTTATGCGCCTCTGACGCCTCGGCTAGCGGAAAAGTACTGTCAACAACCACGCGAATAACCCCTTTTTCCAGAAGATCACCGGCCTCAATAAGTTGCGCACCGCTTGAGCGCACCTGTGTTGAGGATACGGTAATGTTCTTTTTAGCGGCCTCGCGTTGGCCGTCAAAGCCTAACGGATTAACCAGGAATAATGCCCCACCCTGTTTCAGACAATCCAGAAAGCGCGCCATATTGGGGCCACCTGCGGCATCCACAACCAGATCGATATTTTTTACGGCGCGTTCAGCGGCGGTACGGGTGTAATCAATGAACGCATCCGCGCCCAAGTGACGCAGAAATTTTTCATGGCGAGATGATGCCACCGCAATTACATGCGCCCCCTTCCATTTGGCTATTTGCACGGCAAGGTGTCCCACGCCTCCGCTCGCGCCATTAATTAATACGGTCTGACCTTGCAGTGAAACCGGCGCGTGCTGAAATGCCTGAAAGGGGTTGGGGGCATCGCTAACTGACTCGACAAGAAACTGCCAGGTCGTGAGAAGCGACATCGGCGCGGCTGCCGCCTGAATATGTGTAATGCCTTTAGGTTTGAATGCCACCTGTGATGCAGGAATGCTCACATAGTCTGCATAGGCACCGCTGCCACGCATTATCGCTTCGGGGAAACGCGCCATTGAATAGACCTCATCGCCGGGGCGGAATGCAGAAACATTGGCGCCAACCGCGGCAACGACGCCTGATACGTCTGTTCCTAAGATAAGCGGGAAGGTAGGGCGAGGCCACCATTCGGGCGGTAGCGCCCGATAGCCATCACGTAAATAGAGATCAGGGGGATTAAGCCCGACAGCATGTACCTTAACCGCTACCTCATTCCTTCCCACCACCGGCCGTGGTGCGTCCTCATACACAAGATTTTCTGGTCCACCAAAAGTATGGAGTTGTACGGCTTTCATCACGTTTGTCACCCTCATTTCACGCTAAAAGATTCCACGTAACGAACCCTACAACTTCTTGCCGAGATTGATAATGAGGCTGAGTTTCGCTTTAATTGTGCCATGAAGGAACAAATCGGTTTTGAAAGGCTCACCGGCCTTATTGCATTTGCACGCGCGGGCTCGCTCGGCAGCTACACTGCCGCCGCCCGCTCTCTCTCCCTTTCCCCTTCAGCGGTAAGTAAGAGCATACAGCGACTGGAACAGGCCCTTGGTGTGACGTTATTTACGCGCACCACGCGCTCGTTGGTTTTGACAGCGGAAGGGCGTGCCTTACACGAGCGCACACTAACATTGTTGCGTGATGCGGATGAGATTGCGCAGTTGGCAAAGCGCGCACGTGCCGAGCCTGCCGGAACGTTGCGTATTGCGGCATCATTGCCGATAGGTATTCATCTTATCGCCCCTGTTATTCCGCAGTTCTGCGAAATGTACCCAAAAGTCGCGATTGATTTACGGTTGAACGATCGCGTCATCAGCATCGTTGACGAGAATGTTGATATCGCAATCCGCCTGGGCGACCTGGCAGACTCGACCCTTCTTTCCCGACGCCTTTCTGCTTATAAAATGGGCTGTTATGCGTCGCCAGAATATTTGGCGAGGTATCCCGCCCCCGACCATCCGCAGGATTTAATGGCGCATAAAACCGTCAATTTGCGTTACCAAAATACAGGGCAAACTTTTCGCTGGCCATTCCGCATTGGAGAGCAGGAAATTGAAATTGTGCCTTCATCGACGTTCACTGTTGATGCCAGTGACGCCGTTATCGCGGCCATTGCTTCCGGTGCAGGAATAGGCATGGCGGCAAGCTTTATGACGGAATCATGGGTAGGGATAACAGATTAGTGCCTCTGCTGACCGCTTTTACCGTAGAACGGCATAATATTTGGGTCGTGTGGCATGAAAGCCGCCGTTCTAATCCTGCCGTGCGCGCATTTCTGGATTATCTTTTTGCCTGTCATTAACCCCCCATCCCAAATGCCCTTACCCGCCAGAGTACGTCATCGTTAAATGAAATCCCTTACTACCTTGTCTTCCAAGTGCGCGAGCATGGAAGCCTTTAATTCTGGCTTGGCGGCAAGATAGTTAGCCACCGCGTTAAACCCCGCACTGTACCCCAGCCAGCGCGGTAGATGAGATGTGCCAAAGAACCACGCCGGATGATCGTAATCGGTTTGCTGCCAGCGCTCGGCGAGCGGCTGCAGATGGGGAGAGACAATTTCAGGCGCAAGGCTTTCCCACGGCCCCGGCTCGCCGGCAAACAGCTCCAGCGAGAAATGTCCGGCCAGCCCTTCAGACACAACGGCTTCACCCAGCGTCACGCCGTAGCCTGGTCCGGTCCACCTGGCAGCATGGTGCAGTTCATGCGCAAACATGCGCTCAAGCGAGTGGGACTGATTCTGAGCGAAGGCGGGATTGGCCGGATCGACGGTGATGTACACCACGCCGGATTCCGGACAGTACCCGGCATGCCCTTTCTCGGGAAGCGTATAGCCGCCCGCTTTCACCACGACATCCAGGCAAGGCAGCGGCATCACGTTTTGCGCCTGTTGGTAAGTTTGGGTCAGGCAATCGGTGAGCCATTCGGCATGTGCGGCTAACGTGCCTTGCGCATTCAAGAGGTGTAGCGTCATCTGTGACATATGATATTAAGTCCTATAGGCGCTGGCGCAAGCGTCACGCCGTTTATCAGGCTATCCGCGTGCGCCGGCCTCCCGTCACACCGGCTTAACACTCTGCTTACTGCACGCCGCAGCGCGCCAGGCTGCGCTGCTGGATCGCTGCGTAAAGTGCCATTTCGTCCAGCACCGGCGCGCCCAGCGCGGCTTCAAAATCGGCACGCCGTGCATTGCCTGCGCTGCAGGGTTGGCCTGTATTGCCTAAATTTGACTGGAAAATGCCCGCGGCGCTCACCGGCAAAAAATCTTCATAGGTGATGGGTTCGGCCAGCAGACGGACTTCGGCCAGCAACTGTTCAACGGATTCGCCGGGCCGCGGCGGGTGAGCGAGGCCTTTTTCGGTCAGGCGATAGCGAAACCAGGCCAACCCCTGCTCACGCAACTGCTGCTCATCATCGGGAAAGTCGCGGAAGATCTCGCTCAGGTGCTGCTGATGTTGCTGATTATCCTGCCCGGTACCTGCCTCGGCGAGCAGACGATCGTACAGCGCACGCCCTTTTGGCGTCAGGGCCGCGCCGCGCTGCTCAATTTCGCCAAAGCGCGCGGTGTGCGTGCCGGGTTTACCGTCGTTGAAATGCACGGCTTCTTCCAGTGCCTTAAAGCTGGTTTGGCGTAATAAAATCGGCACGCGGCGCTGCGGCGGTCCCTCAATCAGCATTTTGGGCTCAATGCCTCGGGTTGGCATCAGCGCCTGTACGCGGTCAATGTCCAGCGTGCGCGGCGTCAGGTGATTAATATGACAGCCGCGGAAGCAGACGACATCCGCGATGAGCCGATGCTGTTGGTTAAGGGCGTGATAGGTGCCGCTGTCCACGGTAGTGTGTGCGTGCCATCGGAACGTTTCCAGCGCCTCCTCGACAAACCGCGCGGCATCGGTGGCGTTCAAACCGCCCTGCTGCTGATGTTTAGCCATCAGCGCGCGACAATCCGAAGTGAAGATATCTCGCGCGGCAAGAATTGCACGGGCTTTCTCGCGCAGCGCCGCATCTTCAATCAACTCCAGGCGCAGGAGCGAAGTAAACACGCGAAACGGATTACGGCTTAAATCTCGGTCAGTGACGGGGCGAAATGCGGTGGAGTGCACGGGCACGCCGGCTTGAGAAAGGTCGTAGTATCCCACGGGCACCATGCCCATTACGGCGAACATTTCCCGCAGCGTGCGCAGCTCTTCCGACGTGCCGACGCGGATGGCACCGTGCCGCTCAACGTGAAGACGCGTTAGCTCATTCGCGGCGGCGAGGCGCTCTTGCAGCGCCAAATCGCTTTCAAGGGTGCGTTCATTGACGTCATTGACCAACTGCGTCAGCGTACCGTACTGTGGCACTTCTTGCTGGTACATGGCAGACATTGCCTGCGAGAACAGCGTGCGGATGGCATCGCTGGTGAGAAAGTTATCCATGGTTATCACCTCGGGCTAGCGGTTGCTGCTACTGTAGATCAACCGGTTAGCCGCGGGTGAGAATTTCGTGGAACTGTGATCGGCCTGTCAATCAGCAGCGGACGGCGGCGCAGCGAAGCGCCACTTAAGCAGCAGCATCAGCGTAGTCAGCGCCGCAGGCAGCGCCAAGAGCAGAAAAATTTCACTGAATGCCCAGCCGAGCGACAGCAATTCCGCCCCGACGAAGGCGCTGAGGATGGCGCCGACCCGCCCGACACCGTGCATCCAGCTCGATCCTGTCGCTCGCGCGTGCGTTGGGTAAAAACTGGCGGACAAGGCATTCATCCCGGTGTTAGCGCCGTTGAAGCAGAAACCACTGAGGAAAGCGATGCCGCTCATTAAGCCCACTTCCGCCGGCGAATAGCCCAGCGCGACAATGGCAATACCGCCACAAAAATAGATGATGCCCAAGGCAATATTGGCATTGATGCGATCCATCAACCAGCCAGCAAACAGCGACCCTAACGTGCCGCCAGCCTGATACATGGCGGTAACAATGGCGGCTTGCGTGACGGACATGCCCAGGGTGCTGATCAACGAAGGCATCCAGCTGCCAATCAAATAGACTAAAAACAGCCCCATAAAGTAGCTGCCCCACAGCATCACGCTGCCAAACAGGTAACGGCGAGACATCACGGTCGCGACCGCCCCGCTGCGCGTGCCTGGTGGCTCGGTTGAGGTGTAGTGACTGTCAGGCTGAATCAGCCCGGGATGCATGCGTTCGAGCAGGGTATGGATGCGGGCAGCCGGTGCGCGGCGGCTGATGAGGAAGCGCACCGATTCAGGCAAGCCTCGCAGCAACAAAGGCAGTACCAGCAGCGGCAGCACGCCGCCCATCAACATCACGGCGTGCCAGCCATAGCGGGGCAGCAACCACGAGGCGGCGAACCCGCCTGACGCCGCACCAAAAGTAAAGCCGCAAAAAACCACGGTGATCAGAAAGGAACGCCGCCGTTCAGGCGCATATTCCGCCACCAGCGTGCCAACGTTAGGCATCGCCGCACCCAGCCCAAGGCCGGTGAGAAAGCGAAACAGCATCATCTGCTCAATGTTCTGCGCCGAGGCGGTCGCCAAGGTCCAGACGCCAAAAAAGGCCACGCTCAGTAGAATCATAACGCGTCGACCATAACGGTCCGCCAACGGCCCCGCCACCATCGCGCCCAGTGCCAAACCGATCAAGGCTGCGCTTATCACCACGCCCAGCTCGTGATTGCTGACGCCCCAACTCGCTTTCAATGCAGGCGCGATAAACCCCATCAGGGCGATGTCCATGCCGTCCAGCGCAACCACAATAAAGCACAGTGCAATCAGCCGCTTTTGCCAGCCGGTAAGTGCACTCCTGTTGATGAGCTGGCGAACGTCTACGGCTTCAACGCGGGTCACAGATTAACTCCTGGAGGTTCATCGTGGTCATCAATTTTGGTAAAAAAAACGGCGCTTATGATAGCGCATCGTTAACATTAACCGGCAGCCTTTTTAAGGCTAAGTGAGAATTATTCAAATTTATCCATGCTAAGCATATGATATTAAAAAGGCTTATTGACTCAAGACTCGGCTCAATTCTATAACATTTGGTTATTCAACACGTTAGCTTTTGGGACAAGACCGCCTAATTTTGTTAATATTATTTTGCAGATAAGTTAACAGACGCCTTTTTGGTTGATTGCCGCAGCGCGGTCATTTTCACGACGATGGACGCATGGATAAAAACGCCCTTTTCAATCAGCGCATTCGCCTGCGCCACTTACATACTTTTGTTGCGGTTGCGCAGCAAGGCACATTAGGCCGTGCCGCCGACACCCTGAACCTCAGTCAGCCCGCGCTCTCCAAAACCCTTAATGAACTTGAGGAGCTGGCAGGCGCACGGCTGTTTGAACGTGGCCGACTCGGCGCCCAGCTCACGACGTTGGGCGAGCAATTTTTGGTGCACGCAGTGAAGGTCCTGGATGCGCTCAATCACGCTGGACAGAGCTTTCAGGCACCTGCCACCGGCAGGCCGGTAGTGATTCGACTTGGCGCGTTAACCACGGCCGCGATGGGCATGCTGCCACAAATTCTCGATCGCTTTCATGAGGAGCAGCCCAATACCACGGTGCAGGTCGCCACCTTGCACAACAATGTGCTGCTGGCGGGGTTGCGCGCCGGTGAGTTTGACATCGGTATTGGGCGCATGGCGGGCAGCGAGATGATGGCGGGCCTCACCTACGAGCTGCTGTTTTTGGAATCGTTGAAGTTGGTGGTGCGGCCTGAGCACCCGCTCCTGTGTGACAATGTGACATTGTCACGCGCCATGCAGTGGCCTGTGGTGATTTCGCCCGAGGGCACCGCGCCGCGCCGACTGGCGCAGCATATGCTGGATGAACAAGGCTGCGCGCTGCCCGCCAACTGCGTGGAAACCTCATCCACCTCGCTGGCACGCCAGCTGGCGCTGCGTTATGACTATGTATGGTTTGTGCCTTCAGGTGCAATTAAGGAAGATTTGAGCCATAACGCCGTGATCGCCCTGCCCATTCATTCCCCGGGCCCGGGCGAGCCAGTGGGTATCATTACCCGCAGCGGTCATGCGTTGAGCCTGAGTGCAGAAGTGCTGATCGCCACTATCCGTAAATTTCACACTTAGCGGCTGCGTTTCGCATGGCGCTCACGGTTATCGCTGCGCGCCTGCTCCGTTTTCCGTAAGCCGACATAGAGCGCCCCCGCACCCCCGTGCTGCGGTTGCGCACTGCAAAAGGTTTGCACCTCGTCAAATTGTTGCAGCCAGCGCGCCAAATAGCTGCGTACGATGTTAGCGTGTGCATCATCAGTACGGCCCTTTCCGTGGATAATCAGCACATTGCGTAATCCCTGCTTACGCGCTTCGAGCATAAAGTTAAACAGCGATTGACGGCAGGTCTCTACTGGCTGACGCAGCAGATTCAAACTGGCGTCTAGCGGATACTTCCCTAAACGCAGTTTATCCAGCACGCCCTGCTGAATGCCCTCCGCTTTAAATTCCAGCGGCGTTGTTAGGGGAATCACCTCAAGAAAGCCACGGGTGAGAAAATTCTCGGGCAGGTCGGCATGTGGCTGTGCACGCGGTGGCTTGGTAGAGGGTGAGCGTAACCATTGGGTATTGGCGCAATCTTTGAGTGGCGTCACGTCGCCCATGGCCTCCCGGAAAAGATCGTCATCATCAAGGTTCATGGTGTTCTCTCACGCCAGGGGCGTGAAGCGAGGGCGGCTTCACGCTTAAAAGCAAAATAGTAGCAAAGGATAGGCGCGATCACATGCTGGTATTCAACCAGCCTTGCTGTATGAAAAAAGCAGCATGAAATTGTTGTCGATCAATAAAACCGCATTGATTAACGGCGATGAACGTTTTAATACCTGCCATTTGTGGGGTTTTTGTGGGATTTCTGCCGCGTAACACTACCTTAAAGGACAAAAAATGATAAAATTAGCGGCAGTTAATCTTTCATGAGGGAACCTCTATGATCCCGGAAAAACGCAGCATTCGCCGCATCCAATCGGGTGGTTGTGCTATCCACTGCCAAGATTGCAGTATCAGCCAGCTCTGCATCCCCTTCACTCTGAACGAGCACGAGTTAGATCAATTAGATAACATTATTGAACGTAAAAAGCCGATTCAGAAAGGACAAACGCTGTTCAAGGCGGGCGACGAATTGAAATCGCTGTACGCCATCCGTGCGGGTACGCTCAAAAGCTACACCATCACCGAACAGGGCGACGAGCAGATCACCGGATTTCATCTCGCGGGCGATTTGGTGGGATTTGACGCGATTATGAGCGCACATCACCCCAGCTTTGCCCAAGCGCTGGAAACGGCCATGGTTTGCGAGATCCCTTTTGAGACGCTGGACGATCTCTCCGGGAAAATGCCCGCGCTGCGCCAGCAGATGATGCGGCTGATGAGCGGTGAAATCAAAGGCGATCAGGATATGATTCTACTGCTGTCGAAGAAAAATGCCGAAGAGCGGCTGGCCGCCTTTATTTGGAATCTTTCGCGGCGTTTTGGTCAGCGCGGTTTTTCCCAACGCGAATTTCGCCTCACCATGACCCGCGGTGATATCGGTAATTATCTCGGCCTGACCGTTGAAACCATCAGCCGCCTGCTGGGCCGGTTCCAGAAAAGCGGCATGCTCGCGGTTAAAGGAAAATACATTACCATTGAAAACCACGCGCTGCTGGCTGAGCTGGCCGGGCAAAGCGAACAAGCCGCGTAATCCTCTGCCGGATCGTCAAGAATGAGTTTGTTGATCCGGCAATAGTTTTCCCCCTTCTGCGCTGCGATAACTTAGGCTATCTTTACTCTCACCGCCTTCGGTTTGAGGAGAGTGCCCTATGTCCAGGTACCAAAATATCCTTGTGGCTATTGATGCCCAGCAGGACGATCAGCCCGCGCTACGCCGCGCCGTGTATTTAAATCAGCGTATCGGCGGAAAAATCAAAGCGTTCCTGCCCATCTATGACTTCTCCTATGAGATGACCACGCTGCTTTCCCCCGATGAGCGCGCCAATATGCGCAAGGGCGTCATCAGTCAGCGCACCGAATGGATCCGCGAACAAGCGCACGCCTATCTGGAGGCCGGCGTCGAGATCGAGATTAAAGTGGTTTGGCATAATCGCCCCTACGAGGCAATTATTCAGGAAGTGATGACCCATCAGCACGACCTGGTGCTAAAAATGGCGCATCAGCACGATCGCCTGGAAGCCGTGATTTTCACCCCGACCGATTGGCATTTGCTGCGCAAGTGCCCTTGCCCGGTATGGATGGTGAAAGACCAGCCGTGGCCGGAAGGCGGGAGAGCCGTGGTGGCCGTTAACCTGGCCAGCGAAGAGCCGCACCATGATGAACTGAACCAGAAGCTTATCCGCGAAACCACGCAGCTGGCGGAGATGGTTAACCATACCGAGGTGCATTTAGTGGGCGCCTACCCGGTGACGCCCATCAACATCGCCATTGAGCTGCCTGATTTCGACCCCAGCGTCTATAACGATGCTATTCGCGGCCAACACCTGGTGGCAATGAAAGCGCTGCGGCAGAAGTTTTCCATTGGCGAAGAGTTCACGCACGTGGCAAAAGGCTTGCCCGAGGAAGTGATCCCTGACATCGCGGCCCAATTAGACGCGGGTATCGTTGTGCTAGGAACCATTGGGCGCACCGGGCTCTCTGCCGCATTTTTAGGCAATACCGCCGAGCAGGTGATTGATCACCTGCGTTGCGATCTGCTCGCCATCAAGCCCGATGATTTCAAGTCGCCCATCGTGCTTGACGACGAAGAGGATGACGACGACTAAGGCGCCAGGGGCGACGCGATGGTCGCCCTTCTCCCTTCATGCCCGTGCGCTCACGCCTTCCGCTTCGCTCCCTTTAAACGCTAAGCCCAACTCTCTACAGCCGGTATTCACCGTTTGCTTAACACAGGCGGCTATGCCACGCGATCCCGTCTGCCGCGCCCAAAACGATGCTGACCTCAATGCGCAGCAAAACCATGCTTTAACAATATGTTAACGTTTATTGCGCTTGACGCTCGCGTCGCGGGGCTTGAGCCAGCCGGCAAATCCCTCTCGCCCCCGCATACACATTCAGCACGTTGAAAGTCAACGCAAGGCACATAAATAGGCTGAGACAGCTGGATTATTACATGCAATAATCAGCCGCTAATCTGTTTTACATCAAGAGTCCAGCACGTTTTCGTACTCATTTTGCGCAAGGCGAAGGATCATTTTTATGAAGCTGAAGAACACCATTCTGGCGTCAACCCTCTTATCCCTGCTGGCGGCCAATGCCTTTGCTGCACGGGAGCTGACGCCAGAACAAGCGGCTGCGTTGAAACCATTCGAACGTATTAATATCAGCGGCCGTTTTAACGCTATCGGTGATGCCACCGATGCCATCTCTAAAGCCGCAGACGCCAAAGGCGCCGATGCGTTTTATGTCCAGGGCATCAACGACACCAACGGCAACGGCGGCAACTGGCGCGTTACTGCCGATCTCTATAAAGCCAATGCGCCAAAAGCCAGCGATGAAACCCAGTATCGCTTGTTCCGTGGCGTCAAAGAGCTGCCTAAATCAGAGGCTTACCGTTTAGAGCCGTTTGATACCGTTACCGTCAGCGGCCACTTCGCCAGCCAGCCAGACGTCAATGACGCCATTGCGAAGCAAGCGCAAGGCAAAGGCGCGGCGGCGTTCTTTATTGTGCGTCAGGTGGATGCCAATAATGGCGGCAACCAATACATCACGGCGTATGTATACAAAGCCGATGCGCCACAGCGTAAGGTGCAGGACGTTTCTGACACCCTGCCAGCAGATTCCGAAGCCGGTAAAGCGGCGCTGGCGGCGGGCGGCGCTGAAGCGAAAAAAGTGGCCATTCCAGGCGTGGCGTCCTCAGACTCCCCAAGCCGCAGCGTGGGCCGTTTCTTTGAAACGCAAAGCTCAACCGGACAGCGCTATACCGTTACCATGGCCGATGGTCGCAGCGTGCAGGAAGTGAACGCCGTCACCGCCGCGCAGATGCAGCCGTTTGATACCATCACCTTCTCGGATCACTTTGGCACCCCGACCGAAGTGTCTGAAGCCACGGCCAAACGCGCCGCAGACAAAGGCGCTAAGTTCTACCATATTACGCGCCAGTGGCAGAACCAAAGCGGTGGCAACCTTACCGTGACCGCCGATCTGTTCAAGTAACGTCACTTCAGGGTGGCCTTAGCCACCCTGCTTTTCCGCCTGCATAATCGCTGCGCAATTTTGCATATTCTTGCATTGCTATCCCTGTTGTCACTCCGTAAAATCTGCCGCCTGTTTATAGGGCATTCCGTTTCCGTTTGTTGAATTCACCACGCGACACGCTAACGGTATGGTTAATTCCAGCACAATTCGCTGTTCGGGAAGGTTTTTTTGGATAAAAAATTAGGCCTCGGCGCGCTGACTGCGCTGGTTCTCAGCTCTATGCTGGGCGCGGGCGTGTTCAGTCTGCCGCAAAATATGGCCGCGGTCGCCGGTCCGGCCGCGCTGCTGATTGGCTGGCTGATCACTGGCGTTGGCATCCTTTTTCTCTCGCTGGCGATGCTGCTGCTGTCACGCTTAAAACCAGACCTGGACGGCGGCATTTTCACTTACGCCCGCGCGGGTTTTGGCGAGCTAATGGGCTTTTGCTCCGCCTGGGGCTACTGGCTGTGCGCGGTGATCGCCAACGTCTCTTATCTGGTGATCGTGTTCTCCGCCCTGAGTTTTTTCACCGATAAACCCGGTCACGTCGTATTCGGCGATGGCAACACCTGGCAGGCGATGGTGGGTGCCTCGGTGCTGCTGTGGCTGGTGCACTGGCTGGTGCTGCGCGGTGTACAAACGGCGGCAAGTATCAATATTCTCGCCACCTTGGGCAAACTGGTGCCGCTGCTGCTGTTTGTGGTGCTGGCGGCACTTGCCTTTAACTACGATCGCTTCCATTTCGATTTCAACGGCCTGCAACTCGGCCGTCCGCTGTGGCAGCAGATTAAAGAAACCATGCTGATCACCCTCTGGGTGTTTATTGGCGTAGAGGGTGCCGTGGTGGTCTCTGCCCGCGCGCGCAATAAACGCGACGTGGGTCGTGCCACGCTGCTGGCGGTGCTGGCCGCGCTGCTGGTGTATTTACTGGTCACGCTGCTCTCGTTGGGCGTGGTGCCGCGCGCCGAGCTGGCGCAGATGCGCAATCCCTCGATGGCCGGCCTGATGACCTTGCTGTTGGGAAATTGGGGTGACGCGGTGATCGCCGGCGGCCTGATCGTTTCGGTGTGCGGCGCTTACCTGAGCTGGACGATCATGGCCGCAGAAGTGCCGTTTCTGGCTGCACAGCAGGGCGCGTTTCCGCGCAGCATCGCACGGCAAAATCGGCATAATTCTCCTGCGGCATCGCTGTGGCTGACCAACGGCAGCGTCCAGATCTGCCTGATTCTCATCGCCGTGACCGGCGCGGATTACAACACCCTGCTGACCATCGCATCCGAGATGATCCTGGTGCCCTATTTACTGGTGGGATTGTATCTGGTCAAAGTGGCGCGTGAGCAGCAGCAACCCGTGGCACTGTTTACTGGCGTGGGGGCCAGCGTTTATGGCATCTGGCTGCTGTATGCCTCTGGGCCGCTGCATCTGCTGCTGTCGGTGGTCTTGTACGCGCCGGGCCTGCTGCTGTTCCTTTATGCGCGGCGCGGCAATCGTGCTGACCGCGCGCTAAACCCGCTGGAACGCATAGCGATTGTGCTGCTGATTGCCGCGTCGCTGCCCGCGCTGTGGCAGCTGACACAGTGATTAATGGGGTTTGACCGGAATGGACACGCACAGCAGGTCTTCCTGCTGTGTTAAATTCAGCGGCTTACGGTATTCCTGATGAATAGCGTCAAGCTGTTCGGGAGAAAGAGGATAAGGCAGCTGAATATCGAAGCGGCTGATATGCTGCTGCTCCGCCAGCGTAATCAAACGCGCAATGTTGATTTCATCGCTGACCTGCGTTGAAATGATTTGCAACGCTAAATCTTTTAAGTGATCGTCGCTGGCGGGTAAGTTGTGCGTTGACTTACGCGTCACCATGCCGAAAATGGGCATGACCCCATAGATGGCGTCAACGAAGCTCCAGCGTTTTTTGCATGAGGCAGAGAGAAAATCACTGTAATTGAAGCAGATGCGATCACTGTATCCGGCTGAAGCCAGCTCTTTATCAGACACCCTCGCACTCCTCCTGTTTTTCGTTACGGTTCCGAACCTTGCGCGATAGCGCGCCGCTAATAATGGCACATTTATTATGGGACATACCAGTCAGGCACGGATATTTCGTGCGATAGCATAGAGCTTAGGACCGGGAAAAGCTATGCTGCTCCCTTCCCCACACGCAGCGACAAACTATGAGCAAAATTGTCTATGTGGAAGATGAGCCAGAGGTTGGCGAACTGATCGCCGCCTATCTTGGCCGCCACGATATCGAAGTGATTGTAGAAACGCGCGGCGATCGCGCAGAAGCCACCATTCTTAACAACGATCCTGACCTGGTACTGCTGGATATCATGTTGCCGGGTAAAGATGGCATGACGCTGTGCCGCGATCTCCGTGCGCACTGGCAAGGCCCCATCGTGTTACTTACCTCGCTCGACAGTGATATGAACCACATTCTGTCGCTGGAGATGGGCGCCAACGACTACATTCTCAAAACTACGCCACCTGCCGTGCTGCTGGCGCGCTTGCGTCTGCATCTGCGCCAGGCGCAAGGTGTTCAACCCGAGATCACGCCGGCGCAGCAAAGCTCGCAGCGCGTGTTGCGCTTTGGCTCGCTGACCATTGACTCCCTTAATCGTCAGGTGACGCTGTTTGACGAAAATATTCTGCTCTCCACGGCGGACTTCGATCTACTTTGGGAGTTGGCCAGCCATGCCGGACAAATCCTCAATCGCGACGCGCTGTTGAAGACACTGCGCGGCGTGAGCTACGACGGCATGGACCGCAGCATTGATGTGGCCATTTCGCGTCTGCGTAAGAAACTTTACGACAGCGCGACGGAACCGTTCCGCATCAAAACCATTCGCAACAAAGGCTATCTGTTTGCGCCACAGGCTTGGGATACCCCTTCCGCATGAGAAAGCTGTTTATCCAATTCTATCTGCTGCTGTTTGTCTGCTTTCTGGTGATGACGCTGCTGGTCGGTCTGGTCTATAAATTCACCGCTGAACGCGCGGGTCGTCAGTCCATGAACGATCTCATGGCCAGCTCGCTGTTTTTGATGCGCAGCGAACTGCGCGAAATTCCGCCGCGCGACTGGAGTAAAACCATCCGCAGCCTCGATCTTGACCTGTCGTTTGCGCTCAACATCGAGCCCATGAGCAAATACCAGCTGGGTGATGCGGATATGAAACGGCTGCGCGCCGGTGAAATTGTGGCGCTTGATGACCAGTACACCTTTCTCCAGCACATTCCGCGCAGCCACTATGTCCTTTCGGTTGGTCCCATTCCCTATCTGTTTTATCTGCACCAGATGCGCCTGCTGGACATTGCGCTGATGGCGTTTATCGCTATCTCCCTCGCGCTGCCGGTATTTATCTGGCTGCGCCCGCATTGGCAAGAGATGCAGCGGCTGGAAAAAGCCGCCCAGCGTTTTGGACGCGGTGAGCTTGATGTGCGCACCCATTTCGAGAATACCTCCAGCCTTTACAGCCTGGGCGTAGCGTTTAACCAAATGGCAGAGAATATCAATACGCTGGTGGCCAGCAAAAAACAGCTGATTGACGGCATTGCTCACGAATTGCGTACGCCGCTGGTACGCCTGCGCTACCGCCTTGAAATGAGTGAAAATCTCACCGCGACGGAATCTGCTGCGTTAAACCGTGACATTGGACAGCTGGAGAGCCTGATCGAGGAGCTGCTCACCTATGCGCGCCTTGACCGTCCGCGCGTCGACCTCAACCTGCAAACGTTTGATCTCGCTCAGTGGCTGCGCTTACACATTGAAGACGTGCAGGCGATGAACCCGCAGACGCACATCGCGCTGGATATTCCGCAGCGTGAGAATGTCGGCTCTGCCGATACGCGCTTGATGGAGCGGGTGCTGGATAACCTGGTCAATAACGCACTGCGCTATGCGCAACAGCGTTTGCGCATCAGTCTGTGGTTCGACAGCGGCACCGGCTTTTTGCAAGTTGAGGATGACGGCCCCGGTATTCCCCCCGCTGAGCGCGAGCGCGTGTTTGAGCCGTTTGTGCGCCTTGACCCAAGCCGCGATCGCGCGACCGGCGGTTGCGGGCTCGGTTTAGCCATTGTGCATTCTATCGCGCTGGCGCTGCAGGGCAGCGTCAGCATTGAGAGCAGTCCGCTTGGCGGCGCCAGTATTCGTTTTTGCTGGCCGGTTGATCTCCCCTTGCGTGACATGACGCCTCGTCTTCCGTCATAAGGAGCTTTTTACGTGACATCCGCTTATCAGGAATTGTGCCGCACCTTTCAACGCCTCTCGCGCTTTGGTCATTTAGGGGCGATTGTCGGTGTTGACATGCAAACCACCATGCCGCCGGGCGGCAGCCAGGGACGCGGCGAAGCGCTGGCCGAACTCAGCGTATTCATGCATGAAGTGCTGACCGATCCACGACTGGGCGCCCTGTTTGACGCGGCCCAACAGGATTCGCTGAATGACGTCGAGCAGGCCAATTTGTATGAGATGCAGCGCGCCTGGCAGCAAGCCAGTCTGCTGCCAGCCTCACTGGTTGAGGCTAAATCACTGGCAGGCTCACGCTGCGAACACGCCTGGCGCCAGCAGCGTCCGGCCAATGATTGGCAAGGGTTTGCAGCCAACCTCAAAGAAGTGGTCAAACTCAGCCGAGAGGAAGCCCAGCTGCGCGCCGACGCGCTGGGCGTCTCCCGCTACGATGCGCTGTTGGATCTTTATGAGCCAGGCATGACCAGCGCGCAGCTGGACCGCACCTTTGGCGATTTGAAAAGCTGGCTGCCCGATCTGCTGCGACAGGCCGTCACCAAACAGCAGAGCCGCACAATCCTGCCGCCGGTAGGGCCTTTTGCCACGGAAGGGCAAAAGCAGCTCGGACTGCGCCTGATGGAAACGCTGGGGTTTGATTTCAACCACGGGCGTTTAGATGTCAGCGCACACCCTTTCTGCGGCGGCGTGCCGGAAGATGTGCGCATCACGACGCGCTACAGCGAAAACGATTTTCTTAGCGCGATGATGGGCGTTATCCACGAAACCGGGCATGCGCGTTACGAACAGAACCTGCCGCAGCAGTGGCGCGGTCTGCCGGTGGCTCAGGCGCGCTCCACGGCGATACATGAATCGCAAAGCTTGTTCATGGAGATGCAGCTTGGCCGCAGCACGGCCTTTTTGCAGCGCATCCATCCGCAGGTGGTGGCATTGATGGGCGAGCAGCCGGCGCTAGACGTGCAGAACTTTATCCATCTCACCCAGCGCGTGCAGCCGGGCTTTATCCGCGTTGATGCCGACGAACTGAGTTATCCCGCACACGTGATCCTGCGCTATGAGATTGAGCGTGCGCTGATTGAAGGTGAGATCGACGTCGACGATATTCCGGCGCTGTGGGATGAGAAGATGCAGCAAAGTTTAGGATTAGATACGCGCGGTAACTACCGTGACGGCTGCATGCAGGATATTCACTGGACCGATGGCGCATTCGGCTACTTCCCTACCTATACGCTCGGCGCGATGTACGCCGCACAGCTGTTCCATGCGGTGAAGCAAGCGATTCCACAGGTCGACGACCTCATTCAGCATGGCGATTTACAGCCGCTGTTTGACTGGCTCAAACAGAATATCTGGCAGCACGGCAGCCGCTTCTCAACGGCGCAGCTGCTGATTAATGCCACGGGCGAGACGTTAAATCCCGCCTACTTCCGCCAGCATCTTGAACAGCGTTATCTCTCCGAGTAAACTGCGCGGCGGCCATCTCAGGCCGCCTTTTCCCCACTTTTCGCCCTTTGTACAATCCGTTACACGCCGATACCAATCCCTCACGGAAAGCGCCAACTGTTTGCCATATAGTTCTTTCACCGGCCCCGCAGTGGGCTACTCATGAAAAAATAGTTCGAGGGTTTTGCAATGAAAAAATTATTTGCACTGGTAATCGCCGCTGCTATGGGTCTGTCTTCTGTTGCTTTCGCAGCTGAGACAACAACTGCTGCTCCTGCTGCTGCCGCACCAACCGCTGCTGCGCCTGCTACAGCCAAAACAGCTGCACCTGCTAAACACAAAATGGTTCACCATAAGAAAGCTGCACAGAAAGCGCAGGCGGCTAAGAAGCACAAGAAAGTAGAGAAAAAAGCAGCCGCGCAGAAAGCGCAGGCAGCTAAAAAGCATCACAAGAAAGCCACCAAACCTGCTGCTCAGAAAGCGCAGGCTGCTAAAAAACACCACAAGAAAGTAACCAAACCTGCTGCTCAGAAAGCGCAGGCTGCTAAAAAGCACCACAAAAAAGCCACCAAACCTGCTGCACAGAAAGCGCAGGCTGCTAAAAAGCACCACAAAAAAGTGACCAAACCTGCCGCTCAGAAAGCGCAGGCTGCTAAAAAGCACCACAAAGTGAAAAAAGCCGCTAAATAAGGTCGCCCTTCTGCGCCCACCAGGCATTCATAATTAAAACACCCGGTTATGCCGGGTGTTTATTTACTGGAGTAGCGAAAAATGGTGCATCGCTATCGCTTCGAAATCATCCTGGTTGTGATGATCCTGTGTGGTGTCATTGCTGCAAGCTTTTTCCTGTAGTCGTTGTAGCGCGCTGATTACTCCATTATTTCTCCCTTTTTTACCGCTCACCGACTATAGTTATCGCTCTTGCGTGATGACAATACCCTCTACTTATTCTCGCCATTGAGAGAACTATGCGCCTGGCTATTCTGTTTTTCGTTGGTATTTTTAGCGTTACCCTCACAGCTCATGCCGATGACGAAGACGGGCTTAGCCCGCAAGACATTAAGACGCTGTTTTTTGGGAAAGATCATCGCGTTGCCATCACGGATGTTAGCGCGGCCCCTTGGGATGCCATTGGTCAACTGGAAACCGAAAGCGGGAATCTCTGTACCGCCACGCTGATTTCCGCCCATTTGGCACTCACCGCCGGTCACTGCCTGCTGGCACCGCCAGGAAAATTTGATAAGCCGGTGGCGCTCCGCTTTATGGCGGCGGACAAAGGCTGGCGTTATGAAATTCATGATATCGATGCACGCGTTGAACCATCGCTGGCGCGCAAGCTGCAGGCGGATGGCGAGGGCTGGATTGTGCCGCCCGGTGCCGCGCCCTACGATTATGGGCTGATTATTCTGCATAATCCCCCTTCCGGCATCGTGCCGATTCCACTGTTTGACGGCTCGCGCAGCGATCTGACTGCTGCCCTCAAAACCACCAATCGTCAGGTGACGCAGGCGGGTTATCCCGCAGACCATCTGGATACGCTCTATTCGCACAGTGACTGCGTGGTAACCGGCTGGGCACAACGTGCCGTGCTGTCACACCAGTGCGACACGCTGCCCGGCGACAGTGGTTCACCGCTGCTGCTGAAAACCGACACCGGTTGGCAATTAATTGCCGTACAGAGTTCGGCCCCTGCGCCCGCCGATCGCTATCGCGCTGATAACCGCGCGATTGCCGTGACGTCTTTTAAAGACCGACTGGAAGAGTTGGCGAAATAATCGGGTGGGAAGCCGCCTTCCCACCGTTGCCCTAGTTAAGTTGCTCCATCGCCTGCAAAATACGCTTGTCGGAAATGGGATACGGCGTGCCCAGCTGCTGTGCAAAGTAGCTGATGCGTAACTCTTCTAACATCCAGCGAATCGCCTGCACGTCAGCATCGTCGCGTCGCTGCGGCGGCAATTTGTTGCGCCACGTCTGCCACGCCTGTTCAACCGCCTGCACTTTTAACATACGGGCGCGATCGCTGTGCGGGTCCACCGGCAGCTTCTCCAGGCGGCGCTCAATACCCTGCAGATAACGCAGCGTATCGCCCAGCCGCTGATAGCCATTGCCGGTGACAAATCCCCGGTATACCAGCCCGGACAGTTGCGCTTTGATATCCGCCAGCGCCAGCGCCAGGCTCATGTCGACGCGCCCTTTCAAAAACTTATTGATGTTAAACACGCTGGTCAGGATCTGCTCAACCTGCTTAGCAATGGTCACAACGGTATCATTCAACTCGGCGCGTACCTTGTCGCGCAGCTGCTCAAACCCTTCTTGCTCCCAAGCTGGACCGCCCGCTTCCGCCATCAATTTATCAATGCCGCAGGCGATGCAGTCATCGATCAGCTCCAGCACTTTTCCGTAAGGGTTAAAGTACAAGCCGAGCTTGGCTTTGTTTGGCAGCTTTTCATGCAGATATTTAATCGGTGACGGAATGTTCAGCAGCAGCAGGCGACGCTGGCCGCGCCACATCATTTTTTGCTGCTCCTGCTCACTGTCAAACAGGCGGATCGCCACGCTGTCTTTTTCATCCACCAGCGCAGGCCAGGCTTTTACCCGATAGCTGCCGCGTTTCTGTTCGTAGCTTTGCGGCAGTGCGCCGAAGCTCCAGATATGCAGGCCGCTCTGCTCAAGCCCATCGTCTGCCACTTGCGACAAGGTTTCTTGCACTTTGCCTTTTAGACGCTGCTTGAGCAGATGAAGATCTTTGCCTTCTTCCAGCTTCCGGTTGTGTTCATCCACAATGCGGAACGTGATTTTTAGGTGATCGGGCACCTGATCCCACTGCCAGGCGTCGCGGTCAATGGTGACGCCGGTCATGCGACGAAATTCACGCTCCAGCGCATCAAGCAGCGGCAGCGCCATGGCCTCCACGCGGCCAAGAAACGCCTCGGCGTAATTGGGGGCCGGCACCAGATTGCGGCGAAGGGGTTTTGGCAGCGATTTGATGAGTGCAATCACCAGCTCACGCCGCACGCCGGGGATTTGCCACTCAAAGCCCTGTTCCTCCACCTGATTAAGCAACGGCAGCGGAATATGTACCGTGACGCCGTCGGCATCCGTGCCGGGCTCAAACTGATAGCTCAGCTTGAGCTTGAGATTTCCCTGATGCCAAAAGTTAGGGTAATCCAGCTGGCTGACCTGCTGCGCGCCGTGTTTGATCAGCATTTGCTTATCAAAGCTCAGCAGGTCGGGATTGGCCTTACTGGCCTGCTTCCACCAGCTATCGAAATGCGGGGCCGACACCACCTCACTGCCAATACGCCGATCGTAGAAGGCGAACAGCGTTTCATCGTCCACCAGGATGTCGCGACGACGGGATTTGTGCTCTAAGTCTTCGACTTCGCTGCGTAACTTAAGGTTATTGCGGAAGAAAGCGTGACGCGTCTGCCAGTCGCCTTCCACCAGCGCATGCCGGATAAACAGTTCGCGGCTCAGTGTGGGATCGATTTTGCCGTAGTTAACCTTGCGCGCCTGAACAATCGGTAAGCCGTAAAGCGTCACCTTCTCACTGGCCATCACCGCGCCCTGCGCTTTTTCCCAGTGCGGTTCGCTGTAGCTGCGTTTTATCAGGTGCTGCGCCAGCGGCTCAATCCACTCTGGTTCGATGCGCGCGGCCACGCGACCCCACAGGCGACTGGTTTCGACCAGCTCCGCCACCATGGTCCACTTGGGCGGTTTTTTAAACAGCCCCGACCCTGGGAAAATGGCGAAGCGCGTGTTGCGGGCGCCGGTGTACTCCTGCTTTTCAGCATCTTTCTGACCAATGTGCGACAGCAGGCCGGTGAGCAGCGCACAGTGCACTTCGCGATAAGGCGCCGGCTCGCTGTTGACCGGCATGCCCAGTTCGCGGACGACCTGACGCAGCTGGGTATAAATATCCTGCCACTCGCGCACGCGCAAATAGTTGAGATAGTCGGTTTTACACTGGCGGCGGAACTGGTTGCCCGATAGCGCTTTTTGCTGCTCCTGCAGGTAGTGCCAAAGGTTCACAAAGGCAAGGAAATCCGAGTCTTTGTCGGCAAAGCGCCGGTGCTTCTCATCCGAGGCTTGCTGCTTTTCAACCGGACGCTCACGCGGATCCTGAATGGAGAGCGCGGCGGTAATGATCATTGCCTCACGCACGCAGCCAAATCGCTGTGCTTCCAGCACCATTCGGGCAAGGCGCGGATCCACCGGTAGCTGTGCCAGCTGGCGTCCCGAAGGCGTCAGCGCATATTTACCGCTGTCGCTGAGCGTAATCGCGCCTAGCTCCTCCAGCAGGCGTACGCCATCCTGAATGTTGCGCTTGTCGGGCGCCTCAACAAAGGGAAATGCGCCGATGTCGCCCAATCCCAGTGCCGTCATCTGCAAGATCACCGACGCGAGGTTGGTACGCAAAATCTCCGGATCGGTAAACGCCGGCCGGCTCAGGAAATCCTCTTCAGAGTAGAGGCGAATACAGATGCCTTCCGACACGCGGCCGCAGCGGCCTTTACGCTGATTCGCAGACGCCTGAGAAATCGGCTCGATCGGCAAGCGCTGCACCTTGGTGCGATAGCTATAGCGGCTGATACGCGCCGTGCCGGGATCGATCACATACTTAATGCCCGGCACGGTGAGCGAGGTTTCGGCCACGTTGGTTGCCAGCACAATTCGGCGACCGCTGTGCGACTGAAACACGCGATTCTGCTCGGCGTTCGACAAACGGGCATACAGCGGCAGAATTTCCGTGTGCGGCAGATCGCGGCGGTTAAGTGCATCGGCGGTATCGCGAATTTCTCGCTCACCGCTCATAAAAATCAGTATATCGCCGCGGCTCTCGCGGCCGAGCTCATCCACCGCGTCAAAAATCGCCTGCAGCTGGTCGCGGTCCGTATCTTCCGCGTTCTCTACCACGGGGCGATAGCGCACTTCCACGGGATAGGTACGTCCAGACACCTCGATCACCGGCGCATGATTAAAGTGGCGGGAAAAACGCTGCGGATCGATGGTCGCCGAGGTGATGATCACTTTTAAATCCGGCCGGCGTGGCAGCAGCTCGCGCAAATAGCCCAGCAGGAAGTCAATATTGAGGCTGCGTTCGTGCGCCTCATCAATGATCAACGTGTCATATTGCAGTAGCTGGCGATCCTGCTGAATTTCCGCCAGCAGAATGCCGTCTGTCATCAACTTCACCTGCGTGGTATCGCTGACCTGATCGTTGAAGCGCACCTTGTAGCCGACCGTGCCGCCAAGTGAGGTCTCCAACTCATCAGCAATGCGGTTGGCGACGGTGCGTGCCGCCAAACGGCGCGGTTGCGTATGACCGATCAGCCCTTTTACACCGCGTCCCAGCGCCAGACAAATTTTGGGCAGCTGCGTGGTTTTTCCCGAACCCGTTTCGCCCGCCACGATCACCACTTGGTTATCGCGAATGGCATCGGCGATGCTCTGCTGTTTTTGGCTGACCGGCAGGTTATCGGGAAACGTGATGCGCGGCGTTGCGGCCGTGCGCAGCGCGATGCGCTGCTCGGCGGCGCTAAACTCGGATTCAAGCTCAGCAACAATGCCTCGCTGCGCGTCTGGATTTTTCACTTTCGTGGCGCCCTGCAAGCGACGCTGCAAACGCTGGCGATCGCGCAGCGTAAGGTGATCAAGCCGCGCCCAAAGCGGGGCAAAAGGCGAAGAAGCAGATGATGACATAGTGACGAATTACCTGTTGTCGCGGCAAGCCCGGCATGCGTTCGCAGCCCGGCTGACAGAGTCTGGCGGAAAAATAACTATCGGGCATGATAGCACATTCTCTCCCAGGCTTCGCGCGCAGGTGGCTGTGCTTATTCAATAAATTCGAACATAGCTCTCGAAATATTGCGCTTTTCGCGGCGCGGTTAACGCCGTAGAGTGAGACCCATTCAGCGGTAAACACCGCGTAACGCACAGGAAGATAACATGAGCAAAGTCTTAGTTCTGAAATCAAGCATTCTGGCCGATTACTCACAGTCCAGCCAACTCGCCGATTTTTACGCCGATGAAGCACGCGCCAAGGGCGACAGTGTAACCGTGCGCGACCTGGCGGCGCAGCCGGTGCCGGTGCTTGATGGCGAACTGGTCGGCGCACTGCGTCCTTCCGATGCCCCTCTCTCTCCGCGTCAGCAAGAAGCGCTGGATCTGTCGAATGCGTTGATCGCGGAACTGCAGGCCCACGACACCGTGGTGATCGCCGCGCCGATGTACAACTTCAACATCCCGACGCAGCTGAAAAACTACTTCGACCTGATTGCGCGCGCAGGCGTGACGTTCCGTTACACCGAAGCGGGTCCAGAAGGGTTGGTGAAAGGTAAGCGTGCGGTGATCCTGTCGAGCCGCGGCGGTATTCATAAAGATACGCCAAGCGATCTGCTGACTCCTTACGTGAAACTGTTCCTGGGCTTTATCGGCATCACCGATGTCGAGTTCGTGCTGGCCGAAGGCATTGCCTATGGTCCAGAAGTGGCAACCAAAGCCACCAGCGACGCGAAAGACGCCATCAAGCAGATTGTCGCCGCATAAATGTTGCATTGAATAACTGCCCTGCGATAAAAGGGCAGAATGCCGTCATTGCCGGGCCTGAGCGCCCGGCTTTTTTATGGCGCACAAATTACTTTTGCAGCCACTGCCCGTTGATACCCCGCACATATTCCCCCGCCGATGCGCGCGCAACCAGTTTTTCACCGGCAATACGTCCAACCTCTTGCGTCGTCAGGCGATTTTGCTGCGCCACACGCTGATACTGTTCGGCACGGCCCGCATTGATGCGTGCCACCAGGGCCAGCGTTTCCTTATCCTGCTGACGGGCGGCAATATAGCCGCTAAGGGTTTCCCCTACGCGTCCCTGCTGACGCGCCTCGTCAAGCGTTAGCGCCCAAGCCGAAGGGGCGAGCAACAGGGCAACAACCAGCGCCATTACGCTGCGTTTCATCGTTCCGCTCCTCAAAACAGGCCGCTCTGCTCTTTTAACAGCGCTTCGACATCTTTATCCACCTTAATGTGGATCTCGTGTTCGATTTTTACGTTCATGTTAATGGTAATGGGCTCTTTTGGCGCCGCCACTTCAATGCGCGGCACGCAGCCCAGCAGCGGCAGGACGGCTGCCAGCAACGCGAATGCCCTCAGGCTCATGGTTGGGGATCCTTTCTGGATGGCAGGGTAGCGTGTTGCTCTACCCAAGATTGCAAGTTATCGCCAAAGCGCAGGCTGCGCCACAGCTGAAAAAGATTTTCCTGATGACGGTAGTTCAAGTTGACCTGTTGACGGCGATTGC
Organism: Pantoea sp. Mb-10; assembly: GCF_021272205.1. Lineage (GTDB taxonomy): Bacteria > Pseudomonadota > Gammaproteobacteria > Enterobacterales > Enterobacteriaceae > Pantoea. Next base: position 260,552 of record NZ_JAJSDX010000007.1, on the reverse strand, counting down.
TGAACTGGCTGGTGCCTTTAACTTCCGCTTGCAGAGACAGGTTACCAACATTGTCCAGATCCAGCGTGGCCCACGCACGCGACATTTCCATGTAACGCAGCCAGTCCAGTGCTGCTCCGGCCGCCACGTTGTTTTTGACGATGGCATCCGCCATGTCTTTATCAAGGCGGAACGTTAGCGGCCCGCTGTTGGCAATCCACCCTTTTTCGATTAGCCAGCGCGGGTTATTTACCCACAGCGGTAACTCGCCGTTGACCTCGCCCGACATCGCAAATTGCTTAGGCTTCAGCGCGGTCACCAGCCGGCTCAGATTGATGCTGCTCAGCGTAATGCGCGCCGGCTGCCGCTGAGGCAGCGACAGCCACGGCATGCTAACGTGTCCACCCAGCAGGTCAAAATTCACATTGCTCAGCGTGAGTGGCTGACGCGGCTGCCACGGATAGTGGCCTTGCAGATCGGCTGTGATGTTTTGCAGCGCAAACTGGTTTTTGACTTCGGCAATGCGCAGTGACACCGGGCCGCGGCGGCCGAGCTGCCACTGGTGTGCTTTCAGGCGGAACGGCAACGTAAAGTCAATGCCATTGATTTCACTGTCCGGCATCCAGACGCTGCCCTGCTTCACGGCCCAGAAACCGCCTGCCTCAAACCCTTGCGCTGGCGCGGCGGAAAAGGCCACTTGCGCGCGGAGCTGACCCGACTGAATCCGCATTTTCATGTCGCTGCTCAGCAGCGGTTGAAACACCGCCAGCGACTGTGAAGGCCACCACGCCTGTCCGCGCAGTCGCGTTCCGTCCCAGCGGCCGTGCACGCGCAGGGGGCCGATCTCGGCGGCGGTTAACTGGCCACGCCACTGGAAATGGCCGGGATCATTCCCCACCGCCTGGAAATCCAGCTGCGACGGCGGCAGCCTGCCACCGTAGTCAAACTGCGTTTGTCCGGCGCGCAGCGTAAAGCCGCCGGCGAATGAGGCGCGTGCCGGATCGCGCGCCCAGCGCACCGGCGCGGTCAGGCGCAGGCGCGGCTTGGCCACGGTCACGCCGCCATAGGCGAGTTGGTCGAACCCGGTATCGAGGGTATCCAGCGTGATTTGCGTTCCCTGCCAGCTGCCGGTGCCTTTCACATCCCAGCGCGCCTGCAGCGGCACCATTTCGCCCTTGCCCCAATAGCGCCAGTTCCAGCGCCCGCTGTCTGGCCAGAAGTGATTGGCGTGACCATCCAGATGCAGTGTAAAGCGCCCGAGTCCGCTGTCGTGCGCGCGAAGAATCGCCTGCAGGCGGCCATCAATGCCGCCGGCGCCCAGCGTCACTCCCGCCAGCGGCCAGCGCGCCTCATCAACGTCCAGCGTTGAAAGCAGGCGACCGCGCAAGCGCAGCAGCGCACCGGGTTTCAGCGTGAGTTGGGGGGAGAGAATGCTGCCGTGCAGGAGGCCAGGCAGGCTGCCAAAGAGTTGCAGATCGGCGAGTTTGCTCTCGCCGGTCAGCTGGAAAGGTAACGCGCTATCGGTGAAGCGCAACGCGCCCGGCCCAACGCTGAGCACCAGGTTACCTTTGCCGCCGCGGCCGCGCGTTAAAAGGTTGGCGCGGCCGCGAATTTCGGTCTGCGCGAGCCCTTGCTGCCAGTTTTGCAGCGTTAGCGCTACGCCGCCCGAAAGAGGCTGATCGGCCTGAGGCCAGCGCCACTCACCGTCGTGGATACGAATTTGCTGGCTATCCGCCTGCCACGGCAGACGCAGCAGCGGTCGATCGATGCCCTGCTGCGTCACCTGTAATTCACCCTGCTGGTGCTGCCAGTTTAGCGTCACGGCAAGCGGCTGTGGCCACTGCGCGAGATGGAGGCCGCCGTGCAGTTCGCCCGCCACCGGTACCCCTTGCGCCAGCGTGGATAAGGTGAAATCACCCGAGAGCGTCAGCGGTGACGTTAGCGCGGGATACGCCAGCTCAAGGCGCGTAAGATGCAGCTGCTGCCCTTTCAACTGAGCATTCAGTTGCAGATTCTCGCCCTGAAAGCGCACGCGCTGGTCGCGTTTATCCAGTGTCAAATCGAGGCGCCCAGCATACTGCGGCCAGGGGAGAAGCGTCAGACGATCAATCCGCACGTCCGCGCCCGGCAGACGCTGCTGCCACTCAGCCAACGAGCGCGGTGCCGCGCTGCTGCTGTGCGGTAGCGATGCCAGACAATCAGTATCCAGCTGAACGCGGCCCGCCTGCAGGTGCCAACGGTGCTGATGCCAGCCAAGCTGTGCCGCCTGCACCTGCGCCAGCGCGCATTCTCCCGCGTAATAGCGTACCGCAGGAAAGCGCAGGTTGCCTGCGTGCCAACCCGGCGCGCCGTCAAGTGCAATGCGGGTATCTTCGGGCAACCACAGCCCGACAACGCGCGGCAGCCACTGCGTGACGGTCAGCAGCAATCCCACTATCAGCACGGTCAGCGCCAGTAGAGCAGCAAGAGTTCGACGAAGGCCACGCCTCATGGCAGCTAACGTTCCTGTTGATATGATCCTGCCCAAGATGATGGCATGTTATCTGCGTTTTATGAAGGCGTTACGCCTTAGTCTGCCTTAAGCGCAGCAAAACCGGATGGAAGACGTTATTCTGTAACGATAACGTCGTGGCATTTTTCAGGAGTGAAACAATGAAAGTTGCGGTTTACAGCACCAAACACTATGACCAAAAGTACCTCGATCAGGTCAATGCGCGCTTTGGCTTTGATCTCACCTATTTTGATTTTCTACTGAGTGAAACCACTGCAAAAAATGCCGCAGGGTGCGATGCGGTGTGCATTTTTGTTAACGATGACGCCAGCAAAGCGGTATTGGAAGAGCTCGCCGCCGTGGGCGTGAAATACATCGCGCTGCGCTGCGCGGGTTTCAACAACGTCGATCTGCAGGCCGCCGCCGCGCTTAACCTCAAAGTGGTGCGCGTGCCCGCTTACTCGCCCGAAGCGGTGGCCGAGCATGCGGTGGGCTTGATGATGGCGTTGAACCGCCGCATCCATCGCGCCTACCAGCGCACGCGCGACGCCAACTTTTCGCTGGATGGCCTGACCGGCTTCAACATGTACAACAAAACGGCGGGCATTATTGGCACGGGGAAAATCGGGTTGGCCGCCCTGCGCATTCTCAAGGGATTTGGCATGCGCCTGCTGGCGTACGATCCTTATCCGGCGGAAGCCGCCCGCGCATTGTGTGCGGAATACGTCGATTTGCACACCCTGTTCGCGCAATCTGACGTGATCACGCTGCACTGCCCGATGACGCCGGAAAACCACCATCTGCTCAATGCAGAAGCGTTTAGCCAGATGAAAGATGGCGTGATGATCATCAACACCAGCCGCGGCGGCTTAATTGACTCACAAGCGGCGATTGACGCGCTGAAACAGCAGAAAATTGGCTCACTCGGTATGGATGTTTATGAGAATGAGCGCGATCTCTTTTTTGAAGATAAATCTAACGATGTGATTCAGGATGACGTTTTCCGCCGCCTGTCTGCCTGCCATAACGTGCTCTTTACTGGGCATCAGGCGTTTCTGACGGCCGAAGCCCTGACCGCTATCTCAGAAACCACGCTCGACAATCTTCAGCGTATCGAACGCGGCGAACAGAGTGAAAATGAGGTCACTGCATAGCAAAGTTGCGCCTGCGTTAGCGGGCGCAGCGTCCGCCCATCAGCGCCTGCTCATCGCAGCGGCGGCCATTGCCTAGCTGACACATGCCAATGCGCGATCCATCAAGCTGACGCGAAAACGCCAGCGTTCCCCCGGCGTTGCTGCAATTGACTTCCGCCAAGGATGACATCACCACATGCGGTGAAACGTGGGCGGCGGTGGCCTGTTGCGGCGGTTCGTCGCTGTTGCTGCTGCAGCCAGCAAGTAACAGCGCTGCGCCAGCCAGCAATAATGTAGCGGCTTTCATCAGTCGGGCTCCGGGGGTGTCGGGTACAAAAGAGGACTCAGCATATGTCAGCAGCTGCGCGGGGTCGAGGGGCGACACAGCTTTTTACAAAATTTAAGAATAAGCATTGCAAGCAGAATTATCCTGTTTGCAGTCGCGGCAGCGGTATTACCCCGCTTATTCCACTGACAGGAGGAAAAATGTTAACTGACATGCTCATTCGCATTGCCCTTGCCGGTATTTTGGGCGGCCTGATTGGCCTGGAGCGACAAATGCGCGCCAAAGAGGCGGGACTGCGCACCCATATTCTCGTCGGCATCGGCAGCGCGATGTTTATGCTGGTATCAAAGTATGGCTTTGCCGACATGCTGACTAATGACCATGTGGCGCTGGATCCCAGCCGAATCGCGGCACAGGTGGTCAGCGGCATGGGCTTTCTCGGCGCGGGCACCATTATCATTCAAAAGCAGATTGTCAAAGGCCTCACCACCGCCGCTGGGCTGTGGGTTACCGCGGCAATTGGGTTGGTGATTGGTAGCGGCATGTACGAAATTGGTATTTACGGCACCGTGCTGGCGCTGGTGGTGCTGGAAACGTTTCGGCGCATTAGCCACTGGTTGATTGGGCGCCACCATACGCTGCTGGTGCAGCTGAAGCCGAAAAGCGTGCCATTGGTGCTTCTGGTCTTACAACGGGAGCATTTGCGCTACGGCCGCATCGCCGTGGTGAACCGCGATGAAGAGAGTGGCCTGTGTGAGCTAAGCGTAGAAGTGACATTGTCACGCAGCGCCCCGCTGCACGCCATCTATGACAAGGTGATGGAAGTCAAAGGGGTGCATTCCCTGGAGATGATGTGATCGGCGCGGTAAAAACGCCTCATTCATGAAAAGCATGAAAAGAGTGTAGCTGACGCTGGCATTCGCGGCAGCAATCCGTACCATACGCACTCATGTTAAAGAGGGTTGAGCGCCGCGTAGGTTCCTCTCTGCCGCTAACGATCCTGGTCTTCACTGTTAAGCGTGAAAATAATGTCAGAAAATCAAGAAGTAAGTAAAAAAGAACAGTACAACCTGAATAAGCTGCAAAAGCGTCTGCGCCGCAATGTCGGCGAAGCCATTGCCGACTTCAACATGATTGAAGAAGGCGATCGCATCATGGTGTGCCTGTCCGGAGGCAAAGACAGCTACACCATGCTGGAAATACTGCGCAGCTTACAAAAGAGCGCACCGGTGAACTTTTCGCTGGTGGCAGTGAACCTCGACCAGAAACAGCCCGGCTTCCCGGCGCATATTCTACCCGCATGGCTGGAAGAACTTGGCATTGAGTACAAAATTGTCACCGAAGACACCTACTCAATCGTTAAAGAAAAAATCCCGGAAGGCAAAACGACCTGCTCACTGTGCTCCCGCTTGCGTCGCGGCATTCTCTACCGCACCGCGAGCGAATTAGGCTGCACCAAGATTGCGCTCGGTCATCATCGCGACGATATTTTACAGACGCTGTTCCTGAACATGTTCTATGGCGGCAAGATGAAAGGCATGCCGCCCAAGCTGATGAGCGATGACGGCAAACATATCGTCATCCGCCCGCTGGCTTACTGCCGCGAAAAGGATATTATCCGCTTTGCCGAAGCGCGTCAGTTCCCCATTATTCCCTGCAACCTGTGCGGTTCACAGCCGAATCTTCAACGTCAGGTGGTGGGCGATATGCTGCGTGACTGGGACAAGCGTTATCCGGGACGTTTGGAAACCATGTTCAGCGCGATGCAGGATATTGTGCCCTCACACATGGCCGATACTGCGCTGTTTGATTTTAAAGGGCTGCGTCACGGCGACGCAGTGGTCGACGGCGGCGACATCGGCTTTGATCGTGAAACGCTGCCGCTCAAGCCCGCGGGCTGGCAGCCTGAAGAAGACGACGACCTCGCTGAAAAACAGATTCGGCTCGACGTACTCGAAATCAAGTAACGGTGCAGACAAAAAAGGCGCGTTGATCACAACGCGCCTTTTTTATTACCCGTGTGGCGGCGGGTCCGAGATGGGCGGATAAGCCGGATCGTGCGGCGGATCCGGCTCCGGTATCGGCTGAGGCTGCGGTATCGGTTCGGGAATCGGTGGCGGATCGGTTGGAATGGGTTCACTGGCAGTGAATGGTTGCATGCCCTTCTCCTTTTCGCTGGATGTCTTGTAAGCGTAGGAAAAGAAATGCACTCAGGCCAGGCGGGCAAAAAAAAGCCGGCAGTGATGCCGGCGTGTGCGCATTAATGCGGTTAAACATTCGTGCGAAATCAAGAAGTAAGACAATGTGGAGCACAACGCCCATCGCTTGACGTTGCATTCACCTGCAAGAGAGAGTGTGCCGCGCTGCGCCCAGAAGCGTTTTGATTTCGATCAGGTTTATGCGTTTTTTCGCCTCAGCGTAAGCGCGCATCCCACGCAACGCCATGTTGATCAGAACGTCATAGCCACTTGCGCCGCTTAAGCCACAGCGCCACGCCGCCCACCATCAGCAACAGCAGAACGCAAAACGCCGTAAAACCCATCGGCCAACTCCCGCCGGGAATGCCGCCAAGATTGACGCCAAACAGCCCGGTTAAAAAGGTCGCTGGCAGGAAAATCATCGCCATCAGCGACATAGTGTAGGTGCGACGGTTCATGGACTCCGCCAACAGCGAGGCCACTTCGTCAGCGAGAATGCCGGTTCGCGCCACGCCCGCGTTAAGGTCGTCCAACCCTCGCCCCAGCCGGTCGGCAACGTCCTGCATGCGGCGGCGATCGTCATCGTTCATCCAGGTGAGTTTTTCACTGGCGAGGCGCGCATACACATCGCGCTGCGGTGCCATGTAGCGTCGCATCACAATCAATTGTTTACGTAACAGCGCCAGCTCACCGCGGGCGGGCACTTGCTGGTCCATCAGTGCATCTTCCAACTCGATTATTTTGTCGTGCATCTCTTCGATAAACTCGCTGGCGTGATCGGTCAGCGCATCACACACCTCCACCAGCCAGCTGCCGCCGTCAATCGGGCCATTGCCCGCTTGCAGCTCGTTCAGTACGTCATCAATGGCGTTGACCTTACGCCGCCGGGTAGAGACGATGAGCTTATCGTTGATGAACACCCGCATCGCCACCAGCTGATCCGGACGCGCGTCGGCGTTGTGATTCACGCTGCGCAGCACGATCATAAAGCCGTCGCCAAGGCGCGTTACGCGCGGACGCATACTGTCACCGGCCAGCGCGTCACGCACCGAATCGGGAATAAGCGGCGTTTTTTGTAGCCAGTCGGCGCTCTGCCGGTGGGTGTAATTGAGATGCAGCCAGCACGGACGCTCGCAGTGGATCACATCTTTGTCTTCAATCGCGATCATGCCGCCCTGTCCGTCCAGCTGACAGGCAATGATCGCATCAGATACTTTTAGCGCGCTTCCTTCAATGACGTTCACATCCTCGCCTCACTCCGCTTTCAATGCGCTACAGTCTAGCGTGGCGACGATGAGTTGCAATCACCGGGCTGTGAACAAACGTGAGCAAGAACGGGCGTTCCGTCGCCCCGTTCTGCGAGGATTAATGCTGCGCGATCCACAGCTCACGGCTGTAGGCCACATCTTCGGGGTTGGTAATGGGATAGCCCTTGACGTACGGCTTGATCAATCGACCGTTCGTGTATTGATAAATCGGCGCGATGGGCGCCTGTTCGGCGATGATCTGTTCCGCTTTGTTGTAATCCGCATTGCGCGCCGCCGCATTGGTATCAGTGCTCGCTTTCGCCAGCACGGCGTCATATTCCGCACTGTGGAAGCGCGGAATATTGCTGCTGTTACCCGAGGTCAACAGGCTCAGGAACGTTGAAGGCTCATTGTAGTCGCCGACCCAAGAGGCGCGAATCACATCGAAATTGCCGCTGTTGCGGCTATCGATATAGCTTTTCCACTCCTGATTCTGCAGCGTCACGTCCACGCCCAGATTTTTTTTCCACATGGAGGCGACCGCAATCGCGATCTTCTGATGGCTCTCCGACGTGTTATACAGCAGGGTAAGATGCAGCGGCTTACCCGGCCCATAGCCTGCAGCGCTTAACAGCGCTTTTGCCTGAGCATTGAGTTCCTGCTGACTGTGCTGCTGTAAAATACTTTGCTGCGGGGTAAAGCCGGCGGTCACGTCTGGCGTGAAGTGCCAGGCCGGTTTTTCCCCGGTGCCCAACACTTTTTCCGCGATGATACGGCGATCGATGCTCCATGACAGCGCTCTGCGAACCCGTGCGTCTGCGGTTGGCCCTTTTTGCGTGTTAAACGCATAGTAGTAGGTGCCGAGTTGATCGGGCGTATACACCTCGCCCGGCAACGTTTTCTTTAGCATGGCATACAGGTTTTTAGGAAAAGATTCGGTGATATCGATGTCGCCGGCGCGGTAGCGTTTGGTGGCGCTCGACTCTTCGTTGATCGGCACAAATGTCACTTTATTCAGCACGGAGTGCGCGTTGTCCCAGTAATGCGGATTACGCGCCAGGACGATTTTTTCATTCACCACGCGCGACGTCAGCTGATAGGCGCCGTTGCCAACCAGCTTGCCCGGCGCAGTCCAGTCGTTGCCGTACTGTGCAATCACGCTTTTCGGTACGGGGAAAAGCGCAACATTGGCTACCATTGCGGGGAACCACGGCACAGGTCGTGACAACGTCACCTTAAGGTGCTGTGCGTCAGTGGCGACCACGCCTAAGGTGTCGGGCGACATTTTACCTTGGGTTATGGCTTCAGCGTGGGTAATGCCGCTTAGGGCGGCGAACCACGCGAAGGGCGAACTGCTTTTGGGATCGACCAGGCGCTGCCAGCTGTAGACAAAATCTTGCGCGGTCACCGGCTCGCCGTTTGACCAGCGGGCGTCATTACGCAGCGTAAACAGCCAGGTTTTGTTGTCATGGGTACTCCATTCAGACGCCACGCCCGGCACGATCTGCCCGTGTGCATCCTGATTGGTTAGCCCTTCAAAGAGATCGCGCATTACCTGAATTTCAGGCAACCCGACCGCTTTTAGTGGGTCTAACGAAGCGGGCTCATCTTTGATGTGACGAACAATTTCCTGTTTGGCCGCCAACTGTGCGCCAGCCGGCACCTCCGCCGCCCATGCCGGTGCCAACGCACTGGCAATCCATGCCGCCGCCCATGTTTTACGCCACGTTACCTTCATCATCCCTCCTTTCCCGCAATAATGACGGCGACAGAAGCGCTGCGCCGCCAGAGACGCTTGGCACTTTATCGCATATTGCTAATCAATAAATAGCTATTTCCCGAGGCGCGGTTTACCGCTATGTTGAGCCTGAACTTCCCGTCACACTTTTGCTCACCGCGTCGGCGTTCGCCCGCCTTGAGACGCCCAAAGAGGAACGTTATGTCTGCACATCATCCCCGGCCGCTGCGCGGCAGACTCAGTGCGGTTCGGCAGCAATACGGCAGCTCCGCGCTGGGCGCCCCGCTTTTATGGTTTCCCGCGCCTGCGGCGGATGCCGAAACTGGCCTGATTATTGCGGGCACCCACGGTGACGAAAATGCGGCCGTTGCGACCTTGTCTGGCGCGATGCGCACCCTGCCGGACACGCTGCGCCGCCACCATGTGATTCTGGCGGTCAACCCTGACGGCTGTCAGCTTGGTTTACGTGCCAATGCAAATGGCGTGGATCTCAACCGCAATTTTCCCGCAGCAAACTGGCAGCACGGCGACACGGTATACCGCTGGAATAGCGCGGCAGACGCGCGCGATGTGGTGCTGTCCACCGGCAATGCGCCTTCCTCGGAACCTGAAACGCAGGCGCTGTGCCAGCTGATTCATCGGATAAAACCGCACTGGGTCGTGTCGTGGCATGAGCCCTTAGCGTGTATTGACGATCCGCACCACAGCGCGCTTGGGCAATGGCTGGCAGCGCAAACCGACTTACCGCTGGTGAGCAGCGTCGGTTACGCTACGCCGGGCTCATTTGGCAGTTGGTGCGATGATCTCGGCCTGCTGTGCATTACCGCCGAAATGCCGCCTATTTCGGTCGATGAAGCGACGGAGGTGTATCTGGACGCCATGATCAACCTGCTGCGCTGGCAGCCCGCAGATTAAGGACACCGTGCGCGAAGTGCAGCGCGGGCTCAACGTCTACTGCCAGCCACGTTGGGCCATCCAGATCGGCAAAAGTGGCTACGGCGGTAAGCGGCAGCGCAGCGCGTATCGCACGCGATGTGCACAGCATACAACCGAGCATGATCTTAAACCCCTGCGCCTCTGCCGCGCTAGCCAGTGCCAGCGCCTCGGTGAATCCGCCGGTTTTATCGAGCTTGATGTTGATCATGTCGTAGCGCCCTTGCAGCGGCGGCAGGTTTTCCCGCGTGTGACAGCTCTCGTCGGCGCAGATAGGCAGCGGATGAATAAAATTCTCCAGCGCCGCGTCCTCTCCGGCGGGCAGCGGCTGCTCCAGCATGGCAACCTGCAAATCCGCCAGCAGCTGGCAGCGCGCCGCCAAACCTTCTGCGGGCCAGGATTCGTTGGCATCAACAATCAGCGTGGCCTCCGGTACGGCGCTGCGAATGGCCACCAGCCGTTCACTGATCAGATGATTATCCATTTTGATTTTAAGTAGGCGTGCCCCATGCTGCCAGAGCGCTGAGGCGCTGCTCGCCATGGCATCGGGCGTATCAATGCTCACCGTGTGCGCCGTCACGATCGCGTCCGGCGTCTGCAGGTTGCTCAGTGACGCCAGGGATTGCCCCTGTTGTTGACAGGCCAAATCCCACAGCGCGCAGTCGATGGCGTTGCGCGCCGCGCCTGCGGGCATCGCCTGCTGCAGCTCGGCGCGCGTCATGCCGTGCTGAATGGCCGCCAGCTGATCGGCGATTTGCTGTAGCACCGACGCTTCGCTTTCACCATAGCGCGCATACGGCGTGGCTTCGCCGACGCCTTTGTAGCCGTCCTGTTCGATCTCCACCACCACCACGTGCGCTTCGGTGCGGCTGCCGCGCGAAATAACAAACGGCGAATGCAGCGGCCAGGCTTCCGGGTAACTTTTCACTGTTCTCATTATTTCTCCTTAAGGTTGCGGTGATTCACACAACGGCATGGTTTACACTCGAAAACCCTTAAAATTTATGTCATAAACAGGCGCTATACCTGTCCAGATGGCAAAGTTGTCTGGTTTTTATTGTTAATAAGGAAATCCTATGTCGCAGAAAGTGCATTTTCAGGGCAATGACGTCCCCGTAGCGGGACACTTCCCTCAGGCCGGTGAAAAGGCGAAGCCTTTCACGCTGGTTGCCAAAGATCTGAATGATGTTTCGCTGGCAACCTTCGCAGGCAAACGCAAAGTGCTGAACATTTTCCCGAGCATTGATACCGGCGTCTGTGCGGCCTCGGTGCGTAAGTTCAACGAGCGCTCTGGTGATGCCGACAACACGGTCGTGCTGTGTATCTCTGCTGACCTGCCGTTTGCGCAATCACGCTTTTGCGGCGCTGAGGGCGTCAATAACGTTGTCACGCTGTCGGCGATGCGCGGATCGGAATTTAAAGAAGATTACGGCGTTGCCATTGCGGATGGCCCGTTGAAAGGGTTAACCGCGCGTGCCGTGGTAGTACTGGACGAAAATGACACGGTGATTTACAGCGAGTTGGTCGATGAAATCACCCACGAGCCAGACTACGATGCGGCTCTTGCTGCGTTGAAATAACGCTTCTGCCTGTAGCGGGCGTCGCTACAGGCATCCCTTACCGGTGATTACTCGCCTTCTCCGCGCTTTTGGCCCAAACCATATTCACGCAGTTTATTCGCAATCGCCGTGTGCGATACGCCCAGCCGCTTGGCTAATTTACGCGTACTCGGGTAGGAGATGTAGAGCCGCGTCAGTACCGAGCGTTCAAACCGGCTCGTAATGTCATCCAGCGATCCTTCCATCGCTTCGTCCCCCAGCGAGACGTTAAGCGCCTGTTCCGGCAGCACAATATCCTGCGGGCGCAGCTCGTACCCTTCCAGCTGCGTCAGCGCACGGTACAGGGCGTTTTTGAGCTGCCGCACATTACCCGGCCAGCTGTAGCGCATAAGAAACGGCGCGAGCTGAGGCGAGAGACGCGGCCGCGGTAGCCCCTGCTCGTCGGCAAAGCGCGCCACAAACATCTCGCTCAGCGGCAGAATATCCTGCGGGCGATCGCGCAGCGGCGGCAAATTTAAGGTGAGCACATTGAGACGGTAGAACAGATCCTCTCGAAATTCGCCGCGCTGCACCAGTTCAAAGAGATTTTTTTGCGTAGCGCAAATCACGCGCACATCAACGTGCACCTCATGCTCCTCACCAACGCGACGGAAGGTGCCATCGTTGAGAAAACGCAGCAGTTTGGTTTGCATCCGTGGCGACATTTCACCAATTTCATCCAGCAGCACGGACCCGCCGTTTGCCTGCTCAAAAAATCCTTTTTTCCCCTCTAACGCATTGGGGTACGCCCCAGGCGCATGACCAAAAAGTTCACTTTCAGCCACGTCGTCGGGCAGTGAAGCGCAATTGAGCGCCAAAAACGGTTTTTTGCCGCGCGCGCTGCGCAGGTGGCAGGCGCGGGCCAGCATGTCTTTGCCGGTGCCGGTGTCGCCCACAATCAGCAGCGGCGCGCTATGCATTGCCAGCTTGCGGGCCTGATCGACAACTTGACGCATCTTTGGCGTCACGGCCACGATGTGCTCAAACTCGGACTCGTCCGTCACCTGGAGGTTTTGCAGCTGGCGCCCCATTCGCGCGGTGGATTTCAGCGTCACCATCGCGCCCACCGGCTGATCGTCCTGGCTCTCTTCGCCGGCCAGATAAATGGGCCGCGCTTCCATCAGGAAATCCCGCCCGTGAATCACCACCTGCTGCGCCTGCGCATCGACACGTTCGTGCTCCAGCCAACGCTGAAAATTGAACCCGGTAATCAGCGCACCGGCATTTTGATTACGCAGCTTCAGCTCGTCGAGCTGGAACAGATTTTGCGCCGCCGGGTTAGACAATTCCACTTTGCCTTTTAAATCAATGGAAAATACCGGCTCCGGCATCGCCACCAGCAGCGCACTCAGCGCGCGATGCTCACGCTCTGAAGGCATATAGGCCACGGTGCGCACGTCAGTCACGCCCGGTGTACGGCGAATTTCCGCCATCAGGCTGCTGAAGGGCTCAAAGGCCAGCGCCGAAAAGTTGAGATAAATGCGGCCGAGCGGCGCAATTTCGATGCCGCGCAGATCGATATTGCGCGCCACCAGCAGGTCGAGTAGCTCGCGCGCCAGTCCGATGCGATCCTGGCAAAAAACTTCCAAACGCATTGCGATGAGCCTTATTTTGTCTGAGATTTTACAGATAATACGCTAACTTGCAGCGCCTCAGAAGAGTGTTGTCATGAAAAGTTGACAGTTTGCGAGCAACGCCGCACTGCGCGTCATCTTCGGCGCAGGAACGCGTAGTCGAGGGGGAGACAATTGGAGGTTCGTGCCGCCCTTCCGTTCCCGTTCAGAAGGAAAGGCGAGCAAACGTGCATTATTTGGTGGTGTCTGCTTTATTACTGCTTTTCGCCAAAGCCGCTTTCAGCTGGGACACTAATTCACGCCGAAAGTCGCCTAAGCGCGGTTTATCCGTTTCGAGCCACGGCAGAGGACGACACAGCTCCATCGCTTTAATGCCCAAGCGGGCGGTGAGCAGCCCTGCGCCAATACCTTGCGCCGCTCTGGCGGAAAGACGCGCCGCAACGTCCTGGGAAACCCAGTCCATGCCAACTTCACGCACCAGCTCCGACGCCCCGGCAAACGCCATATTTAGCAGCACAAGGCGAAACAGACGCAGGCGGCTGAAGTAGCCCAGCTCAATACCGTAAATGGCCGCGATGCGGTTTACCAGACGCAGATTGCGCCAGGCCATGAAAGCCATGTCGACCAGCGCCAGTGGACTCACGGCAATCATGAGCGTGGATTCGGCCGCGTGGCGGCTGATTTCACGACGCGCCTGACGATCAAGCACCGGCTGTACAAATTGGGCATACAGCGTCACGATCTCCCGGTCGTTTTGCGTGTCGTGCAGCGCGGCGTGCCAGCGCTGCAGTGCCGGATGACCGTGATCAAGCTGCGCCTGACGCGCCAGACGTTCGCAAAAGTCGCGTCCTTTACCCACACCGTGACTGTTCAGCAAGGTGCGCGCGGTGTCACGCGTTTCAGCGCGGGCGCGCAGCTTGTACAGCCGGCGCCACTCGCTCACCAGCGCCCCTGTGCCCGCTGCCACAATCAGGCCACCGGCCACACCGCTGCCCAGCGCGAACCCGTCGCGCGTCAGCCAGGCATCATGCAGCCACTCAACGCCCTGCGCCACGACGCTCAAGGCAAACACCGCCAGGCCTGCGCCCACCATCCTGCGCCAGACGCTGCGCTTGGGCTGCAGCGCCGCTTCAACGACTTTTTCGCCCGCGCTCTCTTCCAGCGGTTCGGCTTCAGTGCTGGGCATAAACGCTTCTTCAGCCTGCGGTGAAAAGGTCTGAGCCGCGCGCAGCGGCGTCACCGGATCCTTCTCCAGCGGACGCGCAAAATCGATGCGCGGTTTTAACGGCGTATCGTCGCTCATCGCAATTTATCTCCCAGTAAAAATTCCAGCGCCGCATCCATACGAATGTGCGGCAGTGGACGATCGACGTCCAGCTGCCGGGGGCGGAACTGTTCAAATTGAAAACCTTGCTGCTGCCAAAAGTTGTTTCCCGGCAGGCGCGGCGGCACTTCACCGGGATACACGGTAAGGGCTTCATTGTCACTGAGTCGGTGACCGCGTAACGCCGGAATTTTCTCACCGCGGTGATCAACCAGGCCGCTCTCTGTCGCCTGCACCGAAGCCAGTCCCATGCAGTCCATGCTGATGCCTTCAAAGGCGGCGTTTTGCCAGGCGTCCTGCACCAGCTGCTGCAGCAGCGACACCATGTTGGCGTGCTGATCGGCGGTGATGTGATCGGCTTTAGTGGCCGCGAACAGGAGTTTATCAATCACCGGCGAGAACAGACGGCGAAATAGCGTACGCTGACCATAGTGGAAGCTCTGCATTAGCTGGGTTAACGCAAGGCGCATATCATTAAACGCCTGCGGACCACTGTTGAGCGGCTGAAGGCAATCCACCAAGACAATCTGGCGGTCAAAGCGTAGAAAGTGATTTTTATAGAACCCTTTCACGATGTGCTGACAGTAATAGGCGAAGCGTTGCTGCAGCACAGCGAAGTTACTGCCCGCCGGCGCCTGCAACAGCGCGCTGGCGCGCGTTTCATCATCCTGCGGCCATGGAAAAAATTGCAGCGCCGGTGCCCCCGCCATCTCGCCCGGCAGCACAAAGCGACCCGGTTGAATAAAGTGCAATCCCTGATCTTTACACTGATGTAAATAAGCGGTCCAGGCGGCGGCGATCTCAGCCAGACGATTCTCATCCGCCGGAGCGAAGGGATCGAGATCCGCACAGCGTTGCTGCCATGTCGCCGCCCACTGCTGACGCGGGCCGCTGAGTAAGCCGCGCATTTGCCGCGACCAGCTCAGGTAATCTTGCCCCAGCATCGGCAAATCAAGCAGCCACTCGCCGGGATAATCCACAATTTCGAGATAGAGCGTGGCGGTATCTTTGACGTGGCGCAGCAGCGAGCGATCCGGCCGATAGCGCAGCGCGAGGCACATCTCACTGACGCCACGCGTGGGCGTTGGCCAAACGGGCGGCGTGCTGTAAAGCTGCGCCAATCCCTCATCGTAAGTAAAGCGAGGCGTACCGAGTTCGCGCTGTGGCACACGCTTGACGCCAAGCAGCCGCGCTTCGCGTACCGCAGAAAACAGCGGCAAACGTGCGCCGCTGTGAACATTCAACAGTTGATTAACCAGCGAGGTGATAAACGCGGTTTTGCCGCTGCGGCTCAAGCCGGTAACGGCGAGGCGCAGGTGGCGGTCAACGCCGCGATTAACCCACGCCGCCAATTCATTTTGCAGTCTTTTCATCGTTATCCCTGATGAAGCGTGCCGCAAGGCGCTTGAGCGTCTTGCTAAGCACCGGCTCCAGGGCTGCCGCCAGCAACAGGCGAAGCGGGCGGCGCGCCACCGATTTTACTGCCCAGCCAGCCAGCCCGCCGGGCGCATAGGTTACGGCGTTGATAATGATAAATTTTCCTGCCGACTTCAATGCAGGCGTGGCGCGGCGACGTAACGCAGTAAAACGTTGTGAATGCATGACCACCTCTCAACGGCATAGAACGCGGACCCGCTGTCGGGCCCGCAAATAGTGATTAGAGCTGGCGGAAACGACTGCGAACGCTGAACGTTTCCGAGGTGACGTAACGTTCAATTTCTCGCACGTTACGTTCATCGCTGCTCAAGGCGCTTTCCAGCTCATTAAGCAGATCGCGGGCGCTGGGTGTACGTTGTTCAGGGGCGTCTTCAGGCTTCTCGTCTAACACAAAGCCGAGAATAAAGTACGCCACGATCGTGAACATAAACAGGCCAAAAAACAGCGATAACACCACGATAATGCGCAGCAGGCGCACCGGAATATCGAGGTACTCCGCCAATCCCGCGCAAACGCCGCGGATTTTGCCCTGCTGCGGGATGCGCCACAGTTTGCGGCCCTTCATCATGGCTGCCTCCAGTTAGGGTGCTCGGCATCTAAAATCGCCTCCAGCGCCTCAACGCGCTCCCGCATGCGGCGGGCCTCCAGCGTCAGCTGCTGTAAACGCTGCATCTCGCTGGAAGAGAGCTCCGCGCCGCCGCCGCGCTTATTACTGTAATGCAGCCATAGCCAGATCGGGGCGACGAACAGCACGAAAATCGTCAGCGGTATGGCCAGAAATAATGCGCTCATTGACTCTCCTTAATCATTAAACGGTCACGTCATGTCCGTTTGCTGGACACGCGCCTTCACTCGCTACGCTGGCTCATTTTGGCTTTCAGCGCCGCCAGCTGCTGACTGATTTCATCGTCTGCTTTAAGGTCAGCAAATTCCTGATCCAGCGTTTTGGCTTTTCCGAAGCGCTGACTTTCCGCCTCAGCTTCCATGTGGTCAATGCGGCGCTCAAATGACTCAAAGCGTGCCATCGCTTCATCAATTTTGCCGCTGTCCAGCTGGCGACGCACATCACGTGACGATGAAGCAGCTTGGTGGCGCAGCGTCAGAGCTTGCTGACGGGCGCGCGTTTCGCTGAGTTTTTTCTCCAGCTCGGCGATTTCGCCTTTCATGCGTGCAAGCGTCTCTTCAACCTGCTCCGCCTCCTGCTGCAACGCGGCAATCAGATCGGTCAGTTTCTGCTTTTCGATCAGGGCCGCACGTGCCAAATCTTCTTTTTCTCTACTGATGGCCAGCTCGGCTTTCTGCTGCCATTCCGCCTGCTGCGTTTCCGCTTGGTCGATACGACGCTGCAGCTGCTTTTTCTCCGCCAGGGCACGAGCCGAGGTCGAGCGCACTTCCACCAGCGTATCTTCCATTTCTTGAATCATGAGACGCACCAACTTCTGTGGATCCTCTGCGCGCTCAAGCAGCGAATTAATGTTGGCGTTGACGATATCGGCAAAGCGAGAAAAGATACCCATAGTTGTATTCCTCAATGTGTACGGTAATCGGTTGTCCTGTCTGCTTAATACAAATTGCGTGCCAATTTCATAACGCATTGATTGTAAATGTTTTTGCTTTTTTTGTGCCGCGCAGCCATGCTTGGCGTTAGTGAAATTAATCAAGCTGTGGCGAAATTCATTATGATGACTAGCAAAGAGACCCTGCTCGGTGAATCAAACAACTTTTTAGAGGTGCTGGAGCACGTTTCTCGTCTTGCGCCGCTGGAAAAACCGGTGCTGGTGGTGGGCGAACGGGGTACGGGTAAAGAGCTGATCGCCAGCCGTCTGCACTATCTTTCTGAACGCTGGCAAGGGCCGTTTATCTCACTCAACTGCGCGGCACTCAACGAAAACCTGCTGGATTCTGAACTGTTTGGCCATGAGGCTGGCGCCTTTACCGGTGCGCAAAAACGCCATTTGGGGCGCTTTGAACGTGCCGACGGCGGCACGCTTTTTCTCGATGAACTGGCTACTGCACCGATGCTGGTGCAAGAGAAGCTTCTGCGGGTCATTGAGTATGGGCAACTGGAGCGCGTGGGCGGTAATCATGCGCTGCAGGTCAACGTGCGTTTGGTGTGTGCCACCAATGAAGATTTACCCGCGCTGGCCGCCGCAGGAAAATTCCGCGCAGATTTACTGGACCGCCTCGCGTTTGATGTGGTGCAACTGCCGCCGCTGCGCGCGCGACGCAGTGACATTCTGGTGATGGCGGAGCATTTTGCTATCCAAATGTGCCGTGAACTGGGCATGCCGCTGTTTCCTGGCTTCACGGAGCAGGCCCAGCAGGTACTGCTGAACCACGGCTGGCCAGGAAATGTGCGCGAACTGAAAAATGTGGTGGAGCGTTCAGTTTACCGCCATCACAGCAGCGACCGACCGCTGGATAACATCATTATCAATCCTTTCGCGCCGCCCGATTACGACCTCCCTGTGCAACCTGAAGCCGAGCGGGCGAGTTTGCCCGCCCTGCCGCTGGATTTACGGGAATGGCAAAACCAGCAGGAACGGGCGCTGGTGGAAGCCAGTTTGCAGCAGGCGCGATACAACCAACGCCGCGCGGCCGCGTTACTGCAGGTCACATACCACCAGCTGCGCGCGATGATGAAAAAACACGACGTTAAAATTGATGCCCCCTCATCGGCTGCAATAAATGACAAGTAAATAAAGCGGTGACAGGTGACTCGCGCGCAATAGGCTTATTGCCAAATTAAATTTACCTGATTGCCGCTTTTATTAACGACGCGTCAGATATATTTGGGTAGCGCCTTCGTTTATTGATTAATTCTGCTGCACTGAGCAAAGGTTTTCATAAGCATGTGTACGTGCGGATCCCCCGCACGCAAGGCTGAGGGCCGCCGGGCGACCGGCTGAGGTAAAATGTAAGCGTATTTTAAACCTGTTTTAAATCATTCATTTCAAGCTCTCATACTTTTTCTACAAATATAAATATCGTCATCCCGCTGCGCTATATTCATTATTCCATTGGATAACGCCCACCTAAAAAATAAGGAATGCGCATGACAATGACGCGTGAAGAGTTTGATGCCAGCCTGGCAGAAATACGTGCGGAAATAGGCCAAAAATTTGCTGACGCAGAGCAGACGTTACGCGAACAGCACGCAGAACATAACGCCCAGCTGGCACAGCGCATTGCGACGCTAGATACACTGACGCGTGGCCTTGAGGAAAAATTGCAGGCCCTGGAAGCGGCACAGCAACAGCGGGACCGCCAGCGTGCTATGTGGCAGGAAAACGTTGCCCCTCAGTCAGCAGAAGGCGGCCGATCTTTTGCCGGTCTTCACGCGGGTCTCTTCAGCACCCTTATCGTGTTTGGCATCATTTTGGCAGTGATCACCGGGCTCATCGTTTTGGGTGCCGCCTTTATGGTGCGATCCTCAGTAAACACTGCTCCGCCTCAGCCGTTAGTGGTTGTGGTTCCGGCATCCTCCGGGCCAGCTGCCGTGCCGCCGCCGCCCCCTGCGCCGGGTGCGGTTCCGCCACCACCGCCTGCACCGGGTGCCGTTCCACCGCCACCGCCTGCACCGGGTGCCGTTCCGCCGCCACCGCCTGCACCGGGCGCCGTTCCACCGCCACCGCCTGCACCGGGTGCCGCTCCGCCACCGCGCTGATGCCCTGCATGGGGGTTACCGACAAAAAAAAGCCCGCACATAAGGCGGGCAACGTCATACTGGAAGCAATGTGAGCAATGTCGTGCACTTTATCGGTAGAGACACCGCTGAAGTGCACGCTAATAATAATCATTCCCATTATCATCTGTAAAGCAATGGATGCGATTTTTTCGCTCCATCCTTGCGCGTCTGATAACGTGACGCCCCTTCGCAGCAGGCGTCGAGCATTTGGGATGTTCCCCGCTTTACGTTACACTCACGCCACTGCCTGAAATTCGTTGAGCTCTATGTCAAAACTACGCCTTATGCTGCTGCTTAGCCTCAGCGCCTTTATGCTGCCTGCGCTTGCCGCCCCTGTGGAATCGATCCGTAATAGCGGCTTTGTCTACTGCGTAAACGGCACCGTAAACACCTTTAATCCGCAAATGGTGAGCAGCGGTCTGGTTGTGGATACGCTGGCGGCGCAGCTTTACGATCGCCTGGTCGATGTCGATCCCTACACATACCGATTGATGCCCGATCTGGCGCAAAGCTGGGAAGTACGCGATAACGGCGCCACCTACCGCTTCCATCTGCGCAAAAATGTTCAGTTTCAGCACACTAATCAGTTTACCCCCTCGCGCAACATGAATGCCGACGATGTGGTATTTAGCTTTGCGCGCATGTTTGACAGACAGCATCCCTGGCACAACGTTAACGGCGGCAGCTATCCCTATTTTGACAGCCTGCAGTTCGCCGACTCGGTGCAAAGCGTCAAGAAACTGGACAACAGCACCGTCGAAATTCGCCTGAACAGCCCGGATGCCTCATTTCTCTGGCACATCGCGACCCATTACGCGCCGATCCTGTCACAAGAGTATGCCACTCAGCTTACCGCTAAAGGCCAGCAAGAGCGTTTGGATCGCGAGCCCGTGGGTACCGGCCCGTATCAGCTTAGCGAGTACCGTACCGGACAATATTTACGCCTGGCGCGCAACCCGCACTATTGGCGCGGCGTACCGCGATTACAGCAGGTGGTGATCGATTTGGGCGTAGGCGGCACCGGACGTCTTTCTAAATTACTCACCGGCGAATGTGACGTCCTTGCGTATCCCGCCGCCAGCCAGCTCTCGATTTTACGCGACGATCCCCGGCTGCGCATGACGTTACGCCCGGGGATGAACATCGCTTACTTAGCCTTCAATACCCGCAAACCGCCGTTGGATCGGCCCGAAGTGCGACATGCACTGGCGCTGGCGATCAACAACGAGCGGCTCATGGAGTCGATTTACTACGGCACGGCAGAAACGGCGGCGTCGATTTTGCCGCGTGCATCCTGGGCGTATGACAACAGCGCGCGCGTAACGGAATACAATCCGGACAAAGCGCGTGAGGCGCTGCGCGCGCTCGGTATTGAAAATTTGCATCTTCGTCTTGTGGTACCAACCACCTCGCAGTCCTGGAATCCCAGCCCGCTCAAAACGGCCGAGCTGCTGCAGGCCGATTTAGCGCAGGTGGGCGTTGAAGTGACCATTGCCCCGGTTGAAGGGCGGTTTCAGGAAGCCCAGCTGATGGCCATGAATCACGACCTCACGCTTACCGGTTGGTCAACTGACAGCAACGATCCTGACAGCTTTTTTCGGCCACTCCTGAGCTGCGCCGCCATTCGTTCGCAAACCAATTATGCACACTGGTGTTCGCCCGAGTTTGACGCGTTGCTGCAGCGCGCCCTGCTCTCTCAGCAACTTTCGGCGCGCATCGACAACTACAGTCACGCACAGCAGCTCCTGGCACAATCCCTGCCGGTGCTGCCGCTGGCCTCGTCGCTGCGACTGCAGGCCTATCGACACGACATCAAAGGCCTGGTGCTCAGCCCCTTTGGCAACGCCTCGTTTGCTGGGGTTTACCGCGACAGTAGCCAGGAAGAATAAGCATGATCATCTATCTCATACGCCGTTTGCTGCTGCTGCTGATTACGCTGTTTTTGCTCTCGTTGGTGAGCTTCAGCCTGAGTTATTTCACGCCCAACGCGCCGCTCGAGGGTGCCTCATTGTTGGATGCCTGGTGGTTCTGGTTTCAGGGGCTGCTGCAGTTTGATTTTGGCGTGTCCAGCACCAACGGTCAGTTAATTGGCCTCCAATTGCGTGAGGTATTTCCCGCCACGCTGGAGCTGTGCGTGCTGGCGTTTTTGCTGGCACTGCTGACGGGGATCCCACTGGGCATTTGCGCGGGCGTGATGCGCAAGAAGTGGCAGGACAAGCTGATTAGCGCGTTGGCACTGCTGGGCTTTTCGCTGCCGGTGTTCTGGCTGGCGCTGCTGTTTACGCTGTTCTTCTCACTAACGCTGGGCTGGCTACCGGTGTCGGGCCGTTTTGACCTGCTCTATCCGGTACAAAAGATCACCGGCTTTGCCTTGATAGACGCCTGGCTGAGTCCGTCACGTTGGCGTCATGAAATGCTGATCAGCGCGCTCACCCACATGATTCTGCCGGTGATCGTGTTGGCCGTGGCACCCACCACCGAAGTGATTCGTCTGTTACGCAGCAGTACCCGTGAAGTGATGGAGAAAAACTATGTGAAGGCCGCGGCGACGCGCGGTTTATCGCGTTTTACCGTGATTCGCCGTCACGTATTGCACAATGCGCTACCGCCGGTCATTCCCCGCCTGGGGCTGCAGTTCTCCACCATGCTCACGCTGGCGATGATCACCGAAGTGGTCTTTAACTGGCCGGGGATAGGACGATGGCTGATTAACGCGATTCGCCAACAGGATTATGCCGCGATTTCAGCGGGCGTGATGGTGATTGGCGGGTTGGTGATGGTGGTGAGCGTGCTGTCTGATATTGTCGGTGCCGCGTTGAATCCACTCAAACATAAAGAGTGGTATGCCCTGCGTTAATCCCGCGTTTACTGCACGCTGATTATTCGCAATAAAAAGGCCACCCAAAGGTGGCCTTTTTTGATGCTTTTTTTACCGCCCAACAACGCATTCGGCATTATCAGGCTTGGAAAGCGCTGACTTACGCCGCCAGGGGCATTGCCGTATGGCGCATCATTGCCGCTTTACAAAAAATGCATTTTGCGCCCATCGGATTTTTGCTGCTGATGTCAAAAATCGATTGACGATATTGCGAGCCCTGACACGCGGGGCAGCGCATACTCGTAATGGTGTTAATCGTTATACACCCGTTACGTTGGCAGCTGACGGGCCTTTAGGGCCGTCCTGCACGGAGAATTCTACTTTCTGGCCTTCTTCGAGGGTGCGGAACGCATCGCCCTGAATCGCAGAGTAGTGAACGAACACATCTTTGCTGCCGTTTTCAGGAGAAATGAAGCCGAAGCCCTTTTCAGAGTTGAACCATTTTACGGTGCCGAGAATTTTATTAGACATAATTTTACCTTAACTTTGAGCCATATGGCATTGATGGGCTGAACGCAGAGACACATCAGAACTGGAGATAACACTCAAAGGAAAAGGCTTGAGAACGGCACTTAAACGGATGAGGGATAAAATAGGAACCAACTATGAGACTGTCTGCTTATCAGACCGGAAAGCTATTTACGCACACTTAAATGCAGAATGCAAACATTAACGCGATTTATCTTTGGTGCCCGCGAGAGCAATCGCCTGCGGGCACAGCGCGTAAGACATGCGTCGCTACTCGGCTCCGGGACGTTGTTTCTGTTCAACCAAAATCAACGGACATTTTCGCACCTTGCACGCTTGTGAATAAGCAAGATGGCAGACTTCACACAGATCCCTTACCTCTGACTCATATTCATACTCCGTGTAATAACGAAACTTACCGTCACCGGTGGATTTACGCCAGAATCGTTGCGGCTCCAGCAGCTCGTCTAGTTGCCTGAAGGTCAGGCCGGTTGGGTTATGAAACCCAATTCTTACGCGATATATAGTCATGGCACGATAGTGACGCAGCCTTGGCGCGCGAGCCAGTTGATCTTATTTCTCACTGAGATAGGAAAAACCTACGCTGTACGTTCGCTGACCATTTGTTCTGCTTTGCTGAAATTGCCCGCCGTGCTGGCTTGCCTGAAAGCGGAAGATAGACGGATAATCCCCTCTAATGCGCTGCGCCTTGCAAAAGTGCCAGCATAAAAAGTATGAGCGCTATCTCAACAATGACAAACGGTATGAACGCCGCCCGCGCGCCCTTAACCCCACGACAAGCGATTGACTATGCCTTTTGATACTGTCTACGCAGAAAAAAAACTGCCCTCGCCTTTTCGCCTGTTTTGGCAGCGGTTTTATCGCGATACCAGCGGAATGATTGGCCTGTACAGCTTTGGCCTGCTGCTGTTTTTGTGCCTGTTTGGCGGCCTGCTGGCGCCCTACGGTATCGATCAGCAGTTTCTTGGCTACCAGCTGCTCCCCCCTTCCTGGTCACGCTATGGCGACGTGTCGTTCTTCCTGGGCACGGACGATTTGGGGCGCGATGTATTGAGCCGCCTGCTCAACGGCGTGGCGCCAACCGTGGGGTCGGCGCTGCTGGTGACGCTGCTTGCCGCGCTGTGCGCCCTGATCCTGGGCGTGCTAGCCGGCATTACGCAAGGGATACGCTCAGCGGTGATGAACCACATTCTTGATACCCTGCTTTCGCTGCCTTCTCTGCTGCTGGCCATTATCGTGGTGGCATTTCTGGGGCCGCGTCTGGAGCATGCCATGTTAGCGGTATTTTTGGCCCTCATCCCGCGCCTGGTGCGTGAGATTTACACCGCCGTGCATGACGAAATGGAAAAAGAGTACGTGGTTGCGCTGCGCCTTGATGGCGCGCGTAACTTCAATATTCTGTGGAACGCGGTGCTGCCCAACGTGCTGCCGCTGCTGGTCAGTGAGCTCACGCGCTCGCTCTCTATGGCGATTCTGGATATTGCTGCGCTGGGTTTTCTCGACCTGGGCGCGCAGCTCCCCTCGCCGGAATGGGGCGCAATGCTGGGAGATGCGCTGGAGCTGATTTATGTTGCGCCCTGGACGGTGATGCTGCCAGGCGCCGCCCTGATGATCAGCGTGCTGGTGGTCAATTTACTCGGCGACGGTGTCCGTCGCGCAGTTGAAGCGGGGATTGAATAATGCCGCTGCTTGATATTCGTAATTTGACCATTGAGTTCATGACCAGCGACGGGCCGGTCAAGGCCGTTGATCGCATCAACCTGACGCTGAGCGAAGGCGAAGTGCGCGGTTTGGTGGGCGAATCCGGTTCGGGTAAAAGCCTGGTGGCCAAAGCCATTTGTGGGGTGACTAAAGACAACTGGCGCATCACCGCTGACCGCATGGTATTTGACGATATTGATTTGCTACGCCTCTCGCCGCGCGAGCGCCGTCGCATCATCGGCCACAATGTCTCAATGATCTTTCAGGAGCCGCAATCCTGCCTGGATCCCTCCGAGCGCGTGGGGCGTCAACTGATGCAGGCGATCCCGGGTTGGACATTTAAAGGGCGCTGGTATCAACGTTTTTGGTTCTGGCGCAAAGCGCGGGCGATAGAGCTGCTGCACCGGGTGGGAATCAAGGACCACAAAGATATCATGCGCAGCTTTCCCTACGAGTTAACCGAGGGCGAGTGTCAAAAAGTGATGATTGCCATTGCGCTTGCCAATCAGCCGCGGCTGTTGATCGCCGATGAACCCACGAACGCGATGGAACCGACCACCCAGGCGCAAATCTTCCGCTTGCTCAGCCGCCTGAATCAAAACAACAACACGACGATTTTGTTGATCAGTCACGATCTGCGCACCATGAGCCGCTGGGCGAACCGGATTAACGTGATGTACTGCGGACAAACTGTGGAGAGCGCTAACAGCGAGGTGTTGATGGAGCAGCCGCACCACCCTTACACGCAGGCGCTTATTCGGGCGATGCCCGATTTTGGCAGCGCGCTGCCGCATAAAAGTCGTTTGAACACGCTTTCCGGCGCCATTCCCACGCTTGAGCACCTGCCGATTGGCTGTCGACTCGGCCCGCGCTGTCCTTACGCGCAGCGTAAATGCGTGGAAACGCCCCGCCTCAGCGGCAGTAAATCGCATCTGTTCGCCTGCCATTTCCCGCTTAATATGGAGGAGCAGTAACCGTGGAAACGCTGCTCGAAGTGCGCAATTTGAGTAAAACGTATCGCTACCGCACCGGCCTGTTCCGTCGCCAGCACGTGGAAGCGGTCAAGCACGTCAGCTTTACCCTGCGCGAGCGGCAAACGCTGGCGATTATTGGCGAAAACGGCTCTGGCAAATCCACGCTGGCCAAAATGCTTAGCGGCATGGTCGCGCCGAGCGAGGGCGAGATCGTCATCGATGACCATCCTCTCGCCTACGGGGATTATGGCTATCGCAGCCAGCGCATTCGCATGATTTTTCAGGATCCTTCCACCTCGCTTAATCCGCGCCAGCGCGTCAGTCAGATCCTGGATTTCCCGCTGCGCCTGAATACCGACCTAGATGACGAGGCGCGGGAAAAACGCATTATTGCGACGCTGCGGCAGGTCGGCCTGCTGCGCGATCACGCCGGCTACTATCCGCATATGCTGGCACCGGGACAAAAGCAGCGCCTTGCGCTGGCGCGCGCGCTGATCCTGCAACCGAAAGTGATTGTCGCCGATGAAGCGCTGGCGTCCCTGGATATGACCATGCGATCGCAGCTGGTTAACTTGATGCTGGAGCTGCAGGAGAAGCACGGCATTGCCTATATTTATGTCACGCAGCATCTTGGCATCATGAAGCACATCAGCGATCAAGTGCTGGTGATGCATCAGGGCGAAGTGGTTGAGCGCGGCGGCACTGCCGATGTGCTGGCGTCGCCGCTGCACGACCTCACCCGCCGCCTGATCGCCAGCCATTTCGGTGAAGCCCTGACGGCAGAAGCCTGGCGAAAGTCGCTTTAACGCGGCGGTTTACCGTATTTGTCTTAGACGTGCTAGAATCCGCACGTCGATTAACGTCGGTCGCCTACTTTTTAATCATCGCGACCGCCAACAACAATGACCATAAGGATTACAGCTATGGGTTTTCTTTCCGGTAAGCGCATTCTGATTACTGGCGTTGCCAGTAAACTCTCCATTGCCTACGGTATTGCACAGGCAATGCACAAACAGGGCGCAGAGCTGGCTTTCACCTACCAAAACGACAAATTGAAAGGTCGTGTGGAAGAGTTTGCTAAAGAATTGGGTTCAGACATTGTTCTGCCGTGCGACGTTGCGGAAGACGAGAGCATTACTGCGCTGTTCACCGAGCTGGCAAAAACCTGGCCAAAATTTGACGGTTTCGTTCACTCTATCGGTTTCGCGCCTGGCGATCAGCTGGACGGGGATTATGTGAACGCGGTGACCCGTGAAGGCTTTAAAATTGCCCATGACATCAGCGCATACAGCTTCGTCGCGATGGCCAAAGAGTGCCGGGCGATGCTGAACCCTAACGCCGCGCTGCTGACCCTCTCTTATCTGGGTGCAGAACGTGCGATCCCGAACTACAACGTTATGGGTCTGGCGAAAGCATCACTGGAAGCCAACGTGCGCTATATGGCGAATGCAATGGGCCCGGAAGGCGTACGCGTTAACGCCGTGTCTGCCGGTCCAATTCGTACTCTGGCTGCATCAGGCATTAAAGACTTCCGTAAAATGCTGGCGCATTGCGAAGCGGTCACCCCCATTCGTCGCACCGTGACCATCGAAGACGTAGGCAACTCAGCGGCCTTCCTGTGTTCCGACCTGGCGGGTGGCATCACCGGTGAAGTGGTTCACGTTGATGGCGGCTTTAGCATCGCCGCGATGAACGAGCTGGAACTGAAATAAGTGATGAAGGCGAGCCGCGCGCTCGCCTTTTTCTTTTGCCGTCTTATATCCCCACGCTATTAATTATTCCCCTTCATTCTTTTGCCACAGCCCGTGGTTCAGCGACGATAAGCCAGCCCACGCCTGGTAATGTCTCTTTTCAGCGTTAACCGCCGCTTGCCAGGTCCGTTTATTGTGCAAGGAATGACCATGGAACCACGCCGTTCTGCCGGCCACGATCACTGGTTTTATGAAAGCCAGACTCGCCCCGACACCCTCGCCTGTGCGCCATTGGTGCCTGAAGCCGCACATATCGACGATCGTTTTTTATTAGGTTTACAGCAGGAAGCCTGCACCCTCGCCTCACTTTTTGTATCGTTTGAACCGGCCCTGCACGCTGCCCGCACGCTCAGTCAGCTTCTGTTTCCCGATACGCTCAACGCTTCATTGACGCACACGCTAACGCTTTACGATCGCTTAAGTACCGCGCTGACGGTTGCGCAGGTGGCAGGGGTGCAGCGCTTGTGCAACCACTATTCGGCGCGCCTCAATCCCTTACCCGGCCCGGACTCTTCGCGCGAGAGCAACAATCGCCTGACGCAAATTACGCAGTATGCCCGTCAGCTTGCGATGCAGCCGGCATTGATCACTGGACACAGCGTCGCGGCGCTGGATGCCGTCGGGTTAACCGAACCGGACATTGTTACCCTTAATCACGTGGTGGGGTTTGTCAGCTATCAGGCGCGAGTCGTTGCCGCGCTGCAGGCGATGATCGCGCTACCGGTGCGCTGGATCCCTGGCGTTACGCCCGCACCGGATGCCCAGCCTGCGCGGTTTACACCGGACCATTTCGGGCAAGCCGTTATCCAGGCGGTAGAACCGCGCTATGCCAGCAGCGCACAGCACGCCGCTGCAACGCGGTGCCTCAACCATGCCGATGTGGCGCCTGCGCTGGGGATCTTGTTGCACGACGCCGCGGTGTTGAGCACATGGGTCGCGCTCATGGAGCAGGCCCCTCAAGGAGACGACGCTATCCTGGCGCAGGCCGTGAGCGCGCGCATATTGGGCTGCCACGGTAACTTTACCCGCCGAGCCGGTGACTGGCGTGAAGCGTTGCTGGAAGACGTCGACCTGGCGGCGCAGACGCAGCCGGTCATTGCGGTAAGCGCGCAGCTCACGCGACTGCCTGAGCGATTTAGCGCCGCGCATCTCCAGCCGCTGCACAACGCAGGCTGGGAGAATGAACGTCTCTTTGGGTTATTGCACGCGATCGCGCTGGCGAACTGGCAAGATCGTCTTTTGATGGCGCTGACGGAAACGCCTTAGTCAGGCAGGTGCGCGCGCGCCTCATCAAAGAAATGCTGCGCCAGCGGAGACGCGCGGCCCGGCTCGGCAATCACCAACGCGGCCTGTCGTCCCATGGGCGCCATCTCAATGGGGCGGCGCACCAGGTGCTGTAGCATTTCCGGCAGAAGATGGCCGCAGGGTGAAACCATAACGCCCAGCCCCACGTGCGCACTTTGCAGTAGCTGGGTAATCGAGGCACTCTCTACGATAATTCGCGGTGTCGTGCCCGTTTCGCGCAGCTGGCTATCAAGATAGCGGCGAAAATAGCGCGTCTGCTCCGCGAGGCAGAGCGGATGCGCTGCCAGTGCGCTGAGCGTCAGAGTGGACTGTGCAGCGAGCGCCGGGAAAACGTCAGGATGAAAGATGGCCTCAACGCCGCGATCGTTGAGCAGCGCGGTCTGGAAGTGCAGCTCCCGCAGTGAGGTGAGTTCAAAGAAACCGATCCCCCCATCCACCGTATGGCTGTTTAACGCCTCGAGTAACCGATCGGCGCTCATGGCGGTGATGCGATAATCAAGTTGCGGATAGCGCCCTTCCACGGCTTTTAGCAGCACAGGCAGCGCAACGCTGCACTGCGGCATGACGCCTAATCGTAACGTCCCGTTGACGCCATGCTTCAGCGACTCGACTTCCAGCTTTAGCCCCTGGTACACCGAAACAATTTCGCGCGCCCACGTCAGTACGCGTTCGCCTTCAGGCGTAAAACCGTCAAAGTTGTTGCTGCGGTTGATCAGCGAAAGGCCCAGCTCACGCTCCAGGTTTTTAAGGCGCATGGAGAGGGTTGGCTGGCTGACAAAACTGGCCTCTGCCGCGCGGCCAAAGTGGCGTTCGCGCTCCAAATTGCAGAGGTAAATAAGCTGCTTGATATCGATTTTTGCATCCACCGTGACGTGAGGAACGCGCCATGTTAACAAACAGCACGCGCCTTCGTGGACCTTTTTAAGGGCTTTGGCTGGCGCGATTAAGGCGGAATCGCGCGGCCATCAATAAGATATCGCCCCACCCGGCGCTTATCTCCGGCACTCGCAATGGCTTAGCTCTTGAAGGGGCACTTTAGATAATCGGCCGAGCTGCACCGGATCTTAAATTCACCTTAAAAAAGTGTGCGCCATGTCATCAAGCCACGCCCAGCGTCTGTTTTACCTCGCTGGCGATCTTTTCGACCTGCGGGCCGTAAATCACCTGCACATCGTGGTCGCTGACGCGATTAACCCCCTGTGCGCCCGTGCTAAGTAAGGTTTGATCCACGACCTCTTTCATCACTTTCACCCGCACCCGCAGGCGGGTAAAACAGCAATCAACGTCTTCGATATTATTTGCGCCGCCTAGCCCGCTGATAATCACCTGCGTGCGCTCATCGGCAGAAACCACTGCGGCTTGGGTGGGCTCTTCGGATTCGCGTCCCGGTGTTTCCACTTGCATGCGCGTGATGATGAAGCGAAAGGCAAAGTAGTAAATGGGGGCGTAAACCACACCCAGCGCAATCGTCCACCACCAGTGCGTTTTACTGCCGCCCAGGATGCCAAACACCACCAGATCGATAGCGCCGCCCTGCACATTGCCAATCATCAGATGCAGCATCGACATCAGCATAAACGACAGCCCGGTCAGCAGCGCGTGCAGCAGATACAGCAGCGGTGAAACAAAGATAAAACAAAACTCCAGGGGCTCTGTGATCCCCGTGGTAAATGAGGTCAAGGCACCGGCCAGCACTAAAGCCTTAACGCGCGCCTTATGCTCCGGCCGCGCGGTGTGGTAGATGGCCAGCGCAGCGGCGGGCAAGCCAAACATCATCACCGGAATTTTCCCCTGCGCCAGAAACTGCGTGGCATTACGCACCGTGCCATCGGGTATGGCGCCGGGGTGCGTCAGCGACGTGTTGAAAATATTGAGTGCGCCCACGATGGTTTGCCCGTCTACCGTCGCCATGCCGCCAATAGGCGTGAAACGCACGGTCTCATTGAGAATATGGTGCAGTCCGGTGGGGATCAGCAGGCGTTCGCCGCTGCCGAGTAAGAACGCACCATACTGGCCGCTTTTGCCGATCATTTGCCCGACCCACGCAATGCCAGCCCCCACCGTGGGCCAGATCAGCGCTAATAGCACGCCCACCAGCGGCAGCACGACCACGGTGACGATGGGCACAAAGCGGCGCCCGCCAAAAAAGCCGATTGCCGCGGGCAGCTGCTGGGTATAGAACCGATTATGCAATGCCACGGTGATCAGACCGGCAATGACCCCACCGAGCACGCTCATGTTGTAAGTAAAGACGCCGAGCATATTGATGTACTCCGCTGACGTCATCATCGCGGTGGTTTGGTCCATGCCGGCCTGCTGTAGCGCGGCCGGTGTGGTGGTGGCTGCGGTTAAGCCTTTGGCCGCCAGCGTTGCGCTGATCCCGACGTTCATGGCGAGATAGCCAATCACGGCGGCAAAGGCCGCGGTAGGCTTTTCCGCCTTCGCCAGCCCGATAGCGCTGGCCACGGCGAAAAACAGCGGTAAGTTGGCAAACAGCGCACCCGCCACCTTGCGAATAAACCCAATGATCAGCTGCGGCACCTGCATGTTGGCAAAAGCATCACCGGTGACGGCGGGGTTTTGCATCGCGGCGGCAAGACCGAGAAAAATACCGGCAGCGGCAATAACAGAAATGGGCATCATTAACGCTTTACCGAAGGCGTGGACTTGGCTGGCAAGGTGCTTCATGCGGCGCTCCTCTCAAGGTCTGAAAGAGCAATTATTAGCCAGTTATCGCCGCAGCATATCAAGGTGCGCTGCAATGTGCCGAAAACTAAGAGGTGGGTCACGCTTTAGCGGCGGCGAGCGATAAACGCCAGCTATCGCACCATTAAGTCAATCAATTAGACAACGTTTGCACGCAGTCGCACACTCCTTACCCATTAGCGTCATACTCTGATAACAATTCATAAACAATAAGCCTGCACTCACTATGAAATTTAAACGTAAGATCCAACCTTATCGCGCCGCCGCCGGCGGTTGGGGCTCGCTGGAAGCGACCACCCGTTTCGTGTTTGACAGCAAAGCCGCCCTGAAAAATATGCGTAACCTGATGCGTATGAACAAAGCGCGCGGGTTCGATTGCCCGGGTTGTGCCTGGGGCGATGACAACAAAAGCACATTCAGCTTTTGCGAAAACGGCGCCAAAGCGGTGACATGGGAAGCCACTCGCCGCGTGGTGGAGCCCGAATTTTTTGCTAAACACAGTGTGAGTACGCTGTATCAGCAGAGCGATTACTTCCTCGAATATCAGGGCCGTTTAACGCATCCGATGCGCTACAACAGCGAAACTGATCACTACGAGCCGATAAGCTGGGATGATGCGTTTGCGCTGATTGCTCAACACCTGAACGCCATGACCCACCCGGATCAGCTGGAGCTTTACACCTCTGGCCGCGCCAGCAACGAAGCCTCATGGCTTTATCAGCTGTTTGGTCGCGTCATGGGCACCAACAATTTCCCTGACTGTTCAAATATGTGCCATGAAGCGAGCGGCGCTGGCCTAAAACGCAGTATTGGCGTTGGGAAGGGCACCATTCGCCTGGATGATTTTGACCACGCAGATGCCATCTTCGTGCTGGGGCAGAATCCCGGCACCAACCATCCGCGCATGCTGCACAGCCTGCGCCACGCCGCCGATCACGGTGCCAAAATCGTCACGTTTAACACGCTGCGCGAACGTGGCCTGGAGCGCTTTGCCGATCCGCAGAAACCGCTGGAAGTAGTGACGTCCAAAGCGGGCACCATCAGCTCTGCCTATTACCAACCCAACTTAGGGGGGGATATGGCGGCGGTGCGCGGCATGGTCAAAGCGTTGCTGGAGATCCAGCGTGCGCGCCTCGCTGCGGGAGAAGCGGGCATTTTTGATCAAGCCTTTATTGACGCCAATACGCAAGGCGTCGAAGCCTACCTGACGGCGGTGGACAACACCTCGTGGGCACACATTGTACAGCAATCCGGATTAAGCGAAGCGCAGATCCGCGAAGCAGCCACAATTTATCAACATTCGGAGCGCGTGATTGTGACGTGGGCGATGGGCATTACCCAGCACAAGCACTCGGTAGATACCGTTCGCGAGATTGTTAACCTGCAACTGCTGTTTGGTCAGCTGGGTAAAAAAGGCGCGGGCCTGTGCCCGGTACGCGGTCACAGTAACGTGCAGGGCAACCGCACCATGGGCATCGATGAGAAGCCGAGCAAGCCTTTCCTGGATGCGCTGGGCGCCCGCTTCAACTTCGAACCGCCACGTAACGTGGGTCATAACACCGTTGAGGCGCTGGGCGCCATGCTGCGTGACGAAGTGAAAGTGTTGATTGCGCTGGGCGGCAACCTCGCCGCGGCGGCGCCGGATTCCCCCATTACCGAAGCGGCGCTTCAGCATTGCGGCTTGACCGTGCACATCAGCACCAAGCTGAACCGTAGCCATTTGGTTCCGGGTCACGAAGGCCTGATTTTACCTACGCTCGGGCGTACCGAGCGCGATCGTCAGGCGAGCGGCAACCAGTTTGTCACGGTCGAGGACTCCTTCAGCATGGTGCACGCTTCAGAAGGCGTTGGCATTCCCCTGGCCGACACCCAGCGCTCTGAAACGGCAATTGTGGCGGGCATTGCGCATGCCACGCTGGGTAGCGATAGCATTGATTGGCTTGGCATGGCGGCGGACTATAACGTCATCCGCGATCACATCGCTGCGACCCTTCCCGGCTTTGCCGATTTCAACGTCAAATGTGATATTCCCGGCGGATTCTATTTGGGAAATGCCGCCGCTGAGCTGCGGTTCAATACGCCTTCTCAGCGCGCCGAGTTCAGTGCCGCCGCCCTGCCGGATTCGCTGTTCCCTCAATTGGGTCAAGATGTTGACGTGCCGTTCACGTTGCAAACGCTGCGCTCTCACGATCAGTACAACACCACCATTTATGGTCTCGACGATCGCTACCGCGGCGTGTATGGCCAGCGTGAAGTGGTGTTTATTCATCCCGAGGATATGGCGGCACTCGGCTTTAGTGAAGGCCAGCTGGTTGACATCGAAACGCTGTGGAACGACGGGCTAACGCGTCGCGTCAGCGGCTTTAAGCTTGTGCCGTATGATATCCCGCGCGGCAACCTTGCCGCCTATTATCCTGAGACGAATCCGCTGGTTCCCCTGTCAAGCTACGGTGATGTCAGCGGCACACCGACCTCCAAATCGGTGCCGGTGAAACTGGCGCTTTCTGCCGCTGCGCCTGCGCAACGCATCGCCTAAGCCCAGCTGTTAACCCGGGGTAAAAAGCCGTTTAAAGCGGCCTTTTACCCCGTTTTGGCCTTGCCGCGCGCGGCCGATTCGCGTAAAACTGTCCACCGCTCTTAGGCCACGAAACGAAATTTATTATGTTCCAGGATAATCCGCTGCTCGCGCAGCTTAAAGAGAAACTTCACGCGCAGACGCCGCGCGCGGAAGGCGTAGTGAAAGGCACCGAAAAAGGGTTTGGCTTCCTTGAAGTGGATGCACAGAAGAGTTATTTCATTCCTCCGCCGCAGATGAAAAAAGTCATGCACGGCGATCGCATCACCGCGGTGATCCATACCGATAAAGATCGCGAAAGTGCCGAGCCGGAAGCCCTGATTGAGCCGTTCCTTGCCCGTTTTGTTGGCCGCGTACAGAAAAAAGATGACCGTCTGTCAATCGTTCCCGATCACCCTCTGCTGAAAGACGCCATTCCCTGCCGCGCGGCGCGTGGCGTCACGCACGATTTCCAGAACGGAGATTGGGCAGTGGCAGAGATGCGCCGTCATCCGCTCAAGGGTGACCGTGGTTTTTATGCCGAACTCACCGAATTCATCGTCACTGCAGACGACCCTTTGGCACCCTGGTGGGTCACGCTGTCCCGCCATAATCTGGAGCGTGAAGCACCGAACGTCGCCTTCACTGACATGCTGGATGAAAATCTGCAGCGTGAAGACCTGACGGCGCTGAATTTTGTGACCATCGACAGTGCCAGCACGGAAGACATGGACGATGCGCTCTATGTTGAACCGACCGCCGAAGGCAATCTGCTGCTGACTATCGCTATCGCCGATCCTACTGCCTACGTGGCCGCAGGCAGCGAGCTGGATAAGGTGGCGGCCAAACGCGCCTTCACCAACTATCTGCCCGGTTTCAATATTCCAATGCTGCCACGTGAACTGTCTGACGACGTCTGTTCGCTGCGCCCGCTGGTGCGACGCCCTGCGCTGGTGTGTCGCGTCACGGTCCTGCCCGACGGCAGTGTCGCTGACGACGTGCATTTCTTTGCCGCCTGGATCGAATCCAAGGCCAAATTGGTGTACGACGAGGTCTCAGACTGGCTGGAAAACAGCGGCAGCTGGGAACCGCAGAGTCCGGCTATCGCCGAGCAGATTCGCCTGCTGCATCGTCTGTGCCTGGCGCGCAGCGAATGGCGTCAGACGCATGCGCTGGTGTTCAAAGATCGCCCCGACTATCGCTTTGTCCTGGGTGAAAAAGGCGAAGTGCTGGATATCCTTGCTGAGCCCCGCCGTATCGCTAACCGCATCGTCGAAGAAGCCATGATTCTGGCAAACGTCTGTGCGGCAACCGTGCTGCAGGAGAAGCTGGGCTTTGGCATTTACAACCTGCACAGCGGCTTTGATTTAGCCAACGCTGAACAGGCCGCAGGGGTGCTGGCAGGACACGGGATTACCGTGGATGCGCAGGCGATCACGACGCTGGAAGGGTTCCGTCAACTGCGCCGTGCGCTAGACGCGCAGCCTACGCAATATCTCGACAGCCGTATTCGTCGCTTCCAAAGTTTCGCCGAAGTCGGCACCGAACCTGGCCCACACTTTGGTCTTGGTCTGGAAGCCTATGCGACCTGGACCTCACCGATCCGTAAGTTTGGCGACATGATTAACCATCGCCTGCTGAAGGCCATTGTACGCGGCGACACCATTGCGCGCCCGGCTGACGAACTGACCACCATTATGAGTGAGCGTCGTCGCCTCAACCGCATGGCTGAACGCGATGTGGGTGACTGGCTCTATGCCCGCTTCCTCGCACCGTTTGCTGGCACCGATCGCACCTTCAGCGCGGAGATCATTGACGTTTCGCGCGGCGGCATGCGCGTGCGCCTGCTGGAAAACGGTGCGGTGGCGTTTATTCCGGCGCCGTTTATCCATGCGGTGCGTGACGAGTTGGTGTGCTCGCAGGAAAGCGGCACCGTGCAGATCAAAGGTGACGTGGTGTATCGCGTCACGGATACAATAAACGTCACCATTGCCGAAGTGCGCATGGAAACCCGCAGCGTGGTCGCCCGTCCCGCTGCCTAAGCGTAAAAAAGGCAAGGTAACTGCGGTTATCTTGCCCTTTTCTTCTCCCTTCTTTCCCCGCGTCATTAAATTTGCTTTCTGCTTCACACTTCTGACCCGATTCGCTGTTGTTAACAATTCATTACATTACTTTTAACTTGTTGTATTCGATCGCCTTTTTCCGGTCCCTACAAGGAGTTATCTCATGAACAACGTCAAAACCAGGATGATCTGGTTAGCGGTGGCGTTAATTGGTGCGGGTGCGTTTGCCATGCTGGCCCTCAACCGCGGCGAGCACGTCAATGCGGTGTGGCTGGTGATTGCGTCCGTGGCTTGCTACAGCATCGCCTATCGCTTTTACAGCTTCTTTATTGCTCACCGTATTTTTGAACTTGACGATCGCCGGCTTACCCCGGCGGAGCGTCTCAATGATGGGCTGGATTATGTGCCCACCAATAAATGGGTGCTGTTTGGCCATCACTTTGCCGCCATCGCCGGGGCGGGCCCGCTGGTCGGGCCGATTCTCGCCGCGCAGATGGGCTTTCTGCCCGGCACGCTGTGGATTCTGATTGGCGTAATGCTGGCGGGTGCGGTGCAGGATTTCTTAGTGCTCTTTATCTCAACCCGCCGTGATGGACGCTCACTCGGTGAGATGGCGCGGCAGGAGCTGGGATCGTTCGCGGGCGTTGTGACCATGCTGGGCGCGCTCGGCGTAATGATCATCATCCTGTCGGCGTTGGCCTTGGTGGTGGTGAAGGCGCTGGCAAACAGTCCGTGGGGCCTGTTCACCATTGCGGCAACCATTCCGATTGCGCTTTTTATGGGCGTGTACATGCGCTTTTTGCGTCCGGGAAAAATCGCAGAAGTGTCGCTTATTGGCTTTGTGCTCATGATGGCCGCGATTATCTACGGCGGTAACGTGGCTGCCGATCCTTATTGGGGCCCGCTGTTCACGCTGAAAGGCACTGAGCTCACAGGGGTGCTGGTGATTTACGGCTTTGTGGCCTCGTCGCTGCCGGTCTGGCTGCTGCTGGCGCCGCGCGATTATCTGTCAACGTTTCTCAAAATTGGCGTAATTATTGGCCTGGCAATCGGCATCGTCTTTGCCATGCCTGAATTGAAAATGCCGGCCGTCACCAAGTTTATTGATGGCACCGGTCCGGTATTTGCGGGCTCGCTGTTTCCCTTCCTGTTTATTACGATTGCCTGCGGCGCGATCTCGGGCTTCCATGCGCTGGTTTCCAGCGGCACCACGCCCAAATTGATCGAGCGTGAAAGCCATATCCGCGTGATTGGTTATGGCGCGATGCTGATGGAATCCTTTGTCGCCATCATGGCGCTGATCTGCGCCTCGGTGCTCGACCCCGGCGTGTATTTTGCGATGAACGCGCCTGCCGCGCTGATTGGCACCACGGTTGAGAGCGCCTCACAGGCCATAAACAGTTGGGGCTTCGTGGTCACGCCGGAGATGCTGAGCGGGATTGCTGGCGAAGTGGGTGAAAGTACCATTCTTTCGCGGGCGGGCGGCGCGCCGACGTTTGCAGTGGGCATGGCACATATCATTACCGACGTGTTTAACAGTCGCGCCATGATG
This sequence comes from Pantoea sp. Mb-10, assembly GCF_021272205.1. GTDB lineage: Bacteria > Pseudomonadota > Gammaproteobacteria > Enterobacterales > Enterobacteriaceae > Pantoea. Next base: position 222,953 of record NZ_JAJSDX010000007.1, on the reverse strand, counting down.
GCTTTTTGGTATCACTTCGCCATTCTGTTTGAGGCCCTGTTTATCCTGACGGCGGTTGACGCCGGTACCCGCGCCTGCCGTTTTATGGTGCAGGATTTGGTCGGTACCGTTGTGCCTTCGTTGGCTAACAACCGTTCCTGGCTGGGCAACATGGCCGGTACCACCGTCGCGGTGGCGGGCTGGGGCTTTTTTGTCTATCAGGGCGTGGTTGATCCCTTGGGCGGGATTAATACGCTCTGGCCGCTGTTTGGCATCGGCAACCAAATGCTGGCGTCAATGGCACTGATCCTCGGCACCGTTGTGCTGTTCAAGATGAAAAAACAGCGTTATGCCTGGGTGACCATCCTACCGACCGCGTGGCTGTTTATTACCTCGATGACGGCCGGCTGGCAGAAAATTTTCCACGAGAAGCCGGCGATTGGCTTCCTTGCGCAGGCCAACAAGTTCCGCAAAGGCATTGAGGACGGCGTGGTCATTGCCCCGGCTAAATCTGTGGCTGACATGCAAACCATTGTGTTCAGCAATCAGATCAACGCTGCGCTGTGCGCATTCTTTATGCTGGTGGCGGTAACGATGCTGGTCGCGGCCTTCTTCGTGATCCGGCGCGCGCTGCGTAGCACACAGCCCACCACGCACGAATCGGAAATTGCGCTACGCAAGGAGGTGCGCCGTGTCTGAGACAATATTTCGCACGCCGCGCCCGCAGGGCCCCTGGCAAATCTACGCCTGCACCCTGCTGCGGAAAGCAATCGATGCACCTGCGCGTCCACGCTGGTGGAGACTGTGGCAGGGCCTGCAACAGAGTTTCCGTTTAATGGTAGGTGTAGGCGATTATCAAACCTACCTTAAGCATATGCGTGAACAGCATCCGGAACATCCGCCGATGGACGAACGCGCCTATCACCGTTATTGCCTTGAGGCACGCTTTCCGAGCCAGCCAGGCAAGCTCGGTAAATGCCCTTGTTAGGTCCAGCTAGCGCCCCGGTTTTCCGGGGCTTTTTCGTGCCATTCTTTAATGAAAACAAAAATATATTCTTTTTGTACCTTGTGCTAATGCAGGAGGTTGAATACTGTTGCTAAAATAATGAGATCCCGCACGTTGAGCACTCCCCGGAGGAGATTTAGATGACCGATGAACAAGGGCAAACGTTGCTATATGCGCTGTTTGGCACCACTAGCCCTCATTGGCGATTAACCTCGGATAGCGATGCGCTGCATTTTGCCGAAGATGAAAGCGCTAATACCAATCTCGCGGTTCCCCTCACCCCCGCACAAGCCAGTATGCTGCGCGCCATGACCGTCATTACATCAAGTATTAACCTGACGCTTTCCTTGCGTGGCACGCCAGTGGCGATGCATTTTGTCGGCCGTAAGGTGAATCAAGCAACCTGGGCCGGCACCGCGTCGGCGTGGGGAGACACCGCCTCAGTGGCGCGCGATCTGACGCTGGGATTATCGTTTGCGGAACAGGTGGTCTCCGAAGCCAACTCGGTCATTGTGATTCTCGATCAGCGCGGCAACATCCAGCGCTTTAATCGCCTCAGTGAAGAGTATACCGGGCTAAAAGAGCAAGAAGTTATCGGTCGCAATGTCTTTCAGTTATTTATGACGCGCCAGGAAGCGCAAGCGTCGCGCCGTAACGTCACCGGTTTTTTTCGTGACGGTAACGCCTATGAAGTTGAGCGCTGGGTTAAAACCCAAAAGGGACAGCGACTGTTTCTGTTTCGTAATAAGTTTGTCCACAGCGGCAGTGGGAAAAATGAAATTTTCCTCATCTGTTCCGGTACCGACATTACCGAGGAGCGACGCGCTCAAGAGCGTCTCCGGGTGCTTGCCAATACCGATACTGTGACCGGTTTGCCTAATCGTAACGCAATTCATCAACAGATAGGTCTGGCACTGCAACAGGCCAACGGCGATCACACCGGCATTGTTTATCTGGATCTGGATAACTTCAAGAAGGTGAATGACGCCTATGGTCACATGTTTGGCGATCAGCTGTTGCAGGCGGTTTCACTGGCCATTCTCAGCTGCCTCGACAAAAATCAAACGCTGGCCCGCTTAGGCGGCGACGAGTTTTTAGTGCTGGCAGAACACACTAGCCAGGCGGCGCTGGAAGCCATGGCTTCACGCATCCTGGAGCGGCTTCGCCAGCCTTTCCGCATTGGTTTGATCGAAGTTTACAGCGGTTGCTCGCTGGGTATCGCGATCGCCCCGCTCCACGGCGACGATCGTGAAAGCCTGATTCGCAATGCGGACACGGCGATGTACCACGCCAAGGAAAATGGTCGCGGCAAATTTTGCGTGTTTGCCAGCGAAATGAATCAGCGGGTCTTCGAGTATTTATGGCTGGATACCAATTTGCGCAAAGCGCTGGAGCTCGATCACCTGATTGTGCACTATCAGCCAAAACTGGATAGCGATGGCCGCGTTCGCAGTGCAGAGGCCCTGGTGCGTTGGAACTCTCCCGAGCGCGGATTAATCCCTCCCGGTGACTTTATCGCCTATGCAGAAGAGTCGGGGTTGATCGTGCCTCTCGGACGTTGGGTAATGCTTAGCGTGCTTAAGCAGATCATACAGTGGCGAAGCGAAGGCATTTTTCTGCGCGTGGCAGTCAATGTGTCCGCCAGGCAGCTCATCGACCAGAGCATCTTCAGCGACTTAAAGCAGGCCCTGATGGATGCGGGCCTGTCCGATTGTCCGATTGATGTTGAACTCACAGAAAGCTGCCTGATTGAGAATGAAGCGGGTGCGCTCACGCTGATGAAACAGTTTCGTGAGTTGGGTGCGCAAGTGCACCTCGATGATTTTGGCACGGGTTACTCCTCGCTCTCACAGCTCACGCGCGTCCCGCTGGATGCCATTAAGCTGGATCAAAGTTTTATCCGCAATGTTAATGAACAACCGGTGTCGCAATCGCTGGTACGGGCTATTGTGGCGGTGGCGAAAGCCCTGGAGTTGCAGGTGATCGCCGAAGGTATTGAAACCGAAGCGGAAGAAGCCTTTGTGATCGCAAACGGCGTAGATGAACGTCAGGGTTATTATTACGCAAGGCCAATGCCCGCGGAACAGCTCGGGCATTGGCTAAAGCATCCTGCCCGCGTTTAACTGCGCGCGTGATTATCCGGCTTTACGCAACGCGGCACTGTGCCGATTTTGCAATTGGACCAGGCGCTCCATGTATGCAATGTCTTTGGGTTCGAGCGTGAAGGCGTAATCTACCCAATCCTCCGTAATATCCATGAGCTCAGCACGCGACAGCTGCAGTACGCGCTGTCGCGCTTTAAGCATGGCGCGCACGCCATTTAGCTTGGGACGCAGTGTATCGATAAAGGTCCGCGTAGTACGATAGGCTTCTCCCGGTTGAAACACCTTGTCCACCAAACCGCGGGTCTCAAACCACTCTGCGCTGTGGGACTCACCTTCACAGATCAGCTCTTCCGCCAGCTTCATGCCCGAACGACGCGCCACCAGAGAGTAGCCCCCCATACCGGGAAACAGGTTGAACGCAATTTCCGGGAATCCCATACGCGCGCTGTTCTGCGCCAAAATAAAATGGTGCGCCAGCGCCGCTTCAAAGCCTCCGCCCAGTGCACTGCCCTCTATCATCGCCAGCGTGACCGCGCCGGTATCAAACCCGCGTGCCGCGGCGTGAATGCAGTCAACGCACGCCCGTGCATAGGCACGCAGAGCTTCACGCCGATTATTGCGTATGCACTCGACGAAAAATCGCAGATCGCCGCCGGCATTGAACATTTGCGGTACCAGCGAGCCCGTGACCCAGAAATCAATGGGCAGGCCGGAGCGCTGAGCGGCGTAGCTCAGATTCATGATCTCCTCGATTAATTCATGGTTGAAACTGGGCCGGGGTTGCGCGCGCAGCATCATCCACATGGTGCGGCGTCCTTCTTCATAATAGGCGGCCAACTGCGTCGTCTGGCCAGCTTCGGTGAATAATCTGCAAGTGGGTTGGTTAATAACTGTCATGGTCTCATCCTCTGTTTATGTGATGCGTTATACGCCCTACCAGCGTAATCCAGAGAGAGGCCAGACCAAATGAGAGATTGATTTATAAAGCAAAATCCAGAGAGATCCCCGACCCGACCGTCGAGGATCGATTAGCGGGCTTACTTAATGGCAGCGCGTTGTGCCAGCGCCACTTGAGATTGCTTAACGCGTCGTAAATAGCAAGGCAGTGAGATGAGCACGCGCACCCACGTGACAACGAGAGAGCGCCCTGGCGGTCGCGCTCATGGGGTAAAACGGTGGCCCCTTTCGGCAACCATCCGCACTCTCGGCAGCGCTTAAAAGGTGCCAGCTAGCGGCTCACCCAACGATCGGCAACCGTGGCATAAAAAAAGCGCCTCGCGGGCGCTTCGTGAGCGAATGAGGATCAATTCTGCCCATACCAGGCATTTTTGCCATGCTTACGCAGGTAGTGAAGATCGAGCAAGGATTGGGAAATAGGTTTTAGCTCCGCGTGCAGCTGCGCGGTATGGAGCGCCATATACGCGACTTCCTCGAGGACCACCGCACTGTGGACAGCGGCGTCAGCATCTTTACCCCAGGCAAAAGGCCCATGTGAATGCACCAGCGCCGCAGGGACAGCGGAAGGTTGGATGCCACGATGAGCAAAGGTTTCAATAATCACTTGCCCGGTATTCCATTCGTACTGTTGCTCAATTTCGTCTTGCTGCATGCTGCGCGTGCAGGGGATCGTACCGTAAAAGTCGTCAGCGTGGGTGGTCCCCAACGCGATGAGGTCTCGCGCCGCCTGCGCCCAAATAGTGGCGTGACGTGAGTGCGTATGAACGATCCCGCCAACCTCAGGCCAGGCGAGATAGAGCGCCCGGTGCGTGGCCGTGTCAGATGAGGGTTTTAGCCCGCCTTCAACAACCTTGCCGCTCTCCACCTCTACAACCACCATGTCATCCCGTTGCATTTTCTCGTATTTTACGCCTGAGGGTTTAATCACCAGAAGCCCGCGCTCGCGATCGATAGCGCTCACGTTACCCCAAGTAAAAGTCACAAGATTATAACGAGGCAGATCGAGATTGGCCTCCAGCACCTGCTGCTTAAGCTGCTCCAGCATGATTTTTCTCCTGAACGTAAGAGTCTAAATTGTGCGGAGCAGGCGTAAAAAACGTTATGGAGGGAATGGCTGTAAAGGCAGCGGAAAGTGGCTAATGAATGAGAATTGCGCTGTGAATTCAGAGTTTTCTATCTTCGGATAACCGCGACAGCGTTTAGACTGAGCTCAACGTTGGCTTGGTACGCCCGGTGCATATCAGACGTTGTGCAATACGGTAAAGATATGTGCGTTTTGGCGAGCCGACGGCGTAATTCAGAGCTTTGCATCTATAATTGTAGCGTTGCCTCTGAAAGAACAATCAAGGAGAAAGTGTATGACAACAACAATGAAGCGTTTGACTGCCGCAGTGTTAGCGACCACTTTGGTTGTGGCGTTAAGTGGATGTTCTAACTGGTCGAAGCGGGATCGCAATACTGCGATTGGCGCGGGCGCAGGCGCAATTGGTGGCTCCGTGCTGACCAACGGCAGCGCACTCGGCACCGTGGGTGGCGCAGCAGTCGGTGGCATCATCGGCCATCAGGTCCATTAAAATAATGATTCGACTACGCAGCGTAGGGTATTGTTAATAACGGGCCGCAGATTTTGCGGCCCGCACTGTCTCATCCACCGGCAAGTTTGACTTTCATACCGTGCGCTTCCAACAGCGTCTTAAGCAAATCTCGCTTATCACCCTGAATTTCTATAACGCCCTCTTTTACCGCACCGCCGCAGCCACATTTTTTCTTCAATTCAGCTGCCAGTTTGTTCAGCGCGGCGTCATCAAGATCGAGACCCGTTATCAGGCATACCCCCTTCCCTTTACGTCCACTGGTTTGGCGCTGAATACGCACGATGCCATCCCCTTTTGGACGGGGCGCTTGTACCTCTTTTTCCGTAATCCGCCCGCTTTCGGTGGAGTAGACTAACCGATTGTCCTGACCCATCACACCTCCTCAAGACTGGACAAAATTGTTTGCAGCGCAGCGGCGGGGTCGGGCGATTGGGTGATCGGACGGCCAATCACCATGTAATCGACCCCAGCACGTCGAGCCTGTTCCGGCGTCATGATACGACGCTGGTCGCCGGCATCACTGCCGGTTGGGCGAATACCTGGCGTAACAAGGGCAAAATCCTGACCAAACACGCTTTTGAAATGTGCGGCTTCCTGAGCAGAACATACAACACCATCTAATCCGCACTGCTGAGTGAGACGCGCCAACTTTTCAGCTTGTTGCGCAGGCGTCAGCGTAATGCCCAGTCCTGTTAAGTCTTCCTGATCCATGCTGGTGAGCACGGTAACGGCAATCAGCAAGGGTGCGTCGTTGCCATAGGGTTGCAACGCTTCTTTTGCTGCACGCATCATGCGTGCACCACCGCTGGCATGTACGTTCACCATCCAGACGCCTAAGTCCGCCGCTGCCGCGACGGCATGCGCGCAGGTGTTAGGGATATCGTGGAATTTCAAATCGAGAAAAACGTCAAAACCCCGCTCATGCAGTGCTTTTACGGCCGCTGGTCCAAAAAGCGTGAACAACTCTTTGCCAACTTTCAGGCGACACTGGCGTGGGTCGATGCGTTCCACAAAGCGCAGCGCGTCGTTGAGATCGTGGTAATCGAGTGCCACTAAAATGGGCGAAGTGGTTACAGGCATGACGTTTCCTCAAAGCGGGCACCCGCAGGCGCAATGGACAAGCGGCATGCATTCTACCTGCACCGCCGCTCAACAACAATCTGCGCGCCTGCTTTGCTGTTAAGCGCTATCTGCACAGTTGCTTTACTCTACGTGATATTTCCAGCTTTATAGTATGTTGTAACTACAAAGGACGCAAACGCGTCGCTGATTCAGCGTTGCGAGGCGTTATTGGCCGTCCAGGCCGCGAATAGGCTTAACCGACGACCACGTACGGCAGGATGGGCAATGCCAGTAAAGCGCATGCGCCGTGAACCCGCATTTTTGGCAGCGGTAGCGCGGCTTGGTGCGAATTTGCTCGCCGACCATATCGCGCAACACCATGAGACTCTCTTTGGCGCGGCCATCTTCGGCTTCATGCAGGTGGAAATCCATCAGGCGATGGAACACACGCATGGTAGGATGACGCTGCAGCTGCCGATTGATGTAAAGTTGAGCGGCCTCTGGCCCTTGCTGCTGCTCAAGAATATCCGCAAGATAGAGTTCGGCTGCCGCACCGGTGTTTTCATCTACGCAGCGCTCAAGAAACCGCGCCCATTCTTCCGGTTGTTCAAGACGCTGATAGCAGGTTTCAAGCATCGCTAGCGTTTCGCTGACGAGCTCTTTATCCTGCTCCAGCACCTTTTTAAGGCGGTCAGCGGCCTTAGCATACTCGCCCTGCTCCATCAAAATGCGTCCCATCATGATGGATACGCGCGCACTTTGTGGTTGTGCTGATTCACCTTTTTTTAGCAGCTGCATTGCACGATCCAATGCATCACTGCTTAATGCCTGCAGCGCGAGCTCACAGTAGAAGTGCGCAATTTCCCCTTTCTGCTTGTCTTTGCCAAGTTTGACTAATTTCTCAGCGACTTCAATCGCCTTCTGCCACTCACTGGTGGCTTGATGAATCAGCAGCAGCTGTTGCAGCGCCCCCACCCGAAAATCCGTTTCTTCAATCAATTGGACAAACATATCCTCGGCGCGATCGTAAAGGCCCGCCGCCATATAATCCCGTCCAAGCTGCTGGATCGCGAGCAGCCGTTGCTCATAGCTCAGGGAAGCACTTTCCATAAGGGATTGGTGGATGCGAATCGCGCGATCGACTTCTCCGCGAGAACGGAAAAGATTGCCCAAGGTAAGGTGCGCTTCTACTGTCCCGCTGTCTTCCTTGAGCATATCAAGGAAGAGCTCTACGGCTTTGTCTTGCTGATTGGAAAGAAGGAAGTTGACGCCATCAACGTATTCACGTGACAGCCTGTTCGCTTCCTGTTGCTTATCCTGTTGCGCACTACGACGCCCCATGTACCAACCATAGGCTGCAGCAACAGGCAGAAGCAGAAACAACAATTCAAGCATTAGCGCTTAGTCCTGACGACCGACAGTCACAGTGGAAGCGGTACTCGCCTGTTCATTTTGGGCCTGCATACGTTTTAGTTTGCGTTGGGCGTTAGCAAGCGACACGCGCACTTTTAACCAAAAGAGTCCGCAGATAGCCCATCCCAGCAGGAAGCCGACGCCAAACAGGCTTGCCAGCAGCGTAGAGATGCGAAATTCGCCCTGAGCCAAGAGATAGTTGAAAGTGACGATTTGATCATTGTGCGCGCCGAGCGTCACGGAGATGATAAAAATGACCAAAACCACCAGAAAAATCAGCAAATATTTCACAATGCGTCCTGTCGTGAGGTTGTCCAGAATAAGTATGCCAAAAAAGTGACGCCGATGCTGGAGATCTACGCGTTAACCCTCCTGACGAAGGCTAGCCCAATACCCATATTGGGGCGCCATAAAAAATTACAATACGTCATCCCGCTGCGCGATCTCTTGCTGCTCCTCACGCGGTATGGAGAGCGGCCCGCAGAACCGCTGCGCCAGCCACGTAGCGAGCGTGACCAAGAGCCAAGAAATCAATGTGGCTACCACTAAGTCGCGCGGCCAGTGCATCCCCAGTAACAAGCGACTTCCCATTACCGCCGTTGCCCAGCAAAACAGCACGGCTACGGTAACAAGATGGCGCCTCGGCCAGAGCAGTCCAATCGCTAATAGCGCCCAGCTGGCGGCAAACATGGTATGTCCCGAAGGAAAGGCAAAACCGGTTTCAAACGCCCAGTGTCGCTTTAGCCAGCCCGGTAGCTGGGTGTCATTTTCCAGCAAGCTGGAGACCAGTTCGCCCCGATGTTTACGCTTGAGTTGGTAAAATGCCTCTTCTTTGAGACCGTAGCTTTTTTCAAGCCATAACACATACGGACGCGGCTCCTGGACCTGTTCCTTAATAAACGATTTGGTGTACTGACCAGCAAGGATTGCCCCGTTCATGATAATGAGCAATAAAATGGCGGGTTTCAGACGGAAGCGTAAACACCACAGCACCCACACGCTCAGCAATGCGCTGGTCAACATTCCCCACGGGCTGGTGACCGTTTCCGTCATCCAGAACATCACGCGCAGGAGAGTGTCGCTCTCGCCCGGCTGCCACTGCCAACCGGATACCCACACGCCAAGCGGCATTAATAACAGTAAAAACGTACCAAGACTGGTACGCTGGATAATTTTTAACATCCGACTTCCTTGCGCTGCGTTTAAAGCAAAAGGTGCATAACTTTAGCTGAAAAAAGAATAACATACCTATAGATACTTAGATAATTGTGCTTTATCACAGTAATCGCGCTGAGCGATTAGCGGCCCGGCTATCGGTTGTGGCACAATATCTCAAGTTAACGAGGTCCTACGGGTCCTTAGCGTTATCATGATGATAGCGCATCTTCTGAAGGTTCTGGAGAGTCACATGCAGCTAAAACGGGTAGCAGAAGCCAAACTGCCCACGCCATGGGGAGATTTCCTGATGGTCGGTTTTGAGGAACTGGCAACGGGCCAGGATCACGTTGCGTTGGTCTATGGTGATATTAGCGATCAGAGTCCGGTGTTGGCGCGCGTCCATTCCGAATGCCTTACCGGTGACGCCCTGTTCAGCTTGCGCTGCGACTGCGGTTTCCAGCTTGAAGCAGCGCTTACGGCTATTGCTGAAGAAGGACGGGGCGTGCTGCTTTACCACCGTCAGGAAGGCCGAAACATTGGGCTGCTCAACAAAATTCGCGCCTATGCGTTGCAGGACAAGGGATACGACACGGTTGAAGCCAATCATCAGTTGGGCTTTGCTGCTGATGAGCGAGATTTCACGCTGTGCGCCGACATGTTCAAGTTACTTAGTATTGATGAAGTGCGTCTGTTGACGAACAACCCGCGCAAGGTGGAAATTCTCAGCGAGGCGGGAATCAACATCGTTGAACGTGTGCCGTTGGTGGTAGGACGTAACCCAAAAAATGCTCACTACCTAGATACGAAAGCTGAAAAAATGGGGCATCTGCTGCCAAAAGCATAAGTTCAATGTAAAAAGCCGGGACACGTATCTGTCCCGGCTTTTTTCGTTAGTTCAACATATTACGTATCACGTAGTGCAAAATACCGTCGTTTTGGTAGTAGGTTAACTCATTGCTGGTATCAATACGGCAACGTGTAGCCAGCGAGACTTCTCTGCCATCCGCATAGTGAAGGGTTACTGTCACTTCACCGCCGGGTTTAAGTTGTGTCAGCTCGGTGACATCAATACGCTCTTCGCCTGTGAGCCCCAATGTCTTACGCGTAACGCCTGTAGGGAACTCAAGTGGCAAAATGCCCATGCCAATGAGATTGGAGCGATGAATACGCTCAAACGACTCGGCGATAACGACACGCACCCCTTGCAGACGAGGCCCCTTCGCTGCCCAGTCGCGGCTAGAGCCTGACCCGTATTCTTTCCCTGCAATAACCGCCAGCGGAATCCCTTCAGCCTGGTATTTCATTGCGGCATCGTAAATGGCCAACTGCTCCTGGCTGGGATAATGTTTGGTATACCCCCCTTCAACGCCGGGCACCATTTCGTTGCGTATCCGGATATTGGCGAAGGTACCACGCATCATAACTTCATGGTTTCCGCGACGAGAGCCATAGGAGTTAAAGTCTTTCTTATCGACACCGTGCGCCAGTAGATACCGCCCTGCTGGGCTATCCGCTTTGATGCTGCCCGCAGGCGAAATATGGTCGGTTGTCACGGAATCGCCCAAGATGGCCAAGACGCGTGCCCCTTTAATATCCTCGACCGGTTTTGGCGCTTTTTCCATGTCGTCAAAAAAAGGAGAAAGGCGAATGTAGGTGGACCCTTCATCCCAATCATAGGTCGCCGCCTCGCTAACTTTAATCTGCTGCCATTCGGGCGTGCCGTAAAAGACCTCAGCGTACTCCTTATGGAACATATCACTGGTCACTTTCTGCACCGATGCCGCAATTTCTTCTGGTGAAGGCCATATATCTTTTAGGTAAACATCATTACCCTCTTTGTCTTGACCAAGAGGATCGGTGTGCAGATTTACTTTCATGTTACCGGCCAAAGCATAAGCCACCACCAGCGGCGGCGATGCCAGCCAGTTGGTTTTGATCAACGGGTGAATACGACCTTCAAAATTGCGGTTGCCAGACAGTACGGCGCCAACGGTTAAATCGCCCTCTTTGATGGCGCTTTCTATGTTGTCAGGTAACGGACCTGAGTTACCGATACACGTCGTACAGCCATATCCCACCAAATTAAAGCCCAAGCTATCAAGGTAGGACGTCAACTGCGCTGCGGCGAGGTAATCTGATACCACTTTCGACCCCGGCGCGAGCGACGCCTTGACCCACGGCTTACGCTGCAATCCGCGTTCAACGGCATTTTTGGCTAACAGACCGGCCGCCATAAGTACGCTGGGGTTTGATGTATTGGTGCAAGACGTAATCGCAGAGATGACGACTGCCCCTTCATCCAGCTCGTAGCTATCGCCAGATTGCTCATCAAGATAGCTCACGCTTTTGCTGGCAGGCCGTGAATGGTTTACTTCCAATTCGTTGCTTGCCGCAAACGCCGCGGGCACATCAGGTAGAGAAACGCGATCCTGTGGGCGTTTAGGGCCCGCCAGGCTTGATTCTACGTCGGCCATATCCAGCGCTAACGTACTGGTGAAGATAGGTTCATCACCTGCATTTCGCCACATGCCTTGCTGTTTGGCGTAAGCCTCCACCAAATCAATTTGTGCCTGCTCCCGGCCGGTTAATGCCATGTAACTCAGCGTGACTTCATCTATGGGGAAAAAGCCGCAGGTGGCACCATACTCAGGAGCCATGTTAGCGATGGTCGCGCGATCGGCCAGGGGGAGATCCACGAGACCGTCACCGTAAAACTCGACAAATTTACCTACCACGCCGTGTTTGCGTAGCATTTGTGTCACCGTAAGCACTAAGTCGGTGGCCGTAATCCCCGGACGAAGCTTGCCGGTTAATTTAAAGCCGACAACATCGGGTATGAGCATGGAAACCGGCTGCCCCAGCATCGCGGCTTCCGCTTCAATTCCGCCAACGCCCCAACCCAACACGCCTAACGCATTGATCATCGTCGTATGCGAATCGGTTCCCACCAGCGTGTCAGGATAGGCAACGGCCTTACCATCCTGTTCCTCGCACCAAATGGATTTACCGAGATATTCCAGATTAACCTGATGGCAGATACCGGTACCAGGCGGCACTACGCGGAAGCGATTAAACGCTTTTTGCCCCCAGCGGAGAAACACATAACGCTCGTGGTTACGCGCCATTTCGAGTTTAACGTTTTCACCAAACGCATCGTCATCACCGAAATGATCGACGGTAACAGAGTGGTCAATAACCAGATCAACCGGAGAAAGCGGGTTGACTTTTGCGACGTCGCCACCCAACCGGTTCACCGCTTCACGCATAGCAGCAAGATCCACAACGGCGGGCACCCCGGTAAAGTCCTGCATGAGCACTCGCGCGGGTCGGTAGGCAATCTCCCGGTCAGCATGCGCATTTTTTTGCCAACTTACCAGCGCTTGAATATCTTCTGCAGTAACTGAGTCCTCGTCCTGCCAGCGTAAGAGATTCTCTAACAGAACTTTCATGGATTTAGGGAGACGCGCAATGTCTCCTAACTGCTGGGCCGCTTTGGGTAGGCTGTAGTAATGGTATTTTTTCGCCCCCACGTCCAACGTTTCCTGACTGTGCTCACGTAACGTAAACGACATAGCTCCTCCTTTGATAGACTTTCTTTAAACCTCAGTAAGCGCAAGGTTTAGCATAAAGATAGACCACCTGACCGTTAACGTTTTGATAACAACACAAATCGTCACACTGATGCTGGAAACAAAAATGCCCTGATAAAGATCAGGGCATTAATCAAGAGGAAAGTTTTACGGTGCAGCGTTACATAAGCGCCCAAATGGCGGTCGCCCAAAAAGTAAACGAAAAGGCATAAACGCCAAACCAGGAAAAAGTTGTTGTGTTCATAGCATCACTCCTCTCCCGTTTATCGGGCAAAAATTTACCGTCTTCAGCTTAATACTGATGACATCGTTTTTATTGCTGAGTGTTAATTGACAGGCTTTTAAAATGCCTACCGGATAAGCCGGTAAAAAAGGACAGATATGTTTTGACGAAATGAGAGTGCGAACAACGTTATTTTGATGCAGGTTCCATCAACGACTCAATAAAACTGCGCTGACTGTCACTCAGTTCCCAAGATGCCGGGATGGCAACAGGTTTTTCAGCGCTGCTCTTTTCTTTGGCTTTGCACGAAGCGGAACCGGGCTTACGCGCAGAGACAGGATGCTTACGGCTGAGTGTATTTGCCCACATGGGTTAGCTCCAAAGACGCCAAATCATTAATGCTACCACGATCCAGAACAGAGCAGAGGCAGCGAATACGGTCAACCAGGCTTTACGACGCATGTTTGCTGGACGCTCAACCTTGGTGCTCTTGGTATGAAAATCGGGTTGTACAGTCAGTCTAGTGTTCATAGTTTTTGATAATCACTCTCAATAAAACGATTGTTGACAACGATTAAGATTTAGGAGGAATCCTAAACTTGTTAAGGCCGAAAATCCAGTTATTTTTATTGAGTACAACGATTAATGCTATTAATCAAAGAGGCTATAAATGGTCAAATAAATTTAAGTTAGCGCCTCTACGTAAAATTAAAACCAACCTTGTAAATTTGGGTTATTTCCAAATTAGATCCACTTTAAATTTGAGTTTAATTTATCAGGCCAGCGAAAAAGGCCTTCTTCATCAACTCTTAACTGGAGTATGGGAATAATCCTGGCGGTCCGCAAAGTCATGAGGTTAATTTTGTGTTCTGATTCTCATTTAAGAAGTAACAATGAAAAAACCTGTGATCGATGTTTCATTTACAAAAAAAGAATGGAATCTTTTACAAACGCGTGGCGCTAACAGAGGAAGAATTGGAAGACGCCAGGGAGGCGCCTTCCAAATTAGAGGGTTACGTTATTTGAAGGGTAATTTGATGTCGCGGAACATGGCTTCAATGTCTTCATTTGAACGCAACGCCACAGCGGCATCCACCACATCACGTGTAAGATGAGGCGCGAACCGCTGAATGAAATCATACATATAGCTACGAAGGAAGGTGCTACGCCTAAAGCCAATTTTTGTGGTGCTATTGGTGAAAATTTCGGACGCTTCAATGCGCACTAAATCGGGGTCAGAGAGCGGATCAACCGCCATGCTCGCAATCACTCCCACGCCTAAACCAAGCCTGACGTAGGTTTTAATCACGTCCGCATCGGTCGCGGTAAACACGATGCGTGGCGTTAGGCCAGCGCGGTTGAACGCCGTATCAAGCTCAGAGCGTCCGGTAAAGCCAAAGGTATAGGTAACAAGCGGAAAGTCGGCGAGCTCTTCGATAGTGACGTTAGTCTTGCCTGCCAGCGGATGGTCTGGCGTCACCACAATTGCCCTATTCCAGTGATAGCACGGCAGCATGATCAGGTCGTCGTAGAGATGAAGTGCTTCCGTTGCAATGGCAAAATCCGCGTTACCTTTGGACACCGCTTCTGCAATCTGCGTGGGCGACCCTTGGTGCATGTGCAGTGATACGCGCGGATAGCGCTCAATGAAACCTTTGATTACGCCCGGCAGCGCGTAACGCGCCTGCGTATGTGTCGTTGCCACATAGAGAGAGCCCTTATCCGGCCAGGTATGCTCACCCGCTACCGACTTAATAGCGTCCACTTTTGATAAGACTTCACGGGCAATGCGGATGATCTCCTCACCCGCTGGCGTTACCTGGGTCAGGTGCTTGCCGCTTCGCGCAAAGATCTGCACCCCAAGCTCATCTTCCAGCATACGCACCTGTTTGCTGATGCCGGGTTGAGACGTGTACAAACCTTCTGCGGTTGAAGAAACGTTGAGGTTGTGGTTTACCACTTCAACGATGTAACGCAACTGCTGCAATTTCATAATTATATCTTCCCGGTTAAAACAGATGAGCATTCCCTGCAGGCGTCTAAAGGCCATATCCGGAATTCATTGGGGAAAGCGTGTCAGCGACATGAATAGCTATAACAACTATATCAGTTAAAGGAAGATTGTAGAACGATTAGCTATAAGGATGGGAAAAAGGCCAGCAATCTATGCTGGCCTTGAGGACGGTTACTTTTTTGCTTCCTGCCATTTACCGTCAATATAGAACATTGACCAGCCGGTGGCTTTCCCGTCTTTTTCTGACGAGACGTACTGCTGCTTGGTTTTACGGCTAAAGCGCACGAGCGTCTTGTTGCCGTCTGGATCGGACGCTGGCGCTTCAGCAAGGTATTTCAGCTTTTCAGGCAGCCGATCGGCAAAGCGCTGCAGCTCTTCCACCAGTGGCGCGCGCGTTTCACGTGATTTTGGAAACGTATTGGCTGCGAGGAACACGCCTGCAGCGCCATCACGCAGCACGAAATAGGCATCAGACTTCTCGCATGGCAACTCTGGCAGCGGGACAGGATCCTCTTTTGGCGGAGCGACTTCACCATTGCGCAGAATTTTACGGGTATTTTTACACTCGTCGTTGGTGCAAGCCATGTACTTACCAAAACGCCCCATTTTCAGGTGCATTTCTGAGCCACATTTTTCACACTCCACGATGGGGCCATCATACCCCTTGATGCGAAATTCACCTTGCTCGATCTCGTAACCATCACATTCAGGATTATTACCGCAAACGTGCAGCTTACGCTGATTATCGATCAGATAGCTGTCCATAGCCGTGCCACACTTCTGGCAGCGACGGCGCGCACGGAGTGCATTGGTCTCCGCGTCGTCTCCCTCCAGCACGTTGAGCACTTCGTTTTCTGGGATCAGATTGATGGTTTGCTTACAACGTTCTTTTGGCGGCAGCGCGTAGCCAGAGCATCCCAGGAAGACGCCCGTGCTGGCAGTACGAATGCCCATTTTACGGCCACAGGTTGGGCAATCGATGGAGGTAAGCACCATCTGGTTGGGCTGCATTCCGCCCTCTTCGGGCTCTTTTTCTGCCTGACTCAGCTGATTGCTGAAATCACTGAAAAAGGAGTCCAGAACCGCTTTCCACTGCGCTTCATTATTGGCAACCTGATCGAGGCTGTTTTCCATATGCGCGGTGAAATCGTAATTCATTAACTCGCGGAAATTCTCCTCAAGCCGATCGGTGACGATCTCGCCCATTTTCTCCGCATAGAAACGGCGGTTTTCAACGCGTACGTAGCCGCGATCCTGAATCGTGGAGATGATTGATGCATACGTTGAGGGACGACCAATGCCGCGCTTTTCCAGCTCGCGTACCAGCGAAGCTTCACTGAACCGCGCAGGCGGTTTAGTGAAATGCTGGCTGGGCATGAGTTCTTTGAGATCGAGCATGTCACCCACATCAACGGGCGGCAGCGTTAAATCTTCGTCATTCTTGCGCAGCGCCGGCATCACTCGCGTCCAGCCGTCAAAGCGTAGCGTGCGGCCTTTTGCTTTGAGCTTGAAATCTGCGGCACTGACGGTGAGCGTGGTGGAATCATACTGCGCAGGCACCATCTGGCATGCCACAAACTGACGCCAAATAAGCTGATACAGCTTTTGCGCATCAGCTTCCATGTCTTTCAAGTCGTCAGCGGAAACGTTGACATCCGAAGGGCGGATAGCTTCGTGTGCTTCCTGAGAGTTCTCTTTACTGGCATAGGTGTTGGCGCTGTCAGGCAGATATTTTTTTCCAAAGCTGCTTTCAACATAGCTGCGCGCCATCGCTACCGCGTCCTGGCTCAGATTCGTCGAGTCGGTACGCATATAAGTGATGTGCCCCGCTTCATACAAGCGCTGCGCCATCATCATGGTTTTTTTCACGCCGAAGCCCAAACGCGTACTGGCCGCCTGTTGCAGCGTTGAGGTAATAAAGGGCGCGGAAGGTTTACTGCTGGTCGGCTTGTCTTCACGATCCAGCACTTGGTAGCGCGCCTTCTCCAGCACCGCTACTGCAGCATAAGACTGTTCACGGTTTGTGGGTCGAAACGGTTTATCGTTCTGGTGCGTCACCTGCATTGCCAAACTGTCGCTCTTGGGCGTTAACAGCGCGGCATTGATTTCCCAGTACTCTTCCGGCACAAACGCTTTGATTTCACGCTCACGCTCTACCACCAGACGTACCGCAACGGATTGAACTCGGCCGGCACTCAAGCCGCGTGCAATCTTCTTCCATAGCAGTGGGGAAACCATGTAACCCACTACGCGGTCCATAAAGCGACGCGCCTGTTGCGCATTCACTCGCTGAATGTTTAGCTCGCCCGGCTTTTCAAACGCCTGGCGAATCGCATTTTTCGTTATTTCATTAAACACTACGCGGCTAAAACGTTTCTCGTCGCCGCCAATCACTTCTCGCAGGTGCCAGGCAATCGCCTCCCCTTCGCGGTCGAGATCCGTCGCGAGATAAATATGATCGGCGTCAGCCGCAAGGGATTTGAGTTCTGAGACGACTTTTTCTTTACCCGGCAGAATTTGATAGTCTGCCTGCCAGCCATGCCAGGGATCAACGCCCATGCGGTTCACTAGCGCGGCTTTCTCATCTTTCTTGACCTTTTTACCGGGTTTAGCCTTCTCCCCGTCAGCACTTTTACGGACTGTTGAACCGCTGGTCGGCAGATCGCGGATATGACCAACGCTGGATTTAACCACGTAATCATTACCGAGGTATTTATTGATTGTTTTGGCCTTTGCCGGGGACTCAACGATGACGAGTGCTTTACCCATATGTACCTTTACCTAATTAAAACATCCTGATAAACGGGAGAGGATTGAAAGCCCCAAACCTGGTGGGTTCACTGTTGCTGCCAGCATTTCACTTTACAAGGCAGCGGGGACAATCTCAGGTCAGATTGCATTGACTATTGCAACGTTATGATTAGAAGCGAGTTTTCCATCTGACTGCATCACACATCCGGGTGTAATCTCCCTGAAAGCTGAATCGCCCACACTCTACCTGATAAAATCTGTTACGCAACTTAATTAGCATTTCGCTGGTTTCAGCGCCAGGTCACGCACCTTAAAGGCTGCGCAACGTCGGTGGGCTGACACGTAATATAGAAGGCGTCACGGGGCTGTCAAAAAAAAGTGAATGGTGTAAAGCGCGATTTGTCTCATCACAAGGCTTTCCAAGCGCCGCCCCTCAGGCGAAAAAAAGCCCGGCATCTGCCGGGCTACTATTAAAGCAGCGGTTTATTACCGCGCTGCCAGAGCTTGAGTATAACGCGCTCAAGGGCCACGCTGGCGCTCTGGGTGAAGCGATCCATCATTTTCTTTTTCCGCGCGAAATGCACGCCCAACACGTTGAATTTATTCATCTGTTTAATGATAAACGCATCACTGGTGCCGATTTCATCCACCAGCCCTAATTCAATAGCTTGACGGCCATACCAGTGTTCCCCGGTCGCCACCTTATTGAGATCCAATGTAGGACGCATCTGCTGCACAAAATCTTTGAAAAGCTGGTGAGTCTCGTTGAGATCTTCTTGGAATTTTTCACGCCCCTCTTCGGTGTTTTCACCAAACAGCGTCAAGGTGCGCTTGTATTGACCTGCGGTATGCAGTTCGACATCAATATCATTGCGCTTTAATAGACGATTGAAGTTAGGAATCTGTGCCACCACGCCAATGGAACCAATAATAGAAAACGGCGCCGCAACAATGCGGTCAGCGACGCACGCCATCATATAGCCTCCACTGGCCGCGACTTTATCGACCACTGCCGTAAGCGTTAAGCCCGCCTCTTTCAAGCGCTGAAGCTGAGATGCCGCCAGCCCATACCCATGAACGACGCCGCCCGGACTCTCAAGACGCAAAAGCACCTCATCGCCCGGCTGCGCCACTGCCAGCACAGCAGAAATTTCTTCCCGCAGCGAACTCACTTCGCTGGCATCCATGCTGCCCTTAAATTCCAGTACATAAAGCGTTGGCTTGGCTGTTTCACTCACGCCAGCTTTCGCATTACGCTTCTCATCTTTGGCTTTTTGCTTTTCTTCCTTTTTATGCTGCTTAAGCCAGATTTTCTGCACATGGGGCTTCATTTTCGCCAGCGCCAGATTGTCTTTCATCTCGCGATAGTCATCATCAAGGTGAGTGACGCGCAGCTGACCACTACTATGGCGTTTGCGAAGTGTGGCGTTGAGCACAATCACAGCAATCGCTGCCACTGCCACCACCACGGTGACAGCCTTCGCCAAAAATAATCCGTAGTTTGAAAGTAAATCCATTCTCCCGCCTTAATAAACAGTGAATTACATATAGAAGCGAAGTTTACCCGCTTTGCGGTATCTCGTCGCCTTAATTGGCTGCGGGCGGCACAGAATGCGTCCCAATACGATTGCGCAGCGCCCCATTTTAAGGCATAAAGCCAACATGTTTGAGCTGCCACAGGACACTGCTGTGCATTACCAACCCAAAAGCGATTTGCTCAAGAATCGCATCATTCTGGTCACCGGCGCTTCCGACGGGATTGGCCGCGAAGCGGCGTTGACCTATGCGCGCTATGGCGCACGCGTTATCTTACTGGGTCGCAACGCCGATACGCTGCGCCAAACCGAACATGCCATCAATCAGCTGAACAAACAATCTGCCTTCTCCGTGATTCTGGATCTCGCACAGGCCACACCCGCGCGCTGCCAGCAACTTGCGGAAGAGCTTGCGGCACAGGTTCCACATCTTGACGGTGTTCTTCACAACGCCGGTATATTAGGCGAGATTGTGCCGCTGGCTGAGCTTGACCCCGCTGTTTGGCGCAACGTCATGCAAATCAATCTGGATGCGACATTTTATCTGACACAGGCGCTGCTTCCTCTGCTTCTGAAGTCGGATTCCGGCTCGCTGGTCTTTACGACATCAAGCGTGGGCCGAACCGGTCGTGCAGGCTGGGGAGCGTATGCGGTCTCGAAATTCGCCACCGAAGGCATGATGCAGGTGTTAGCCGATGAGTATAAAAACCATCCTTTGCGCGTGAATTGCATCAATCCCGGCGGCACGCGCACGAAGATGCGCGCCAGCGCTTTCCCCAACGAAGATGCGGCGCTGTTGAAAACCCCGGCCGACCTCATGCCGCTCTATCTTTATCTGATGGGCGATGACAGCCGCAGAAAAACCGGCATGAGCTTCGATGCGCAGCCCGGTCGTAAACCCGGTCCTGCCAGCGCATGAGCGATCGCCATCAGCAACGGCAGCAGCGATTAAAAGCGCAGGTCGATGCGCGTATTGCTGCTGCAAATGAGACCCGCGGTATTCTGATGGTGTTTACCGGCAACGGCAAAGGTAAAACCACGGCAGCCTTTGGTACCGCGCTGCGCGCTTGCGGCCACGGTCACAAGGCCGCAGCCGTGCAGTTCATCAAAGGGGAATGGCCAAACGG
The DNA here is from genome assembly GCF_021272205.1 of Pantoea sp. Mb-10. Lineage (GTDB taxonomy): Bacteria > Pseudomonadota > Gammaproteobacteria > Enterobacterales > Enterobacteriaceae > Pantoea. The sequence goes on along the minus strand of NZ_JAJSDX010000007.1, from coordinate 202,438 downwards.
TGAGCGCAATCTTCTGGCTCAGCATGGGGTTGAATTTCACGTGATGGCGACCGGTTTTACATGGGAAACTCAGAATCGTGAAACAGATACCCTTGCCTGTCAGCGCGTCTGGCAAGAAGCCAAGCGGCTGCTTGCCGATGTGACACTGGATCTGGTGATTCTGGATGAGATCACTTATATGGTGACGATGAATTATCTGGATCTCGATGAGCTAGTGCAGGCACTGCAGCAACGCCCCGTGCATCAGAGCGTGATTATCACCGGACGCGGCTGTCATCGTCGTTTGGTAGACATCGCAGATACGGTGACAGAAATGCGCCCGGTAAAGCATGCGTTTGATGCCGGTATTCAGGCGCAACAGGGGATTGACTGGTAATGCCTGATGCCGTATCCGGCATCAGACTGACGCCTATGCGCCGCGTTTGTTACTGCTGCGACGTGGCGATGCGCTAACGGCACTGTGACGCTTAACGGCACGGCGGATCTGGTTCGCTTTGGTGCGACGGCGATCTTTTTCCAGCGCGACTTTGGTCACTGTCTCTTCCGGCAGTTCCACCAGCTTGCGCAAATAGTTAACTGCCGGCAACTCCATCTCCATCCAACCGCCGCGCGGCAAGCCTTTGGGTAATTGAATATCACCATAACGTACGCGCATCAAACGGCTCACCTGAACGCCTACCGCTTCCCAAAGGCGACGCACCTCACGGTTACGCCCTTCAGTGAGCGTGACGTTGTACCACTGGTTGATGCCTTCCCCGCCAGCAAACTTGATGGTTTTAAATGCCGCAGGACCATCCTCGAGCTGTACGCCCTTGCTCAGCTGACGCACCTTTTCATCATTGACTTCACCAAACACGCGAACAGCGTATTCACGCTCAACTTCACGGCTGGGATGCATAAGGCGATTTGCCAGCTCACCGTCTGTGGTAAAAAGCATTAAGCCGCAGGTGTTAACGTCCAGACGACCAACGGCAATCCAGCGTGAACCGCGCAGGCGCGGTAGGCGATCGAAGACGGTAGGACGCCCTTCGGGATCATTTCGTGTGCAGAGCTCACCTTCAGGTTTGTAGTAGGCCAGCACGCGACACACCTCGGTGGTGGATTCGGCAATGGAAACCAAGTGACCGTCAATGCGGATTTTCAGGGATTTGTCATTCTCGATGCGATCGCCCAGCGTCGCCACTTTGCCATCCACGCTAACGCGTCCGGCTGAAATCATCGTTTCGATTTCACGGCGCGAGCCGTGACCGGCGCGCGCTAAAACTTTCTGTAATTTTTCGCTCATGGAGCAACCTCGTTGTCGCCTTCCCAGGCGTCGTGGTAAGAAGAGGTACGATACGGGGATTACCAATTCCCGTATCAGAATCTGTTGCCGCCGTATGACGCAGTGGGTTCATAGACGGCCCGCGATTTTACACTACTGCGGGATGAGTTAATACCTTTTCCTTAGATGCCGATAATAGTGCCCCGCTGTTTTACGCTTTGCTCGCGCAAGCCGCGATGCATTTAGCACGCTAATTTATTTTTGCTTCTAGCACGGCCCTCGAAAAAAATAAAACCCTGAAATTTTCATCACTTATTTTTGCTTTTTTTTGCTTCCTCATTTGAACGCATATTTAATCCATTATCACTGGATAACTATTCAGGTTTCGGTGAATGAAATAATTTACTTATGGCATTAGGCCAGATTTTACTTCCTTAAGCTTTTTTTAATAAAGAGATAGCAACCACCAAAAGACAAAAAACCAGACTAACTCACTACCTAACTGGCTTAATGAAAGAACAAAAAACCAACAGGTTGCATTAAGTGGCGGGTTTTGCGAGTATTTAGACTTCGTGCGTTTATATAAATTGTTCTGATGGAATTAGCGTGTAAAATTTAACCTGTAGAGCAAAGCCAACATTTAATAATGGCTTTCTCCTTAAATTCACATTTGCTTAACTTATAAAGAAATCCATCAAGTCGCTTTATGTCGACTTGAAAATAAAAAAGCGACGCGCGCAGGACCTGCAGCGTCAATACGGTATGGAATGCGTTAATTAGCATGTCACGAAGTCTTCACCAGGGATTTTAACGACATGCCACATTGAAGAACCTAATCATGAGAACTTCCCTGCTTTGGCCTGCCCTTACGGCGCTGGCATTAAGCGGTTGTTCCGTGGGACACACCGAATACAGCCGGACGGCGCTTGAACACGTTGATATGAGCGTGACGGGCATTCCGACCGTGCTGGGATTGGGCGTCCTTGGAACCACCATTCCTCTTACGCCAGAGTACAGCTTAACCGCTGCGCACGTGGCTAAAACCTCCGTACAGCGCGTTAAGGCTTATCACCCTTATTGCGATGTCGCGATTATTTACCACAAAAACAGCCCAGAGACATTGGCAAAATTCCGTACCGGAAAAGTGGGTGATCCAATAAAAATGTATGGCTACAGTTTTATTTCCGCCATGCCTGTTGAATCAAGCGGCGTTAATTTAGCCCGCACCGCTATCACCAATCGATGGAATAAAAAACCGTGTATGGCAATGGCGTCTAATGCCGGGGTCGTACAGGGCATGTCGGGAGGTGCGGTTTATAATAGCGACCAAACGCTGGCGGGCGTTATCGTGGGTTACAGTCATGAAATCGCAAACGTACGGAGCAAAAAGGTCATCTTAAAAGATGTGTCGCTTTATATTCCCTACGGCGATTTCAAAAACTGGCTGCAGCAGAATCTGGGTCAGACGTCAGCGAGCACGTCTAACCCATCCTGATTATAAAAAGGGACGCGTATCGCCTACGCCTTCACGGATAACCTGAGGCGCATCGCTGGTGAGATCGATTACTGTTGTCGGCTGCTGTCCCAGCGTGCCGCCATCGATGATCAGATCCACCAGCTTACCAATGCTGTGCTGAATCTCTTCGGGATCGGACTCGGTGAAGTCATTGCCCGGCAGCATCAACGACGTGGACATCATTGGCTCATTCAAACGCTCCAGGAGTGCCAGCGCAACCGGGTTTGAAGGTACGCGTAGGCCGATGGTTTTACGCTTTTCATTCATTAAACGGCGCGGGACTTCTTTGGTCGCTTTAAGAATAAACGTGTAGTTACCTGGCGTATTATTTTTCAGCAGGCGGAAGGCGCTGTTATCAACCTGCGAATAGGTCGAGAGTTCCGATAAATCACGGCACATCAGCGTAAAGTTGTGGTTTCCGTCCAGCTGGCGAATGCGGCAGATGCGCTCCATGGCGTTTTTTTCTTCCAGCCGGCACCCGAGTGCGTAGCCTGAATCGGTGGGATAGACAATGACGCCACCTTTATTCAAATACTCGACCGCTTGGTTCACCAGACGCGGCTGGGGATTTTCTGGATGGATGTGAAAAAGTTGACTCATAAAAACCTCATGTAACCTGTCAAGCGGAAGCCAGCGGCGCAAGCTGGGGAAAGCGTTCCCATACGGGCTCAACGCCACCCGGCAGCCACAGTTTGCGGCCTAACTCTATCCACGGACAGGGTTGGTGAAAATCCGATCCCTGCGAACCGGCAAGGCCATTGTCGCGCGCATAGCCGGCCAGTTGCGTTCGCTCGTTTGGCGGCTGCTGGCACTGCGCAACTTCAATCGCATCACCGCCCGCTTCGGCAAAGTGGGCGATCAATCGCTTGAGCCATTTTGCCGACAGGCCATAGCGGCCCGGATGCGCGAGGACAGCAACGCCACCAGAATGATGAATAGCATCAATGGCTTGTTTAATTGTACACCATTGCGGCGGCACATAGCCTGTTTTGCCACGCGCCAGATAATGCTTAAACACGTTCGCCATATTGTCTGCTTTACCGATCTCAACCAGATAGCGGGCAAAATGGCCGCGGGTAATCACCCCGCCTTGTGCCAGCCGCTCTGCTCCCGCCAGCGCGTTGGGAATGCGCGCACGGTCAAGCCGCTCAGCAATCGCCTGCGCGCGCGTCATGCGACACTGATGCTGCTGCGCCAGAAAGTGGTTCAGCGCGGGATGTTGGCAGTCGAGATCGAGCCCCACGATGTGTATTTCATGGTTTTCCCACAACGTCGAGGCTTCCACTCCCGCCAGTACGCGAAGCGGCAAGCCGTGGGCGGCGCGCTGTGCTTCCTCCACCCCGCCCACGGTGTCGTGATCGGTAATGGCCAAGACACCCACTTGCATTGCTGCCGCACGCTGTACGAGCGCAGTGGGACTTAATACGCCGTCTGACGCCTGCGTATGACTGTGTAAATCGTAGAGTGGAAAACGCGCTATTTCAGACAAGATTGCTCCAGCAACTGCACAAACCGGCAGGCATGATAGCGATTTTGCCCCTGACTGAAAAAGGGTATTGACTTTTTTTGCGCGAACCAGTTAACTAGTACACAAGTTCACACGTAACAGGTTGTCAATCATGGCCCTCAACAATACGCATTCAACTCTTTGGTGGCGCGACGTTTCCCTCAACGGGCAATATCGTCTTGCACATCTTGCGTAAATGCTGTGCAGATACCTGAGCCCGCCACTAAGCGGGCTTTTTTATGAGCAAAATTCAGAGACTCCGACATGGCTAATGCGAAACCCACATTGAAGTTGATTACCGGTGAAGCGCCTTACCGCGAAGATCCGGCCGCAGTGTTTCATCAAATTTGCGGCGCGCGCCCAGCAACCCTGCTGCTCGAATCGGCAGATATCGACAGTAAAGAGAATCTCAAAAGCCTTCTGATCGTCGACAGCGCGCTGCGGATCAGCGCGCTGGGCCACACGGTGACGCTGCAGGCGCTGTCTGAAAATGGTCGCGCCCTGCTACCGCTGCTGGATGAGGCTCTGCCATCCGAGGTGCGTATCGAAGCGCGACCAGATGGCCGTGAGCTCCATTTTCCTCAGCCGCAAGGCCTGCTCGACGAAGACGTCAGGCTCAAGGCGCTGTCCGTGTTTGACGCACTGCGCCTGATCCCGCAGCTGGTCAATAGTCCGGCAGAAGAGCGTGAGGCGATGTTTATTGGCGGCTTGTTCGCGTATGACCTGGTGGCTGGCTTTGAAGATCTGCCTGCGCTTCGCCATGACCAGCGCTGCCCGGACTACTGCTTCTACTTAGCAGAAACCTTACTGGTGATCGATCACCAGTCACGCAGCGCACGTCTGCAGGCCAGCTTGTTTACTCCATCAACCCACGAGTTTCAGCGTCTGCAGAGCCGGATTGAACAACTTCGCGGTCAGCTGGCTCAGGCAGCTCCCGCGCTGCCGGTACAACCCGTTGAACAGATGACCCTGAGCGTCAGCCAGAGTGATGAAGATTACTGCAAGGTGGTACGCGATCTGCAGGAGGCGATTCGCATCGGTGAAATTTTCCAGGTGGTGCCTTCACGCCGCTTTTCACTTCCCTGCCCTTCACCGCTGGCGGCTTACGACACCCTGAAGCGCAGCAACCCAAGCCCTTACATGTTTTACATGCAGGACCAGGATTTCGCGCTGTTCGGCGCCTCTCCAGAAAGCTCGCTGAAATATGACGCGCTTACACGCCAAATTGAGATCTACCCGATTGCGGGTACCCGCCCGCGCGGTCGCCATGCCGATGGCTCGTTAGACCGCGATCTGGATAGCCGTATCGAACTGGAAATGCGCACTGACCATAAAGAGCTGGCCGAGCACTTGATGCTGGTGGACCTGGCGCGTAATGACTTGGCGCGTATCTGCGTGCCCGGCAGCCGTTATGTCGCCGACCTCACCAAGGTCGATCGCTATTCGTTTGTGATGCACTTGGTGTCGCGCGTGGTGGGAACGCTGCGTAACGATCTCGACGTGCTGCACGCCTACCGTGCCTGTATGAACATGGGGACCTTGAGCGGCGCGCCAAAAGTCCGCGCGATGCAGCTGATTGCCGAAAAAGAGGGCACGCGGCGCGGCAGCTACGGCGGTGCGGTAGGTTACTTCACAGCACAAGGTGATTTGGATACCTGTATCGTGATCCGCTCGGCTTGGGTACAAGATGGCGTAGCCACCGTCCAGGCTGGCGCAGGCGTTGTACTGGATTCGCAGCCACAGGCTGAAGCGGATGAAAGCCGCAACAAAGCGCGCGCGGTGCTGCGTGCCATTGCGACCGCGCACCATTGCAAGGAGATTTTCTAATGGCCGATATTTTGTTGCTGGATAACATCGATTCCTTCACTTACAACCTGGTGGATCAGCTGCGTACTTTTGGTCATAACGTGGTGATTTACCGCAATAACGTGCCCGCTGAGCTGCTGATTGAACGCATCCAGCAGCTCGCCAATCCGGTGCTGATGCTCTCACCTGGCCCCGGTGCGCCGAAAGACGCGGGCTGTATGCCGGCTTTGCTTCAGGCGCTGCGTGGTCGCTTACCGATTATCGGTATCTGTCTTGGCCATCAGGCAATTATTGAAGCCTATGGCGGTCATGTGGGTCAGGCGGGCGAAATTCTGCACGGTAAGGCATCCGCTATCCACCACGACGGTGAGGCTATGTTTAACGGACTCAGTAATCCGCTGCCTGTGGCGCGCTATCACTCCTTGGTTGGGAGCAACACGCCCGAGGAATTAATTGTCAACGCCAGCTACAACGGCATGGTGATGGCAGTGCGTCATGACGCAGATCGGGTCTGCGGCTTCCAATTCCACCCCGAATCGATTCTGACCACCCAAGGTGCTCATTTACTTGAACAAACTTTGGCTTGGGCGCTGGCGAAGTCATAGGGAGATCATTATGCAATCCATTTTGGAAAAAGTGTTTCAGGCGGAAACGCTGAGCCAGACTGAAAGCCACCAGCTGTTTAGCGCCATTATTAAAGGCCAGCTTGAGCCGACGCAGCTCGCGGGTGCGCTTATTGCCATGAAAGTGCGCGGCGAGCGGCCCGAAGAGATCGCGGGGGCAGCCAGCGCCCTGCTGGCCGATGCGCGTGCTTTTCCGCGCCCTGATTACGCCTTTGCCGATATCGTCGGCACCGGCGGCGACGGCAGCAACAGTATTAATATCTCCACCGCCAGCGCTTTTGTGGCGGCAACGTGCGGGGTAAAAGTGGCCAAGCACGGCAACCGCAGCGTCTCCAGTAAGTCGGGTTCGTCCGATCTGCTGGCCGCCTTTGGCATTAATTTAGACATGTCAGCGGATAACGCTCGACGCGCGCTGGACGATCTCAACGTATGCTTTCTGTTTGCACCCCAGTATCACCAAGGATTTCGCCATGCCATGCCGGTGCGTCAGCAGTTAAAAACCCGCACGATTTTCAACGTGCTTGGGCCGCTGATTAACCCGGCTCGCCCGCCGCTGGCGGTGATTGGCGTGTACAGTCCAGAGCTGGTTATGCCGATTGCACAAACCCTGAAAGTGCTGGGCTACCAGCGTGCGGCCGTTGTACACGGCGGTGGCATGGATGAGGTTGCGCTGCACAGCCCTACCCATGTGGCCGAACTGCGTGATGGAGAAATCACCGGTTACTCGTTGACGCCAGAAGACTTCGGCTTTGGTTATCATGATAAAGAGGCGCTCGCCGGCGGCACGCCGGAAGAAAATCGTGACATTCTCACGCGTTTACTCCAGGGTAAGGGCCAGCCCGCGCACGAGCAGGCCGTTGCGGTCAACGTCGCAATGTTGCTGAAAGTATTCGGAAATGAAGATTTACGTGACAACGCCCAGCGCGCAATGGAAGCCATTCGCAGTGGCCAGGCGTATGAGCGCGTTGTGGCTCTGGCAACGAGAGGATGAGATGAGTATCAAGGGCACCGTTTTAGAGAAAATTGTACAAGATAAAGCGATCTGGGTTGAGGCGCGACAAGCGCAGCAGCCTTTAGCAAGCTTCCAAAACGCGCTGCAGCCTGCGGCACGTCACTTTTACGATGCGCTGCGTGGTGCGCGGACCGTATTCATCCTTGAGTGTAAAAAGGCCTCGCCTTCTAAAGGATTAATTCGCGAAGATTTCGATCCCGCCACCATCGCGGGTATCTACCGGGAATACGCTGCGGCAGTATCCGTGCTCACGGATGAAAAGTACTTTCAGGGCGATTTCGCGTTTCTCCCGGTTGTCAGCGCAGCGATTACACAGCCGGTGTTGTGCAAAGACTTCATCATCGACCCTTATCAAATTTACCTTGCCCGCCATTACCAAGCCGATGCCATTCTGTTGATGCTGTCGGTGCTGGATGACAATCAGTATCGCCAGCTTGCCGCCGTCGCGCACAGCTTAAAAATGGGCGTACTGACTGAAGTGAGCAACGAAGAAGAACTGGCGCGCGCGATTGCCCTTGAGGCGAAAGTGGTTGGCATCAATAACCGCGACCTGCGTGATTTGTCAATCGACCTTAACCGCACTCGCCAGTTAGCGCCTCAGTTGGGTTCTGGGGTGACGGTCATCAGTGAATCCGGCATTAATAATTACGCCCAAGTGCGTGAGCTCAGCCACTTCGCCAACGGTTTCCTCATCGGCTCTGCGCTTATGGAAGAGGCGGATCTGGACGCCGGCGTACGCCGGGTGCTATTAGGCGATAATAAAGTGTGTGGCCTTACGCGCCCGGAAGATGCCCGCGCCGCCTATGACGCAGGTGCATGCTACGGCGGACTGATTTTTGCCGACGGCTCGCCGCGCAAGCTTTCGCACGCACAGGCGCAAGTGGTTGCCGCTGGCGCGCCGTTGAAATACGTCGGCGTCTTTCGCGATCAGCCTATAGGTGACATTGTCACGTTAGCCGCCTCACTCTCGCTTGCTGCAGTGCAGCTCCACGGTGACGAAGATCGGGCGTTTGTGGCCCAGTTGCGCGCTGCCTTACCCGCTCACGTGCGCATCTGGAAGGCCATGAGTATTACGGATCGGCTGCCCGCCCGCGATTGGCCCCACGTTGATCGCTATGTGTTTGACCACGGTAAAGGTGGCAGCGGCCAGCATTTTGATTGGTCACTGCTCCAGGGCGAAGCGCTGAATGATGTGCTACTGGCAGGTGGCTTGAGCGCGGACAACTGCGTTCAGGCGGCACAGCTGGGCTGCGCAGGTCTGGACTTCAATTCAGGGGTGGAATCTGCCCCGGGCATCAAAGATGCCAGTAAAGTCGCGGCGGTATTCCGCACGCTGCGCGCCTACTAATTTTGCCGGCCCGCATGCTGTGGCGGGCAGGATAAGGAAGACAGAAATGACAACGTTATTGAATCCCTATTTTGGTGAATTTGGCGGCCAGTATGTGCCACAAATCTTGATGCCTGCGCTGCGCCAGCTGGAGAGCGCCTTTGTGGAGGCCCAGCGCGATCCCACTTTCCAGGCCGAATTTACCGACCTGTTGAAGAATTATGCGGGCCGCCCCACGGCGCTGACGCTGTGCAGTAATCTGACCAAAGGCACAAAAACGCGGCTTTACCTTAAACGCGAAGATCTGCTGCACGGTGGTGCGCATAAGACCAATCAGGTTCTGGGTCAGGCGCTGCTCGCCCGCCGCATGGGTAAAAATGAAATCATTGCCGAAACGGGCGCAGGGCAGCATGGTGTTGCGTCAGCGCTGGCGTGCGCGCTGCTGGGCATGAAGTGCCGCATCTACATGGGCGCGAAAGACGTTGAGCGTCAGTCGCCTAACGTTTTCCGCATGCGATTGATGGGCGCAGAAGTCATTCCCGTGCACAGCGGCTCCGCCACGCTCAAAGATGCGTGTAATGAAGCGCTGCGCGACTGGTCGGGCAGCTACGAAACCGCGCACTATATGCTCGGCACCGCGGCCGGCCCGCACCCGTTCCCCACCATTGTGCGTGAATTCCAGCGCATGATCGGAGAAGAGACCAAAGCGCAGATTTTGGAAAAAGAGGGGCGACTGCCGGATGCCATCCTCGCCTGCGTAGGCGGCGGCTCGAATGCGATTGGCATGTTCGCCGATTTTATTGACGACACCGGCGTGAAATTAATCGGCGTAGAACCTGCCGGACACGGCATTGAAACCGGTGAGCACGGCGCGCCGCTCAAGCACGGTCGCGTGGGTATCTACTTTGGCATGAAAGCCCCGATGATGCAGACCGAGGAGGGGCAAATCGAGGAGTCTTATTCTATCTCCGCCGGCCTTGATTTCCCGTCTGTTGGCCCGCAGCACGCGCATCTTAATAGCATCGGACGCGCGGACTATGTCTCCGTGACCGACGATGAAGCCCTCAGTGCCTTCAAAGCGCTGTGCCGTGCAGAGGGAATTATTCCTGCGCTGGAGTCATCACATGCGTTAGCGCATGCGTTAAAAATGATTGCTGACAACCCAGATAAAGAACAGCTGCTGGTAGTCAACCTGTCAGGGCGCGGTGATAAAGACATCTTTACGGTACACGATATTTTGACAGCGAAAGGAGAGATCTGATGGAACGTTACGACCGGATGTTTGCACGCCTGGCGGAGAAAAACGAGGGGGCATTTGTGCCGTTCGTCACGCTAGGCGATCCTTCTCCTGAGCTGTCGCTGCGCATTATTGATGCCCTGGTTGAAGGCGGCGCCGATGCGCTGGAACTGGGCATTCCGTTCTCCGATCCGCTGGCCGACGGCCCCACCATTCAGGGGGCCACGCTGCGTGCGTTCGCGGCGGGTACTACCGTGGCGCAATGCTTTGAGATGCTGGCCGCGGTGCGTCAGAAATATCCGGCGCTGCCCATTGGCTTATTGATGTATGCCAATTTAGTGTTCAGCCGAGGTGTGGATACGTTCTATGCGCAGTGCGCAGCCGTGGGCGTGGATTCGGTGCTGGTAGCTGATGTTCCGGTTGAGGAGTCCGCACCGTTCCGCCAGGCCGCTATGCGTCATAACGTGGCCCCGATCTTTATTTGTCCGCCAAACGCCGACGACGATTTGCTGCGCGAAGTCGCTTCTCACGGGCGTGGGTACACTTACCTGCTGTCACGCGCGGGCGTAACCGGGGCGGAAAATCGCGCCAGTCAGCCGCTGCATCATCTGATCGCGAAACTGCATGAATACCATGCGGCGCCTCCGCTGCAAGGATTTGGTATTTCGGAACCCAGCCAAGTCAAAGAGGCCATTGAGGCTGGTGCGGCGGGCGCGATTTCGGGCTCGGCGATCGTGCGCATCATTGAGCGCCATCAAAATGATACCCCGGCCCTGCTGAGTGAATTAAAACAGTTTGTCAGCAACCTCAAAGCCGCCACGCGCTAACGTTCACCCGGCCTCCTCTTAATCAATGGTTGAGGCCGTTATTCCCACGCGCTTCATGATTTTTTCCTCTGCGCATTTGCTGATTTCCTCGACACCGCCCACACTTAATTGCACCGTCTCGTTGCGGTGAAACATCATCTATGACAGGGAGATAACCAATGAAGTTTTTCAAAGTCGTTGCAAGTTTTTTAATGGCTGCAATGGTGGCGCTAACCTTGAGCGCATGTGCACCAACGGCCACCAAAGAAGGCACAGGCGGTTATATCGATGACACCGTCGTGACCACAAAAGTTAAAGCACAGCTATTAAAAGATGAGTCGTTGAAATCGACTGAAATCAATGTCGAAACCTTCAAAGGCAAGGTCCAGCTCAGCGGCTTCGTGAGTTCACCGCAGATGGCTAACCGCGCCGTGGCCGTGACGCGCAGCGTGCCGGGCGTACGTGCCGTTGTTAACAATATGCAAATCAAATAACTCCGTTACGCCTCGTATCGGGCGGCCCAGCGCCCCCGATACGAGCGTGGCCATCAGAAACGATAGCCCACGCCAAAGAAGAACACCCATGGGTCAATGCGCGTATGAATCGTCTGCGGCTCACCGCCCGCCTTGAATTTCACGTCAGTATCGATATCCATGTACCAGAGCGAGGCATTCAGCATCCAGTCGCGGTTGATTTGATAATCTAATCCAACCTGCCCCGCCGCTCCCCAGGAATCCTTTACGCTCAAATCGCTTAAACCCGCGTCTTTGCCGGTTTGATTAAACGTTGCATCATAAAATGTGGTGTAGTTAAGGCCGACCCCCACATAAGGACGCACCGCGCTGTTGCTGTCAAAAAAGTAGTATTGCGCCATCAGCGTTGGCGGTAGCTGACGTACCGTGGCCAAATTCCCGGTAGGACCAAGGCCCACTTTGTGCCGAAACGGCGTGGCCGCCAGCAACTCGACCCCCACATTGTCCGTGGCCATCCAGGTCAACGTCAGGCCGAGTTGCGTGTCGTTGCTCACGGAAAAACCGCCCATCCCCAGCACATTGTCAGACCCTTCGGTCGGGCGCACCGTGGCGCTGCCGGCACGCATAAAAACATCCCCCGCTTGGTGGGCCAGTACCCCTTGCGGAATGGTCAGGGCCAACAACAGCGCCGCTTTTCCCAGTTTCATTCTTACTCCTTTGGCAACATTCAGGTGGCAGGGTGTTTGCGGCAAAGGTTTTACGCCATTCACTGGCAAAGATCACGCGGCAAATATAAAATTAACTCCTTAAAAAACAATGCATTGACACAGATCAATTTTGCTTATCTCCGCGCCGTTAAAAATTCCCTTGCGCAAATCACACGGCGTGATTATTTTTCTTTTCCCGATGGTGATTTTGGTTCAATGCCCCAGGAGTGGCAGGCAATCAGATGAGCGAATTAACCAACCCTTGTATGACCTGTGGCGCCTGCTGCGCCCATTTTCGCGTCTCTTTTTACTGGGCCGAAGCCGAGGATGCGGGCGGCAGCGTGCCGGTGGATCTCACCGAGCCGCTTAGCCTGCTGATGCGCAACATGCGCGGGACCAATGACCGTCAGCCACGCTGTGTCGCGCTACAGGGCGAAATCGGCGGCTGCGTCTCGTGCGGAGTCTATGACCAGCGCCCATCACCGTGCCGAGAGTTTGCCATGTCCGGTGAGCAAGGCGTGCCGAACGATGCCTGTGACCGCGCCCGCGCCCGTCACGGTCTGCCGCCGCTTTTTACGCCTTCTTTACCTGAGATGACAGAAAGTTATGGCTTTTCAGGTGCCAGCTCGCCCGTAGACCATGTACAATCGCCGGGTTAATTCACCCGGTTTCTTCAAGGAGAGTACATGTCTATCACGGCAAGTTCGTTATACCGTGACACAGGAAATTTCTTCCGCCACCAGCTCGTTACCCTTGTGCTGATGGCGCTTCTGACATCATTCATCACGGTGATTGTCGGTCATGCCTTAACGCCGGGTCAGGAGCAGCTCTCGCTGCTTGGCCAGACAGACGATAGCGCGACGTCCCTGTTTGATTTGGTGCAGAGCATGACGCCGGAACAACAGCGCGTCCTGTTACGCGCCTCGGCGGCGGGCACGCTGGCGGCGCTCATCGGCAACACGCTATTGCTGGGTGGAATGCTCAGCCTGATCCCCTTGGTCTCCAGCGGTCAACGCGTCAGCGCGCTGCGCGCTATCGGTGCTTCCGCCCCGCTGCTGCCGAAACTGCTGCTGCAAACGTTCCTCATTACGCTGTTGGTCCAGCTGGGCTTTATGGTGCTGATGGTGCCTGGCGTGATCCTCGCGATTCTGCTGTCGCTGGCGCCGGTGATGCTGGTAAGTGAGAAAAAAGGCGTGATTGGCGCAATGCGCGCCAGCATGGGGCTGGCGTGGAAGAACGTGAAGCTGATTGCGCCAGCAATCGTGCTATGGCTGCTGGCGAAAATCGCGTTGTTGTTCCTGATTTCAAGCATCACGGTGCTGCCAGCCAACATCGCCTCGGTCGTGATGAACGCGGTAGGGAATTTGATCTCCGCGCTGCTCATTATCTATTTGTACCGGCTCTATATGCTGGTACGTTAATCGCTAAGGCGCTCAACCGGGCGCCTTTACTGAATGCTCCTGTCCCGACTGGAAATGCTATGAAGCAGTTACTTGATTTTCTTCCCTTGGTGGTTTTCTTCATTTTTTACAAGCTTTACGACATCTATGTTGCTTCCGGTGCACTGGTAGTAGCGACAGGTCTGGCGCTGATCGCGAGCTGGCTGCTGTATCGTAAGTTAGAAAAAATGACCATTTTCACTTTTGTGCTGGTTGCCGTGTTTGGCACGCTCACTTGGGCGTTACGCAATGCAGAGTTCATTAAGTGGAAAGTCACGGTGATCTACTCGCTGTTTGCAGTGGCGCTGCTCTACAGCCAATGGTTTATGAAACAGCCGCTGATCCAGACCATGCTCGGTAAAGAGTTACAGTTGCCGTCTCACGTGTGGCGTCGCCTTAACGTGGCGTGGGCAGCCTTCTTTTTCGTCTGTGGCCTGGCGAACATCTACGTGGCGTTTTGGATGCCGCAGGATGTCTGGGTTAACTTCAAAGTGTTTGGTCTCACCGGTCTGACGCTGCTGTTTACGCTGGTCAGCGGCGTTTACATCTGGCGGAACATGCCGCCGCAAGAACAAAAATAAGGCTTCGGCCCGACGCGTTCGGGTTTCTTCTCACCTGCAAAAGAATTGAGCGATGGACGAAAAACACAAGCTGCCGCAAGGCGAAATGGTTTTACGCACGCTGGCGATGCCAGCCGATACCAATGCCAACGGTGATATTTTTGGCGGCTGGTTGATGTCACAAATGGACATGGGCGGCGCGATTATGGCGAAGGAGATCGCCGAGGGACGCGTTGTAACCGTGCGCGTGGATGGCATGACGTTCCTGAAACCGGTGGCAGTGGGAGATGTGGTGAGCTGCCATGCGCACTGCCTGAAAACCGGTAACAGCTCAATGACCATTAATGTGCAAGTGTGGATCAAGAAAGTGTCATCTGAGCCTATCGGACAAACCTATTGCGCCACCGAGGCGGTATTTGTGTATGTCGCGGTGGACCATACCGGTAAATCACGTTCCTTACCGGCCGGTAAAGCCAACCTTTCCCATTAAGATCTCGCAAAAAAGCGGCCATCGGCCGCTTTTTAACGTCAACTTATTCGATATTCGCCCCGCCATTCAGGCGGAAAACAATATTCATGGTCAATCCGCTGCCCGGATGCCCCGACTGATAGCGCCACTTTTTCATGGCACTTTTAACCTCACGCTCAAACATATTCGGCGGCGTAGCAGAGAGCACCTCGATGTTGTCTACGCGCCCTTCGCTGTCAACGTCAAACTTAACCCGCACCTTGCCTTCAATGCGCAGCGCCATCGCCCGCGCTGGATAAGCCGGTTTACTTACCGCGATGGCTTTTGGCCCTTCTGATACCGCTGGGGTCGGCGTTGGCGACGGGGTTGCTTTCGGCGCCGTCGCAGGACGCGACTGCGGTGCAGGCGTATCCTGTTTAAACGGATTAGCCTGCGGCTGCGGCTTTACCGTTTTATGTGGCTTTGGCTCCGCTTTCTTTTCGGGCTTGGGCTTGGGTTTAGGTTTCGGCTTGGGTTCCGGTTTAGGTATAGGAACCGGCTCCGCTTTAGGCGGTTCAGGCGTGACCTGCGGTTCGGGTTCGGGCTGCGGTTGCGGCTCTGGCTGCGGCGCGGGCGCAACGGGCGCAGGCGCTGGCTGAACCTCCGGTGCAACCATCGTTACCGTAATAGGCTGCGACGCGTTAGGCACCTCAATGGTCTGATGAAACGAAGCGTACAGTATGCCTGCAATCACCGCGCCGTGAAGCGCGACGGAAAGCAGCATTGAAACAGGCGTTCGAGCAGGAAATGGCGTGGTCAACGTCGTCATATCAGTCATTTTCATTGAGTGAAGCCGCGATTTTAAATGCAAATAGCAATCAGTTTCAACTGACGATGCAATGGCCGCTAACGCGGCGCTTTAACCGCAGTTGCGCTTTCTTCATACGCGCTTATCTTTCGTTTGCACTCTGATTGGCGATCCCTTAACGTGTTCCGCAATTTCGGCAAGTCAAACGGGAGTGCCCCCATCGTGCTGTATGTTATCTACGCGGAAGATACCGCAGATTCTCTGGAAAAACGCAATTCTGTGCGCCCGGCGCATCTTGCCCGTCTGCAACTGCTGCAGGACGAAGGTCGTTTGATTGCTGCAGGCCCACTGCCGGCTGTTGACAGCAACGATCCTGGCCCGGCGGGATTTACCGGTTCGGTGATTATCGCGGAATTTACGTCACTGGAGACCGCCCAGTCGTGGGCCAATGACGACCCTTACATCGCCGCTGGCGTGTACGAGAAAGTCTCGGTAAAACCGTTCAAGCGCGTATTTTGATATGTGGCTGTCGCTCTGCTTGCTGATCGCCGCGCTGGCGCTGATTGGCCGAGCAGTTTGGCTATGGCGGCAGCAAGGTTGGCGCGCTCGCCGCCAGCACGTGGTTATGCTCATCGTGCTGGCCGCCGCGCTGCAGACCATCAACATCGTGCTGATGCTCCGCAGCCCCCATTGATTGCCCGGCGCTACAGGTTCTGCGTAATAAAGAGAATTGAGCGACGATGATGCTGCGCGACTTGGTGACGAATGGCATGGATACGCTTATATCGTCGAGATTGCCCCTCTAACCAGCGCGATCGCCGGCGGTGCACCTGACGTAACATTCTCCAGCGCGCCACTTCATTTCGGCTTCGTCTCATCACTCTCTCCTGAACAGGCTAAACTCGGCTGGCATTATAAAGATCTGTTAGCAAATCCCCAATCGAAAAGCGTCATCGAAGCGCGATGCGGGATAAAAGGTTTCCCTACCCTGCGCCAGCACGTAAACTTCGCACATCTAAGCGCGAACAGGATGTCCACTGAATGACCACATTTTATACGCTTATCAGCTGGTTGCTGCTCTTCGGCTACTGGTTGCTGATTGCGGGCGTGACGCTGCGTATCCTGATGAAACGGCGCGCAGTGACCTCTGCCATGGCTTGGCTGCTGATCATCTATATTCTGCCGCTGGTGGGCATCATCGCGTATCTCTCTTTCGGGGAGCTGCACCTCGGCAAACGGCGCGCTGAGCGCGCCCGCACCATGTGGCCTTCCACCGCGAAATGGCTGAGCGAACTCCGCCAGTGTCGCCACATTTTTGCCACAGAACACAGCGACGTGGCCCGCTCGCTGTTCGACCTCTGTCGGCACCGTCAGGGCATCGCGGGGGTCAAAGGCAATCAGCTTCAGCTCCTGACCAGCACCGACGATGTCATGCACGCGCTGATCCGCGACATTCAGCTGGCTCGCCATAATATCGAGATGGTGTTTTACATCTGGCAGCCAGGCGGCCTGGCAGACGACGTTGCCGAGTCACTCATGGCCGCTTCGCGACGCGGTGTGCACTGTCGCCTGATGCTTGACTCGGCAGGCAGCGTTACCTTCTTTCGCAGCCAGTGGCCCACGATGATGCGCAATGCCGGTATCGATGTGGTAGAAGCGCTGCAGGTGAGTCTGCTGCGCGTTTTCCTGCGGCGCATGGATTTGCGTCAGCACCGCAAAGTGGTGCTGATTGACAATTACATCGCCTATACCGGCAGCATGAACCTGGTGGATCCCCGTTTCTTCAAACAAGATGCGGGCGTGGGGCAATGGGTCGATTTGATGGCGCGCATGGAGGGACCGGTCGCCACCACCATGGGGATCGTTTACGCCTGCGACTGGGAGATTGAAACCGGAAAACGGATACTACCGCCCGCGCCAGACGCCAACATCATGCCGTTTGAGCAAGAGAGCGGTCATACCATTCAAGTGATCGCCTCGGGCCCCGGTTTCCCGGAAGATATGATCCATCAGGCGTTGCTCACCGCCGTTTACTCCGCGCGGCATCAGCTCATCATGACCACGCCCTACTTCGTACCCAGTGATGATCTTCTGCATGCTATCTGCACCGCCGCGCTGCGCGGCGTTGAAGTCAGTATTATCGTGCCGCGCCACAATGACTCGCTCCTGGTGCGCTGGGCCAGTCGGGCATTTTTCACCGAACTGCTTGAGGCCGGCGTGAAAATTTATCAGTTCGAGGATGGCCTGCTTCACACGAAAAGCGTGCTGGTGGACGGTCAGCTCAGTTTAGTGGGCACGGTAAACCTTGATATGCGCAGTCTGTGGCTCAACTTTGAAATCACGCTGGTGGTTGACGATGATGGATTTGGCAGTGACCTGGCCACGGTACAGGATGACTATATCGCCCGTTCGCGCCTGCTGGATGGAACGCGCTGGTCTAAACGTGCCTGGTGGCAGCGCATCGTCGAACGACTGTTTTACTTCTTTAGCCCTTTACTGTAAAACGAGCGGAAATATTAGCGCCTCAAGGCACACGGGAAACGTCATGGATTTAAATAATCGCCTAACAGAAGATGAAACGCTGGAGCAGGCTTACGATATTTTTCTTGAGCTGGCAGGGGATAATCTCGATCCGGCGGACATCATTCTGTTCAATTTACAGTTTGAAGAGCGCGGCGGTGCAGAGCTGTTCGATCCTTCAGAAGACTGGAATGAACACGTCGACTTTGATATCAACCCAGACTTTTTTGCAGAAGTGGTAATTGGCTTAGGTGAAGCTGATGGCGAACCGATTACCGATGTGTTCGCGCGCGTGCTGCTGTGTCGTGAGAAAGACCACAAGCTGTGCCATATTCTGTGGCGTGAATAAACCACTACCACTACGCGAAAAAAAACGCCGGGCCTCTGCCCGGCGTTGTCATTTTGCGCTTAGAGCGGATCCACCTTCAGGCAGGAAACCGCGTGGCGGAAGCTGCCCTCCAGCAGAGGGCGCGTTTTGGCACACTCTGGCCCCGCAATCGGACAGCGCGTGCGGAATACACAGCCCGACGGCGGGTTGATCGGCGACGGTAACTCCCCTTCCAACAGTTGAATCTGTTTGTTTTTTTCCAGATCCGGATCGGGAATCGGCACGGCCGACATCAGCGCGCGAGTATAAGGATGCTGCGGGTTGTTATACACCGCATCGTAGGTGCCCAACTCCACGGCGTGCCCAAGGTACATCACCAGCACGCGATCGGAGATATGCTTCACCACCGCCAAGTCGTGCGCGATAAAGATCAGTGACAGCCCCATTTCACGCTGCAGTTTTTGTAGCAGGTTTACCACCTGCGCCTGGATTGAGACATCCAGCGCGGAGACCGGTTCATCACAGATAATCAGCTTGGGTTCAAGGATCAGCGCACGCGCGATGCCAATACGCTGGCACTGGCCACCCGAGAATTCGTGCGGGTAGCGGTTGATGAGGTTGGGCAGTAAGCCGACCTTCATCATCATGGCTTTCACCTTCTCTTTGACGTCCCCCTGCGGCATTTTGGGATAGTAGGTGCGCAGCGGCTCGGCAATGATGTCACCAATGGTCATGCGCGGGTTCAGCGAGGCCAGCGGATCTTGAAAGATCATCTGAATGTCGCTGCGCGCTTTGCGCCACTCTTCCGCGCTTTGCCCTAACAGGTCGCGTCCCAGCCAGGCGACACGGCCTTCGGTGGCTTTTACTAAGCCAATGATGGCGCGCGCCAGCGTCGATTTACCGCACCCGGATTCGCCTACCACCCCGAGCGTTTCGCCCTCATAGAGACGCAGGCTTACGCCGTCCACGGCTTTCAAGGTTTTGGGTGGCTGCCAAAACCACTGTTTGCCGTCTTTGATATCAAAATGCACTTTGAGATCGGCAATCTCTAACAGCACTTTTTTCTCTTCAATTACGGTGCTCATACGAGTTCCTCCACCGGCTTAAAGCAGGCGCGCAGGCGGCCTTCCGCAAACGGCTCCAGCGGCGGTGATTTTGCACAAATATCCATGGCATAGGCGCAGCGCGGCTGGAACGGACAGCCCTGTGGCAGCCGCAGCAGGTTGGGCGGATTGCCAGGAATGGTGGTCAGCGATTCGCCTTCCGCATCCAGGCGCGGCACGGCATTCAGCAAGCCGATGGAGTACGGATGCGCAGGCTGGTAAAACACATCGCGCGCGCCGCCATACTCCATGGTGCGCCCGGCGTACATCACCAGGACTTTGTCACAGATACCGGCAACCACGCCCAGATCGTGTGTAATCATGATGATCGCGGTGTTGAACTCGCGCTTGAGCTCGTTCAGCAGCGTCATGATCTGCGCCTGTACCGTCACATCCAGCGCGGTAGTCGGTTCGTCCGCAATCAACAGCTTGGGCCGACACAGCAGCGCCATCGCGATCATTACGCGCTGGCGCATACCGCCAGAAAATTCATGGGGAAACATCTTCATGCGCTTACGCGCCTCTGGCATTTTCACCGCATCCAGCATGCGCACCGACTCTTCAAATGCCTGCGCGCTGTTCATGCCCTTGTGCAGCTTAAGCACTTCCATCAGCTGTTCGCCCACCCGCATATAGGGATTAAGCGACGTCATCGGGTCCTGGAAAATCATGGCTATCTGCTCGGCACGCAGTTTGTTGAGCTTATTCTCGGGCAGATTAAGGATCTCCTGTCCGTTGAATTTTGCCGAGCCGCCAATACGCCCGTTTTTGGCCAGCAGCCCCATCAGCGCAAACGCGGTCTGCGATTTACCTGAACCGGATTCGCCCACAATCCCCAAGGTTTGACCGGTATGCAGCGAGAAGTTGAGATCGTTAACCGCCGTGACATCGCCGTCGTGGGTGCTAAACGTGACGCGCAAATCTTTGACATCTAAAAGCAGGTTGCTGTTTCCCGCAGGTGCAGCCGCGTGAGGCTGAAATTCGTGAATCGTCATCGGGAAACTCCTTAACGGTCTTTCGGGTCGAGGGCGTCACGCAGGCCATCGCCGATAAAGTTGAAACAGAACAGCGTCACCACCAGGAAGCCTGCCGGGAACATCAGCAGCCACGGTGACACTTCCATCGAATTTGCCCCATCGCTCAACAGCGCGCCCCAGCTACTCAGCGGCTCTTGGGTTCCTAATCCGAGGAAGCTCAGGAAGGATTCAAACAGGATCATGCTGGGCACGAGCAGTGAGGCGTACACCACCACCACCCCTAACACGTTAGGGACGATGTGACGCAGCACGATGTTGCGCGTCGACACGCCGCCAACCTGCGCCGCTTCAATGAACTCTTTTCGTTTGAGTCCCAGCGTCTGCCCACGCACAATACGCGCCATATCCAGCCATGACACCATGCCGATGGCCACGAAAATCAGCAGAATATTGCGCCCAAAAAACGTCACCAGCAAAATCACAAAGAACATGAACGGGAACGAGTTGAGGATCTCCAGGATGCGCATCATCACCGAGTCCACTTTTCCGCCCAGATAGCCGGCCAGTGAACCGTAAAGCGTGCCCAAGAGCACCGCAATGAGTGCGGATGCAACGCCAACCATGAGTGAAATACGCCCCCCAATCGCCACGCGTACCAGCAGATCGCGTCCCGAGGAGTCGGTGCCGAACCAGTGGCCTGAGGTGGTATCCGGCGGTGCGGACATCATTGCCCAATCGGTATCGTCATACTTGAACTGCGCCAGCATCGGCGCAAATAACACAAACAGGGTGATCAGCAGCAGCACCAGCAGGCTGATAAGCGCAGCGCGGTTGTGAATGAAGCGACGGCGCGCATCCTGCCACAGGCTGCGCCCTTCGACTTCCAGTTTTTCGCTGAAGGCTTCCAGAGCGTCGCTGTTTTTCTTACTTAACATCATGGGCGAGCTCCACAATCAGTAACGGATTTTCGGATCGATAACGGCATACAGCACATCAACAATCGCATTGAACAAAATGGTGAGTACTCCCACCAGAATGGTGAGGCTCATGACCAGTGAATAGTCACGGTTCAGGGCTCCGTTCACAAACAGTTGGCCGATGCCGGGCAGCCCATAAATGGATTCAATCACCATAGAGCCGGTGATGATGCCCACGAAAGCCGGGCCCATGTAGGACAGCACCGGCAGCATGGCGGGCTTGAGCGCATGACGAAGCACAATGCGGCGCAGCGGTAATCCTTTGGCGCGCGCAGTGCGAATAAAGTTCGAGTGCATCACTTCAATCATTGAGCCGCGCGTGATACGCGCGATGCTGGCGATGTAGGCCAGCGACAGCGCCACCATCGGCAGCAGCATGTAGTTCCACTGGCCGCCGTTCCAGCCGCCACCGGGTAGCCAACGCAGCGTGATGGCGAAGAGCAACACCAGCAGCGGAGCCACCACAAAGCTGGGAATAACCACCCCGGTCATGGCCACCCCCATCACTGCATAATCCCATAAGCTGTTCTGTTTCAGGGCAGCGATGACGCCCGCAGTGACGCCCAGCACCACCGCTAAAAAGAATGCCGCCAGTCCCAGCTTGGCCGAGACCGGAAAGGCATGGCCGACCAGATAATTAACCGAATAATCTTTGTACTTAAACGAGGGGCCAAAATCGCCATGCGCCAGCTGCACCAAATAGCTCAGGTACTGCTTACCAATCGGATCGTTTAAATGGTATTTGGCTTCAATGTTCGCCATGACTTCCGGGGCCAGCGTACGTTCGCCGGTAAACGGGCTACCGGGCGCGAGACGCATCATGAAGAAGGAAATGGTGATCAAAATGAAGAGCGTTGGGATGGCTTCCAGGAGCCGCCGCAGAATGAATTTTAACATTGCCGTACCTATCAGGCTGTTGCTTCACAAAGTCAAAAAAGGCGGCGCCGCAGCGCCGCCACTGTCGATAGCCTGAGTGCTATTAGTGTTTAATGATATACAGGTTTTTATCGAGGCTTTTATCCAGTGGATCATTACCGGTGTAACCGCCAACGTAAGGTTTCACCAGGCGCGCGTTCACGTAGTAATAAACCGGCACGATGGCGCTGTCTTTATCCAGGATCTGCTCAGCTTTGTTATAGTCCGCCGCACGGGCTTTATCATCCGCCGCTTTGATTGCGTCTTTGATCACTTGATCAAAATCGGCGCTCTTATAGTGCGCGGTGTTACTGCTGCTGTTGGTCAGCATCGTATTCAGGAACGACGTCGGTTCGTTATAGTCTGCACACCATGCCGCGCGCGACACGTCAAAATTGCCCTGATGACGCGTATCGAGGAAGGTTTTCCACTCCTGGTTTTCCAGCTTGATGTTCACGCCGATGTTTTTCTTCCAGATCGACGCGGCAGCGATCGCCAGCTTCTTGTGCAGATCGGAGGTGTTGTACAGCAAGTTGAACGTCAGCGGCTTGTCGGCGGTGTAACCGGCTTCAGCCAGCAGTTTTTTCGCTTCCGCATTGCGCTTGTTCTGATCCCATTTGAACCAGTCTGGCGGCAGCAGCTCCATGCCGTCGGTGGCAGGTGGAGTATAGCTATACGCCGGTAGCTGACCTTGCGCCAGTACTTTGTTCACCATGATGTCGCGATCCAGGCCCAACTTCAGCGCCGTACGCACGCGCACATCGGTAAACGGCGCTTTCTGGTTGTTGATTTCGTAGTAGTAAGTGCAGAGATACGGCTTCACCATCAGCTCTTTGCCGTTGTCACGCTGCAGCTTCTTAAACAGCTCGATTGGCATGTTGTTGTAGGTGATATCGCTGCCGTTCTGCGAGAAATAACGGTTTACGTCGCTCACTTCAGAGCTTATGGGCAGGAACGTCACCTTATTCAGCACCGTATGCTCGTTATCCCAATATTCCGGGTTACGCACCAGCGTGACGCGCTCGTTAATGACGTGCGATTCCAGCTTGAAGGCGCCGTTTCCGACCCAGTTCTGCGGCTGAGTCCACTGCTCGCCAAATTTCTCAATGGCCGGTTTGTAGACCGGCGACATCACGGCGTTGATCAACAACTTATCAAAGTAAGGCACAGGTTCACTCAGGGTGACCTGAAAAGTGTGATCGTCCAGCGCTTTCACGCCCAGCTCGGACGTGGGCTTTTTGCCGGCAATAATGTCATCAACGTTTTCAATGTGGCCATACTGCGGGTAGCTGGCGTACGGCGAGGCGGTTTTTGGATCGACAAGACGCTCCCAGCTGTAAACAAAGTCTTGAGCGGTCACCGGCTCACCGTTCGACCATTTGGCATTTTTACGCAGGTGGAACGTCCAGACTTTAAAGTCTTTGTTTTCCCAGCTTTCCGCCACGCCCGGTACCGGCTTGCCGCTGGCATCGCTGACGATCAACCCTTCATACAGGTCGCGGGCAATATTATCTTCCGGTACGCCTTCAATTTTGTGGGGATCAAGGGACTGTACTTCATCGCCGTTACCGCGCACCAGCTCTTGTTTCGCGTCGAGTTGTACGCCAGCCGGTACCGTTGCTGCAAACGCGGCGTTCCCTGCCAGCGCGCCGATTGCTGCCAATACGCCTGCGGCAATCAGGCTTTTTTTCGTGATGTTGTTCATTATTACGCTCCAGTTTTATTATCGTCACCGGGTCAGTAGACTGCCCGGCGTACCCTGTTTGGGCGATCTCCGCCTGTCTGTTCGAAGATCCCATCACCCTTCAGGGTTTACCATGGTCGTGGCCCGCCCGACTGTAGCGCCGGTACGCACCATGACTCAATGTTTCTTTATGTAATAATATTTCAATCCGATAAGATCCTGTGGATCCTTACCCGTAAAGCCCCCTACCCACGGTTTTACTAAGCGTACGCTGACGCGGTAATAGACCGGAATAATCGCAGAGTCGCGATCCAACTGCGCTTCTGCTTGCTGATATAAGCGGGCACGTTCCTGCTCATCGGAGGTAGTCAGCGTGGCACGCATAAGCTTGTCAAACGCCTCGCTCTTGTAAAACGCGGTGTTGCTTGACGAGTTACTCAGCAGCATATTCAGGAACGTCGAGGGTTCGTTATAGTCCGAGCACCATGTAGCGCGCACGACGTCATACTGTGCTTGACGTCGCGTTTCCAGCAGCGTTTTCCACTCCTGGTTTTCCAGCGACACTTGGGCGCCCAGATTTTTCTGCCACATTGAGGCGGCCGCAATCGCCTGACGCTTATTCTGTTCAGAGGTGTTATAGAGCAGCGTGAAACGCAGCGGATGCTCGCTATCAAATCCCGCCTCCGCCAGCAGTTTACGGGCCGCGGTGTTGCGTTGCGCCTGCGTTTGTTCCGCCCAGTCGGGCGCTGACGGCACAATGCCGTGGGTAAACGGTGGCGTCAGGCTGTAGGCGGGAATCTGCCCTTGCGCCATGATTTTGTTCGCGATGACGTCGCGATCGAGGCTCATTTTTAGCGCCGCACGCACGCGCGCATCGTTGAAGGGCGCTTTTTTGTTGTTGATTTCGTAGTAGAAGGTGCAAAGCAGCGGGCTGACTTTGACTTGGTCACACAGATCCTGCTGGAGCTTTTTAAACAAATCTGGCGGCACAACGCTGTTCGTCATATCGGTGCCGCCGCTGCGGTAGCGATTTACGTCACTGTTTTCAGAGGTCAGCGCCAGTATGACGGCCTCATCGATCACCGTGTGCCCATTGTCCCAATAATGCGGATTGCGCTTGAGAACGATTTTTTCGTTGACCACCCAGTCGCTCAGCGTGTAGGCCCCGTTGCCAACAAAATGCTGCGGCTGGGTCCATTGTTCGCCCCATTTTTCCACGGCGCGACGATACACCGGCTTTAAGGAGGTGTGGGCCAACATATCAATAAAATAGGGCACCGGTTCAGAGAGTGTGATCTGCAGATGGCGGTCGTCCAGCGCTTTTACGCCTAGCGCATCAGGGGCCGCTTTGCCCGCCAAAACGGCATCAATATTGCTGAGGTGCGCAGCCTGCAAATAACTCGCATACGGCGAGGCGGTTTTGGGATCGGCCAGGCGCTGCCAGCTGTAAACGAAATCCTGGGCGGTTACCGGATCGCCATTACTCCAACGGGCATCGTCACGTAAAGTAAATGTCCACACCCGCCCGTCGGTGTTTTGCCACGAACTCGCCACGCCGGGTACGCGCTGACCCTTGTTGTCAGTCTCAACCAAGCCTTCAAGAAGATTACGAATGACATTCGACTCCGGCACGCCTTCCACTTTCTGAGGATCAAGCGAAGACACTTCACTGCCGTTATTGATGACGATACGCTGTGATGCCGCCAGAACCGTTCCCGCTGGCACCTCTGCCGCAGAGCCAGCAGAGAAACTGCCGAGCACGCAAAGCGCCAGTGCAGTGCACGTAAAACCTTTGGCTACCGTGTGTTTCATCGAGAGTTATTTACCTTATCCATTTACCTGGTAGCCAATAAGCAAAATGCATACACATTTGTCGCTAACAGATGAAAAATTTACGGTGTGGCGAAAATTATCAGAAGCCGTGAGCCTGCGCCAAAATAAAACAGCAAAATGTTACCTATTTCTCTTTTATCATGTAAAAGCGGCGGGTAAAAGCGTTAATTTTTTGCCAAAAATAAAGACAAAGCGTTTGATATGTAAGCAAAAAACATAAATTTTGCGCACGAAAGCATCATTTAGATTAAACATGCGTTACTTTATGCAAAAAATGCCATGAAAAATCATTTAGAAAGACATAAATAAAGGATTAGGCGCAAACAAGCACAGAATCGCGCTAAAGATGGCTGTATAAGCAGAGATTAATACTGTGACAATTATCACATTTTAGCGAGGTGCGTTACAGATTATCGTGAATTAAGTAGTGAATGTGATAAAGATGCGCGGCTATTAAGCTGCACGAATAATTTCACCAAAACAGTGCGCTTGCACCACGGCAATGCACCATTTTGGTTCAATCAACATTTAGCGCCGTGAAATAAGACGGGTTAATTTAATAAACCCGGGAAAATGGCCTTGATACCGGTCACCACAAATTCAATGCCCAGCGCCATCAGCAGCAGCCCCATAATACGCGTGACTACGTTGATACCGGTTTGTCCCAATATTCTTACCATCAGCGGTGCCGCGCGGAATAGCAGCCAACAGCAAAAGGCAAACAGCGCTATCGCCAGTGAGAAACCGAGCAGATTGGGCCAGCTGTGATAGCGGGTGCTCCAGACAATCGTTGAGCTTATGGCACCGGGCCCCGCCATCAGTGGCAGCGCAAGCGGCACCACACCAATGCTTTCGCGGATTGCCGTTTCCGACTTCTCCTGCTTGTTTTGTTTATCCTCACCTAACTTTCCGCTGATCATCGACATCGCGATAGTCACTACCAGAATGCCCCCTGCAATACGAAATGAATCAATGGAAATGCCAAACAAATGCAGGATGGCATCGCCTAAAAACAGCGAGGTCCAGAGGATAATCGCTACGGCAAGGTTCGCCGTCAGGTTGGTTTTATTGCGCTCCGCCGGGGGCTGATAGCTCGTCATGCTAATAAAGACCGGGATAATCCCCACGGGGTTTACCAGCGCAAACAGGCCGACAAAAAATTTTATGTAGCCGGAAAGATCGAGTAGCACAGGGTTCACAGCAGGCTCCAGAGAGGATAGGAAAATCGCGCATAATGTAGTGTAAATGGCGCGCTAAAGACAGACGCCATGACAGAAAGTTTCACTGCTTTAAGGTTTAAAATGCAGTGTTTTAGACCAATCCTTTATCTCAACCCCTTTTTCATGTCTTCGCATCCCACTTTTCATGGTGCAGGGTACGGGTGACGTAAATAACAAAAAAACCTCGCTGAACCTGCTCAGTCCCGCGCGGCGTTGATCTGTATCAACTCTCACCGCCCTGCTCAGGTTTACGCTTAATACATCCACCTGACACCCTGAGCAGCAGCAATAGTCTAGCAAACCCTTTTATTAAGCATCGGCTCGGCACGCAGCGCTCGCCTCGCCTGCGGGAAACGAACAGCAGGCGGCTTAGAAAAAGTGTTTAAATTTCTCAGGAGAAGAGTATGGCCGTCACTAATATTGCGGAACTTAACGCCTTGGTCGAGCGGGTAAAAAAAGCGCAGCGCGCTTACGCCCAATTTAGCCAGGAACAAGTCGATGCCATTTTTCGCGCCGCCGCGCTTGCCGCCGCCGATGCGCGAATCCCGCTTGCAAAAATGGCCGTTGCCGAATCAGGTATGGGCGTGGTGGAAGACAAGGTGATTAAAAACCATTTTGCGTCCGAATATATCTACAACGCGTACAGAGACGAAAAAACCTGCGGTGTGTTAAGCCGCGATGAGACATTTGGTACCATCACTATCGCCGAGCCGATTGGCTTAATTTGCGGCATTGTTCCCACCACCAACCCCACTTCCACGGCGATTTTCAAAGCGCTCATTAGTCTGAAAACACGCAATGGGATTATCTTCTCGCCGCATCCTCGCGCCAAAGACGCCACCAATAAAGCCGCTGATATCGTGCTGCAAGCCGCCATCGCTGCGGGCGCACCTAAAGACATCATCGGCTGGATCGATGCACCGTCGGTGGAGCTCTCTAATCAGTTAATGCATCATCCGGATATCAACCTGATTCTCGCCACCGGTGGGCCCGGTATGGTGAAAGCAGCTTATAGCTCCGGTAAACCGGCCATTGGCGTAGGTGCCGGTAACACCCCGGTGGTGATTGATGAAACAGCAGACATTAAACGCGCGGTGGCGTCTATTTTAATGTCAAAAACCTTCGACAATGGCGTAATCTGCGCCTCTGAACAGTCGGTTGTGGTGGTGGATGCCGTATACGATGCCGTACGCGCCCGCTTTGCCAGCCACGGGGGGTATATTTTGCAGGGCGCGGAACGCAAAGCCGTGCAGGATCTCATATTGAAGAACGGGGCGCTGAACGCGGCAATTGTGGGGCAGTCCGCCGTAGACATTGCGAACATGGCGGGCCTGCAGGTGCCTGGAGCCACCAAAATTCTGATCGGTGAGGTCGAACGGGTCGATGCGTCGGAACCGTTTGCCCATGAGAAGCTGTCACCTACCCTCGCGATGTACCGCGCAAAAGATTTTCACGATGCCCTCGATAAAGCGGAGAAACTGGTGGCCATGGGGGGAATTGGCCATACCTCCTGCTTGTATACCGACCAAGATAATCAGCAAACACGCATCAACGACTTCGGCGACAAAATGAAAACTGCACGTATCCTCATTAACACCCCAGCCTCTCAGGGCGGCATTGGCGATCTCTATAACTTTAAGCTTGCCCCCTCACTGACGCTGGGCTGCGGTTCGTGGGGAGGCAACTCCATTTCAGAAAACGTCGGACCCAAGCACCTCATCAATAAAAAAACCGTCGCGATGCGAGCAGAAAACATGCTATGGCACAAACTTCCCCGCGCTATTTATTTCCGCCGTGGCGCGCTGCCTATCGCGCTGGAAGAAGTGGCGGCGGAGGGCGCCAAACGCGCGTTTGTGGTCACCGATCGCTTCCTGTTCAATAACGGCTACGCCGATCGGGTGACGCTGGTGTTGAAAGCACACGGCATCGAAACCGAGGTGTTTTACGACGTCGAAGCGGATCCCACGCTCAGCGTCGTGCGCAAGGGCGCCGAGCAGATGCAGAGCTTCAAACCGGATGTCATCATTGCGCTGGGCGGCGGCTCCCCCATGGATGCCGCGAAGATCATGTGGGTGATGTATGAACATCCGGAAACCCATTTTGAAGAGCTGGCGCTGCGCTTTATGGATATCCGTAAACGTATCTACAAATTCCCTAAAATGGGCGTTAAAGCGCGACTGGTGGCGATTACAACCACCTCAGGCACAGGATCGGAGGTGACGCCTTTCGCGGTGGTCACCGACGATGCCACAGGACAAAAATATCCGCTCGCCGATTATGCCCTCACACCGGATATGGCGATTGTGGATGCCAATCTGGTCATGGAAATGCCACGGTCGCTTTGCGCCTTTGGCGGCCTCGATGCCGTAACGCACGCGCTGGAAGCCTACGTGTCGGTGTTGGCCAATGAGTATTCGGATGGTCAGGCCTTGCAGGCCTTGAAATTACTGCAGGAAAACCTGCCGGCTAGCTACCGCGATGGGGCAAAAAACCCGGTCGCGCGCGAACGCGTCCATAACGCGGCGACCATTGCGGGCATTGCGTTTGCCAACGCCTTCCTGGGCGTATGTCACTCGATGGCCCATAAGCTGGGTTCAGAATTTCATATTCCACACGGCTTGGCCAACGCCCTGCTGATTTGCAACGTCATCCGCTATAACGCCACTGACAACCCCACTAAGCAAACGGCATTCAGCCAGTATGACCGTCCACAGGCGCGGCGTCGCTACGGTGAGATCGCGGATCACCTTGGACTCACCGTACAAGGCGATCGTACCGCGCAAAAAATTACTAAGCTGTTAGCGTGGCTGGGTGAAATGAAAACGCAGCTGGGTATTCCCAGCTCGCTGCGTGAGGCAGGCGTGCAAGAAGCCGATTTCCTCGTGAAAGTCGACAAGCTGGCAGAGGATGCCTTTGACGATCAGTGCACGGGGGCTAATCCGCGCTATCCGCTTATCGCCGAGCTGAAACGGATTATGCTGGATACTTTTTACGGACGTGAATACAGCGAAAATGCAGAGACGGCGGTTGAACCTGTCCCGATTAAAGCCGAGAGAAAGCTGCGTAAAGCGTAAGTTTTACTTATTAAAAAAACCCGCTTTGGCGGGTTTTTTGTCTACTGTCACTCCGCGTTCGGCATTTGAGAACCGTAAATAGCGCGCAAGGATCCCGCTTCAATCGCCTGTTTGTAATGCTTACGGCACACGGAGATATAGCGCTCATTGCCACCAATAACAACCTGCTCACCTTCACTGTAAGGCTTTCCTTGCGCATCAAGACGCAAGACCATGCTGGCTTTGCGCCCGCAGTGGCAAATGGTTTTTAACTCCACCAGCTTATCTGCCCAAGCGAGTAAATATTCGCTACCGACAAACAGCTCACCGCGAAAATCGGTGCGTAAACCGTAACACAGCACCGGAATGTCCAGATTGTCGACCACGTCAGACAGGGCTTTAACCTGTTCACGGGTGAGAAACTGACATTCATCCACCAGCACGCAGTGTACCGCCTGTTTTTGGTGTTCGACGGCAATCTCTGCATCCAGTTGCGTGCGGGCGTTATACAAAAACGCGGGTGAAGAGAGACCAATACGCGAGCTTACCCGCCCCGCGCCAAAACGATTATCAATTTCCGCGGTATAGACCAGCGTACGCATGCCGCGCTCTTGATAGTTATAGGACGATTGCAGCAGCGCGGTTGATTTTCCCGCATTCATTGCTGAGTAATAAAAATAGAGTTGAGCCATACACCGATCCCATTAGGGCAAAATCTGATGGCGCGAAGTCTAGCATAATCCTTAGGGGAAGGCGTAAAGCATTGCTTTGACCATTTGCTCAACTTTAATGGCAATGGTTACTTATTAATTTCATCGTTGAACCATCGCTGAATTGGCATTTCCTCACTCCGTTAACCACGCGCCATTAATTAACGTCTGGCATGTTTTAAAATCACGTGAAGAGAAATTATGATGCAGACGTTAATACGCGCATAAAAGATATATTTTTTTACTGTCTTCGCACCCAAGCTTTATTTACGTTTGGCTTTGGTAGAAGTATTGCAGTAATTTTTTAACGCCACTATTATGATTCGGCAATGCAGTTCCCTATTATTATATTTTGAGATTAGACAATGAGCGAAGCACTTAAATTTCTTAATAATATCCGCACATTGCGCGCCCAGGCTCGTGAATGTTCTCTGGAAGTTTTAGAAGAGATGCTTGAGAAGCTGGATGTCGTCGTAACTGAGCGCCGTGAAGAAGAGACACACGCACAAGCAGAAAACGCCGAACGTATCCGTAAACTCGAACAATACCGTGAAATGTTAATCGCTGACGGCATCGATCCGACCGAATTGTTGCAGTCGCTCTCTGTCCCTAAATCAGCGGGTAAAGCCAAACGCGCTTCGCGTCCGGCAAAATATGCTTACGTTGATGAGAATGGCGAAAACCGCACCTGGACCGGTCAGGGACGCACCCCCGCCGTTATTAAAAAAGCGATTGAAGAAAACGGCAAACAGCTGGACGATTTTCTTCTCTAATAATGCGTAGCACGCGCCGTCACCGGGGCTGAGTGTTATGACCAACAGCATAAAAAAAGGGAGCCCAAGGCTCCCTTTTTTATCCCGGCATCACTGTGGGTAAAACGCCCGATACCACTCCACGAATTTCCGCACCCCCTCCGCGACGTGCGTCTGAGGACGAAAATCAATCGCGTCATAAAGCGGTTGCGTATCGGCGCTGGTTCCCAGCACGTCTCCCGGCTGCATCGGCAGCATGTTTTTCTTTGCTTCAAAGCCTAATGCACTTTCAAGCGCCTCAATGTAGGTCATCAAGCTGGTCGGCTGACTGTTACCGATATTATAGATTCGGTATGGCGCGGAACTCGTTGCTGGCGATCCCGACTCTACCGTCCACTGTGTATCGGCTTGCGGAATAACCTCTTGCAGGCGAACAATGGCTTCGGCGATATCATCGATATAGGTGAAATCCCGGGTCATCTGGCCGTTGTTATAGACGTCAATTTGTTCGCCTGCGAGCATTGCGCGCGTGAACTTAAATAACGCCATGTCCGGACGTCCCCACGGGCCATATACGGTAAAGAAACGCAGACCGGTAGTGGGCAGCTGGTAAAGATGGGAATAGGTATGCGACATCAATTCGTTGGCTTTTTTTGTCGCCGCATATAATGAAACGGGATGATCAACCGAGTCTTCGGTTGAGAAAGGCATCTTGCGGTTTAAACCATAAACGGAGCTGGATGACGCATATAATAAATGGCCAATTTTATGGTGTCGGCAGCCTTCCAAAATATTAAGGTGGCCGATTAAATTGGCGTCCGCATAAGCATGGGGATTTTCAATCGAATACCGTACGCCCGCTTGCGCACCGAGATGGATAACGCGGTCAAAAGCGTGGCGGCTAAATAGGTCAGAAATGGCCTGGCGATCCGCCAGGTCCATTTTTTCAAACGTAAATTCGGGATGTTGAACGATCTGGTCTAAACGCGCCTGTTTTAGGCTCACGGCATAATAGTCGTTTAGGTTATCTATTCCTGTCACCTGGTGACCGGCAGCCAACAAACGTTGACTCACATGAAAACCAATAAAACCCGCAGCGCCAGTAACCAGAAACTTCATACATCCCTCATTTAATTATACGATTTGAATAGACGCTCCGCGGCCGATGGCGTAGTAGACAAAGCCGCGTTTGTTTAAGCGCTCTGGATCATACAGGTTACGACCATCAAAAATCACGGGTTCTTTTAAGGCAGCCTTAATGACATCAAAATCCGGCGCACGGAAATTTTGCCATTCGGTGCAGATCACCAAGCCATCAGCACCCTGCAGCGCCGCCTCTTTGGTTCCGGTGAGCTTCAAATCGTCACGATGACCATAGATGCGCTGAGCTTCTTCCATCGCTTCTGGGTCAAATGCCTGTACGCTGGCGCCTGCTTCCCAAAGCGCTTCCATTAGAACGCGGCTTGAGGCTTCACGCATATCGTCGGTATTCGGCTTGAACGCCAATCCCCACAGCGCAAAGGTTTTGCCGCGTAGATCGTCACCGAAATGGCGCTTGATGAAGCTTGGCAGCTTATTCTTCTGGGTATCGTTAACATCTTCCACGGCTTTCAGCAGGCGTGGCGTGTAGCCGATGGATTCTGCCGTACGGATCAGGGCCTGCACGTCTTTCGGGAAGCAGGAACCGCCGTAACCGCAGCCAGGATAGATAAAGTGATAGCCGATGCGGGAATCAGAACCAATACCCTGACGCACTTTTTCGATATCCGCACCCAAACGCTCAGCCAGATTCGAAATTTCGTTCATAAAGCTGATTTTGGTGGCCAGCATGCAGTTGGCCGCATACTTGGTCAGCTCTGCGCTGCGGATGTCCATCAAGATCATGCGGTCGTGGTTGCGGTTGAACGGCTCATACAGCTCGCGCAGCAGTTCGACCACTTCATCGTTGTCGGTACCCACCACGATGCGCTCAGGACGCATGCAATCGCTCACGGCCGCGCCTTCCTTGAGGAATTCAGGGTTTGACACCACATCAAAACTGACGTTGGCATCGCGCTCCTGCAGCGTTTGAGTCATGACCGCACGCACACGGTCAGCAGTACCCACCGGCACGGTAGACTTGTCGATCACCACTTTATGTTCTTTCATGTGCGTCGCGATGGTTTTCGCTACCGCCGTGACATATTTCAGATCGGCAGAGCCATCTTCATCCGGCGGTGTACCCACGGCGATGAACTGCATCACCCCATGGTTCACGCCTTCCGCTGCATCAGTGCTGAACTTCAGGCGACCGGCTTCATAGTTCGACATCACCAGCGGCGTTAAGCCCGGCTCGAAAATCGGAATTTGTCCTTTTTTGAGGTTTTCGACTTTCTTTTCATCAACATCAATACAGAGAACGTCATGTCCGACTTCGGCCAACACCGCAGCCTGAACCAGACCGACATAGCCGATACCAAATACAGTGACTTTCATTGAATTATCCTGTGTTAAAAAATTACTTTTTGTTGCCTACTGCGCCGTCAAGCCATTCTGCGAAGTCTTTACCCAGCACTGGGTGACGCACACCGTACTCAACGAAAGCCTGCATATAGCCCAGTTTGTTACCACAGTCGTGGCTCACGCCCTTCAGGTGATAAGCTTCGACCGTCTCTTTTTCCATCAGCATCGCGATGGAGTCCGTCAGCTGCACTTCGCCGCCTGCGCCCGGAGGGGTTTTCGCCAGCAGAGGCCAGATATCGGCAGAAAGTACGTAGCGGCCGACCACGGCCAGGTTTGACGGTGCTTCAGCCGCTTTTGGTTTCTCAACCACACCCACCATTGGCGCGCTGTCGCCAGGATTCAGTTCTGCACCCTGGCAGTCAACCACACCGTATGCGGTCACGTCGGCAACGGGCTCAACCATGATCTGGCTGCGGCCACTCTCATCAAAGCGGGCCATCATCTCAGCAAGGTTATCTTTGGTTGGGTTGGATTCGTATTCGTCGATGATGACGTCCGGCAGGATCACCGCGACAGGCTCATTGCCTACCAGCGGATGTGCACACATCACAGCGTGGCCCAGACCCTTAGCAATCCCCTGACGCACCTGCATGATGGTGACATGCGGTGGGCATATTGACTGAATTTCATCCAGCAGCTGGCGTTTTACGCGTTTTTCCAGCATCGATTCCAGCTCAAAACTGGTATCAAAATGGTTTTCAATCGCATTTTTAGAGGAGTGGGTAACCAGCACAATTTCATTGATGCCCGCAGCAATACACTCGTTTACGACATACTGAATGAGCGGCTTATCAACCAGCGGTAACATCTCTTTTGGAATAGCTTTGGTCGCAGGCAGCATACGCGTCCCCAAACCTGCAACCGGGATTACCGCTTTTTTTACTTTAGACTTATAGGCAGACATCTAAATACCTCTCTTAATAGGCCGTTCAAGTTAATACTTGATATGTCGGTTTAAAAAACGAAATGAGTATATCAGTTAGTGTTGGGCGGAATTATCCTGGATGAAGTTAATCCTCGGAAATTAAGACTTTTACCCAAGTGTAAAGCTTACTTATGGACCTGTCTTCAGCCCCTGCGAATTATAGGCTGTCTGGCGATTCTTCCGCCGACAGCATCAACCTCAAGCGCCCACCTGCGCCCCAAACGTGACACTGCCACGCCTTAGTCTGCTGGTTAATCTGGTTCAAATGCGTGCTGCCCATCGTGCCCAAGGGCACGCCGTTGTGAAGCGCGATTTGTTGTGACTCACTGTGCAGCGTGGCATTAAGACCGGCCGAAACCAGAATCAAGTTATGCCGTTCACGGTGATAATACCCGACCAATAGAGGGAACTGTCCATGGAGATTTGCCTGACGTAATAGCAAGTTTACCTGGCGTAAAAGCCCGTTTAGTTCCGGCAGTCGTTGATGTTGTCCAGACAGTTGTTCCTGCAGCAAACCATTGAATAGCGCGCGCAACAGCAGCGCAGCGAGTACGCCATTGTCCCCGGCACGCGTCACGTCAAGACAGTAAAACGCCAAGTCTTTATCCGATAGCGCAGCGATATCCAGCACCAAACCCGGTTGTTCAGCCATTGTAAGCTGACGGTAATTCACCCGGCAGTGCGCCACGGTTTGCTGTACGGGCGGCTGTAATTCCTTAAGCAATTTGGCCGCTGCAGAAGGATCGCGCACCAGCGCATCCCAGTCCTGAAAGAGCTGCTCGTCTTCTTCAACTTTGGAGGTAAACATTGAGGGATAAAGACACTCAAACACGGCCTCGCGAAAGCGCTCAGGATTTTTAAGCGGTTTGAGCAGGACATCCTGCACGCCAAGTCGTAATACATGGGCGATATCGGACATGTTTTGCGTGGCAGAAACAATCAGTATCGGCACGTCACTTCCACTGCTGCGGATACGTTCCACAAAGGCAATACCGCCCATGCGCGGCATTTCAAGATCGCACACCACCAGGTCCATCGCCTGCGATGAAAATACGCTTAATCCCTCAACACCGTCAGTCGCTTCAAAGGTAGTGGCGCCTAAGCCAGTCAACATCGTGTTCAGTAACGAACGGAAAATGACCTCATCTTCGACAATGAGTATCTTTTTGCCGATCAGTGGATTTTCCATTCTTTCCCCCTGTGTGCCAAATATTTCAATAGTGGTTCATAAAACGCAGTTGCGCCTGTGAGAATTAACGTAAGTCGCAACACTGATGTACGAACGACCAGATTATCTGCCACGGACCAGCGGTAATAGTTCATCCATTTTTTTCTCAACGGCGGCCTTGCCTGCCGCAATGGCTTCTTCTGCACGATGAAAATCCAACGTAGATATTTGTGGGCAAAACGGTTGAATCAGCACGTCCGGCGGATCCCCCGCCATGCGGTTGCGTTTCAGTCTATTTTCCAGCACCTGAATTGATGTCGACATAATCTCCATCGCACCCGGCGTGGGATGCGCGCGCCGCGATGTCGTCCCCAGCAAACGCTGGCGCAATTTCTGGCTCCAGCTAATGTCTGCTGCCGCCTCTTCGGTGCTTTGGGGCGTGACGGAGAGTAACTCCTGCTGCATTAAATGTGCATCGTGCTGGAGATCAACGGCAATCACGATATCCGCACCCAAAGCGCGGGTAAGCGAGATAGGCACCGGATTCACCACCGCGCCGTCCACCAGCCAGTACCCATTGTAGTCAACGGGCGGCAACAAACCTGGCATACTGCACGAGGCACGTACCGCCTGGTGCAAGTCGCCCTCAGTGTGCCACAGCTCACGTCCGGTACTCAGATTGGTGGACACTGCGCCAAAAGGTTTATCGCAGGTTTCAATAAGCTCGGCGGGAATCAGTTGTCGAATATGACTAAAGACGCGATCGCCGCGCAGCAGACCACCCCGCTGCCATGACAGATCCATCAGGCGAATGACATCCCAATAGCGAAACGCCGTCACCCACTTCTCCATAACATCCAGCCGCCCGTTAACATAGGCGGCACCGACCAGCGCGCCAACCGAACACCCGGCAACCACGTCGATATCAATGCCCGCGCGCTCTAGCGCGCGAATAACGCCAATGTGCGCCCATCCTTTCGCTGCGCCCGAGCCCAGTGCCAGACCTATTTTCACTTTTCTCATCGCACCTCGTGTTGACTCTGGCACATGACATTCCGCCAAACAGTCAGATACCATAGCGCACACTTTAAATAACGTTAATCACTCTCAGGAGATGAAGTGTCTGAAAAGTGCCCCTGCTGCAGCGGGAAGCAGTATAGCGTATGTTGCCAGCCGTTTTTGCTTGGTCGCGAAATTCCACCTACGGCTGAACAATTGATGCGCTCACGCTATACCGCCTATGTTGAAAAAAACGCGTCATATTTGACCTCCACGTGGCACATCAGCAAACGTGTGGCCGATCTTGAGACGCTATTGTCTGAAAGTTTCACCGCCACCGACTGGCTTGGTTTGACTGTAACCTGTTGTAATGAAGGCAGCCATGAGAATGAAGCCTTTGTGACTTTTTTTGCTCGCTCTCGTGAAAAGGGGCGTAATGAGGCGCTGTATGAGCGTTCTCGCTTTCTTCGCGAGGATCATCACTGGTACTATGTCGACGGAACCGCGCCCGCGCTCGGGCGCAACGATCGCTGTCCTTGTGGCTCCGACAAAAAATACAAAAAATGTTGTGGTTAACCGGGACCGTTCCACAACAGCTCTACCATTCATCGCTTTGACAGGACTCTGATCGAGATGCAAGCGCAAACCATGCAACGAAAAGTTTTACGGACCATTTGCCCCGATGCTAAAGGTCTGATCGCCAAAATCACGAATATTTGCTACAAGCACGAGCTGAATATTGTGCAGAACAACGAGTTTGTCGATCACCGTACCGGCCGCTTTTTTATGCGTACGGAGCTGGAGGGGATTTTCAATGACAACACTTTGTTAGCCGATCTCGACAGTGCGCTGCCCAGCGGTTCAGTGCGTGAACTGCACAGTGCCGGCCGCCGCCGCGTCGTGATCCTCGTGACCAAAGAAGCACATTGTCTGGGCGACCTTCTGATGAAAAGCGCCTTTGGTGGCCTGGACATGGAAATCGCCGCGGTTATCGGTAATCACGACACGCTGCGCTCACTGGTTGAACGTTTTGACATTCCGTTTGTTCTGGTCAGTCATGAAGGTTTGACGCGAGAAGAACACGACAACCGCATGGCGGATGAGATTGACCGCTATCAGCCGGACTACGTGGTGCTGGCGAAATATATGCGCGTTCTCACGCCGGCATTTGTGCAGCGCTACCCAAACCAGATTATCAATATTCACCACTCCTTCCTGCCCGCCTTCATTGGCGCACGTCCTTACCATCAGGCCTATGAGCGTGGGGTGAAAATCATCGGTGCAACTGCGCATTACGTGAATGATAATTTGGACGAAGGTCCGATTATTATGCAGGATGTGATCAACGTCGATCACAGCTATACCGCAGAAGAGATGATGCGTGCCGGCCGCGACGTCGAGAAAAATGTATTGAGCCGTGCGCTGTATAAAGTGCTGGGTCAACGGGTTTTTGTTTACGGTAATCGCACGATCATTCTTTGACCAGATGCGACGCTGAAGTGGACAACTCTTCAGCGTCGCGGGCAAAAAGTGGGCAAACAGACCTTTTTCCTGTTTTCAGTGCTTTACAGCCAGAGCCCATTTGGTATGATGCGCCCCGCTTTCAGGCATATTCATTCAGGCCAGAGGCGGGATTCCCGAGCGGCCAAAGGGAGCAGACTGTAAATCTGCCGTCATCGACTTCGAAGGTTCGAATCCTTCTCCCGCCACCATCTGAATGAGCCCCACACCTGAATCGTCAAGAGCTTTATATCCCAGGCGGGATTCCCGAGCGGCCAAAGGGAGCAGACTGTAAATCTGCCGTCATCGACTTCGAAGGTTCGAATCCTTCTCCCGCCACCATCATATTTTCCCAAGCTTATTCAGACGCACACTGCCACATGCTTCTCCGTGAGAAGGATGAGAAGCTTCGATCCGAAGGTTCGAGTCGAACGCAGTGAGACAACGCGCGTCAGCGCGGCCCGCAGGGTGAGACGCGCCGCGTCGAATCATCCTTCTCCCGCCACCATCATATTTTCCCAAGCTGATTCAGACGCACACTGCCACATGCTTCTCCGTGAGAAGGATGAGAAGCGTCGATCCGAAGGTTCGAGTCGAACGCAGTGAGACAACGCGCGTCAGCGCGCCCCGCAGGGTGAGACGCCCCGCGTCGAATCATCCTTCTCCCGCCACCATCACATTTTCTCCAGACGTATTGCCACGCACATTACTGCATGTTTCTCCGTGAGAAGGATGAGAAGCGTCGATCCGAAGGTTCGAGTCGAACGCAGTGAGACAACGCGCGTCAGCGCGGCCCGCAGGGTGAGACGCGCCGCGTCGAATCATCCTTCTCCCGCCACCATCGCATTTTCTCCAGACGTATTGCCACGCACATTACTGCATGTTTCTCCGTGAGAAGGATGAGAAGCGTCGATCCGAAGGTTCGAGTCGAACGCAGTGAGACAACGCGCGTCAGCGCGGCCCGCAGGGTGA
>NZ_JAJSDX010000007.1:0-162669 GCF_021272205.1 Pantoea sp. Mb-10 | reverse complement strand
GAGACGCGCCGCGTCGAATCATCCTTCTCCCGCCACCATCATATTTTCCCAGGCTTATTCAGACGCACACTGCCACATGCTTCTCCGTGAGAAGGATGAGAAGCGTCGATCCGAAGGTTCGAGTCAAACGCAGTGAGACAACGCGCGTCAGCGCGGCCCGCAGGGTGAGACGCGCCGCGTCGAATTATCCTTCTCCCGCCACCATCGCCTTTTCTCCAGGCTTATTCCGACGCACACTGCCACATGCTTCTGCGTGAGAATCTCGATAGCCCAAGCCATGACATTTCGCGAAAAAGCCGTTACCATCGCGCCATCTTTTACGCACTGAACGGCAATGAAATGAAATTTGTCTCATTTAACATCAACGGCTTGCGTGCGCGGCCTCATCAGCTCGAAGCGTTAATTGAACAACATCAGCCCGACGTTATCGGTTTGCAGGAAACCAAAGTTCACGATGACATGTTCCCGCTCGAGGATGTGAGCAAACTCGGCTACAACGTGTTTTATCACGGCCAGAAAGGCCATTACGGCGTAGCGCTACTGACCAAAGCAACGCCCGTTGCGGTGCGCCGCGGCTTTCCGGGTGACAGTGAAGATGCCCAGCGTCGCTTGATCATTGCAGAGGTCCCGAGCCCTATCGGCGATATCACCGTTATCAATGGCTATTTTCCACAGGGTGAAAGCCGCGATCATCCGATCAAGTTTCCTGCTAAAGAGAAATTTTACCGCGATCTGCAAGACTTCCTTGAACAGACGCTGAGCGCGGATAAGCCGGTGTTGATCATGGGCGATATGAACATCAGTAGCAGCGATCTCGACATCGGTATCGGCGAAGATAATCGTAAGCGCTGGCTACGCACCGGAAAATGTTCGTTCCTTCCCGAGGAGCGGGAATGGATGGACCGTTTACTGCGCTGGGGGCTGGTGGATACCTGGCGGCAAAAGCATCCCGAGACGGCGGACCAGTTCTCTTGGTTTGATTACCGTTCCAAAGGCTTTGATGACAATCGTGGACTGCGTATCGATTTGCTGCTGGCCAGTCAGCCTTTAGCGTCACGCTGCATCGCCAGCGGTATCGACTATGCTATTCGCGGAATGGAAAAGCCGTCTGACCATGCGCCAGTGTGGTCCAGCTTCCAGTTAGAGGCTTAAAAGCGTGCGTGGCGCTGCAACGCGCCACGCGTAGTTACTTAATGATTTTCCAGATTAGCGGATTAGTGCCCAGTACGCGATCGTCGCGCGCGCACTGTAGCAACACGCCCTCTGCTTTAACCACCGCTCCTTCTGAGTAACTGCGGTTTTCGTAGGTACAGCATTGCAGACAGTTATTCTGCTGCGTATTTTGGCCCTGCGTCCAGACTTCTGGTGGCATATCGACCACCACATCGGTATTGCCCATTCGGCTGTTTTCAGCAGGGCGGTTGGCCAGTGCGGAAGCGCTTACCAGCAGCGCTCCACTTAGCAGTAAAATCGAAAAACGCATTATTCTGTCTCCTTGCTTTTGCGGCGCTGCGGTTTGCCTTTACGCTTCGGTCGGGGCGATGCTAATCCCCGGAATGACTGCAGTGACGTTTGCTGACGGGCTTCGCCGATCAGACTGCTTAAGGTATGCACCAGCGGCTGCATAAATTCCTCATAACGACAGGCTTTTTCGCTGATTCGGGTTAGCGTTGACTCCCAGTGCGCCGTCATATCCGGCCGTGCTGCCATTTCCGGCAGGGCATGAATCAGCGCCCTGCCCGCGTCTGTCGCATGGATATAGCGGCCTTTCTTTACCAGGAACGTGCGGCGGAACAGCAGTTCGATAATGCCCGCACGCGTAGCCTCCGTGCCTAAACCATCGGTCGCACGCAGTACTTTCTTTAATTCTTTATCCTGCACAAAGCGCGCAATGCCCGTCATGGCAGAAAGTAGCGTGGCATCGGTGAATGGACGCGGCGGCTGCGTCTGCTTGGCCAGCACTTCGCCCCGCTCGCACAGCAGCGTGTCCCCTTTGCTAACAACCGGCAGCGGCATACCGTCGTTTTCTTCATTGCGCTCTTTGCTGCCTAACAGCGCCCGCCAGCCTGCCTCCGCCAGGAAACGCGCTTTGGCGACAAATGTGCCGCCAGCGATTTCAAGATCGATGACGCATTTGCGAAAGACCGCATCCGGGCAGAACTGCATCAAATATTGACGGGCGATCAGGCCGTAGATATTGGCCTCGTTTTCCGTGAGTGACACCTTGCTTGCCCGCGCCGTGGGAATGATCGCGTGGTGAGCATCGACTTTTTTGTCGTCCCAGCAGCGATTTTTCCGGTTGGGATCGAAATCCGCAGGCGGCGTCATCTCAGGTTGATGTGCCTGAATGGCCTTGAGTACCGCGTGCCTGCCGCCAAAATGTTCATCCGGCAGGTAACGGCTATCCGAACGGGGATAGGTAATCAACTTGTGGGTTTCGTACAGCCGCTGACAGCAATCCAGCACCGTTTGCGCGCTCAAGCCAAAGCGTTTAGCTGCCTCGATTTGCAGGCTGGACAGTGAAAACGGCAGCGGCGCGGTATCGGATTCACGCTTGTCGTTGTAACCCGTAACGTGCGCCGGTTTGCCCTCAATGCGCGTCAAGACATGCTCGGCCAAGTGGCGATGCAGTAATCGCCCCTCGTCATCTTGCCAAGGCTCGCAGGCGTCGCTGGGTACCCAGCTGGCAACAAATCGCTCACCCGCTGGCGTGACAATATGGGCCTTTACCTCGAAGTAATCTTTCGGGATAAAGTTTTCGATCTCTTCGTCACGGCGCACCACCAGCCCCAGCACCGGCGTCTGCACGCGTCCTACGGAGAGCACGCCGTCGTAGCCTGCGTTGCGTCCCAGCAGCGTCCAGGCGCGCGTCATGTTGATGCCGTAAAGCCAATCGGCGCGCGCGCGCGCCAGGGCGGACACGCACAGCGGAATAAATTCTCGATTGTCACGCAGACGGCTAACCGCGCGCTCTACGGCCGAAGGATTTAGGTCATTGATCAAACAGCGCTGCGCACGCTGGCGCTTTTCAGGGGCAAGCTGAAGGTAATCCAGCACTTCATCCACTAACAGCTGCCCTTCGCGATCGGGATCTCCCGCATGCACCACCGTGTTGGCCTGTTTGAGGAGGCCGTCAATGACTTTCAGCTGTTTTGCCACGGAGGGACGCGGCTGTAAGCGCCACTTTTCAGGAATAATCGGCAGGTCGGCAAGATTCCAGCGCGCATAGCGACTGTCGTAGCTGTCCGGCTGCGCCTGCTCAAGAAGGTGCCCTACACACCAGGTCACGATGTCCTCATTGCCACAGGCAATATAGCCTTCGCCTCGGCGGTGCGGTTTGGGCAGGACATCAGCGATGGCGCGCGCCAGGCTGGGCTTTTCGGCAATAAACAAACGCATGTTGGCGGGCGTTCCTCAACGTCAAGTCACAAGGATAAGCGTGGAGCAAACGCTCCCGGGTGCTATGGTAGCCTGGCATCAGGCTGGAGGTAAGCGTTACCACCTTCAGGCGGAATCGTTCGCACAAGCGCTGTGCAATTGTCGCAACAGCGCTGTGAAAGATGGCGTTCAGAAATAACGAACAAACGGTGCGGTGTCCGGCGCTACCACGGTGGTGCTGGCTTTTAGCTGCGGCGTGCCAAGGTATAGAAAGCCTACAATGGCATCCTGCTCGCGGCAGCCGAAGGCGTTACGCACCCGCGTGTTGTCAGTCCAGGGGCCGCTGCGCCAGATGCCATTGAAGCCCTGCGCAGCCGCCGCCATCTGCATGGCCATCACCGCACAGCCTGCTGAAAGCAGCTGCTCCCAGCGCGGTACCTTGTGGTGCTCTTCACAATGCGCCACCACGGTAATGATCATTGGCGCACGGAATGGCGCTGCCGCCGCTTTCTCAATGGCTTTGCTGTCCAGCTGACTCTCCCGCGCCGCCTCTTCCAACAGGCGCGAAAAGCGCTCGCGTCCTTCCTTTTCAACGATAATAAATCGCCACGGCTGCAATGTACCGTGGTCGGGCGCGCGCATGCCGGCGCGCAAGATATTTTCTAGCGCTTCCCCCGCCGGGGCAGGTTCAGCCAAACGTGAAGCCGAGCGACGATTAACCAATAAATCCAGGGCGTCCATTGTAATTCTCCCTTGATGAGCAATGTGTGGGCTAATCCTGGCACAGGGCGATCTTTTGTAACAGTCTGGCGCGATTTCCTGCTGACATTTCGCACGCCGCTCATTAGGATGAAGCCGACATCAGGACATGCCGCACGGCGACGGTCTTGCTATACGAAAATGGAGAGTTTATGCGCACATTGTGGCGAATTATTGCCGGCCTGTTCCGCTGGAGCTGGCGGGTGCTGAATTTCATTCGGGAATTTATCCTGAATGCTTTTCTCATTGTTTTAATCCTGGCGGGCGTAGGGATCTGGCTGCAGCTTTCAGCCAGCAACAGCAATGAACCGGTCCAGCAGGGTGCCTTAAAAATTGATTTAAGCGGTATGCTGGTTGATAAGCCTTCAGTCAGCAACCGCTGGAGCCGTCTCAGTCGCCAACTGTTGGGTACCAACAGCGATCGCCTGCAAGAGAACGCGCTGTTTGATGTGGTGGATGCGATTCGTCAGGCCAA
The DNA here is from genome assembly GCF_021272205.1 of Pantoea sp. Mb-10. Classification (GTDB taxonomy): domain Bacteria; phylum Pseudomonadota; class Gammaproteobacteria; order Enterobacterales; family Enterobacteriaceae; genus Pantoea. The sequence continues at coordinate 158,057 of NZ_JAJSDX010000007.1, read as the reverse complement.
GGGTGATAAAAACATCACCGGTATTGTCCTCGATTTGCGTGACTTCGCGGGGGGCGATCAGCCCTCGCTGCAATACGTTGGCAAAGCCCTGCGGGAATTCCGCGACGCAGGTAAACCGATCTTCGCCATGGGCGACAGCTACAGCCAATCGCAGTATTACCTGGCGAGCTTTGCCAATAAGATTTACCTCTCCCCGCAGGGCACCGTTGACCTGCACGGTTTTGCCACTAACGGCCTTTACTACAAAAGCCTGCTGGATAAGCTGAAGGTCAGTTCACACGTGTTTCGCGTAGGCACCTACAAATCGGCTGTGGAGCCTTTCCTGCGCGATGATATGTCACCTGCCGCACGCGACGCCGACGGTCGCTGGGTAGGCCAGCTGTGGCAAAACTACCTCAACACCGTTTCAGCCAACCGGCAGATTACGCCTGAGCAGCTGTTCCCGGGCGCCGCGGCCATCATCGAGGGCTTGCAGGCTGTCGGCGGTGATACCGCCAAATATGCGCTGGAGAATAAGCTGGTTGATGCCTTGCATACGCGCGCCGCAGCCGATCAGCAGTTGGTCAAAGTATTTGGCTGGGATAAAGCCAACAGCGACTATCGCAGCGTCAGTATTTATGATTACACGGTCAAACAGCCCAGCGCGCAGCACGGCAACATCGCGGTGATCCTTGCCAGCGGTGCGATCGTGGACGGTGAAGAGTCGGCGGGCAATGTCGGCGGCGACACCACGGCGGCGCAAATACGCGAGGCACGCCTCGATCGCAATATCAAAGCCATTGTGCTGCGCGTCAATAGCCCGGGCGGCAGCGTGACCGCCTCTGAAGCGATTCGTGAGGAGCTGGCAGCCGCACATGATGCGGGTAAACCGGTGGTGGTTTCCATGGGCGGTATGGCCGCCTCCGGTGGCTACTGGATTTCCACGCCTGCGGATTACATTGTGGCCGCCCCCAGCACGCTAACGGGATCGATTGGTATCTTTGGCGTGATTAACACGGTGGAAAATAGCCTGGACGCGGTGGGCGTTCACACCGATGGCGTGGCGACCTCGCCACTGGCAGACGTCGCCACGACCAAAGCGCTGCCGACCGAGGTACAGCAATTGATGCAGTTAACCATTGAGAACGGGTATCGCAATTTTGTCGGCTTAGTGGCGGCCTCACGCCATAAAACGCCCGAGCAAATTGATGCCATTGCGCAGGGACACGTCTGGACAGGCAGTGACGCCAAGGCTAACGGTCTGGTTGATGCGCTCGGCGATTTCGATGATGCCGTGGCGAAAGCCGCCGCGCTGGCGAAGATTTCGCAGCCGGAACTGAGCTGGTATCAAGAAGAACCCGGCATGCTCGACCTGCTGCTGAACCAGATGAACGCCTCTGCCCAAGCCGTGTTGCCCGCCGCGCTCAAAGTGTGGCTGCCCGCACCGGTTGTGGACGTCATGAGTGACCTGAAAGCCCAGCCGGGCTTGATGAATAATCTGAACGATCCGCAAAATCGCTACGCATTCTGCCTGACCTGCGGCACCGTGCGTTAATCTTTACGGCCCGGCCGCTGGTCGGGCTGCTTTTCCCCCTTATTCCCCTTATACTGCGTCGTTTTACGGCAAGTCTGAGTACACCCATGCAAAAGAAAAATATCTATGTAGCCTACACAGGCGGGACTATCGGTATGCAGCGCTCCGCGCAGGGCTATATTCCGGTGTCTGGCCACCTGCAACAACAGCTGGCGAACATGCCAGAATTCCACCGTCCTGAAATGCCCGATTTCACCATCCATGAATATCATCCGCTGATGGATTCGTCAGATATGACCCCGTTGGATTGGCAATCGATTGCTGACGATATCCGACTCAACTACGACAGCTACGATGGTTTTGTGATTCTTCACGGGACGGACACCATGGCGTTCACGGCGTCGGCGCTCTCTTTTATGCTGGAAAATTTGGCGAAGCCGGTGATCGTCACCGGGTCGCAGATTCCTCTTGCTGAGTTGCGCTCAGACGGACAGCAAAATCTGCTTAATTCGCTTTATGTGGCGGCGAACTATCCTATCAATGAAGTGACGCTGTTTTTCAATAACACGCTCTTTCGCGGTAATCGCACCACGAAAGCCCATGCCGATGGGTTTAACGCGTTTGCGTCACCGAATTTGTCACCGCTGCTTGAAGCAGGCATTCATATACGCCGTCTGAACACGCCGCCTGCGCCCTCCTCCCACGGCGCGCTGGTGGTGCACCCTATTACGCCGCAGCCAATTGGTGTGGTGACGATTTATCCCGGCATTTCAGCCGACGTGGTGCGTAACTTCCTGCGCCAGCCGGTCAAAGCCCTGATCCTGCGCTCCTACGGTGTGGGCAATGCGCCCCAAAATGCCGAGTTTCTGGCGGAATTACAGCAGGCGCACGAGCGCGGCATCGTGGTCGTTAACCTGACGCAGTGCATGTCTGGAAAAGTGAACATGGGCGGCTATGCCACGGGTAATGCGCTGGAACATGCGGGCGTGGTCAGCGGCTTCGATCTCACTGTGGAAGCCGCATTAACAAAACTGCACTTTTTATTAAGTCAGAACCTCTCTGTTGAAGAAATTCGTGCCAAAATGCAGCAGAATTTACGTGGCGAACTGACCGAAGACTGATACGGAGCACAACAAATGAAGCGGGCATTAGTAATCATCGATATTCAAAACGATTTTTGCCCCGGCGGCCCCATGGCGGTGCAGGAAGGCGACCAGACGGTCGCGGTGGCGAATCGCTATGCGCGTGAATTCCGCGCGCGCGGCGAGTGTGTCGTGGCGCTGCAGGATTGGCATCCCGCTAACCATGGCAGCTTCGCTTCCGTGTCGGGTGAACCGGTTTATACGTTAGGTGAGTTAAACGGTTTGCCGCAAATCTGGTGGCCTGACCACGGCGTGCAGCACTCGCACGGTGCCGATTTTCATCCTGAACTCGATCGCAGTTTGATTGATGCGGTGTTTCACAAAGGCGGTGACGTCGATGTGGATAGCTATAGCGCGTTTTTTGACAACGGCCACCGCCGCAAAACCGAACTTGACCGTTGGTTGCGTGAGCGCGGCATAACCGATTTAGTCATGCTGGGCATTGCTACCGACTACTGCGTGAAGTACAGCGTATTGGACGCGCTTGAACTGGGCTATCGCGTGCAAGTGGTCAAAGAGGGGTGCCGTGGGGTCAATCTGAATCCGGATGACAGCGACATCGCCATCGCGCAGATGAAGGCGCAAGGCGCGGTCATTGTGTAACACGCTGCAGGGCAGGCGCTTCCTGCCTGCCCTGCAGATCATCAGTGAAGATGGATGCGCGTGACGTCTGTCTCGATGCCAAACTCTTCTTTGAGCTGCTTTTTCGATTTCGTCACCATTTCGCCCGCTTTGCTGATGGTCATGTGCTGCGGATCATCGTTATGACGCGCCTGCCAGAGCATCACCAGTTGTAAACAGTGTTCTTTTTGCGCCGGGGTAAGCGCCACGCCATCGGGCCATTTACCGGTTTCCACCGCGCTGGCAAGCCGCTCGTAGACATCAGGCGTCATCGCCGCAAGCATGGCTTCCAATTCCTGTTTCATCCTCACCCCTCCTGCTGTTTGCCCTGATCGTCGGTAAAGCTCAACGAGGCTGAGTTGACGCAGTAGCGTTCTCCGGTTGGCTGCGGGCCGTCCGGGAACACGTGCCCCAAGTGCGAATCACAGCTGCCGCAGCGAATCTCTACGCGGTGCATACCATGCGAATCATCTTCCAAATAGCGAATCGCATCGTCTTTAACAGGCTGGTAGAAACTCGGCCAGCCACAGCCGGAGTCGTATTTGGTTTCTGAAAGGAACAGCGGCGCGTTGCACACCAGGCAGTGATAAATTCCCTCCTGCTTGTTATGCAGCAGTGCGCCGGTAAACGGCGGCTCGGTGCCGCGCTGCTGCGTTACGTAACGCTGCATTTCGGAGAGCTGAGCAAGTTTTTCCGCAGGTGCGTTGTCTTTAGCCATTTTGGGTTCCAGAGTGTCATTCTGTAAAAATCGGCTAGTATTCTAACAAACCAACAACAACTTCATGGTTCTTTTTCGTGCGAACCTGTTCTCCTGCACGTACACAGTACAAAATTGTGACGCCGATCACCCTTTGCAAAAGTCATCCCTTTTCCCGCGGTAATCGGCGTAACATAGGCGCGCAATAAGGGTGCTGCGTAAGCGATTGCGCACTGAATTATTCCTGGTGTTGGAATTGACCTGTCGCAACAATTGACACGATTCCGCTTGACGCCTGGTAAGGTTTTTGTAATTTTACAGCCAACCTTTTATTCACTAACAAATAGCTGGTGGAATATATGACTATCAAAGTAGGTATCAACGGTTTTGGCCGCATTGGTCGCATCGTTTTCCGTGCTGCTCAGCAGCGTTCTGACATCGAAATCGTCGCGATCAACGACCTGCTCGACGCCGATTACATGGCTTACATGCTCAAGTACGATTCTACTCATGGCCGCTTCGACGGTACCGTAGAAGTGAAAGACGGCGCACTGATTGTTAACGGTAAAAAAATCCGCGTTACCGCTGAGAAAGACCCGGCTAACCTGAAGTGGGACGAAGTAGGCGTTGACGTTGTTGCAGAAGCAACCGGTATCTTCCTGACCGACGAAACCGCACGCAAACACATCACCGCAGGTGCGAAGAAAGTGGTTCTGACGGGCCCATCAAAAGATGACACCCCAATGTTCGTGCGCGGCGCTAACTTTGACAAATATGCCGGTCAGGATATCGTGTCAAACGCCTCTTGCACCACCAACTGCCTGGCGCCACTGGCGAAAGTCATCAACGACAAATTCGGCATCGTTGAAGGCCTGATGACCACCGTCCATGCAACCACTGCTACCCAGAAAACCGTTGACGGCCCGTCTCACAAAGACTGGCGCGGCGGCCGCGGTGCAGCGCAGAACATCATCCCATCTTCTACCGGCGCAGCGAAAGCTGTGGGTAAAGTTCTGCCAGAACTGAACGGCAAACTGACGGGTATGGCGTTCCGCGTACCGACCCCTAACGTATCTGTGGTCGACCTGACCGTACGTCTGGAGAAGCCTGCTTCCTACGCTGATATCTGCAACGCGATCAAAGCCGCTTCTGAAGGCGAAATGAAAGACGTGCTGGGCTACATTGAAGATGACGTGGTTTCCACTGACTTCAATGGCGAAATCCTGACTTCCGTCTTTGACGCTAAAGCGGGCATCGCGCTGAACGATAACTTTGTGAAACTGGTTTCTTGGTATGACAACGAAACGGGCTATTCAAACAAAGTGCTGGATCTGATTGCGCTGGTTGCTGCGAAATAAGCAACGTCTGTGACAAACAAGGGGTGACTTCGGTCGCCCCTTTTTTTTCCACTGAATGATTAAAGGCCTGACGATGCACGACTCCCTTTACACGCTACCGGTGGTCAAACAGATCACCCCTTATTTGTCGCAGCGGCAGATGGGTGAACTGCCAATTTTGGTAATAAGCCATCCGAAATTTCGCGCCGCGGTTGCGCTTCAGGGCGCGCATTTACTGTCATGGCAGCCTGGTGGTCATCAGCCAGTGATCTGGCTAAGCAGCAAAACACCTTTTGTTGCGGGAAAAGCGATTCGTGGCGGCATGCCTATCTGCTGGCCTTGGTTTGGGCCAGCGGGTGAACCTGCGCACGGCTTTGCCCGCAACCTTCCCTGGACGTTAACGGCGCATGATGAGCACGATGACGCGGTGATGCTAACCTTCACGCTGGAAAACAATGCGCACACCAAAAAGCTATGGCCGCACGATTTTACCCTGCTGGCCCGCTTCCGTCTGGGCGAGCACTGTGAAATTGAGCTTGAGGCGTGGGGTGATTTTGAGGCGACAGCAGCCCTGCACACCTATTTCGTGGTTGAGGATATTCAGCAGGTGGAAGTCAGTGGCCTGGGAAACAGTTTTATTGATAAGGTGAATGACAATGCGCACGGCAGCACGCCGGAGGGTAAGCAATCCTATCCCGATCGCGTCGACCGTATCTTCACTGCACCGGATGACTGCAGCGTGATCCATGACAAAGTGGGTAAACGCCAGATAGAAGTCCACCACCACTATCAAAGTGACGTTGTCACATGGAACCCCGGTCCTGCTCTCTCTTGCAGCATGACAGATATGCCAAATGAGGGGTATAAAACCATGGTTTGCGTAGAGACGGCGCGTATCCTCAAGCCGATGAAAAGCGCGGGTGAAAACCCTTCCCGTCTGGGTACGACCCTGTATGTGAAAAACAAACAGCAGTAAGCAGAGTTACCCTGTTGCATCCTGCTCAACCATCATTGAGCGTCCAATACGTCGCGCACCACCAGCGCACCCTGCGATGGTGCAATGTAAAAAAAACGCCTCATAGTGAGGCGTTTTGTTTTTTCATTAGAAACTATAACTGATCCCTGTCCACACCGTAAATTGGCCGCTCTTATCCACCATTGGGCTATCTTTGATTTCACTATCGAACCGCGTGTAACGCCCAGACAAACTGGCATTCCAGCTGTCGCTAAGTTGGTAACTGGCGTTCATTTCCACATACGGTGACCAACTGTCATCCGGGCGATATTGCGCAATACCGCTACGGGCGCTCTCACGTGACGAGACTCCGTAGTAATAACGGTTTTGGTTAGCACTGTTCCAGGTTGCGCCAATACCCGGCGTCAGGCTGAATGCGCCAAAATCGAAGCGATACAGATAGGTAAGATCCCAGATGATGCCGTTGCTGTTATTGAGCACGTCTCCCAGTAACGCCGTACGCACGATGCCCCACTCCGCTACGTGGCGATAGGTGGCCCCGCCCATCAGGGTCATTCGACGTTTATTCAACGCTTTCATGTCGCCCAAGTCGTTATCTTTGGGATCATACTGCTGTGGGGAGCCCAGCAGCGTCAGCGACAGCTGGTCCTGAGGATCTTTCCACAAGTAGTAACCGCCCTGCAGGCTGCGGAACCAGAAGTTTTCGCCTTCATAATTAATCACCGGTAAGGGGATATAACGGTCTTGCCCACCGCGATAAGGTGATTGCGCATAAATAAGCGAAGCCCCCAGAGATAAAGGCTCAGCGTGGGCGCCGAATACCATAAAATAACCAGGAATAAGCAGAGCAACCGCATTAAGTTTGAAATGGTTCACAATTTATTCAATCCATAAATATAACAATCAGCCAATGAGTTTACCCCAAATTCATGGCGGGTTAACGCTAAATACGCTGTTTTACTCGCCATGTTGTCCCCGTTGCCAAGCCCTGCACGCGGCGGTGCAGGGGACAAAAGGCAGGGGCGCTTATGAGACTTTGTTATTGATATATCGCTAAATATAGAGAAAAAGTGGCTGCATGTTTTCTGAATGCCTTCTACAGTAAAAGCAAGATGAGAATTTTCAGTCGAGCAGAGTAACCAAAAAAAGTGTGTTTCCCGATAAAAAACGTCAGGTTGGCATAAGGGTTGCTGTACTCAATTAGGAATATCTTCCGGGAGCTGCAAAGGCTTTACATTTCGCTCCTTTACCTGTGCTAAAAATGAAAGGACGGGCATCGTTATGAATATATTCGATCACTATCGTCAGCGTTATGAAGCTGCCAAGGACGAAGAGTTCACACTGCAGGAATTCCTCACCATCTGTAAACAGGATCGCAGTGCATACGCCAACGCAGCAGAACGGCTATTGATGGCCATTGGTGAGCCAGTGATGGTTGATACTGCCCAAGAGCCTCGCCTTTCCCGTATCTTTTCCAACCGCGTCATGGGGCGCTACCCTGCTTTTGAAGAGTTCTACGGCATGGAAGAAGCGATTGAACAGATCGTTTCCTACTTAAAACATGCGGCGCAGGGCCTGGAAGAGAAGAAACAAATTCTCTATTTATTGGGCCCGGTGGGCGGCGGTAAATCCTCGCTGGCCGAGCGGCTCAAAGCCCTGATGCAACGCGTCCCCATTTACGTGTTGAGCGCCGACGGGGAGCGCAGCCCGGTCAATGACCATCCGCTGTGCCTGTTTAACCCGCAAGAGGACGCCAATATTCTGGAAAAAGAGTATGGTGTTCCACGCCGCTACCTCGGCACCATCATGTCGCCGTGGGCAGCCAAGCGTCTGCACGAGTTCGGCGGCGATATTACCCGCTTCAAAGTGGTGAAAGTCCGGCCCTCTATTCTGGAGCAAGTCGCGATTGCGAAAACCGAACCGGGTGATGAGAACAATCAGGACATCTCTGCACTGGTGGGTAAAGTGGATATCCGTAAATTGGAAAACCACGCGCAGAACGATCCAGATGCCTACGGCTACTCAGGCGCGCTGTGCCGCGCCAACCAAGGCATAATGGAGTTCGTGGAGATGTTTAAGGCGCCGATTAAAGTGCTCCATCCACTGCTGACGGCCACGCAAGAAGGTAACTACAACGGCACCGAAGGCATCTCGGCGCTTCCCTTTAACGGTATTATCCTTGCGCACTCAAACGAATCTGAGTGGGTAACATTCCGCAATAACAAAAACAACGAAGCCTTCCTCGACCGCGTTTACATCGTCAAGGTGCCCTACTGCCTGCGCGTGTCTGAAGAGATTAAAATCTACGAGAAACTGCTTAACCACAGTGAACTGGCCACTGCGCCTTGTGCGCCTGGCACACTGGAAACGCTGGCGCGCTTTACCATTCTTTCCCGCTTGAAAGAGCCGGAAAACTCCAGCATTTATTCAAAAATGCGCGTCTATGACGGCGAAAGTTTGAAAGATACCGATCCCAAATCCAAATCCTGGCAGGAATACCACGATTACGCCGGCGTGGATGAGGGCATGAACGGATTATCCACCCGCTTTGCCTTTAAAATTTTGTCGCGCGTGTTCAACTTTGACCACGCTGAAGTGGCGGCCAACCCGGTTCATCTGTTCTATGTGCTTGAGCAGCAAATTGAACGAGAGCAGTTCCCGCAAGATCAGGCTGAAAAGTATCTTGAGCATCTTAAAGGATATTTGATTCCTAAATATGCGGAATTCATTGGCAAAGAGATTCAGACAGCTTATTTAGAGTCGTATTCAGAATACGGACAGAATATCTTTGACCGCTATGTCACCTACGCCGATTTCTGGATTCAGGATCAGGAGTATCGCGATCCGGATACCGGACAGCTGTTTGACCGCGAATCACTGAATGCTGAGCTGGAGAAAATAGAAAAACCGGCAGGGATTAGTAATCCCAAAGATTTCCGCAATGAGATCGTCAACTTTGTGCTGCGTGCACGCGCGCAAAACAGTGGTCGCAACCCTAACTGGACCAGTTACGAGAAATTACGTACGGTCATTGAGAAGAAAATGTTCTCAAACACCGAAGAACTGTTGCCTGTGATTTCGTTTAACACCAAGACGTCAACGGATGAGCAGAAAAAACATGATGATTTTGTCGACCGCATGATGGAAAAAGGCTATACGCGCAAACAGGTGCGCCTGCTGTGTGAATGGTATTTGCGCGTGCGTAAGTCGTCATAGTTGTTACCTGTAAGCGAAGCGGCGCTGCGGCGCCGTCACCGGAGGCCAGGAGTCGCTGGCCTCGCTTACATCGCAGTTTGGGGGAATTATGGCCTATTTTATCGATCGGCGTCTGAACGGTAAGAACAAAAGCGCGGTGAACCGCCAGCGCTTTTTGCGCCGTTATAAGTCACAAATCAAGCAGTCGATCTCCGAGGCCATTAACAAACGCTCCGTCACCGACGTGGAGAGTGGCGAGTCGGTCTCGATTCCTATCGACGATATCAACGAACCGGTATTTCACCAGGGCCGCGGCGGCAGCCGTCATCGCGTGCATCCCGGCAACGATGACTTTGTGCAAAACGATCGCATTGAGCGCCCGCAAGGGGGCGGTGGCGGCAATGGCAGCGGTCAAGGTAACGCCAGCCAGGATGGCGAAGGCCAGGACGAATTTGTCTTTCAGATATCCAAAGATGAGTATCTCGATCTGCTGTTTGAAGACCTTGCCCTGCCTAATCTGCGCAAAAATCAGCAGCGCCAGTTGAATGAGTACAAAACCCATCGCGCCGGTTTTACCTCTAACGGCGTGCCCGCTAACATCAGCGTAGTGCGTTCACTGCAAAACTCGCTGGCGCGTCGTACGGCAATGACTGCGGGTAAACGTCGCCAACTGCATGCGTTGGAAGATGCGCTCGCGGAGGTAAGCAACAGTGAGCCGGTCCAGCTGTTGGAAGAGGAGCGCCTGCGTCAGGAGATTGCTGAACTGCGCGCGCGTATCGATCGCGTGCCCTTTATTGACACCTTCGATTTGCGCTACAAAAACTTTGAAAAACGCCCTGAGCCGTCGAGCCAAGCCGTGATGTTTTGCCTGATGGACGTATCAGGATCAATGGATCAAGCCACTAAAGATATGGCGAAGCGCTTTTATATTCTGCTTTATCTGTTCCTGAGCCGAACCTATAAAAACGTGGAGGTGGTCTATATCCGGCATCATACTCAAGCGAAGGAAGTGGATGAGCAAGAGTTCTTCTACTCGCAGGAGACGGGCGGCACCATTGTCTCCAGTGCGCTCAAGCTGATGGATGAAGTGGTTAAAGAGCGTTACGATCCCGCGCAGTGGAACATTTATGCCGCCCAGGCTTCTGATGGCGACAACTGGGCAGATGACTCCCCGCTGTGTCACGAGATCCTGGCGAAGCATATTCTGCCGGTTGTGCGTTATTACAGCTATATCGAGATCACTCGCCGCGCTCATCAAACGCTGTGGCGTGAGTATGAACATTTGCAGGCGATGTTCGATAACTTTGCAATTCAGCACATCCGCGAACCTGAAGACATTTACCCCGTATTTCGCGAGCTTTTTCATAAACAGGTTGCGGAAGCCTGACTCTGTAAGCCGGCCACGCGCCGGCTTTTTTTTTATCTCCTTAAGAATGGCGGAGAATGCTCTCATTAATACATGAAAATTTGCTTTCTGGTGCGCATAACGTGTAAATAACGAAAAAAACCGCAATTAACCGCTGACAAGCCTTTGATAAAACATTATCTTTTCACCTGGTCTGTGTGGATCCCCCGCAGTTTGTTCATGTCGCCCGTTGCAGCAGGAGAGCACCGTTGAATACCAGCGTGATTTACAGTTTGTTCATTATTGGTTCCGTGCTGGTTGCAGCAAGTATCCTACTCAGCTCTTTCTCATCACGGCTTGGCATTCCAATTCTGGTGATCTTTCTTGCGCTCGGCATGCTCACCGGCGTGGACGGCATCGGCGGCATTGCGTTTGACAACTATCCGATGGCGTATCTGGTCTCTAACCTTGCGCTGGCCATTATCTTGCTCGACGGCGGCATGCGCACCAAAGCCAGCTCCTTCAAGGTGGCGCTCGGGCCAGCGCTTTCACTCGCCACCGTTGGGGTGATGATCACTGCGGGATTGACGGGTTTAGCGGCAGCGTGGCTGTTTAAATTGGATATCATGCAGGGCTTTTTAATCGGTGCCATTATCGGTTCCACCGATGCCGCAGCGGTCTTTTCCCTGCTGGGAGACAAAGGCCTTAACGAACGCGTCAGCGCTACGCTGGAAATTGAGTCCGGTAGCAACGATCCCATGGCGGTGTTTCTGACCATCACGCTGATTGAGATGATTCAGCAGGGACAAACCGGACTCAGCTGGATGTTCGTGGTTCACCTTGTGCAGCAGTTCGGTTTGGGTATTGTGCTGGGCCTCGGCGGAGGCTGGGCGCTTCAGCAACTGATCAACCGGATTAGCCTCGCGCAGGGACTCTATCCTCTGCTGGCGCTAAGCGGCGGAATTATCGTGTTTGCGCTGACGACCGTGATGGAGGGCAGCGGAATTTTAGCAGTCTATCTCTGCGGTTTTCTGCTGGGTAATAGCCCCATTCGCAACCGTCACGGCATCCTGCAAACCTTCGATGGTATGGCGTGGCTCAGCCAGATCGGCATGTTCATCGTGCTGGGCCTACTGGTAACGCCGTCTGATTTGTGGCACATCGCGCTGCCCGCCATGATTCTCTCCCTGTGGCTGATTTTAGTGGCGCGCCCGCTCTCGGTGTTGGTAGGCCTGCTGCCGTTTAAAGGTTTTACCGGGCGTGAACGCATCTTCATTAGCTGGGTAGGACTGCGCGGCGCAGTGCCGATTATCCTGGCGGTGTTCCCGATGATGGCCGGACTGGAAAACGCCAGACTCTACTTTAATATCGCTTTCTTTGTGGTGCTGGTGTCGCTGATGCTGCAAGGCACTTCACTTGGCTATGCCGCGAAGCGCGCACGCGTAGTGGTCCCGCCCACCGCCTCGCCGATTAGCCGCGTGGGTCTTGATATTCACCCCGAGAATCCGTGGGAGCAATTCGTTTACCAGCTGAGCGCCGATAAATGGTGCGTGGGCGCCGCGCTGCGCGATTTAAAAATGCCGCGTGAAACGCGTATTGCCGCCCTGTTTCGCAATAATGAATTGATGCATCCCAATAGCAGTACCCGTCTTAAAGAGGGCGATGTGCTCTGCGTCATTGGCCGGGAGCGTGATCTACCCGCCTTAGGCAAAATGTTCAGTCAAACGCCACCCGTGGCGCTCGACCAGCGCTTCTTCGGTGATTTCATCCTGGACGCTGACGCACGCCTGCGTGACGTGGCTCAGATCTACGGCCTCGAGCTGGATGAGGCCACGAACGATCAGCAGTCGTTGGGGCAGCTGGTGATGGGATTGCTCGGTAGCACACCGGTGGTGGGCGATCAGGTGGAGTGGAATCAGCTCACATGGACCGTAGCCGAAAAAGAGGACAATCAAATTGTCAAAATCGGCGTGCGCGTCATGGAAGACAAGGAGTAATCCTGGCTATTGTGACTCGTAAAGTGCGCGTAACCGACTATGATCGTTATTCCACCCAGAAGAAACGGGAGACATCATGGGACACGTGGTCAAGATTGGACGTTACGAGATAGTGGATGCAGAAATGAATGTGGAGAATCTGGACACGGTCAGCATTCCCTGCCAAACCAATCCAGGTTTGAGTTACCAATTAGATGGTTGGGATCACGACACCAGCGTGCCAGCATGGATTGATGGCGAACCGGTGAATCTGCTTATCGCCCACTATGACAAACAGCAAGATCGCTGGGTGTTGAAAAAAAGCGCCTGATACTTCTACCGCCATCAATATATTGTATGGCGGTTATTCTGAAAAATTCCTCACTCCCGCTACGCTAAATATCATCCTTTCAAGATTAAATGCTTTATTTCAACAAGCTAGGATTATTGTTAAATATTGATGATCGGTCTTTTCAGACTATTTCCATATTAACTCTCTCTGGCAACTGCTGCATACTCATTCAGGTAGCTGCAAAATAGCATGACGTTTTTCACGTCGAAACGGGTTTTCCGTGCAGCGTCTACGGCACCACTGGTTGTTATCATGCTGAAAAACTTCTGTTTATTTCAGCGGACCACACCTGAGCGCGTACTTGATTCTGGTCAGGCCATCTTTTACACATCAAAAGAGAGCAGGTTTTATGGCAAGTACATTAATAATGAATGACGCTACCCGTTCGTGGAGCGGATTGCGTAAAAATCTCATTGCTAAAATCGCATTGAGTTTCTCTGATTTAATCGCATTGAATTTGGCATTATTTTTATCTGCGGCGACGGTCCAGGGTATTTGGGGAGAGCTGGACGCTTTTATTCCGCCACAGCAAATTGAATATCGTTTTATTGCACAGCTCGGCCTGTCGGTACTGTGTACCGCCTGGTTTTGGGTGCGGATGCGTCATTACACCTATCGCAAACCGTTTTGGTTTGAATTAAAAGAAATTGTCAAAACTCTGTTTGTGTTCTCGTTGCTCGATCTGGCGCTGATTGCCTTTTCAAAATGGGACTTTTCCCGCATGGTTTGGGTGTTCAGCTGGACTTACGCGCTGCTGTTGCTGCCGCTCATGCGCGCCGGGGTCAAGCGGGCCATCAATCGGGCCGGACAGTGGCAAAAAGAGACCATCATTATCGGCTCCGGCAAAAACGCCATGGAAGCTTACGCGGCGCTGCAAAGTGAAGAGATTCTCGGCTATAACGTTCAGGCGTTCATCGCCCTTGACGATACCCCTCCTGCTGATTCCGTTAACGGCGTGCCGGTGATCACGTTCAAAGATATTAACTGGCAAACCATAGACCGTGAAAACACGCAGTTTATCGTGGCCACGGAGTACGAGCAGCAATCCGTTCGCGATAAGTGGCTCAAGTTTCTGTCAAAAATGAAGTGCCGCTCCATCTCTGTCATCCCAACGCTACGCGGCGTGCCGCTTTACGGCACGGATATGTCCTTCATCTTTAGTCATGAAGTGATGATCTTGCGGGTGAGCAACAATCTGGCTAAGCGCTCTTCGCGTTTCTTGAAACGTACGTTTGATATTGTGGTCGCTTCGCTGCTGCTGCTGTTCCTGGCGCCGGTGTTTGGCCTGCTCTGCGCGATGGTAAAACGTGACGGGGGTAACGCCATTTATGGCCATGAACGCGTGGGTCAGGATGGTGTGAAGTTCAAATGCCTGAAGTTCCGCTCAATGGTCACCAATTCCCAGGAAGTGTTGCAGAACTTACTGGCCACCAGCGAAGAGGCACGCGCTGAGTGGGACCGTGATTTTAAGCTGAAAAACGATCCGCGCATTACCCGTATCGGCGGTTTCCTGCGTAAAACCAGTCTTGATGAGCTGCCGCAGTTGTGGAATGTGATTCGCGGCGAGATGAGTCTGGTTGGTCCGCGCCCGGTGATTGAAGCCGAACTGGAGCGTTATGCGGGCGACGTCGATTACTACCTGATGGCGAAACCGGGTATGACGGGTTTGTGGCAGGTAAGCGGTCGCAATGACATTGATTACGATACGCGCGTCTACTTTGACTCCTGGTATGTTAAAAACTGGGCGCTGTGGACGGATATCGCCATTTTGTTCAAAACCGCAGGCGTGGTGTTGCGCCGCGACGGTGCCTACTAAACCCTCACGCGATGCCTGTGCATGCACGGCGGGCATCGCCTTTTTAGTGCTTTCCTTTTCACGCGCAAGTCATTACCCTTCCCGCTTGTTTAACTGGTTGTCCCGGTCCGCAATGCAAAAATTTACCCTACTGCTGTTAAGCCTGGTGCTCCTCGCGCCGCTTGGTATCGATCTCTACCTGCCCACACTGCCACAAATCGCCGAAGGGCTAAATAGCCCGGTCAGCCTGATTCAACTCACCATTCCCTTATTCCTGCTCGTGATGGGTGTAGGGCAGTTGGTCACCGGGCCGCTGGTGGATAACTTCGGACGTAAGCCGATCGCGCTTATTGGACTGGCGCTCTACCTCCTCGGCAGCGTCGTCGCCGCAACCGCCACGGTGTGGCCGGTGTTCTTTCTCGCGCGGCTGATCCAAGGCTGTGCCGTGTGCTGCAGCGCTGTCGTGGCGTTTAGCGGCGTACGCGATCGCTTGAGCGGCGATGCCGCCGCCCGCGCCTATGGCTTCCTTAACGGTGCGCTTAATATTGTTCCCGCGCTGGCGCCGCTGCTGGGCGGTCTTCTTGCCGATCATTGGGGATGGCGTGCGCCATTCTGGTTCCTGTGTGGCTATGCCGCGATCCTTGCCGTGGTGGTGTGTTTCTTCCTGCCAGAAACCCGACCGGCTGACACGCTTCGCGTAAAAGGCTTACCGCTGGCGCAGTACGCCGCCATTGCCCGTGAAACCCGCTTTTTAGCCTTTGCTTTTGCCAACGCCGGTGCGCTCGGGATGGTGCTGACGTATGTTTCTCTGGCCCCGAGCGTGTTGATGACCGAAGGCGGGCTGTCTCCGCTACAATTCTCGTTTGCGTTTGGCGCCAATGGCTTTTGGATCATGCTGGTGAGTGCGTTTGTGAATAAAACCATTCGCAAAGCGGGCCGCCCTTTCTGCCTGGCAATGGGGTTTGTCACCATGCTGGCCGGCGCCACGCTGCTGGTGGCGGGCGTGATGCTTCTGCCTGCCGCCTGGCAGACCCATTGGGCCATGTACATGATCCCGGTGGCGATCTCCGTGGCCGGGTTAGCTTTTACCGTCGGCCCTGCCACCAGCTATGCGTTAGAGCCCTATCAGCAACAGGCCGGCGTCGCCGCAGCGTTACAAGGATTTATTCAGATGGCGGGCGGTGCAGGTGCAAGCCTGATTCTTGTGGCGCTGCCGATAGCAGAAAAATCTGCGCTGGCGCTAATGATGGTATTGGGTGCAGCGCTGGCACTGATCGCCTGGCGCTGCAGCAGGAAAATACGCGGTACCGTGACCGCGCTTAAATAACCGTGACCGGAACGCGTGGGGCGAGCGCACACATTAGCTCGTACCCCACCGTTCCAGCCGCCTGCGCCACTTCGTCAATCTTGATCTGATCGCCCCACAACTCCACGCGCGAGCCAATGCCTGCCTGCGGGCAGGGCTCAAGGTCAATCATCATCATGTCCATGGAAATCGCCCCGAGCGTGCGGGTGCGTACGCCCTCCACGCAAACCGGCGTGCCCGTCGGCGCATGACGTGGATAGCCGTCAGCGTAGCCACAGGCAACAATGCCAATGCGCTGGGCGGACGCCGCGCGATAGCGATAGCCATAACCCACGCCATCACCGGGGCTCAACTGCTGCACGCCGATGATTTCACTGCTCAGCGTCATAACTGGCTGCAGTCCGGTACTGGCGATGTCCTGCCAATTTCCGCTGGGTGATGCGCCATATAAAATAATGCCCGGACGCACCCAGTCGCCGTGCGTCTGCGGATGCCATAGCGTGGCCGCCGAGTTTGCCAGCGAGCGCGGACATGACAGGCCTTCAGCCGCTTGCGCAATGCGTTGCATCGGCTCAGTGACGCCGTCGGCATTATCCGCATCGGCAAAGTGCGCCATCAGCGTGATTTCACCCACGTTGGGCAGCGCACGCAATTTTTCCCATGCCGCATGCGCTTGTTCAGGACGAAAGCCCAACCGATTCATCCCGCTGTTGATTTTGAGATAGATATCCACCGGCGCGGATAACGTGGCCGAGGCAAGCGCCTTGATTTGCCAGTTGCTGTGCACGCTGGTGGTCAAGCGATAGCGGTCAATCAGCGCCAGTTCGTCGGCGTGGAAGAACCCCTCCAGCAGCAAGATGGGCTTCTTCCACCCTTGTTCACGCAGCAGAAGCGCCTCTTCCATATTGAGCAGCGCAAAACCGTCGGTTTCCGCCAGACTCTGCCAGACGCGTGCAATTCCATGGCCGTACGCGTTGGCCTTCACAACCGACCAAACGTGCGCGTGCGGGGCCGCCCGGCGAACAACGCCTAAGTTGTGGCGAAGCGCCGATAGCGTAAGAGTAGCGCCCGTAGGACGTGACATGCTTTTGCTCTCCCTGAATACTTAACGAGCTGCGTTAGCATTACGCAGCGGCGACGATGGGGATTCAAAACCGGGCAGATAGCGCAGCACCGACAAATCATCCGCGGCAATCGCCGGTTTCTGGCCTGAAATCAGGTCGGCCAATAGCTGCCCGGAACCACACGCCATGGTCCAGCCCAGCGTGCCGTGGCCGGTGTTGAGATAAAGATTGGAGAGCGGCGTGCGCCCAACAATCGGCGTGCCGTCCGGCGTCATCGGACGTAACCCCGTCCAGAAACTGGCCTGCTCGACATAACCGCCCTCAGGATAAAGATCGCTGACCACCATCTCCAGCGTTTCACGCCGCGCAGGCAACAGTTTGGTGTTAAAACCAACAATTTCCGCCATGCCGCCAACGCGAATGCGGTTGTCGAAGCGCGTCACCGCCACTTTATAAGTCTCATCGAGGATGGTGGAGACAGGCGCCCCCTGCGGATTCTTGATAGGCACAGTCAGGGAATAACCTTTCAGGGGATAGACCGGTATCGACACACACTCTTTCAACAAGGCGGTTGACCACGAACCCAATGCCACCACATACGCATCCGCTTTGATCACTTCGTCGCCGCACTTTACCCCGTAAATGCGATTGCCTTCGCGCAACAGTTGATCAATCGGTGTGTCATAGCGAAACACTACGCCAGCCTCAGCCGCCATTGCCGCCAAACGCTGAGTAAACAGCTGACAATCGCCGGTTTCGTCGTTCGGCAGCCGTAAGCCGCCGGTGAGTTTATGCGCCGTGGCCGCCAGGGCTGGCTCCACGCTATGTAACTGTGCAGCCTCCAGCAGTTCGTAAGGTACGCCCGCCTCTTTCAGTACGGCAATATCTTTGCTGGCGCTCTCAAACTGCTGCTGGGTGCGGAACAGCTGCAGCGTGCCACCCTGCCGCTCTTCATAGGTTATGCCGGTGCTGGCGCGCAGCGCCCGCAGGCAATCGCGGCTGTATTCCGCAATGCGGACCATGCGGGCCTTGTTCTGCTGATAATGATGCATGTCGCAATTACGCAGCATATTCCACATCCACTCTAGCTGGAATTTACTGCCGTCAAGGCGCACCGCCAGCGGTGCATGACGCTGAAACATCCACTTGATGGCTTTTAGCGGGACGCCAGGCGCAGCCCAGGGCGCGGCATAGCCGGGAGAGATCTGCCCGGCATTGCCCGCGCTGGTTTCCATCGCCGCGGCTGGTTGGCGGTCAATCACCGTGACCTCGTGTCCCGCCTGCGACAAATACCAGGCACTCGCCACCCCCACGACACCGCTGCCAAGAATCACTACGCGCATAAGACCCTCACCGCTGAAAAGCATAATTAACTATAAACGACGCCTGAGCTAGCATATCCCGACGCCCTACAGACCTTACAACCCATCCACATATTTCACATGCTTTTTACCTTTCTGCACACTGAAATCATGCTGCAGCGCTAAAATCAGAACTTTTTATGCCTTTACTCCGTTTGCCAGCCATTTATTATGCGTTTCGCGGACTTAACGCACTTTCACAGGAGAAAGCGCCGCCCTGCACTCAACACCATTAAAATAGAACTTTTAACCACATAAAGGCACGCTTGCAATACTTAACGCTTACCGCCGCTTAAACCACGAATTTTGAATGATTTTATGCCAAGAATTCGATTGTGTTCCCAACCGTGATAAGAGACATTGGACTATCATTGAAATGTTCGCTCAGTTCTCTTGGGCTGTCTTTCTCAGGATGAAGCCTTCACGATCGTGGTCGGTGACTCGCTTTCCGGCCGCTTGCAAATAGAGGTGCGCTATGACGACAATCTTTGACGAGCCAACCCGGAGCAGTAAACGACTCAGTGACGGACCCGACTGGACCTTTGAACTGCTGGACACTTATCTTGCGGAAATTGACCGCGTAGCCAAGAGCTACGGACTGGATACCTACCCGCACCAAATCGAAGTCATTACTTCCGAGCAAATGATGGACGCCTACTCGAGCGTCGGTATGCCGATCAATTACGCTCACTGGTCATTCGGCAAAAAATTCATTGAAACCGAGCAGCGTTATAAGCACGGTCAGCAGGGATTGGCCTATGAAATTGTCATCAACTCTAATCCCTGTATCGCCTATTTGATGGAAGAGAACACCATGACCATGCAAGCGCTGGTGATGGCGCATGCCTGCTATGGGCATAACTCTTTCTTCAAAAATAACTATCTCTTCCGCAGCTGGACCGATGCCAGCTCTATCGTGGATTACCTGTTATTCGCGCGTAACTATATCTCTGATTGTGAAGAGCGCTACGGCGTAGAAGAAGTAGAACGCCTGCTCGATTCGTGCCACGCCTTAATGAATTACGGGGTCGATCGCTACAAACGCCCGCAAAAAATTTCGCTGCAGGAAGAAAAAGCCCGGCAGAAAAGCCGGGAAGAATATCTGCAAAGCCAGGTCAATACGCTATGGCGTACGCTGCCGCGCAAAGAGAAAGAGTCTGTTCAGATTGAAGCCCTGCGTTACCCCTCTGAACCGCAGGAAAATTTGCTCTATTTTATGGAGAAAAACGCGCCGCTGCTGGAGCCATGGCAGCGTGAGGTGCTGCGTATTGTGCGTAAAGTGAGTCAGTACTTTTATCCGCAAAAGCAGACGCAGGTGATGAATGAGGGATGGGCGACCTTCTGGCACTATACCATCCTTAATCATCTTTATGATGAAGGCAAAGTGTCAGAGCGCTTCATGATGGAGTTTTTGCACAGTCACACCAATGTGATTTATCAGCCGCCCTATAACAGCCAGTGGTATAACGGCATCAACCCCTATGCGCTGGGCTTTGCCATGTTCCAGGATATCAAGCGCATCTGCCAATCCCCTACCGAGGAAGATCGCTACTGGTTCCCGGACATCGCCGGCTCTGACTGGCTCAAAACGCTGCATTTCGCCATGCGTGAGTTTAAAGACGAAAGTTTTATCAGCCAGTTCCTGTCGCCCAAAGTGATGCGCGATTTTCGCTTGTTCACGGTAATGGACGATGACCGGAATAACTTCCTTGAAATTGCCGCCATTCATGATGAAGCAGGCTACCGCGCCATCCGCCAGCAGCTTTCGGCGCAGTATAACCTGAGTAATCTGGAACCCAATATTCAGGTGTATAACGTCGATTTACGCGGCGACCGCTCTCTGACCTTACGTTACGTGCCCCAGCAGCGCGCACCGTTAGATAAGAGTCGTCGCGATGTGCTCAAGCACGTGCACCGTCTGTGGGGATTTGACGTACATCTGGAACAGCAGAATGAAGATGGCAGCGTGGAACTGCTGGACCGGTGTCCGCCACGCAATCCGATAATCTGAATCAGCTATAAAAAAACCGGACGGCCCCGTCCGGTTTTTTATCGTTTGCTGCCTAAATCATCCGGCATGCTTTTTTGCATACTGTGCCAGATTTCACCGCTGCGTCGGCCATAAGCACGTACGCTGTCCACGATTTGCTCCTGCGTGGGCTGCTTGCCACAGAGATCCGCCAGTTCACGGTAGAAATTTCTCGCCACTTCTCGCGCTTCCGGGTTGGAAAAATAGTGGCGTCCCACGCGCGTGTACAAGCCTTTCATGCCGTTAAGGATCAAACCGTAAATCGGGTTGCCAGAGGCAAAAGCCAGACCGCGAAACACGCGATAATCGAGCTCGGTATACGCTTCCGCCTGATCCTCTTCGCTTAATGCCGTTTCCAGGACCTCACGCGCTTTCTCAGGATGATGGCGCAGCGCACGGCTGATAAAAATAGACGAAATATTGGTGCGGACGGAGAGTAAATTATCAATTAATTGGGGAACGCTATCGTGATCGAGACGGGCCAGCGTTTCAAGAATATTTAAGCCTGAGGTTTCCCAAAAATCATTGACGCGCGTAGGCTTGCCGTGTTGGATAGTGAGCCAACCGTCACGGGCCAGGCGTTGAAGAACCTCACGCAGCGTGGTACGCGTAACGCCAATCAGTTCAGAAAGCTCACGTTCAGCAGGCAGGATCGATCCCGGCGGAAAACGGCTATTCCAGATGCTTTCAATAATATACTCTTCAGCAAATCCTGCGGGACTCTGCGCCTTAATAACCATAGCGTGTATTTCTCGTTGCTTTCTTTAATCTGATAGGACTCATCATACCAGACGCCCTATAGGGGAAATAGCCTGCTACCCGATTAAAAGCGCGATAAGGTTACTTTTCAGTCACGTCTTATTTCTTATCAGCAATCGCTCGCCCTGAGCGTCAGCTCAGCGGCATCGTGTTGATGGCGCAGCGTTACGCCATACCGGGATTAAGGTCATTTTCGTTGCAGATTTTTCCGCAATCCGGGCTGGCACCGTATGGCTTTTCGTTTACACTGCCAACACTCACGATTAGGGGATAGGCACTATGTTGCGATATTTGAATCAATGCTCGCGAGGACGTGGAGCGTGGTTATTGTTGGCACTAACGGCGCTGGCATTGGAAGCGGTGGCCCTGTTTTTTCAACACGTTTTAGGACAAAAACCCTGCGTCATGTGCATTTACGAACGTTGCGCACTGTTTGGCGTTATGGGCGCGGGCCTGGTCGGCGCTATTGCGCCAAAAACGGCGCTACGCTGGGTGGCGCTAATGATCTGGCTTTATAGCGCCGTTGAAGGGCTACGTTTGGCTTATGAACACACCATGATTCAATTGCACCCCAATCCTTTTGTCACCTGTGATTTTGCCGCGCGCTTCCCTGCATGGCTGCCGCTCAATACGTGGCTGCCGTCGGTGTTCGTGGCGACGGGTGACTGCGCGGAGCGGAGCTGGACCTTCCTAAGCTTTAGCATGCCGCAATGGCTGATTGGGGTGTTTGCCGCTTATTTAGCGGTCGCGGTGCTGGTGGCAGTGGCTCAGCCTTTCAAGCCTAAACGTCGCGACCTCTTCGGGCGTTAATCTCGGCGCAGAACAGGTGGCGTTCGCTACCTGTGCTGCGCGCTAGCCGCGATCCGGACGATCGATAATGTGATCTTCCCAATCGCGCACTTCACTCTCTCGCACGGCGATATAACGTACCGAAATGCGCTGTGCGTGCATGGCCTGCTTCGAGCCGGCGATCAGCGGGTGCCAGGCAGGTAACGTTTTTCCTTCCCCCATCAGGCGATAGGCACAGGTGCGCGGCAGCCAGTCAAAGGTGGTGAGATTGTCGCGCGTCAGCTTGATGCAATCTTCCTCATATTCGAAGCGGCGTTCGTAGTTGCGGCACTGACAGGTCTTGATGTTGAGCTGATTGCAGGCGACGTTAGTGAAATAAATTTCATCGGTGTCCGCGTCCTGCAACTTATTAAGGCAGCATTGTCCGCAGCCGTCGCACAGCGATTCCCACTCTGCGTCGCTCATCTGATCGAGGCGCTTAGTCTGCCAGAAAGGCTGTTCAGTCATAAATATGTTCCGGATTGCGCGTAAAGACCGCACCTTATAAAGGTTAAGGTGCGGTGATGCAAGTCTTACAACACCCGCGTGCTGATGTCCTGTCCGGCCAGCGAGATGTCAAGCTGATCGCCTGAACGCAGCGGACCTACGCCTTCTGGCGTGCCGGTGAGTATCACGTCGCCGGCTCGCAGCGTGAAGAAGTGGCTCATGTAGGCAATCAGCGGCAGAATTTTATGGATCATGTCCGCCGTGGTACCGTGTTGGCGCACCTCGCCGTTCACGGTCAGCTTTAGCTCGGTATTCTGCGGGTCACCGCTGAATTCTGACGCGGGAATAAATCCTGACAGCGGGCAGGCATTATCGAACCCTTTGGATTTCTCCCACGGCTGACCGGCTTGCTTCAGTTTTGACTGCACATCGCGGAGCGTTAAATCCAGCGCGACGCCGTATCCAGCAATAGCTTGCGCGACGTGCGCTTCAGAAGCCTGCTTTAGCGTGGCGCCAATCAGCACCGCCAACTCCACTTCGTGATGCACTTCACCTTTGTCGGCTGGAAGCGAGAGCGGCTGGCGCAGATCACAGATGGCGCTTTCAGGTTTGATAAACACCACCGGCTCGGAAGGCGTGGCGCTGCCCATTTCTTTAATGTGTTTTGCATAGTTGCTGCCTACGCAGACCACTTTGCTGACTGGGTAATCGAGTAACGCGCCCTGCCAGTTACGATGTTGATACATATTCTTCCCCTGCTATGAGTGTGTTTGCTGCCAGAAACTGGCGAAGCGATCCGTTTCAGCGGCTGAACGTGGCACGCTGAAACGGAAGATATTAACGACTTATTGAGGCTGGGGTTAGCCAAATTGTCAACAGCCGTTAATCATTCACGGCCTTTTTAGAAAAGGAAAGGTTAATGTCCGTAATTACAATTGCACCCGGAAAATTAAATACCGGAAATAATACTGATTATTTCCACAGGCCATAATTCACAGAGGATTCCGAATTAATCTTTTTTACCGTCTTCCAGGTGAATATTGAGCAGATTTTCAACCGGTGGGGGGATCTGCAAATAATATCCCTGCTCACGTAACCCTTCCTTCACTTTATTGATATCCGCGTTAGCCAGCTTCTCCCGCTTGTCCAGCGACAGTACCATCGCCAGCTGCGGCTTGCCGAAGCCACGCAGCAGCGCTTCTGGCACACGGGAGAAATCGTCTTTTTTTTCAACGTACAGATAAGTCTGATCGCGTTGCGGGCTTCTATAGATCACACAAAACATATTTTTTACTCGAATTAACGGTTAGCGTCACTTGCCTGAATATAGCAGGAACTATAACATGCTTGCAGAACTTCGAATATTGACCGTTTGATGCCATGGCGATTAAATCGGCGTCCATCTTAAGGTCGTAAAACAGGACAGAGTCACGACAGATGTCGCAAACGCCAATCGAATTCAAGGGAAGCAGTTTTACCCTGTCAGTCGTTCATTTGCATCATTCGCAACCTGAAGTGATTCGCCAGGCGCTGCAGGACAAAATCGACCAAGCCCCGGCATTTTTACAAAATGCGCCCGTGGTGCTGAATGTCTCCGCGTTGTCGGGTGACATCAACTGGAAACAGATACAGCAAGCGGTCAGCGCAACGGGTTTGCGTATCGTCGGCGTGAGCGGCTGCAAAGATGATGCCCTGAAAAAAATGATTGTCCGGGCTGGGTTGCCGGTGCTTTCGGAAGGCAAGGAGCAGCGCAACCACGCCGAACCGGTCGCAGTGGAGGCACCGGCCCCCGTTGCGGAATCGGCCAGCAAGACGCGCATTATCAATACGCCCGTACGCTCAGGACAGCAAATTTATGCCCGTAATGCCGATCTTATCGTTACCAGCAGCGTCAGCGCGGGTGCCGAACTGGTTGCAGACGGCAACATTCATATTTACGGCATGATGCGGGGACGCGCCCTTGCGGGTGCCAGTGGCGATCGCGACTGCCAAATTTTCTGCACCAACCTCGTCGCAGAGTTGGTGTCGATTGCTGGCGAATATTGGATCATGGATCAGATCCCAACAGAATTCTTTGGTAAAGCGGCGCGCCTGTGCCTGACAGATGGCGCGCTCACCATTCAGACACTTAATTAGGCCCCTTTTCTTTCGTTAAGGAAATCAACATTTATGGCACGCATTATTGTAGTTACATCAGGTAAAGGGGGCGTTGGCAAGACCACGTCAAGCGCGGCCATCGCTACAGGTTTAGCGCAGAAAGGCAAAAAAACCGTCGTGATCGATTTCGATATCGGTTTGCGTAACCTTGACCTGATCATGGGCTGTGAACGCCGCGTGGTCTATGACTTTGTCAACGTCATCCAGGGCGATGCCTCGCTGAATCAGGCGCTCATTCGTGATAAGCGTACTGAGCAACTCTATATTCTTCCCGCTTCGCAAACGCGTGATAAAGACGCACTGACCCGTGAAGGCGTCGAGAAAGTCTTAAACGATTTGGCCGCCATGGAGTTCGACTTCATTGTTTGCGACTCACCTGCGGGTATCGAAACCGGCGCGCTAATGGCGCTCTATTTTGCTGATGAAGCCATTATCACCACCAATCCGGAAGTCTCATCCGTCCGAGACTCTGATCGCATTTTGGGCATTATCTCCTCAAAATCGCGCCGTGCGGAAAATGGCCAGGATCCGGTTAAAGAGCACCTTTTGTTGACCCGTTACAACCCCGGTCGCGTAACGCGCGGCGATATGCTGAGCATGGAAGACGTTCTGGAAATCCTGCGTATTCCACTGGTCGGCGTGATCCCAGAAGACCAATCGGTATTGCGCGCCTCTAACCAAGGTGAACCGGTTATTCTTGACGCTAATTCTGACGCCGGTAAAGCCTACGCTGATACCGTGGATCGCCTGCTTGGCGAAGAACGCCCCTTCCGCTTTATCGAAGAAGAGAAGAAGGGTTTCCTGAAACGCCTGTTCGGGGGATAACACATGGCATTACTTGATTTCTTTTTATCCCGCAAGAAGAACACCGCCAATATCGCAAAGGAACGGCTACAGATTATCGTAGCCGAGCGCAGAAGGGGCGACAGTGAGCCCCATTATTTGCCGCAGCTTAAGCGGGATATTTTGGAAGTGATCTGCAAATACGTGAAGATTGATCCGGATATGGTGACGGTACAGCTCGATCAGAAGGGAGATGATATCTCTATTCTGGAGCTGAACGTGACGTTACCCGAGACGGAAGACGCGCCTAAATGACAGAAGCGGTTTCCTGATTTCCCCTGCGTTGTAGCGCAGGGGAAAACGTCCGCTTAAAGCGTTTCCATCAGGGCTTCGATACGTGCTTTAAAGAGTTCCCCGCGCCAGCCACTGAATAACTCCGGCAAGCGTCCGGCCTTTTTCAGGCCCCACACGGTGCTGAGCACCTGATTGATCTGACGACGTGACGCCAACAGCTCTTGACTGTAACCTGTCTCTTCACTGACCTGCTGAACCAGCGCTTTGATCGCTTTGAACGCCTGTTTGTAGTGCGGGTGATCGATGAGGTTAGGTAGCGGCTGCGGTAACGTGCTTTCGTCCTGCGCCTGCGCTTCTGCCACCAGCGCCACTAACGTTTTGCCATGAAAGCGAATTTCATGACCATTCAAGCCGAGATGATCAAGCTCACCCAAGCTGCCGGGCATAAAGCGCGCCACCTTCCATAGATTTTCCTCGCGCACCACAAAGTTGACCGCCATATCTTTCTGGCGCGCGAGCGTCAGGCGCCATGCGGCCAGCCGCTGGAGAGCCGCCAGCTGACGCGGACGCAGCTGCCAGGCGTTGGTAATGTCGCGCCACGCTTCTTCAGGTTGCAGCGTATCCAAACGGCGCTGGCACAGCATCTCGCACTCGCTCAATGCCGCAGCCATGTTGCCTGCGGCTTCGGTCTGCTTCACTAATTCACGCGCAATGGGCAGCAGATAAGCGACGTCGGCCGCCGCGTATTCACACTGCCGCTGCGTGAGTGGACGCGCCAGCCAATCAGTGCGGGACTCGCTCTTATCCAATTCGACCTGCGTAAAATGGTTCACCATCGATGCAAAACCCCAGGAGAGGGGCTGGCCGGAAAACGCCGCGAGGATCTGCGTGTCGACCATGGGATCGGGTAAACACTGGAAGCGATGCAGGAACACCTCAAGATCTTCGCCGCCTGCATGCAGGAACTTGATCACGTTTTTGTCCTGCAGTAACGCGACAAAGGGCGCCCATTCAGTGATTTTAAGCGGATCGATTAGAACCAGTTGCTCACCATCGAACAGCTGGATGAGACCCAGCTGCGGATAGTAAGTACGGGTGCGCACAAATTCGGTATCCAGCGCCACAGCGTCGTGCAGGCGCGCCTGTTCGCACACGGCAGCCAACTGGCTGTTTTGGTCGATCATGGTGTAATTCACGTTGTATTCTTCGCTGCGACAGACCGCGCGCAGCGCTCCATGTTAAAAGCAATAAAAACGCCGGACTACGCCGGCGTAAACCTCAGAGAAAAACTGCCTACTGCCCTTCCCGCTTCGCCTCGTCGCGTAATTCACGGCGCAAGATTTTTCCCACGTTGGTTTTTGGCAACTCTTCCCGAAATTCAACGATTTTCGGCACTTTATAGCCGGTAAGCTGGCGTCGGCAGTGATCCAACACCTCTTCACGTGTGAGTGAAGGATCTTTTTTCACGATACAAACCTTCACCGCTTCGCCGGACAGGTCGCTGGGCACGCCAATGGCGGCCGCTTCGCGAATTTTTGCATGCTGCATCAAGACATCTTCAATTTCATTAGGATACACGTTAAAGCCTGACACCAAAATCATGTCTTTTTTGCGATCCACGATGCGGATAAAGCCTTCGCTGTCCACGGTAACAATATCGCCGGTGTGCAGCCAGCCATTTTTCAGCACTTCATCGGTAGCGTCTAGGCGCTGCCAGTAGCCCGTCATCACTTGGGGGCCACGAATGCACAGCTCGCCAGGCTCGCCAGGCGCGACCTCGACGTCATTATCGTCAACGATACGCACATCGGTTGAGGGTACCGGCAATCCAATGCTGCCCGTGTGGCAGGCAATGTCGTAAGGATTCACGGAGACCAGCGGCGAACATTCGGTCAGGCCATAGCCCTCAAGCAAATAGTGGCCGGTGAGTTTTTCCCAGCGCTCGGCAACGGCTTTTTGCACCGCCATACCGCCTCCAGCAGAGAGGCGCAGCGTCGAAAAATCGAGCTTGTTGAAGTGGCTATCGTTAAGCAACGCATTAAACAGCGTGTTGACACCCGTAATGGCCGTGAACGGAAATTTACTCAGTTCTTTAACAAAACCGGGGATATCACGCGGGTTGGTGATCAGCAAGTTGGTGCCGCCGAGGTCAAGAAACAGCAGGCAGTTCACCGTTAACGCAAAGATGTGATAAAGCGGCAAGGCGGTGACCACCTGCTCTTTTCCGGCACGCAGCAGCTTACCGTATGTGGCTTTGGTCTGCTCCAGATTGGCTTGCATGTTGCCGTGCGTCAGCATCGCCCCTTTGGCCACGCCTGTGGTGCCGCCCGTATACTGCAGGAAAGCCAGATCGCTGTTACTCAGAACGGGACGCTGATAAGACATTTGCGCCCCTTGCTGCAAGGCAGTGCGGAATGGCACGGCGCCAGGCAAATGGTATTTGGGCACCAGCTTTTTAACGTACTTCACAACAAAGTTAACCAGCGTGGCTTTAACCGGCGCCAGCTGATCGCCCATGCGCGTCAGCATAACGTGTTTGACCGGCGTATCTGCCACCACTTTTTCCAGCGTATGCGCGAAATTCGACACAATAACAATGGCGCTGGCGCCGCTATCATTGAGCTGGTGCTTAAGCTCGCGCGGCGTATAGAGCGGATTGACGTTCACCACCACCATACCCGCACGTAATACACCAAAGAGCGCGACCGGATATTGCAGTAAATTCGGCATCATCAGCGCCACGCGATCGCCCCGTTTCAGGCCAAGGCCCTGCTGCAGCCAGGCCGCAAACGCACGACTTTGCTCCTCAAGCTGACGGTAGCTCATGCGCTGACCCATATTGATAAATGCCGTTTGGTCGGCATAGCGCTGTGCGGCGTGCTCGAAAAGATCGACCAGTGACGGGTAGCGATCCGCGTTAATCTCAGCAGGAACATCTGCTGGATAGCGTTTGAGCCAAACTTTATTCAATGAATTACCCCGATAATCTTGTTGCGTAGCCATCGCAGCCTCTGCCATCAGTGTTATTAACAATATTTTAACTGATTGTACCAGTTTGCTGATTGCCGCTTTTACAGGTTGCGAAGCGCATCACTAATTTAACTGCGTGAGAAACGCAGCCAATAAAAAAGCCCGCTCGCGCGCACCGCAAGCGGGCCGATAAAACGTTGCAGAGCTATTCCGTCAGGATCGTTTCAACCTGTGCCGGGCCGGTGTTCATCCCCCAGTAAGGATTAGGGCCCCAGTAACCGGGATGACGCCGCGTTGGCCCATACCAAATCCAGGGATCAATGGGCTGCGGGGACGTCATGACCTGCTGCGTGAGGCGCCAACGCTGATATCCGCGCACGTCCACCACCACAAAGTTATAGCTGGCGCTACCGATAGTGCCTTTTTCGGTGCCTTTGAGGGTGCCTAATACGGTGATGTATTGATTGTTGAGATCAACAGGATCAACGAAACCGTGGATATCCGCATAGATACGTCCTATCGACGCGGCCCCGAGGCGGGGACGCGCGCTCTCATCCAGCGGCTGCGTGGCAATCTCAATGCGCGTAAGCCCATTGCGGTTATCCACCTTAATGACTTTGCCGCCGAAGCGCGACTCCTGGCCGATATACAGCTGCGGCGCATTCATTACCCGCACTAAATCTTGCTGTGGCTGAGGGGAGCTCCCCTTAATGGCATCTGGCACTGAAACGCAACCGCTGAGCAACAGCGTGCAGGTCAACAGCGCGCCAGACCACACTTTGTGACGTATTGGCATAGCACTTCTCCTGTTATTTCCCGGTTAGACTCAGCGGTGCGGGTTTAGTTGCGCGTCGCTCAGCGTCCCGGCAACTTTTTCCATGCCACTTCATTGCGCAAATATACGGGCTCAGCCTCGGCAACGGCCACCGCCTCGCCGCGCTGCCATGCGCGTTCAGCCAAGGGCAGCATATCTTCCGCTGCCGGTAAGGTAACGCCGCCCGCAATCAATTCCAGACCTGCTGTGGCTTGCAATTGCGGATACGCCGCCCAGCCGGTTCCCACGGTTGTCCAGGTACCGCTTAATGCAGCAAGGTGAGTCTGCACATCCTCCGGCTTCAGCACGGCTTCGGTTTCTGCGCCGTGCCATTCGCCCTGCTCATCGCGCTGATAGGCCGCCCAGTACACTTCTCCCATGCGCGCGTCAATGG
Organism: Pantoea sp. Mb-10; assembly: GCF_021272205.1. Lineage (GTDB taxonomy): Bacteria > Pseudomonadota > Gammaproteobacteria > Enterobacterales > Enterobacteriaceae > Pantoea. The sequence continues at coordinate 127,902 of NZ_JAJSDX010000007.1, read as the reverse complement.
CCGCCAGCACCCGCGTCGCCCCGCTGAGACGCCATGCACCCTGCGCCATGGTCGCCAGTGATGACACCCCAATCATCGGCAGATCGGCACCCAGCGCTAAGCCTTGAGCAATACCAATGCCAATGCGTACGCCGGTAAAACTGCCGGGCCCACGTCCAAACGCCAGCGCATCCAGCGTTTTAAGCTCCAGCTGCCCCGCGTGTAACAGTTCTTGCACCAGCGGTAAGATACGCTGCGTATGATCGCGTGGCGCAATTTCAAAACGGGCATCAATCTGCTGCTGATTGAGCAGTGCGGCTGAACAGGCTTCTGTCGCCGTGTCCAGAGCTAAAATTCGGGCGGACATAACAACCTCGAGGAGATAAAAAAGGCGCGTATCTTATCACAAGGTAACGCGCATTACTGAGTCGCCGGTTGCTTAACAAATGCAATCGCGCGGTCCAGGTCGCGGGTGCGCGGCGTGGGAGGCAGACTGTTCAGAAAGAGACCGCCATAGGGCCGCGATACCAGGCGCTGATCGCAAATCACCAGCACGCCGCGGTCGGCGGTATCGCGAATCAATCGTCCTACGCCCTGCTTCAGGGTAATCACCGCGTCCGGCAGTTGCACATCGTTAAACGGATCGCCGCCGCGCAGGCGGCAATCTTCCATGCGCGCCTTCAGCAACGGATCTTCGGGCGAGGTAAAAGGCAATTTATCAATAATCACCAGCGATAGCGCGTCACCGCGCACGTCTACCCCTTCCCAGAAGCTGCTGGTGGCCACCAAAAGCGCATTGCCGGCTTCAAGGAACTGTTTCAGCAGCTGGCCTTTGCTGGTCTCGCCCTGCAGCAGCACGGGCAGCGTCATTGAGGCGCGAAACTCTGCCGCCAGCTCACGCATCATCTTGTGCGACGTGCAAAGGAAAAAGCAGCGACCTTTATTCGCATCAATCAGCGGCTTCATCATGCGCGCCAGCTGACGGGCGCCGCCGGGATAATTGGGCTCCGGCATATTGCGCGGCACGCACAGTAACGCCTGCTGGGCGTAGTCAAACGGGCTATCAAGAATGAGCGTTTTGGCGCGATCCACCCCTAAGCGACTGGCGAAATGGCTCATTTGTTCATTCACTGCCAGCGTCGCCGAGGTGAAAACCCATGCGGCCTTACGGTTATCCATGACTTCGCGAAAACGTTCAGCCACGGACAACGGCGTGAGCGCCAGCGTGAAGTGACGGCTGGTGCACTCATACCAGTAACTAAAACCGGGCTCGTCGATAGCCCGTAAGCGTTTCAGGCGGGTGCGATAGAGCGCCGCGCGCTCAAACGCGGCATCCAGCAGCGCAGATCGCCCCAGCGAAAGCTTGATCACGTCGTAGCAAAGCTCAAGCGCATCATCGAGCAGCGTGAACATACGCATAATGTTGTTATCGCTGAGTAGATCACGCAGATTACCGCGAAAACCCGGTTCGCCGAGGGTGAGTCGAAAATCTTGTGCGCACTGGGCAAGGCGATCGGCCGACTTCTGCAGCTGCTGGACATCACGCACCTCGGTGCGGTAGGCAAGGATAATGTCTTTGGCGAGATCCTGAAGCTGGCGGCTCGACAGCTGCTGACCAAAATACTGGCTGGCGATATCAGGCAGCTGATGGGCTTCATCAAAAATCATCACGTCCGCTTCCGGGATCAGCTCGCCGAATCCCCCCTCTTTCACCACCAGATCGGCGAGGAAAAGATGATGATTCACGACCACCACGTCAGCATCCATGGCCTTTTTACGCGCCTTGACCACAAAGCACTCTTTATAGAGCGGACAATCGCTGCCGAGACAGTTGTCGTTGGTGCTGGTCACAGAAGGCCAGATCGGGCTGTCCTCGGCGACATCTACGCAGCTGCTGATATCGCCGTCCACGGTATAGGATGACCAGTTGCGCACGTGGATCAAGTCGCCCAGCGCCTGAACGGTAAGATCGCCACCGCTTTGATTTTGCTGCTCAAGACGTTCAAGACAGAGGTAGTTGGAGCGACCTTTCAGCAGCGCGGTTTTACCGCTGAATTGGAGGGCGCGGGCGATGGTCGGCAGATCGCGGTTATAGAGCTGATCCTGAAGCGCCTTTGACCCGGTTGACACAATAACCTTTTTTTTCGCGCGCAATGCGGGAGCCAGATAAGCGTAAGTCTTGCCGGTGCCGGTGCCGGCTTCGACCACCAGCTCACCGCCCTGCTTCACCGCGTCGGTCACCGCCTGCGCCATTTCTCGCTGCGCCTCGCGCGGCTTAAACCCCGGAATAGCCTGCGCCAACGCGCCATCAGCTGCAAAATCGTCTGCCACACATCCTCACACTTTGCTTAAAACCACTGTAATTATGTCAGGATTCGAGTTTGCCCACCACAACAGATGACAGCGCCCGGTCTGATATGGCAGGCTACGCAGCAAAATGACAGGAGACCAACATGACCATTACGCGAATCGATCCGGCCCCGCGCATGTCCGAAGCCGTGGTGCATAACGACACCATTTATTACACCAGCGTGCCGGAAAATCTTGAGGAGGACGCCGAAGCGCAAACTGCGAATGCGCTGGCGGTAATCGACGCGCTGCTCACGCGCGTAGGATCGGACAAAAGTAAAATTTTGGATGCCACCATATTCCTGGTAGACAAAGCCGACTTTCCGGCCATGAACCGCGCTTGGGATGCTTGGGTATCACCTGACCATGCGCCGGTTCGCTGCACCGTGCAAGCCGGACTGATGCATCCTCAATATAAAGTTGAAATCAAAATCGTCGCCGCCCGCTAACCCGTTCGGGTGCTACTCGTCATCGTGCTCGTCGTCCTCGTCGAATAGCGCCCGAATACCTTCACCTTGATAAGTCTGACGGATCTCTTGCGCGACCTGCGCAATCGCCTGACCGCTGGACATGCCGTCCGCCATCAGTTCCTGAATACGTTCAACCGCCTGCTGCTGCTGCTCGTGAGATAACGCGGGAAGACCTGTAAACATAGCGAACTCCTGAGAATAAAGAACGGGCATTATTCCACGCGGAACAAACAGGTGCCAGTGAGATAAAAATATGCCAGGCTACGCGCCTGCTTGCTGAACTGAATCGCACCATGACCGTGAACACACTCACCCTGAAGTATACGCCGGATGCGCTGATGCATCGTTTTTCTGCCCTTGCCCATCGACCCTGGGCGATGCTTCTGACCTCCGGCGGAGCCGATCACACGGACAATCGCTTTGATATTCTCACTGCCGACCCGCGCGTTACGCTCACCACGCGTGGCGAGCTAACGGAAATTGACGACGGCAGCGATCTTCTCCTCTCCAATGCCGACCCGCTGGCGCTGGTTCAGCAACAGATTGCCCGCCTGGGCGCGGCACCCGCTTTTCACCCGGATCTCCCTTTTCAAGGGGGCGCACTCGGACTCTTTGGCTATGATCTGGGCCGGCGCTTTGAAACGCTGCCCCAGCGCGCTGCGCGCGATCTGCAAACGCCAGACATGGCGGTGGGCATTTACGATTGGGCACTGATTGCCGATCACCATCTTTGCACTCTCACGCTGGTGTCGCTTGAGGACGCAAATCGGCGCTGGCAGTGGCTACAGGCCCAGGCCATTCCCGCGCCCAAGCCCTTTTTCCTGACCAGCGACTGGCACTCATCGCTCAGCGCGGCGGAGTACGCCGCACGCTTTGACGCCATTCAGCAGTACATTCAAGCGGGCGACTGCTATCAGGTGAATTTGGCTCAGCGCTTTCAGGCGAGCTATCGCGGTGATGAATGGCAGGCTTTTTTACGGCTCAATCAGGCCAACCGCGCGCCCTTTAGCGCCTTTGTCCGCTTAGCGCGCAGCGCGGTCTTGAGCCTGTCGCCAGAACGTTTTCTGGCGCTGAAACAGCAGGAAATTGAAACCCGGCCTATCAAGGGCACCTTGCCTCGCCTGAACGATCCCACAGCCGATCGATTGCAGGCGCAAAAACTGGCCAGCGCGGAGAAAGATCGCGCGGAAAATCTGATGATTGTCGATCTGTTGCGCAATGATATTGGCCGCGTGGCCGAACCCGGTAGCGTCAGCGTACCGGAGCTATTTAAAGTGGAAGCGTTTCCCGCTGTACACCATTTGGTCAGTACGGTACGCGCGCGTCTGCCTGACCACTTAACCGCCAGCGATCTGCTGCGGGCCTGTTTTCCCGGTGGCTCAATCACCGGCGCCCCCAAAATCCGCGCAATGGAAATTATTGAAGAGCTGGAGCCCCAGCGGCGCAACGCCTGGTGCGGCAGCATCGGTTATCTCAGCCTGTGCGGTCGCATGGACACCAGTATCACTATCCGCACGCTGATTGCAGAAAATCAACAGCTGTACTGCGCCGCAGGTGGCGGCATTGTGGCGGACAGTGAGCGGGAGGCGGAGTATCAAGAGACGTTCCATAAGGTCAATCGTATTTTGCCCTGCCTGCGCAATGAGGAATAATATGCGTTTGACGCTTGATCAGTTTCTGAGTCGATTTGTGCTGCACCTGCCAATGGCGCCTTCTGCTGCCGTGCAGGGTAATCGCCATGCCGCCGTGCTGGTGCCGGTCATCAATGCAGCCCAACCCGAACTGCTGCTGACGCGACGCGCTGCACAGCTGCGCAAACATGCTGGTCAGGTCGCCTTTCCCGGCGGTATGCAGGACGCCAGCGACGCCTCGCTGATTGACACCGCGCTACGTGAGGCGCATGAAGAAGTGGGCATCGCGCCCGATCAGGTGCGCGTGGTAGGAACGCTGCCCCCTGTCACCAGCAGTACCGGCTTTGCCGTTACGCCAGTGGTGGGCATCGTGTCGCCTGGCGCTCTGCTGACGCTGAACCCCGATGAAGTTGAGAGCGCCTTTACAATGCCGCTGGTTGAAGCGCTGCGGCTGAGCCGCTACAGCGGGTTTACGCTGCAGCGGGGCAATCGTCAGCATCAACTCTGGCTCTCCTGGTACGGCGACTATTTTATCTGGGGCATGACCGCGGGCATTATTCGCGCGTTAGGTCAACAAATCGCGCTTCCGGACGTCGCATCCCCCTCATCCCATGCCGCTTTGCGCCACGTTTTGTGCCCATAGAAACGGATAACTATTTCTGGGGTTTATAATTAGTTTATTTCATGCGAAAAGCTGTTCGTCCCCCCGCGCAGACGATTACTATTAGCCGCATAAACGGCCCTGGCCGTATAAATACGTTTTGTGAGGAGCGTCACCTGTGATTAGTGTTTTTGACATGTTCAAAGTGGGCATTGGCCCATCCAGTTCGCATACTGTTGGCCCCATGAAGGCGGGCAAGCAGTTTGTCGATCTGCTCACCGAACAGGGAAAGCTCCAGACCATTACGCGCGTTGCGGTGGACGTTTACGGCTCGCTCTCCCTCACCGGCAAGGGGCACCATACTGATATCGCCATTATTATGGGTCTGGCAGGATTTGAGCCCGCCACGGTCGATATCGACAGTATTCCTGCTTTTATTAAAGACGTTGAACAGCGCGAGCGCTTATTACTGGCGCAGGGCGCGCACGAAGTCGATTTTCCCCGTGAAGGCGGCATGGTCTTTCGCAGCGAAAACCTCTCACTGCATGAAAATGGTATGACGCTCTATGCGTTTGAGGGTGATTTGCTGATTCTGAGCAAAACCTATTACTCCATTGGCGGTGGCTTCATTGTGGATGAAGCCCACTTTGGTGAATCGGTGCTGGATGAAGTGTCCGTGCCTTACCCTTTCCATTCTGCAAAAGCGCTACTGGCGCACTGTCACGAAACCGGCCTGTCGCTTTCCGGTCTGGTGATGAAAAATGAACTGGCGTTGCATGACCGCGACGAAATTTACGCCTATTTCGGTCACGTTTGGCAAACCATGCAGGCGTGTATCGATCGCGGCCTAAACACCGAAGGCGTACTGCCCGGTCCATTACGCGTGCCGCGCCGCGCGGCCTCGCTTCGCCGCCTGCTGGTTTCGTCGGAAAAGCACTCTAACGATCCCATGAATGTGATTGACTGGGTCAACATGTTTGCGCTCGCGGTCAATGAAGAGAACGCCGCGGGTGGGCGCGTTGTCACCGCCCCTACCAACGGGGCCTGCGGCATCGTGCCGGCGGTTCTGGCGTATTACGATCATTTTATTGAAACCGTCACGCCGGATACGTTTCTCCGCTACTTCCTGGCGTCGGGTGCAATTGGCGTGCTCTATAAGATGAACGCCTCGATTTCCGGCGCCGAGGTGGGCTGCCAGGGGGAAGTGGGCGTGGCCTGCTCAATGGCGGCGGCAGGTCTGGCTGAGCTGCTCGGCGCCAGTCCGGAGCAGGTGTGCGTGGCGGCAGAAATTGGTATGGAGCACAATCTCGGATTGACCTGCGATCCGGTTGCCGGCCAGGTTCAGGTGCCGTGTATTGAACGCAATGCTATCGCTTCAGTCAAGGCGATTAACGCCGCCCGTATGGCGCTGCGACGCACCAGTGAACCTCGCGTTTCGCTGGATAAAGTGATTGAGACCATGTATGAAACCGGCAAAGACATGAACGCGAAATACCGCGAAACGTCACGCGGTGGGCTGGCGATTAAGGTTCAGTGCGATTAAGCGCGGCGGTGCGTGATTATGCATTCACAGGCTCTTTTTATGCCGATGCCGCTACCCCAGCACAGATAAACCAGATACAGTAAAACCGCGCGGTCCTCAGTGACCGCGCGGTTTTTTTTGGCGCCGCTTTTTTTGCCCACCGCGCTAAACCTGGCCGCCATAATGCCGATAACACACACGTTAATTTGGCTTCATTTTCTTGGTTTACAAGGTGGTTACTGATGATGGCTCCCCAGCAATTTGTGGGTCAATTTCGCCGTAAGCGTCTGCTTATTGCGATAGCGATCGCGACGCTGGTTCTGATTCTTACGCTCACATTTCGCTACATTGAAGAGAAATCACGCATTGAACAGCAGTCGTCAAATTTTGCCACCCGCGCCATAGAACGCTTCGATCGCATTTTCTCTCCGCTGGACGTGTCGGCAAACAATACCCTTGGCTTGGTTGGCGTGCCGTGCGCGCTGGTACGTTATCCCCTGATCGAAAAAATTGCCGCCTTACAGACCGTTCGCACGATGATGCTGGTGGAAGACGATCGCATTTACTGCTCCAGCGTGTATGGGCCGCGCAACCTGTCATTTAGCGAAACCTATCCGGAATTCGCGCTGAATAACCAGCATTTTTTGCTGACGCAGGACAACGACCTGTTGAAAGGCTCGCCGGTGTTACTGCTCTGGACGCCGAAATCGTTGAATAACCGCGATGGACTGCTGCAGGTCATCAATATCGAACAGATGACCAATTATCTGTTAGAGCCGCAGCTGCCGTGGGTGGAGCGCGCCGTTTTCAACGTGGGCGGCAAAAGTCTTGAATACGGTAATCCCATGGTTGAGCCTACCGAACCTGCCGATGATGAAGTCGCCTACGAGCAAGCTTCTTTGCGCTATCCGTTTACCATCACGCTTTATGGACCTTCACCCGCCCGACTCGCGCTGCATACGTTACCTTCCCAGCTGCCACTGGCGCTGCTGTTGAGCCTGCTGATGGGCTACATCGTTTGGCTGGCGACGGCAAATCGCATGAGCCTAAGCTGGCAGATCAGCTACGGTATCACGGCCAATGAATTCATGGTGTATTGCCAGCCGTTAATTAACGCCAAAAGCGGTGAGTGTGACGGCATTGAACTGCTGCTGCGCTGGCACAACCCCCGTCAAGGTTGGATTGCCCCCGATGTCTTTATCCCGCTCGCGGAACGGCAAAACCTGATCGCGCCCCTCACCCGCTTTGTGATAGCCCGCGTGGTGGAAGCCTTACCCAGTTTGCCTCAGTGTCCCAGTTTCCACATTGCCATTAACGTTGCGGCCAGCCACTTTCATAATCGGGCAATCGTCGATGACTTACAGGCGATGTGGTGGCCCGCCAATCCTCTGCCAAAGTTAGTGGTGGAACTGACCGAACGCGATGCCCTGCCGGTTATCGATCAAACCGTGGTGGCGCGGCTGCATGACATCGGCGTCCGACTGGCGATAGATGACTTTGGCACCGGACACAGCTCACTGGCCTACCTGAAAGATCTCAAGCCGGACGTGCTGAAAATTGACAAGATTTTCACCGCTGCCATCGGCACCGATGCCATCAACGCCACCGTTACCGATATGGTGATTTCACTGGCCCAGCGTCTGAATATCGCGCTGGTAGCAGAAGGCGTGGAAACCGCCGAGCAGGCACGCTACCTGTGCGCGCGCGGGGTGGATCATCTGCAGGGCTATTATTACGCGCGTCCCATGCCCATCGAAGATTTCCCTGCCTGGCTGTCACAATATCAGGTTGTGCTGCCGGGTTGAGTCACGCGCATGAAAAAGGCCGTCAACGCGACGGCCTTTTTTATTAACCAACCACGCCACGTTTAGGCGTCTGGCGCTTCATCGTCATGCGGCTTATCTTTGGTGATACGAACCAGATCAATTCGGTAATCCGTCGCCTCGACAATAGCGAAATGGAGCGGCGGCATGTCAATCACCTCACCAGGCAGCGGCAGCTGGCCTTTCTGCGCAATCAACAAACCGGCTAGCGAGGCGTGATCCTCCTGGCGATCAACCAGCTCATGGTAATCAAGCAGCTGTTGTAACGAATGGAGATCGGTTCCCCCTTTCACCAGCCAACCCTCTCCGTCGGCGACGATATCTGGCGTCTCATCCTCATCCGGGAATTCACCGGCAATCGCTTCCAGCACGTCCAGCGGGGTAATCAAGCCCTGCACCACACCAAATTCGTTGGTCACAATCACGAAACTGCCTTTTGCCCGGCGCAGCACGCCCAACAAGTTGATGGGATCCAGCGTTTCCGGCACCACGATTGGCGGCGTGTTGGCGGCAAACTCTGCCACGTCCATGCCGTGCTCCAGCGCCACCAGCAGCTCTTTAGCGCGCACCACGCCAATAATTTCATCCAGTTCGCCGCGACAAACCGGGAACAAACTGTGCGGCGTATCCAATAGCTGAATACGAATCTCATCCAACGGACGGGTCACATCAACCCACGAGATATTGCCGCGCGGCGTCATGATGCTGCGAATCGAGCGCTGCGAGAGCGTCAACACGCCGTTAATCATATAGCGCTCCTCCTCCTGAAACGCTTCTTGCGGCAGTACCTCAGCCCCCACTGACTCTTCACTGGAGGCAGTCTGGTTGCGCTGACGTCCGCCCATCAGGCGCAAAATCGCTTCTGCCGTGCGCTCACGCATCGGGCGACGAGCCTGATGGCGAAGGAAGTTGCGTCGGGCAATCTGGTTAAACAACTCAATGAGGATTGAGAAGCCAATCGCGGCGTAGAGATAGCCTTTCGGAATGTGGAAGCCGAAGCCTTCCGCCACCAGCGACAGACCAATCATCAGCAAGAAGCTCAGGCAGAGCACCACCACGGTAGGATGCGCGTTGACGAAATTGGTCAGCGGTTTGGACGCCAGCAGCATCACACCCATTGCAATCACCACGGCGGTCATCATGATGGGCAAGTTATTGACCATACCTACCGCGGTAATGACCGCATCCAGTGAAAACACCGCGTCCAGCACCACAATTTGCGTCACCACGGCCCAGAAGCTGGCATAGCCTTTATTGCCCTGCTGCTCCATGCCGCGATTTTCCAGCCGTTCATGCAGCTCCATGGTCGCTTTAAACAGCAGGAACAAGCCCCCCACCAGCAAGATCAAGTCACGACCGGAAAAACTGAAGTCCGCAATGCTAAACAGCGGCCGCGTGAGCGTTACCATCCAGGATATCAGCGACAGCAGCCCCAGCCGCATTACCAGCGCCAGGGAAAGGCCAATCAGGCGTGCTTTGTCACGCTGCTTGGGCGGCAGCTTGTCCGCAAGAATGGCAATAAACACCAGGTTATCAATGCCAAGCACGATTTCCAGCACGATCAGCGTCAGCAAACCCGCCCAAATTGAGGGGTCGAAGAGAAACTCCATCAATGGCTCCTTAATGAAAACAGGGACAGATACCTTTTCGTCTGCACCGCAAGGCGAGACGTCAGGGGGTCAGCAAAAGTGATAACGCGAGTGGGCGTTGGGATTAGCGCCAGGCAGCGCAAAGCGTGGGTGAAGCAACGTCGGTGACGATCCATAGGGGTGAGCTTGAGCTCCTTACTCCTGATAATAAACAGAAGGCTAATGTATCAGTTACCTCAACAAGGTCAAAAAATTTATCTAGTTTTACAAACCTCTATGCCAACCAAGATAACGTGACAAAAAGCCACATTGCCCTGCCTGTCAGTTCGATTACTGACAAACATCACAATAATTATTTTTTCGGTCACTAAAATAAATCCCGACCTTAGCGCTGTTTGGCACAGAGTTTGGGCATCTCTCATCTTTTCTGCGACAAGCACGACCCAAACGGCTGGACCAGCACCCACGATAATGTTTCAGGATTCAGGGCGCTACGCGAGAATCTTTCATGTAAACGGAGGTAGCACGTGACCATTGCAATTGTAATTGGTACACACGGCTGGGCGGCAGAACAACTGCTAAAAACAGCAGAAATGCTGTTGGGAGAGCAGGAAAATGTCGGATGGATAGAGTTTGTCCCGGGAGAAAACGCAGAGACGCTGATTGAAAAGTATCAGGCTCGACTGGCTCAACTTAATACTACCGACGGTGTCCTGTTTTTAGTCGATACCTGGGGAGGAAGTCCTTTCAACGCCGCCAGTCGTCTGGTGGCCGATAAGCCTGATCACGAGGTGATTGCCGGCGTCAACATTCCTATGTTAGTCGAGACGCTGATGGGCCGCGACGATAATCCAACCGTCGACCAGCTGATAAAGATCGCGCTTGAAGCAGGCCGTGAAGGGGTAAAAGCCCTCAAGCGTGATGCCCGTGTTGACACCCCCGCCCCCGCCCAACAGCGCCCCGTCGCCCAGCCCCCGCTGACGCCGGGGGAACACATGAAAATTGGCCTTGCTCGCATCGACGATCGCCTGATTCATGGACAGGTCGCCACCCGATGGACCAAAGAAACCAATGTCTCACGCATCATCGTGGTCAGCGATGAAGTGGCTAACGATCACGTGCGTAAAACCCTGTTAACCCAAGTGGCACCACCGGGCGTCACCGCACACGTGGTCGACGTCGCCAAAATGATTCGCGTGTGGAACAACCCTAAATACGGGTCCGATCGCGTCATGCTGCTGTTCACTAATCCTACCGACGTGCTGCGCGTGGTGGAACAAGGCGTTGAGATAACGTCGGTGAACATTGGCGGTATGGCGTTTCGCCAGGGGAAAACCCAGGTCAACAATGCCGTGTCGGTGGATGAGAAAGATATTGAGGCGTTCCGCCAACTCCATGCGCGCGGTATCGAACTGGAGGTGCGTAAAGTCTCCAACGATCCGCGGCTCAAAATGATGGACTTGATTGCCAAGATGAATCACTAACGGGCCTGTTGTCTGCCCGCGGGTGCCTGACTATGACCTCGCTGAGGAGAAAGAGATGGACATAACCTCGCTACAAATTGTGTTGATTTTCGTGGTGGCATGTATCGCTGGGATGGGTTCGATTCTGGATGAGTTTCAGTTTCACCGGCCGCTGGTGGCATGTACCTTAATTGGTGCCGTTCTGGGCGACATGAAAACCGGCATCATCATCGGCGGTACGCTGGAGATGATTGCGCTGGGCTGGATGAATATCGGTGCGGCAGTGGCGCCAGATGCGGCACTGGCCTCGATCATCTCCACCATCCTGGTAATTGCAGGTGGCCAAAGCGTCGGAGCGGGTATCGCGCTGGCCATTCCGCTGGCCGCGGCTGGACAGGTCCTGACCATTATCGTGCGTACCCTCACGGTGGCCTTTCAGCATGCGGCCGATAAAGCCGCAGAAAAAGGCAATCTTACCGCCATCAGCTGGATCCACGTTTCCGCGCTGCTGCTGCAAGCGATGCGTATTGCCATTCCCGCCTTGATCGTTGCCATTTCGGTCGGCACCAGCGCCGTTCATACGCTGCTCAGCGCTATTCCAGAAGTGGTCACCAACGGCTTGAATATTGCGGGCGGCATGATCGTGGTGGTGGGCTACGCGATGGTCATTAACATGATGCGTGCAGGCTACCTGATGCCGTTCTTTTACCTCGGTTTTGTCACCGCAGCCTTCACCAACTTCAACCTCGTTGCGCTGGGCGTCATCGGCGTGGTGATGGCGGTGCTCTACATTCAGCTGGCACCAAAATATAACCGGGTAGCGGGCGCAACCGCCGCAGCGACGCCTAACGATCTTGATAATGAACTCGACTAAGAACAGGTGACATCATGGTTGATACAACGCAGTCTCCGAAAAAACTCACGCCCGGTGACGTCCGCGGCGTCTTTCTGCGCTCGAATCTATTCCAGGGATCGTGGAACTTTGAACGCATGCAGGCGCTGGGCTTTTGCTTTTCGATGGTGCCGGTGATTCGCCGCCTCTATCCGGAAAACAATGATGCACGCAAACAAGCGATCAAGCGCCACCTCGAATTTTTCAACACGCACCCTTACGTGGCTGCGCCCGTGCTCGGTGTGACCATGGCGATGGAGGAGCAACGTGCTAACGGCGCAGCCATTGACGACGGCGCGATCAACGGCATCAAAGTGGGGCTGATGGGCCCGCTGGCGGGCGTGGGCGACCCGATCTTTTGGGGCACCGTGCGCCCCGTGTTTGCCGCTCTGGGTGCCGGCATCGCCATGAGCGGCAGCCTGCTCGGTCCCCTGCTGTTCTTTGTGTTGTTCAATGTTGCCCGCCTGCTTACGCGTTACTATGGCGTGGCCTATGGTTACCGCAAAGGTATCGATATTGTTGGAGACATGGGCGGCGGCTTTTTACAAAAGCTCACCGAAGGCGCATCGATACTCGGGCTGTTTGTCATGGGCGCACTGGTGAACAAATGGACGCATGTGAACGTGCCGCTGGTGGTGTCGCGCATTACGGATCAAACCGGCAAAACCACCGTGACCACGGTACAGTCCATACTCGATCAGCTGATGCCCGGCCTGATTCCGCTGCTGTTGACCTTCGGCTGTATGTGGCTGCTGCGCCGCAAAGTGAATGCGCTATGGATTATCGTGGGCTTTTTTGCCATCGGCATTTTGGGCTACTGGATTGGCCTGCTGGGCCTGTAAGGAACTGCCGGGCGCTGCGGTGCCCGGCATACGCACAACGCGCACTGCCGGAGGGCGTCTTTTCATGACACTGACCGATGTTGTCTTGATGGTTCTCATCGCCGCTATGGTGCTGTTTGCCGTGTATGAGGACGCGATTGTACCGCGCCGAAACGGCGCCACCCTACTGCGCGTGGCACTGTGCCGCCGCCATAAAATCGATAGCGCCATTTTTATTGGATTGCTGCTGATTCTGCTATGGCAGAACGTGGCGCAACAGGGCCCACCGCGCACCACAACCCTACTGATGATGCTGTGCTTTTTGGCACTGTGGCTAGGTTGGATCCGCAGCCCAGCGCTGCTGATGAAAGCGGAAGGTCTGTTCTATGCGGGCGCGTGGATTGATTACCGCCGTATTCAGGGCATGCAATTGTCGCAAGACGGTATTTTAGCGATTCAACTGGAGCAACGCCGCTTATACGTTGCCGCAAAGGATCTTGATGATTTGGCGCGTATTTACGATACGCTTATTGAGGCGCGCTAGCGGCGTTGCCACAACGTCAGCGTAAAATCAGCATCGCAGGCAAACGTCTCGGAGGCGGCAAGCTGCTGCCATACCGCCTCTCGGGCCCGCCATGCAAAAGGCGTCATCTGCAACAGCTGCACCGCCTCGGCGCCGCTGAGCGAGAGGGGGTACGCCAGGGTTTGCCGATCGATCTGCACAAAATCGCGGTACGGTTTCTCTTCCGGTAGGTGCAATTGCACCTCACGGTAAATCAGCGCTTTGAATTGCTGTAAATGATGCGCGCCTGGCGTCACCGTGAACAAATAGCCGCCGGGTTTAATCACCCGCGCCAACTCCTGTTCAAGACAGGGCGCATAAATGCGCACGATGGCGTCCATGGCGCCGTCAGCAAACGGCAAGCGCTGGCTCGACGCCACGCAAAACTGCACCGCGCGATAGCGTTTCGCGGCCATCCGCACGGCCGCCTTTGCCACATCCAGACCATAGACCTTCGCTTGCGAGAGCCGTGCCGCCATGGCGCCGGTGTAATACCCTTCACCGCAGCCAATATCCAGGATTGTGCCTGAAGGTGCGCCCAGATGCTGCGCCAGGGTGTCAGCCACCTTTTCCCGCAGCGGTTGATAATGACCGGCGTCAAGAAAGGCGCGGCGCGCCTGAAGCATCTCAGGGCTGTCGCCAGGCTCGCGTGAGCCTTTATGCTGAACGGGCAGCAAATTGACATACCCCTCTTTAGCCTTATCAAACTGGTGAGACGCCGCGCAGTGAAAACTGTGATTCTGCAGCATCAGTGGCTGATGGCATAGGGGGCAAATCAAAGACATACACAACTCCGGATTAGCAATTCGCGGCGAAGTTTACCCTGGTCAACGGGCAACAGAAAGCGCAAAACAAAAGCCCCGCTCAATGAGCAGGGCTTTGTCATTCGTATCAGCGGTGCGAAGCACCGGTGCTGAATGCTAAATCAGATGGCAGTAACGTTTACTGCGGCTGGACCTTTCTGGCCGTCCTGGATTTCAAATTCAACCTGCTGGCCTTCAGCCAAGGTTTTAAAACCGTTGCCCTGGATAGCAGAGAAGTGAACGAACACGTCTTTGCTGCCGTCAGCAGGAGTGATAAAACCAAAACCTTTAGACTCGTTGAACCACTTAACCTGACCTTTAATCTTTGCCATTTTTTGCAAATTCCTTTGAATGTTTATATTGCCCGAGGGCAGTCTTACAGATAAACCAGAGACATTACTGAATGAGGCACTAATTTAAGGTTCGGCAAGGAAGCGGTATTCAACGTCAACGTCTTTACTCGTAACTTCTTTACTGAAGATGCCATACATAAACAGAACTGTACCTCGTTTGACCCAAGAATTGTTATCACATATTCGAAAATTAATGGCAAGCCATTTTTAATAGTTGAACGATCTGCCGCACATAATTGTCAGGGAGGCTAAGTATGGTACGCAAATAATTATCGCCCAGGCATGATCATCCGGCACCTCGGCTTACAGAGCACCTGTCGCTAGTATGCGGTACTGAAATCGTCAAGCCAAACGCCTTAAAAAAATACGCACATTACCATTATGTTGTCATAAGACAAAAACATTGCATTAATATGGCATTATCGAAATAAAACAGGCGAAAAACACCTGCGCATGCATTTATTGTGCAACAACAAACTTATGCATTCTTAATATTACTGTATAACTTTTATTATATCGCACCAAAAAAAAGCATTGCCGTTATCGCTTGCCCCAAATATAGGCATGACGCCCATGGCCCTTTTCTCATTTTCATCTTAACTACATACTAATTATTGCGTGACGTCGGATCGGTCTGGTTAGGTGCGATTTATTGTGCTTAAGATAATTCTGATGCAAGAGCTTTTAAGCTACGACTTTCGCCTATTTTCCACGGAGAGAACGTTGCTGGCTGCTCCCCAGCGGCGCGTAACGCCTGCGCAAGGGCGACCGGCGGTTCATCAAGCGCCTCATCCGCTAATTCAAACACCCCCCAGTGAATCGGCAACGCCACGGGACGGCCTATGTGTTGCCACAGTTCAACGGCCTGGTCGGGATCCATATGCTGTCCGCGCATAAACCATTGAGGTGCGTAGGCGCCTATCGGTAAGGCGGCAAAGGTAAAGGGTCCAAGTCGCTGACCAATCTCCTTGAGGTTTTCACTGTAGCCACTGTCGCCAGAAAACCAGAAATTAAGACCGGTGGCGCGTACCACCCAGCCGCACCACAGCGAACGGTTGCGATCCCAAAACGTGCGCATGCTCCAGTGCCGCGCAGGTACCGCGGTAAGATGAAGATCGCCAAACGTGATTGACTGCCACCAGTCCAGCTCTGTTACCTCGTGAACGCCACGTTTGCGGCACCATGCTCCCATACCAAGCGGCACCATGAAGCGCGCCTGCGGAAAGCGGCGCGCCAGGCGTTTCACCGTGGGCCGATCGAGGTGATCGTAGTGGTTATGCGATATCAGTACGTAATCCAGATGGGGAAGATCGGCCACGCGCAACGGTGCGGGCGTCTTACGCCGCGGTCCTGCAAACGGCAGCGGTGAGGCCCGCGACGATAACGCGGGGTCGATAAGCATATAGCGTTGGTTAATGCGCAACAGCATCGCCGCATGTCCCAGCCACCAAACGCGATCGTCCGTTCCGCCTAAATCCACGGGCTGATACCACTGCTCAGTGAACGCCTGATAACCCATTACGGGCGGCTTAGGCAAATTTTGCTGTTTACGCTCTCGCCGCCAGCGTTGCAAATCCCCGGGCTGACGCAGCTCCTCTTCAGGGTTACGGAAGCCTTCAGGCGTATGGTGCGTCAGCATTGCGTCGAACCAGGGATTTTGCCAAGCCATGATAACTCCGTATCAACTAGCGTTCAGGGATCATGCGGATGAAACCTTGCGAATCAGCCGCTTCAGCGTCTTCGGGTGGGTTCGCCGCCGCTGGCTGCGCATCGACCAGACGACGCAGCAGCGCGTTCTGTTTTTTCTGCTCTTCCAGCAGTGCTTCCAGGAGATGGATTTGTTCACTGGCGCGAACGCTGGCCCGGTTGACATAAAACCAGACGTAAAGGGCCACAAAAATGATGATAGCCATCACGCCGGAAAGGAATAGCGGACTGCTATTTGCGGCTAATTCGTTCATACCTGCCTCTGTGAGTAACTTGACCTGGCGTTTCCGCGGCTGATTCTACTCGTTATGACGTGAAAAGAAACGGGCGACGCGCAAAACCTCAACGCCCCCAAGCCAAACGCTTTCAGTTATCTCTGATCGATTTCACTGTCGGAGAAAGGCATGCTGCATGCAGTGGAATCGCAGCGCCTGCAGGATGGCTGCGTTGTGCATCATAAGGAGAGTATTATGAAGATGTTGATTAGGGCGATTGCCGGAGTAGCGATTATCTGGTTAGCCATGCTGTTGACCGGCTACGGTGTATTAACCGGCAGCACCAAAAACGCGGCGGGCCTCGGTTTGCAATGTAGCTACCTGACGGCGCGCGGCGTGATCAATGCCCAATATCTGCATACCGACAGCGGCATTATCGGCGTAACAGAGTGCCCATTGCTGAAAAAAAGCGGCGACGTCATTGATAATTAAATCGTAAGCGGGCTGGTTTCAGCCCGCTTACGCCCATTAAAACGGGTAGTCGTGGTAGCCCATCTGTTCAGACAGGTTGCGGGCGGCACGGTGCAGCATGGCCACGTATGCATTTTTCGCTTCTTCAGTGAAGCGAAGGGTGGGAAAAGAGATGCTTAAGCCCGCGATGACCACGCCAAAACGGTCAAACACAGGTACCGCAATACAGCGCAACCCCTCCTCCTGCTCTTCATTGTCCTCGCCAAACCCCTGAGTTTTTACCTGATCTAATACGGTAAGCAGCGCTTCAGCACTGACAAGGGTATTGGCGGTACTGCGACGAAATTCGACGTCAGCCAAGATTTGATTCACCTCGGCGCGATCGCGCCACGCCAGCAGCACTTTTCCTATCGCCGTGCTATGCAGAGGATTGCGACGGCCGATGCGCGAGTACATGCGCAGATTATAAAGTGAGTCAATTTTATGGACGTAAACGATGCTGTTTTCTTCCAGGGCGCCGAGATGAATCGTCTCTTTAGTCAAGCGTGAAAGCTCACGCATCTCGATGTCGGCGCTGCGAATCAAATCTACGTTTTGTAGCGCTTTTGCGCCCAGTTCAAACAGCTTAAGCGTGAGAGAGTATTTTTCACTCTCCCCTTCCTGCGCCACATATCCCAGCGATTTCATCGTTTGTAGAAAGCGATAAACCGTGCTTTTGGACATCATTAGCCGCTGTGAAAGCGCCGTTATTCCGTGATCGCGGTCTTCACCCAGCGCCTGTAAAATGCCGAAAACCTTCATCACGGATGAAACGGCGTCTGGCTGTTTATCGGTTTCGTTGCTCGCCAAGGTGTACGTCCTTTACCGTGTTTCAAAAAAATCAGAACAGAAACGCCAGTATAGGCTTATCTGATTCCGCTCAGCAACGCATGCTGCCCGCGACATATTCGCTCTTACTTTTTTATCGGCGCGCGCCATGCATTTCGACGCAAAATTGATTAGCATGATGATATTCACTGACTTCACTTCTCACGATTATGTCTCCTACCGGTTCTCAAGATGGGCTACCCACGCCCCGGCGCTATGGCGCGATTATTACGATTGCTTTAGGCATCATGATGGCAGTGCTGGATGGCGCGATTGCCAATGTTGCGTTGCCCACGATTGCCAGAGATTTACACGCGAGCCCAGCGCAATCCATTTGGATTGTGAATGCCTATCAGATAGCCATCGTGATCGCGCTGCTTCCGCTGGCGTTTCTGGGCGATATGCTTGGCTACCGCCGGGTTTATCAGGTGGGTTTAATGCTGTTTATGGCGACATCGCTGTTCTGTGCAGTTTCCAACAGCCTGTCGGTGCTCACCGTCGCGCGCGTGATGCAAGGGTTTGGCGGAGCGGCGCTGATGAGCGTCAATACCGCACTGATCCGCATTATCTATCCGCAGCGCTTTTTGGGCCGCGGCATGGCAATCAATTCGTTGATTGTCGCCGTTTCAAGTGCGGCTGGGCCCACCGTCGCCGCCGCCATCCTCTCCGTGGCCAGCTGGCAGTGGCTGTTTTTGATTAATGTGCCTTTGGGCGTGATTGCGCTGTGGTTGGCATTGCGCTTTCTGCCCGATAATCCGCAGAAGGCCAAACAGCAGAAGTTTGATATTCCAAGCGCGATCATGAACGCTCTGTTTTTCGGGTTACTGATCGCGGCGCTGAGTGGCTTTGCCCAAGGACAAAGCGGTACGCTGGGCCTGATTGAACTCATCGCGCTGGCGATTGTGGGCGTGGTATTTATTCGTCGGCAGCTCACGATGTCAGTACCGTTGCTTCCCGTGGATTTGCTGCGAATCCCCGTGTTTTCACTGTCGATTTGCACCTCGGTGTGTGCTTTCTGCGCGCAGATGCTCGCGATGGTTGCACTGCCGTTCTTTTTGCAGAACACGCTCGGCCGGAGCGAAGTCGCCACGGGCTTGCTGTTAACGCCTTGGCCGCTAGCCACAATGGTGATGGCGCCAATAGCGGGCCGCTTGATTGAACGCTTTCATGCAGGATTGCTGGGCGGGCTCGGGCTTACAATGTTCTCATTAGGGTTGTTCTTACTTGCCGTTCTCCCCACGCAACCCAGCGATGTGGATATCATCTGGCGCATGCTGCTGTGCGGCGCAGGCTTCGGCCTTTTCCAGTCGCCCAATAATCACACCATTATCTCTTCGGCTCCCCGTCATCGCAGCGGGGGAGCCAGCGGCATGCTTGGCACCGCACGCTTAGTGGGACAGAGCAGCGGCGCGGCGCTGGTGGCGTGGATGTTCAATCTGTTCAACCAGCAAGGTACGCATGCGTCTCTGTTATTGGCGGGCGGATTTGCCGGCGTGGCGGCCTTGGTCAGCCTGACGCGGATGCGTTCAGGGCGCACTGTTGCGGCATCATAAAACAGCAGGGGCGCCTGTCGGCGCCCCTGATTAAACACACAAATCGGTTACTTAAGATAATCGCCGTTACGCAGGGCTTCAATGCGTTTATCCAACGGCGGGTGCGACATAAACATTTCGCTCAGCGATTTATTTTTGCCGTTGATACAAAACGCCGCCATGTTACCCGGCTCTTGAGGTTCATAGCTGGTTTTCAGGCGCTGCAGCGCTGCAATCATCTTCTCACGCCCCACCAGCTTCGCAGAGCCGGCGTCAGCGTGGAATTCACGATGACGTGAGAACCACATGGTGATGATGCTGGCAAGAATGCCAAACACCAGCTCCAGCACCATGGACACCGCAAAGAACACGAACGGATTACCGTTACTGCTCTCTTCACCCTCCCGGTCGCCGGACATAAAGCCCGCAGCGATTTGGGCGATAATGCGCGAAATGAAGATAACAAAGGTGTTCACCACGCCTTGTAGCAGCGTCATCGTCACCATGTCCCCGTTCGCGATGTGGGCCATTTCATGCGCCAGTACCGCCTCTGCCTCATCGCGGCTCATGTTTTGCAAGAGTCCCGTGGACACGGCGATCAGCGAGGCGTCACGACGTGCGCCTGTGGCGAAGGCGTTGATATCCGGTGCGTGATAAATCGCAACCTGCGGCATCGCTACACCAGCCTGCTGCGCCTGACGACTAACGGTTTCCATCAGCCAGCGTTGCTGCTCGGTGCGCGGCTGTTCAATCACTTCACCGCCTACAGACCGCAGCGCCATCCATTTGGACATTAGCAGTGAAACAAACGCACCGCCAAAGCCAAACAGACCTGCCATAATCATCAGACCCGTAACACTGCTTGACTGAATTCCCGTCAGACTGAGAATCAGTCCGAATACCAACATCACCGCCAGGTTGGTGATCAGGAAAAGCGCAATACGCATCATAAACGTTAATCTTCCTCAGTTGTGCTCGCGCTCATGCGCGGGTATACATCGTATGTGCATTACAGCGCTTTTCAAGCGACCTTAATCTTTAAGTGCCTAAAAAGACATAACTTTACATTAGGAAATGTCTTGCGCTGTGCAATGCCTCACACCATTCATTAGCACGCATAATGCAAAAAAAAAGCACCGCTTTAGCAGTGCTTTTTCCGTTACCTGAACATCTATTTGCTGGTTTCAGCAGGCGCCTGGTTTTTCTCCAACTGCGCCAGATCGTTGGCAATGTTTACCGTTTCGTCGAGATAAGGATCGGGCTCTTTATAGTCTTTGGGCAAATCTTCCAGGCGCTTAAGCGGCGCTTTCCCCTCAGCCTGATAGCGCGCGTTAATGCGCTCAAGCCGCATCGCGTCATCTTCGCGATTCTCTTTCTCACGCTGGGCCAAATTCAGAGAGACAATATTACGCTTGTCTTTCATAGCATCGTAACGCGCGATATCTTTGAGAATGTACTGGAATTCACGATCTTTAGCGATGCGGTCAGCATGCTCCTTGGTCAACTGCGGAACCAGCGGAGAGATATCACCGGTTTTGGTGTAGGTTGCCGCGTTAACGCTGTCCCAGGGAAGCGCGTTGTCTTCAAACTTCTCGCCGGTTTCCGCCGCTTCAACGCCGGTCGGCATCAGCAGATCGGGCGTCACGCCCTTACGCTGCGTGCTGCCGCCGTTGATACGGTAAAACTTCTGGATCGTGTACTGCACTGAGCCGAGCGCTGGCCACTCTGGACGTAGCATCTGATCGTAGATGCGGTTCAGAGAGCGGTACTGCTGCACGGTCCCTTTACCAAAGGTCGGTTCACCGACGATCAGCGCGCGCCCGTAATCCTGCATCGCAGCGGCAAAAATTTCCGAAGCCGAGGCGCTAAAGCGATCGACCAGCACCACCAGCGGCCCTTTGTAATACACCACACCGTCGTTGTCGCTGTCTTGACGCACGCGGCCATTGTTGTCACGAACTTGTACGACTGGACCACTCGGAATAAACAGGCCGGAGAGCGACACCGCCTCTGTCAGCGCACCGCCACCGTTGGTACGTAAATCGATAACAATGCTGTCGACGTTTTGTTTTTGCAGCTTCTGCAGCTGTACTTTCACGTCATCCGTAAGGCCGACATAGAAGCCCGGGATATCCAGTACGCCAACTTTCTCTTTACCTACGTTGTGTACGGTACCCTTGACGGCCCGATCTTCAAGGCGAATCTTCTCGCGCGTCAGGGTAACCGTGCGCGTTTTAGTGCCCTTACCCGCCGGTAAAATTTCAAGGCGTACTTTGCTCCCTTTAGGGCCCTTGATTTTTGACACGACGTCATCAAGACGCCAGCCAATGACATCCTCCATCGGCTTGCCTGGCTGTGCCACACCAACAATGCGATCGCCCACGCTGATGGCTTTACTTTTGGCAGCAGGTCCACCGGCCACCATGGAGTTGATGACGGTGTAATCATCGTCCATTTGCAACACCGCACCAATGCCCTCAAGCGACAGGCTCATTTCGGTGTTGAACTGCTCCGTGTTGCGAGGAGAGAGATAGTTGGTGTGGGGATCGATCTCGTGCGCGAAAGCCGTCATAGCCAATTGGAAGACATCTTCGCTGTTGCTCTGGGCCAAACGACGGATAGCGAAATTGTAGCGTTTGGTCAGTGTCTCACGGATATCTCTGTCATCTTTGCCCGCCAGCTTGAGGCTCAGCTCGTCATATTTGACTTTGGCATCCCACAGCGCATTGAGCTCGTCGGTGCTTTTCGGCCATGGGGCTTTGGCTCGGTCAATGTCAATGGTGTCATTGCCGGTAAAATTCATTGGGCGATTCAATACGCTGAGTGCGTACTGGTAGCGCTCAAAGCGGCGCTTTTGCGCGAGGTTATAAAGATTGTAAAACACGTCCAGCTTGCCGGTGCGCAGCTCGTCGCCCAGCGTGGTCTTTTGGCTGGCGAACTGTGCAACATCGGATGCCAGCAGCACGTTGTGGTTGTAGTCGAGCAGATTGAGATAACGGTCAAAAATCTTGGCCGAAAAATCCTGATTGAGATCGAACTGACGGTAGTGGGAGCGCGTAAAACGCGAGGTCACACGTTCGCTGACGGTTGGATGCTGAGGTTCTTCATGCAACTGTGGAATCTGATCGGCGCGGGTAATATTGTCTGCGCCAAAGGAAGGGCCCGCCAGCAGCAGGCCCGTAATCATACCGATCTTTAAAAAGTTGTTCATGCCAGGATCAGCCTCCGTTTCAGAACTGCAAGTGTTCTGCGCGCACAATCATTGCCATGCCGGAAGCGAGTTGCACCCGAACGCCATCCTTAGTAATTTCAAGAATGGTAGCATCCATTGCATTTTTGCCTGCTTTCACTTTGATGTTCTGGCCGGGTTGCAAGGTTGAGGTATCAGTGACCGGTTGAGTACGCGGTGCGCGTGGCGCGGCACTGCGTTCAGCCGATGCCGGGCGAGCAGTCTGCGCACGCGGCTTGCGTGGCGCATCGCCTTCAGCAGATTTACGCGGAGCGGGCTTGCGAGGACGACGTTCCGTGGTCTCTTCACCGGCTTCACGTTTCTTGGCTTTCTGCTGATCGCGCTGGGCCTGAACGCGGGCTTTCGCTTCTTCAAGCTGCTTGCGCGCGTGCTCAACGTGCTGTTCATCCAGCACACCGCAGGGGTTACCGTCCAGATCGACGCGTGTGGCACCGGCTTTAATGCCGTAAAGATAGCGCCAGCTTGAGGTATAAAGGCGTAATGCTGAACGCAACTGCGTTTTGCTCAGGTTGTTTTCACCCTGAACGCGCTCAACCAGATCCTGAAAGATGCCGATTTTGAGCGGGCGCGCTTCACCTTCAGCGCTAAAGCAGTGCGGAAAACGCTCCGCCAAAAAAGCGATCACTTCTTTACTGCTATTCAACTTAGGTTGATTTTCCATGAAATTTCCTGATTACTACGGGTTTGCCGACCAGAGCAGGCATGAACAGGCGACATTATAATGACAACATCGCTAAATGCCATGTGATCCAGTCGATTAGCTACGCGCTAGCTGAATAAATTTTTCGATATCACTCTTTGCCAACACGTCACAAAGCCCGTCCGCAAGGCCGACCAGCCCTGCTTTATCCTCATTATCGAAGCGAGAATAAAGCGTACTATCAATATCTAACACGCCTACAAGCGTGCCATTCACTTTCAGAGGAATCACGATTTCAGCATTACTGGCCGCATCGCAGGCAATGTGCCCGGGAAAGGCATGGACATCCTCAACCAGTTGTACCTGCTCCTCGGCGATGGCGGTGCCGCATACGCCCTTACCTACCGGAATCCTGACGCAGGCAATTTTGCCCTGGAAGGGCCCGAGTACCAGCGTATTGGCTTCCGTCAGCAGATAAAACCCCGCCCAGTTAACGCCTTCCAGACGTTCAAACAGCAGCGCACTGCAATTGCTGAGCGCAGCCAGAAAAGATGTCTCTCCCGCCAGCAAAGCGCTGGCGTCGCGTTGCAGATCCTCGTAAAAGGCTTTTTTGTTCATTTTTCAACCATAACTCATCACTGTTGTGAGCGCGTTGTCACCCAGTCATTAAAATAAGCACTAATAATCCACCCCCACAAGGTGAATCATTCTGTTAGTTACTATACCCTTAGCAGTCGGTGACACGGCTTTTCCCGTGCCACTTTATTTCAGGCACAGCGATGCCAGACCTCAGCCGGTAACCGTAACAAACGATGGGCCTTTGCGTCACTTATGAAAATTCACGCTATCAGCCAGACGTTGCCCCACGCACGTTATCAGCGTTGTCCGCAATGCGATACCCTTTTTTCCTTACCGGATGTTAAATCGCACCAAGCGGCTTATTGTCCCCGCTGTCATGCGCAAATTCAGAATGGACGCGACTGGTCCATGACGCGTCTAACCGCCATGGCCGTAACCATGATGGTACTGATGCCCTTTGCGTTCAGCCTGCCGCTGATTGATATCCGGCTCCTGGGGATGCGCATTAATGCCAGTTTGCTGGAAGGGGTCCTGCAGATGGCACTGCAAGGCAATATTCTGACCGCCTCTATGGTCGCTTTTTGCACCATTGGCGCGCCTGTCACCTTGGTAGCCGGCATTGGCTATTTGTGGGTCGGCAATGCCTTGGGGATGAATTTGCGCCCCGTGCTGCTCATGCTGGAGCGCCTAAAAGAGTGGGTCATGCTCGACATCTACCTGATTGGCATCGCGGTCGCGTCCATTAAAGTCCAGGATTATGCGGATCTGGAGGTGGGATATGGTCTGGTAGCCTATATTGCTCTGACGGTCATGAGCGTGTTGACGCTTATTCACCTCAACGTAGAGCAGCTCTGGGAGCAGTATTATCCGCAAGCGGTGCCTACCGAATCGCCGGAAAATTGGCAGGTATGTTTGAATTGTCATCACACCGGCATGCCCGATGCGCGCGGCCGCTGTACGCGCTGCCATACGCCGCTGGATTATCGTCGCCGTCATAGCCTGCAGAAATCATGGGCGGCGTTGATCTCTTCGATTGTGCTGTTGATTCCGGCGAATCTGTTGCCCATCTCGGTGGTGTACGTCAACGGTTCGCGTCGTGAAGACACCATTTTCTCGGGCATTGTTGGCTTGGCCTCCGGTAACGTGCCGATCGCCGCCGTTGTCTTTATTGCCAGTATTTTGGTGCCTTTCACCAAAGTGCTGGTGATGTTGACGTTATTGTTAAGCATCCACTTTAAGTGCGAACAGGGACTGAAAACCCGAATTCGTTTACTACGCGCCGTCACCTGGGTTGGCCGCTGGTCAATGCTGGATTTGTTCGTTATTGCTTTAACCATGTCGCTGGTCAATCGCGATCAGCTTCTGGCTTTTACCATGGGACCTGCCGCGCTCTATTTTGGCGCCGCCGTTGTCCTGACCATTATGGCTGTGGAGTGGCTTGATAGCCGCCTGATCTGGGATGCACATGCAACAGGAAACGCCGACTACACCGACTAGCGCCAATCTGCGCAACAAGCGCAAGATTTCGCCTTTCTGGCTATTGCCCATCATTGCTCTGCTGATTGCTGGCTGGCTGCTGTGGACCAATTATCAGGATCGCGGCACCACCATTACGATTAACTTCCAGTCGGCAGATGGCATCGTGCCGGGCCGTACCCCTATCCGCTATCAAGGGGTTGAAGTCGGCACCGTTCAGGGCATTGAACTGAGCGACGACTATAAAAAGATCCAGATCAAAGCCAGTATTAAAAGCGATATGCAAGATGCGCTACGCGAAAATACCCAGTTCTGGCTGGTAACGCCCAAAGCCTCGCTGGCGGGGGTTTCCGGCCTGGACGCGCTGGTAGGCGGTAACTATATCGGTATGATGCCCGGAGATGGCAAAGCGCGCGACCACTTTACCGCACTGGACACGCAGCCCAAATATCGCGTGAACACCGGTGAACTCATGATCCACTTACACGCGCCGGATCTCGGATCGTTGAACACCGGTTCGCTGGTCTATTTCCGTAAGCTTCCGGTGGGCCGCGTGTACGATTACAGCATCAACGGCACTCACGATGGCGTTACCGTAGACGTGCTGATTGAGCGCCGCTTTGTTAACCTGGTTAAAAAGCAGAGCCGTTTCTGGAACGTGTCGGGTGTCGATGCCGATGTCAGCCTCAGCGGGGCCAAAGTCAAACTTGAAAGCCTTGCGGCGCTGGTGAATGGCGCTATCGCGTTTGACTCCCCCGCCGAAGGCGAGCAGGCGAACACCGACCAAAATTATCGCCTGTATCCCGATCTGGCGCACAGCCAGCGTGGCGTACAAATTAACCTGGATTTGCCCAGCGGCGATAACCTTAAAGCTAACAGCACGCCGCTGATGTATCAGGGGCTTGAAGTGGGCACCTTGACGAAACTGACACTGCTACCGGGTGGCAAAGTCACCGGTGAGTTGACCATCGATCCTTCGGTAACCAGCCTGATGCGCAGCGGCACGCGGATTGAAATGCGCGCGCCGAAACTGAGCCTGACCGACACCAATCTGAGCAGCCTGTTAACCGGTAATACCCTGGAACTGGTGCCCGGAGAAGGCGAACCGCAGGATCACTTTAGCGTCCTGCCCGCCAGTGAAACCCTGCTGCAAAAACCGGATGTGTTAACCGTCCAGCTAAGCGCGCCAGAGACCTATGGCATTGACGCGGGGCAGCCGGTGATCCTCTATGGCATGAAAATCGGCCAAGTGATTTCGCGCGAGCTGAATGAGAATGCCGTGAGTTTTACCGTTGCCATCGATCCGCAGCACCGCGCGCTGGTGCACGCTGACAGCAAATTCATCGTGAACAGCCGGCTGGATGTTAAATTTGGCCTCGATGGCATTCAGGTGCTGGGTGCCAGCGCGCGTGAATGGGTTGACGGCGGCATTCGTTTAGTACCGGGTGCGAAAGGCAAACCTTCATCTCGCTATCCACTTTATGCGGATTCAGAACGCGCCGAAGAAGGAATTGTCGGCGATCAACCGCCTACTACGCTGAAACTTACCGCCAGCAGTCTGCCGGATGTGCAGGCAGGATCGGTGGTGCTTTACCGCAAGTTTCAGGTGGGTGAAGTGGTGGAGGTGATTCCGCGCGCCGATGCGTTTGAAATCGCCATTCACATCGAACCGCAGTACCGCAAATTGCTCACTGGCGAGAGCGTGTTCTGGGCCGAAGGCGGCGCTAAAGTGCAGCTCAATGGCAGCGGCTTAACGGTACAGGCCTCGCCGCTTAACCGTGCGTTAAAAGGGGCGATCAGCTTCGATAATCTTACTGGCGCGCAGGCGGCTAAGGGCGTGAAACGCACGCTTTATCCTTCAGAGACCGCGGCGCGTGCGGTGGGCAGTCAAATCACGCTGCACACCTTTGATGCCAGCAAACTCTCTGCCGGCATGCCGATTCGCTACCTGGGCATCAATATTGGTCAGGTTGAGTCGTTAGCGCTGAGTAATGACAACAATCAGGTGGTGGCCAAAGCGGTGCTCTATCCAGAGTACGTAAAGGATTTCGCCCGCATAGGAAGCCGCTTCTCTGTGGTGTCACCGGAAATCTCACCCGCTGGCGTGAATCATTTGGAAACGCTGCTGCAGCCTTATGTCAACGTCGATCCCGGCAAAGGTCAGCCGGCACGCACCTTTGAACTGCAGGAGAGCACCATCACTGACTCGCGCTACCTCAATGGTCTTAACATCTTTGTTGATGCCGCTGAGGCAGGCTCGCTCTCGATTGGCACCCCGGTGCTGTTCCGCGGCGTGGAAGTCGGTACGGTAACCGGAACGTCGCTGGGCAACATGGCCGATCGCGTACAGATCGCCCTGCGTATCAGTAAAAAATACCAGCATCTGGTGCGTAACAACTCGGTGTTCTGGCTGGCCTCCGGTTATAACCTCGACTTCGGCCTGATTGGCGGAGTGGTGAAGACCGGGACCTTCCAACAGTTTATTCGCGGTGGGATCCAGTTCGCGACCCCGCCTACCGTGCCGCTGGCACCGCAGGCGGGAACCGACAAGCATTTCCTGATGCAGGATGAAGCGCCGAAAGAGTGGCGCAGTTGGGGCACGGCGATTCCAGAGCCGCACTAAGTCAACGGGCAGCCTTCGGGCTGCCCGTTTCTCTTTGACGTGCTACACTTCGCCCTCCATTTTTTAGCCGGTATATCTCCGTGTCCGAACGCTTTCCCGAAGAATTTCTGGCGCTGATGCACGCCAGCCTCCCTGATGAGGCCGAGTTTCAGCGCTTTCTTGCCATTAGCCAGCAACCCCTGCGTCGCAGCTTGCGCGTCAATACGCTTAAAATCAGCGTGGCCGATTTTCTGGCGCGTGTGGCCGACTACCACTGGCAACTCACGCCCATTCCGTGGTGCGCTGAAGGCTTCTGGATTGCACGAGACAACGAAGAGCTGCCGCTCGGCAGCGTGGCAGAACACCTTAGCGGCCTGTTTTACATTCAGGAAGCCAGCTCAATGCTACCGGTCAGCGCGCTCTTTGACGCCGCACCTGAGGCGCAACAGGTCATGGATATGGCCGCTGCGCCAGGCTCTAAAACCACGCAAATGGCGGCCTTGATGGCTAATCGCGGAGCCATCCTGGCGAATGAATACGCCGCCAGCCGGATAAAAGTCCTGCATGCAAATGTCACGCGCTGTGGCGTCAGTAGTGTGGCACTCACCCATTTTGATGGCCGGGTATTTGGTGCCGCGCTGCCGGAGCAGTTCGACGCTATCCTGCTTGATGCGCCCTGCTCCGGCGAAGGCGTGATCCGCAAAGATGCCGATGCGCTGCGCAATTGGACGCTGGAGAGCACAGAAGCGATTGCCGCGACGCAGCGCGATCTTATCGACAGCGCTTTTCACGCGCTGAAGCCCGGCGGTACGCTGATCTACTCGACTTGTACCCTGAATCAGATTGAGAATCAGCAGGTGATTCACGATTTATGTCAGCGCTACCCGGACGCCGTTGATATTTTACCGCTCAACGATCTTTTTGCGGGTGCCGAACAGGCCGCGACGCCAGAAGGATTTTTACACGTTTTCCCGCAGATTTTTGACAGCGAAGGTTTTTTTGTGGCACGGCTGCGCAAAACCGCCAGCGTAAGCGCACTCCCCGCCCCCACGTATAAACTCGGCACGTTTCCCTTCACGCCGGCCAGCCGTAAACTGCGTGCGGAAGTCGCGCAGGCGGCAGCGAAAGTGGCTCTGAAGTGGGATGATCATCATACGTTGTGGCAGCGTGACAAAGAGCTGTGGCTGTTCCCCGCGGCGTCAGAAGCGTGGCTCAGCAAGGTGCGTTTTTCACGCATTGGCGTAAAGCTGGCAGAAACCTTTGCCAAAGGCTATCGCTGGCAGCATGAAGCCGTGGTGGCCTTTGCTAAGCCAGAGGGCGACATCGCATTTGCGCTCAATGAGGGCGAAGCTGAGCAGTGGTATCGGGGACAAGATATTTATCCCGTAAATCTGCCCGCCCGCGATGAGGTCATTGTCACCTACCAAGATCAGCCGTTAGGACTCGCTAAAAAAGTGGGCAGTCGGATAAAAAATAGCTATCCGCGTGAACGGGTCCGCGAGGGGCGACTCTTTCGCTAGTGCTGCATTAACGGAAGCAGCGTCAGACGGTGGCCATAGACCGCCCCCGTATCAATGTAGTGCTGGTTCGCCGTATGCAGCGGTTGTTCAACAGGCGTGTGACCGAAGTAAAAATCGCCGGCACCGGTAATGATTTCACTTTGGCCGCGATGATGGCGCAAAAGTCTGTCGCGGCTCCACACCACCTGATGAGCGTTAATCGGCTGCCCCATTTGATAATGACTGGCGGGATAGTCCGCGTGGGCCACCACCGCCGTGCGTCCCTGCCTCTCCAGCTGCAGAATCAAAGGAAGTTCACCACAGCGCTTAAGGGCATGCCGGGCAGCAATCAGGTGCACGCCCCTAAGCCGCCAGAACCATTCTCCACCGTTCATGCGCCATACGCTGGGATCACCGCCAGCCAACGCCGCCAGCGCCATTTGCTCATGGTTTCCCTGTACCGCCCGAAACCACGGTTCCTGTAAAAGTGCCAGGCACCCGAGGCTGTCAGGCCCGCGATCGATGAGATCGCCCACGGACACCAGCAGATCGCATGAGGGATCGAATTGCTTCAGCTTCAACTCTGCATCCAGTTGCGAGCGACAGCCGTGGAGATCGCCAACTACCCAAATATGTCGCCACTGGGCAGCGTCAATACTCTGATAAAGCATCTTGAGCACCCGCTGGTTGACAGGAAGTTTATTTCTATCGCAGTAGAGTATAGTCTGCCGACAAGGCCTGGAGAGGGGAGCGCATGGCCAGCACGAAACGTTTTACCGGCGTATTAATCATTATTTTTATTGGCAGCCTGCTACTGCTTGAATCGCTGGCGCGTCTGGTGCACTTCTTGGTGGTGGGTTAACTGTCGCGTTCGGGGAGGTTAAGCGTGGTGATCTTTGCCCTGTTAGCCATTTGCACCAGAGATTCTGAGCAGGTTGATGATGCAAACGCCTCTCTATGCCTGGCGTGGCCGTTACAACCCAGGCGCAGAGCCCTCCACGCCACGGCCTGCCGCACTGCGCACATCGCCGCGCAGTGCGGGAAAATTAGCGAGTCCCGCACCTCAATGGGCGTGGGTAATGAGCACAATCGCGGCAATAATCAGCAGCCAAAGCGCCGCGAATGTGATGAATCCAGCACGAGGCGTTTTCGTGCGCCCAACCACAACACCAATAAAAATACTCAGCACGGTTAGCGTGCCGACCATGACCCAGAAAAGATACTGCGCGTTCGCCATGAAACGACTCCTTTAGCGGCAGATAACGTGCGCACGTTATACCATTTTTAGCCCCCCAATCGCGTAAAAAACTTCATTGGATAAAGGCGCTTAACTCGGGTAAATTAAAAAACCTCCCGAAGGAGGTTTATGATTTATAACGGCTTCGACGGGTCGTCTGCGGGATAATCCGTTTCCGTTTCATCCTCGTCATCAAACGGTGGTTCACCGCCCGGCGGCTGCGCGTCATCCGGCAGCGGAATCACATCATCATCTGGACGTTCTGACATAACTACCTCCAAACCCTGATTGGGGTACGTTGAGTTTAGTCAGTCCGTATCTTCTCCCGCGCCATTTATTCTCCAACTGTGAGATAAGCGTAAGATGTTAATTAGTCTGCGGTTAACGCTTTGCTTATTACTCATTGACGGCTAAGGCGTAGCGCTTTTACTAAAGGTAATCTCGCAAAGCACGCCCAGGCATGTGACGCGATGAAAACGTTAAGAATTATCATGACTGCTCACGGTGACATGACAAAACGCGCTCGGTGACGGCAACGTATCGCTGCCTCTTAACGCGCGGCGAAGCGGCCTCTATGTTTCGCTGGGCAGAGTACCCTGCCCTTCAGCGCTCACTCCGGTGATATCATTAAGCCCTTGGTGATTAATCTCTTCGTCTGCGCCATCCACCGCCCGCGAGATGGTGAGCAAATCTTGCAGCTCGCGCAGCAACATGGCCGCATCCGATTTCAGTAACTCGTCCGACTCCGCCGAGTCAATCACCGTATTGATCGCTTTATTGGCACTTTCAATCATTTCTGTCACGCCACCCTGCTTGCTCACCGCCAGCACCAGCGCGCTGATCAGCAACGACTGCGCTTCAACGCGCGCCGTGAGTTGTTTGGTATTGGCATCAATCTGAGAAATTTTTGCCAACATGCTGAGCACCACATTTTTCATTGCGCATTCCCCGGAAAAAGAGAAATCTTAATCGCTAAACCAAACGGGGAAAACTAAAAAATTCTGAATATTCTGGGGGCGTGTTCTTATTGAATCTGAAGCGCGTGATGCGACGTTAAACCGTGCAGCGCGTCCAAAAAGACGCCAGGCGCGGCGCAGGCACCCTGGCAGTCAAACCTTTACGCCTCAGTGGCAACCACAATACGATTTCTTCCCGACAGCTTGGCGCGATAGAGCGCTTCATCGGCATTCGTTATCACGTGCGTGAAGGGGTCATTTTTGCGCTTGTACGCAACGCCCGCGCTAATGGTGACGTTAATGTCATCATTATAGGCAAGGGTCATTGCCGCTTTGATGGCGTGAATCACGCGCTCGGTCTCTACCCGGTCTGATAACAGAATGCAAAACTCTTCGCCGCCAGAGCGCGCAATAAACACTGATTCAGTGATAAAGGTCGTTAATATCAGCCCTAAGTTGGTTAACACTTTATCGCCGGTTTCATGACCAAAGGTGTCATTGATGCGTTTAAAATGATCGATGTCCGCCACACACACCGTAGCGGGCTGTTTTTCCCACTCGCGTAGTTTCATATTGAGGAAACGTCTATTGGGCAAGCCGGTGAGTTCGTCAGTAAGAGAGAGATCAACAACAGACTTATAATTTACGTTGATATATTTTATGAAATGATTAAACGAAAGAATAATAAGCATCATCGCTGGCACCAGCAATAATGATGAAAGTAAAAGCGCACTCTCGAGAGAAAGTAAATTTAACGCGCCCGCCATGATAATGATTAACGCGTTGAACAGTACAAATAATCCACCTCTAAACGCCGTTACGTGTTTTTCCAGCGGCTGGGTCCGAAAGGATTTCTCTATAAACCAGACGAGCATGGCGGCGGTGCAAAAATCGACATAGAAATAGATTTTTTCCCCCGCGTGATGCTTACCACTTATGGCGAGAAACAGTGCGCCGCCCAGTAATAACACCGCATAAGATAAAAAAGCGCAGTAAAAGCGACGATCCGGTTTGCCTTGAAATTTAATCAGCGTGTCATGGTGTATGAACTTCATGCTTTCCCTCTTGCGTTGAGCGAGGCATTTTAGCATGACGTTGATTTTAAAGGGCAGCCTCTTGGCTGAGGAACAGAACGTGAGGGGATTGAGCCACTTAACGGGCCAGCTTGCGGCGTTGCGGCGATCGTGGCTGCGTGTCCTTTCTGGTCGGGCAGCGGCACCGTGGAAGCGAGATTTACCCTTCTCTCTACACGGCTGGACACGCCGTTATGTCACCGAAACGCCGCGCCTGGCTATTTACCGCTCATACAGGCAGGTACTTTGTAATAGCGGTATACAGGAGGTTCAATCGACGTTTAACCATTATCAAACAGGCGTTTTTGCGTGATGAGCCGCTTGTTGTGATGCCATAAAGTCGCGCGAGAAACGTTAGCTTTTACTTAATGTGTAGTTAAAGACCGTGCCATTGCGGGTTTGCACCGTCAGCGTTTTGCCTTCTGTGGTGTCCAGCGTCCTGGCTTTGCTGTATTTCCACATCATGACCCGCTGTCCATCAGGATACGACGAATCAGAGTCGGGTGGACCAAACATCGCGATCAATTGCTCACGTGTGGTTTTGCCGTTTTGAATCTTTTGAATACGCGCTGTATCAAAATTCTGCCCGGTTGCACTGGAACATGCCGCTAAGCACAGCATCATGATGGTGAGCCCTACGCCCTTCATACTTTTCCTGACTTGCATCCTGACTCTCCCATCAATACCGCGCGTGAACGGCTAGCATGCCAGAAATTAGGGGCCGAGGGGAGCAGATTTAGCGACCTAGCCATATGGCGCATAACGGGTGGTAATCGCCTGTTCATACCGGACGAGGGTGTCCGCCAGCCTCCGCATGCTTCAGGTAGAGCACCAGGCGATGTGATTGCTTTCACCCACCGCTGCGCGGGATAAGAGTGTTTATGTTTTACCCTCACTCTGCCGGCCAGGTTACTGCGTTGTGTTGCTTTGTCGCCACTGCGCGATCATCGCTTTCGTCACTTCTTTTTTATAGCAAATAGGCGCATAGCCCCCCGGCTTGCTCCAGGCACTTCTTCGGCCGCAACTGCTGCCGTTGCGCGCTGAGTTAAATGGACAGGCGCAGTTTCCTGGATACGACGCAATAGACTCATCAATAATCTGTTGTTTCACCTGCTCGTCTGAGAGCTTGATACTCCTTGCGCTGGCATTATCTGAGATGAAGATGAGAAGAATAAAAAATGGCATCATCAGACGTTTATCAACTTTCATCGACATGACCTCTTTCTCCCAAAGAAGCCTGATACTAGCTTGGCGACTCGGGCATCAATCGATGAATAAACGCGCAAAAATTACGCATATTACCATTGTCCCCCAGCGATTAGCTTCTTTGATATTGGTCCCAATGTATTTTCGATAGAAGTCCACAATGCGTTGGTGAATATTGCGAAACGAGTCAACAAGAGATAAAACCGCACTGGCGATAAGGCGCTCAATTCGTAAACACGGGCGGGCCATTTAGTATGTAGGCTGAATGTAAAAGAGGTATAAAACACTCATCTAAATATATGCCTATCTATTTATGATCAAAGGTCGCTATCAACAAAATAAGCAGTGCGAAATCCGTATTCATTCTGAAGCAAAAGATAGCCCCCACGGCTTTGCTATAAATATTTATCAGTCAGCCTTAACGTCATTGCTACCGTTTAGCCATAAAAGAGAGTTTAAGGCTGTATTGTCTCGTCCTGCGCATCGCAATGGATAAGTTGAGTACAGCATAAAGGGCATTCTATTTGAAAAGGCATGTTTCGACTAACCATCATCAAAAATAATATTTCTTGCAAAGAAGGCGGATCAACAAACATCAGAACGGCGCATATAGACTGCCCTGCAGCAAAATCACCTTGTAGGCTCTCCTTTTCTTAGTATTAGTTGCACTTAACGATTCCCCTCCATAGAATGCCAGCCTACTTACACTAATCAGACAATTCTCATACGGAATAATGACACATAAAATTAAATCAATGCAGGCGCTGCGCGGGATTGCGTGTTTAGCCGTTGTCGCTTTTCATAACCGTAGCGCGTTAGCAGAGCAATTCCCTTCGCTCGCCCAGTGGCTGGTCAAAGGCGTGGTGGGCGTTGACCTATTTTTCATTCTGAGTGGATTTGTTATTACCCTGTCAGTATCCCGTATGGGAAGCGGTTTTGCCGCCGCCGCAGATTTCCTGAGGCGTCGTGCGTTAAGGCTGCTGCCCGCCTATTACATCCTCCTGCTGGTTAATTTTTTGCTGGGTGGCGCCATGGCAACGTTCCATTATCCGGATAAGGTAAAGGCACTCATTGCTGCGCTGACGCTGTCCGTTTACATGCCTCAACACGCCCCGTTTTATATGGATGATGAGGGGTTCCTGAACGTTCGTTGGACATTAAATTATGAGTTTTTATTTTATCTGATCATGGCGGCGTGCCTGGTCGTGAAGCAGCGGTGGGTCGCTTTGGCGGTTGCGCTAAGTGCACTATTAATCGGTGTGCCGCTGGCTGCGGATTCAGAATTAACATTGGGCGTCAGCGGGCACGATATGGGATTCAGCTATCTCAATCTTATGACTAACCCGATTATTTGGCAGTTCGCGGTAGGCGTGGTGATTGGGCTGGTTTATCCCTATATCATCCGTCTGCCCGTAGCGGCTCGCGTTCCTTTCCTTTTGGCGGCAGCGGTTCTTGTCGTTAAGCACTTGAGCAGCGATCAGAATGTAGGCCATGGTTTAATGGCTTCTGGAACCGTGCTGGCATTGCTGCTTGCCGCAGTCGCTTTTAATGACAGTTGGTTGCGTCACATCACACCGCGTTGGCTGGTCTTTTTGGGTGATATTTCTTTCTCTGTTTACCTCATCCATATTGTTATCATGCGCCAAATGTACAAACTTTTCCCGGCGGGTGGGACATCACTTTTTGTTGCGTCTCTCGCCGCCACGCTCGTTGTTGGCTGGCTAAGTTTTCGCTACATCGAGCCTATCGGGCAGAACATATGGCGCCGCCGTGCCGACGCTGGACGCGCGGAAATCAAAGTGAATTCCTGATTCTCTACGCTAACCCGCCATGTGCGGGTTATTAGACTGCGTCATTCAGTTTCTTGCGTCATGAATCAGCCCCAACCTCTTCAATCTATAGAATCAGGGGGTTGGCTCTTGTCTTTTCCAATAAGCCTGCGCCCTTTGGCTAAACGTTTCCCCTATCCTCATCAGCTTTGATATGTTTAGCCATGTTTTCTCCAGATATAAAAAGCATGGAAAATCGCGGTGTGAAGTCATTTCACAAGAGCAATCGCATTCGCGACAGGTCTATGCATAGCCTTTCACACTCTCGTCGTCCATAGGGTCATCAAACCGCTCACACGCCAGCCACGTTTTGTAGGACACGCTGGTAAATCATTTTTTTCCGACGAGAAATTCCTTCGTGATTCACGTATCAGAGACAATGCCATCGCTATCAATGTAGATAGCATTATTGCCCAGTCGATGGCCGAGAGTCGGGGCTATCGTGATATTAATGGAAATAATTGCTGGTCAGAATGGTTAGCCTTCCAAATAAAGCGCTAAAATTTCATTCTGAAGCGGTGAAAATTTCGCCATGGCGTTGGAGCCGTTTATCAGAAGTAGGAGTAATAAATTGTGAAATGGATTTTCCTTTCAGGCATGTTGGTTTCGAGTTCAGCGATCGCGGACGGTCAACGCTTTTACACTCCAGAGGTTCGATGCTTGAATGACCACACGATTCCCTTTATAGAGACCAGTACCCCGGCAAAGAGTGTCGTTGATGACGCTTATGCACAATGCAAGCCTGAACTCAATGAATGGATGAACCTGCAAGAGCCATTACCTGATGAAATGAAGCAGCGTATGCGTAAAGAGTTGTATGACTTTTACATCAGGATGATTGAGAAACGACGACATTATGAAGCCAAGAAAGCCGCAGAAGCCGCTCGCTGAGGCGGTTTATCAGGAGGAGACTGAATGATGAAAATTACTGTGATTTTCGAAGATACCGGTGTTGAAGAGGAGCATGATTTCGACGCCAAACCTCGCGCCGGGGATTTGGTGACATTAACGCGTGATGGAAAAGGTGAAGATTATCTCGTCATCATCGAGCCTAACCCTGACCATACGCATGATGACGGGCCGGATGGGCATCCAACAAAGGCCACCGTAAGATCAGCGTAGTGCCCATTGAGATTTACCCAACCGCCCAACGTGGCGGTTTTTAACGCCTATATAGCAGAGGAGCACTCGGTGTGCAGATCCTGTTGAGGGTACAGCTGAACTGACAAAAAAAGACCCAATACTTTTTTGTCATCTATAATTCATATAGTTATGAATATACGTGGCGACAAGATGGCTTCTCCTTTTCAAACTTCTCTTTAGGATAATATTTAATCGCTATGATTTTTTGATTGATGTAAAAATCTCATCAGGTGAGTCATTTGACGTGCTCATATCCTCAGGTTTTACTCCATAAAAAACAATCCTCACTTATTCCTCAATCTTTATGAACCCTAAAATGAGACCTACGACCGCACCTCTAAAAGCCTCAGCAATAGCAATTACCAAGATAATGTATTCCCCAAAATCCTTACAACGCTAATTATTAATTTTTTTTGTAATACTCTCCTTTAACCAACAACCACTACCCCCCATAAAGCTATGGATTTTTTCACAAAAAATGCACCTTAAGAATGATAAATTATATAGAAATCAGGCTATCTAGCCCCATAATCGGGGACTTAACTTTCTCACCACAAATAAAAAATCAAGTTTTTTATAAAAGCAGCATCAAGAAACTTTAGATTGTAATGAATTAAAGATCTCGATAAAAATTGAAAGAAAAATAGATCGCGCAATAAAACCTTACTCAGAAATAAAACAAGCCAAAGCAATACGCTTCGGCTTGGAAATATGATTATTGCTTTATTTCAACTTCATCACTTTCGAGAGGTAAATACTCTGATATTTTCTCGTATAAACTGTTAATATAATCTTTATGCTTAACACACCATTGAGTTAGGAATGCTTCTTTTACTCGGGACTCTGAAACCAACCCAATCACCCGCCCCAATTGACTAAATAATAGATGATAGTCACGGTTAGTGTTTCTAACGCTGCGCATTTTTTCTTTTAATTGTTCTTAGAATTCAAACGGTTTCAGTAACTGAACTGACAACTCACCAGCTAGATCTTCAATGCTATCTAATATTGAATTATAAACAGTTGATTCTGGACCTGCACCCGGAAGACGGAAAATTAATTTTCCATCTGACTCACGTTGTAACGAGTCTCCATCAATAATGCACAAGGACTTTTGTTGCGCGCTAGGATCTAAATTATGGTTTTCATGAACTTTAACTGAAGTTCCATCACCTTTCATTGCGTGGATGGAAATCGCATCAATAGCAACATTTGGCATAAAGTTCAATATCGATTTGACCCAAAGAGCAGCAAACTCATCTTCAACAAATATGACCAATTTTGAATTTATCTGTCCACCAATCGCACGTAATGATTTAACGTCGAGTTTACCTTGATATAGCTGCCCATTGACTGAGGCCCATATAGCTTCACTGGGAAGTGGAATTAAAGCATCATTGGAATGGGTTGTGAAAATAGCTTGTATTTTTTTCTTTCTGCAAGTTCGATTAGGTATTCTACCATTCTTATGGTAGCGATTGGGTGTAAACCATTTTCTATTTCTTCAATAATAACTAAAGAATGGTCTTCAGCGGCTTCAAGTTGCAAGACCATCCTAATGATACTAGACTCACCAGCACCAAAATGAAATTCAGAGAATGAGTCTCCAGTTTTATTAACCCCTGATAATAAAGTCACATTACCGTTCTCATCGACTTTCATGTGCTTGAATTCTGAAACATCCTTATCAAGTATAGATGATACAGAAATTGCAACAATCTCAGATAACCCTTCGATTCTATCAGGTTGAACAACAAAATTATTCGATACACAACGTTTTAATTCTTTTCGCTCTGAGGCTGGCACGGTACGAATCACACCGAAAACTAGTACATTTCTATCAAGAGTACCCCTTGCCCATTTAAGATTGTGGTATTTTGCAGTACGCTTAACTGTATCATTACTTTTCTGCACTCCCCTATCAATTGCTTCGTACTCAATCTTCCAATTTTGCATACTGGCATCATAAGCTCCGCTTTTAGCAAAAAATAGAGCAGGTGCTACTTCTTTATATAAGATAGCCGCCGCACCGGCTATTGTTGATTTCCCACCTCCGTTTGGACCGACAATAGCAGTTACAGGGAAATCTAAAGTAATTGTTTTATTGTTAATTAATCTAGCTTTATCGATGTTAATTTTGAGGAGATATTTACCGTATCTTTTTGCCTTCACTTTTTCCAGCAATTCATTTATCGTGCCTTGTCTAATTTCACTTTGAAACATAGCAATTACTCCATTCATCCAAGATGAATATATAAATACAGTTAAAAATCGAAACCCATTGTTAAAATGACTTTACCAGCAACATTGACATCTTCAGAATTACAAATAAAACTTGTACCCTTACTTGTCACATCAACCTTTTTCCCTGGTAAAAGTGCAACGTCGTATATATCGTATTTATCATTTACACCTAAAAGCCATCTACCGTTACTAATTTCGTCCAAACTAATATCAACAATCCATGCTCCAGTATTACTTGTAATGAAAACAGGTTCACAAACAGCATGAGGGATGAAAGCCAAA
The DNA here is from genome assembly GCF_021272205.1 of Pantoea sp. Mb-10. Classification (GTDB taxonomy): domain Bacteria; phylum Pseudomonadota; class Gammaproteobacteria; order Enterobacterales; family Enterobacteriaceae; genus Pantoea. The sequence goes on along the minus strand of NZ_JAJSDX010000007.1, from coordinate 88,236 downwards.
TTAATTTCCCAGCATTCAAAATCCTGCAAGATTCCAGCGGCCAAGTTTTTACGTGGAATAGAAGTTCCAATACTCAGTTGATTTTTTTCTTTATGTTGTAGCCCTGCTTGAACGTAATATCGCTCTTATCGTTAACCGTACCCCCGCGGTCAGCGCCTCTTTTTGTGAAGACTGTGACGCCCCCATCCCTGAATTGCGTCGTCGCGCATACGTTGGCGTGACTCGCTGTGTCTCTTGTCAGGAAATAGCGGAACAACGCGTGAAACATCAGCAGGCAAGACTCTGATGTTCAAAACATATGCTTACCCGTGGAATGCTCCACGGGAAGCCATTGCTAGCCCCTATCCCACCTATCAGGAGCAGCGGAGCCGCGATCAAATGATTGCGGCTTTAGCGCGTGCATATGAGCTGCTGGAAAAGCAGCCAAAGCTGATTCAATACGATGTAAAGCGCCGTGCAAGCGAGCTCGAAAAGACCCTAGGCATTGCCCGTGCCAATGCGTACTTAACAAAAACTTTTGTTGAGCGCACATTGCCACGCGTTGAATGTGTCAGTTATCCGGTACGCGTCTTCCAGCTCGGTGAGGATGACGTCGCCGTGGGCTATGACCTGTTTCGCCGCGACCTCAACGCCTATCACAAATGCATGCAATCCGGTAACTGGGGCGGCATTGAAGAAATCACGCGCCCTGACTGGGCCAAGAGAAAGGATTACGCATGAGCAAAGAAATGATGCAGTCGCCGGTCAACGAGGCCGACACCAAAGCAGCAATTTTCAGCCCGACCGGTCTGCAAAAACTGCAGGCATTTGCCGAGGTCATGGCACAGGGCAAAGCCACCGTTCCGCAGCATCTGGCAGGCAAGCCCGCTGACTGTCTGGCGATTGCGCTGCAGGCGGCACAGTGGGGAATGAACCCGTATGCAGTGGCGCAGAAAACGCATCTCGTAAACGGCACGCTGGGCTATGAGGCGCAACTGGTCAATGCGGTGATTACCAGCTCAACAGCCGTACAGGGGCGCTTCAAATACGAATATGGCGGTGACTGGGACAAGTTCAAACCGGGCGCGGCCAATGCATCTAATGAGCGAGGGCTTTGTGTGCGGGTCGGCGCCGTGCTGCGTGGTGAAACGGAAATTACCTGGGGTGAGCCTCTCTACATGGAATACGTCACCACGCGCAATTCCCCTCTCTGGAAGACGGCACCAAAACAGCAGCTGGCGTATCTGGCCGTTAAGTACTGGGCGCGCCTTTACTGCCCGGACGTTATTCTCGGCGTTTATACGCCTGATGAGTTTGAGCAGACACAGCGCGCGGAACGAGATGTAACGCCGGCGCGCAGCCGTGCTGACCTCAACACTTTGATTAACAACAGGCCAGCTGATCAGCAGCAAATGGCAGAAAGAGAAATCAATCCAACCCCTCCCAGCGACGCCCCGCGCACTCCGGATCAGCTGCTGGCAGATTTCACCGAGGCAGCGAGTAACTCAGTCAACGTCGCAAGCTTAGATAAGTGCTACAAATACGCTGCGAAAGTACTGGCTGGCAGTCCAGCACTGCTTGATAAAGCGACCGATGTGTTTCTTATTCGTAAAGCAGAAATTGATGAGTGCTGAGCGTGAAAATGTTAATTATTTCTTCCTAAGGCCTGTCTAATTAAAAGCTGTGACTTAACGCACTACTCCATAAAAAATCCTCAAAATCATAAGGATGCACAGCAATAGCACACTCCAATGACATACCTTGAGTGTCTATTAGTAAGGAGGTAATATTTAGAATTATGACTTGATCGCTGGAAAAATTATGGATATCACCAGCACTCTATCCCTCCTTGCTGGATTATGTGGTGCCTACTATGCGTACAAGGCATACATAAATTCAAGAGAAGTATCTTTTCCAAAGAATCACGCAAGGAAAAAACCAATACTCCTCGAAAATTTTCATGGAACATCTGACGCTTTTGAAAAATTTATAACAGAGAACGTGCAAAAAACTGTTTTTATTAACGTTATCATTGATGAAGATTCATTCAACGCTGAGGTTAATGAGGATGGTGGTGGTTACTTTGTAGTTTGGACTAACTGCTTTGAGACACTAAATCTTGGAGAGAAACCCTCTTCCAGGAAATGTTCAGGCCTTGAGATTCATATAGAAAAAGGCGATTCCCATGACGCAAGATTTTATTGGTTTAGGGGGGCCTATTTCCTTACCGGATATTTTTCAGTAATCGCTTGCTCAGGCCCCCATCAAGGAATGTGGGGTGCAACATTGAGACCTGAAAAAATACGATAATTTCGACTAAACCTCGCCCCGGCGGGGTTTTTTATTGCCTAAATCTGGAGAATCTCTATGTGTGCAGACCCTATTGATAGCGCATCAGCACTTGAATTACTCAACACGCAGATTGCGCTGGCTAATCGGCCACTACCGGAGCCGCGGTCACTGGTTTGTCGCAACGGTGATTGTGGTGAGCCATCGCGCGAAAGCTGCAATTACTGCTCGCCTGAGTGCCGTCAGGACCATGAACGAGTGATGTGGGCAATGAAGAACCGGAGGGCGGCATGAGGAGCATTCAGCAGACCCTTTCCTATCGGGCCTGCTGCGTTCTACAATATGTCGAGTGGTTCGACAACTAGGCTTTGATTTTCACCTGAAATGTCCATTGTAGAAGTGCACCTAGTACGAGGTACATTTCCATCATCTCTTCGTTGCTTTCTTGGCTAAGAGTCTCTCTTTCGCTAGTAGTAAGAAGATGAATTAGCTCGGACAATTGAGCTGATACGGCTGTGTGTATGTCCACTCTGTTCCTAAAAAGGTTGAAAGACCGCCGTATATCTTTGGAGGATGAAGTAAAGCCCATCAACTTTAGGCTTAAAAAAGCCAAAAGCAAATATAGTGCATTAAAAATACCTTTTTAATTTTCCCTGCCTGTTAGCCCCAGCCGGTCTACCCATCCCATTAACTTTTATCGCGCTCTGCGTAAGGAGTTGTTATGTCTATTAAAGAGCTTCAGCAAAGAATCCATCAACAGAACATTGATGCTGGTTGGTGGGAGAATCCACACGAGAAAGGTACGCTGCTTTGCCTGATCCACTCGGAAATCAGCGAGGCTATGGAAGGAGAGCGCAAGAATCTCATGGATGACCATTTGCCACACCGCAAGATGGCAGAGGTTGAATTGGCTGACGCTGTTATTCGTATTCTCGATTATGCGCATGCTTTTGGTTACGACATTGAAGGGGCGATTGCGGAGAAGCTCGATTACAACCGTCAGCGCACCGATCATAAAAAAGAAAACCGCAGCCAGCCCAAGGCAAGCAGTTCTGATGAGTGCCATCCGTGGCATCACAACAGACGAGCTAACCCTCTGGCTCGTCGCATTTATTTGCATCGTGGTGGTCTGGACCTGTTCCGCCCGATAACCGTTGCCAAATAGCAAAATCCCGTCCCACCACATCAATTTGTTCTCATATATCAATAAACGAAAATGTTGCGTTAGTTTGCGCTCAAATCCCGCTAAAACGTATTGGAGGAAAAATGGCAAAACTACTTAACCTGCTGGAGTGGGCGAGCGAGACATACTCGAAACCGCCCTCTCTCTCTACTCTGCGTCGCTGGGTGCGCCAGGGGCGTATTTACCCTTGTCCTGAGCTGCACGGACGGGAGTACATGCTTGAGCCGGGTTCAATATATGTCGATCCTCGTAAAAGCAAAATGGTACGTAAAACCTCGATTAATAAACCGCCCAAAAAGGGATCGTTGCTGGAGAAGCTGAAGCATGTCGAAAAGGCCGGAACGATACGACGGTAATCTGCCAAGGAATCTGACATTCAGAAAGTCGAAACAAATCTATTCCTATAACCGGGCAGGAGCTATCGCTCGGACGCATTTCCCGCAGGGAAGCGGTAGCCCAAGCAATTGAGGCTAACAATTACCTTGATCAAAACTATATTCCATCCGCCCTTCTTGAGCGTCTTAAAGCTGCTCCCGAACTCACTTTTGATAAGTGGGTAGACCGATACACAGTAATACTCGCGCGCAGGGATCTAAGGTCTTCCACTCTGAAAATAAGATCCAATCAACTGGTAACACTGCGGGCCGAATTTGGCCAGCGGCCATTAGTATCATTAACAACGCGCGATATTGCAGTATTCCTTGATACATACATAGGGGATGGAAAGCGAAGCATGGCGGTAGCGCTGCGTTCTTTGCTGCTGGATGTATTTCGCGAAGCGATAGTTGAAGGAATAATTGAAAAGAATATCGTAGAGCCTACAAAAACCCCCGCACCAGAAGTGAAGCGAGAACGCCTATCTGTAGAGCAATTTAATGCGATCCGATTATCTGCGCGAGCTATTGGCGGATGGATTGAAAATGCCTTAATCCTGGCGCTACTGACCGGCCAGCGCAGGGAAGATATTTCGAGGATGAAATTCAGCGATGTTAAAGATGATCGCTTATTCATTACGCAGGGAAAAACTGGTCACAAGCTCGCATTGCCACTTTCACTGCAGTTGAGAGAGGTAGGTTTAAGTTTGAGGGAAGCAATCGAGAGCTGTAGAAAAGGGAATCCCTCCGATCATCTCATTTATTCATCTGTAAGACGTGGAGGGAGAAAAGCCGGGCCTGTTGCTCCTGATGCCATCACCGGAGCATTTGGAGCTGCGCGCGAGTCGTGTGGGTTAACATTCGGCGCGAACCCACCTTCTTTTCACGAGATAAGAAGCCTTGCCAGTAGGCTTTATGAACTGGAGAATGGTGAAGAACTCGCGCAACGATTACTCGGTCATAAAAGCATTGCTATGACCAAAAAGTATCTGGATTCTCGCGGTCAGGAATATGTGATGGTTTAGACTGAGTATGAAAATTTCGGGAAAATGTCGGTAATTTTCGGGATAACCATCAATTTTTCATTTAAAAACAACGATATAAAAAAAAGACCCAATACGATTCCTGTATCGGGTCCAGGGAAATGGCTCGTTAAGAGCCGTGCGCTAAAAGTTGGCATTTTTGCAGGCGAGGTACGCCTTGCCATTTAAAGGTAGACCAACATCGCTTAATTTCCAGCCAGCGATGGCGCGACACCCTTTTGGCTGCCAACTCTGTGATCCTGACGGCACTCCTGTCGATCCACGCAGCTTAAAAAGCGTGCGCTGGCGCAGATTTTGCTCAGGACGCGCGGTCACACAGCTGTTGCGCACGGTCGACAATCGGCTGCAGGCTCATTTTTTTGCCGGGATGCGCTTTGTCGTCGGCCACAATGGTGTCGATGGATTGCAGCGTGCCTTTACCGGCATCGGCGCGCGCGCGGGCCTTCTCGTTTAGCGGGTATTGCAATAAAGTACTGGGATTGATCGCAAACAGGCTGCCATCCTTCTCACACGTCAGCATCACCTCTTCACGGGTAAAAGGCCACTTGTCCTTACCTATCTCGAAACGGCTTACGGTAATAATTTGTGCCGCCATCGCCTGGCCGCAGAGCGCCAGCAGGATGCAGGCGGGAATGACTTTTTTCAGCAAAATCTTGCCCTCTTTTCCAGTAAATCCTCAGGCTGGGGACAACGTGGCAAGCACGCTCACCAGCCCGACAACAATCATGGCCACGAGCAGTTCACACTGCGTGAGGCGAATAAACAGCTGGGCCGACTGACTGCCGGCCACGCTAAAGCGCGGCACTAACAGATAGCGGTTAACTAGCGCAATGGTCACCATGAAGCCCACCAGCAGCACCTTTATCCACAGCAGCGTGCTCCACAGCGAGCGCTGCCAATGGAGGGGGTTTCCCGCTATCAGCACGCCATTGACAATGCCGGTCAGCAAAACCAGCGCCACGGCCAGATGCCCATAGCGAGAAAAGCGCATCATGGCGCGAATCGCATCGCCGCGAAAAGCAATCTGTCGGGCTTCGCGCATCAGCAGGAGTACCGGGAGCAAACCGCCGCTCCAAAAGGCAGCACCGATCAAATGCAGCGCATGATTACTTTGTTGCAGCCACCCCAGCCACCCCTCGCGCATCGCCGCATGTCCCACGCCCGCCAGCAGGATCAGCTGAAGGAGGCTGGTCAAGAGCAAAAGCGCTTGCCGCCGTGCGCCCTGCCATTGCCACGTCAGTAAACTCAACAACGCGGCGATGATGACGGCACACCACACATGGCCCCAGTGCGTCGACAGCACGATCTGAATCGTGGTGCCATCGACGATATTGCGCCAGTCACCGCTCATCAAACCGCTCTGCACGTTAAGCATCAGAACCGCACCGATCGCGCTGAGCACCGCAGCGCCCGCCATCATGGCGTTAAGACGTTGGGCCAACCGCGACCGGTAGCCGCGCGGCGCAAGCAGTGCGGTATAAAACGCGCTACCGGCAAGCAGCAGCACAGCAAAAAAATGCACTGCCCGCAGAATAATCCACAGCGTCGCTAACATCACTTCACGCGGAAGCGATAGCTGCCCTGCGTTTTATGCCCATCAACTGAAAGTACGTGCCACTTCACTTGATATTCACCCGCCGACAGAGACTGGCTTAGCGGCACGATCAACTGCGCACGCTTCTGAGGGTTAACGGCCGCTTTTTTCAGCGCGAGCGGCTGATGCTGTTCATTGAGTAATTCGACCCCGCTGAACGCCGGTTCGATCTCTTCGCTGAAGGTCAGCGTCAGTGCCGTCGGCGACGACGTTAACTGGGCATTGTCCGCAGGGCGCTGCGTTTTAAGATGGGCATGCGCCGACGCAAGCCCACTAAAAAGCAGAGAGAACACCGTCAGCAGAAGCGCACCTGCGCGGAATAACGCCTTTTTATTCATCGCTTTTCCCTCATCTCATCGGCGCTGGGCCGTAATGTGGCAGCAGGATACGCCGCTGGTCAGGCCCTGTCGAGCCTTGCGGTGCGATCCAATCTCCTTGATCCGCAACGACGAAACCATTACTTTTGCGCCTGATTGTCAGGAGAAAAATATGTCTCATAACCTTGCCCTGCTGCCGCAGGAAGAGAAAGATAAAATCAACGTTGATCTGGCGGCCGCCGGCGTGGCTTTCAAAGAACGCTACAATATGCCCGTGGTGGCTGAGATGGTCGAACGCGAGCAGCCTGAAGCGTTACGCGACTGGTTCCGCCAACGCCTGATGACCTATCGCCAGGCGTCGCTCAGCCTCTCTCGTCTGCCCTATGAACCCAAACAGAAGTAATTTATGTTACGCGTAATCGATACGGAAACCTGCGGCCTTCAGGGTGGCGTGGTTGAAGTGGCGTCGGTGGATGTGATTGACGGCCACATTGTTAACCCTATGAGCGACTTGATCTGCCCCGATCGGCCTATCAGCCGCCAAGCGATGGCCGTGCATCGCATCACCGAAGCCATGGTCGCCGATAAGCCCAGCATTGAAGAAGCCATTGGTCGCTACCACGGTAGTCCTCACTACGTGGCCCACAACGCCAGTTTTGATCGCCGCATGCTGCCCACCCTGCCCGGAGAGTGGATCTGTACCATGACGCTGGCGCGCCAGCTGTGGCCCGGTATTCGATACGGCAACCAGGCGCTGCGTCAGAGTCTCAAGCTTGAGGTGTTCCCGCCCGCCGATCTTCATGCGCACCGCGCGCTCTACGATTGCTACGTCACCGCCGCGCTGCTGATTCGCATTATGGAAACGTCAGGCTGGAGCGTCAGTGAAATGGTGGCCCGCTGCCAGCCTGCTGAAATCAGCGGCGATGTCTTTCCCTTCGGCAAATATCGCGGACAAAGTATTGGCAGCATTGCGCGTAAAGATCCGGGCTATCTACGCTGGGTACTGGAAAATGTGCGCGATTTGCGCCCACCGCTGCGGCAGGCGCTGCGTAAATACGTGAAAAGCGATCAGTGATCGCTTTCGCGGGATAAGCAACCTTGGGCAAGCCCAATCAGAAACGCAAACTCCATGGCGACGCCCTCATACGATTTAAAGCGTCCCGACTTGCCGCCGTGGCCGGAGTCCATGTCGGTACACAGCAACAGCAGCGCGTCATTGGTTTTTTGCTCGCGTAACTTGGCCACCCATTTTGCAGGCTCCCAGTATTGCACCTGCGAATCGTGCAAACCGGTGGTCACCAACAGGTGCGGATACGCTTTGGCTTCGACGTTGTCATAGGGGCTGTATTGGCGAATATAGCGGTAAAATTCAGCCTCCTCTGGGTTCCCCCACTCGTCATATTCACCGGTGGTGAGCGGAATGCTGGGGTCCAGCATGGTGGTCACGACATCCACAAAAGGCACCTGCGCAACCACGCCGTTGAACAGCGACGGGGCCAAATTGATAACGCTGCCCATCAGCAATCCGCCAGCGCTACCGCCCATCGCGTATAGCTGCTGAGGATGGCCATACCCTTTTGCCACTAGCCCCTCGGTCACGTCGATAAAATCGGTGAAGCTGTTCATCTTTGAAAGCAGGCGACCGTCGTCATACCACTGCTGGCCCAGTTCTCCGCCGCCTCGTACGTGGATAATGGCATAGATAAAGCCGCGCTCCAGTAAGCTCAGGCGGCTGGTGCCAAAGCTGGCATCCAAACTGCTGCCGTAAGCGCCATAGCCGTACACCAGCAGCGGATTGTTGCCGCGCTGAAAATGTTTGCGGTGATAGACCAGCGAAACCGGCACCTCGGTGCCGTCGCGCACGGTGATCCACAGGTGTTCGCTTTTATACTCCTCCGAAGCAAAGCCCGGCACCGGCGTCTGCTTGAGTGCGCGGCGTTCACCCGTTTCCATATTTAGCTCAAACAGCGTCGTGGGCGTGGTCATGGAAGAGTAGCCATAGCGCACGGTGTCGCTTTCCGGAGAAGGGTTATAGGCAAGCCAGGTCACGTAGGCAGGATCGTCAAAGGCGATACCAAAGCTCTCGCCGGTTTGCCAGTTAATCTGACGCAACGTACTTACGCCGCGCTGGCGCTCCTCCACCACCAGCCAGTGACGAAACAGCTGGAAGTCCTCCATCACCACGTGATCGCGCGGTGCGATCAGGGTTTCCCAACGGGCTTCCGCCAGCCACTGGCTGCGGTAGAGGCCAAAATTTTTGCCGTCGCGATTCGAGCGAATATAAAACTGATGGTCGTAGTGATCGATGCTGTATTCATGGTCGCGGCGGCGTGGGCAAAACACCTGGGGCTGTGCGTCTGGGTAAGCCGCATCGACAAGCATGATCTCGCTGGTGGTGGTGCTGTAGAGCGCGATCAGGATAAAGTGCTCCGAGGTGGTTTTATGCACGCTCAGGTGAAAACTCTCATCTTTTTCTTCGTACACCAGCTGGTCGTCAGACTGCGGATGGCCCAACTCGTGCCGCCAAACCTGGTACGCCAGCAGCGTCTTCGGGTGTTTACGCACATAGTAAAGCGTCCGCGAATCGTTGGCCCACGCCACGCTGGATGAGGCATCAATCAGTACTTCAGGGTACCAACTGCCACTGCTCAAATTACGAAAACGAATGCCGTACTGGCGACGCGAGAGAAAATCCTCTGCGAGCGCCATCACCTGATTATCGGGCGATACGGCCAGCGCGCCCATGGTGTAAAAATCGCTGTGCGCCGCACGCTGATTGCCATCCAGCAGCAGTTGCCACGGCTCATCTTCAGGCGCATCAATACGCTGGCGGAAATAGCCCGGATACTCATTACCTTGCTCATAGCGGCTTTGATATCGGTAGCCATTTTTCACATACGGCACCGAGTGGTCCTGCTGGGGGATGCGCTCGACGATCTCTTGCATCACCCGCTCTTGCAGGTGTTCCAACGGTGCCATGACCGCCTTACCGTAGGCATTCTCTGCGTTCAGGTAAGCCAACACCTCCGGGTCTTGTCGATCGTCATCGCGCAGCCAGTAGTAGTTGTCAATGCGCGTCTCGCCATGCAGCGTCAACGCATGGGGGATTTTTTTTGCCTGCGGCTGTTTCATAAAAAAGTCCTTGGCTATCAAACAATCTCTTGCAAGCGTGGCACTGGTCGCGCGCATTGACAAGCCGTAAACGCGATGCGCCAACGGCTTTAGCCTGGTCCTGATGGCGATGCCCGCGCCGGTGCTGCGAGGTGCACCGCCGCGTCGTTGTGTGGAATGGTGAAAGGTTCTTTAACCAAGGCGGTTAAGCGGCTTGCTCTGCGGCAATGTCACGTTGAATGTCAGCCTGAACGTCCGGCGGGATTTTCAGGGCTTCACCCAGCGCCGCGAGGTAACTGCGCTCCATAAAATGGTCGATGTCGATCGCCGCACAGCTGAGTAAATAGAGTTCAAGCGCCTCTTGCTCGTTTTTGACTTCCGCCGCAAGACCCTGAGGATCGAGCGGACGCGCCAGCGCCTGCTGGATCAGTGCTTCCGCCTGTGCGCCGTAACCTGCTTGATGAATGGCGTCGTCGAGATGTTGACGTTCTCTGGCATCAATGTGTCCGTCGCTTTTCGCGGCGAACACCAGCGCGGTGATCAAGCGCGCGGCGCGTTGGTCCGGCGGTGAGGCTTGCTGACCGAAGCCCGGTTCATCCTGATGCGACTCGCGTATTCGCTGTTGATATTTGCGCCACAGCACGGTCCCCGCTGCGGCGCCGCCGCCGATAATCAGGGCTTTACCGCCGTATTTCGTCAGCAGCTTACGTGCCGATTGGCTGGACACCAGCAAACCGGCAAGGCCACCCAATGCACCCGGTGCCAGCATGTCACTGAGGCCGCTCGCGCTTGTGCTGCTCTTCTTTGTCAGCAGGGATTGAATTTGTTGCAGCCAATGGCTCATCGTTTAACTCCCGTTTACTTTTCCGCCCTTTATGCTGCCGCAGTCTTTGTCAGATAACGTCAGAGGCAGCAAAGTACAGCAAAGCCACCGTCAGGATAAACGTGAGCACGCAAACGTTTTCGTTTATACTGCGCGCGCATTTTGACTGCTAAGGTGAAATTATGACAACACTGGGAACCGCGCTGCGCCCTGCGGCCACGCGTGTGATGCTGTTAGGGTCAGGCGAACTGGGAAAAGAGGTCGCTCTGGAGTGCCAACGCCTGGGCGTCGAGGTGATTGCGGTAGATCGCTACGCCGATGCGCCCGCGATGCACGTCGCGCACCGTCGCTATGTGATCAACATGCTCGACGGTGATGCGCTGGCCGCGCTCATCACGCAGGAAAAACCTGATTTCGTGGTGCCGGAGATCGAGGCCATTGCCACCGAAACGCTGCTGGCGCTAGAAGCAGAAGGCCAGAAAGTGGTGCCAACCGCACGCGCCGCACGCCTGACCATGAACCGTGAAGGCATTCGCCGCTTGGCCGCCGAGACGCTGTCATTGCCCACCTCCACCTATCAGTTTGCCGACAGCAAAGCGGCCTTTGTTGAAGCCGCAGCGCACATTGGTTTTCCTTGCATCGTAAAACCCGTGATGAGCTCTTCAGGCAAAGGGCAAAGCTTTATCCGCGATGCCAGCCAGCTGGACCACGCGTGGGATTATGCCCAGCAAGGTGGACGTGCGGGCGCAGGCCGGGTGATTGTGGAAGGGGTGGTGAAATTCGATTTTGAAATCACCTTGCTGACCATCAGTGCCGTCGATGGCGTGCATTTTTGTGCGCCGATTGGCCATCGGCAAGAAGATGGCGACTATCGCGAATCGTGGCAACCGCAGCAGATGAGCGCGACGGCCCTGCAGCGCGCGCAGGCCATTGCCGCTGAAGTGGTGAAGGCGCTCGGCGGCTACGGCCTGTTTGGCGTGGAGCTGTTTGTCTGCGGCGACGAGGTCATTTTCAGCGAAGTCTCGCCGCGCCCGCACGACACCGGCATGGTGACGCTGATTTCACAGGATCTGTCTGAATTTGCCCTGCACGTGCGGGCGTTTTTGGGCCTGCCGATCGGTGCCATTCGTCAATACGGTCCGGCGGCGTCGGCCGTTATTCTGCCGCAGCTGGAGAGCCAAAACGTGCGCTTTATGAATGTCGAGGCAGCATTGGGCGCGGGATTGCAGCTGCGGCTGTTTGGCAAACCGGAGATTGCGGGTCAGCGCCGTCTTGGTGTTGCGCTGGCCACCGGCGACAGCACCGATGACGCCGTCGCCCGGGCGATTGCCAGCGCTGCGGCGGTGAAGGTTCAAGGGTAAGACATCTTCCGGGCGCACGTCAGTGCGCCCTGTCTTGCTTATCGCGCTGCTGCGCCGCTCACCGCTTCGCGCGCTAGCCGCGTAATATGCGCCCAGTCGCCGCTTTCCAGCGCTTCGGGCGGTACCAGCCACGAGCCACCAATACACAGCACACTTTTCAACGCCAGGTAGTCACGATAGTTAGCGGGCGTGATCCCGCCAGTGGGACAAAATCGAACGTGCGGGAAGGGGCCACCGATTGCCGACAGCGCTTTTACGCCGCCATTGGCCTCTGCGGGAAAAAATTTAAATTCGCGCAAACCGTAATCCATTCCGGTCATTAATTCCGACACCGTGCTGATGCCAGGAATCAATGGCACCGGTCCCTCCACCGCCGCCTTAAGCAAGGGCTCGGTCAGTCCGGGGCTTATCACGAACTGCGCACCCGCATCAGTGACCTCTTTGAGCTGCTGCGTGTTGATGACCGTACCGGCGCCCACGATAGCCTCCGGCACCTCGCGGATCATCGCGCGCAGTGCATCCATCGCCACCGGGGTGCGCAACGTCACCTCAAGCACACGCACTCCCCCTGCCACCAGCGCGCGCGCCATGGGTACCGCGTGCTCCAGTTTATTGACCACAATCACTGGCACTACCGGCCCCGTGGTGAGGATCTGTTCAGCACTCGTTTTCCAGTTTTTCATTGCGTTTCCTTTAGCACATTCGGCGCCGCTGTCGGCCGGGGGTAAGAGAGGGGTCTACCATACAAGATCGGTAAGTGTGTCGTCTATCCGCTGTTTACGATTTTTAAAACCCCGGTTCATTTTTGCGTGGCTGTCGACAGCCACAAAAAAGCCCGCTCACTGGCGGGCTTTTAAGACGGGTTATTCGAATTCGTTCCAGGAACGTCCGTCGCGAGTGATCATCGCCACTGAGGCCACCGGGCCCCACGTGCCCGCCTGGTATGGTTTTGAGGCGTCGCCGTCTGCCCCCCACGCTTCAATAATGGAATCCACGTAGGCCCACGCCGCTTCTACTTCATCGCGACGCACAAACAGCGCCTGGATCCCGCGCATGCTTTCCAGCAGCAGGCGCTCGTAAGCATCCGCCAGGTGCGACTGGTTGAAGGTTTCGGAATAGCTCAGATCAAGCTTGGTGGTTTGCAGCTTGTGCTTGTGATCCAGCCCCGGCACCTTGTTCAGGATCTCAATATCCACGCCTTCGTCCGGCTGCAGACGAATGGTCAGCTTGTTCTGCGGCAGTTCTGAGTAAGAATCTTTAAACAGGTTCATTTCCGGGTTTTTGAAGTACACCACCACTTCTGAACATTTGGTCGGCAGACGCTTGCCGGTGCGCAGATAGAAAGGCACGCCCGCCCAGCGCCAGTTGTCGATATCCACGCGAATAGCGACGAACGTTTCTGTGGCGCTCTGCTTGTTGGCCCCCTCTTCTTCCAGATAGCCCGGCACTTTTTTGCCCTGCACAAAACCGGCGGTGTACTGTCCGCGTACCGTTTTTTCGCGCACGTTGGTTTGATCGATGCGACGCAGCGAGCGCAAGACTTTGACTTTCTCATCGCGGATCGCATCGGCGGAAAGATCAGACGGCGGGGACATGGCGATCATGGTCAGGATTTGCAGCAGGTGATTCTGGATCATATCGCGCATCTGGCCCGCTTTGTCGAAGTAGCCCCAACGCCCCTCGATGCCCACCTCTTCCGCCACGGTGATCTGCACGTGGTCGATGGTGCGGTTGTCCCAGTTGTTGACGAAGATCGAGTTGGCAAAACGCAGCGCCAGCAGGTTCAGCACCGTCTCTTTACCTAAGTAGTGGTCAATACGGAACACCTGGCTTTCATCAAAGAATTTGCCCACACTGTCGTTGATCTCACGCGAGGTTTCCAGCGACGTGCCGAGCGGCTTCTCCATCACCACACGAGCGGGCTTGGCGTTCAGTTTTGCCGCACCCAAGCCTTCGCAGATGGCACCAAAGGTGCTGGGTGGCATGGCGAAATAGTTAATGGTCACACGCTCTTTTTGATCGAGCATTTTGCCCAATTTGGTGAAGTGCGACGTGTCGTTCACATCGAGGTTGCAGAAGTCGAGACGGCCGCTGAGCGTATCCCACAGCGCTTCGTCAATCTTCTCTTTCATGAAGGTTTCCAGCGCTTCACGCACCACCTTGGTGTACGCCGCTTTATCCCAATCCGCGCGCCCTACGCCAATAATGCGCGTGTTAGCATGGATCTGGCCGGCTTTTTCCAGCTGATACAGCGAAGGCAGCAGTTTCCGGCGAGCAAGATCGCCTTTGGCACCGAAAATCACCAGATCGCATGCCTGGGCTGTTTGTGTTACCGCCATATTCCTCTCCTCGTTGCAGGATGGTCCCGGTTTGAGTGTCCTCATCATTCCGGGTCCTGATTGTATTTTTTGTTACGGCACAATGTACTTTTTTCCCCGCACCGGAACAACCCGGATACGGTGTGGCTTTCTCTATAACTATGAATAAGATGGCGCAAAAAGCGGCATCAACGCACGTATCGCGCCGCTTTTTCTGTATCGATGTTTGTCTGGATGAGCGCTGCACGTCTGTAAAGTATGCCAAAAACCGCAGGCAAGCATTTATCTGGCGCTGCGCTTTACCGCTTCGCATAGGGCGCTGGCTGGGTCAGCGACAGGGTTTAGGGTGTCCGCCCCCTTGTTTTAGGGGGATTTTGTTCGGCTTAATCATAGTGTGATCTAGCGCATGAGATGCATAAATAGTGCACCAAATGACGTGTTTGTTCTCATCACGCATATTGGTCGCAAGAAAAATATGATAGAACTGGCTCGCCCGGTGAATGTAACCGCTTTCACGAAGCCGTCCATGCGCTGCACATTACCTGGCCGCAGTGTTGCCAGCTAACGAGATCGGCCCGCATGACGCGACGAACCCCGGCGCTATGCATGACTGCACAGTAGAAGGTATTATCACATTCACCCTGTGAGTCGAACCACAGCCTATCACGCATACAGAATAGGCAACCCTACCGTGTCCCCGTGAGCGCGACACGATACTTAGTAAACGGAGTCCTTCATGTCCAGACGTCTCAGAAGAACCAAGATCGTGACAACCCTCGGCCCAGCTACCGATCGTGATAATAATCTTGAAAAAATCATCGCGGCAGGTGCCAACGTTGTTCGACTTAACTTCTCGCACGGCACACCGGAAGATCATCAGCAGCGCGCGGACAAAGTGCGCGAAATCGCGGCTAAATTAGGCCGCCACGTGGCTATCCTGGGCGATCTCCAGGGCCCCAAAATTCGCGTTTCAACCTTTAAGGAAGGCAAAGTCTTCCTGAATGTGGGCGACCGTTTCCTGCTGGACGCTAATCTGAGCAAAGGCGAAGGCGACAAAGAGAAAGTCGGCATCGATTACAAAGGGCTGCCTGAAGATGTGGTGCCCGGCGATATCCTGCTGCTGGACGATGGTCGCGTGCAGCTCAAAGTGCTGAGCGTGGAAGGCGTGAAAGTGTTCACCGAAGTCACGGTGGGCGGCCCGCTCTCCAATAATAAAGGCATCAATAAACTGGGCGGCGGCTTGTCTGCAGAAGCGCTGACCGAAAAAGACAAGCTGGATATCGTCACCGCCGCGAAGATCGGCGTGGATTATCTGGCCGTCTCTTTCCCGCGCAACGGCGAAGACATGAATTATGCTCGTCGCCTGGCGCGTGATGCTGGCTGCGATGCAAAACTGGTGGCGAAAGTGGAACGTGCCGAAGCGGTAGCCACCCAGGAAGCCATGGATGATATTATCCTCGCTTCTGACGTCGTGATGGTTGCCCGTGGCGATTTGGGCGTCGAGATTGGCGATCCTGAGCTGGTGGGTATCCAGAAAGCGCTGATCCGCCGCGCGCGTCAGTTGAACCGTACGATCATCACCGCCACGCAAATGATGGAGTCGATGATCACCAACCCGATGCCCACGCGCGCCGAAGTCATGGACGTGGCTAACGCCGTGCTGGATGGCACCGATGCGGTCATGCTTTCTGCCGAAACCGCTGCGGGTCAGTATCCTGCGGAAACCGTTTCCGCGATGGCAAAAGTCTGTCTGGGCGCGGAAAAGATCCCCAGCGTCAATGTTTCTAAGCACCGCCTTGACGTGCAGTTTGATAATATCGAAGAGGCCATTGCGATGTCAGCGATGTACGCGGCCAACCATTTACAAGGGGTTTCCGCGATTATCACCATGACAGAGTCAGGCCGCACGGCGCTGATGACCTCGCGCATTACCTCGGGCTTGCCGATTTTTGCGATGTCGCGTCATGAACGCACCCTGAACCTGACCGCACTGTACCGTGGTGTGACGCCGGTGTTTTTCGACAGCAACAATGACGGTGTTGCCGCCGCGCACGATGCCGTTAATCTGCTGCGTGATAAAGGCTTCCTGGTCTCAGGCGATCTGGTGATTGTGACCCAAGGCGATGTGATGGCTACCACGGGCACCACCAACACCAGCCGTGTTTTACGCGTCGATTAATCGTCACGCTTTTTCCCAGCGGCTGTACACCATGGACAAACGCGACTGCCTGGCAGTCGCGTTTTCATTTACTGACAAGGAGGCCAGATGGCCCGCTATCGTCCTCTCTCACAGCTCACCGGGCGCGCTCTGCTGTTTCCTCTCGCGCTGGTGCTGTTTGAATTTGCGACCTATATTGCCCATGACATGATCCAGCCGGGCATGCTGCAGGTGACCACGGAATTTAACGTTGGTCCCGAGTGGGTTTCCACTTCGCTCACCGCCTATCTGATGGGGGGCGTGGTACTGCAGTGGCTACTGGGGCCGCTTTCGGACAAGTATGGCCGCCGCCCTGTGCTGCTGTTTGGCATCGTGTTTTTTGCCGCCGCCTGTTTGCTAACCAACTGGGTTCAGACCATAGAGCAGTTTGTCGCGCTGCGCTTTATGCAGGGCATCAGCCTGTGCTTTATCGGTGCGGTGGGGTATGCCGCAATACAAGAAGCCTTTGAAGAGGCGCTGGCGGTGCGCATGATGGCGCTGATGGCTAACGTGGCGCTATTGGCACCGCTGGCTGGCCCGCTGGCAGGCGCCGCATGGCTCACGGTAGGTGACTGGCGCAGCATGTTCTGGCTGTTTGCGGCGTGTAGCCTGGTCGCATTCCTGGTGCTGTGGCGCATCATGCCCGAGACGGCAGGCGATCGTCATCATTCGGTTGCGCTGCCCAATTTAGCGCGAGCCTATCTGCGGCTGGCGCGCGATCGGCAGATTATGTACGGCTCATTCGCCATTGGCTTGGTATTTATTCCCATTTTGACGTGGGTGGCGCTCTCGCCGGTGATCCTGATGCACGATGAAGGATTATCACGCATGCAGTACGCGCTGCTGCAGCTGCCGGTGTTTCTTGCCATGATTGGCGGCAATATTACCCTGAGTAAACTCGCGGGCCGGGTACCCATTGAACAGCCGGTTAAATTTGCCGCCTGGCCCATTCTTATTGGTTTAAGCATTGCGCTCATAGCAAACCTGCTGGATAGCCATACCTATCTGTTGCTGACCGCGGGTCTCAGCCTTTACGCCTTTGGCGCAGGCATGGTGAACGCCGGACTCTACCGACTAACGCTTTACGCCAGTAGCGAAGGCAAAGGCAGCATCGCCGCCATGCTGGGCATGATCAGCATCCTGACACTGGCGCTGGGCATTGAATTGGCCAAGAGCGGCTATTTCAGCGGCGGAACGCCGTGGTTCAGCGCCATTAACTTTACGGCGGGCCTCCTGTGGTTCGGGCTGGTCACGCTGTTCTTGCGCGAGCGCAAACGACGTAGCCACGTGGCGAGCGTCGAATAAAAAAGGGGCCCTCGGCCCCTTTATGGTTATTTGCGCGGAAATAACTCTTTGCGTTTGTAGGGCTCAATGTCCCCGGCTTTACGCGTTTTCAGCAGTTTCAAAATCCAGGTGTACTGCTCGGGATGCGGGCGCACAAAGATCTCCACTTCCTCGTTCATACGGCGCGCCAGCGTCACATCATCCGCATCCAGCAGATCGTCCATAGGCGGACGCACATAAATATCCAGGCGATGCGTGGCGCTGTTATAGACCGGGAACAGAGGAACCACGCGGGCGCGGCACACTTTCATCAGGCGCCCTACCGCAGGCAGCGTGGCTTTATAGGTGGCAAAGAAATCCACAAACTCACTGTGTTCCGCGCCGTGATCCTGATCCGGGAGATAATAGCCGTAATAGCCCTGCCGCACAGAGGCGATAAACGGCTTAATGCCGTCGTTGCGCGCATGCATCCGCCCGCCAAAACGACGACGTACGGTATTCCAGACGAAGTCCATCAGCGGATCGCTCTGGTTGTGGAACATGGCTGCCATCTTCTGCCCTTCCGAGGCCAGCAGCATCGCCGGAATGTCGACTCCCCAACCGTGCGGCACCAGGAAAATCACGTTTTCTTGATTCGCCTGCAAGGCGTCGATGATCTCACGGCCATGCCAGTCCACGCGCTGACGGACGCGCGCCGGATCGCGCATGCCCAATTCCGCCATCATCGCCATTGCCTGCGGCGCGGTAGCAAACATACGATCAGCAATCTCTTCTCGCTGCGCATCACTGAGTTCCGGCAGACAGTAGTAGAGATTGATCAGCGCACGACGGCGCGCACTTTTCGCCAGCCTGCCGGCCAATTTACCCAATCCGCCCAGCACGGGATCGCGCACCCTGGCGGGTAACATCGCCATACCCGCCAGCGCCCCAATCGCCAGCCAGCTTCCCCAGTATTTCGGCTTGAGAAATGAACGTTGAAAAACGGGAATAAACTCACTGTTATTTTTTTTTCGGGTTTCCATGCACTCGCCTCTGAAAATGACGGCTCAATGATAGTGGCGACGGGTAAATTTGCAATCATCCTGCAGCAGATAGCAAAAAACCGACGTGTTTAGCGTCGGTTTTTGTACGTATGGCTGCGTCAGGCCGTTATTTAAACGCGAGCTGAGGCAGATAACTTTTCACCTGCGTCAGATAGGTGCTGCGATCTTTCCCGGTCAGGCCTTCCATCCGCGGCAGCTTGGCCGTGAGCGGATTAACCGCCTGATTGTTGATCCACACTTCATAATGCAGATGCGGGCCGGTTGAGCGTCCTGTGTTGCCCGAGAGCGCAATGCGATCGCCGCGTTTGACTTTTTGCCCCGGTTTAACCAACGCCTTGCTGAGGTGCATATAGCGCGTCATGTACTGGCGACCATGGCGAATGGCCACATAGTTGCCGGCTGCTCCGCCGTTTTTCGCCATCACCACTTCGCCATCGCCAACCGCCAACACGGGCGTGCCAATTGGCAGCGCAAAATCAACGCCGCGGTGCGGTGCAATGCGACCGGTAACAGGATTGAGGCGACGCGGATTAAAGTTCGACGATACGCGGTACTGCTTCACCGTCGGGAAACGCATAAACCCGCGCGCCAGGCCAGAGCCCTTGCGATCGTAGAATTTGCCATCTTCCGCCCGGAACGCGTAATAGTCTTTACCGCCGGTGCGCAGACGCACGCCCAGTAGCTGACTCTGCGCGCTTTTGCCGTCCAGCATTTCACGTGACATTAATACGCTGAATTCATCGCCGGCACGCAGCTTACGGAAATCCATCTGCCACTGCATCGCCTTGATGACGCTACTGGCTTCGGCGCTGGTCAACCCTGCGCGCTGCGCGCTGGCGGCGAAACTGCCACGCACTTCGCCTTTCAGCACGCTGTTTTGCCACTCGCCCTTCTGCATCTGCTGCTGCATGGTGAAGGTGCCATTCGGCTGACGCGTATAGACGCGCGTTTCGCGGCGGTCAATTTCCCACGTGAAATCCTGCAGCTGCCCCTGCTCACTGAGCGTCCAGCTTAGCTGCTGACCAATACGCAGCGTCCGAAGATCTTTGTCACTGCTGACCAGCGCATTGATATCACTGAGGTCAATGCCATACTGATTAAGCGCACTGCTCAAGGTATCGCCGGCGGAAACGGTGTAATCATGTGCGTCAGGCGCGTCGGAAACATCGTTATCAATGTCATCCGCAGGAATATCGTCTTCGGGTGCCGCCGTGGTTTGGTCCAACGGCTCACTGGCTTCCGGCAGCAGATTACGCAGGGCGTTTTTGTCCAGCGTGATGTCTTTGACAATCGGCGCAACGTCGTGTGGATGGTAAACGTAAGGCCGCCAAACAGCGACGGCCAACGTGACAACGGTTAATGATCCCAGCATAACGCGGTGGGGGCGCGGCAAATTATTAAATGCGAGGGCGACAGAGCGGGCTATCTGCTGCACTTTTACCTATTCCTCTATGCTCCATTCAGACAGCTCGCATACTGGCTCGACAGCTGTGAGAGGAAGGTCACATAGCTGTCTTTGGTTAAGCTGATCCCCATGCCCAGCGGATCAAGCGTACCTTTACGTACGGTTGTTCCGCGTGACACAGCATCGATAACGGCTGGTCTGAATTGTGGTTCAGCGAAAACGCAAACGGCTTTCTGCTCAACCAACTGTGTTCGTATTTGATGTAAACGCTGGGCGCCCGGTTGGATCTCAGGGTTGACGGTGAAATGACCTAATGGTGACAAACCGTAATGTTTCTCAAAGTAGCTGTAAGCATCGTGAAAAACGAAATAGCCCTTACTTCTTACCGGCGCAAGCTGCGCGCCAATGTGCTTGTCTGCGTCCGCTAAGGCTGCTTCAAAGTGCTGCAGATTGGCGTCCAGTTTGGCTTTGCTTTGCGGCATAAGTTCCAATAATTTTCCGTGGATTGCAACCGCAGATTGTTTCGCAATCTCAGGAGACATCCACAAATGCATATTAAATTCGCCGTGATGGTGATGTTCATGAGACGTGTCTTGTTGTTCGGAAATTTCCGATTCCTTTGCATTAGCGTGATCGTGATCGTGGCCGTCGTCATCTTCAGCACCGCTAATCAATTGCGATTTCACCTCTGGCAGGGCCGCAATTTCCAGGTTTTTCGCAGCAGGCAGCGCCGCGGCAGGCCGGGTCAGAAAGGCTTCCATTTCCGGACCAACCCACACCACTAAGTCAGCGTTTTTAATACGTTTTACATCCGAGGGGCGCAGCGCATAATCATGTTCTGACGCGCCATCTGGCAGCAATACGTCTACGGGCGTGACGCCATCGGCGATAGCGGCAGCAATGAATCCCACCGGTTTAATTGAAGCGACCACATCCGCGCGGGCAGAGAAAGAAAAAACGGTCGCCAACGTGACCGCAGAGACGGTAACAGCGAGGCGGGGGTTAATATGTAACATAATGCGTCATTCCATCGTGACCAGTTGATGGAATGTGATATTATAACATTCGAAACTCAATGCAACCGTAAATCTTATGTCGCCACTTGTTACACTTGAAAACATTTCTGTGCAGTTTGCTCAGCGTCCGGTATTGAGTCAGGTCAGCTTGTCGCTGATGCCCGGCAAAATTCTGACGCTGCTTGGCCCCAATGGAGCAGGTAAATCTACGCTGGTGCGCACGGTGCTGGGACTGCTGCCCCCTACGAGCGGCAGCGTCACGCGTCTGCCGGGCTTACGTATTGGCTATGTGCCGCAAAAGCTGCATATCGATCCCACCTTGCCGGTCAGCGTTGAGCGCTTTATGCGCCTGTCGCGCGGCACCGCGCGCAGCGCCATCCTGCCTGCGCTAAAGCGCGTTCAGGCCGGACATTTGCTGCGCGCGCCGCTGCAAAAGCTCTCCGGCGGTGAAACGCAGCGTGTGCTGTTGGCGCGCGCCCTGCTCAACCAACCGCAATTGCTGGTACTCGACGAGCCCACCCAAGGTGTCGATGTCAACGGTCAGGTGGCGCTCTATGATTTGATCGATCAGCTGCGGCAAGAGCTTAACTGCGGTGTGCTGATGGTATCGCATGACCTGCATCTGGTGATGGCCAAAACCGATGAGGTGCTGTGCCTCAATCACCACATTTGTTGTTCAGGCACGCCAGAGGCGGTCTCTCAGCATCCTGAATTCATTGCCATGTTTGGCACGCGCGGCGCGCAACAGCTGGCCATTTACCGCCATCACCATAATCACCGTCACGATTTACAGGGACGCATCGTTCTGCGCAAAGGAAAGACTTCGTCATGATTGAACTGTTACTTCCCGGCTGGCTTGGCGGCGTTTTGCTCGCGCTGGCCGCCGGCCCACTGGGCTCATTTGTGGTATGGCGGCGCATGTCCTATTTCGGTGACACTCTCGCCCACGCCTCGCTGCTCGGCGTCGCCTTCGGGCTTCTGCTCAACGTGAATCCAGGGTACGCGGTCATTGCGGTGACCGTTTGTCTGGCGCTGGGCTTGGTGTGGCTGGAGCGACGCCCGCATCTGGCTATAGATACGTTACTGGGCATTATGGCGCATAGCGCACTGTCGCTGGGGTTGGTCGTGGTGAGTCTGATGCAGGGCGTACGCGTCGATCTTATGGCTTACCTGTTTGGTGACTTGCTGGCCATCACGCCGCAGGATTTGGCCATCATGAGCGGCGGCGTGGCGGTGGTGTTAGCGGTGATGGCATGGCAGTGGCGCGCCTTGCTTTCGATGACCATTAGCCCTGAATTAGCGCAGGTTGACGGCGTAAACTTATCTCGCACCCGCATGCTGCTAATGCTGGTCACGGCGGTCACCATTGGTGTGGCCATGAAGTTTGTTGGCGCGCTGATCATAACGTCACTGCTGATTATCCCGGCCGCGACCGCGCGCCGCTTCGCACGATCGCCAGAACAGATGGCCGGTTTTGCGGTTGTGGTGGGAATCATTGCCGTGACGGGCGGTCTGGCCTTCTCCGCCAATTACGATACGCCTGCAGGCCCGTCGGTGGTGCTGTGCGCCGCGCTGCTTTTTGCTGCGAGCATGGTAAAGAAACCGGCGGTCTGACGCCGGTTAGCTTTCGCGGGCGATGCCAAAATGCTGGTAGGCATGCTGCGTGGCCATACGGCCGCGCGGCGTGCGCTGAATGAATCCTTGCTGGATCAGGAAGGGTTCAATCACATCCTCAATGGTTTCTCGCTCCTCACCAATGGCCGCGGCCAGATTGTCCAGCCCAACCGGTCCGCCCATAAACTTGTCAATGATGGCAAGCAACAGTTTGCGATCCATATAGTCAAAGCCTTGACTGTCCACGTTGAGCATATCCAGCGCGCTGGCAGCCACTTCACC
Source organism: Pantoea sp. Mb-10 (assembly GCF_021272205.1). Lineage (GTDB taxonomy): Bacteria > Pseudomonadota > Gammaproteobacteria > Enterobacterales > Enterobacteriaceae > Pantoea. Next base: position 65,003 of record NZ_JAJSDX010000007.1, on the reverse strand, counting down.
GCTCATATTGCCATCGGCACGCACTTCAGCGAAGTCGCGCACGCGCCGCAGCAGGCGGTTCGCGATGCGCGGCGTACCGCGCGCGCGGCATGCCACTTCGCGCGCGCCCTCTTCGCTTAGCACCAATCCCAGGCACGCAGCGCTGCGGCTCACGATATGCTGGAGATCCGCCACATTATAAAATTCCAAACGCTGTACGATGCCAAAGCGATCGCGCAGCGGCGAGGTGAGCGATCCCGCGCGCGTGGTCGCGCCGATCAACGTGAACGGCGGCAGATCAAGTTTGATAGAGCGCGCCGCCGGCCCTTCCCCGATCATAATGTCCAGCTGATAATCCTCCATCGCCGGATAGAGCACTTCTTCCACCACGGGCGACAGGCGGTGAATTTCATCAATGAACAGGACGTCATGAGGTTCAAGATTGGTGAGCATGGCAGCCAAATCGCCTGCCTTCTCCAGCACCGGGCCTGATGTGGTGCGCAGGTTAACGCCCATTTCGTTGGCGACGATGTTCGCCAGCGTGGTTTTTCCCAGACCGGGCGGACCAAAGATCAGCAGATGATCCAGCGCATCCCCGCGCAGCTTGGCCGCCTTGATGAAAATCTCCATCTGCTCGCGCACTTGGGGCTGTCCCACATATTCCGTCAACAGTTTAGGGCGGATGGCGCGATCCAGGCTCTCTTCTTCCGTGTAAGCGCTGCCCGACACCAGACGATCGGCTTCAATCATGATGACCTCAAATAGCTGCGCGCAGCGCTTCGCGAATCAGCGTTTCGCAATCTGCATCCGGTTTACCTACTTTACTAACCATGCGGCTGGCTTCTTGCGGTTTGTAGCCCAGCGCCACCAGCGCCGCCACGGCTTCTGACTCAGCGTCATTGCTGTCCGGCGCGGCAGAAGGAGTACTCAGCGTAAAGGTCGAATCGCCGCCAAACAGATCGCCGTGCATGCCTTTGAAGCGGTCTTTCATTTCAACCACCAGACGCTCTGCGGTCTTTTTGCCCACGCCAGGCAGTTTCACCAGCGAGGCAATCTCTTCGCGCTCAACGGCCGTAACGAACTGCTGCGCTGACATGCCAGAAAGAATGGCCAGGGCCAGTTTGGGCCCGACGCCGTTGACTTTGATCAGCTCGCGGAACAGCGCTCGCTCCTGTTTGCTGTTGAAGCCAAACAGCAGTTGCGCGTCTTCACGCACCACGAACTGTGTGAAAATGATGGCTTCCTGCTGAATGTCGGGCAGCTCATAAAAGCAGGTCATGGGCATGTGCACTTCATAACCAACGCCATTTGCTTCAATCAGCACCAGCGGTGGCTGTTTTTCCAGAATATAGCCTCGTAAGCGACCAATCACCGAGCAGCTCCTTAATCGTTGAATCAGCGACGTTATATACCATAAAAAAGGCTGGATGAATATCCAGCCTCAAAAACGTGCGTGATTTATCAGCCTGAGCGCAATCGCCCGCGCGTCATGACCAGCTTCGTATCGCTCATGCGCGCCGTGTTCTGGCTGAGATGACAATGCGTAATGGCAATCGCCAGCGCATCAGCCGCATCGGCCTGCGGGTTTGCTGGCAGTTTTAATAGCGTGCGCACCATGTGCTGCACCTGACTTTTCTCTGCACCGCCGGTGCCGGTGACGGTTTGTTTGACCTGACGTGCCGCATACTCAAACACGGGCAGATCAAGGTTCACCGCCGCGACAATCGCCGCCCCGCGCGCCTGCCCCAGCTTCAGCGCGGAGTCGGCATTTTTGGCCATGAACACCTGCTCGATAGCGAAATAATCGGGCGAGAACTGCGTGATAATCTCGCTCACGCCCGCATAGATAAGCTTGAGACGGGAAGGGAGATCGGTGACGCTGGTACGGATACAGCCGCTGCCGAGGTAGGTCAGCTGGCGGCCCACCTGACGAATCACGCCATAGCCGGTGACGCGCGAGCCGGGATCGATCCCGAGAATAACGGTCATAGCGCGTCTCCGGCTTGGGGGTTATCAGGGCACGCCATTACAGCGTTTCCGCGACCTCGTCAGAAATTTCACCGTTGTGGTAAACCTCCTGTACGTCATCGCAATCTTCCAGCATATCGATCAGACGCAGCAGTTTCGGTGCGGTTTCCGCATCAAGTTCAGCTTTGGTTGACGGGATCATAGAGACTTCAGCGGTGTCGGCTTTGAGCCCTGCCGCTTCCAGCGCATCACGGACGCTACCCAGCTCTTCCCAAGCGGTAAAGACATCGATTGCACCGTCGTCGTAGCTCATCACGTCTTCTGCGCCGGCTTCCAGCGCCGCTTCCATGACCGCATCTTCATCCTGACCTGGTGCGAAGGAGATAACGCCTTTTTTGCTGAAAAGGTAGGCTACAGAGCCGTCGGTACCAAGGTTGCCGCCGGTTTTCGTGAAGGCGTGGCGCACTTCGCCTACGGTGCGGTTGCGGTTATCACTCAGGCATTCCACCATTACTGCGGAGCCGCCCGGACCGTAACCTTCGTAAATGATGGTTTCCATGTTGGAGTCATCTTCACCGCCCACGCCGCGTGCAATCGCGCGGTTCATGGTGTCACGCGTCATGTTGTTGGACAGCGCTTTGTCCATTGCTGCGCGCAGACGCGGATTCGAACCCGGATCGCCACCGCCCAGCTTCGCCGCCGTCACCAGTTCACGAATGATCTTGGTGAAGATTTTGCCACGCTTGGCGTCCTGCGCCGCTTTACGGTGTTTGGTATTTGCCCATTTACTGTGTCCAGCCATGTTACTTTCTCTCCGATCTTTAACTGGGTTCAGGCTACCTTGCCTGCCGCACCGTTTTCGACGGCCCGCGCCGAGGGCGCCTGCACCAGGAAAACGCTGCAGCGCACAATCGGCGCCTGACTGTTCAACAGGGATGGGGCACGCGCTGGCCCGGCATCCTAAATCTCTTGGCTTATCGACTCGCTGCGGCAAAACAGGCCTGCGAGCCGTCGCTAAATGAACTCTTCTATCGCCTGCCGGTTACTCCAGGACTTGGTTAGCGCGGCAGCGGCGGCAGGCGCCACCCACTGCGCGGCCAAATGCTCGCTCAGCAGCGGTTCACGCTCACAGGGTAGCGCCAGGCGGAACCAGTGCTCGTGATTATGCGTGACGTCAGGTGCATAGCGATGACGATATTGCGGGAAGATTTCGAACGCAATCTGCTTGTGACAATCTTCAAGCCGTAAGCCTTCGCCAGCGATATCGATAGCCAACTCCTCTGCCACTTCACGCAGCGCCGCCTGAACCGGGGTTTCGCCCGGCTCAAGGCTGCCGGTAACCGACTGCCAGAAGGTGGCATCATCCCGCCGCTGTAGCATTAACACCCGGCCAGTGTCACAGGCAAAAATCACCACCAGCACCGAAACCGGATGTTTGTAGCGCATTACTTCGTCTCTGGCTTTTCTTTTTTCGGGGCAAGTTGAATGCCCAGATCCGCCAGCGCCGCCGGATTTGCCTCGCTCGGTGCTTCCGTCATCATACAAGCTGCCGCCGTGGTTTTCGGGAAGGCAATGACATCACGAATGTTTTCGGTACCGGTCAGCAGCATGGTCAGGCGATCCAAACCAAACGCGAGGCCAGCGTGCGGCGGCGTACCGTATTTCAAGGCATCAAGCAGGAAGCCAAACTTCTCGCGCTGCTCCTCTTCGGTGATACCCAGAATGCTGAACACGGTTTGCTGCATCGTGCCATTGTGGATACGCACTGAGCCGCCGCCGACTTCATAGCCGTTGATGACCATGTCATACGCGTTTGCCACCGCCTGCGTAGGATCGGCTGCCAGTTGTTCAGCACTCAGCGCTTTCGGCGCGGTGAACGGGTGGTGCATGGCTGCCAGACCGCCCTCTTCGTCCTCTTCGAACATCGGGAAGTCGATCACCCACAGCGGTGCCCACGCTTTTTCGTCGGTAATGGCTAAATCACGGCCGACTTTCAGGCGCAGCGCACCCAGCGCATCCGCCACAATTTTTGACCGATCGGCACCAAAGAAGATCAGATCGCCATCCTGCGCGCCCGTGCGCGTCAACATAGCCTCAACAATCTCCGGCGTCAGGAATTTAGCGACCGGACTTTGTACGCCCTCAAATCCGTTCGCGCGCTGATTGATTTTCATCCACGCCAGGCCTTTGGCGCCGTAGATTTCAACAAATTTGCCGTACTCGTCAATTTGCTTACGCGTCAGGGCCGCGCCGCCAGGCACACGCAGGGCCGCCACGCGACCTTTGGCGTCGTTTGCCGGGCCGGCAAAGACCTGGAACTCGACCTGCTTCAACAGATCGCCAACGTCGACCAGTTCCATTGGGTTACGCAGATCCGGTTTATCGGAGCCGTAACGGTGCATCGCTTCCGCAAAGGTCATCTGCGGGAATTCGCCCAAATCCACGCCCTTCACCTCAAGCCACAGCTCGCGAATCAGGCGCTCCATTTTTTCGCGCACCTGCTCGGCCGTCATGAAAGAGGTTTCGACGTCGATCTGGGTAAATTCTGGCTGGCGATCGGCACGTAAATCTTCATCGCGGAAGCATTTGACGATCTGATAATAGCGGTCGAAGCCTGACATCATCAGCAGCTGCTTAAACAGCTGCGGCGACTGCGGCAGCGCGTAAAATTTACCTTTGTGCACGCGGCTCGGTACCAGATAGTCGCGCGCGCCTTCTGGGGTAGCTTTGGTCAGCATCGGCGTTTCGATATCGAGGAACCCTTCGCTGTCCATAAAGCGACGAACAAAGCTGGTGATTTTTGCGCGCGTTTTCAGACGCTGTGCCATCTCCGGGCGACGTAAGTCCAAATAGCGGTAAGTCAGACGCGCTTCTTCGCTGTTGGTCTGGTTCGAGTCCAGCGGCAGCGGTTCAGAGCGGTTGATGATGGTCAGCGCGTGGGCGAACACTTCCACGTCGCCGGTCGCCATGTCGCTGTTGCGGTTTTTCTCGTCGCGCGCACGCACGGTACCGGTGATCTGGATACAGAATTCGTTGCGCAGCTCAGAGGCCAGCTGGAAAGCATCCTGATGGTCGGCGTCAAAAAACACCTGTGCGATCCCTTCGCGGTCGCGCATATCAATAAATATCAGGCTACCCAGATCGCGACGGCGATTGACCCAGCCGCAGAGAGTGACTTGCTGACCTACGTGGGACAGATTGAGCTGTCCGCAATATTCTGTACGCATAACGTATCCTTTTAACTTCGCCGCTGCTGCCAGACAACATCAGGCCGCGTAACCTTCTAAGATGCTGTCGCAAAAAGGCGACTATTATAATGTAAAATCCCAGGCAGGATAAGTGGAGCCCGCGCAAAGCGGACATTTCATCGGCAATTATTCGCCGCTATCGACGTCAGGAGCTTGGGTTTGACGCTTCGTATTGGATTACCCCAGTGGCATCACGCTCGCTGGAAACAGTTTGGCCTGGAGAACCTGGCTGATTACGCCCGGCTGTTTGACTGCGTTGAGGGCAATACCACACTTTATGCGCTGCCGTCCCCTGAGGTGGTGATGCGCTGGCGTGACATGACGCACGACGATTTTCGTTTCTGTTTCAAATTTCCCGGCAGCATCTCGCACCAGGCGGCCTTACGCCACTGTGAGGAGCAGGTCAGCGCCTTTCTGCGTTTACTCGATCCGTTAAGTCATCGCATCGGACAATACTGGCTCCAGCTGCCCGCCGCGTTTTCGCCCGCGCAGCTTGACGACTTGTGGCGCTTTCTCGATAACCTGCCGCGCAGTTTCCATTACGGCGTAGAGGTGCGCCACGCACAGTTTTTTGCCAAAGGCGAGGCTGAACGCGCCTTGAATCGTGGCCTGGCGGCGCGCGGCGTGAATCGCGTCATCCTCGACAGTCGCCCTGTTCATGCCTCCCGCTCCCAGCATGCCGCGGCCATCGAGGCACGGCGCAAAAAACCGCGTGTACCGCCGCATGCGGTAAAAACGGGCGCGCAGCCGATGGTCCGCTTTATCGGCAGCGACAGCGTTGAAGAGAGCGTTCCATTGTTTCAGCCGTGGCAGAAAAAACTGGCAGAATGGCAAACCGAAAGCGAGCCGCTGCTGTTTATTCATACGCCTGATATGGGCGAAGTGTTTCCGCTGGTGCAGACGCTGTGGCCGCAGCTGCAACAGCTGCGCCCTTCGCTGCCCAATCTGCCTGACTGGCCCCAACAAACGGCGCTGTTCTGAATGCAAAGCGGATGCAGCAGGCGGCAGTTTCTGCCAGAATAGCGCCCTTTCCGTTTTCTCTCCGGATTTTCATTATGTCTGACCGCGATACGCTATTTTCCGCGCCCATCGACAAACTGGGTGACTGGACCTTTGACGAGCGCGTGGCTGAAGTCTTTCCCGATATGATTCAGCGCTCGGTGCCAGGGTATTCCAATATTATTTCTATGATTGGTATGCTGGCAGAACGCTTTGTGCAGCCCAACAGCAAGGTGTATGACCTGGGCTGTTCGCTGGGTGCTGCCACGCTCTCGGTGCGTCGTAATATCCGCGTACCGGGATGTGAAATTATCGCCGTCGATAATTCCCCTGCGATGGTTGAACGCTGCCGTCGTCACATTGATGCCTTCCGCGCCGACACGCCGGTCGAGGTACGACAGGCGGATATCCGCGATATTCCTATCGAAAACGCCTCGCTGGTGATCCTCAATTTTACGCTGCAGTTTCTTGAGCCGCCTGCGCGCCTGGCGCTGCTGACCAAGGTCGCTAATGGCCTCAAGCCCGGCGGTGCGCTGGTGCTGTCAGAAAAATTTAGTTTTGAAGACGCCGAGGTCGGCGAGCTGCTGTTTGATATGCACCACGATTTCAAGCGCGCGAACGGCTACAGCGAACTGGAGATCAGCCAGAAGCGCAGCATGCTGGAAAACGTGATGCTCACCGACAGCGTCGACACGCATAAAGCGCGCCTGCAACAAGCGGGCTTTGCCCACGCCGAACTGTGGTTCCAATGCTTTAACTTCGGCTCGCTGGTGGCATTAAAATGATGGATTTTGGTCGTTTCTATCAGCAAATCGCCACCGGCCCGCTGGCGAGCTGGCTGGAAGTTCTTCCGGCACAAATTGCCGCCTGGCAGCGCGAAAACCTGCACGGTCATTTCCGTAACTGGGAAAAAGCGGTGCAGTATCTGCCGCTGTTGACGCCGCAATCCTGCGATCTGCAGCACAGCGTCAGCGCCCAATCAGATGACCTCAGCGATCGTCAACGCGCGGGCATTGAAAAGCTGTTGCGCACTCTGATGCCGTGGCGCAAAGGCCCCTATTCGCTGTATGGCACCGAAATTGACACCGAATGGCGTTCCGATTGGAAATGGGATCGCGTTTTACCGCACATCTCCCCGCTGGCTGGCCGCACGGTGCTGGACGTCGGCTGCGGCAGCGGCTATCACATGTGGCGCATGATTGGCGCCGGGGCGCGCCTGGTCGTGGGCATCGATCCGATGCAGCTCTTCCTGTGCCAGTTTGAAGCGGTGCGCAAGCTGCTGGGTGACGATCGCCGTGCCCATCTGCTGCCGCTGGGCATTGAGCAGCTTCCCGCGCTGCAGGCGTTTGATACGGTGTTCTCAATGGGCGTGCTCTATCATCGCCGCTCGCCGCTGGATCATCTCTATCAACTCAAAAATCAGTTGGTGAGTGACGGCGAACTGGTGCTGGAAACGCTGGTGATCGAGGGCGATGAAAATGCGGTGCTGGTGCCGGGTGAACGCTACGCGCAAATGCGTAATGTCTACTTTATTCCTTCGGCCGCCGCACTGAAAAGCTGGCTCGAAAAATGCGGATTTGTGGATGTGCGTATCGCCGATCACGCGGTGACCTCTATAGAAGAGCAGCGCCGCACCAGCTGGATGACCAGTGAATCACTGGCGGAGTTTCTCGACCCCAACGACAATAGCAAAACCGTTGAAGGGTATCCGGCGCCGCTGCGCGCCGTACTGGTGGCGCGCAAGCCCTGAGTGCTATCGCCGCGACAGCGCCAGCTTCGCGGCAAAACCAATTAACACGCACCCCGTGAGCCGATTCAGGATTTTCAGCACGCGGCTGCGCGCAATATTGGTGGCGCGCAAGCCCCGAGGCCTATCGCCGTGACAGCGCCAGCTTCGCGGCAAAACCAATAAATACGCAGCCCGTGAGCCGATCCATGATTTTCAGCACGCCAGGCTGACGCAGCTGCGCGGCAAAATAGTGGCTGCCGCCGATCAATATCGCATTCCATAACAGACCGATCGCCATATGTGTCAACGCCATCAGCGTGCACCACAGCGGCACAGATGCGCCGGCGGGGATAAACTGCGGCAGAAAAGTCACGTAAAAGACGCCCACTTTGGGATTCAGCATATTACCCATCAGTCCGCGACTAAAGCAGGCAACATAGCGCTGTTCAGCGCGGACAGCCTCAGGCGCGTCCGCGGCAGCCGTGCGCGGCTTGAACAGTAATTTGGCCCCAAGCCAGAGTAGATATGCGGCACCCAGCCATTTCAGCGTGTTGTAGGCCACTTCAGAGGCGAGCAGCAACGCACCGAGCCCGAATCCCACCGCAATACCCCATACCAGGCAGCCCAGCGTGACGCCGAGCGCCGTGGCGGACGCACGCTTCCAGCCCTGTGCAGCAGCGGAACGCAACACCAGCGCAGTATCAAACCCTGGCGTTAGCGTTAACACGGTGATGGCGAAAAGAAAGGATAAAATGAGTGTCATGGCCTGCCCCATTCATGCCGTTTAATAAAGGTCGTCCTGTTCAGGGGCCCCCCGTGCCGGTTAATTCTCGGCGTCAGCGGGTCGATCCCAATATTGATATTTATAAGCCGTGGTAAGATGCCGTTCCAGCGTGCCTTTGGCAAAGGTTTCCGTTTCGTGCAGATAGCTAAGGGTACAGTTTCCCACCTCATCCCAGAGCTGGCACTCATCCACTGAGCGCAGCGTACTGACCGGCGTGGTAGACGTCCCATCAAGACGCCGTTCACGCCACTGCGCGTCATAGGTATACGTATCTTTCCCGCGCACGGTGCTGGCTGTGGTGACCTGTCCCTGCTGATTCCAGCGCCAGCTGCTTACACCATTGCTGGTTTCATCACTGCCGCGCGCTACGCTCTTCTCAACCTGAAAGTGCCTGTCGTAGTGAAACGTGGTTTCCGTGGCGCCCGCTTTGCCCATACTGGTAAAGGTGTCAGATGCGCTGAGGATGTTACCCTGCGGGCCGATATGCCAACTGATGGTACCCTGCCGATTATCGATAACCTGCGCCTGGCCATCTTTGAGCACTTTGACCAACCATGCGTACTCCGCAACCCACCCGCGCTGCACGCGCGCAATGTGCTGCTCCATGCTCAAGATGACGCTGCCTTCGTTCTTGTCGTAGGTGATATCCGCCACCAGCAATCTCCCGCAGCGGTCAAACTGCCCCAACACGCGCTTCTGGGAATCAACGTCTTTGCCAAACTCGCCGGCCACCACCTGGCGCACTGCGCCTTTGGCATCGCCGCCCAGAATGATCCAGTTGTTACTGCTGGCGATGGCGGCACTTTGCGGGGGACAGGCGGTGCCAGCGGCCAACGCGCCGCTCGCAGCGGGAAGCAGAAGCGCGCAAATCAAAGAAAGGCTTTTCATATCGGGATTTCCGCACTCAATCATGCATTAATCAAAGCACCGTTTAAGATCTTCTGCCATGTCCCGCTGAATAACAGGCAAAAAGAACCCCAGCAAGAGACTGGGGTTTGGTACTTGCAAGCATCGCGTCGCTAGGCTCGACGCGCTGCGCGGCAAAATCGGTAGTATCAGGCGACGCGAACGGCGCTCATTTCCATCATGGTTTTCATGGCTTCAACCACATCACCATCCACACAGTAGCGGCTAAATTCGTCGGTCTCGGGTTCACCACACATTGAGACGCCCGCTTTGCGATAACGCATTGGAGAAGCAATCAGGCGGCTAGCGGAGCTGTGAACTTCCTGCAGACCGCATTCGATAAACTTTTGCAGGTTACTTAATCTCACACCCGCACCGGCCATAATGATTGGACCCGTGCTCTGTTCATTTAGTTCCCGCAATAATGCAATTCCTGCTTCAGCGTTCTGCTGCTGACCCGAGGTGAGGATACGATGGATGCCAAGATCGGTCAGAATGTGCAGCGCTCTGTTGGGGCTGTGGCAGAGATCAAAGGCGCGGTGAAACGTCACCGCCATGTCGCCGCACAGCGCCATGATTTGCTGCATGCGTGCGACATCGACGTGTGCGTCCTCATCCAGCATGCCAATCACAACGCCCGGAAACCCCATGTCGCGGATAAAGGCGACGTCAGATTTCATCACTTCGAATTCATGGGCGGTATAACAAAAATCACCGCCGCGAGGACGCACGATGGGGTGTACCGGAATCGTTAGCTGGCGCTGTGCGGCCTCCAGCACGCCCGGCGAAGGCGTTAAGCCTCCCTCACGCGGTGCGCTACAGAGTTCCACACGATCCGCTCCGGCCTGCTCTGCCGCCAGCGCACAGTCAATGCCATAACAACAAATTTCCAGTTTCGTCATCCTCGACTCCTTTTCACGACTTCTGGCTCGGAGAGGTTACATAAGTTAGTCTGCTTAATGGATCAGTTTACGTGGAAACCGCACAATGACATTCGATTTTGATCAAGGGATAGACCGTCGTCACAGCGATAGTTTGAAATGGCACAAATATCGCGATAGCGATGTCCTGCCGCTGTGGGTGGCAGACACCGATTTTCGCTCACCGCCCTGCGTCATTGAGGCCATTCAAAAGCGTGTTGCACACGGCGTTTTTGGTTATGGCGCCCCGCCCGCTGGGCTTATCAATGTTATTGTTTCGCGTTTAGCTGAACGTTATCAATGGCACATCCAACCTGACTGGATCGTGCTGCTGCCTGGCGTCGTCAGTGGCCTGAATCTGGCCGTGCGCGCCTTTACCGAGCAGGGGCAAGGCACGGTGGCGCCCAGCCCTATTTATCCCCCTTTCCGCTCCGCAGCACGACTGGCGAACCGAACGCAGGTTAATTTGCCGATGCAGCTTGTAGAGAACCGCTGGGTGCCGAGCCTTGACGCCGCTTACCTCACGGGGAATGAACGCTTGTTGATGCTGTGCAACCCGCACAACCCCGGTGGCACCGTTTACACGCGCGCCGAACTCGAGGCACAGCTGGCCTTTGCGCAGCAACATGGCTTGCTGGTGTGCTCGGATGAGATCCACTGTGATTTATTGCTCACGCCCGGCACCCGCCACATTCCGTTTGCCAGCCTTAACGAGGATGCGGCCCAGCGCAGCCTCACGCTGCTCTCGCCCTCTAAAACGTTCAATATTGCCGGATTAGGCGCATCGGTTGCGATTATTCCAAATCCCGCGCTTCGCAAGCGATTTAGTCAGGTGCGTGAAGGCATTGTACCGAGCGTCGATATTCTGGCGCTGGTGGCCGCGGAAGCCGCCTGGCGCGATGGCGATCCGTGGTTGGACGCGCAGTTGGCGTATCTGCGCGCGAACCGTGATGCGCTGTGCGCCACCATTGAGAGCCTGCCCGGCGTAAAGATGATGTGTCCGGAAGCGACCTACCTCGGCTGGATCGATGCCAGCGGACTCGACGTCGCCAACCCGACGCACTATTTCGAAACGCACGGACTCGGTTTTTCGCCGGGGCGTGACTTTGGCAACGACCAGTTTGTGCGTTTCAATTTTGGCTGTACCCGCTCCACGCTGGACACGGCGCTGGCACGCCTGCGTCAGGCGGTGGAGGCGCGCCGTTAAGCGCGTTCGCTGGCCACAATCTCTTCTAATGACCACGGATGAAATTTGACGGTGGTCTGGCCGTCCGTGACCGCCAGCGTAGGATTGGGCAAACGCTCTTGTTCACCCTTAGGCGTGCTGGTTTTGAAGGAGATGCCCGGCTGCGTAAGGGCTTCATCTGACAGCAGGGCCATCGCGCGCACGCCAAGCGTCTCAGGCTCACCGCGCAGAACGATTTCAATATGCTCCCACCCTTCGTGGCGGTATCTTTTCTCGCCAGGCCACGGCAGCTCAATCACATCAACCTGCCAGCCGGCAAACTGTAGCGGTTCATGCAGCTTAAACAAATAAATGGGTCGTCCGTTGATGATCGCTTCGGAAAAGGCGGTTCCTATCTGCAGCAAGCCGCTTTTCCAGCGCTCCGCAGTGGTAAATTGATGACAGCGTACCGCAATGTGATCAATTTCATGCTGGGTGATTTCAATCCCTAACCGCGCAGCGAATGCGCTTAATGCGCTATCAAAACGAGACAGATCTTGTTCTAAGTCACTCAGTTCAGTGGGAAAATTTTTTTTCATTGTGGGCCTACCTCTGGAAAAATCCATTCATTTTGAGATGTAAAGCAGCGGAAGAAGCTGCGCATTCTCTCATCAAAGCGTCAGATTCATCCTATTTAGCCTAAAAAAACGCTGAAAACCGCATAAATCGCTTAATCATTTCGGATTAATCGCCTTACCAGTACCACCTTTTACTTTATGAAAGTAGCATAAATAAATGATTTATTTGGTTAAAATTAATACAATAAGATAAATCTCATTTCCCTTCCAAACAATTGCAGCCTGAAACCCTTTCTTATAAATTTGTGATTCACAACTACAAGGAACGGCCTTATGTCTATGCTCATTGTTGTCGCGGTCCTGATTGCCTTAATGGGATTTGCTATTTCCCGCCATTGGAAGGTGCGTGAAGACAAAAGCGTTAAAAATCCACGCCGTCACTTGCGTCGCCGTTAGTCGGCGACCTAAGGTGGTGCACCTATTGCCTCTGCGCGAAGTGCTGACGCACCTTATCATTTCACGTATACTTCCCGTCTTATTTTTTTCGTCCCGCCCGGCAGTGGCGGGACAGTGACATCGGCTCGACGCTTTTGACGGGCCTTTTCAGCATATGAAGGTAAAGCGGTGAATATTCAGGCTCTTCTTACCGATAAAATCGGTCAGGCGATGGTAGCAGCGGGCGCGCCTGCTGAATGCGAACCTCAGGTTCGCCAATCTGCCAAAGTCCAGTTTGGTGACTATCAGGCGAACGGCATCATGGCCGCAGCGAAAAAGCTGGGTCTGGCGCCCCGTCAGTTGGCTGAGCAGGTGATTCAACACCTGGATCTCACCGGTATCGCCAGCCAAGTGGAAATTGCCGGTCCCGGCTTTATCAATATATTCCTCGATAGCGCCTGGCTTGCCGCGCAAGCTGCCGAAGCGCTGCGCCTGCCGCGCCTCGGCGTCGGCACGCTCACGCCGCAAACGATTGTGGTGGATTACTCGGCACCTAACGTCGCGAAAGAGATGCACGTGGGTCACGTGCGCTCTACCATCATCGGTGATGCGGCAGTCCGCACCCTTGAGTTTCTCGGTCACAACGTGATTCGCGCTAACCACGTGGGAGATTGGGGCACACAGTTCGGTATGCTGATTGCATTTCTGGAAAAACAGCAAAATGAACACCACGAAGAGATCGCGCTGGCCGATCTTGAAGCGTTCTATCGTGAGGCCAAGCGGACTTACGATGAGGACGAAGCCTTTGCCGAGCGCGCGCGCAGCTACGTCGTCAAACTGCAGGGCGGCGATGCCTATTGCCGTGACATGTGGAAAAAGCTGGTCGACATCACCATGAGTCAGAACCAGCTGGTTTACGATCGCCTGAACGTTACGCTAACGCGTCACGATGTCATGGGCGAAAGCCTGTATAACGACATGCTGCCGGGCATCGTGGCCGATCTGCGTGAAAAGGGCTTGGCCGTCACCAGCGAAGGCGCCACTGTGGTCTTCCTTGATGAGTTTAAAAACAAGGAAGGCGAACCGATGGGCGTTATCATCCAGAAAAAGGATGGCGGCTATCTTTACACCACCACAGACATTGCTTGCGCCAAGTACCGTTATGAGACGCTGGGTGCCGATCGCGTGCTCTATTATATTGACTCGCGCCAGCATCAGCACTTGCAGCAAGCCTGGACCATCGTGCGTAAAGCGGGTTACGTGCCAGAATCGGTGCCGTTAGAGCATCACGCCTTTGGCATGATGCTGGGCAAAGATGGCCGCCCGTTCAAAACGCGGAGCGGCGGCACCATCAAGCTGGCCGATCTGCTCGATGAAGCGGTTGAGCGCGCGCATACGCTGGTCAGTGAAAAGAACCCGGAGATGTCCGCTCAAGAGCTGAAAGACCTGGCGGAAGTGGTCGGCATCGGTGCAGTGAAGTACGCCGATCTCTCGAAGAGCCGCACCACCGACTATGTGTTCGACTGGGATAATATGCTGGCCTTTGAAGGCAACACCGCGCCGTACATGCAGTACGCCTACACGCGTGTGCTCTCGGTGTTCCGTAAAGCCGGTATCGAACCTGAAAGTCTTCAGGGTGATATTGTGTTGACGGAGGCGCGTGAGGCGCAGCTAGCCGCACGCCTGCTGCAGTTTGAAGAGACCATCACTCTGGTGGCGCGTGACGGCACGCCGCACGTGATGTGCGCCTACCTTTACGACCTGGCGGGACTGTTCTCAGGCTTCTATGAACACTGCCCTATTCTGTCTGCCGACGATGAGCAGATCCGCAACAGCCGACTGCAGTTGGCCGCGCTGACGGCGAAGACCCTGAAACAAGGGCTGGATACGTTGGGCATTAAAACCGTGCAGCGCATGTAAGCTGAGCGAAAGGCGCCCTTAGCAAAAAACCCGCCGCGGCGGGTTTTTTTATGGCTACTGATAATTCACCGTGACGGTGCTGCTGATCACCCGCAGGCCAGGCGGTAAAGCCCCCCGGCCCTGAAAACCAAACGCCAGATGCAGCGTGTCTTCCGCCGTGATATTTGCCAATCCGCGCGTACTGCCGCTTTCGCCCTCAATCTCTACGCAGCGCGTGGTCGCGCAGAGACGCACGACCAGCCCTGAAGGGGCGGGACGGCTAAGCTCATAGCGCCAGTAAATCTCACTGATGGTACCCGCAGCGGCTGATGGCGCTTTCAGCGCAGGCGTGATCAACCAGTTGCCGCGCACGCCAAGCGTTGGGCCGCTGACCTGCGCTGTCCAGGCGCCGCCCCCGGCGTTAGCCAGCAGCGGTAACGCCAGCAGCACTCCCAAGAGACGTCTCTGCCATGCGCGGCGCATTATTTACCTCCGATGGTGGCGGTCATGCGGATCTGCCGGTTATCTGACAGCTCCATATTCGACAGCACCACCAGCTGCGGCAGGTTACGGCGCAGGAAGCGCGCCAGCAGCGCCCGCAGCGGATGGTTCACCAGCAGCACCGGCGGCGCACCGCTCATCTCTTGCTGTTGCAGGGCGGATTGCGTTTGTACCAGCAGGCGATCGGCCAAGCCAGGCTCCAACCCGCCGCCGCCCTGCAGCGCCTGCAGCAGCAGGCGTTCGAGGGTGGCATCCAGGCCAATCACCTGCACTTCGCCGTTGCCCGGGAACCACTGTTGGGTAATCGCCCGGCCCAGCGCCACGCGCACGACGCTGGTCAGCTCCTGCGGATCGCTTTGCACCGGCGCATGTTCCGCCAGCGTTTCGATGATGGTACGCATATCGCGAATCGACACGCGCTCCACCAGCAGGTTTTGCAGCACTTTGTGCAGGGTGGTCAGCGTGATAACCCCCGGCACCAAATCTTCGGTGAGCTTCGGCATCTCTTGGGTCACGCGATCCAGCAGCTGCTGCGCCTCCTGGCGCCCAAACAGTTCGCTGGCGTATTGACCAATCAGGTGATTGAGATGCGTGGCGACCACGGTACTGGCTTCCACTACCGTAAAGCCCTGAATCTGCGCCTGCTCTTTCAACGCGCTGTCAATCCAGATCGCCGCGAGGCCAAAGGCGGGATCGACCGTTGGCTCACCTGGCAACGATCCCGCTGCCGTGCCCGGGTTAATGGCCATCCAGCGTCCCGGATAAGCATCACCGCTGCCAATCTCCACCCCTTTCATGAGAATGCGGTAGCGCGCAGGCGGCAGCTCCATATTGTCGCGAATGTGTACCACCGGTGGCAGGAAACCGACCTCCTGGGCCACTTTCTTACGAATACTACGAATACGGCCCAGCAGTTCGCCGTTTTGCATATGGTCAACCATGGGGATGAGCCGATAGCCCACCTCCATACCCAGCGAGTCTTCCAGCTGAACATCGGTCCACGATGCTTCCGTGTTGGCAGGCGTTTCCTGGGTTTTGACCATGCTTGCGCTCGGCACCGCCGCTTTCGGCTTCATTTCGCGCCCGCGCAGCCACCAGGCCAGTCCCAATAAGGCGGCAGTAAACAGCAGGAATACCAAGTTTGGCATGCCCGGCACCAGACCCAGCAAGCCGATAACCCCGCCGCTTAACATCAGGACGCGCGGATTGTTGAACAGCTGACCCACCATCTGCTCACCGACATCCTGGTCGGTGGCTACACGCGTTACAATCACACCGGCCGCGGTGGAGATCACCAGCGCGGGGATCTGCGCCACCAGCCCGTCACCAATGGTCAACAGCGTGTAGGTTTCACCGGCGTGGCCGAGATCCATCCCATGCTGTACCACGCCGACCAACAGGCCACCGATGACGTTAATTACCATGATCAGGATCCCGGCTACCGCATCACCGCGCACAAACTTACTGGCACCGTCCATGGAACCATAGAAATCAGCCTCTTGCGTCACTTCGCTGCGGCGTTTCTTGGCTTCCTCTTCGCCAATGAGACCGGCGTTTAAGTCAGCATCGATAGCCATCTGCTTGCCGGGCATGCCGTCCAGCACAAAGCGCGCGCCCACCTCAGCGATACGTCCAGCACCCTTGGTGATAACCATAAAGTTGATGATTACAAGGATGATAAACACCACGATACCGATGGCGAAGTTACCGCCGACCAGAAAGTGACCAAAGGCTTCAACCACGCGCCCTGCGGCATCGGCCCCGGTATGACCTTCCAGTAAGATAATACGCGTCGAGGCAACGTTAAGCGCCAGGCGCAGCAAGGTTGAGAACAGCAGAATCGTCGGGAAAGCGGCAAACTCCAGCGTGCGCTGGGTAAACATCGCGACGAGCAGCACCATGATGGACAGTGCAATATTAAAGGTAAACAGCAGGTCGAGGATGAAAGCGGGTAACGGCAACACCATCATCGACAGAATGAGCATGATCAGGACAGGCCCGGCCAGCACCTGCCACTGCGTATCTTTAAAATTGCCCGGTAAACGCAGCTTTTCGGCCAAATTAGCCATCGTTTCTGTTCTCTCCTGCAAAGTCCATGTCTGCCGGGACCGGCAGCTGTTTTGGTTTGGTTGGGATCAGACCGCCTTCGCGTTTCCAGCGACGCAGCTGCCAAACCCACGCCAGCACTTCCGCGACCGCCGAATAGAGCGCGCCCGGAATAAACTGGCCAATTTCTGTATGACGATAAAGCGCACGCGCCAGCGGTGGGGCTTCAAGAATCGGAATGCGGTGCTCTTTCGCTAATTCACGTATCTTCAGGGCAATATCCCCGGCACCTTTGGCAATCACTTTTGGCGCGCTCATTTTGCCTTCCTGATACTGCAGCGCGACCGAGTAGTGCGTTGGGTTGGTGACAATCACATCGGCTTTCGGGACATCCGCCATCATGCGGCGGCGGGCAGCTGCACGCATCGCCTGACGAATACGCCCTTTTACGTGGGGATCGCCTTCGTTCTGTTTATGCTCGTCACGCACTTCCTGACGCGTCATGCGCAGCTTTTTAAAATGGCTATAAAGCTGCCAGAACACGTCAAAGCCGACCATGGGTATCAAGCTCATCATGATCAATGCGCAGCTTACCGCGATGAGCGTTAATCCGTGGTGCAGCGCCGTCACCGGCGATTCGCTGATCAGGCGCAGCATCTCCTGCCAGTGTGACCAGATGTACCAGCCACCCACCAGCCCGACCATCGCCGCTTTAATCACCGCTTTCAGCAGCTCAACCCAGGTTTGTGCTGAGACCATGCGCTTAATACCGGGCAGCGGATTGAGTTTGTTAAAATCGACTTTCAGTGACTTGCTGCTGAAGTTGATGCCTCCCAGCAGCATTGGCGCGGCAATCGCGACGATGACCAGCCCTGCCATTAATGGCAGCAGCGCCAGGACCGCTTGACCAATCAGGTTACCGATATGCCCAACAATCAGTTTGTCGTCTGAAACCATGCTGTGATCAAAGCGAAAGCCGGTGGCGAGCATGCCCGCAAGCCGATCGGCCATGTTGCTGCCTCCGAGCCACAAAATCAGCAAGCCCGCCAGTAACATCAATACCGATGTCAGCTCGCGCGATCGCGGAATCTGCCCGTCCTCCCGTGCTTTTTGCAATCGGTGGGGCGAGGGCGATTCTGTTTTGTCCTCATCACTCTCTTCTGACACGACATACCTCAGCCGGCAGGAATCTTGTGCATAGCATGCCAAAAGCGTGGGGCGATAAAGCGTGGATTAAGCGCATTAAAAGCGAGTTTATTTAGCCATAAGTGAAATTAATTTCCTTACAGGCCACCTTAATCGCGCGGTTACCGCGCCATTTGAGGCAAAGGGTCACGCTGACCATCGCGTCGGCTGAGAAGGTGGCGCGTTTAGCAAAAGGCGTGCCGACATCGCGTTTACGGGCGGAAAAGCCGCTGGGAAAGTCTTAAATTAATAAATTTGTTTCATTGCAGATACTTTTTTTACGCTGCTAAATAGATTAACATTGCTAACGATTAATTCACGCTCTGCGCGGCGGATGATGGACCTTTTAGGCCTTGCTCATAAGACCTGTTTTTTATAAATCAATTTGCCTTATGTTTTGTAATTAAGCCTTTATTTACAGGCTCGTCATCTACGCTTTTTTCGCCCTCTAGCATGGCTTTTCCTTTGATGCAATGGATTGAATTCTCAAAAGTCTTAGGTAGACTGAGTACAGCACTATCTTTCTGTAATCTGTCTGTTTTTTTGATGGCTTTCTCGCTGCCCTGCCCGCTCGCAATACCGCGTGTCGGGTAAATTACCCTGCAGCTAATCTGATGAAATTTGAGGAACATGGTGAATAAGAGTCTCGTGCTAACGCTGTTCGCAGTGTTAACGTTGGCGGGTTGTAAAACGCCTCCGCCGTCGGTTACTGATGACACGCTGGTAACCAGTGAAGTGAATGGCGTCAAGCTGGTTCACCGTCATGCGGTGGCAGCACCGGGCGAGTTCACGCCGATCAATGCCAGCTATCGCGCACTGTATGCTGCCTCCGTCATGACTACACCGGATTACGGCGGTAAAGTTGTGCGCTATCTGGATAATGCCCAATCGTTTCAGGTATTAGGCCGCGTCGAGCACAGCTGGCTAGCCATTGCGGACGAGCCAGATGGCCAGCTTATTGGCTATATTCCTCCTAAAGCCGGCGTTGAGAGCACGCGCTACGATGCCACCCTTCGCAGCGACCGCCCGCGCCCGCGCCGCTCTAAACAGGTTTGTGTCGCCGTTGGAGGCGCCAGCAAAGCCTGCCGTGCCAACGACACGGCGACCTGGATTCTGGATTAAAGATGCAATTCGGCATCGCTTGTCTGCAGCTGCGTGACGCTGCAGACCACGCACAATGCCGTTGCAAGGAATAGTTAGATTCAATGACACCGGATACGGTTGTTCGCGAAGGCATTGTCGCGAGCAACGATAATCTCTTGCTTAATGCCGCCGCGCCTATTCTGAATGCCGTTGTTCGCATCCGGCAGGCAGGCACGCACGACGATCCCGCCGGGCTGCGCCACTCCCTTATTGAAGAGATTCGTCAATTTGAGCAACGCTGCAAGCAGGCGGGTTTGCCGTTTGAAATGATCATCGGCGCCCGCTATTGCCTGTGCAGCGTGCTGGATGAGGCCGCCGCACAAACCCCTTGGGGCACACGCGGCGTTTGGTCTGGCAATGGGATGCTGGTCACTTTCCATAATGAAAGCTGGGGCGGCGAAAAAGTGTTTCAGCTGCTTTCTCGCGTCTCGCAGAGCCCACAGCAGCATCTTTGGCTGCTGGAAATCATCCATTACTGCTTGCTGCTGGGCTACGAAGGCCGCTATCGCGGCAGTGAGAGCGGTCGCGCGCAGTGTGAGGGCATTCGCAAACGCCTGGCCCAGCTGATTGCCGAAACGCGGCCCGCGCAGCCAACCGGCACACCGTTGGTGGAGGTGCATCCGCTGGTGAGCAGCCTGACCCGCCCGATGGTGCCGCTGTGGGCGTGCATGACCCTCGCGACCCTGCTTGCCTGTCTGGTGTACAGCGGGCTCAACTGGCGGCTCGGCAATGCTGCCGAACCGCTGCTGCGCGATATCTATGAAATGCCGCTGCCACAAATCATGCCTGGTCGCCGTCCCACCTCGCCGCAGGCGCTGCTGGATATGCACCAGCGCCTGAACGATGTGATTGCGGCGGGTCAGCTGGAAGTCAGCGACGGTGCGTTTGGCAGCAAAGTGATTATTCCCGCCGATAAGCTCTTCGCCGCCGATGGCACCGTGGTCAATCAGGTGGGCCGCGCGCTGTTGGCGCACGTCGCCAGCGCGATGAAAACCGTCAAAGGCACGGTGCTGGTGTCCGTCTACACCGACAACAGCCCGGTAGACGGTCGCTTCGCCTCCAGCTATGAGTTCTCGCTGGCGCGGGCGCGGGCGGTGACCCAGCTGCTGAATCCGCAGCTCTCTGACGGCCATAGCGTAAAAGCTGAAGGCCGCGGCGACAGCAATCCTTTACTGCCGAACGACAGCAATGAGAACCGCGCCCGCAATCGCCGGGTCGAAATCACCTTATTTGCGGCCCCCGAAACCCTCAGCAATCATCCGGGAGGTCAGTGATGCGCGCATCGCTGCAACATGCCTTAACTCATCGTCTTCTCTGGAGCTTTATTGGCGTCAGCGCGCTGAGCTGCGTGCTATGGATGCTGGGTCCACTCTGGACGTGGGGCGATACCCGTCCGCTTGAACCGACGCTGCCGCGCCAATTGCTGGTGGGACTGCTGTTCTTTTGCTGGGTGCTTTTCCAGTTTCTCCCTGCCCTGTGGCGCGGCTGGTTTAACAGCAAAATGTTGACCCAGCTGCAAGCGTCCGGCAGCGATGAGTTCTCCGATCGTCAAGCCACAGAAACCCTGTTAGCCCAGCGTTTTAGTGAAGCCGCGCTGCGACTCAAGCGTACCCAATTTGGGCGGCGGCACCAAAAAAGCTGGCTGGCCCGCTTTCAAAGCCACTACCTGTATCAACTTCCGTGGTATGTGATCATTGGCGCACCGGGCGCGGGAAAAACCACGGCGCTGCTTAATGCGGGCCTCTCTTTCCCGGTGACCGACAGCGCGGGTAACGCGGCGATTCGCGGCGTCGGCGGTACGCGCCACTGTGACTGGTGGTTTACCGACAATGCTGTGCTGATTGATACCGCCGGGCGCTATGCATTGCAGGAGAGCCAGCGCGCACGAGACGGTGCGGAGTGGCAAGGCTTTATCAACTTGCTCAAGCGCTACCGTACCCGCCAGCCAATCAATGGCGTGATCATGACCATCAGCGTGGCCGATCTGCTCACCGACTCCGCTGAAGCGCGCCACGCACAAGCGAGCGCGCTGCGCCAGCGTATGCTGGAGTTACACCAGCAGACCGGCATTCATTTCCCGGTGTATGTGATGGTGACAAAAACCGATCTGCTAAAAGGCTTTATGAGTTTTCATGCCGGTTTAAACAAAACGCAGCGCGATGCGATTTGGGGCTTCACGTTTCCCTGGGAGCCCGGTAAACCCCATAAAGAGGACTGGCACCAGAGCTTTCGTCAGCGCTATCACCGCCTGGAGCAACAGTTGTATCAGCAGCTTACCGGCATCATGGCAGCGGATCGCGATCTGACTCGCCGCGCCGACAGCTTTCTGTTTCCGCAAGAGTTTGGTTCGCTGCGTCCGTTGTTGAGTGAATATCTGGATGTCGTGTTCTCACGCCGCGACGACGATATCGCCTGGGCGGCGCGCGGTCTGTTCTTTACCAGCGGTACCCAAGAAGGTTTGCCGTTTGACCGCATCATGGGTGAGCTAAACCGAAAATTACAATTGCCTCATACCGGCGAAAACAGTCTTGCGGCGTGGGACAGCGTCAATCGCAATAACCCCATCCCCGGCAGCAAAGGCCAGAGCTATTTCATTCGTGATTTTCTCAGCGATCTGGTGTTCCGCGAAAGCGGGTTGGCCGGAAGCAATCGCCTTTGGGAATACCGCAACCGACTGTTCCACTGGATTGGTTACGGCATGTTGACCGGCGCCCTGCTGCTGCTAACAGGCTTGTGGATCACCAGCTATTACCAGAATCAGCGCTATCTCAATCACGTTGAGGCGCGGATTGCGCCACTGACGCAACAAAGTCAGCAGGTCATTCATCAGCCAGCCGATAATATCTTTGATCTGCTACCCTTCTTAAATAACCTGGTGAAATTGCCGTTGTCAGAGCGTTTTTCCCTCGACAATCCGCCGTTTACCATGCGAGCAGGGTTATACCGCGGCAGCCAGGTGAGTGATGCAGCTTGGGTGCTTTATCAAAATGCGCTTAAGTCTCTGTTGCTTCCGCGCGTTGCGCAGCAGATCACCAATTTTTTGCGTGACGACCCTGGCACAGACAATGAATATAGCCGTAACGCGTTGCGCGCTTATCAAATGCTCTATCAGCCGCGCAACTATGACGGTGAGTTTTTACGCAGCTGGCTGATGCAAAATTTGCAGCGCAAACTGCCCGATAACGTCAGCGTGCGGGATTTACAACAGCTTGACTGGCATCTCAGCCAGCTGCTGGACCAGCAAATTCAGTCTTCGCCCTATGCGCGTGACAATGCATTAATGATGCGCAAGCTTGCAGAAAACCTGAAAAATGCCGGCAACGATAGAGATGTATTCGGCGTGGCGCCGCAAACTGTTCCGCAGCGTTTGATCGGACAAAGTAAGTAAAGTGAGGTAACCATGGCGACACAGACCACGCCGGGTTGGTACGGCAAGTTACCGGCAACCGGTGATTTTCTCCGCCAGCGCCTGAGTGAGCAAATCGTGACGCCCTGGAGCCACTGGTTTCAACTGGGACTGCTACAGTGGCAGCAGCAGCCCGATGCGACAACGCCGCTGTTTCTGCGCGCGCCGGTATGGAACTTTGTTCTACCGCTTTCGCCACTGCGGCAGCAGATACAAATGGGCTGTTTACTGCCCTCCTGCGATCGCGTGGGCCGCTGTTGGCCGCTACTGGCGCTGCGCAGTTTCCACCTGAGCCAATGGCATCATGCGCAGCTGGCGATTTCAGGTGATTGGTTTCAGGATCTGGGTGCAGTGATGCTGCACGCAGTGCGAGGTCGTGTTTCACCGGATCAACTGGAGCAGCAGATACAGGCGCTTTCACCGCTGATGGTGCCTGAACCGCGCGGCAGCGACATCATGGAGATCATTGGATTCGATGATTTGCCCTGTACCTTGAGCTGGCGCGAGGTCGCGGAAGGTTTCGATCCCCAGCAGCACATTAGCTACTGGTGGAGCAATCGCAGCGACGGGTTTACACACGCAACCCACAAACACAGTGGGCCGCTTACCGCGCAACTTTTTTCGTTATTGTTTAACCCGGCGGCAGGTGCACAGCCGGGACGCAACGGCCTCTACCCACCGATGTTTGAGTAGGCCGCCGCGTTTTCCTTGTTAACGGGATGACTCATGCAATTTACCATTGTCCAAAGCAATACGGATGTGCCTGCCACAACCGTCACGTTTAAACCGCCGGGAGGACGTATCGGCCGCAGCCCAGACAATGATCTGGTGTTACCCGACACGTCACGCGCGATTTCGCGTTTGCAGGCACTGGTGCATCTTTCCCAAGAGGGCGAGTGCCGACTGACCAACCAAGGCAGCGTTACCGCAGTGGTGGTGAACGGCGAGGCGCTGCCGCGTGGCGCGCAGGTCAGGCTCCAGCATGGAGACACGATTGCCATTGGTGAGTATGGTTTGGAAGTGCGAGATCCAACGCATCATGACAGTCGGCACGACGATCCGCTGGCCTTTTTCGCCGACAGCAGTAGCGATCCATTAGGCCTTGCGCTCCCCCTTGAGCAGGGACCAGAGGTAATAGCCCCCCGTGCAGATAAACGTAGCGATCCGCGTCTGGACATCGATCCTGCCGAGGAGGTCACTGCTGCGCTCGCACCGCTCGCAGACGCCGATCGTGACAAGTTAATTGCCGCCCTGTTTGAAGGCATGGGGTTAAACAATCGCCAGTCCGCCGCCATTACCGAAGAGCAGATGCGTGTTACGGGCCGCATGC
The DNA here is from genome assembly GCF_021272205.1 of Pantoea sp. Mb-10. GTDB lineage: Bacteria > Pseudomonadota > Gammaproteobacteria > Enterobacterales > Enterobacteriaceae > Pantoea. The sequence continues at coordinate 40,782 of NZ_JAJSDX010000007.1, read as the reverse complement.
TTAGCCTCTTTTCTCAGGGTACGGTCGCTCTGCTTTCGTCACGCTCGATTCTCAAGCGCGGTGTGAAAGCCGATATGACCATGATCCTCAATGAAGCCAACAATCCCTTTAAAATTTTGCCTTCGGGCAAAACCGTGCTGATGCAAATTTATCAAAGCCAAATGCCGGGCTTTATGCCGCCCGAGGCCGCCGTGCGCGATGCGCTGGTTGATCTTCAGGCGCATCAGCTGGGAATGATTGCCGGGATCCGCGCCATCATCGCCGCGATGTTGCAATCCTTTAATCCACAACGCCTGGAAGAGTCGGCTCGGGAAGAAGGCGTGCTGCCCAAGCTGCAGTTCAGCAGCGGACGTAAAGCGGCGCTGTGGGACTATTTTTCACGGCATTACCAGCGCACCGCTGGCGAAATTGAAGATGATTTCCATACGCTGTTTGGCGAAGCTTTCCTGCATGCCTATGACATGGAAGTTAATCAGTACAAAGATTCACAAACGCGGACCGAAGACGCATGAAAATGATGTTTTCTAGCCGGTGTCAGCAGGGCATGCGCGACGAAAATCAGGATCGTACCGGCATTGAGTTAAATGACCATACCGCCTGCTTTCTGGTCTGTGATGGCGTCGCAGGCTTACCCGGTGGAGAGTTAGCCGCGCAAATCGTCCGCGACTCGCTGCTTGAGCAGCTACGCGGCTGCGAAGGGCTCACGCCAGAGACGACCCGGGCGGCGATTGAACAGTGTCAGCAGACGCTACTGGCGGCACAGGGAACAAATCCGAAATATGCCCGTATGAGCACGACGCTCGCGGCCCTCTTTATTGACCGAAATCAGCAGCGGGCATGGTGGGCGCATGCAGGCGACAGCAGGGTTTATCACTTCCGGCACGGGGTACTTTACCAGGTGACTCGCGACCACAGTCTGGCACAGCAGTTACAGGAAGCAGGCTATGAAAATGCCGGAATTAACAGTAATTTACTTTATAATGCTCTCGGCGTAGAACCGACGCAGCCGGTCACTTTTAGCGATGTCATTGCCCTGACTGACGGCGATGCTTTTTTGGTCTGTACCGACGGATTCTGGCTTAATCTGACCACGCAAGAAATGGAACACGCTCTGCGCATGGTCAACGCTTGCGAAGAGTGGCTTACCCTTATGGAGCAGGCCATTAATCGCAGCGTGAAAAGTGACAATCTCAGCGCGTTGGCGGTGTGGATTGGCGAACCGCAGGAAGCAACGCTGTTTTATTCTCAGGCGGATGTGGCGCGTTTCCTGCCGACCCGTTATTGATTCCAAGGATCCCTATGAAAGTGTGGTTGTCGGGCTTAGCAATCTTACTGCTGGCTCTGAATGCGCAGGCTGATGATTATCGCGTTGTCTACTCACCCAGCCTCTCACTGGAGGTGTATATCGACGACGTCGCGAGCAACGCGCCGGATGCATGGTGTAAAGAGACGCTGCCGCTGCGCATTGTTTCAGGTAAAAGTACCGACTCATCCATACTCACCAGTTTTCTGCCGCGCGTGGGCACCCTGCTGGCCAATCAGTGCGGCCTGCTGGATGAAATTCCCTGGCAGATGACGAACAAAGACGGTGCTGTCCTGGCCAATGGTAGCGCGGCAAAGCTGCAAAATTGGCGCCCGATCATCCTGAACGATGACAAAAATCTCGTGCGCGCCGACAACGCTGCTGGAGCCCAATCCGCGCCTGCGGACAGCACGCCACTCCCCCATTTTGCGCTGCCTGCGGGCTGTCACTTCCGCACCTGGTGGGATGATAAGGGCGAGTCGCTGTTCATTCCCGATGCGCCTCAGCAGCATTGTTCTACCGAAGGCTGGCTCGAAGGGGCAAGCAGCATGACGCTGACCGGCGCCAAGGGTTCGCACGCGCTTGATGTCATTTTCTACCAGGGCTATCCGCTGACGGGATTAGCCCTCGGTAGTACTGCGCTGGAGGTCGTCTCGGTCAACAACCAGCGCATGATCCTTGCACGTGCAGAGGCCGCAGGCAGCTGGCTAGTGCTGCCTTTTGATACCCAGCAGCACGTATGGCGCTTTGACGGCACGTTACTGATCAGTATGGATAAAGGTGCGGCTCAAGACCTGCAATCCGTACAAAAACGTATTGATACCTTACGCGGTGCATGGTCGCCGCTGTTTATGCCACAGCAAAAAGTGACAGTGTTACTGATTGACACGCTGCATGCGGATCGCGCCGATCCCACAGCGGGTGCGTTGCGTAACATTAATTAATTAGCGGTCGTTGCCTGCCGTCACCCCGTGACGCGGCGTTACAGGACGTGTTCAGAGAGTTCACTATGTCGGCAAACGAAAACCATATACCTCACGCCCTTCCAGCGGGCTACCGGTTTAATGAATTTGAAATCGAGGAAGTGATCGGCGGCGGCGGCTTTGGCATCGTCTACCGCGCGTGGGATCACCAGCTCGAACGCACCATTGCTATCAAAGAGTACATGCCCGTTTCGCTGGCGGTGCGCGGCGAGGATTTATCCCTGGAACTGCGCGGTGACCGTTTTCAAAAGCTATTTAACGCCGGGCGTAACAGCTTTATTCAGGAAGCGCGCTTGCTGGCCCGCTTCAACCATCCCGGTCTGTTACATGTACTGCGCTTCTGGGAAGAGAACGGTACCGCCTACATGGGAACGCTTTACTACAGCGGCATGACGCTGAAAGAGTGGCAAGCCACCCAACCTGGCAGTATTGAGGAAGCGTGGATTCGCCGCCTGCTCCCCCCGCTGTTTGGTGCCATCAATACGATTCACGCGGCAGGCTATCTCCACCGCGATATCTCGCTCGACAACATTCAGATTCAAGATAATCAGCTGCCGGTTTTACTCGACTTTGGCTCGGCCCGCAAGGAGATCGGTAACCTGTCGGATGAAACCGAAATTATGCTGAAGCCGGGCTTTGCACCCATTGAGCAATACAGCGAAGAAGGCGAGATTGAACAAGGCCCGTGGACAGACATTTACGCCTTAGGCGCAGTGCTGCACAGCCTGATTGTCGGACACGCACCGCCGGTAAGCGTAGTGCGCTGTATTGAAGATAATTACCAGCCGCTGGTTGAACGTAAGCCGGAAGGTTATTCGCTGCCGCTGCTGCACGCCATTGATTCGGCATTAGCCATGTCGCCAGGCGATCGTCCGCAGAGCATTGATGCGTTTGCTCAGCTGATTGATTTGCCGGTGAGCGATGTCGAAGCGCTGGTGACGCAAATCCCTTCCGTTGAGTCGCCTTCAGCCATGGCGGAACCGGCAATGCCGGCACCAGAACCTCAAGTCATTGCGGTTAACCACGCTGCGGCCGTGCCAGAGCCGGTCACGGCGCGCCCTGTGCGACGTATGTCCCCGCCGCTGCTCGCCGCCGCCGCCATTGCCCTGCTGGCCGTCGTGGTGGTGGTATGGAAGAGCCATCGTCCTGCCAACGCGCCGCCCGTAGCCATCGCTCCCACCTCGAGTGTGCCCGCAGAAGCGCCCGCTGGTGCAGCGGCTGCGCCCACTGTGGCGACAGTTTATCTGCGCCTGCAGGGGGGCGATAATGTGGTCCTGAACGGTGTAGCGAAAGACGTGAAGCCCGCCAGCAGCGGCTTTGCATCGCTCAATCTGGCGGCAGGCAGCTACCGCATTGAAGTCCATCAGGGTAACCAAGTACGCAGTCAGTCCTTAATCATTGACCGCCCTGGCACCTGGCTGATTAACCCCGGCAATTAAACGTTCAGCGCGCTGCAGACTGAGATTGTTGCTGCAGCGCCCTGACTTCTGCCGCCAGGCGCGTGAGGGCCTCTTCCTGCATCCCCCGCTTGCCCAGCTCCTGCTCCAGCGAGAAAAGATATTGCGCATTAGTGCCAAGCGGGCCGCTGGCCTGCGCAATCAGCGGTGCAATGGTCTGCCGGCACGAGTCGGTTTCATATAGCGGATGGCGCGGATCCATAATAAACACCAAGGCCGTCACGTTGCGCCCATCTTCCAGCGCCAGCTCACACCAGGTGGGCAGATAACAACCGGTGATCATTTCACGTTTCCAGAGCAGCGCCAGTTCGTCGTGCAGACGCGCTTCGGGCAGACGGAACGCCAGACCGCTGGTCGATCCGCCCTCTTTCAGCGCCAGCATGCGGCCGGGCGTAGCCGCGGTGCCGCGCCCGGCGGTCAGTCGCAGGCAAAATGCACGGTGCCATCCCTCTAGTCGACCGGATGCCACTTCTTCTGCTTCAAACACCGGATTCCACATCAGTGACCCATAGCCAAAAATCCATACCGGACTTTGATCGGGACGACAAGCCAGCGTGGCGGCTAACGACGCAGCACGCTGCTCACAGCTCCAAAGCAGGGCATCGTCGATATCGCCAAATGAGGTTTTACAATCTGCTTTGAGCAGAAATTCACGGGTTAACAATGCGACCTCCTCAACTGCGCCAGCATCCTCTCGGTCAGATTTCAGTGTGTAGGGTGAAATAAGCGCGACTTTCGCCGCCCAATGCAGACATTAATGCATTTTTAACAAAAATTTCAACATTGAGCCTGCTCACAGAAAGCAAATATTCTGTAAGCAGCATCGGCGGTTAGGCGGGGATCTTGAATACTGCGCTGCGAATTTGCGAAGCGGGCCACACCGGCCCGCCGTGAGGTTAGCGTTTAGGGTGCCATTTATCGTCGTCACCCTTTTCATACTCGTGTTTTACCGCGGCCCAAGCGACTTTATGCGCCACCTGCTCGCGCGATTCATTACCGCGGCGATCTTCAGCGTCTTTATACTCATTCCAGGCGCTGTTGAACGCACTTTGATAAATGGTCTGCGCATGGGCAGGCAGAACGTGACGTACGCTATCTGGCAGGTCGTGCGTTGAAGAATAAGGCATATTTCCTCCGTTTGCGATAATACAGTTTAAGTGTGGTAAAGCTGAGCAAGAATGCAAATAGCGTCTTTTATGTCACTTGACCCGTAATAAGGTGAAAAGCATGGCCACACACAATTATCTCAGCGTTAAAGCGGTTAAAAAATGCAATTCAATAAAATTAAAAAATAGCAATTTACTGAAAAATATAAGTTAGTTTCTAATATCTTGTGAATTCGGCAATCTCACATGCAAAACGTGACCGAGTAAAAAATCGTAAAAAGTCAGCGGGAAATATGTTGAAAAGTTACACTGATTAACGTGATTCCTTTGGACAGCCACAGGTGCCTGAATTTGACATTTTTCCCGAGAGGAGGGTGAATGCCTACACATGAGAAAACCCGACACACCGAGTTCTCGCTGATTTTTCCCGTTATTGCCCTGGCCATTCTCTATTTTTTTGGTGATCAAACCTCGCTGCTGCCCGTTATTGGCATTAATGCGTTGGCCTTAGTGGCTATTCTGAGCAGCGCGTTTAGCGTGGTGCGCCACGCGGACGTGCTGGCGCATCGGCTGGGTGAACCCTACGGTTCGCTGATCCTGAGCCTGTCCGTGGTGATTTTGGAAGTGAGTCTCATCTCCGCGCTCATGGCAACCGGCGACGCCGCGCCTGCCCTGATGCGCGATACGCTCTACTCCATCATTATGATTGTTACCGGCGGTTTGGTCGGTTTTGCGCTGCTGCTGGGCGGCCGTAAATTTGCTACCCAGTACGTGAATCTGGCAGGCGTAAAGCAGTATATGATCGCCATTTTTCCGCTCGCCATTCTGGTATTGGTGTTCCCAAATGCGTTACCCGGCGGGAATTTTTCCACGACTCAGGCGTTAATGATTGCCGCGCTCTCCGCTGCAATGTACGGGGTATTCCTGCTGATCCAAACCAAGACCCATCAAAGTTTGTTCGTGTATGAACATGAAGATGATGGCGACGATCCTCACCACGGCAAACCCTCAGCGCATAGCTCACTGTGGCATACCGCCTGGCTGATTGTGCATTTGGTTGCGGTGATCAGTGTGACCAAAATGAACGCGAATCCGTTGGAGTTTTTGCTGACGCAACTCAACGCGCCACAGCAGTTTACCGGTTTCCTGGTGGCGCTGCTGATCCTGTCACCCGAGGGGCTGGGGGCGATTAAAGCGGTACTGATGAACCAAGTACAACGCGCCATGAACCTGTTTTTTGGTTCCGTGCTGGCCACGATTTCGCTGACGGTGCCCGCAGTTTCGATCATCGCCACGCTGACGCATCAAGAGCTGATATTTGGCCTGGAGCCGCCGCAAATGGTGATCATGGCGGCGGCGCTGATTTTATGCCACATCTCATTTTCCACCGGCAGAACCAATGTGCTCAACGGTGCCGCGCATCTGGCGCTGTTTGTCGGCTACCTGATGACCATTATGCTTTAGCCGCGTACCGCACATAAAAAAGGCGCCGTGCAGGCGCCTTTTTATTAGGGCGTTACGCCCTTAGTTGCTGGTGTCCAGCTCGGGGAAGCTTTTGACCAGATCGTCAATCGCTTTCATCTGGACCAGGAACGGCTCAAGCTTATCCAGCGGCAGCGCGGAAGGCCCATCGCACTTGGCACTGTTAGGTTCTGGATGCGCTTCGATGAACAGGCCGGCGATGCCCACGGCCATACCGGCGCGCGCCAGTTCAGCGACTTGGGCACGGCGACCGCCCGATGCTGCACCAAACGGATCGCGGGTTTGCAGCGCGTGCGTCACGTCGAAAATCACCGGGCTGTTGTTGGTGACTTTCTTCATCACGTTAAAGCCCAACATATCCACCACAAGATTATCGTAGCCGAAGTTACTGCCGCGATCGCACAGGATCACGTTGTGGTTGCCGCCCTCGGCAAATTTATCCACGATGTTGCCCATCTGACTCGGGCTGACAAACTGCGGCTTCTTGACGTTGATAACCGCGCCGGTTTTCGCCATGGCTTCAACCAGATCGGTTTGACGCGCCAGGAAGGCGGGCAGCTGGATCACATCAACCACGTCGGCCACAGGCTGTGCCTGTGCGGCTTCGTGAACATCCGTGATGATTTTCACGCCAAACGCCTGTTTGAGCGCCTGGAAAATTTTCATGCCTTCTTCAAGGCCTGGACCCCGATAGGATTTGATTGATGAGCGGTTCGCTTTATCAAAAGAGGCCTTGAACACGTACGGAATACCGAGTTTGTCGGTGACTTTTACATAGTGTTCGCAAATGCGCATTGCCAGATCGTACGACTCCAGCACGTTCATGCCGCCAAAGAGAACAAATGGCAAATCGTTTGCGACCTTGATATCGCCAATGTTGACTACTTTCTGTGTCATGCCCTTTCCTTTTGCGGTGGACGCTTAATGCAGCGTCACCTGTTTTTGTTCAATTGCGTGAATTTGCACTTTAATCATTTCGCTGACCGGGTCTTCGGGACACTGCTCAACGAAGTAAGTGAGATCGGTTAGCGCGATATGCTCGCACTCAAGCTGGGCATAAATCAGCCCGCGATCGCGGATTTCATAGGGATCGTCCGGGTCAATCTGCAACAGCACCTGGCTAACATTGAGCGCCAGCTCCATTTGCTTCTCTTCCATCAGAGCCGCTTTCAACGTGTCCAGCAGCTTACGCATTACGTGGACCGTTTGCGCTTCATCCAGATCGTCATTGTAAAGCTTGGCCGTGGGGCTGATGTTGCCTTTTAGCCACACTTCCAGGGTGTGGGTATCCAGCGTTTCACCGTTAAACGGATTGATCAGCCACATTTCGCCATCCATCCAGTCTGCACGCAGAATCAGCTGCGTGGGAAAAATCACCGGCATCAGCGGCAGCGCCAGCTCTTCGGCAATGTGGAGCAGGATGACGCCCAGCGACACCGCAGTGCCCTGACGCGTGCTTAAAACCTTATCAATCCATAACGCATCGGACAAATTGTAGACGCCGCTGGCGCCGCCAAATCCCCATTCGCGATAAAACAGCTCAAGCAGTTTTTCCAACTGCCGATCGGCATCCTGCTCGCTGCTTACATATTCACGCGCTTGTTCAACCATATCGGCCAACTGTTGCTGTACAGAAGGCGCAGAAAAATCATGGCGTATGGCGCAGGTTGCACCAATTACCGCTTCACTGAGCGGCGTCGTACTGTAGTCAATTTGCTCTGGCGAGGTCATACAATCCCCAATATCGGCATTTTGGTTATCGCCAGCTTAATCACTATCAACGCGATAATCAGCGCGGTGAGCGTGGCGATCCAACGGGTCCCCATCTTACGCGGGCGACGGCTTAATGCCATGGAACCTAAGGCGATGTAGATGATAACGCCTAACAGCTTCTCAGTCAGCCAGCTTCCTTGCACGGAGAAAGGATAAAAGTGCGTAATCACCATCAACAGCACGCCACTCAACAAAAGCACGCTGTCATTGATGTGCGGTACGCTACGCACCCAGCGACGATGCAGCATGGCTGAACCCGCGATTACCCAATAAAAACGCAGCAGAAAAAAACTCAGAGTGAAGGCCACCGTTATCAGATGAACGTCCTTAATCAGCGGATACCAGCTTGCCATTTCTCTTTCCTAAATGTGTTGTCCCAGCGTCACTCGCGGGTTACCGCCGTAATCCTTGATGCTGTTTACCTGTTGCAAGCCCTGCACTGCCATGAGCTCGCGTACGGCGTCCTCTTGCTGCCAGCCGTGTTCAAGCAACAGCCATCCGCCCGGCGCCAGCCACTGAGAAGCGTGCTGGATAATAAAACGCAAGTCAGCCAGGCCCGCATCATCAGCGACCAGTGCGCTCAGCGGCTCAAAGCGCACGTCGCCCTGCTGCAGATGGCTATCTGCGGCATCAATATAGGGAGGGTTACTGACGATCATATCGAAACGCTGCGCGGGCAGCGCCGCAAACCAGTGGCTAAGATGAAAGGCAACGTTTGAGATATGCAGGCGTTCGGCGTTGTCCTGTGCCAGCTGCACGGCGGCGGCGATGCGATCGCATCCCGTCACCCAACAGTCGGGACGCTCGCTGGCGATGGCCAGCGCAATGGCGCCGGTACCGGTGCCCAAATCCAGTATGCGCGCGGATGACGCGGGCAAATGCTGAAGCGCCTGCTCCACCAGCACTTCGGTGTCGGGACGGGGGATCAGGGTTGCATCGCTAACCCGCAGCGGCAGCGACCAAAATTCACGCTCCCCCACCAGATGGGCGATAGGCTCGCCGCATGCGCGCCGCTCCACCAGCTGGGTAAGCTCTTCGGCCTGGTCAGCACGCAGTTCTGCGTCATCGAATGCCACCAGCCAACTGCGCGATTTGCCCGTGACAAAACTCAGTAAAATTTCGGCATCCCGCTTGGGGCTTTCACCGCCCGCCAGCCGCGTAATGGCCTGTTGTAACCCCTGCCGAATTTGCATTATTCCTGACCAGCCAGCGCGGCAAGCTGATCGGCTTGATACTCCTGCACGATCGGCTCAATCAGCGTATCCAGCTTGCCTTCCATGGTTTCGTCTAAGCGATAAAGCGTGAGGTTAATACGGTGATCCGTCACGCGACCCTGCGGAAAATTGTAGGTTCGAATGCGGTCGGAGCGATCGCCACTGCCGAGCAGATTCCGGCGCGTTGATGCTTCGGCGGCCTGTCGCTTGGCCATTTCAGCGGCGCGAATGCGCGCGCCCAGCACCGCCAAGGCTTTGGCTTTGTTTTTGTGTTGCGAACGCTCATCCTGACACTCCACCACAATGCCGGTGGGTAAGTGTGTAATGCGGATCGCCGAGTCGGTGGTGTTAACGTGCTGCCCGCCGGCGCCTGAAGAGCGGAAGGTGTCAATTTTTAAATCGCCCGCGTTGATATCCGGGAGCTCGGCTTCCGGCAACTCGGGCATCACGGCCACCGTGCAGGCGGACGTATGAATACGCCCCTGCGACTCCGTTTCCGGCACGCGCTGCACGCGATGCCCGCCCGACTCGAACTTCATGCGCCCATATACGCCTTCACCGGTGATGCGCGCAATCACTTCTTTGTAACCGCCATGCTCGCCCTCGTTGGCGCTCATGATCTCCACCTGCCAGCGGCGGCCTTCGGCATACCGGCTATACATGCGGAACAGATCGCCAGCAAAGATTGCCGCTTCATCGCCGCCGGTACCGGCGCGCACTTCCACAAAACAGGGCCGCTCATCGTCGGGATCTTTGGGTAACAGCAGCACTTGCAGCTGCTGCTCCAGCCCCTCACGCTTTTCGCGTGACAGCTTCAGCTCTTCCTGCGCCATATCGCGCATTTCAGGATCGTCGAGCAGCATCTCAGCGGTCTCCACATCCTCCTGCACCTGCTGCCATTCGCGGAAGCAACGGGTAACGTCGCTGAGCTGAGCATATTCGCGTGACAACGCGCGGAAACGGTCCTGATCGCCAATCACGCCGGCATCGCCCAATAACGCTTCGACTTCTTCATGGCGTTCCTGGAGCGCTTCCAGCTTGGCAATAATAGAGCTCTTCATGTAATAGCGGGTATCCCAGTGATAGATCGTGACAGACGAGATTACTCTAAACCGAGACTGTCACGTAAGATCTGCAGGCGTTCGCTGTCGCCATCGCGCGCGGCCTGCTGAAGTGATTTGGTGGGTGCGTGAATTAAACGATTCGTCAGCTTATGCGCGAACTCTTGCAGTACTTTTTCGGCGTCCGCGCCCTGACGCAAGGCGGCGAGCGCCCGCGCCTGTAATTCTGCGCGCACATCGTCTGCCTGTGCACGGTATTCTCGTATTGACTCGCCCGCGCTTTGGGCGCGCAGCCAAGCCATAAATTCGCCGCTCTCCTGCACAACAATGCTTTCTGCCTGCACCGCGGCCGCTTTGCGCTGCGCCATATTCTGCTCAATGATGGCTTGCAGATCGTCCACGCTGTAGAGGTAGGCGTTTGCCAGCTTACTCACTTCCGGCTCGACATCGCGCGGCACGGCGATGTCAACCAGCAGCATGGGCTTATTACGACGCGCTTTTAAGGCGCGTTCCACCATCCCTTTGCCAATGATCGGCAGCGGGCTGGCGGTAGAAGAGATAATAATGTCCGCATCCGCGAGGCGGGTTTCAATTTCCGCGAGGCCAATCACCTCAGCGCCCACTTCATCGCCGAGCAGCTGCGCGCGCTCGCGCGTGCGGTTGGCAATCATCAGCTTTTGCACCTGATGCTCGCGTAAATGGCGCGCCACCAGCTCAATGGTTTCGCCAGCGCCCACCAGCAGCACGTTCACGCTACTGAGAGATTCAAATATCTGGCGGGCCAGCGAGCAGGCTGCAAAGGCCACAGAGACGGCGCTGCTGCCGATTTCTGTTTCGGTACGCACGCGTTTCGCCACGGAGAAAGTCTTCTGGAACATCCGCTCCAGCTCGCTGCTCAGCGCCTGATCGCGCGACGAGTCGGCAAACGCTTTCTTAACTTGCCCTAAAATCTGGGGTTCGCCCAGCACCAGCGAGTCAAGCCCGCTGGCCACACGCATCAAATGACTCACCGCCGCATTGTCCTGATGCCAATACAGGCTATTACGCACATCGTCTTCGCGTAAACCGTGGTAATCGCACAACCAGCGCACCAGCTTTTCTTGCAAATCAGCCTGCTGCTCGACGCTCAGATAAAGTTCCGTGCGATTACAGGTGGAAAGCACCACGCCGCTCTGCACCATTGGCTGGGCAAGCAGACTCTCCAGCGCCTGCGTAAGCGTATCTGGCGCAAACGACACACGTTCACGCAGCGCAACAGGGGCAGTTTTGTGGTTGATTCCAAGTGCAAGCAAGGTCATGGCGATTCGGGTGGGGATGTCCCAGTGTTTGTCAGGTTTTGTGATGCGCATTCTACAAGATGCCACAGATCATGAAAAGCCATACAAAGGCTATGACTGTAATAAGATTAAACTGATCGTGCGCAATTTTACTGATATGCACATTGACGATAACGCCCGCTGTGGTTAGCGTTATCGGTTACGAATTAAAAACGTGTCTGAGGAGACGACCACGTGATGCATCTGCCCCCGCGCAACCTATTGCGCCTTTTACCGCTTGCCAGCGTTCTGCTGGTTGCCTGTAGCATCAACAAACCGCAAGGTCCGGGTCCCAGCACCAACGCACCGCAGTGGCAGCAGCATCAGCAGGCCGTTGCGAAAATTACCCACTACCAGACGCGCGGCGCCTTTGCCTACCTCTCCGATAAGCAAAAAGTCTATGCCCGCTTCAACTGGCAGCAGACCGCAAACGATCGCTATCGCCTGTTGCTGACCAATCCGCTGGGCAGCACCGAGCTCCAACTCGATGCCCAAGGCTCTGTGGTTCAGATCGTCGACAACAAAGGGAAACGTTACGTCAGCAATGACGCAGAGAAAATGATTTCTCAGCTGACGGGCATGGATATTCCGCTGGCAAACTTGCGTCAGTGGATGATGGGGCTGCCCGGCGACGCGACAGATTATCAGCTCAATAGCCAATATCAGCTGCAAAGCTTGAATTACAGCCGCGATGGCCAGCAGTGGAAAGTGAAGATCGCTGATTACGATAACAAGACCACCCCACCGCTGCCTGCCAACCTTGAGCTTACTGAAGGCGATCAGCGTATCAAGCTGCGCATGGATAGCTGGACCACCCAATGATCACCACGTGGCCTGCTCCTGCGAAACTGAACCTGTTTCTTTACATCACTGGCCGTCGTCCCGACGGCTACCACAATCTGCAGACGCTGTTTCAGTTTCTGGATTACGGCGACACGCTCACGATTGTGCCAGACAGGCGCGGTAGCGTGACGCTCACGACGGCGCTACCGGGCGTGAAGCCCGACGATAATTTGATCGTGCGCGCCGCCGAGGCGCTCAAGCGTGCGGCGGCCCTGCAAGGCACGCTGCCGGCGCAGGCCGGGGCGCAGATCGCCCTAACCAAACGCTTGCCAATGGGCGGCGGGCTGGGCGGCGGTTCGTCTGATGCCGCAACCGTGCTGGTGGCGCTCAATCACCTTTGGGCGTGCCAGCTTAGCGTGGATCAACTCGCCGAGATTGGCGTGACGCTGGGTGCCGACGTGCCCGTGTTTGTTTGTGGCCATGCGGCTTTTGCCGAAGGCGTTGGCGAGCAGCTGCAGCCGGCCGATCCCGCAGAGAAGTGGTATTTGGTGGCGCATCCCGGCGTCAGTATCGCCACACCGGATCTGTTCCGCGACGCCGATTTGACGCGTAATTCACCAATACGCACACTTGATGAACTGCTGCAGCGCCCTTTTCACAATGATTGCGAAGCGGTAGCAAGAAAACGTTTTCGCGAGGTTGATGCGCTGCTTTCCTGGCTGCTAGAATACGCGCCGTCGCGCCTGACAGGTACCGGAGCTTGTGTGTTTGCTGAATTTAACACCGAATCCGAAGCCCGTGAGGTGCTGGAGCTTGCCCCGAAATGGTGTAGTGGATTTGTAGCGCGCGGGCTAAATGTCTCGCCGCTGCAGCATACCCTTTCCGGGCTCTAAGCGTTTTGTGACAACGTCACCCTGTTCCAGACGCTGCACGAACGCATTAACACACCCGTATGAACAGCCCTAAAGTCTGCGCCGGTGACTTTTGAACTGTTCATTCTCTGGACGCCAAGCCTGAGGTTCCTCTCGTGCCTGATATGAAGCTATTTGCTGGTAACGCCACCCCGGAACTAGCACAACGTATTGCCAACCGCCTTTACACCAGTCTCGGAGACGCCGCCGTAGGCCGTTTCAGTGACGGTGAAGTCAGCGTACAAATTAATGAAAATGTACGTGGTGGTGATATTTTCATCATCCAGTCCACCTGTGCCCCCACCAACGATAACTTGATGGAGCTGGTTGTGATGGTCGACGCGCTGCGTCGGGCTTCTGCTGGTCGTATTACCGCGGTTATTCCTTACTTTGGCTACGCTCGCCAGGATCGTCGCGTTCGTTCTGCGCGCGTGCCGATCACCGCCAAAGTGGTTGCCGATTTTCTGTCCAGCGTGGGCGTTGACCGTGTTTTGACGGTTGATTTACATGCCGAGCAGATCCAGGGCTTCTTTGATGTCCCGGTTGATAACGTATTTGGTAGCCCAATTTTGCTGGAAGACATGCTGCAAATTGGTCTCGAAAATCCGATTGTGGTCTCCCCCGACATCGGTGGCGTGGTGCGCGCCCGCGCTATCGCCAAACTGTTAAACGATACGGATATGGCCATCATCGACAAGCGTCGTCCGCGCGCCAACGTATCACAGGTGATGCACATCATCGGTGACGTGGCCGGCCGTGACTGCGTTCTGGTTGACGATATGATCGATACGGGCGGAACGCTCTGCAAAGCAGCAGAAGCCCTTAAGGAGCGCGGTGCCAAGCGCGTATTCGCCTATGCCACGCACCCGATCTTCTCAGGCAACGCCGTGGAAAATCTGCGTAAATCAGTGATTGATCAGGTGATTGTTTGCGATACCATCCCGCTCTCTGAAGAGATGAAGTCGCTGCCGAACGTGCGCACGCTGACGCTGTCTGGCATGCTGGCGGAAGCCATTCGCCGCATCAGCAACGAAGAATCCATTTCTGCGATGTTCGAGCATTAATTCTTCACTAACCGGGCTAAACGCCCGGTTTTTTTCCGCCTGCAGCGCCATACTGCCTTCTATTTCACGCATTTCTCCACTTTTCTCACGATAAACGCCTGTGTATCTACTGCGACGCGCTGACCTTATCTTGTTTTCGTTTCTGTGCGGCGTGGCACTTTAGCCCTTAAGCAATTAGTGGTATTTTTCAGCACCTTTTTCCAGAGCGCCATCACGATGACTCTCGACATTTACACGCTGTTTGTTTGTGAGCTTTTTGTGCTGGGATTTTTGAGCATCATTATGGTGTTCGCCTGGATAGGGGCGCAGTACCATCCGGTATTGGGCTTCACGACTCTGACCCTGATATTGGCCTTTCTCTCTGTGCTGCTGAGCAGCTTACGCAGCAGCGGGCTTCAATTTATGCCGATTGCCGTGGGCAACGTCACGATGCTGCTTGCCTACGGCTGTTTACTGAATGCATTTCGCATGTTTTTTGCCAAACCGCTCGGATATGGTTGGTGCATGGGTGCCCTGCTTTGGGCGCTGCTCTGCGTGATCCCCGCGTTCTATTATCATCCGCCGGTGCGCGTATTGGTGATGTGCCTGCTCTGCATCTTGTATACAGGCGCCATTATTCAACTGCTACACCGTGGCCGCGTCGCGCTGCGGGCGACGTTTTGGCCTGCGCAAGTGCTGCTGTGTATTCATCTGTTGTTCCACGTCGCGCGCGTCTGGCTGGATAACGCGGTGCCTATCACAACGCCCGGTGCCATTGGCGGATCAAATTTTTCGGGTTATGTGATTCTGGAATCCATTTTCTTTGTTATTGGTTTGTCCTTTACGCTGCTGGCTATTGTCAACGAACGCGCGCAAATTGCCCATAAGAACGCCTCGCTGCACGATCCACTCACTTTAGTGTGGAACCGCCGCGCGCTGTTTGAGCAGGCTGACCAACTGATACTACGCCATGCGCGTCGTACGCCACCCTTCATCTACACCGCTGTTCTTTTCGATCTCGACCATTTCAAGAGCATCAATGACCGCTACGGGCACCAGCAGGGTGACCGCGTGCTGATTGATTTCTGCGCGGTCGTGAACCGATTGATTCCTAGCGGTGGACATTTTGCGCGGCTGGGCGGCGAGGAGTTTGCCGCGCTATTGCCAGGAGACGGTGAAGACGCACTGCGCGTATGTGAGCGCATTCGCGAGGAGACACAGCGCTCTGAGCCAGACAACATTCTTTATACGGTGAGCATTGGATTCGCCACCGCACACGCCACTGAGCAGCGTTTTACGGTGCTGCTGGCTTGGGCAGATGAGGCGCTTTACCGTGCCAAAGCTAGCGGTCGCAATCGCACTGAACGCCATGCTGCGCCTACTCGCCCGGGCGAAACCGCAACGTGAATTTAATGGCTACCGTGATGGTGGCGACGGCAGCGTTTATCACCATAGTGCCGTAGCCAATAATAACGGTCTTCTACTCGCTCGCGCCCGCTGACGCGCGCGCCCACCAGCCACATTAGTGCGCCAATGAAAATCGCGAACATGGCGCCTTGCGCCAAAAATTGCGGCCAGTTCACCGCAGGAAGCTGATTGATTATGGAATATCCCACGCCAGATACCATGACCATTAATCCGACACACATCAGTCCATTGCCCAGTAGGCGACACTGTTGATGTTTCATCTTGCACCCCCGTCTTTAACCCATCTCTTAAACAGCACGTAATGTTAACTTTTCATAAGTTTAGGCAATGGCTGCCGGTTAAGATGCGTAATGGATCACACATCGTGGACAATCTTTGCCGAAATTTACGCTTACGAGCTTGATTTCAATAGAAAATGAGTAATCACGCTCCGCCATCAGTTATTTCACCGCCCTTTGTCATCCCTGCACGCAGGCAGTAAACTAACGCCCTTTCACAGCAACGCAGGATAGAGATGGTGAGCAGCATTAAACTGATTGTCGGGTTGGCCAATCCAGGCGCTGAGTACGCCGCCACGCGCCACAACGCGGGCGCATGGTACGTTGACATGCTGGCCGGTCGTTATAATCAGCCATTAAAAGAGGAGCCAAAATTCTTTGGCTACACTGCCCGCCTCTCGCTGGCTGGCAATGATGTCCGCCTGCTGGTCCCGACCACCTTTATGAATCTCAGCGGCAAAGCCGTGGCGGCGATGGCGACTTTTTATCGCATTACCCCGGAAGAGATTTTGGTGGCGCATGATGAAATGGATTTGCCGCCTGGCGTAGCAAAACTTAAACAGGGCGGCGGACACGGCGGCCATAACGGCTTAAAAGACATCATCAATAAGTTGGCCAATAACAATAATTTCCATCGCTTGCGCGTGGGGATTGGCCATCCGGGCGATCGCAATAAAGTCACGGGTTTTGTGCTGGGTAAACCGCCAGCCAGCGAACAAAAGTTGATTGATGAGGCCGTGGATGAAGCCGTACGCTGCACCGAGCTGTGGCTGAAAGAGGACAAACTCAAGGCCATGAATCGCCTGCACGCGTTCAAGGCGGGCTAAGGCAATTCCCGCGCCGCAGAAAGCAATTCTGTGTATAATGCGCGAACTTTTTGAATCAGTGCGCGCTCATTTAACGCGTCACACACTCAGTGAGAAAGGTAATCAGACATGGGATTTAAATGCGGTATTGTGGGCCTGCCGAACGTCGGTAAATCCACCCTGTTCAACGCGCTGACCAAAGCGGGTATCGAAGCAGCCAACTTTCCGTTCTGCACCATCGAACCCAACACCGGCGTGGTGCCCATGCCCGATTTGCGTCTCGATCAGCTGAGCGAAATCGTTAAGCCGCAGCGCGTGGTGCCTACCACCATGGAGTTTGTGGATATCGCGGGTCTGGTGAAGGGCGCGTCGAAAGGCGAAGGCCTGGGCAACCAGTTTTTGACCAACATCCGTGAAACCGAAGCCATCGGTCACGTGGTGCGCTGCTTTGAAAATGACAATATCATTCATGTCTCAGGCAAGGTTAATCCTGCGGAAGATATTGACATTATCAATACTGAATTGGCCCTTTCTGATCTCGACACCTGCGAGCGCGCCATCCAGCGCTGCCAGAAGAAAGCCAAAGGCGGCGACAAAGATGCCAAAGCCGAGCTGGCGGCATTGGAGAAGTGCCTGCCGCACCTTGAAAACGCGGGCATGCTCCGTGCGCTGAAGCTGGACGCTGACGAGAAGGCCGCTATCCGCTACCTGAGCTTCTTAACGCTCAAGCCCACCATGTACATTGCGAACGTCAATGAAGATGGCTTCGAAAACAATCCGTATCTGGATCAGGTCCGCGCGATTGCCGAAGCAGAAGGTTCTGTTGTGGTACCGGTGTGTGCGGCGGTTGAGTCTGATATCGCTGAGCTGGATGATGAAGAGCGTGATGAGTTCATGGCGGAACTGGGGCTGGAAGAGCCCGGTCTTAACCGCGTGATCCGCGCGGGTTACGCGCTGCTTAATCTGCAGACCTATTTCACCGCCGGCGTAAAAGAAGTACGCGCGTGGACCATTCCTGTAGGCGCGACCGCCCCGCAGGCCGCCGGTAAAATCCATACCGATTTTGAAAAAGGCTTTATCCGCGCGCAAACCATCGCCTTTGATGATTTCATCGCTTATAAAGGCGAGCAAGGCGCGAAAGAAGCCGGCAAAATGCGCTCAGAAGGCAAAGACTACATCGTTAAAGATGGCGATGTGATGAACTTCTTGTTCAACGTCTAGTGCTTGTTTAGTGCGCACGCTCGCGCATTCACTGTGATGTCGATAAATCCACGCTGAGGCGTGGATTTTTTTATGCGCTCATCATACCGCCACTGCGTCACCGTTCGAATCGTCGCGAATGAAAGAGGGTCAACGTCGCCCCTCTCTTACCCGTATGTTACCGCGCGGCGATTTTTTTGTTCCTGCACTGTTGTCTGGTAAATCTGCATGTTTATTTTCTTGACGCCGCGCGATCGTGAAAGTCATCTTGTTGTGCAACAATAGTGGCACTTTTTGACTACAGGCACAGTTTACGCCATGCGATCGTTTTTACTGATTGTTCCTGAAGGCGGCATGCTGTTTGAAGCCGCGGGCATCGCCGACATTATCATGCGTGCCAACACGTATCTTTGCGCCCAAGACAGGGTGCCGCGTTATCAAGTCAAACTCGCCACGACGCAGTCTCATGCCGTGATCCATGGGCAATCAGGCTTGAATCTTCTCGCTGACCTCAAACTGGCCGAACTTGACCCGCGTACCGTTTGGGACACCGTTGTGATCGTAGGGCGCAGTCGTGATGCCGATGAAACGGCGCTCGTGGTGGATTTCCTTCGGCTCGCGGCGCCGCGTGCGCGTCGAGTGGTCTCGATCTGTGCCGGCGCCATGCTGCTCGCTGAAGCGGGCCTCTTAAACGGCCGACGCGCAACCTCACACTGGCAATTGCTGGATACGATGCAAACGCGCTTTCCAGACGTTCGCGTTGAGCGCGGCCCGCTGTTTGTTCAGGATGGTTCCGTCTGGACGTCAGGCGGGGTAAGTTCAGGTTTTGACTTAACGCTGGCGCTGATTGAGGCAGATTGCGGCTACAGCATCGCCCGCGACGTGGCTCAGGATATGGTGATGTATTTGCATCGCCCTGGCGGGCAAATGCAGTTCAGTCGTTATACCCCGCAGGCACCCGTGTCCGAAGGCCCGCTGGGCGATCTGCAGCGCTGGATTTACGCCCAGCTCGCAGAAGACCTTAGCGTGGAAGCCCTGGCCGCGCGGGTGGCGATGAGCCCGCGTAATTTCACCCGCGTTTTCACCCGCGAAGTGGGCACCTCGCCGGCTCGGTACGTGGCAGAGATCAGGCTTAATGCCGCACGTGAACGTTTGGAACAGACGCGTGATTCCGTGGCGCGTATTGCACGCGAAACCGGCTTTGCCACCAGCATTAATCTGCGACGCTGTTTTGAACGTCAGTTGCATCTTACGCCGGGCGAATATCGCCAGCGCTTCACGCGCCGAAAATTGGCCTAAAGTGATCGTTTTATGTCATTTACGCCAAATGACGGTGGGCTTAGTGTAGTGATCATCGCTTAGTGACTGGAGAGTATGATGATCAAACTTGGCATTAACGGCTTTGGCCGCATTGGACGTAACGTTTTACGCGCTGCTTTAGACAACGACGCGGTACAAATCGTCGCCATTAACGACCTCACTGACAGCAGCACCCTCGCCCACCTGTTGAAGCACGATTCGTTGTTGGGGCGTTTTCCCGGTGAAGTCACGTCCCATAACGGTGAGCTGCGCATCAATGGCAATGCAGTTCGCGTGTTTAGCGAACGCGATCCCGCAGATATCCCTTGGCGTGAGGTGGACGTGGATATCGTGATTGAAGCCACAGGCCTGTTTACGGATCGTGATAAGGCTGCGTTACACATTTCTCACGGGGGCGCGAAACGGGTCATCATCTCTGCGCCAGGTAAAAACGATGACCTCACTATTGTGATGGGCGTCAACGACCACCGATACGATCCCACGCTGCATACCGTTGTGAGCAACGGCAGCTGCACCACCAACGCATTGGCACCGGCTGCGCATGTCCTGCATCAGGCATTTGGTATTGATCATGGCTTAATGAACACCACGCACGCTTATACCAACAGCCAGGCGCTGCACGACCAGCCCGAAAAAGATTTGCGCGGGGCGCGCGCCGCTGCTCTCTCCATTGTCCCCTATTCCAGCGGGGCGGCGAAAGCGCTGGGACGCGTCATTCCTGCGTTAGAAGGCAGATTAACCGGTTATTCGCTGCGCGTGCCGGTGCCCCTGGTCTCGATCGTCGACTTAACCGTGACGCTTAACTGCGACGTTACGGCGGAACAGGTTAACGACGCCTTCAGAGCCGCTGCAGCGACCGGTGCGCTGAAAGGTATCTTGGGATACAGCGATGAACCGCTGGTGTCAGCTGATTATCAGGGTGATTCGCGTTCATCGATCATTGATGGACTCTCCACATTGGTGATTGGCGGTAATTTAGTGAAGATTCTTGCCTGGTATGACAACGAATGGGGATTTTCCCATCGCTTGGTGGATTTGGCGTGCCTGATGGATCAAAAGGGCATTTAACGTATGCTCCCTCGCGCCAGCACACACTGTGCTGGCGCAGGGCAGACGTTCGCAAAACGCCTCATTGCCTTGAGAAAAGCTATTTAATACCCATCGCTTCTTTCAACGTGAAAAACAGATCGGTTTGATCGGTTAGACCAACCACGTTTGCCGCATAAGGGCCATAGGCAGCAATGCGCAACTGCG
This sequence comes from Pantoea sp. Mb-10, assembly GCF_021272205.1. Taxonomy (GTDB): domain Bacteria; phylum Pseudomonadota; class Gammaproteobacteria; order Enterobacterales; family Enterobacteriaceae; genus Pantoea. The sequence goes on along the minus strand of NZ_JAJSDX010000007.1, from coordinate 20,064 downwards.
AACCGGTATGCTCTTGCGACTCCGCTTCGGAATTCCCATAGCTCAGGGTCATCACAGCGCCATCCTTCGTATTAAGCGCCTGAGTAAGACCCGGTGCTTTCGTGCCATTTTCAACAATCTGGCTGCTGTGGGCGTGATCGGCGGTAACGACCACTAGCGTGTCACCATGCTCACGGGCAAAGGCAAGCGCCTGCTGTACGGCTTCATCAAGATCCACGGTTTCGCCAATTTGGCCACAGGGATTTGCCGCGTGATCTTGCTTATCTATCGACGCGCCTTCCACCTGCAGGAAGAAGCCCTTCTCATTGGTGCTCAGCAGATCGAGTGCTTTTTTGGTCATTTGCGCCAGTGTCGGCACCGAAGCAGGACGATCGTTATTCACTTCACACGTCACAACGGGCTTATCGATGTTGCCATGATAGCTCGCTTTCGGCCCCCGCCAGCGTACCGGCATATTGCCATCAGCAAACAGGCCAAGTACCGGTTTGCGTTGGTCAGCCTGCTGTAGCGCATTCATTTCGTCAAGGTTAGTCACCAGTTGATAACCCAACGCCTGAGCCTGTTCACGTAATGTTTTGCCCTGATATTCCCCTGCTTTCGCCTTTTCACTGAAAGACGTTGCGCCGCCGCCAAGCGTGACATCGGGGCGGGTTTTTAAGATTTGCTCGCTGATTGAGCCTTTACCGCCCTGCTCCAGCGCGTTGCTGGGACAAAGTTCAGTGGTTTTTTCAGGCCCATAGCATTTGCGCGAGGTAACGTGTGCCATCAGCGCGGCGGGCGTCGCATCCTGCAATTCAGCGGTAGAAACGTTGCCAGTGGCTTTGCCTGCCGCTTTTGCCAGCTCCAGGATTGTGCGCTGATCTCGGCCATTCACATCCACACCGATGGCACCATTATACGATTTGGTCCCCGTGGCCCACGCAGTAGCCGATGCCGCAGAATCCGTGACGTACGTGGGTTTATGCGTTTTCTTATCCAGTGAATAGTGGGTGTATTGGCCTGTCAACGGCAGCGCATCAATACCCGGAAAAAAGCCGCCTGCACCCATGGCCAGATTACGCGCTGCGGTAATTTCCGAATCTCCCATCCCGTCACCAATCAGCAAAATCACGTTTTTCGCTGGCGTATTTATTAATGAGGCTTTTAGCGCCTCGGTTTGATCGTGGCTTAAACGACGGGCGCCACCGTGTTCAGTGATATCGCCGCTTGCCGCGCGAGAATAAGGCGTCTCTTCGGCAATCGCCGACGCCGCCAGGAGTGAAGCCAGAAGTGAAACCGTACAAAGAGGTAAACGTTTCATTTATAACCATCCTTATTAATAAATTTGACTAAATGTTTCCGCGGGCAAGTCTGCGACAATGGGGTTTCACTTTTGTGACAAACAGAAGGTGGTTTGATGACATTACGTTCAGTTTGATGAGACTTGCATCAAGCTGGACAGAGGTTAAGCGAATAGAAAAAAAGGAGAAAATAGCGCTTGACCCTTTTGAGGTTACTCCCTATAGTAGCGCCCCGTTGACCCAGTGAGGTCGGCAAGAAAAATGTGGTGAGGTGTCCGAGTGGCTGAAGGAGCACGCCTGGAAAGTGTGTATACGGCAACGTATCGGGGGTTCGAATCCCCCTCTCACCGCCATATTTTGAAGAAGAGTCTGAACTTACGTTCAGACTTTTTTTTTGCCTGCGGCACCGCTGCGAGGGGGATGAGAAGCCCCGACCGGGTTCGACAACCGGCGACAGCCGGTTGGACAGCGGCGCCTGCGACGCTGCCCGCAGGGCGAGCATCGCGAGTCAATCCCCCTCTCACCGCCATATTTTGAAGAAGAGTCTGAACTTACGTTCAGACTTTTTTTTTGCCTGCGGCACCGCTGCGAGGGGGATGAGAAGCCCCGACCGGGTTCGACAACCGGCGACAGCCGGTTGGACAGCGGCGCCTGCGACGCTGCCCGCAGGGCGAGCATCGCGAGTCAATCCCCCCGCTATATTTTAAATAAAAGAATAAAAAGAGGCACTTCTGTGCCTCTTTTTATTTACGGCATATCGGGAAGGGATATTAATTCACTGCATCGATAATATGATTTAAATGAAAATAAATCACTTAAAGATAAGCAAGGAAAACTATTGCGTTCGCGCTGTAATTTCCCGCATCAGGAGGAGAGGATGAATTAAGCGTTGCCTTGAGAGTAAAGCTTTGCCGTTGGCTGTTTCCCGGAAGCGTAAATCTCACACCTGAGAAAGCATTTTGTTCATTTATTGTTAACGTCGCAAAAAAGGTTTCTTTGCTATCAAAGTAAATTCTTTCTCTCTGAAGTGTTGATTGTCCAAAAACCTTGATTGAACCGCGAAGTGTACACCAAACCTGACCAGTCACTTGTTTAAACACGCCGTTAACCGCATTCGCTGGTAAAGTGCCAAATGGAATCTGGGCAGGTAATTCCACATGACAAGATTGGTTAACGGGGGGTAACACACCACAGACGGAACCGGGCACCTGACGGGCTTGTAGCCTATTCGGTGTGGGTTTATCAATGTAAAAAAGGCCTACGCAACTTGCGTCTAAACTATCAACTCCGAAGGTTGCGGTATAAGGCACTCCTTTTTGCGCTTTCCATGCATCACTAACTTGTTTGAGTGTTCGGTATTGCTCAATGCGAATGCAATGACCTGCGCCACATGACCCGCTGAGTGAGGGTGCGTTTCGTGGATACAGGACATCCGGCCCTAAAGAACACGTTAGCCAGCCGTAACACGGATTTGGCGTGTTATTACTTTCCTCCCATTGTTGTATTTTTTGCGTCACCTTACCGTAACCTCCCCCAATAGAAACATAGGAGATTGGTTCAACAAAGGCGCCGGCGTAAGCCGTTTTTAGCGGGGCTAAAAATATCGCCAACATCATAGCCCTTGATAACAAAAAAAATTTTTTCATTATTGTCCCTGTTATTCGTATTCAAGGGTGAAAGTCGCGTTAGCCTGAAAAGCGCCTAAGCCGATAGTTCTATTTTGCAGCGCCAGCGGCTCTCCCTGGATAAAAGTTTTAAAAGTGAGGATATTGTCACCCGATACGACGTTCACAATACTTTTATCATTAATGGGCAGAAGCACGCCCTGGACGCTCTCAATCCCCAGCGCGACGCCCTTTGCCTGACTACCCGCGCTTAGCGCCAGGTAGCCTGGCAAGGCGGTATTGGCTTGCCCGCTGAACGTGATTTTAGTGTCTCTGCCCACTATCGGTTCACATTGTGTCAAACGAAGTAAAAATTCCCGCGCGGGCGTCCGTTGATACTGATACAAGAAACTATCGATAATTGAACCAAAATTAAGGTTAACCACTTCATCGCCAGGCGCAATGGTGCAAGGTTGTTTCACAAGCGCACCTCTAAATTGAAGGTTATCTTGAGCAGGGGTGGCAAGCGAAAACACCATTAATAGGAATGCAATAATAGAGTTCTTCATTTCGACCCTTTATAAATACTGTGCCAGAAGGGTAGCTGATGCAGTAAATTTCCCTTCAGTTAACGTTGATGCCGGGCGTGAAACCGGAACAGCTTCGAGGACAGGCGGAGCGCTAACGCTTAGCGGAACAAATTTATTCAGTTCAAAACGCTTCCCATTACTTAGAAGTCTTATGCCTAAATCAGCCTGACTGGTTTGCAGTGCGGTATTTTCAAAGCTTGTCGCATTGCCTTTTATGATTAATTTCAACACCAGTGGCGCCGGTGCAACGGGACAATTCAGTTGCCACGCGATAGTTTGTCGGTAATTCTCCCCGTCAATACGGTGGGTGGCTAGCTGCTCCCCAAAATTAACGTCAATAACGCCGCCGCCATTAATCGTACAAGCGGGTGGTTCGATTAAGGTTCCTGTGAAGCTCACTGGCACAGATACGGCAAAACTACTCGGTGTCCAAATAGCGATTAAGAAAAATAGATTCCTTTTCATACAAACTCAACTATTAGCGTAGCGTTTCCATTAAAGCCGCCAGGTTGCAGAGTGCTGCCCGACTTTTTTACGGGCACTGCATATAAATTGGGCGAATGAGGATAAATAAAATTAATCCACGCATTAATTGGAACGGAGGTATTCGTATCTTTAATAAGACGAATGCCCAAATTACTGTTGTTAGTGCTTAAAAGCGTGCTATCAAAGCTGCTGCCTGATCCCGAGAGCTTAAGACGCAACGCTGTCGCTGTGGCGTTGGCACAACTCAACGTAAACGGGATAGTCTTTTTATATTGTATGCCATCGATCTGTGTTGTATAGAGTTGATTGCCGAAATTCACACTTATTGGCCGACCTCCGTTAAGATCGCAGGTTGGGTTGATAATAGTTACCGTTAGCCGAACCGTTTTGGAGGGTTCTGCATAACCTTTTATCGCGTTTAATAGAAGTAATGCGACGATCCAGCGCATCATTTTATTTTCTCGCTATTATATTTTGCATCTTCCACTGGAGTGCAATTGTTTTCTTTGCATTGAAATTGCAACACCGGGCGGCCACCGTAATCATCGATATAGGTAAGTGCAGGCGCATTACCTAGCTTTGTCGCCGTAACATTAAGCACGGAACGGCTTTTTGGCGCGATCATGACAGGTTCAAAATCGCTGATCCCTTTTTCGCCTTTACGGCGCGACGCATCAACCAGCGTGATGAAATAACCTGTCGGATTATAGGCCGTATAACGTTCACCGTTTCGTTCTAAAACCAATTTATTTTGCCATGCTGTAGAGAGATGCGGTCGCTCTACGACAAGTGACTTTGGACGATAAAATACTTTGATGCGCGTTTGCAGCGCAATTTGTAGCGTATTGGGCTGATCGCTGCGCGGAGGTATTTCACGCAAGTTAAAATAAAAGAGGCTTTCTCTATCTTTTGCTAAACCGTTGACCGCAGGCAATGCCTGAACGCGTATTTGGCTGCTTTCACCGGGTTCAATACGCTGTATAGGCGGCAGCACCGTAAACGGCGTGGCAATCTTTTTCCCCTGCTCGTTCTCGATCCATCCTTGAGCTAAATAGGGTAATTCCTTGTTCTGATTACTCACATTGAGGCTAACGGCTTTCTCGCCTTCGTTATATATAATACGCGTGCGGTCCAACGCCACAGCTGCCAATGTATTCGCTAACGGCGCCAAAATAGTGACCAGCGCAAGCGATGCATAGGTAATCTTTTTCACGATTATCTCCTTTATGATGTAATAGCATTCTGCTTATTTTTATTCGTGGGCGTGCAAATTAAATCCAGCATGGCTTCGTGGGTAAAAGGTAATGTTTCAGGCAGAGTAATTTTGCAGGCGTCATTTTCACCCCATTCAACGAGCAGTTCCCCTTTAGGCATTAATCCGCTTAAATACACTTCCCCACTGTCCCCAACGAGCCCTGTTTGTTGGTGCCTGTGATTACGAACTTCTGCACCGAAAGGCAGTGGCGCGCCATCAGGCAGCGTTATTTTTGCCATACTTTGATCGCCAGCTAACACGCCAAACTTGCGGAAACCAATGGCCCCTTCGGTGAGCGTGGCATGTACCACTGAGCGAATGGCCTCGGTTTTGTCATCAAGCTTGTCCACGTCAATACTCGCTCGCGACGGCAAGAAACTGCTGACCTCGGTAATGACCGCTTTGCCCCACGCATTGCTGCGAACAGAAGTACCTGCACCACGGACCGGCACATTTGCCACACCATCTGTGTCGACCAACAGTCGGGTTGCGCCAGGGGTAGAGATGCGGTGCAGCGCGCCACCTTCCGCAGTCGCAGTTATGCCACCTTGGGCAGCAAAGCCTATTGAGGTATCTCCTCCACGCTGGGTACTGATATTGGCCGATAAATCCGCGCTGTCTGCCGCATGGGTAAAGTAGCTACTGAGGCTGGGTTTTTTATCTGAATATGCTGTACTTAATTGCCAGTTATCACGCTCATTGAGCCGTTGGAAATATCCCACACGATTTTCAACCTTATCATTCACAACTGACGTATTGTAATTAAGGGTGGAGTTTGTACCCCATGGCATTGAAAGAGAGAAAAAGACGCTGCTATCACGCACTTTATCAGAGGCATTATGATTGGCACCCAGCTGCATGCTGAGGTTTTTAAAACGGCCAATGTCCATGTAACGAGAGAGACTGGCTTCATAACGATCTTCGGAAGGCTTGTCCCACCAAGTTTGATGTGACCACCTAACCAACGCAGTGGTTTGCCACTCTGATAAAGCTTTGCTCAAGCTCAAGGTATAAAGTTGCTTGCTGTTGTTAATAATGCGCCCTGACTCCGCCGCGCTAAGGAAATCGTTCATCGAGAGATAACCTTGATCGGAAAAACGGTAGCCTGCGAACGTGATCTGACTGTTACTTTCCTCAAATCGCTTGGCGTAACTTAGTCTCACCGAAGCACCCTTCTGGTCTTTTATATTGCTAAACTGAGCGCGCGTCACCGTGGTATCGAGCGCCAATGCTCCCAGCGCCAATAAATCTCGCCCTATACCCGCCGTAAGAGATTGGTAAGGTTCACTCAATAGCGCCCCTCCCAATAATGACCAACCATTAGTGATGCCCCATGAAAACTCACCGGCGGAAAATGCGGGACCGTTAGTATGATGTTCAAGCGAAGAAGGCCTGCCCGCAGAGAGCATGTAGCGCACTTGCCCTGGGCGCGTTAAATAGGGAATTGAGGCTGTATCAACTTGATATTGCTGAATTGACCCGCCCTGCTCTTCGATGCGAACATCCAATTTTCCCGCCACGGCATCGCTCAGGTTTTGAATCCGGAACGGCCCTGGGGGGACTTGGGTTTCATATAACACGCGCCCCTGTTGGCTGATCGTGACTTTCGCATTGCTGCGCGCTACTCCCGTAATTTCTGGCGCGTAACCTCGCAGGCCCGGCGGAAGCATAGCTGTGTCGCTGGCCAAACTGGCCCCGGTAAAACGGAAATTATCGATTAGAGAAGAGTTGGAAACCGTTTCCCCCACGGTGAGTTTTGCACGCTGCTCAGGCAGCGCGCGCGTGGCATAAAAACTCGTCCAGTCAAATTGTTGCGACTTCGCTTGGTTTTTGGATGCTTGCTGATACCTGCCCTGCCAATTAGCCCGTAAACGCCACGGCCCCACATTGCCGCCGACCAAGCCGTTAGCGCTTGCCGCGTACTGTTTGCCAACTTTTTGCGTACGCTGCGCCTGGAGGTTGAGATTATAATCAGCAATAACGCCCGGAATACCGTTGTCCCAGCGAGAGGGCGGCTCCCAGGTGTCTGATTGATACTCAAGCCACTCTGTGGGGATGCCAATAACTAACATTTGATTGCGCATCTGCGCAGCAACACTCATGCCCGGTATTGAGCGCGTATCTAAACACTGCCCCTGACGATGCCATTGTAATTCCTCGCGCCGTCCCGATTTAATGGCAAATTGCGCAACGATCTGCGGCGTGAGACAGGCTTCACTTGTCTCACCGTTTGAGTCTTGGGAATAAAAAGTAATGTTCTGCTCAGGCAGATCTCGCCGATTGAGTTTGATAATCAGAGGATAGCTGCCCGGCACGACGTAACCCGGCTTGGAAAAATTGCTCAGATTAATATTTTCGCGATCGTTGACGTCCAAAATATCGGTATTAAATTGGACATCATTAGCCAGGGCAGTTGAGAAAAATAACATAAAAAACTCGGCCACAATTATCCTGCTTGCGAACCGGCTTTTAACCAAAAGTAAGTTGCATATTTTCATCACTGCTTCCTGAAAAATTATTCTCTAACGCATCCGTCACTGCTGAATAAATTCCATTTTTAAAAGAGCATGCCGCTCTGCGCGGCATGCTCTGGAGATTACAAGTAATTCAACTCAAACTGTGCTGCACTCTGAAACGAACCCGGGACGATAGCACTCGCAGGGCCGCTGCTTGCTTGTACATAGGCGTAGAATCGCAGCGTGTTATTACCGGTCGTGAGTTTCTGAACGGCAGTTGGTGTGTCTAATACCACCTTATTATTTGAGAAATCTGTCAGAACAATGCTTGCGCTACTGGTGTTGCCCAGTAAAGCCAGGCTGTCGGTATCAAACTGAGAATGTGGACCTTTAAACGTGACTTCAACCGTCTTGTCTCCGGTAAAGGCGCAGTTTTCAAGTTTGATGTCAAACGCACGCGGCACGGACGCCCCGGTATTGGAGCCCGCGCTCAGAGCAGCGTTAGCAATTTGTCCCAGTTCAACAGTCTGATCCAGCGACTCAGGTTTAATGGAACACGGTGCATCAATAATGGCACCGGTGAAATTTACCGTGCCACTTCCTTGATTCGCCTGAGCGGCAGAAATAAAGCCCATCGCCAACAGGGCGCCACACATGATTTTATTCAGCTTCACTGATTTGATTCCTTTTCGTGACAAATGACAAGATTCAGAAAATGGCTAAAACCATCTCTCAATGACAAATCTATAATTGCATCAAATATTGAGAACAGAGATAAACGCGAGCAGTTACTAATAATCACACTGCACCACGCTTCCTGCCATCCAATACTGCATGCGGATTTTTGCAAAAAAAATAAGTTAATGAAAAGAGTTTCTTTTAAAGAATAACAATACAGTACATATTTCTTCTATTAATTTAAAAACCCCTTAATTTCCGAGAGAAAACCCAAGCAAGGATAAAAACTAAAAACAAAAAACACATAAGGGCAATCCCATTAGTTTTTTATAAATTTTTATCGAGAATCGTCCTGAAATAAATAACCCCTGCATCGGCGTTGTCTCAAATAGCGACCTCACTGACAGGAAAATAACCCATAAATATCAGCTGAGCAAAAAAAATAGCCTTAATGAAGACGCCGACTATCCGGTTAGAGCAGTAAGTCGGGAAGGGAAAGTTGATGATAAAAATAAAAAACCATGGCGTACTAATCATACCCAGCTTTCAAGGGGTGTTAAAAAGGCCCGTTTAACGGGCCTTTTTGAAGTAAAGGTCACTTCCCCTTTTCTTCTGATACGTCCAGATTGGCGAGATGGATACGGTATAGATCCAGCTTAATCATAAGCCTGCAGCGTACGCTGACATAATGCCGAACGCACACAGTCCTCTTTACCAAAACGCACTACACCAATCATTTCGTCTTCTTCGAAACGGGCTAACGCGTCTGCAAGGCCGGATTTCACATTGCCGGGCAGATCGCATTGGGTAATATCGCCATTAACGATGACGGTGACATTTTCACCCAAGCGCGTCAGAAACATTTTCATCTGGGCAGCCGTGACGTTTTGCGCCTCATCCAGAATCACGACCGCATTTTCAAAGGTGCGCCCTCGCATATAGGCAAAGGGAGCGATCTCTACCTTAGCAATTTCAGGCCGCAGGCAGTACTGCATGAAGGAAGCACCCAGACGTTTAACCAGAACGTCATAAACCGGACGGAAGTACGGCGCAAATTTTTCTGAAATGTCGCCGGGTAGGAAGCCAAGATCTTCGTCTGCCTGGAGAACCGGACGCGTGACAATGATCCTTTCGATATCCTTGTTGATGAGGGCTTCAGCCGCTTTCGCTGCGCTGATCCATGTCTTCCCACAGCCGGCTTCACCGGTTGCGAAAATGAGCTGTTTAGATTCTATGGCGTTAAGATAGTGCGCCTGAGCTTCATTTCTGGCTTCAATTGGCCGACGGTCGCGTACATCACGCGCCATGCCAATGGCATCCAACCCACCCATCTGCACCAGCGAAGTGACCGATTCTTCTTCACGCTGACGATGACTGCGGGAGTCATTACGAAGCACTCGACGGGCTTCACGACGCGCTTTGATCACTGCTTTCTGTCTTCCCATAGTGGCACCTTACAGTTGGTTTCGTTTATCGCGGCAACGAGCACGGCGATGACTTGAACGCTTTAGAGGTTTGTTTGGCTTCCTTGTAAGCCTTTTCAGCCATTGAAATGGTGCGCTATTACGCCGAGACGCAAAGGCGCACCGGTAAAGAGAATTGAGATGAAGAAAACGGGTAAAGCGAAGTGGTTTGGCGAGCGGGAAAAAAGGTCCCGCAGTAGACTGCGTAAGAGAGGAAAATGACCCTGTTCGTTACAGGAACTCTTCATGCGCTAACTCCAGTGGCCCGTGCCACACAACTGAAAACGCTCATGTCTTAAGTGAATCATATTGGCGAAACTTTGCAACATCGTTTTTACTTTCACCGTAAAAAAAGGGATAGCGTCGTTGCGTAAGCCAGGATACTTAAATGAAATTTTTATTTAAATTTAATGACTTATGATATTTGCTCGCCGCACCACTTTTTCAGTTTATTCGCCACTCTTTTGTCGCAAGCGTTGAAATCGCGCTGCGGTAAATGGCGTGCTTATGCAAAAAGAGATCGCACAAGCACTGCTCAAATATTAATCAAGCCTGCAACAAGGATTGCCCAAGATAATGGTTTTCATCCTGTATGCCCGGTAAAGCGAAAAAGTATCCGCCGCCAATTGGACGAATATATTCTTCGAGCGCTTCGCCATTTAACCGCTTCTGTACCGTAATAAACCCTTTGCTTAAATCATGCTGATAACACACGAACAGCAAGCCCATATCTAGCTGCCCTGCACCGGTGATGCCAGCGGAATAACTGTAACCGCGACGCAGCATTAGGCTGTCAGCGGTTTCAGGCGTGCGCGGGTTTGCCAGACGAATGTGCGCATCAAGTGCAATACGCTGACCGGACGGGTCGCTCGCGTAATCGGGATCGTCATGCTCATGAAGCTTGCCCAAGGGCGCACCGGATAGTTTATCCCGCCCAAAAATGGTTTGCTGCTCGCGCAGTGGCGTGCGGTCCCACATTTCCACATGAAAACGAATGATGCGTACCGCCTGGTAGCTACCGCCGCGCGTCCACGCGGGTTCCGCTTGGTCGTCGGTGACCCAGACGATATGGTCCATGAGCGCGGCATTATGTGCGTCAGGGTTGGCCGTTCCGTCTTTGAAACCCAGCAGGTTAATGGGGGTCTCTTTTCCGTTGCTGCGCGCAGCATGATCCGGAATAAATCCCTCGCGTCGCCAGCGCACCGCAAGCAGATCGGGAGCGTGCTTGATGACGTCGCGCAGCGCGTGAATCACCGTGTCTTGCGAATTCGCACAGATCTGCAGCAGCAGATCGCCGTGGCACTGTGCAGCATCCAACGAATCATTGGGAAAACGCGTCATGGCTTGCAGCTGCGCAGGTTTTAGGCTGCTCAGTCCAAAGCGCTCATCAAACAGCGAATGCCCCACCGACAGCGTCATGGTCAGATTATCGGGCGAAATGCGAGCGCCCAAGATACCGGAGTCCATCGGCGGCAACTGGGGATTGGTCACTGCGGGTGCCGGGCCGCCGCGTGTCAGCAACGCAAAACGCTGAGTGAGCAATCGAAACAGGCGCTCAAGCTCTTGTTTGTCACTGGCCAGCACGTCAAAAGCCACCAGCATCATGGACGCCTGCTGCGGCGTAAGAATCCCCGACTGGTGCGCACCATAGAATGGCTGCGCCTGCTGGCGTGCGTCGGGCGCAACGGTACCCGGTGAAAAGCTGTCAGCCGCTGTGGCGGCGTGAAACGGGCAGCCCCCACCGAGCGCGGCGGCTCCGCCAACCAGCCCCAATCCTTTTAATAAACGGCGGCGCGCAGGCTGTGCCGTATCCGATTTTTTACTCATGATCAATCCACGCCCAGTGTGCCACGCAGCAAAGCGAGATCTTCCGCCAGCGCCGTAATCGGGCCTTTCAGCGCATTGCGATCCGGGGTCGTGAGCTTCTCATAAGAGGCAAAGCCGGTTGGGGTACGGTATTTGCCCAGCACGTCGTCCACCTTGCGGAAGTTGGTATCCACTTTTGCCAGCAGCTGTGGATTCGCTTTTTGCAGCGCCGGACGCAGCAGATCAACGATTTTTTTCGCGCCGTCCACGTTGGCCTGGAAATCAGACAGATCGGTACGACTGTAGCGATCTTCTTCACCCGAGATTTTGCTCGCCGCCACTTCTTCAATCAGGCCTGCCGCGCCACCCACCACTTTTGCCGGGGCAAAAGCCAATGCGCTGACGCGCTTCTGGAGTGCCTGCACATCCTGATTCAACTGCGTCGCAACCGGCTCCGCCCCTTGCGTGGTATTGTCAGCAAACAGGATTTTCTCAAGGCGATGAAAGCCGGTGAATTTCGGATCTTCGGCCTTTTTCTCAAAGTCATCTTCGCGTGCATCGATACTGCCATCCAGATCGGAAAACAGTTCCGCAATCGGTTCGATGCGCTCATAGTGCACGCGCGTAGGGGCGTACAGCGCTTTTGCCTTGTCGACATCCCCCGCTTTGACCGCATCGGTAAAACGTTGGGTACTGGCGACCAATGCGCTCACCTCCTCCATAACGTAGCGCTTATAGTCAGCGATCGGCCCGGCTAACGAGGTGATATCGGTCTTGCCCGCTTCTGGTGCCGCTGTTTTCCCCGTCACCACCAGCGTACCTTTCGCGTTGGTGAGCAGGCCGCAGGTCATTTCATACTGACCGGCTTCTAAATTTGCCGTAAGCTTTTGACTAAAGCCGGGCGCGATATTCTCGCGTTCTTCAACCACCATCACGCCTTTGAGGATTTCCCACTCCAGCGCCTTCTGGCTGTTGTTTTTGATAATAAACTGCGTTTTACCGGCAGGCACATTGAGCGTCATCGGCTCGCACTGTTTGTCGTTGACCGTCACGGTAACCTGAGGAACATCGGCGGCGGCAGCCACCCCGGAAAGCGCCAGCATCGAAACCAGCAGTGCCTGGCGGCGCGAACGAATCGTCATAGTCATTTCCCTGAAAAAGTCGGTATTAACGTGCGGTGGAGGCAGCCTTGGGCATAAGGCGTGCCGGGATAAAGAACAGCAGTAGCGCGGGCACCAGATAAATCAGCCATGCCGCGACTTCACTGATGCTCGGTGCTTCTTGATAGCCTAATAAGCCTTCTAACAAGGTGCCCATGAGCGAATGCGTGGAGAGAATCGCGCTGAGATCGAACGCCGTCTGCTGAAAGTGATTCCACAGCCCAGCCTCATGGAAGGCCCGCACTGCGCCGGCGGCCAGACCCGCAGCAACGAACAAAATAAACAGGCTGGTCCAGCGGAAAAAACGCGCTAAATCCAACCGGATGCCGCCGTAATAGAGCAGCATGCCCAGCAGTACGGCGCTAAGTAGCCCAAGGATCGCGCCGACGGGAGGCGCGTAACCGACGTCCTGCGTAAAAGCGGCAAGCAGGAAAAATACCGACTCCAGGCCTTCGCGCGCGACGGCGAGGAAAACCATGACAACCAGCGCCAGACCGCTGCCGCCGCGTTTCTCTAACGCCTGATCCACGGAGCGTTCCAGGGTGGCTTTAATACTGCGCGACACCTTTCTCATCCAAAACACCATGGATGTCAGAATCACCACGGCAACGGTAGCCACTATGCCTTCAAACAGCTCCTGCTGTTTTTGCGGAAACTCACCGGTAGTGGCGTTAATGACCACACCCAATGCCAGACAGAGCACGACAGCGCTAAACACCCCGCCCCACATCGCGGGGAACCACTGGCTGCGGTGAGTACGCTTGAGATAGCTGGCAATCAGGCTGACGATCAGCGCGGCTTCGAGTCCTTCGCGCAGCATGATGAGAAAGGGAACGAACATCACCCACCTCGTGAATGTTAGGGTCTGTAAGGTCAATGTAAAAACACGTAAAGTGAAACGATATCGATTATCATTATCGGATGAAAAAATACAAGTCACCCTGCGAAATTAATTCACCTGAGAGAGGGCGATGCTGATAAAACGGCCGAAAAGCGAGGCGATGAAATGACGCTAATGTGGCAGCGGAGGGCATAAAAAAGGCGCACATGCGTGCGCCTGAAAGGAGGATTATTTACCGAGGTATTCCGCTTCAGCCGCCGCAAAGCGTTGCTGCGCTTCGGCAGAAGGGGCTTTGCCCGTCAGGCTGGACACCACAATGGCAATGCTCGCAAAGATAAAGCCAGGGATGATCTCATACAGCGCGACGTAGCCGTAGTGCTTCCACAGCAGCACCGTCATGGCACCGACAATCATGCCCGCCAGCGCGCCGTTACGCGTCATGCGTTTCCAGCACACACCAAACAGCACAACCGGACCGAACGCCGCGCCAAAGCCTGCCCACGCGTAACTCACCAGACCCAGAACGCGGTTCTCCGGATTAGCGGCCAGCGCAATGGCAATCAGTGCAATCAGCAGTACCATCAGGCGCCCTACCCATACCAGCTCTTTCTGGCTGGCATTTTTGCGCAGGAAGCCCTTATAGAGGTCTTCGGTTAATGCGCTGGAGCACACCAGCAGCTGACAGCTCAGGGTCGACATCACCGCGGCTAAAATCGCCGAAAGCAGAATACCGGCTACCCACGGGTTAAACAGGATACGCGCCAGTTCAATAAAGATGCGCTCTCCGTTTTGGCTCACGCCCGCGGCCTCAGCCGGATGATTTTCAAAATAGGCGATGCCAAAGAAGCCCACCGCCACTGCGCCACCGAGGCACAGGATCATCCAGGTCATACCGATGCGACGCGCGGTGCGAATGGAATGGTGCGATTCCGCCGCCATAAAGCGCGCCAGAATGTGAGGCTGACCGAAGTAGCCTAGCCCCCAGCCCAGCAACGACAGTACCGCTACAAGGTTGAGGCCTTTAAGCATGTCGAGATTTTCGAGGCTTTTCGCCCTAATCACCGCCAGCGAATCGTCCAATCCACCCACGGCGACAATCACGATAATTGGCGTCAGGATCAGGGCAAAAATCATCAGCGTTGCCTGAACGGTATCGGTCCAGCTGACCGCCAGGAAGCCACCGACCAACGTATAAAGAATGGTTGCCGCCGCACCGGCCCACAGGGCAGTTTGATAATCCATCCCAAAGGTGCTCTCAAAGAGGCGCGCACCGGCTACCACGCCAGACGCGCAATAGATGGTGAAAAAGATCAGGATAACCACGGCAGAGATGACGCGAAGCAGCTTACTTTTATCTTCAAAGCGACTGGAGAAGAAATCAGGTAAGGTCAATGCGTTGTCGTGATGTTCGGTTTGCACGCGCAGGCGACCCGCCACAATCTTCCAGTTAAGCCACGCGCCAATGGTCAGGCCAATGGCAATCCAGCTTTCTGAAATCCCTGACAAGAAAATCGCGCCCGGCAAGCCCATCAGCAGCCAGCCGCTCATATCAGAGGCGCCCGCTGAAAGCGCGGTCACTACGCTGCCTAAACTGCGTCCACCAAGGATATAGTCGTCGAAGTTTTTGGTTGAACGGTAGGCGATAAAGCCGATGAGTACCATCCCAAGGATATAGATACAAAAGGTCACCACCATCGGTGTACTTACACTCATAGTCTCTCCACTTATTCTGTGATTCCCCAGAGAAATCTTTGGCTGGCCATTGGAACGTTATGACACAGCGTTTTATTACCGCATCCAGAGAAAGCGATGTCTTTAAGGCGCGGTATCCTGCCCCAAAGGTGCGAAGCGCACAATGCATTTAACACATCTGTTACATGGGTTTCACCTGCGTTCGCAATTTACGTGTCAACAGGTTGCGCCCGATCACAGCTTGAGTTGCACTCCATCAATCCAAGACAAGTCTTGTTTAGCGCGGGTTGCAACATTGGCGAGTTTCTTGCAGCAATTTTCGTGCCGTCTTGTCCCACACGGGTCATCAAAGGTGCTACCAGCGTCACATTTAACAAGGTTGCACAAAGTTGCAACATACGTAATAGTGCAGCCACATTGAACATGGAAACACGCTGAGAACGAGGAAAACATGGGAACGACTACCATGGGGGTGAAGCTGGATGAGGTCACCCGCGAGCGCATCAAACTGGCTGCGCAGCACATTGACCGCACGCCGCACTGGCTGATCAAGCAGGCGATTTTTAACTATCTTTCCCAGCTGGAAGCGGGAGAATTCGTGCCGGAAGTGCCGTTGTCAGCGGCGGATGCGGGTCAACCCGACACCCTGCCTGAAGAGACGCTTCAGCCCTTCCTTGAGTTCGCCGAACATATTCTGCCGCAGTCGGTAACCCGCGCCGCCATCACCGCCGCATGGCGTCGGCCCGAACCGGACGCCGTGGCGATGATGCTGGAGCAGGCGCGTTTGCCCGCACCGCTGGCGGAGAAAACCCACCAGCTGGCTTATACCCTGGCGGAGAAGCTGCGGCACCAAAAAGGTGCAACCGGACGCGCTGGCATGGTGCAAAGCCTGCTGCAGGAGTTCTCACTCTCTTCTCAGGAAGGGGTCGCACTGATGTGTTTGGCAGAGGCACTGCTGCGTATTCCCGACAAGCCCACGCGTGATGCACTGATCCGCGATAAAATCAGCAACGGCAACTGGCAATCTCACCTGGGGCGCAGCCCATCCTTATTCGTGAATGCCGCCACGTGGGGCTTGCTGTTCACTGGACGTTTGGTGTCCACCCATAACGAAGCCAACCTGTCGCGCTCGCTGAATCGCATCATTGGCAAAAGCGGTGAGCCGCTGATCCGCAAAGGCGTGGACATGGCCATGCGCCTGATGGGCGAGCAGTTCGTGACGGGCGAAACCATTGCCGAGGCGTTGGCAAATGCGCGCAAGCTGGAAGAGAAAGGTTTCCGTTATTCGTATGACATGCTGGGAGAAGCCGCACTCACCGCCAGCGATGCCAAAGCTTATCTTGTCTCGTATCAGCAAGCGATTCACGCCATCGGTAAAGCCTCCAACGGGCGCGGTATCTATGAAGGGCCGGGGATCTCTATCAAGCTGTCGGCGCTGCACCCGCGCTACAGCCGTGCTCAGTATGAGCGCGTCATGGAAGAACTTTATCCTATTCTGAAATCACTGACTCTGCTGGCGCGCAGCTACGACATCGGCATTAATATTGATGCCGAGGAGGCCGACCGCCTTGAGCTCTCGCTCGATCTGCTGGAAAAACTCTGCTTCGAGCCTGAATTAGAGGGCTGGAACGGTATCGGTTTTGTGATTCAGGCCTATCAAAAACGCTGCCCGTTGGTGATCGATTCGCTGGTTGAACTCGCGCAGCGTAGCCGTCGCCGCCTGATGATTCGCCTGGTGAAAGGCGCCTATTGGGACAGCGAAATCAAACGTGCTCAAATGGAAGGTCTGGAGGGGTATCCGGTCTACACCCGCAAAGTCTATACCGATATCTCATACCTCGCCTGCGCGCGTAAACTGCTGGCGGTGCCTAATCTGATTTATCCGCAGTTTGCCACCCACAATGCCCACACGCTGGCGGCGATTTATCAGATGGCGGGCAACAATTATTATCCAGGACAGTATGAGTTCCAGTGCCTGCACGGCATGGGAGAGCCGCTGTATGAGCAGGTGGTAGGGAAAGTGGCAGACGGCAAACTCAATCGCCCTTGCCGTATCTATGCGCCGGTCGGCACCCATGAAACCCTGCTGGCCTACCTGGTGCGCCGCCTGCTGGAGAACGGTGCCAATACGTCATTTGTCAATCGCATCGCCGATACCAGTTTGCCGATCGATGAGCTGGTTGCCGATCCGGTGGTCGCCGTTGAGCGTATGGGCGTGAGCGAAGGCGCGGTTGGCCTGCCGCATCCGAAAATTCCTCTGCCGCGCGATCTTTACGGTGACAAGCGCGTCAACTCAGCCGGGCTCGATCTGGCGAACGAACATCGCCTGGCTTCCCTCTCCAGTGCGCTGCTCAATAGCGCCAGCCAGCCATGGGTTGCTGAGCCGATTATTGAAGGCGAGCGTGAACAAGGCAGCAGCCAACCCGTAGTGAACCCCGCTGCACCCGCTGACGTAGTGGGACACGTGCGTGAAGCCACCGCAGGCGAGGTCTCTGCCGCCCTGGACGCGGCGGTGAATGCCGGTGCCATCTGGTTTGCGACCCCACCTGAAGAGCGTGCGGCGATCCTTGAGCGCGCCGCCGACGCCATGGAAGGTCAGATGCAGCAGCTGATAGGCCTGCTGGTGCGCGAAGCCGGTAAAACCTACAACAACGCCATCGCCGAAGTGCGTGAAGCCGTGGACTTCCTCTACTACTACGCGGGCATGGTGCGTGACGATTTCGATAACGAAACCCACCGTCCGCTTGGCCCAGTGGTGTGCATTAGCCCATGGAACTTCCCGCTGGCCATCTTCACCGGCCAGATCGCGGCCGCCCTGGCTGCGGGTAACAGCGTGTTGGCAAAACCCGCAGAGCAGACGCCGCTGATCGCCGCTCAAGCGGTACGCATTTTGCTGGATGCGGGCGTCCCTGCTGGCGTGCTTCAGCTGCTGCCAGGCCAAGGGGAAACGGTTGGCGCGCAGCTCACGGGTGATGAGCGCGTGCGCGGCGTGATGTTCACCGGTTCAACCGCCGTGGCGACACTTTTGCAGCGCAATCTGGCAGGACGTCTCGATCCCCAAGGACGCCCCACCCCGCTGATTGCGGAAACCGGCGGCATGAACGCGATGATCGTTGACTCGTCGGCGCTGACTGAACAGGTGGTGATCGATATCGTTGCCTCCGCGTTCGACAGCGCGGGGCAACGCTGCTCAGCGCTGCGCTTGCTGTGCATTCAGGAAGATGTGGCTGACCATACGCTCAAAATGCTGCGCGGCGCCATGGCTGAATGTCGAATGGGTAATCCTGAGCGCCTGTCGACAGACATCGGTCCGGTCATTGATGCAGAAGCAAAGAGCAATATCGAACGCCACATTCAGGCCATGCGCAACAAAGGCTTTACCGTGTATCAGGCGGTACAGGAACACCCACAAGACAGTAAAGAGTGGAGCAGCGGCACCTTCATCAAACCGACGCTGATTGAATTGGATCAGGTGAGCGATCTCGATAAAGAGATCTTTGGTCCGGTGCTGCACGTGGTGCGCTTTGCGCGCAACAGTTTGCCACAGATCATTGAGCAGATTAACGCCTCGGGCTATGGCCTGACGCTGGGTGTCCATACGCGCATTGATGAAACCATCCATCAAGTTACCGCCGGGGCCAAGGTCGGTAATCTCTACGTTAACCGTAATATGGTCGGCGCCGTGGTTGGGGTGCAGCCGTTCGGCGGGGAAGGCCTGTCTGGCACCGGCCCCAAAGCGGGCGGACCGCTTTACCTTTACCGTCTGCTGGCGCATCGGCCGGAGGGGGCGCTACGCCTTACCTTTGACCGCCAGGATGCCGAGCGTCCGGTGGATGCGGCGGCACGCGCCGCTCTGCTGGTGCCTCATCAGGCGTTGCAACAGTGGGCGCAGGCAACACCGGCGCTGCAGTCGGTCTGCCAGCGCTTTGAGGAGATGTCACAAGCGGGCACCGTTCGCTTGCTGCCTGGCCCAACGGGTGAGCGCAACACCTTCACCCTGCTGCCGCGCGAACACGTGCTGTGCATCAGCGATAATGAGCAAGATGCACTTGTGCAGCTTGCCGCTGTAACCAGCGTTGGCAGCCAGGCAGTGTGGGCAGATGATGAATTGCACCGTCGCCTGCACACCACCCTGCCCGCTGACGTTCAAGCGCGGATCCTGCTGGTGAAGGATCCGCTGGCGGCGAGCTTCGACGCCGTGATTTACCACGGTGATGCCGATCAGCTACGCAGCCTGTGTGAGCATATTGCCGCCCGCGACGGTGCGATTGTTTCCGTGCAGGGCTTCGCCCGCGGCGAAACCAATTTGCTGCTGGAGCGATTGCTGATTGAGCGTTCACTGAGTGTGAATACGGCCGCCGCTGGCGGAAATGCAAGTCTGATGACCATCGGATAAACGTTAAGTGGGGGGCTGAAAAGCCCCCCTTTTTTTGCGGGTTCCGGCCCGCAAAGCCGGTGAATCTTGAGCGGGTTCCGGCCGCTCAGCCGGTAAATGGAGAGCGGGTTCCGGCCCGCTATGCCGGTTTTTAATTGCGCGGGCTCGCGCGTTGGCCGCTGCGCTGGGCTGACCCTGAGCGGGGTCCGGCCGCTCAGCCGGTATGGCTATGAGCGGGTTCCGCCCGCTATGCCGGTCTTTACTGAACCCTGAGCGGGTTCCGCCCGCTAACCGCACGGCAGTTTCATCCGCCCCGCTGCGGCGTACGGGCAAAGGGCCGATGGGCGCGGCCCTTTGCAATCCGCGCCCTGCGCCAGC
>NZ_JAJSDX010000006.1 GCF_021272205.1 Pantoea sp. Mb-10 | reverse complement strand
ATCACCGTGCACTTTCTGCCCTGCGATGAGGTGAAGGTCACCACCAGTTGCTGGTCGCCGAGAAATGCCGGCTATCCGATAAAAGAGCCCCTCATGATGAAGGAGCCCGCAATATGTCCGAAATAAAAACCGACCTCGCCTGGGTGCCGCCGCCGTTCCCGGCGCAGGGGCATCTCCCCGTCAACGCGCTGCAGGTCGGGCAGCATTGCCCTCAGCACAAAGGCGCTGTTTAGCTAATCTTTTCCCTTTTTTAAATCCCTCTTCTACAAGGAACGTCAGATGAAACACGCATTACTTAGCCCGCTGCTGGCGGGCCTGCTGCTGTTAACAGGCTGCACCCAGCCTGCCGCGCAGGCCGGAGGCGGCGGCACTATCGACGCCATCAACCACACAAAATGGGCCATCAACCACTTCAGCGTGGATAACCAGTCGGGTATCGACATTATCGGCCCGTTTCAGGGCGGCGGCGGCGGCTGCTGCTACGGTGTGCCTGCCCGCTGGACGCCGGGCATGACGGTGCGTATCGACTGGGAGACCGGGCAAGGTTCGTCAGCAGGTTTCCCAGGATTTGCAGATGAGGATAAGTATCTTGCCTGGAAAAAAGGTATTGACGCTCAGAAACGTCAACACAGCAAAACCGTCCCGCTGCCCGACTACAACAGTCAGGACGTGTGCGGCATCACCGTGCACTTTCTGCCCTGCGATGAGGTGAAGGTCACCACCAGTTGTTACACCTACGGCAGCCCCGCCTATCCGATTAACGAGCCCGTACGGATGAAGGAGCCCGCACTATGTCCCAAATAAAAACCGACCTCGCCTGGGTGCCGCCGCCGTTCCCGGCGCAGGGACGCCTGCCGGCTTCTGCGCTGCAGGTCGGGCAGAACTGTCATCAGCACAACAGAGCTATTTAGCCTGATCTCTCCCTTCTTTTTAAATCCCTCTTCTACAAGGAACGTCAGATGAAACACATATTCCTGAGCCCGCTGCTGGCGGGCGTAATGCTGTTAACAGGCTGTACCCAGCCTGCCGCGCAGGCGGGAGGCGGGGGTGGCGGCACCATCGAGGCCATTAACCACACAAAATGGGCCATCAACCACTTCAGCGTGGATAACCGGTCGGGTATCGACATTATCGGCCCGTTCCAGGGCGGCGGCGGCTGCTGCTACAGCGTGCCCGCCCGCTGGACACCGGGCATGAGGGTGCGTATTGACTGGGAGACTGGAGTGGGATACTCCATGGACTTTCCCGGTTATCAGGACAGGCAAAAATACCTTGCCTGGGCTAAAAAAATGAGAGCCCAAAAACGTCAGCACAGCAAAACCGTCCCGCTGCCCGACTACAACGGTCAGGATGTGTGCGGCATCACCGTGCACTTTCTGCCCTGCGATGAGGTGAAGGTCACCACCAGTTGCTACACCTACGGCAGCCCTGCCTACCCCATTAAAGAGCCCGTCAGGATGAAGGAGCCCGCACTATGTCCGAAATAAAAACCGACCTCGCCTGGGTGCCGCCGCCGTTCCCGGCGCAGGGGCGCCTCCCCGTCAACGCGCTGCAGGTCGGGAAGAACGGCCATCAGCAGAACAGCGCCGAGCGGCGCTATCATCAGGAACTGTGCCTGGCGGCCGGACGACGCGTGGCGCCGCCGTGCTGCAAAACGCTGCATATCAGCCTGTTTTTCGACGGGACGGGGAATAACCTCAACAATGACCTGCTGCTGTCTGACCCGAAGCACCCGACCAATATCGCGCGCCTGTTCAGCGCCACCATCGGAGATGGCGCAGCCGGTGGCGTCGCTGATCCAGGCAGGATGCCGCTGGATGCGGCAAGCGACAGCGGCGGCAAATACTTCAAGTTTTACATTCCCGGGGTGGGCACCCCGTTCCCGGAAGTGAACGACCCGGACTATTCCACCGCGGGCATGGTAGGTGCCGCCATGGGCGAAGAACGCATTAACTGGGCGCTGCTGCGCATTATTGATGTGCTGATGCGCGTCAGTAAGGACCCGAAAAATAACAGTATAAAACTGTCCGAAGGAGCCAGCCGCAAGTCCATCGCTAAAATGGGGACCCGCTGGAGCCGCCTGTGGTCAGGGGGCAGCCACAACCGTTACGAAGAGTTCCACCGCCTGCTGAATGCGCTGGCCCCGAACCTGAAGCCGCTGATGACTCAGCCGGAGCCGGGCAGGCCAAACTTGGTGCCACCGCCGTTCCCGGCGCGGGGACGCCTGTCGGCCTCTGCGCTGCAGGTCGGACAGCATTGCCCTCAGCACAACGGCGCTGTTTAGCTAATCTTTTCCCTTTTTTAAAACCCCTCTTCTACAAGGAACGTCAGATGAAACACGTATTTCTGAGCCCGCTGCTGGCAGGTCTGCTGCTAACCGGCTGCTCGCAGCCCGCCGCGCAGGCCGGAGGCGGGGGTGGTGGAACGATTAAAGCCATCAACCACACGAAATGGGCCATCAACCACTTCAGCGTGGATAACCAGTCGGGTATCGACATTATCGGCCCGTTCCAGGGCGGCGGCGGCGGCTGCTGCTACAGCGTGCCCGCCCGCTGGACACCGGGCATGAGGGTGCGTATTGACTGGGAGACTGGAGTGGGATACTCCATGGACTTTCCCGGTTATCAGGACAGGCAAAAATACCTTGCCTGGAAAAAAGGTATTGATGCCCAAAAACGTCAGCACAGCAAAACCGTCCCGCTGCCCGACTACAACGGTCAGGATGTGTGCGGCATCACCGTGCACTTTCTGCCCTGCGATGAGGTGAAGGTCACCACCAGTTGCTGGTCGCCGAGAAATGCCGGCTATCCGATAAAAGAGCCCCTCATGATGAAGGAGCCCGCAATATGTCCGAAATAAAAACCGACCTCGCCTGGGTGCCACCGCTGTTCCCGGCGCGGGGGCGCCTCCCCGTCAACGCGCTGCAGGTCGGGCAGAGCTGCCATCAGCAGAACAGCGCCGAGCGGCGCTATCATCAGGAGCTGTGCCTGGCGGCCGGACGACGGGTGGCGCCGCCGTGCTGCAAGACGCTGCATATCAGCCTGTTTTTCGACGGGACGGGGAATAACCTCAACAATGACCTGCTGCTGTCTGACCCGAAGCACCCGACCAATATCGCGCGGTTGTTTCGCGCCACTATCGGGGCCGGTACTGCGGGCGGGGTGCCCGCTGGCGCGCAGGCCGCGCTGTTAGATGATGCCTGGGAGGGGGGAGGCAAATATTTTAAGTTCTACATGCCCGGGGTGGGCACCCCGTTTCCGGAAGTGAACGACCCGGACTATTCTACCGCGGGTATGGTGGGCGCCGCCATGGGCGAAGAGCGCATTAACTGGGCGCTGCTGCGCATTATTGATGTGCTGAAATTTACCGCGACTGAAAAATGGCTGACCACCGCGGAAAGCCGGCGGTCCCTGAGCAAAATGGGGACCCGCTGGAGCCGCCTGTGGTCAGAGGGCAGCCACAACCGTTACGAAGAGTTCCACCGCCTGCTGAATGCGCTGGCCCCGAACCTGAAGCCGCTGATGACTCAGCCGGAGCCGGGCAGGCCAAAGCTGCTGGGTATCCGGCTGTACGTGTACGGGTTTTCCCGCGGTGCCGCCGCTGCCCGGACGTTTGTGCGCTGGCTGAGCGAACTGTTGCCCCCGCCGGCGGCGGAAGGTGAAAAGCCGCCGCAGTGCCTGCAGGTGGGGGAGCTGCAGCTGCCCGTGAGCGTGGAGTTTCTCGGGCTGCTGGATACGGTGGCCTCGGTGGGGGTGGCGCACGTGGTGCCGGTCGCCTCGGGGCATATGTCCTGGGCGGACGGCACGATGGCGCTGCCGGACGATGACACTTATGGCGGGCTGATAAAGAAATGCGTGCATATGGTCTCGGGGCACGAGCAGCGCCTCTGCTTCCCGCTGGACTCGGTGCGGCGGGAGGACGGCAGGTATCCGCCCTGTGTCACCGAGGTAGTTTATCCGGGCATGCACTCGGATATCGGGGGCGGTTATCCGCGGGGGGATCAGGGCAAGGCCAGTGGCGGGGATGACAGCCTGTTGTTGTCTCAGATAGCGTTGCATGACATTTATGCTTCGGCGTTTACCACTGGAGCACCGCTCAAAGTACCTCCGGCAATCTTACCGCAAGAACTGAAACACCAGCTTTGGCGAGCCATGTCACCAGAGTTACAAGGTGAATTTGTAATAGACGATCCATTAGTCCTGCGCTTCAACGCCTGGCGCGAGCTCACCCTGAATCTCCCCACTCCCGCAGTCACCGCGCCTGAAGAGGCGTCCCGGTACGCGCCGCCGCGCGCCAGCGGCAGCCTGGAGACCGTGGTTGAAAACCAGATTGCGTGGATCACCGCCTGGCGTATCGCGCGCTACGCCGGCGGGTCGGTGCTGACAACGCCGTTCTACCGGCGCGCCACCAATACCGGAGCGCTGCCCGCCGCGCGCAGGGCGGCGGAAGAGGCGCGGAATGAACAGCAGCGGGCGGTGCTGAAAAGGCGCCAGGAGCAGGCAGCAAATCAGCCCGCAGACAGGATGGACGAGCTGGTGCTCGTTCCCGGCGTCAGGGATTACGACCCGGATATGGCGCAGACCCAGCTGTATGAGGCGGCAAAGGAGTTCGGCCGCGACTACCACGACGGCTACCGCATTCCGGAGAACCTGGCGCAGGCGGTGCTGGACACCGTGCTGCAGCCGGTGATTTTCGTGCTCAATACCGATGACGAGCCCGGGGAGTACCGGCGCATAAAGGCTGACGGCGACGCCCGGGTGGCGGTGCTGTTCCCGGCGTCCGGTGAGGACAGCAACGCCGCACAACCGGGCGGGCTGGTCAGGGCGCTGTTCGACGACCAGGTGCACGACTCGCGCGCCTGGTTCATGCACGCCGCGCTGGGCACGCGCGAGATGTGGGGCGGCTACTTCCGCTACCGGATGATGTATTTCGGCGGGCAGTGCAGCAAGTCCCTGTCACCGCTGGTGATCGCCGGCGATCTGGTCGGGTTTGCCACGCTGACCACGGGCGTCGTGCTGAGCTTCCGGCAACGGAGCCTGAGCGGAACGCTGGCCGGGCTGGCGGCGACGGGCGCCGTGCGATCGCTGCAGGTTGAAGTGCTGGACAGGATCACGCGTGAACCGCTGCCGGAACTGCCGGGCGGTGAACAGCAGCGGGCGTTTACCCGGACGCCGGGCGCGGTGGTTGCGCGGCACAAGGCGCTCGTGGCTGAACAGCGGCTGGCCCGGGCGCAGGCTGCGATCCCGGCGAGCTGGCTTGAGGATGTCATGAAGGTGACGGCATAAAAAGGAACACGGAGAGCCGATGCGTAAAGTGATTCGTAAAGGAGATAGCCTACGAGAATACGGGGGCAGGGTATTAGGCGGGCACTATCAGTGCTTCGGACAGGGATTGGCCTGTAAGGGAGACCCGGTTCGCTGTAACAAACACGGAAAAACGACCATCGCCGAAGGCAGCGCACTGACCACGGTCAATGGACAGCCTGTGGCGCTGCATGGTCATCGCTGTGCCTGCGGCTGTACGCTGGTCAGCTCGTTTCCCGACTGCGGTGTTGACCAGTGAGGCCCGTTCCAGACTATCCGGCGTACAGAACCGCACGTCCACCCGCTGCAGCCAGATGGCTCTCGGCCACGGCATTGTTGGTATTACTTGGCACCGCGGCCGGGGCGCTTTTGCCCTCCGTTGAGGAGAGAGGTGCTCTGATAGCCGCCGCTATCCTGGTGGTGGTGCTGCTGGCGGGCACGGGCTGGCTGCTGCGACTGTTGTATTACCGCGTCAGCGTGCATAACGCGGCTTTCTACTGCCAGCGCGTGGCATATGAACGGCAGCGGTGGTGGGCGCAGCATCGGCAGCCGTTCTGGTTAAAAGAAGGTCTGTTGCTGGGGCCTGCTGGGACGCGCCCCGTTGACTGGCTGCGCGTGCTTAACCGTGAACAACGTCGACCTGAGGAGAAAAAAGAGTGGGGCGGCAGTGCCCTGAGGCTGCCCCACATTTCGGCTATAGATGCCCCCGCGCGTGAAAAGCGGCTGGCGGAACTGCTGGTTAAGGAGTGGCACAAGCAGCGCAGCGAAATAAACCTCTCTCCGCCGCTGCGTTGTTACTGGCAGGGCACCGATATGGCCTGGCAAGCATTTCGTGACCAGATGGCACTCACTTTCCCGGGAATCGCGCTGCCTGCAAGGCCTGAGCCCTGGCAAGGGGAAGCCAGCCTGGCTGAGATAGCGAGCGATCTTGCCGAAGCCCAGCCGGAGGACACGATACTGATCGCCGGGTGTCAGGCGGTCGCGGCTCAGCCAACTCGCGTTCGTCCCGCCGGAGAATCCGCTGCACTGTGGCTGGCCGGACGCAATGGCCCGGTACAGCTCACGCGCGGTGAAGCGTTTCCACCAGCGCAGGGCGACACCTTGCCCACCGTATTTGCCCGAGCCCTGACACAGAGCGAAATCAAAGATCCTCCCGAGGCCTGTATCTTGTTTTTCCAGCCCGATATCAAGGCATTGGCGAATAGTGGCTGGGATGTCACGCAGCATCTGCAAGACGCTCACTGGGGAGAAACCGGCGATATGGAGGCGCTGATCGTTTTATCGCTGGCGGCACTCTACGCCGCGCACCATCAACAACCGTGTGGCTGGATTGCCCGCGACCCGATGAACCCCCTCGCAATTGGAATTGTAAAACCTGATGGACAACGTCAATAAACCTGCTGCCCTTTCTGTGGCAGCCACGGCAACGGTATGCCTTGCTGTGACCACTTTACTGATACTGCTGGGCGGAGTGGCATGGTGGCTCTGGGCGACCGAGCGTTCAACGGAATGGGAAACGCTGCGCCCGCTTATTTTCTCTGGCTTTATCGTATGGGGAATTGCACTCAGCCTGTTGGTGCTGGGGTTTATGGCCTTACGATTACTGATTAATGATAAGGTTAGCCCGTCGGTATCCCGCAAGCGTAAACCCGCAAAAGTGACCGCGCACGATGTTGCTCATGAACGGCTGAAGACCCACCTTCGATCGCGCTATCGCTTCTTTTGGCGCCGCAAAGTCCGCCTGTTGCTGATTACCGGAGACGAAGCGGCAATCGCACAGCTGGTACCCGGTCTGCAACAGCGACAGTGGTTAGAAGGCAAGGGTACCGTGCTGATTTACGGCGGCAGTCTGCACGCTGAACCCGAAAATGAAAAGTACGACACGCTGCGTAAACTGCGCCGCAGACGGCCACTGGACGGTATTGTGCGCGTCATACCCCAGACGCTTAACCTCACACCCCAGATCAGCGATAACGATTTACGCGGGCTGGAAAAAATCAGTGAGCTGCTGCGCTACGCCGCGCCGGTCTGGCTGTGGCAGCTGTGCGACAGCAATTGGTCGCAGGAGACGCGCACAGAACAAACGGTAGGAGCCCGTTTTCCGCTGCGCGCGCAAGCCGATGATATTACCCGCCAGCTTGAACAGATGCTGCCAGCACTGCGGGAACAGGGCCTGAACCAGGTCTCGAAGAACAACAGCCATGATTTCCTGCTGCGCTTGGGTCAGCACCTCAAAAACGGCGGCATCGCCATCTGGACTCAGCAACTGGTGCCCTGGCTAACGGCCTCCCAGTAGCGCATTCCGCTGCGTGGCCTGATGTTCAGCCTGCCGGAGACGAAACCCGCCGTCATTGCAGCCGCAGACGACGGTGAAGCCCCTGCTGGCGCGGAAAAATATGTCCATGAATCAGAACGCCATGCGCTCACGCTGCCGGTGACCTGGCAGGGCATCGTTGATGACTGTATCCGCGTGCACGGCCGCCGAGTGGGTAGGCCGTGGGAGCAAGCGCTTTGCTGGATGCTGATGATCGTCCTCGGTGTCTTCGGCGCGGGGATGCTGCTGTCGTTTGCGGTCAACCGCCTGCAGATTGTCTCTATTGCGCAGCAGGCTCATGCCGTGGTGGCGCAGCCTGACGTCTCGGATGACTCGCTGATGGCTCTGCACAGGCTGCGTAATGACGCTGGCCGCCTGCAGCAGCGCGTTCAGGACGGTGCGCCTTGGTACCAGCGCTTCGGTCTTGACCATAACAAGCAACTACTTGACGCGATGCTGCCCTGGTACGGACTGGCAAACAACCGCGTGATACGCAATCCGGCGCATGCCGCTTTGACGCAAAAGCTCAGCGCGCTGGTGGGCTCTGCGCCCGGCAGCGACCAGCGGGCACAGCTGGCAGAGTCAGGCTATGCTCAGCTAAAAGCCTGGTTGATGATGGCCCGCCCGGAAAAAGTCGACGCTAATTTCTACGCGAAGACCCTCAAAACCGTGCAGCCAACGCGGATGGGAGTGTCAACCAGCCTGTGGCAGAGCCTGGCACCGGATTTGTGGGCCTTCTACATTACCCAACTGCCCACGCAGCCGCAGTGGAAACTTACTCCGGACGCTCAATTGGTTAGCCAGAGCCGTCAGGTGTTATTACAGCAGATGGGTCACCGCAATGCGGAAAGCACGCTCTATGAAAACATGCTCAACACCGTACGCCGTCATTTTGCCAACGTCACGCTGGAAGAGATGACCAGCGGCACCCCTGTGCGCCGACTCTTCACAACGGAGAAGGTGGTGCCAGGCATATTCACCCGTCAAGCGTGGGAAGGGGGCGTTCAGCAGGCTATCGAAGAAGCTGCCCGGTCACGCCGGGATGAAATTGACTGGGTGCTGAGTGATTCCCTCAAGACAGTATCGGCGAGCCTGTCGCCGGAGGCACTGAAAGCACGCCTGACGCAACGTTACTTCACCGACTTTGCCGACAGTTGGCTGAGCTTCCTCAATGCTCTGCGACTTAATCCGACAAACAACATTGCTGACGTTACCGACCAGTTAACGCTGATGAGTGATGTACGCCAGTCGCCGCTCATTGCGCTGATGAATACCCTCGTCTGGCAGGGGCAGACTGGCCAGCAAAATGAACGTCTTTCTGATGCCCTTATCAAATCGGCGAAAAGCCTCGTAGGCGGGAAAGAGACGCCCGCGATTGTTCCGTCGGCGTCAGATTCGCGCGGGCCGCTGGATGAAACTTTCGGACCGCTGCTTCACCTTTTGGGCAAAAACAACGGCAGCAGCGTCATATCGGGTGACAACTCCCTGAGCCTGCAAACGTATCTGACCCGCATCACCCGGGTGCGTCTGCGCCTGCAACAGGTGGCCAGCGCCGCTGACCCACAGGCGATGATGCAGGCGCTGGCACAGACCGTGTTCCGGGGCAGAAGCGTGGATCTGACCGACACCCAGCAATACGGCAGCCTTATTTCGGCAAGCCTGGGCGAAGAGTGGAGCGAATTTGGCAGCACGCTGTTTGTGCAGCCGCTGACTCAAGCGTGGAAGGCCGTGCTTCAACCTTCAGCGGCGAGTCTCAATGACAAATGGAGCCGCTCGATTGTCACGAACTGGCATACGGCATTTGACGGACGTTTCCCGTTTGCCGCCAGCAAAAGTGATGCCTCTTTGCCGATGCTGGCTGAATTTGTGCGCAGGGACAGCGGACGCATAGCGCGCTTCCTGACGACAGAGCTCAACGGTGTGTTGCACAACGAGGGCAGTGAGTGGGTACCGGATAAGGTTAATAGCCAAGGGCTCAGCGTTAATCCTGACTTTCTGCGGGCAATTAACCAGCTGAGCCAGCTGTCGGACATCCTGTTTACCGATGGCAGCCAAGGCATCAGCTTCGAACTGCAGGCGCTGCCTGTGCCTCAGGTGGTGGAAACCCAACTGACCATTGATGGACAAAAGCTGCACTACTTCAACCAGCTGGCTAGTTGGCAAAGCTTTCGTTGGCCGGGAGAGACCTGGAAGCCAGGTACGATGCTGACCTGGACTACGGTCGATGCCGGTGCGCGCCTGTTCGGCGACTACAGCGGAACGTGGGGATTTATACGCTGGCTGCATCAGGGTAAGCGTCAGCAGCTTGACCGCAGCCAATGGATGATGAGCTTTACCGCGCCACACGGGCAAACCCTGCAGTGGATGCTGCGCGCCCAACTTGGAAAAGGTCCTCTGGCGCTGCTGGATCTGCGCGGCTTCACGCTGCCGGATCAGATATTCAACCTCGACACCGCCGCCAGTGCGCAGGCGCTGTTGGCCAACATCGAAAACAGTGACTGGGAGGGCGTCGAATAATGCGCACGCTGCAGAATCTGATTGCCGCCTGCCAGGCGGATAAAACGCAACTGCGACAGCAAGCGCAAGAATGCACGCAAAACGGGCACGCCTGGCTTGCGCCGATCGGCGATATCCATCCGACCGGAGAAGATCCGGGCTATGACGATGAGTTTCAGCGTATCCGGGAAGAGGTCAATAAACTCTCCGGCATCGATACCGGGCTGATTTGCACGCTTGCTGAAAAACTGCTGACGACCACCGCCAAGGATATTCGCATTGCGACGTATTACTGCTGGGCCCGTCTGCATCGGGACGGAGAAACCGGCTTTGCCGAAGGGCTGGCGCTGTTGGCGGGATTGCTGCAGCGCTATGGCCTGCAGCTTCACCCGCAGCGTGCCCGCAGCCGCAAGGCCGCGCTGGAGTGGCTCGCCGGCAGTCGCGTCCTGGAGAGTCTGTCACTGTACCCGGACGTGGTGCATGAGGTTGCCCAGCGAACCGTCGGGGCTTTGGTGCTTATCAGCGACAGTCTGGAGACAGAGCCGGAAGCGTCACGACCCGAACTCGATACGCTTTACAGCGCGCTTGAGGTCCGCCTGATAAAAAGCCGGCACCCGGATGCAAGGGTTCCGCAGAGCGCCAGCCGGCAGACGCACGCGCCGTCTTCCTCTCATCCCGTTGCGTCTGATACGCCGGTGCTCAGCCGCATCACCTCCGCTCAGGATTTACTGACCCAGGCTCGCACCCTGACGGAGTATCTGCGTGCACAATCCGAGGGCTGGTTTGCGGCGCATCGGCTCATGAAAAGTTTGCGCCATGACACGCTAAAGGCGATTCCGGCACCCAATGCTCACGGGAAAACACGCATCGAACCGCCGCGGGCTGATCAGCGGGCCATGCTTAAGCGCCTGTATCTGCAGCAGAGCTGGCTGGAAATATTGGAGCAAGCAGACAGCACCTTCTCGCGAGGTGCCAATCACCTCTGGCTGGATTTGCAGTGGTATATCCACCAAGCGCTGATGAAGTCAGGGCAGGATGTGTTGGCTGATCTCATTGCTGCCGACTTGAAAGGGCTACTACGTCGCCTCCCCGGACTTGAAACGCTGGCCTTTAATGACGGAACGCCCTTTGCCGATGAGGTCACGCTGCACTGGATAAATCAGAACGTGCTGGACGATCTGTCCGGCTGGCGGGACAAAGCGGTCAATGCCGTCAGCGCGAGTGACAATGATATTTTGGCGCTTGAGCAGGAGGCGCTGGAGAAAGCGGACACTGACGGTCTGGATGCCACGTTTCAGTGGCTGCAGACACACCCTGGCTCCTGCGGCACAAAAGCGCGATGGCTGCTGCGTCTGCTGATGGCTCGCGTCGCCGACCACAAGGGCAGGCATGAGCTGGCGCTGCACCTGCTGGGGGAACTCGACGCGGCTGCGCAGTCCATCACCCTCACGCAGTGGACGCCAGCGCTGTTGTTTGAAGTGAAATCGCGGCGCCTCAGACTGCTGCGTATCAAAGCCGCTCGCAGCGAAACCGAGAGATTGCGGCTTCAGCCGCAGATGGCGTTGCTGCTGTCTGATCTGATTGCGCTCGATCCGGCCAGCAGTGCGCTGCTTTGCGGATAAAAACGGCTGACACACCTTTTCAATACACCTATTCAGGTTCTTATGGATGATTTAACCCTGCGTTACTATGACGCTGAAATGCGTTACCTGCTGGAAGCGGGCGAAGAGTTTGCCCGTGCTCACCCTGAACAGGCGGCAATGCTCAACCTCGATAAGGCGGGGGCTCGCGATCCGTTCGTGGAGCGTATTTTCGAAGGCTTCGCGTTCCTGATGGGACGCCTGCGCGAGAAGCTGGATGACGATCTGCCTGAACTGACGGAAGGTCTGGTCAGCCTGCTGTGGCCACAATACTTGCGCACCATTCCCTCGATGTCGGTGGTGGAATTCACGCCTGACTGGCGAGGAATGAAGGAGCAGATGCGCATTCTCAAAGGTTTCGAGGTGAACTCGCGGCCGATCGGGGAGAAGGGCACACGCTGCCGGTATACGACGACCAAAGACATAAACCTCCAGCCGCTGTCGCTGGAGCATGCCCGCCTGTCGACTGACCCTGATGGGCATTCGGTGATCAGCCTGCGTTTTAACTGCAGTGATCTTGCCGACTGGAGCCGTGTCGATCTCAGTCAGATCCCGTTCTACTTCAACGCCGATGCTCCGCTGGCCTGCGCGATGCATGAAGCTTTTACCCTGAACGCAGCGCAACTTTGGCTGCGCCTGCCGGGCGACACGGACAGGAGACCACTTGATGGGTACTTCACCGCGCTGGGTTTTGGCGATGACGACCACCTGTGGCCCAAGGGAAGCAGCAGCTTTAACGGCTATCAACTGCTGCTCGAGTACTTCACCTTCCGCGAGAAATTTATGTTCACGGGCCTGCGTGGACTAGAGACCGTGGTCTTTCCGGCTGAACTCTTCGGGTTTGACATCGACGTGGTGCTAAGGGAGCGCTGGGAGCATGACTTCAGCTTTACCGAAAAGCATCTGCGCCTGAATTGTGTGCCGGTGATTAACCTGTTCCCGCTGGAGTCTGACCCGCTGGTGCTCAACGCCCTGCAGACGGAATACCTGCTGCGTCCGATGCGTGTCCAGGATGGTCATACCGAGATATACACGGTGGATTCGGTGAGCTCATCGAGCCAGCAGACCTACGTGCCGTTTTCGAGTTTCCGTCACAAAGGCGGCATGATGCGCCATGAAGCTGCGGAGTATTACTACCATACCCGCGTGCGCCGCGCTCCCTCCGGGCTGCATAACACCTGGCTTATCCTCGGTGGCGAAGCATTTGATAACCACTCGGTTCCGGAAGACGAAAGCTTGTCGCTGACGCTCACCGGTACTAACGGTCAGCTGCCACGGCGTGCGCTGCAAAGCTCAGTGCTCGATACGGTGATGAAAACCGTGTCGGCTAACCTCGCCGTGCGTAATCTGTGTGCGCCCACGTTACCCTGTTATCCCCCGGCGCAGGACCGTTTTCACTGGCGGGTGCTGAGCCATCTCAGCAGCGGATTTCTGTCGATGATGGACAATGCCGATGTGCTGCGCGGCACCCTGGCGCTGTATGAATGGCGCGACAGTGAGATGAACCGCCGTCGCCTGGAAGCCATTATTGACGTAAAGCACGGCGAAATTGAGCGCTTTGAGCAGGGCTACCTGGTACGCGGTGTGCAGATTGAGGTGACGCTGGACAGCCACGGCTTTGCCGGGCGCGGCGACATCTGCCTCTTTGGCGAGATGCTAAGCCGCTTTTTTGCCCTTTACACCGATATCTATCTGTTCAACCGCCTCGTTATTATTCTGCAACCGACCGGAGAACGCCTGGAGTGGGAAGAGAAACACAACCGCCGTATTCCCGGCTGATTCCGCAGCTAGAAACCGATCTCTGGCGCATCAACTTTTATCGCTTCTGCCAGCTGCTGGAGAAACGTCATCCAGGGAGGCCGCTGATTGGCTCGACCCGTCACCCGGCGGATGACCCGGTACGGTTTGTGCCACATCCCGGGATGGGATTTCCGACCAGCGAACTGAAAGCTGTCGAATATGACGAGAATGATGAGAAGCCGCCGCTCATCCGCACAACTTTTTTGGGGATGTACGGTGTCGATTCCCCCCTGCCAACGGCCTATCTCGACGACATCACCCAGCGTCGTGAAGGCCACGAAGCGCTACAGGGTTTTCTGGATATCTTCAGCCACCGCATCCTGACGCAGTTTTACCGCATCTGGCGTAAATACTCGTACCCGGCCACATTTGAGCCCGGCGGCAGCGACAGCATTTCGCAGTCACTGCTGGGCCTGGTAGGGCTGGGTATTCCGGGCACCGTAGAGCACATCGCCACCCCCGTATCCCGCTTCCTGTCGCTGCTTGGCGTACTGCAACAGCCGGGTAAAACCCAGGAGGGTATGCAGAGGCTGGTGAGCCTGCTGGCCCCCGATACCACGGTGCAGGTGAGTCCCTACTGCCTGCGGCCTGTCGAAGTCAGGCAGCCACTGGGCTTTTATGGTGATGACGACTTTCTGCTGGACGGTAACACGCCACTTGGCGACGAGGCGATGGATGCCACCAGCCAGCTGCTGATTGCCCTGACCACCGATAACGAACAGGAATCGCAGAGCTGGAAGCCGGAGGGGCTGCTTTATCAGGACTTTCTGGTCATGCTGCGGGTCTATCTTGGCTGGCGCTTTAAGGCAAAAATCACCCTGACGACCCGCACCCGGCTCCTGGCCGCTCCGCCGCTCGGCGAGGGCCCTTTCTGGTTGGGCATGAACGGTGTACTGGGAGTTGAGGGTGATGGCCTGCCAGACGATATCCCTCAGACGTTTACGATAGAACTGGGTGTCTACGTCGGGCTGGAGCCTGCAATACCACAACAAGGAAACCAACGTGTCACATACAAATTTAACTAAATCTGCGCGCTGGCTGTTACCCCTGCTGGCTTGCTGCCTGACGGGGTGCGGGATGACACAGCGCATCACCAATGGAACCCAATCGGTCTTTGACGCCGTGTTCTATACAAAAATTAACGTGCTGCATCTGGATTTTACCGCCCGTGAAGCGTTAAACACCGATTTCCGCGAGAATAACTCACTGTCACAGCCAGTGGTTATCCGTGTTTATCAGCTCAAGGATCGCAAAACGTTCGACAGAATGGTCTATGAGCAGCTCCTCAGGGAGGGCGACACGCAACTCAGCGCCGACCTGCTGGCGAGCCGTGATGTGGTCATAAAGCCGGGCGGTGATGCGAACCTGGATATGCCGATGGCGGCCGATGCACAGTTTGTGGCGGTAGTGGGGCTCTTTCGCCATCCAGATAGGCGCAACAACACCTGGAAGCAGGTGATTAAACGCAGCGAACTGGATCCGGATAAACCGCGCATTTTAGAAGCAGGGGAGAACGCTCTGACGCTGCGATCGCTTAAGGAGGACTGATGCCAAACGGACACAACACGCCTTCGCTGTATGAAATGCTCACCGGACATTTCACCGGTGGCCTTAATCTCCACCACGTCACTGAAGAAAATCAGGTTATTCTCTCGGTATTGGATAACATGCAGCGCGTGCTCAACTGTCGCGCCGGCACGCTGGCGCATCTCCCTGACTTCGGCCTGCCTGATATGACGAAAATCCTGCAGGGCATGCCGGGCACGGCCCATGAACTCATGGGCACCCTGTCTGCCGTGCTGCTCAAATATGAGCCACGCCTGAAAAAAATAACCGTTGTCCTGCTGGAACAGAATGTTCCTGGCGAACTGCGCTATGCCATTGATGCCGAGCTTAAAGGCATTGGGCTCGTGCGCTATGGCACAGAATTTATGCCTGAAGGGCGGGTTCTCTTGCGACATCTCAAGCAACAACACTATCTCGATACCGCCGCCCGCCTCTAAGGCCAGATGTGACTTCAGCGCGCCTTAGAGACGGCAGGGCGCGCAGCCCGCTGCGGCATAAGGACGCTGCTGAGCGGGTCCACATGAAGATCTCCAGCGAAACAGGGCGTAAGGTTACGCTGTCTTGGATCTTCTGCGCCCGCGCTGCTATCGTCACAGGCTATAGCAGGGCGATCTGCTGAGTGGCGAGATGCTGCCGCAGGTCCTCATCAGGTTCACCGTCAACGATCAACGTACTCGCAAGCGTCAGCTCGCCAATCACAAAAGCGGATGCACTGTTGAGCTTCTCTTTCGACACCATGACCACGGTTTCTGCCGCGCGTGCGGCCAGCGCGCGCTTTACACCCGCCTCTTCATAATTGCCGGTGGTAAGGCCAGCGGTTTTATGTACCCCCGTGACGCCCATAAAAAACAGATCAGCATTGATGCGCGCCGCGCCTTCCAGCAGCGCGGCACCGACTGCCACCACTGAATGGCGATAAAGCTGCCCGCCCAAGATGATCACCTCAATTAAGGGATAATCCACCAGCGCCACCGCAATGCTGGGACTGTGCGTAATCACAGTGAAGGCGCGATCGCGTGGAAAGAGCCGCACCATCTCCGCTGTGGTCGTTCCGCCATCCACGATAATCACCTGTCCCGGCTGAATCAGCGTCACTGCCTTTTGCGCGATGCGCTGTTTTGACTGAATTTGCACGTTTTGCCGCGTGGCAAAAGGGGCGACTGCGGCAGACACCGGCAGTGCACCGCCGTGCACGCGTTGCAGTAAACCTTCTGCGGCCAGCTCGCGCAGATCGCGACGAATGGAGTCTTCCGACACGCCAAAGCGCTGGCTGAGATCGCCGGACATCACTTGGTTCTCAGCGGCAAGCAGCGCAAGAATATGCTGTTTACGTTGGCTTGATAACATAATATCACTTGCTTGTTTATTCATGAATGTGCACGATTGTGCATGAATGACACCGTCTTGTCACCCACAGGAGAAGTTTATGCAGTCAAAAGTACGCAATATCCGAGAGCAGTTGCTATCCGATAACTGGTACGTGCTGAAAAAGTATACTTTTGAGCTGCAGTGTGCAGACGGAAGCTGGCAAGAGCAGCAACGTGAAGCCTATGACCGCGGCAACGGCGCAGTGATCCTGCTGTATAACCGGCAAAAACGCACCGTCGTGTTAACGCGACAGTTTCGTTTTCCGGTCTTTATCAATGGCCACAGCGGCTTTTTAATTGAAGCCGCTGCCGGCCTACTGGAAAGCGCCTCGCCGGAAGCCCGCATCGTGGCGGAAGCCGAGGAGGAAACCGGCTACCGCGTGACGCAGGTTGAAAAAGTTATGGAGGCCTACATGAGTCCTGGCTCGGTCACTGAAAAGCTCTACTTTTTCCTCGCGGAATACGCCGAGGAAGACCGACACAGCGCGGGCGGCGGGCTAAAAGAGGAGGGCGAAGATATTGAGGTTTTGGAGTGGCCGCTGTCGCGGGCCATGGCTGCCATTCGCAGCGGCGAAATTGTGGATGCGAAAACCATCATGCTGCTGCAGCATCTGGCGCTGCACGTTTTATCGGACGCGTAATCTCCCGCTGCGCTCGCGTTACGTCACCCGTTCACTATCTTTAGGACTTTACTGTGAAAGGGAGAAACACAATGCGAGCATTACTCTGTGGTTGTATGGCACTGGCGGTATTAACGGGCTGCGGTGCGCACAATAGCGCCTCACCGGTGACGGCGCCCGGCGCGCCCGTCAGTGCAAAAACTGCCGCGCTCGAAGCGGGTGCTGCCACGCTACAATCGCGCCCGCCCATTGCAGCCATTAATACCTACCTCGACGGCTTCCACTATTATTGCGGCGATCGGCACGGTCAGATGGAGGCGCATCACTATGTGACGATCCTTAATGAGGATGTGATGCAGGCGGTGATTTATGACGGTAATCAGCGCGACGCCAAGCTGATGGGTGTGGAATATATTATTAGCGAACGTCTGTTTAAACAGCTTCCGCCCCAAGAAAAGCCGTACTGGCACAGCCACCGTTATGAAGTGAAATCCGGCACGCTGATCGCGCCGGGGATCCCGGACGCCGCCGAACACGCGCTGATGAGCAAAATTGTCAATACCTATGGCAAAACCTGGCATACCTGGCACACCGATCGCGACAAAACGCTGCCGCTGGGCGAACCGGCATTGATGATGGGCTTTACGGCTGACGGTCAGTTGGACAGTGCGCTTCTGCGCGACCGCGATCGGCGGTTCGACATCAACACCGCAGAGGTTCGCGAGGCGCGACGCGATATTCCCGCGCATCCTGTGGCGGCGGGAGCCGATGCGTGCCGGGCCCCGCACAAAATGTAACGGGGCGGGACGCGCGGTCAAGGCGTCCCGCTGTGTCTTAAATTTGCGCCATACCGCCGTCAACGAACAGTTCGGCGGCATTGATAAAGCTGGCGGCATC
This sequence comes from Pantoea sp. Mb-10, assembly GCF_021272205.1. Taxonomy (GTDB): domain Bacteria; phylum Pseudomonadota; class Gammaproteobacteria; order Enterobacterales; family Enterobacteriaceae; genus Pantoea. Next base: position 338,316 of record NZ_JAJSDX010000006.1, on the reverse strand, counting down.
GGACGCCAGAAATGCTACCACCTTGCCTATCTCCTCCGGTTCACCCAAGCGCCCCAGCGGCACTTGCGCGGCCAGCGCGTCAAAAAGTCCCTGACGCTGATCCTCGGGCACCAAGCCGCCAAGACCGGGTGTCCGCACCGGGCCGGGGCTAACCACGTTGACGCGGATCCCGCGATCTTTCAGATCCAGTGCCCACGAACGGGCAAAATTGCGCACGGCGGCTTTACTGGCACCATACACGCTAAAACCGGGGGTGCCCTGAATGCCGGCGGTTGAGCCTGTTAAAATTACCGAGGCATTATCCACCAGCAGCGGCAGCGCTTTTTGTACGGTAAACAGCACCCCGCGCACATTGGTGTCGAAGATGCGGTCCACGTGCTCCTCGGTGATCGCCCCCAACGGCAACATGTCGCCGCCGCCTGCGTTAGCAAACAGGATATCCAATTTGCCTGCCTCTTTACTGATTTGCGCATAGACCGCATCCAGTTCATCAAGTTTTGCCGCATCGGCACGGATGCCGGTGGCGCGTTCACCGATCTGCGCGATTGCGGCGTCCAGCGCCGTCTGACGGCGACCGGTGATAAAAACGCGTGCGCCCTGCGCGGCGAGCGTGGTGGCGGCGGCGAAACCAATGCCGCTGGTGCCGCCGGTAACGAGTGCGATTTTGCCGTTTAATGCGTTCATAATATTCTCCAGTGGGTTCGGTTGAGATGCCTGCGCTACAGGGCATGCCAGGCAATCTACCCGCGCTGCATTTACCGATAAATAGTGTAAAATTGAATGCACTTTTTCTGTGGGTGAATAATCAACGTGGATCAGCTCTTGGCAATTCGCGCGTTTGCGCGCGTGGTAGAGGCAGGCAGTTTTACCCGCGCAGCGGACTCGCTGGAGATGCCCATCGCGACCTTAAGCAAGCAGGTGCAGGCGTTAGAAGCGCATTTAGGCGTTCGATTGCTGCAGCGTACGACGCGGCGCGTCACGGTGACGCCCGAAGGGCGCGATTACTATGAGAAAGCGCTGCGCATTGTGCACGATCTGGAAGATATCGATAGCGCCTTCAACACCGCCAGCGGCACGCCACGCGGCCATTTGCGTATTGATATCGGTGGCTCCACTGCCCGCGACGTGCTGATCCCGCTGCTGCCGAATTTCATTGTGCGCTATCCGGATATTCGTCTTGATCTCGGGGTCTCCGATCGCGCTGTGGATATGATCGGCGATAACATTGATTGCGTTATCCGTGGCGGCCCGCTGAGCGACTCGTCGCTGGTGGCGCGTCACCTTGGCGACGCCGAGATGATCACCTGCGCGTCACCGCACTATTTAAAAACCTACGGTGTGCCCGCTTACCCGCAGGAGCTGTGCAACGGACATCGGTGGGTAAGCTATCTCTCCCCGCAAACCGGTCGTGCATTTCCGTTTCGTTTTATGCAAGGTAAGCAAAAATTGGAGCTCAAGGCCGCGCATCGGGTTGGCGTTAACGAAAGCAACGCACACCTTGCCGCCGCCGTGGCCGGACTGGGTATTATTCAAACATTCCGCTACGCCGCAGCCGCAGATTTGCAGGCGGGCAGGCTGGTGGAGATCCTCCGCGACTGGCAGCCGCAGCGCTATCCGTTTCATCTCGTGTACCCGCAGAACCGTCATCTGACTCAACGATTGCAGGTGTTTATCACATGGATCAAGGAGGCGTTTCCAACGCGGCTCAATGGGTGATGGGGCAGGGGCACTGGTCTGTGCGGTTGCCGCCGGCAGCGGGAGGGTGCTTTCTCGCTGGCGCGATGCGCGGTGCATCTTTCGTTCGCCACAGGCAGTGGCAGGTGATTTCTCGCTGGCGCTAGCACGGTGCAACTTTCGTTCGCCATGGCACTGGCAGGTGCCTTTGCCGCGCTGCGGCGACCGAGCAGAGGGCGCCAGGCCGCGCCCTCTGCACTCCCCGGCCCTGCGCCAGCCCCGCTCGCCGCTGCGCGGTGCCTTCACTCCCTCAGCCTTCCTGACGGACCGGCGTCGATTCGCTCCTGCTCAACGCCGCCTTTCGCCGCATCCATGCGGCTCATCCTGGAAGGCCTCCCTCGTTCAGCGAGTGGGGATGGCGCTTCACACCCCCCGCTGCAAGCCATGACTTTTTTCGCAGCTGCCGCGCGGCGGTAAGATTTTTAAGGTGCATTCAGACTGCGGGCGTTAAGCAAAAACCTTTCTTTCGCGTTTTTTGCCCGTAGACGCCAGCGCGTGGCTGAAAAGACTTTTAAGGAACATCCCGCCCGCGCGGTGTTCATCAGAAACCTTCTGTCTTCTGTTTTTTCCAGCCAGCCGCTTTCTTCGCAGACCTGTTTACAGCCCCCCAGACAGCACCACACAGAAAAAAGAAAAAGGCTCTCACAGGCGGGGGTGTTGAGCGCCATCCGGAGCGCCGAACGGAGCGTGACGGCCAGGACGAAGCGGCATGGATGCCGCTGAGAGGGCGGAATGAGCCAGGGATGGCGAATCCGCGCGGTCCGTGAGGCCGTTGCGGCGGAGTGAGGGAACAGCGCAGGCTGGCGCAGGGCGCGGATTGCAAAGGGCCGCGCCCTCGGCCCTTTGCCCGTACGCCGCAGCGGGGCGGCTGGAACTCCCGCAGGGTTAGCGGGCGGAACCCGCTCATAGTCATACCGGTATAGCGGGCCGGAACCCGCTCAGAACCTGCCCTTTGCCCGTACGCCGCAGCGGGGCGGCTGGAACTCCCGCAGGGTTAGCGGGCGGAACCCGCTCAGAGCAATGCCGACTGAGCGGCCGGATCCCGCTCAGGGTCCAGTAAAAACCGGCTTTGCGGGCCGGAACCCGCTCAGAACCTGCCCTTTGCCCGTACGCCGCAGCGGGGCGATTGCAACTCCCGCAGGGTTAGCGGGCGGAACCCGCTCAGAGCAATGCCGACTGAGCGGCCGGACCCCGCTCAGGGTCCAGTAAAAACCGGCTTTGCGGGCCGGAACCCGCTCAGAACCTGCCCTTTGCCCGTACGCCGCAGCGGGGCGGCTGGAACTCCCGCAGGGTTAGCGAGCGGAACCCGCTCATAGCCATACCGGCATAGCGGGCCGGACCCCGCTCACCACCTACCGGCTTGAGCGGGCCGGACCCCGCTCAAGAGAGTGCTTGCGCTGCACAGATCAACGCCAAATGGCTTAACCCCTGCGGCATATTGCCGCGCCACTCGTCACTGCGGACGTCAAACATCTCATTGAATGTCTCAACGTTGCCGCGCTGGCACAGTTTGTTAAGAATCTCATCCATGGCGACCTCGGCTTGCGCGTGCTCGCCTGTAGCGGCCAACGCTTCAACCAGCCAAAAAGAGCAGGCGATAAAGGTGCTCTCTTCCTGCTCTACGCCACTGTAGCGATACAACATCGGGCTGCCATGGCCCAACTTCTCACGAATAGCGCGGTAGGTGGCTTGCATACGCGATCTGTCCACCGCGTTGCCGTAGCGATGCATCAATGCCAGTGAAGCATCCAAAGCGCCATCACTGTCGGGATAAAAAAGATACGCCTGATGCGCGTCACTCCAGCAGTGCGTCTCAATCCAATCACGAATGCGTTCGCGCTCACGCTGCCAACGACTCAGCCAGGTAGGTTCAATATGGCGCGCTTCAGCCAGCGCCACGGCGCGATCGAGTGCCAGCCAGCAGGCCATTTTCGAGTGCGTATAGTGCTGCTGCTCGGGTAATTCCCAGATGCCGCTGTCTTTTTGTCGCCAGGTATCCGCGCAGTGATTGGCCAGCTCACCCAACATGCGTGACGTGGAGAGATCGAGAATGTGACCGGCGCGAATAAACAGCTCGGCGGTCGCCAGCATATCGCCATACATGCTCAGTTGTACCTGATCGCGGGCGTTATTCCCCACGCGCACGGGTTGCGAATAGTGATACCCACGCAGCGTGGGATAACGTTCGGCGGGAACGATGCCGCCTTCCAGGGTATAGCAGGCACGCAGCGCGGTGCCGTGGCGAATAATGGTTTTGGAGAGCCAGGAAAACGCCGCTTTACAATCTTCCAGCGCGCCTAAATAAACAAAGGACTTGATGATCAAACAGGCGTCGCGCACCCACGCATAGCGATAATCGTAGTTTTTCTTGCCGCCAATACCTTCAGGCAACGATGTCGTGGCCGCCGCCGCCAGAGCACCGGTGGGTGAGTACCACAGGAATTTCAGCGAAAGCGCCGAACGGTGCACGTGGTCGGCATAGCGTCCTTGATAGCTCAGGCTTTGCGCCCAGTCTCGCCAGGCGGTATGGCTGGTTTCAATGCGGCTATCAATCGCTGCAAGATCGGGCACCGCAAGGGGTTCGCGCTCGGTCACCAGCAGCGCCACCAGCGAACGCTGCTTTGCCGTAACACGCAATAGCGCGCGAATGCGCTCATCATCTTGCTCCACGGTATGCCAATCGTTGCTGGTGCGGAGCATGGCCATCAGATCGGCAATATGCCAGACGTTGCCCTGCTCAGTGGGATCGCACCAAGGCGAACAGGTTTCTGCCAGCGTGCCGAACCGCAGTGTTAAACAGAGTTCAACTTCGCCGTCCAGCCCTTCCACGCGTCGCGCCAATTCACTCCACGGTAGGCGTCCTGCCAGCGTACTATTGAGCGACTCTGTCAGTAACACGCTGCCATGTTGAGTGATAAAGCGCGTTTCCAGCACATTGCTGTCCGCACGGTAAGCGCGTTCGGTTTGGTAGGATTGGGTCGGTTCAATTTGGAAGAAACCGCCAATGTCGGGGTCGAGCAGGCGGTCAAACAGCGGCGGCGAGTCGAGATTGGGTGCGCACCACCAATCAATGGCCCCATCAGGTGCGATCAGGGCCACTGAGCGGCCCTCGCCAATCGCGGCATAGTCACCTAAACGGGCAAAACCGTTTTCGCGCATAGGTGAGTGAAGTCGTTGATTATTCATGCATCATCCCTGTCAGCAAAACGACAAGTGGCCGCCCGGAGGCGGCCACGCGTTGATTATCGCAAACGGCGTTATACCGTACCGGTGCCGCCATCTGAGCACCATACCTGACCCGAGGTGAAGCTGTTGGTGGTCTCCGCGAAGGTCACATACAGCGGCGCAATCTCAGCGGGCTGTCCTGGACGGCCCAGGGGTGCGGTAGCGCCAAACTGCTCGACTTTCTCCTGCGGCTGCCCGCCGCAAATTTGCAGCGGCGTCCAGTACGGACCCGGTGCAACGGCATTAACGCGGATCTGCCGCTCGCCCAGCTGCTTCGCCAGCGCTTTGGTGAAGGCAGCAATAGAGGCTTTGGTTTGCGCGTAATCCAGCAGAACAGGGCTTGGCTCATAAGCCTGTACAGAAGAAGTATTAATAATAGACGCGCCAGCAGGCAAATATTCCAGGGCCGCTTTGGTTATCCAGAACATCGCATAAACGTTGGTCTTAAATGTGGCGTCAAAATCTTCTGTAGAAAGCGTAAGAATAGATTCGTTAAATTGCTGGCGGCCGGCGTTGTTCACCAAAATATCCAGACCGTCCAATTTCTCTGCGGCTTCTTTTACCAGCTGCTGGCAGAAAGATTCGCTGCGAATATCGCCGGGAATCGCCACGGCTTTACGGCCTTCTGCTTCGATTAATTTAACCACTTCTGCGGCATCAGGCTCTTCATCCGGCAGATAGTTAATGGCAACGTCAGCACCTTCACGTGCGTAGGCGATGGCAACCGCGCGACCAATGCCTGAATCACCGCCGGTGATCAGTGCCTTACGGCCTGTCAGGCGGCCCGTGCCGCGATAGCTGGTTTCGCCGTGATCGGGGCGGGGTTCCATTTTGCTTGCTAAGCCAGGAATAGGCTGAAGCTGTTTTTTAAAAGGAGGCTTCGCGTATTCCTGGGTAATCAGGGTTTTATTCGTAAATGAGGACATGCTTATCTCCTTATACAGTGGAACGAGTAAATTAAGCCTGGCAGAGATGTGACGTTTGTCACGTCAAAAAATGTGCAAACGATTTTTTTATAAGCGAGGCGGAAATATTTTTAGTTACAAAGTCGGTAAGTCGATGATTATTTTCATAGGGAAGAAATCGTTTGCTTAATTAAGCGTGACGCCAGCGTTGCAGGGTAAAAAATTACGCCTACGCTGAATGCATAATGCTAAGAGTTCAGCTTTTTTCTAACGAAAATAATATGACGTGTCGTTCAAGAGGCAATCAATGAGTGAAGCAACCTGTACGCTTTTATTTAATGGCGAACGTTTAACGGGGCTGGCCGATCAGCCGCTGATTGACTTTCTTCAGGCGCAAGGAAAAACGCTGCCGCACGTCTGCTACCATCCTGCGCTTCCGCCGTTGCAAAGCTGCGATGTCTGTTGGGTAGAGGTGGAGGGTGAACAGGTCAGAGGCTGTACCCTGCGCAGCGCAGAAGGCATGCAGATTGTAAGCCAGAGTGCGGTTTTGCAAGCGGCGCAGCAGGAAGGGATGGACAGAATTCTTAACCGCCACGAACTTTACTGCACCGTCTGCGAGCACAATACCGGCGACTGTACGCTGCACAATACCGTCGCGGACATGCATATCCCCATTCAGTATTATCCTTACGCGCGTAAACCCGATAGCAAAGATCACAGTAATCCGTTTTATACCTACGATCCCGATCAGTGCATTCTCTGCGGACGCTGCGTAGAGGCGTGCCAAAACGTTGAAGTGAACGAAACGCTGTCTATTGATTACAGCGCCGATCATCCGCGGGTGCTGTGGGATGGCGGGACGCAAATCGCCGGTTCGAGCTGCGTGAGCTGCGGGCACTGCGTCACGGTCTGCCCGTGTAACGCGCTGCTGGAGAAGACCATGCAGCCTAATGCGGGCCCGTTCACCAATATGGATGAGGATCTCAAGCGTCCGCTGATCGATTTCGTTAAAAGCATGGAAGACAGCATCGGCATGGAGCCCATCACCGGTATCTCCCTGATTGATGATGCGCTGCGTAAGGTCGAGATCACGAAAACCAAGACCGTCTGTACCTATTGCGGCGTGGGATGCAGTTTTGAAGTGTGGACGCGCGACCGCCATATCCTAAAAATTCAGCCTGTCACTGATGCGCCAGTGAATGGCATTTCCACCTGTATCAAAGGCAAATTTGGCTGGGATTTTATTAACAGCCCCAATCGGCTTACCACACCCCTTATCCGCGAAAACGGACGCTTCCGTCCGGCCAGCTGGGATGAGGCGCTGACCCGCGTGGCGGAGGGATTGCGCACGGTAGAGCGGAACCACGGCGGTAATGCCATTGGATTTATTGGTTCCAGTAAAGCCAGCAATGAAGAAGCGTACCTGACGCAAAAAATGGCACGCCTGATTTTTGGCACCAATAACGTCGATAACTCGTCACGCTATTGCCAGAATCCAGCAACCGAAGGGCTGTTTCGCACGGTAGGCTACGGCGGCGATGCCGGTACGTTGCGCGATCTCCAGCAGACGGCGCTGATTGTCCTGGTGGGCAGTAATCTCGCTGAAAATCATCCGGTTTTCGCCTCACATATCAAGCAGAGTCTGAAACATCGTGGCCAGCAGTTGCTGGTGGTTGACCCGCGGCGTCATGAAATGGCCGAGCGCGCCGATTGTTATCTGCGTATCGCGCCGGGTAGCGACCTGGTCTGGGCCTCGGCGATGAGCAAATACATGTTTGATCATGGCTATGCCGACGAAACCTTTTTGGCGCAGCGCGTGAATCAGGTAGAGGAGTATCGCGCGTCGCTGGCCCCGTTTACCCTTGAGTATGCCAGTGAGGTCACCGGCTTATCGGTGGCAGCGCTCACCGAGGCGGCGGAGATGATTGGCCGCGCCGACAGTGCCTGCATCCTCTGGGCGATGGGGATCACCCAGCACAGCCACGGCGCGGATACCAGTACCGCGCTCTCTAATTTGCTGCTCGTCACCGGAAACTATGGCCGACCAGGCACCGGCGGCTACCCTATGCGCGGGCACAACAACGTGCAAGGTGCCAGTGACTTTGGCTGTCTGAGCAACGTCTATCCCGGCTATGAAAAAGTCAGCGACCCGCAGGTGCGCGCGAAGTGGGCGCAGGCGTGGGGCGTCGATGCTAATGCGCTCTCTGCTAAACCCGGTCTGGATAACTTTTTAATGGTGCAGCACGCGGATGAGAAGAAAGTGCGTGCCATGTACATTATCGGCGAAGACACCGCGTTTTCCGACGCCGATGCCAGCAAAGTCCATGAGGCGTTCAGCAAGCTCGATTTTATGGTGGTACAGGACATTTTCATGAGCCACACCGCGCAGTATGCGGACGTGGTCCTACCGGGCTGCCCGAATCTGGAAAAAGAGGGCACCTACGTGAACACCGAGCGACGTATTCAGCACTTCTCACCGGCAATGGCGCCGCTGGGTGACAGCCGCCCAGACTGGCAGATCTTGTGCGACCTTGCCGCCCGCTTGGGGCACCCGTGGTCTTACCCTAATCCCGGCGCCATCATGGCTGAAGCGGCTAGCATTGCCACGCTCTTTGCAGGCGTAAGCTACGAAAGATTAGTGGGATGGCAGTCGCAAATCTGGCCGGTTAACGCCGACGGCAGCAGCACGCCGCTGTTGTATACCGAGCGTTTTGCCTTTCCCGATGGCAAAGCCCGGCTCTATCCGCTGGAATGGCGTGCGCCAATGGAGCAGGCTGACGCAGAGTTTGATTTGATGCTCAACAATGGCCGCATGCTGGAGCATTTTCAGAGCACCAATCAAACGGGACAGGGCGGGCGCATGATGTCGCTCTCGCCTAACTGGTTTGTGGAGATTTCTCCTGCGCTGGCGCAGCAGCGTTCGCTCACAACTGGAGAGTGGGTTGAGCTGGAGTCGCGGCGCGGCACGCTGCAGGTACCGGTGGTCGTCACAGAGCGCGTGGCCGGTAATGGACTCTTTATTCCTATCCATCACGGGCGCTCTGGCGTGAATAGCCTGACCGGCGATCACCACGATCCGGACGTCAATACGCCCGCCTATAAAGAAATTGCCGTCAAAATGCGCAAGTGGGCCCATGCGCCGCAGCCCAATCCACTTCCACAGCACAACTTCCGCCACGGTCAGCGTACCCCGCTGGACCATTTGCCGATTGAACAAAAGTGGCAGCAGCCGGAATATCGCTTGCCGCCCGAACATGTGACGACACCGGAGAAAAGCTAATGGCCGAACCTTTGGAGTATCAACCTACGCCAACGCCCACGGAACCCAGCGCGCATGAGGCGCTGAACACGCTGCTGGAAAGCCTGCATCAACACGGTTTTCTGCGGCTGGCCAATGATGTGGTCAAAGCCAATAATGACATCGGTAAAATCATCGCTGCGGGTTTGAATCGTCCCGGTAGCCAGAACGCGGCGCAGAATCTTTCGCTGCTGTTTATGATGTTGAGCACCATCCCGCCTGCACGCTTTAATCATATTCTGCTGGCAATGCGTGGAGCACTGATGGCGATTAAACCGGCCAGCGAGGCCGCACAGCAGCAGAAAACGGCGCCGGGTCTGAGCGGCATAATGAAACTGCTGAATGATGAATCGCTATGGCAAGCGGTACGGCCGCTGCTCGCCGGGCTGGAGACATTCGCGCAGGAGATGCAGCGCGACGAGGAGAAGCCCATTACCCGCTACAGCGGTAAGCCCACCCGTGAATGATCAAGCTTGGGTGTTGCTGATTGCGCGAGCGCAATTTGCTCTCACCATGGGCATGCATATTACGCTCGCGGCGTTAACGCTAGGTCTGGCGCCGTTTTTAGTGTGGTTTGAGGCGCGGTGGCTCTGGGGCAAGCGCGCCGCAGCACGGCAAGCGCTGCACTTTTGGCTCAAGGTCTTTGCGCTGACGGTCGCGATCGGCACGGTTTCCGGCGTGGTGATGGAATTTCAGTTCGGTACGCACTGGGCAGGGCTTTCGCGAGTCGCGGGCGGCTTTATTGGACCCCTGATGTTATATGAAGTGCTGATTGCCTTTTTCCTTGAATCCGCACTGACCGGCGTCATGCTGTTTGGCATGGGCCGCATTAGCCCGAAGGTGCATTTTACCGTGACCTGCTTCGTGGCGTTGGGCGCGATAATCAGCGCCTTTTGGATTTTGGCCGCCAATTCATGGATGCAAACCCCGGTGGATTTTCACCTCACCGACGGCGGGCAAATTGTGCCTAACCGCGCCTTGAGTTTGATGGCGGCCCCGTCATTTGGCTGGCGACTGGCCCATATGCTGCTGGCTTCGGTGATAAGCGTAGCCGTGCTGTTGGGGGGCGTCGCCGCGTGGCGACTGCGGCGCAACCGCCATGAAGGCGCAGCGCGTTTGATGCTGCGCAGCGCCCTTACCGTGACGCTGGTGGCCGTGCCGCTGCAGATGGTTGTGGGCGATCTGCACGGTGAAAATACGCGCGATTATCAGCCGGCTAAACTTGCCGCCATTGAGGGAAGCTGGCACTCACCGCCAGCGGGAGAAGGTGAACCGCTGCGGCTGTTTGCTCTTCCCAATCAGTCGTTACAACGTAACGATTATGAGCTTGCTGTGCCGCAGATTGCCTCGCTCTATCTACGCCATAATCTCAGCGGCCACATTAAAAGTTTAAGCGCGTTTCCCGCCACAGATTTGCCGCCGGTGCTGCCGGTGTTTTTTGCGTTTCGCCTTATGGTGGGAATAGGGCTGGTGCTGCTGGCGGGCAGCTTGATTGCAAATGTGCAGCGCTGGCGCGGACGCCTGTTTACCTCACCGCGCACGCTGGCCCTGCTGACTTGGATGTCGCCGCTTGGCTTCATGGCACTGCTGTCTGGCTGGGTTGTCACGGAGATGGGCCGCCAGCCCTGGACGGTCTACGGCATTCTGCGTACCGCGGATAGCCTTTCCCCGCTTTCGCTCGGCGCCACGTTGAGCATTTTTATGGGCATCATCCTGATTTACGGCATGAGTTTTCTGTTCGGCCTGCGTTTCCTGCTGCGTCATTTTAGCGCGCCGCTGCCCGCTGCGAACGCCGAGCTGGTGGCAGAATCCGTGCGAACGCCGGCATAAGGAAGGGAATGTGATGGCCGATCTCTCTGCTGTGCTGTTGTTATTTGCCCTGTTCATGTACCTGGCGTTAGATGGCACCGACCTCGGCGTCGGGATGTTATTCAGCGTTTTTCCCGATGCGCAGGTGCGAAAATGGATGGTGCACACCCTGCTGCCGGTATGGGATGCCAACGAAACCTGGCTGGTGCTGCTGGCGGGCGGCATGCTGGCGCTCTTTCCGCCGCTGTATAGCGAGGTGTTGCAGCGTCTGATGGTACCGCTGTTTTTGTTTTTACTGCTGCTGTTCACGCGCGCGCTGGCGCTCTCTTACCGCGCGCAAGTCGGTGAGCGCGGCCAACGCTGGCTCGATCGCTTATTGATGCTGAGTTCGCTTGGAGCCTCTTTTCTGCCTGGCTGGCTGGCCGGCCAGGTGCTGATTTCTCGTCCGCCAGTGGGTATCGTACTGGATACGTCGTTAGTGCCGGTGCTCTGTGGCGCGGGCTTGGTGGCGCTGGATCTACTCATGGGATGCTGCTGGATGTGCTGGCGTATCGGCAAGCCGATAGAAGAGCGGGCGCGCCTTATCGCTGGGTTTTGGTGGATAGTGATGATCGCATGCCTGCTGGGCGTTATTTTGCTGGAGCCTACGCTGTGGCGCATCAGTGCCCAGCGCTGGCCGGGAATGATTGCGCTCTGCGCCGTCACGGGCCTGCTGATCGCGCAAGGCCTCGCGCTGTGGCGGGAAGCGATGGTCATGGCGTTGATGCTAAGCTTGGCGCTGATTGGCGGCATGATGGTCGCACTCGCCGCCGGTCTGTATCCCTGGCTGCTGCCGGAACAGCTGGCAATGGATTCTGCGGCGTCAAATCCCGTCACGCAACGCGTTGTTGTTATAGCGATGCTGATCTTGTTGCCGCTCATTATTATTTATCATACGTGGTCATTTTGGATTTTTAAACGTAAGGAATAAATTACGCGTCTGGGGAATATTTATTTGTAGGAGAAGGGTGCCAGAAATATTTTTCAATAAGAAAGCGGGGAGGGAGAGTTTAGTAAATAGAGACAATAAAGTTTGCTGATAAAAATAACAGCTTGACCGGGCGTCCCTGCCCATCGGTTACGCCAGTGCGCGACGCAGATTAAGATCCGCGATGGCTACTGGAACCACCTTTTTTTCCAGCTTCAGAGGCTTTCTCACGGTCGTTTTTGAAGTTTCCGCCGCCGCCATTGCTGCTGTGCTGCCCACCTTTTTTACCTGCTTCAGACGCTTTCTGTTTGTCTTCTGCGAAGTTACCTGATCCGCCTCTATGCTCGGCCATAATATGTCCTCATTATGCGATATCAATATTTTACGCACTGTTTTTCTGCGCGTATCGTGTGCTGCATGATTAAGATTAGTGGCAGAGTTAATAATAACAAGCCATGCGGTGCTTATTTTTTCTCATTATTTTATGTGCAAACAGAATATATCAGAACAAGAGTGACTTACCGCTTTTTATTGATTAGCTTGCTGGCAATAACCGGAGCGGTTAGCGCTCCGGTTATTGATGAATTACTTGGCGGGCACGGTAAGGAAATAGGTGCCGCTATAAGGTATAGGCAGAAAGGTGTCAAAAATGTGCCTAAGCGTCTGTTCAGGATCCACATCCTTGAAGAGTTCGGGATAGAGCGTTTTGGCCATAAACTCCACGGCGGCTATGTGCCATGGGCTCAGGTAAAAATTCATCCAGATAGCGCCGGCGTGCCCCTTCTGCAGCGCGTCGAGACTGCGCAGGCCGTTCTGCTGCGCCGTAAGCTGGCGAAAGCTTTGCAACACTACCTCAGGCGCCACTTCCGGGCCGAGCTTGAGCAAACCTTCTGCCGCATTGTCGCTGAAGCCGGTGGCAAAGTAGTAATCCGGCTGCGCAGCAATCACCGCCTCTTCGCTCAAGCGGCCAAATACGCCGTGCTGGGTCGCACTGGCAATATTGTTCCCGCCCGCTGCATTCAATAGCTCACCTAAGCTTCCATTAATGGCCGTGACGCAACACTCGTTACGCCGTCCCAGATGCAACTGTAACAGCACTGACGGTTTCGGGCCCGAATAGTGCGCCAGACGCTGTACGACAGTTTGCAGATGGGCGCTGTAAAAACGGTTGAAAGCGTCGGCGCGCGCCTGCTGATTCAGCACCTCGCCCAGAATCGCGACGCTGCGGCGGGTGTTCTTGAGCAGATGAACGCGTAAATCGATTTTTACCACCGGAATCCCGGCGGCTTTGAGGATGCTGAGCAAGCGGCGATCGTCTTCGTCGTAGCGGGCCAGACTCGGCAGGATCACCACATCCGGGCGCAGCGCCAAAACCTGCTCTGGGTTAACCGCGCTGGGGCCGCCCGCGCCCAGCGAAGGAATAGCAGACATGTGTGGGAAACGGCGGGCAAAGCTATCCCAAGTCTGACGGTCGTATTTCTTCAAATCTTGGGGCCAGCCCACGACATGGCGAAACGGATCGTTGGGCTCAAGCAGCGCCAGGGTGTAAAGCATACGGCTTTCGCCCAGTACAATACGCTGTGGCTGGTCTGGGATCACCACCGGATTGCCATCGATATCGGTCACGGTTTTCGCCTGCGCTGTGCCGCTGAGCAGTACGGCAACGCAAACGATAATGCGTACCCACATTGTCATTCGGGCAGAGCGGGATACGCGCGGCCTCATTACATTAGAATTCAACGCTGGCCTCGACCATGACATTACGGGTTTCGCCCTCACGCACGCGCAAGTTGCCGCCGCTGGAGGTGTAATAGTGCTTGTTAAACAGGTTATTCAAATTGAGTTTAAGCTGCGTTTTCTCACCCAGCACCCGGCTATTCCAGGCGATAAAGCTGTCGGCCACCACGTAATGCGGTAGGGTAAAACTGTTTTCTGGATCGCCCGCGCGGGTACCTACATAGCGGGCACCGCCGCCTAAACGGATGTCGCCGGGTAGCCCATTAATGCGCAAGGTATGGCTTAGGTAGAGCGCGCCCGCGTGGCGTGGCGCGTTCTGCAGACGGTTGCCGTTGTTGGCCGCGTTGACGCCATCATCAACGATCTCGGCCAGGCTGTAACTGTAATTGGCGCTCACATCCCAATCCGGCAGCACTTCTCCGTTGAGCTCAAATTCGGCGCCGCTGGCGCGTGCTTTGTTAATGGCGCGCGTGGTGCCGTTGATGTTGAGCGACATGTCTCGCTCATCAATGCGGTAGAGCGCCACGCTGGCAAACAGCGCAGGCGTAACCTGCCATTTGCTGCCCACTTCCCATGTCGTGCCCTGTTCGGGTTTACCCACGTTGCCGCTGTCGTCCATCTCGGTTGAGGGGGTGAAAGACTGACTCACGCTGGTGTACAAAGAGACCGTGGGGAACATTTTGTAGATCAAGCCCGCCTGTGGCAGAAACGTGTTGCCCGCACTGTCCAGCGTTTGTACCACCGGATCTACGCCCTTTGAGGCGCGCTGCTCGTGATGTTGATAACGCCCCCCGAGCACCGCGATCCAGTCATTGGTAAGGGAAATGCTGTCTTTGGCATACACCGAACGGCTGTGTATACGGTTAAGATTGTTAGCGTTGGCGCGGTTCTCTGTGCTGCCGTTGGTGACAGGAAACGCGATACCGTACTGCGGATCGAAGAAGTTAAAGCCAGTGTTCGCCTTGCCTTGGTATTGCTGGGCGCGATAGGTCTGATTCATCTCGTAATCGGTCCCCAACACCAGGTTGTGCGTCATGCCGGCCAGCTGTGGCGAGCCGATGACATCCCAGGCAACGTATTCGGTTTTGTGGTTGAATCCGCGGTTGGCATCGGCGCGACGTGTGACAACACCGGTAGTGGGATTCACCGCCGTCACGCGGACTTCATTGTTGTCATAGCGACGCTGATTCCAGCCAAAGCTCAGGCGCGTGCTCCAGCTGTCATTAAATTGCCAGTCATAGTGCGCGTTCAGGGTTTGGTTATGGCCCCAGGCGTGATTAGCGTTGTCATCCAGGCGCTGAGTGTAACCGATGTTGATGGGCTTGCCGTTGATAAACGCGGTGCCGCGATCGTAGGGAATATCGTAATGCTCATCGGTAAAGCTAACGAGGAAGCTAGCCTGTTCACCAAACCACTGCAGTGACGGCGCGAGCAGCGTGTGTTTCTCGCGGCCAAAATTGCGCCAATAATCTTGATTCTGCTTTTCAGCAATCAGGCGAAACGAAAAACCATTGCCAAGCGGGCCGGTCACGTCCAGCGTGCCCGCGCCGCCGCCTTCCCCTGCAGCGCGCGCGCTGAGTCGGGTATGCCAGTCGTACTGGGGCTTTTTACTGATAATATTGATCACGCCGCCGGGGTTTTGAATGCCGTAGAGCAGCGAAGCCGATCCTTTTAATACCTCGACCCGATCGGTGGTGGCATCCACGTTAAGACCCTGGCTGCTGCGCACGCCGTCGCGGTAAATGGACCCGTCCGCGTTGCTGCCAAAGCCGCGGCGTACCAGACCATCCTCTGTCCCGGCCAGCGTATTGCCTTCGGCCACGCCGCTGACAAAACGCATGGCTTCACTGAGCGTTGAGACCTGATAGTCCGCCAACTGCTGCGGTGTGACCACGCTTACCGACTGGGCTTCGTCCAGACGTGCGGTAGGGGTTTTGCTTGCCACGCTGCTGCTGGTGGCCTGATAACCATTCTTCTCACTTTCTGCTGCAGTGACCGTGAGCGTATCCGTGGACGTCGCGGCCTGGACGGCACATGTGCTCAGTCCATAAAGGGCGGCGAGCAGAGTTGGAGGGCAAGACAATATAAAGGGCAGAGGCCGCTTGTGGCGCATGTTCGTCAACCTGGTGTTCATTCCGCAAAGATGTCGTCCGTGACGCAAAAATCACGTTACCGCCGTTTTGCGGCAGTGGCGTGACGTTAAGTCGCTGCGGGAAAGAAGAATCACCCGCATTGATGTAATTGAGAATCATTCAAACATGAATAATTGTAGTAGTAAAATAAATTAAGCAGTGCTTTACTACAGCCCTCCGGTCAGGGCTTTAACGAAGTTAATTATATTAATGTATTGATTATTAATCATTTAATTTAAAATCGATGTTAACTGACGATAACGTAACAATGCACCTAACTGTTCCCTTTACGTTATTAAGGCTTTATTCACTACATTTTGGGTGTGCGTACGGCGTACGCGATTGAGGAGCCATACCCCGCTATGCGAAAAACTCACGCGCGTGCCGACATTCTCGGCGAACGCTATCGGGCACGTGCTGGCGCACTGTCAGCCAGCCTGCAGAAAGTCGCGCGTTACCTCCATGAGAACCGCGAGGCGGTAGTAGAGGCAACCGCGCTGGATATTGCCGCTGCAACGGGCACCTCGGATGCCACCGTCATCCGCACGATTCAGGTATTGGGATTTGCCGGACTGCGCGATCTCAAAGCCACGCTAACGGCGTGGTTTGGCCCGGCGTTAAACGCCGAAGAAAAAATGCGTGCCACTGTCGATACGCTCGCCTGCGATATCGATTCCAGCCTTGACTTCGTGGTGCAAGGCCACCAGCGCGCCTGCACAACGCTCTCCGCACCCTCGAATCGGCAGGCGCTGGCAGAAGCGGTAGCGCTGTTAGTGGATGCGCGTCAGGTTGCCCTGTTTGGCATAAACGCCTCCGGCATACTCGCTGAGTACAGCGCCCGATTGTTCACGCGCATTGGCGTGCCTGCGGTCGCGCTGAACCGCAGCGGGATTGCGCTGGCCGAGCGACTGATCGCGCTGCAGCGTGGGGATGTACTGATCATGATGGCGCAGAAATCCGCGCATCGTGAAGGCATGACCACGCTGAAGGAGGCGAAACGCCTAGGCATTCCCGTGATCTTATTGACCCAGGCTCTGGATTCCGCGTTTGCTCAGCAGGCCGACGTGGTGATCAATGTTCCACGCGGCGGCGAGGGCGGCTTAGTGCCGTTGCACGGTACGGTGCTGGTGTGCCTCGAAATGTTAATCCTCTCGGTCGCCTCGGCCCGCTCAGCACGCACGGTGAAAACCATGAAGCGTATTCACGATCTTAATCGTGCGCTCAAACCGTCGGGCAAAAAATAGGGCGCTGGCGCGAAGCAAGACGTTGCTTTCTTATTCCGCGTTGCAGTAGGATTTAGGAAACGATCGATTCCTTTATTTCATCTCCTGCTCCCGCCGCGCTAACGTCACCCTAAAGGTGACGCAATAAGGTGGGCCAATTTAGGAATCGATCATTTTCTAAATATCGGAGCCCCCTTATGCCCGCATTGTCGCTTGCCTCATCGCGCTGGTCACAGCCGGTAGATTGTCTTGATGGTTTTTTCCACAGCTATGCCACGGTTGACGGGGTCAGGCTGCACTACGTCAGCGGGGGAAATCCGCAGGCCGAAACGCTGGTGCTGCTGGCGGGATTTCCGCAAAGCTGGTACGCCTGGCATAAAGTTATGGCGCAGTTAGCCAAACATTTTTTTATTATCGCGCCGGATTTACCTGGGCAGGGCGATTCCGATAAGCCGCTGATGGGCTACGACACCGCTGCGCTGGCGGAAAAGGCGCAAGGTTTACTGATGCAGTTGGGCGTGACGCGCTACTATCTGGCCGCGCACGACATCGGTGCCTGGGTTGCGTGGCCTTATGCACTTCGCTACAGCGACCAAATCCTTAAAATGGCGCTTCTGGATGCAGGTATCCCCGGTGTGACCCTGCCCGATATGCTGCCAGCCTCACCTGATAAAGCCTGGAAAACCTGGCACTTCGCGTTTCATCTGATCCCGGATCTGCCTGAGGCGCTGATAGAAGGACGTGAATCCACCTATCTGGAATGGTTTTTACGGCGTAAAACCGCGAGTCCAATGGCGTTCAGCGAGGACGATCTGCGGGAGTACGTGCGCTTAATGCAGCAGCCGGGGGCGCTGCGCGCCGGTATGTCGCCGTACCGTCAGGCCAGCATGTCGGCGGCACAAAATCGCGCACTGTTGCAGGAAAAGGCAAACTGCGCGTGCCGCTGCTGGCGGTCAGCGCCGATCAAGGCTCCATTCCCGATATGGCGGCACCGCTGCGTGACTATGCCGAGTCTGTGCAGGGCGTTACGCTGGCGCACTGCGGACACTTTATCCCTGAAGAACAACCGCAGGCGCTGGCCGACGCCCTTAACGCCTTTTTCCGCTAAAGTCTCAACCGTCAACGCGTCGTCACCTGGCACTCATGAGCTGCATGCGTGACGGCGTCACCTAAATGCGTCAGTGCCGTGACGGCCAGATCCGCCAGATAACGCGCCGTGGGCAGGAGCACATCGTCATTAACGCGAAAAGCGGGATGGTGCAAGGCAAATGGCTCGCCAGTGCCTACCATCACAAACGCCCCCGGGATCTGCTGCTGATAGAAAGCGAAATCTTCGCCGATGGGGCTAGGCTCAACAACGCGTGCCTCGAAACCACTGGCCGCGGCCTGCTGTAGCGCAAGTGTCGTTAATTCAGGATCGTTGACTACCGAGGGCGGCCCGGCGTGCCAGTTGAATGTCACGTTGGCATCAAAAGCTGCACCAATACCCAAAGCAATTTCGCGCAAACGCTGCGCCAGACGTTCACGCATTTCAGACGAGAATGTGCGTATCGTGCCCTCAATCCAGGCACTGTCTGGAATGACATTCCAGGTGCTGCCGCTGTGTACCTGCGTGATGGATACCACGGCATTTTCGTTGGAGGGCGTATTACGGCTAATCAGCGTTTGTGCTGCGGAGATAATCTGCGCGGCGATCACAATAGGGTCGTTGCCGCAGTGCGGTTTTGCCGCGTGGCTTCCGGTGCCGGTTATCGTGATATCAAAACAATCAACCGCAGCGGTCAGCGCACCCGCTTTACTGCCGACCACGCCAGGCGGCAAGGTGGGATCGTTATGCAAGCCAAAAATGGCGCGGGCATGTTCCACCGCGCCGCTGGCGAGGATGGCGAGTGCGCCTCTGGCGGTCTCTTCCGCCGGTTGGAAAAGAATGCGCACGCGGCCCGGCAGCGACGCCTCTTGCTGTTTTAACAACACCGCCGCACCCAGCGCCGCTGCGCTATGAAAATCATGGCCGCAGGCATGCATGACGCCAGGTCGTGCGGAACGAAACGCGATGTCGGCCTGTTCTTCGATGGGCAGGGCGTCAATATCCGCGCGTAACACCACCAGTGGCGCGCCAGGTGAACCTATTTCTGCTACTACGCCCGTCTCCAGCGGCAGATCAAGCACCCGAACTCCATGACGCACCAGCTGCTGGCGAATGCGCGCGGTAGTCTCAAACTCCTGGTGCGACAACTCGGGAAAACGATGCAACTCGTGGCGAAAGGCCCGCAGCCACAATCCAAATGCCGGTTCTTCATCGTGCATCACTTATTCTCCTCACGTGATCGCCGTGTAAATAACGGATGCTCAGCGTAGCAGTAAAGCATCACACACAATATGTGAATACCGTCTTAACTTGGTCAAATGCGTGAAAAGGATCGCTCTGGTTAAATGGCGCGCGCACGACGTAAACCTGATAAGGTTGGCAAAGGAAAGCGTGGCAAGGCAGATTTAGAATACGCGGCTAGACGTAAGGAAATTACCGGCGGGTCTTATTACCCACCGGAAATGATTAGATCAGGAAATCATCCAATACGCTACCCGCTTCGATCGCGGCTTTAATCGGCGATGGGGTGCGTCCCTGTCCGGTCCAGAATTTTTCATGACCGTTTTCATCAAGGAATTTATACTTTGCTGGACGAGGTGCACGGCGATTTTTCGGCTTAGGTTCAACCGACTGCAATTGCGCAAAATCGCTAATATCAATGCCATCATTGAGCAGCATCTCTTTATAAAGTGCTAATTTTTCTTCTTTTTCCCGCAGCGCGGCATGTTCCGCCTCTGCTTCTTCCCGACGCTCTGCGACGACCACGGCGAACTTTTCCAGCATTTCGTTTAATACCGCAACGTCAATATTACGCGCGTGCGCACGCAGCGTGCGGAGATTGTTCAATGCTTTTAGTGCATCGCTCATGAATAACCCTTAATACTTTTACCACTTAAAAGAAGCGGCGCATTCTACGGCAAATTTTTTAAAATGGAAATATGTTCGCTTGAACAGAATTGTCCGTAAATAATCGTGATGCGTTTATTCATTAATAACGCGTCGTTGAGACAATTCTTATCTGCTGAGAGGGGCATGACGCAGAATATTGGCTGAGCATTCTGCTAATGGGGTTAAAATATATTCGTAGAATGCAATCCGCTCGGTGCGATCTGTTCCACGTCACCTCATCTAAATGCTCAGTGTGAGCGAAAAACGTATTTGAACCTTTATCTGAAACCGTATGACCTTGAGCGTTTCATGATTATTACGTCGAAATTTTCGCCATAACGTTTCAAAAAAACGGGCACGAGCTGTGCGCTTGGGCACGCTTACGAACTGAAATATATGACGTTTTATTGGAACAGGATTATGTCAGAAAGCGTAACAAATTCTTGCAATGTAAATCTTAATGCGTATATTTCTCATTTGCTTTACCGGTTAAGGCTGGCTGAAGCGACGCGTTGAATCTGGGAACGCGCTACGCCTCCCCAATAAAAAAAATGAAAACCTCGTAAGGAAAAGCTATGTCTTATCAAGAAGCGCGCGTCGCCAGCGCATGGCAGAGCGGGCTAGGCCTCTCTGCGCTGGCAATGGTGGTGGCCGCCGGTATTGCCCAAGCCGCAGAGCCGTCACAGGCCGAGCAGACGTTAACCGTCGAGGGCAGCGAGCAATCATCGCAGCCTGAGCAAGATTACAGCGTGCCAGTGACTCGGGCTGGGACGAAAATGTTGCTGACCGCGCGCGATATTCCTCAGTCGGTCACACTCGTCAGCAAGCAGCGTATGGACGATCAGCAGCTTCAGTCATTAAATGACGTGTTGCAAAATACCACTGGCATCCACGGCATCAGCGCAGATATGGACCGCACTAACTACTATGCGCGCGGTTTCCTTATCGACAACTACATGATCGATGGCATTCCCACGACCTTTGCTTCGCGATGGAATTTAGGCGACGCCCAGAGCGATATGGCGCTGTATGAGCGTGTTGAAGTGGTGCGCGGTGCGACCGGTTTGTTAACAGGGCCAGGCAATCCCTCGGCGGCGATCAATATGGTGCGCAAGCATGCGGACAGCAAAGTGGCAACCGGCGAATTGCAAGCCAGCTACGGCAGCTGGGATAAGCAGCGCTATGTGGCCGATTTGTCTGCACCTCTCACGCCGGAAGGCACGGTGCGCGGGCGCATCGTGGCCGGTTATGAAGACAAAAATAGCTTTATTGAGCGCTACGGTTTCGAGAAGAAATTTATCTATGGCGTGGTCGATGCCGATCTTACCGAGCGCACCACGCTTTCTGTGGGCTATGAGTTCAGCCAGGTCAACACGGATTCTCCCATGTGGGCAGGTACGCCACGCTGGTATACCTCCGGGGCGCAAACCCAATTAAGACGCGGCTACAATACGGCGCCGGAATGGGCTTATAACGACAAAGAGAACCGCAAACTTTTTGCCAATCTGCAACACAACTTCGAAAACGGCTGGAATCTCACGCTCAACGGTACGCACAACGAGATGCTGCTGGACAGTAAGCAGCTCTATCTGGACGGCTACTTTGATCGCACAACCGGCCTCGGTTCGTCGTCCTATGCTAACTATCCGGTTATTGGCGGTACCGGTTACAACACCGGCAAGCGAAAAGTGGATGCGCTTGATGCATTCGCCAGCGGTCCGTATGAATTATTGGGACGCCAGCATGAACTCATGATCGGTGCCAATTACAGCCGGCAGGACAATCGTTATTACAGCGCATGGGCCAATATCACGGCAGAAGAGTTAGGTAATTTCAACGACTTCAACGGCACTTTCCCCGAGACGGTGTGGAGCCCGCGCGAGCCTGCGGCGGATACGCAGCGTGTTCGTCAGAAGTCGGCCTATGTCGCCACGCGCCTCTCCCTTGCCGACCCGCTGCATGTGATTTTGGGCGCGCGTTATACGAACTGGCAACGTCAAACCCTCAATGCCGAGGTCGAGAAGAACAACACTACGCCGTACGGCGGCATTATTTGGGATTTTTACGATAACTGGTCGGCCTATGCCAGTTACACGTCGGTGTTCCAGCCTCAGGATAAGCAGTCGGCATCAGGCCGTTTCCTGTCGCCGGTTATCGGCAAAAACTATGAAGCTGGCGTGAAATCGGACTGGTTCAACAGCCGTCTGACCACTTCGCTTTCCGTGTTCCGCGCTGAATTGGACAACGTGGGCGTGGCCACCGGCCAGGTGGTAAACAATATCTCCGTGTATGAGGGCAAAAGCGGTGTTGTCAGCCGTGGCGTGGAGTTCGAAGTGAACGGCGCAATCACCGATAATTGGCAGCTGACTTTTGGCGGGACCACCTATCTGGCGCAGGATCGCAACGGGGATACGTTGGAAACCCAACTGCCGCGCACGTCGTTCAACCTCTTCACACGCTATCGCCTGCCGATGCACGACAAACTGACGCTGGGCGGTGGCATTAATTGGCAGTCGAAAACCTACAAGGACATTGGTGCCCCCGACGGCAATGGCACGTGGCGTGCCCGCCAGGGCAGCTATGCGCGTGTCGACCTGTTCGCCCGCTACGCGCTCACCGACAACCTCAGCCTGCAGGCCAATCTGAACAACCTGTTGGATAAAGCCTACGATGAAAACACGGGCGAAGGCGGCATCGTTTATGGCGAGCCGCGTAATGTTTCAGTGACCGCCAGCTACCGCTTCTAAGCGCGCACGCGCGGGGCGCACAGCGTGCGCCCCGACTGCGCTGCGCTAACAGCCCGCCGCAATATAATCGCCGTTGGGGCTTACGGGCACCACGGTTAAAAACAGCACCAGCGCAAACAGCATAAGCAGTACGCCACCTACCACGCGCAGGCAGGTTAAGGTCTTTTGCACCTTAGGCGAAGTGTCGCTTAACCAAAGCTCCCCGGCGCGCTGCCGGAAATGGCGCACAAACCAGGCTAACGTCACAAGGGTGATGCCGGTTCCACACGCCATGGTCATGACGGCAAAGACGCCCCAGCGGGTGATGCCAATGACGCTGGCAAACAGCAATACCGTCAGGGCGCCGCTGCAGGGGCGCACGCCGGTGGCAATAATAATCCCTAGCCAGGTTCGCCATGAATCGTTAAGTGACGCCGTCACGCCATGCGAATGACCACAATGGCCATGATCGTGATGCTGATGCATAGGCGCGCGTAGAGCATTTATGATCATCATCACGCCCAAGGTGGCAATAAAGAGGGCACTGGCTTTTTCCAGATACCAGCGGCTCTGACTGAGATCGCCGGTCGTCAGGTTGAAACCGATCGCCAGAATGAATACAAACGCGATGGCGCTTACCCCCTGAAGTAAACTGCCCAGCAGCGGGACGCACAGCGCGATGCCGCGCGGCGGTTGATGGGTGCTCAGCCAGCTGGAGACGATAAATTTACCGTGCCCTGGCCCAACGGCATGCAGAATACCGTAGATAAATGTCACCCCCGCCAGCCATCCGCCTGCGGCCAGTTGGCCGCTGTTGAGTTGCAGCAGATGCGTGACCAGCAAACGGTGCAGCTGAATTTGAACCTGCAGCGCACACGCGAGGAAAGCGCTCCCGTTGGTCAACAGCAGAAAAACTGCAATAACCAGCGCGCCCAGCAGCACAGAAAAGCGACGTTTAACGTGAGTCATGAATAAGAGTCGTGAGGGGGAAAGCCTTAGCATGCGGAAATTTACGGGGAAGTAAAGCGGTGGCTGAAAACATCGGGCACCGCATCATGGCGATGCCCGATAAGCCTAAACCGTTCCACACTACGCTTTAGGGAAAATCCACACATCCTCCGCAGGCAAGGCGATACGGAACCGCTGGTTGCCCAGGCGATCTTTGCCGTAGCCACGCAGCGGGAAGTCATCGCCTTCGGTGCGGAACAGGTATTCCCAGCGATCGCCCAGGTACATGCTGGTTAACAGCGGCAGTTCTAACGTGTTCTCTTCACTAAGCGTGGCAATTTGTACTCGCTCTACGCGAATGATCGCCGTGGCGTCATCGCCAATTTGCACGCCGCTGCTGGGTTTACCCCATATCGCCCAGCTGGCACCGGCGATACGTGCGCGTCCGCTTTCAATATGTGTCACTTTGCCGTACAGGCGGTTGTTGCTGCCCATAAATTCGGCGGTAAAAAGCGTCGTGGGTTGGCCGTACATCTCCTGCGGCGTGCCTTGCTGTTCAATTACACCGTTGTTAAGCAGCAGAATACGGTCGGAGATCGCCATGGCTTCATTTTGATCGTGCGTCACCATCAGCGCCGAGAGGCCAAGACGGATGATCAGTTCGCGCAGAAACACGCGCGCCTCTTCACGCAGCTTGGCATCCAGGTTTGAAAGCGGTTCGTCGAGCAGAATCACCGGCGGGTTATAGACCAGCGCACGGCCGATCGCCACGCGCTGCTGCTGTCCGCCGGACAGCTGATGCGGATGGCGCTTGCCCAAGTGCCCAAGTCCCAATTGGTCCAGCACGCTCTGCACGCGCTCAGCGGCTTCAGCCTTAGGCACCTTGCGCAATTTCAATGGATAAGCCACGTTTTCAAACACGGTTTTGTGGGGCCACAGCGCATAAGATTGAAACACCAGCCCCAGATTGCGCTCTTCCGCCGGCACCTCGCTTTTGGGCGTGCCATCAAACACCACGTGCTGCCCAATGGTGATCTTGCCTTGGGTAGGTTTTTCCAGTCCGGCTACCGCGCGCAGTAGCGTCGTTTTCCCGCTGCCGGAGGGGCCGAGTAGCGACACCACTTCGCCTTTGCGCAGCTGCATCGAAACGCCCTTAAGCACGGGATTGTCGCCATAGGTGAGATGCAGGCCTTCAACCGATAATTCAGTCATGTAATTTCACTCCAAAGCGTAAGGCGATGCCGAGGCCAACGACCACCAGCACGATGTTGATCAGAGACAGCGCAGCGACGATGTCAATCGCACCCGCAGACCAGAGCGAAACCAGCATTGAGCCGATGGTTTCGGTGCCGGGAGAGAGCAAATAGACGCCCGTAGAATACTCCCGCTCAAAAATCAGGAACATCAGCAGCCACGAACCTATTAATCCGTGGCGCGAAAGCGGCACCGTCACGTGGCGCGTGGTTTGGCCTGGCGTGGCGCCGGCGCTGCGTGCGGCTTCTTCCAGTTCTGGCCCCACCTGCAGCAGCGTCGAAGAGATCAGGCGCAGACCGTAAGCCATCCACACGACGGTATAGGCCAGCCAAACGCTGAAGATGGTTTGACGCAGCGAGCGCAGCCACACAATGAAGTGCTCGCGCAGCCAATCCGCCATCGACAGACTGGAGAGCCAGCCGTTTTTCAGCGATTGATCGAGCCACATAGGCACAAACAGGAACACCCACAGAAACGCCAGGCCCGCCAGCAGGCCGGGTACCGCGCGCGGTACCAGCACGCTGTAATCAAGGAAGCGCGTAACAGAGTCCTGTTTACGGTGCATGGCAATACCCACAAACAGATAGCAGATCACCGCAATGGCGCCGCCAATCACCCCAATCAGCATAGAGTTCACGATGGCGCGCAGCAGGTTTGGCTGCTCCCAGATACTGTGGAAAGTGGCCAGAGAAACTTCATCCCATAGCGAGACGCCGACGCCCCAGTGCGAAATAAACGCACGCAGCACCACGCCAATAAGCGGTACGCCAATGGTGATCGTTAACCAGGCCAGCACCACGGCACCTGCCACCCAGCGCCATTTACCCAGCGGCAGCGCACGCGCCTGCGACGCTTTGCCCTTCATGGTCACGAAGCGGTGCGAGGTTCGCATCAGCCAGCGTTGCAGCATCACCAGCGGCACGGTAAAGCAAATCAACACCACCGCCACGGCCGCCATAAGGTGATACGAGGGCGTGCCAAGCTTGTTCGTGAGTTTGTAGAGATACGTGGCCAGTACCATGTTGCCTTCAGGATCGCCCAGCACCAGCATCAGGCCGAACACTTCCAGTCCGAGGAAAAACAGCAGAACGCATGCGTAAAGAATCGACGGGCGCACCATCGGCAAGCTGACTGAGGTCATGACCTGCAGCGGGGACGCACCTACGCTGCGCGCGGCTTCTTCCACATCCGAGCTAACGCTGCGCAGGGCGGCAGAGATATACAGATAGGCGTGGGGCACGTGGGTTAATCCGGCAATGATCACGATGCTGGTCATGGAGTAAATATTCCACGGCACTACACCAAACAGCTGATTGGCCCACTGCGACAAGAAGCCCACCGGACCGGCCGCCACCACGTAACCAAACGCCAGCACCATCGGCGACACGAAAATCGGTACCAGAATCAGCGGCTCGATCACCCTGCGCCCTGGCAAATTGGTCCGCACCATAAGGAAGGCCAAAATACCGCCGAGTGGAATGGCAATAAACACCAGACCAAATGCCAGAATAAAACCGGACTCCAGCGCGCGATAAAAATCGGGGTCGGAAAATATAAACGCGAAGGAATCGAGCGTAAGTTCTTTGCGCTTGGCAAAAAACGGTGCGGAGAGAAAACTCTGTACCACGATAAACATCAGCGGCACGTAAATGGCGATAGCGGCGATCAGCACCACTAATGCGCGCGGCATTTTCTGCCATTTGCGACGTAACCCGGTCATAGGCCAACCTTGTTTGCAGCTTGGATAACAGGATGGTAAGAAGCGCCTGATATTTCCCAGGCGCTTAAAGAGTGATTATTTTCCGGCGGCGGTGCGCCATTGTTTTATAAAGTCCAGACGCTTGGCGGGCTCAAGGTATTCCAGCAGCGACTCATCAACGTGGATAGGCTTAGGCGCCTCACCTAAAATCTTACTCATGCCTTTAATATCGTTATTCCCGTCAATATCGTTACGCAGCGAAGGAATATCGGCCTGATTGGCAAGAATACTTTGTCCTTTTTCAGATAACACATAATCCAGCCACAATTTCGCAGCATTCTCGTGCTGCGCGTCCGTGGTGATAAACGAGACGCGCGAGAGGACCAGCACATAATCTTTCGGGTACGAAATACCCAACCCCGGATCGCTCTTGGCGCGCGCTTCCGCATACGAGCCGAGAATGTTATAGCCGATGAGATTCTCACCCGATGAGACGCGCTCCATCATGGTGCCCGTGGATGACTGCACCGTCAGCCCGCCTTTGGCCATATCCGCGAGGTGCTGCTTGTATTGCGGATCCACCTTGCTGTCTTGTACCGTCAGCATAAAACCCAATCCGGATTTTTCGATATCGTAGGTGGTGACTTTATTTTTAAATTTCTCCGCATTGGCGGCGATATATTTCGCCAGCGCGGCATGGGAATCCGGCACCTGATCGGCAGGGATCGACTTCTTATTGTAGATAAACACCACCGGCTCATAGGTGGTGCCATAGGCACTCTCTTTCCACACTGCCCATTCAGGAATGTTTTTAATTTCAGGTGAGGTGTATTCTGCGGCGTAATCGGTGGCTAATTTCAGTGCGGTATCCATTGAGGAACTCCACACGACATCGCCGCTGGTGCTGCCTGACGCCTGTTCGCTGATATAGCGGTTGTACAACTCGGTGCTATTCATGTCGTTATATTCCACTTTGATACCGGGATATAACGCTTCGAAGCCTTTAATTAGCGGGCCAGCCGCTTTGGTATCGGTGGTGGAATACACCACCACTTTGCCTTCTTTGGTGGCCGCATCAATGGTTTTTTGGTAGTCCGCCGGATAGCCCGCAGGCACGGCAGCGAACGCAGATAAAGGAAGACTTGCCAGCACAGAAAGGGTCAGAAAACGCAGAGAGATATTCATACAGATCCTTTTGCTTACAATTTTTACAAGAATTTCACAGTAACCCATTGACTGCGCGATGCAATCGACGTGCGTTTATTTTTTTAGAAAGTGTGACAGTGACGCAGTTTGAGACGGGTGTGCTGGCTGCCATCAGGGACAATTCGCATTGACTCTTGCTGTGGGATATAAAGCCGAGGCGGGCTGAGAGGGGAGTGGATAAGCAATGTTGCCGTCGCATCGCCCTCCCTCAGTGCTGTGCTTAATGCCGATTTGTGCAGTCTATTTCTATTAATCCTTCTAATGCCTTTTTCTTGAATGACCTCATCTAACTAGCAGCAAGAAAACGGTTAATTAACTGAAATTATTCCCGTTAATTTGTGGTGCGCGGCGGCGCGCGGCCGTTATGCCATTCCCGGTTTTTAATACAACAATATGATGTTTTACCCGTAACAGCCTGGTGCTTAACACTGTTGGCATTGATTGCTGAACAGGAAAGGGCGCATGTCATACCGATTAAGTCTTCTGGATAAATCCCCGCTTGCTCCGGGCGAAAGCGCCGCCGAGGCGCTGCAGCGCACTCTGCATATCGCGCAGTGTGCTGAGCGCTGGGGCTTCCACCGCTTTTGGCTGGCGGAGCATCACAACAGCGCACAGTTGGCCAGCCCCTCGCCGGAAGTAGTGATGGCCTGGATTCTGGGACAAACGCGGCGTATTCGCGTCGGCTCTGGCGGCGTGATGCTGCAACACTACAGCCCCTTCAAAGTGGCAGAAAACTTCAACCTGCTCGCCGCGCTGGCGCCGGGGCGCATTGATATCGGTATTGGTAAAGCGCCAGGCGGCCTGCCGCTTGCGACACGGGCGCTGCAGCTCGGGGTGCATCAGGAAGAGAAAGGCGATTTCGCGCAGCAGCTGGCGCTGTTGGATAACTGGCTCACTGTCCCGGCGCAAGGCGATGAGGAGGCGCTGCGTGCCACGCCAGCGCCTCCGCGATTCGCGCAGCGTTTCCTGTTGGGGGCAAGCGAGCAGAGCGCGGCCCTGGCGGCAGAGCTGGGCTGGCAGTTTGTGTTTGCTGCGCATCTTAATGGCGACCCGCACCATATGGAACAGGTACTGGCGTACTACCAGGCTCGCGCGCAAGGTCAGCGTGCGCTGGTGGCCGTGCAAATCGTGGTAGCGGACTCCCCAGCCGCAGCCGACTTGCTGGTGGACACGCTGCGCCTTTACCACGTTAGCGTAAAAAACGGGCCGAGCGTCAACGTAGGTAGCCTCGAACAAGCCGAGCGCTACGTCCGTCAGGGCAGCTACACCGACTACCGCATCGAACCGCGCACCCCCTCATTGCTCAAAGGCAACGCTGCACAGGTGCATGCGCAGTTGGATGCGCTGCACCAGCGCTACGGCATTGAGGAGTTCATTGTGGATACGCCGTTGGCGGAGGCGCAGCCGCGTTTGCGCTCGCTGGAACTACTGGCCGCGGCCCAACCGATCGCCGCCTCAGCGTGAGCGCGTGAGTGTTTGCTGATTCGGCAAGCCTGCGCTGCCAGGCAATGCCATGGAAAAGAGAGAGACCTATGAGTACAAGACAACTGCGACTGGGGACAATGCTACACGGCGCCGCCGGCAATATGTCGGCGTGGCGTCATCCTGGCGCGCTGGCGGACGCCAGTATCAATTTGGACTATGCGAAATACATTGCGCGCAAAGCCGAGGCGGGCAAGCTGGATTTTCTCTTTGTCGCTGATGGGCTGTTCATTAATGAAAAATCAATTCCACATTTCCTGAATCGCTTTGAGCCTTTGACGTTACTTTCCGCGCTGGCCGGCGTCACGCAGCACATTGGCCTGGTGGGCACGGTTTCAACCTCCTACAGCGAACCCTTTACCGTCGCGCGGCAGTTTGCCAGTCTCGATCATCTCAGCGGCGGCCGCGCAGGCTGGAACGTGGTGACCTCGCCCCTGGAAGGATCGGCGAAAAATTTCTCCCGTGCTCAGCATCCTGACCATGCGTTGCGCTATCGCATCGCTGACGAATACCTCACGGTAGTAAAAGGCCTGTGGGACTCGTGGGAAGGCGATGCCTTTGTGCGCGACAAAATCAGCGGGCAATTTTATGACCCACAAAAATTGCACACGCTGAATCATCACGGTGATTTTTTCCAGGTTCAGGGGCCGCTGAATATTGGTCGGACGCCGCAGGCGCGTCCCATCATCTTCCAGGCGGGCGCATCCGAGGACGGCCGCAAATTAGCCGCACGCCACGCCGACGCGATTTTTACCCATCACGCCACGCGTGAAGAGGCACAGGCATTTTATCGCGATGTGAAACAGCAGCTCAGGCAGCATGGCCGCGAGCCCAACGATCTGCACATCTTTCAAGGGGTGGGCGTGATTGTGGGCGACGACATTGCCGACGCTGAACGCCAGTATCAGGCCACGGCGGCGCTGGTTTCGATCGAGGATGCGCTGAATTATCTTGGCCGCTTCTTTGATCACCACGACTTTAGCCAGTACGCACTGGATGCCCCTTTCCCGGACCTCGGCGAAGTGGGGCAAAACAGTTTCCGCAGCACCACCGATGAGATCAAACGCAAAGCGCGCGAGCAGGGCCATACGCTGCGTCAGGCGGCGCTGGAAGCGGCGACGCCGCAGCCGCTGTTCTTTGGTTCCCCTGAGCAGGTGGCGGATGGGTTGCAGGCGTGGTTCGAGAGCGAAGCCACCGACGGCTTCATTATTCAGGGCGGCACGCCGGACGCGTTTGAACGCTTTGTCGATCGCGTGATCCCGCTGCTGCAGGCGCGGGGTTTAACCCGTCGCGACTATCCCGGCACCACCTTACGCGCCAGCCTGGGGCTAAAAACGCCCGTTAACCAGTTTACGCAACCTTAAAAGGACAAAAATCATGCAGAAAACCGTCTTCATGGCGCTGCTGCTACTGACCACGGCGTATGCAGCCCGGGCGGAAGCAGTGGCGGTTAATGGGCAATCCATTAGCGTGGAAGCGAACCGCACGCCGATACATACCGCGCCAAACAGCGCGGCCATTGCGCAGATCCCTGCTGGGCATGTGTTTGCGGTGCCGGGCTCCTTAACCGTGGCCGTGGCCGCACTTAATTCCCCGCCGCTGACGCTGTTCAGCGATGACAACCGCACGTTGCTGGGCAGTGAAGTGGACATTGCGCGGCTGGTGGCCGAGAGCCTTGGCCTGAAACTGAACGTGGTTCCCACCTCTTGGGAGGACTGGCCGCTCGGCGTCGCGTCCGGCAAATATGACGCGGCTATCACCAATGTCACCGTCACCAAAGCGCGTAAAGAACGTTTTGATTTTGCCACCTACCGCAAAGACTCATTGGGCTTTTACGTCAAAACAAGCAGCCCCATAAAAACGCTCACCCAAGCCGAAGATATCGCCGGGCTGCGCATCATCGTGGGCTCGGGCACTAACCAGGAAGCGATTCTGCTGGCATGGGATAAAGCCAACCAGGCCAAGGGATTAAAACCCTTTACCCCCATTTACGCCAAAGATGACGCGGCGCAGACCCTGGCCCTGCAGTCCGGACGCGCTGACGCCTATTTCGGCCCGAACGTCATTGGCGCATGGAAAGCGGCGCTGACGCACCAAACGCGCCTGGTGGGCAGCGTAGACGGTGGCTGGCCAAAAGCGGCGCATATCGCCGTGACGGTTAAAAAAGATAACGGCCTGGTTGAGCCGATCAGCACCGCGTTGAACGGTGTGATGGCGCGCGGTGATTACGACAAGGTGCTGAATCGCTGGGGAGAAGGCGTGGAGCGCCTAACGCATTCAGAAATTAATCCAGCCGGCCTGGGCGACTAGGGAGAGAGCACATGAGCCAGACCCTGTTTCGTGAAGTGCATCCTGATGCGCCTGAATTGCAGCCGATTTTGACCGGTCTCTTTGGCGAATATGCCGCCCGCTACGGCGATTATTTTGAGGGCGATCGGGAGGTGGAGTCCAGCGAACGCTTTTTGCCCCCGCACGGCCTGTTTATTGTGCTGGAGCGCGACGGCGAGGTGATTGCAATGGGCGCGTATAAACCGTACGACGCCGTAACGGCCGAGTTAAAACGCATCTGGACGCGACGCGATCTGCGTCGCCAAGGGCTGGCGCTACGGGTGCTTGAAGAGCTGGAGCGCCGCGCGCAGCGCGCAGGCTACCAGCACGTTTATCTGACCACTGGCTTCCGCCAGCCAGAGGCGGTACAGCTCTATATTGGTCACGGGTATCAGCCGCAGTTTACGCTGCGAGAAGATATGGAGATCTACGGTCAACCCCCGCACGACGGCCGCCTGCGCTTTGTGAAAGTGCTGGATGGATTCGACGTCGCGCAGGCCAGCTAAGGAGAAACGTATGCAACATCCATCGTTAACCGTGGTCCCCGCGCGCTACCCCGGCCGCATTGTCGGGGCGGCGGCTGCGCTGTTTATTCTCGCCTCGGTGGTGGACTCGGTAGCCTTTAATCCCCGCTGGGAATGGGCGGTGTTTGCCCGGTGGTTTTTTGATCCTGTTATCCTCAGCGGTCTCGGGCAAACGCTGCTGCTCACGCTCTGCGGCACAGTATTGAGCTTGCTGTTAGGCGGCCTGCTGGCGTTGGCGCGTCTCTCATCTTCCTGGTTATTAAGCGGGCTTGCGTTCGGCTATATCTGGCTGTTCCGCTCGCTACCGCTGATTGTGGTCCTGATCGTGCTGTACAACTTCTCTTATCTCTACGACACCTTGTCGCTGGGCATTCCGTTTACCGCGCTGTCATGGGGGCATT
The DNA here is from genome assembly GCF_021272205.1 of Pantoea sp. Mb-10. GTDB lineage: Bacteria > Pseudomonadota > Gammaproteobacteria > Enterobacterales > Enterobacteriaceae > Pantoea. The sequence goes on along the minus strand of NZ_JAJSDX010000006.1, from coordinate 305,741 downwards.
TCCCGACCATTAACGTGCTGGGGCAATTCCCTGCGGCGGTTATTGGGTTGACGTTGGTGCAGAGCGCCTACAGCGCTGAAATCATCCGCGGCGGATTTTTAGGCGTGGACCACGGGCAGTTTGAGGCGGCCTCGGCGCTGGGGCTTTCCGCGTCCCGTCGCACTTTCCGCATTATTCTGCCGCAGGCGTTACGCGCCATTATTCCCACCACGTTTAATGAGATCATTAGCCTGGCTAAAGGCACCTCCGTGGTGTATGTGCTGGCGATGCCGGAGCTGTTTTACACCATCCAGATGATTTACAACCGCACCCAGCAGGTGATCCCGCTCCTGATGGTGGGGGCAGCCTGGTATCTGATCATCACGACCGTACTGTCACTGCTGCAGCACAGCGTTGAACGCTGGCTGGCGCGCAGCGTGGTGCAGGACGCTCAAATCACGCGCTGGCGCCCGTGGCGTAATCGCGTGAATCCCCCTGAACAAGAGGAGTTTGATCATGTCAGAAGCCTTTGATTATCGCGCGCTCGAGGCCGCGCCCGTTACTGCAACTGGCGCAGTGACGCTCACCGGCGTGAGCAAATGGTATGGCAAACACCTGGCGCTGGATAACATTTCGCTGACGCTGGATCCCGGCTCGGTCACGGTGATCCTCGGCCCCTCCGGCTCGGGAAAAACTACGCTGTTGCGCACCCTTAATCATCTTGAGCGGGTCGATGCCGGGTTTATCCAGATTGACGATGAATACATTGGCTATCAGCGGCGCGGCGATAAACTCTACGCGCTCAAGGAGCACGCCATTTTGCGGCAGCGCATCAACGTGGGCTATGTGTTTCAAAATTTTAACCTTTTTCCGCACATGACGGTGCTGGAAAATCTGATAGAAGCGCCTATCGCGCATCGGCAGCTGACGCGTCAGGCCGCCCTGGAGCGGGCCGATACGCTGCTGGAAAGCGTGGGACTGCGCCATAAAGCGCAGGCTTGGCCACGTCACTTATCCGGGGGGCAGCAGCAGCGTATTGCGATTGCGCGCGCCTTGATGCTCAACCCACGCGTGATGCTGTTTGATGAGCCCACTTCCGCCCTTGACCCAGAGCGGGTCGGTGAAGTGCTGGATGTGATAAAAGCACTTGCCCGGTCAGGGACCACGCTGGTGGTGGTCACCCACGAAATCGGCTTTGCCCGTGAGGTAGCGGATAACGTGGTATTCATGGACGATGGCCGGATTATCGAACAGGGCAGCACGCACCAGGTGCTCAATCATCCGCGCCACGAGCGCACCCGCCGTTTTCTATCAAAGGTGTTGTGATGCGGCGCGTAAAGGTTATTGCGTGGGCGGTGCTGTTGTGCGCGCCGCTGTCTGCGGGCGCTGGACTGGACGTCAGGCACAACGAAACGCCGATCCACATCGCGCCCAATCCCGAGGCGATCGCACGGATCCCTGCCCACTTTCAGTTTGTGCAGCCGGGGTATTTGACGGTGGCCACGGCGGCGAATAACTCGCCGCCCATCGCGCTATGGTCATCCGATAATACAACCTTGATTGGCAGCGACCCGGATATCGCGCGGCTGCTGGCGGAAAGTCTGGGACTTAAGCTCAAGCTGGTGCCGGCGGCGTGGGAAGATTGGCCGCTTGGCATCCGTGCCGGGCGCTACGACGTGGCGATGTTTAATATTGCGGTGACGGAGGCGCGCAAGCAGAGTTTTGATTTTGCGACATATCGTGCCGATCACCATGCGTTCGCGGTGAAGGCCGACAGCGCTATCACCGCCATCACGCGTCGTGAGGACATTGCGGGCAAGCGCATCATTGTGGGGTCGGGGACCAATCAGGAGAAAATTTTGCTGGCATGGGATGCAGAAAATCGTGCGCACGGCCTCGCTGCCGTGCAGCCGCTTTACCTCAGTGATGACGCCTCGGCCACGCTCACGCTGCTGGCAGGCCGCGCCGACGCCACCTTTGGGCCGCAAGCCATGGCGGCGTGGAAAGCGGCTTCGCGCGGCCAAACAAAAGTGGTTGGTCAGGGCCCGTACCGTGCGTGGGTGGCGGTCACCACCAAAAAAGGCAACGGTTTAGTGGCGGCACTGCAGAGTGCCATCGAAGGCGCGATTCAGGGCGGGCAGTATCAACAGGTGCTCACGCGCTGGGGCGAACAGCAGGAAGCCGTTGCGCATTCGCAAATTAATCCGCCGGCCAGCATCGAACCCTGATTGTCTGTGCAGCGGGCAAGCTGGTAGGTCGCAATAACGTGTCATTGACGCGCACACAGTGACGGCCGCATCGGCGTGCAGTCACTGCACCACCGCTTTTTTAATCCACAGCAATGCGTCATTAACCGGCAGCGGGCGCGCGAAGTGATACCCCTGGAACAGATGGCAGCCTTTTTCGCGCAGATAGTCAAAACAGTCTTCGCTTTCGATGCCTTCCGCTAAGACGTTCAAACCCATGGCCCGTGATAACTCAATGGTTTTATTTACCACAATCGCCGTTGACTCGTTATCAAAGAGGTGCATGATCAGCGACTTATCGATTTTGATATCGTCAATGGCGAAATCGCTAAGGGATTTCAGCGAGGAGTATCCCACGCCAAAATCATCAATCGCCCATTTAATCCCTAAATCACTGAAATGCTGGATAACCGCGGCAATACGTTTTTGATCGTAAATAAAAGTGGTTTCGGTAATCTCAAATTTTACGCGCTCGGGCCGAATTTTATACTGCGCCAGCAGTAATAGCGTATCTTGGGTGAAGTCGCGATGCATCAGTTGAAGGGGGCTAATATTGATTGAGAAAACCAAATTTTTAAGTGGAAATTGACGTTCCCATACGGCAATCTGATGAAAGGTTCTCTCCATTACCCAATTGCCGATAGCAATAATTAATCCGCTTTTCTCTGCCACAGGAATAAACACTTCCGGCGAAATAAATCCCTTAGCGGGATGTTTCCAACGCAGGAGGATTTCAAAACCAATAACGTTTTTTTCAGTATCCACTTGAGGCTGATAGTGAAGGTCCAGCTGCTGTTTGTTGATGGCGTGGGACAGCTCCTGTTTGATCAGGTCCGTTTCGGTATAGCTGCCGCGCAGCGTAAACGCGGTCAATAACAGCGCTACCATGGGCACAATGCTATTCACAAAGTAAACGCCCGAATCTTGCATAACCTGCGCATGGAAAGCGCCTTGCTGCCACACAGTGCCGGTGAAAATGAAAAACAGGTAACAGCAGAGACAAATAATGGGGAAGACTTTATTTAAATAGCGCGTTTGCTGGCGCAGCACCAGTGCTGACCCTACCGTGAGCGCCAACAGGTAATTATATTCTGAGAGCTTCTGCGACGGGTGATTATTGTCAAACAATAAAAATACAATGATCGCAATCAATAATGCATGGACGGTAATATAAAGGTTGCGCTGGAGATGATTGAGAAAAGCCACGCGGCAAATATAGAAACCCAATGTGGTGCTGACGCAATATAAAAACGCCGTCAGGGTATTTTGATGCATACTGTTCCACCACACCATGTAGATGCCAGCAAACGCCGTGGACACACCGGCAATTAATAGCGTGGCGCGGAGTTTTTTTTCAATGCTGTTGCCTTTGAACACGTAAGGCAAGTTGCGCAACATGGAATAGCGGGAGCGTATAAAGGGGATCATGAGCGCTTCTCAGTGTTGTAATGAGACGACCTAATTGGCAAGGACTCATCTTAAATAAAAGCGCAACCGTTGTCATATTTGTTTGCCCCGAAATTTCTAGTTTTGCGCCTGTGAGCAAATTTGAGATAGCGTGAAATGAATACCCGTCAAATTTGAATTAAAGCGTGAATGATCGCGTGGCTAATACGATTTAAGCTGATGTTTTATCGTGCTGTTTGGCTTAAAAAACGGCCCGTTACCGCAAGAAGCGTGCGGCGCTGTTTAGGGTCGAAGAGGCGTATCCGCTGGACGCTGCCTTTCCAGTCACCGCTGCAGACGCTAAGATATTGCCATAGCATTCTATGCGCGCTGCGTAATACGCCTCATGCCAATCGTGCGCTTCTTGTCACTTATGTGAAATGACCACTGCAATGAAAATACGTTTTCTCTCCGCAAACGAACTTAAGCTCGCCGAAGTCAGAACCATTCTGGAGCCGGTGGGCGTTGAGGTGGTGCCTATTGCCCGCCGAATAGAAGAAATTCAGACGGAAAATGAACTGGAGCTGGTGCGTGATAAGCTGACAAAGGCTTTTTCCATTATCGGCAGACCGCTGTTCGTCGAGCATACGGGACTTTATCTGGATGGACTGAATGGCCTGCCAGCTGGGTTGACGCGCATCTTTTGGAGCCGTTTGGATGCCGAACGCTTTACCAAACTGGTACGCGGCCTGGAAACGCCCTGGGTGACGGCCAAAACCGTGTTGGGCTACTGCGATGGGCGTAAAATGTACCAGTTTGAAGGGCAACTGCGCGGCACCATCGCGCCCGAACCCGCTGGCCCACGGGAGTTTCAATGGGATTGCGTCTTCATCCCCGAAGGGCACACTCAAACGTTTGCCGAAATGGGTGAGCTTAAAAATGAAATTTCGATGCGGCGACTGGCATTGGATCGCTTTGCCACTTTTCTTAAAACCTCGCGGGGGCTGGCATGAAACCGGAACTGAAACGCGCCTATGAAGCAGGCAAACTGATTTTATTTGCCGGCGCAGGGATCTCGCGCAACTTCGGTCTGCCTGAGTGGCACGAACTCATCGCGCATTTGGCGCAAGAGCTGGGATACGATCCAAAAATCTTCAACAGCTACGGTACCCATCTTTCGCTGGCGGAATATTACAAGCAGCGCAAAGGATCGTTAGGGCCGCTGCGAAGCTGGATGGATCGCGAGTGGCATCGTCCGGATATCGATGTGCGCAGCTCCGAAATTCATACCATGATCACGCAGGGCAATTTTTCGCGCATTTATACCACCAACTACGATCGCTGGCTCGAGATGGCGCACGAGGCGCACAATGTGCCCTACAGCAAAGTGGCTAACGCCGCCGACTTGGTGTCGCTCACCGAGGAAAAACGCCACATTATCAAGCTACACGGTGATTTCGACGATGACACCTCTATCGTGCTCGATGAGAGCAGCTACTTCGAGCGCCTCTATTTCGACTCGCCGCTCGACATTAAATTGACGCACGATGTGATGGGCAACTCGGTGCTCTTTGTCGGCTACAGCATCAGCGATTTTAATATCCGCCTGCTGTTCTATCGGCTGACCAAAATGTGGAACCGCACCGGGCTAGCCAGTGCGCGACCCAAGTCTTATCTCTTCACCAACCGCAACAACCCGGTTGCGAAAGAAGTGCTGGGGCAGTGGGGAATTGAAATGATCGTGTCAGAAGAGGACGATCCGCGTAAAGCGCTGGCGGACTTCCTGACGGAATTATTGGCATAACGGCAGAAAAGCGTTGCCGTGCAAAGTGGACATGAATTATACTGTATATAAATACAGTTAACGAGGTGCATCATGGCAGTCGAAACCAAATTTGTTGTGGTCAGAAAGGGTGAAGAAAAAATGACGTTTGCCAATAAAAAAGACGCGGATGCCTGGGACAAAATGCTCGACATGGCGGACGCCTTCACCGATTGGCTGCAACAGCAACAGCCTGAAATGGGCGAAGCACAGGCCGAAGCATTAGGCCTGCTGTTAGCTGAGCAGAAAGACGCGGTGCAGCATATTCTGCGCACCAGTAAACTGCCGGAAGCGGTAAAAAGCGCGCCAAATGACGCCACCGCTGTCGCAGACCACGGCGAGCAACCTGCAGCTGAAACGTCTGAAAAACGCGTGCGCAGCGTCAAAGCGGCTTGAGTGCTGCACCCGACTAAAAATCCCGGCCAGGCCGGGATTTTTATTAGTGGCTAAAAAGTGAAAACGTCCCGGAATAGTAACTGATCATCCACGCCACATAGACCAGCCATACCACCATCACGCCCGTTAAACTCAATTTTCCCGCCATGCCCTTTTCCTCTTTTTCGCTGCGGCGCCGTACGCCCATGGCGTTAACCTGACATCTGTTGTCCGGTATGATCTTGCGCCAGATCAATACGCTGCGTTGTTTTCAATAAGAACCGCGCAAAGCCTTACAAATCGGGGCGCGCTGAACCCTCGGCTTCATACGCTGGCCGCTCTCGGTGGCACGAGCATCAAGTTCCTATCTTCTTGGCCGATAGACCATACAAAGGGATTATTGCGCACAGGGTGTGGTTCTTTTTTAAGAAAGTGTGAACTCCGGGGGCGCCATCATGGCCACACTGATTTCAAACAAGAAAAGTATGAGTACCCGCACGCAGGTGCTACTGACGGGCGCAATCACCATCACGTTGGGCTTTGCCCTCACTATTGGCATGCTGAGTTGGCAATCCAGCAGCGAACAAAAAACGCTGGCATCTCGCTATTTGCAAACCATTGCACAATCTCAAGCGCTGCAAATTCAGCAAGAATTAAGTCATGCGCGCGACGTAGCGCACAATCTTGGGCACAGCCTGATCGGCCTGCCCGAGGCGGGCATTACCGATCGTCAGGTGGGCAACAAGCTGATGATTTCAGCGCTGCGCGATAATCCTGATTACCTCTCGATTTCCGTGATTTTTGAAGAAAATGCCTTTGACGGCCGCGACAGCGAGTTTGCTGATAAACCGGACCAGGCGCCGAAAGGCCGCTACGCCTTTTTCGTCGATCGCGATCAGTCCGGTCAATTCGCACTGCATCCGCTCAAATCGATCCTTACGCCAGGCCAAGGCGATTATTACCTGGTGCCGCAGAAAACGCGCAAGGATACGCTGATAGAACCCTACAGCTACGCCTACAACGGGGTGCCGACCCTGTTGACCTCGGTGGCCGCGCCGATTATCAGTAACGGCAAGCTGTGGGGCGTGGTGACGTCAGATATCTCTTTAGCCTCGTTACAGGCCAAAGTGAACAGCATCAAACCGTGGGACGGTGCCGGCTATGCCATGCTGCTCTCCAGCGCAGGCAAGGTAGTCTCTTATCCCGATAAAAATATGACATCCAAAGCCTGGCAGGGTGACACGCACAGCTATAGCAGCACGGTCTATGAGCAGCACGATGCGCTGCTGGGTGAAGACGCGCTGGTGACCTGGCAACCTATTACCATCGGCAACAGCAGCGAGAAATGGTATCTCGGCGTGGTTGCACCGGTTAGCAACGTTATGGCTTCGGCGCGCCAGCAGTTGATGTACGCAGTGATCATGGTGGTCGTGAGCATTTTGGTGGTCAGCGGTCTGCTGGGCTGGGTGTTTAACCGTAAGGTGCTGCGGCCGATTGGCGGCGAACCGCGCGAGGCCGCGACCATTGCACTGGCGGTGGCCGATGGCAAGCTGGACAACACCATTTCGATCGGCGCGCACGATACCAGCAGCCTGTTCTATGCGCTGCACACCATGCAGAACCAACTGCGAGAGATTGTAGGGCAAATTCAGCAGGCCAGCGCCTCGGTGCGTCTCGGCGCGGAAGAGATCGCCGGCGGCAACTTGAACCTGGCATCGCGCACGGAGCAGCAGGCGGCGGCGCTGGAGCAGACCGCAGCCAGCATGGAACAGATCACCGCCACGGTGAAGCACAACGCCAGTAATGCGCATCAGGCCACGGCGCTTACTGAAAACGCCACGCAAATCGCCAGCCGCGGCGAGACGCTGGTGGGTGAGGTGGTGCAAACCATGGCACAGATCGACGACAGTGCGAAAAAAATCGGCGATATCACCACCATGATCAACAGCATCGCCTTCCAGACCAATATCCTGGCACTGAACGCGGCGGTAGAAGCCGCGCGCGCAGGTGAGCAAGGTCGTGGCTTTGCCGTGGTGGCCAGCGAAGTGCGCAATCTGGCACAGCGCAGCGCCAGCGCGGTGAAAGAGATCGCCGCCCTGATTGAGGAGTCGACACAGCGCGTGGGCAGCGGCGTGCAGCAAGTGCAGGACGCGGGCAAAACCATGCAGGAGATGACGCGTGCGGTGCATTCCGTGCGGGCGATCATTGGCGAGATTGTCACGGCATCCGACGAGCAAGCGCGGGGCATAAGCCAGGTCACCATTGCAGTGAATGAGATGGATGGCACGACGCAGCAGAACGCCTCGCTGGTGCAGGAGATGTCAGCAGCGGCCAACTCCCTGGAAGAGCAGGCCGCGCAACTGTCGCTGACAGTCGGACGTTTTAGTCTGAGCTGACGATAAAAGCAGCAGAGCAAGCATCACCGGCGCTGAGGCCCGTTTCAGCCCCGGTGACATCGCCATCGTTACCGCTTACGACGCGCAGGCATCATGCGGAGCAGCGTATTGTCTTTAAACAGATAGTGGTGCGCCAGCGCGGCAACGGCATGGATGCCGATCAGCCAGTATCCGTAAGGCGCAAGGGTTTCGTGCCAGTCCGTCAGCGTGTCGGCGAAATCCGGATCGGGATTGCCGCTGACCGGCATCGGAATACCAAATATCCACCAGCTCTTTCCCAGATAAAATCGCGATAAAATCCCAAGCGTAGGCAGCGCAATAAACAGCAGATACATCGCCAGGTGCAGCAAATGCGCGATACCGGTTTGCCAGTGCGGCGGTTTCGGCACGATGCCGGGGCTGCGGTGGCGCACGCGCAGCATGATGCGCGAAAGCATGATGGCAAGCACACAGCTTCCCGCGCTGAAATGGCTAATCACCATCGTCATACGCTGCCATGATCCGCGCGGCGCCAGATCGCGGAACTCCATGGTGCAATACGCGACAACCACCAGCAAAAACGCCAACCAGTGAAGTAAAATTTGCGACGGGGCATATTTAGTATTCATATCTGTCCTGAATCATCGGGTTACGTGAGATGACATACAACGCATCGCCTGTGCTGACAAGCGAACCGCATTAGTATACGCACGCCCGCGTACGTTTCATGGCTTTCTGCGTCAGGCGCCAGAAACCGTAGGCCACATCAAATGGCATCAGTGGTGCGGCAGATCATAGGGTAGGGCGATGCTGTGAACCGTTGAGTTTGATGTCAACCTGGAAGGGGGGACAGTGACTGCAGGTGATGAGCGTGTGTTAAGAGCCAAAAGTGGACACTCATCACTGTGTCCATGCTGCAATCACGGTGTATGAATCGAGTGGAGGCAGGTCAACGTCTTGTGCCTTACTTGACTGTATATTGTTTGAAAAACACCCTGAATTTAACCATTCCTAAAAAATAACATACGATTATCGTCAAGATGCCTAAATTTGAAGACAAAAATCAGGTTATGGATGCTATCACGCTGGATGACGGTGCTCTGATGCAATTGCATTACACCGTTCAACTCGAGCAGAAGACACGCGTCAACGACGACGAAATGCGTAAAGTGCGCCGTCGTCGCGAAGATCTGGAAAGAATTTATCGTGAGCTTCAGGCGTTGGGCGGTACGCTTAAGGTGAATGCCGTGGTCGATATCCTTGGCATCACACGCCAGGCAATCAACAATTTAGTTAATCATCGTTGCAAGCCTGAACAGTTTAAAGGAGAGGTGAGTGATGAAAAATATTAAAATCTGGCGGGATTTACCCCTGCGGCTTTCTCAGATTTCACCCAGCGACGTCTGCTCCTGTTCTGCCCATTTTCCCCGTCTGGCGGGCACGGGCCACCAAAAAAAATCCGCTGAGCGACGCAGGGAAATTTTCCAGTTTACGGATATATACCATAAAACGGCAGGCGGGTGACGGGGAGAGCGGATCCCGAAAAGATCCGGTTATGCCTGGATAAGGGGGGGGTGTGGTGATCGGACACCGTATGTTGTGGCTCCGGCCGTGAATCCCCCTGACGCCGGGTTGCCGGTTATATCAGAAAACGGAAAGCGCTATACACCAGGCAAACTTAAGAAAAGATGGGCAGAAAGTTTAAGAAAACATAGGTTGCCGCCTTTTAGTTTCGCAAGGCATTATATATTTGAAACTTGACATTTCTCTATAACTGCACACAGCCTAATAAAACGAATACGTGCTATTCCCACATTAATAGTCGTAAAAGCACAAAACCTTCCGTGTCTTGAAAGTTACCATAGCAAAAATAACGAACATGTGGCTTAGTTATTAAAGGGTAATATTTAAAAAAGAAAAAATGGCAAAAAACAATTAAATAATTAAGGCCGCATATGAATAACATCATAACGGCCTTGGATAGATTTGAAAATAGATATTAGGGATAAATAAAAGTAACCCCAATAACAGACTGAACATTGCCGGCAGTAACCTGACCAGTGGTCTGCCCATAAGTTGCAGTTAATCCCAAGCTTACGGGTGAAGTGCCAACACTACCAAGGAGAATATTCGTGTTAGCGGGAACAGCGCTTCCATTTCTCAGTAACTGGATACCGACGCCTTTTGCCTTATTGCCAGATGCTGTATTAGAAAAAATAGTTCTGTTTTGATCTTCAGTTGAACCAGACAGATAAAACCCGAGGTTTTGAGCCTTAGCACACCTGACAGTTAATGGAACTGGTTTCGAACCGGGAAAATCAGGTAATGATATGCTTACATTTCTTGATGAAACGTCACAACCCCCTGTGGGAATTATAACATCGTTATTAGCATACAGATTCCATGTGAAACGCGCAGTAGAAATATTACCACCACCCACGATATCAGATCCTACCTGGTACATCACTATTGTCGCAAACTTTTCACCTCTTCTGATAACAACTCCAGCCGCCGTTGAAACCGGGGTAAGATATAACACAGTGTTCCATGGCTGATAAGCACCAGATCTATAGTTAACAGATTTGGTCGCAGAGGTCAGTGGAAAATTATATGAACTATTAAAATAGCTTAAGGAACCAGTGAAATTTGATAATGCGCCACCGTACGTAGAGCCAACAACCATGCTGACTAAATCATTCCTGCTATTAGGAAAATCGTTGCGGCATGATATTGAATTGGCTAAGTTCACAACTAAGTTTTGGTTAGCACCAAGTGAAGGTTGTAGATTTACATAAGCATTAGCCGAGGTTGAACCCTGCGCAATACTCAAGACGTTTCCAGTGATATCTGTGCATGTAAAAGCCCATCCATTTGCAGAAAAAGCTATTAGAGCGAACGAAACAAAAGCTAATATGGTTTTTTTCATTTTTTATCATCCCACCTCAGGCATAAGTGTAAACAACATCAATAATGCCCTGTATAGTCCCCTGAGTTGCATTACCCTGAACAGTCAAGGCCCTAACTTTTAATGGCAAATCGGCAGATTTATCCGAGTCTTTAACAGTTACTTCTTTAGAACTTCCGTTTGTCAAATTCATACCGGCATCGTCTTGAAGTTGAATTTGAATATTGCCTGCAGTTCCTGAGTTACGATAATAGCCAGAAGAATCAGCTGAGCCACTAAACGTTGCCTTCACTCGTGATGTTCCTACGGGGCAGTTTGACAGTTTCAGATTGAAATCATGCCACTCTGATGACGAACCAGGAGAAACCAGATTAAAGGTAAAAAGATCACCTATATTTATATTCATATCAGATGTGACAATGGTACAGGGCTTTGCTACCACCTTGCCATTAACGGTAACCGTGACATCTGCTGAAAAAGCACAAAAAGAAATGAGACAAATTATTAAAGATAAAGCCGATTTTTTACAAGTTAAAAGCATTTTAGTTCCTCTCATTGGAATTCGAGGGTGAATATTGCAGTTGCTCTGACATGCCCCGGCGCCACAGGAATACGAGTAGCCATAAGACGACCATAAAAATTAATTACATTTTTCTGACCGCCTACAAGATTTATCCAGCTTAAAGAGCCTGACGATGCGTTTAAGGGTATTGCTGTTCCATCTCCATTAAGGATCTGAATACCCAAACCAGTTGCAGAATCCTGACCGGCATCAAGCTGCAACAAACTATTATTATCGCTATCAGCCACCCCTGTGTAACCTACTTTTACTGCGGTAGCTAAGCTACCGCAAGGAGAGAGAACGATATTAAATGGGACTTTAGGTGTTGTGGCGCCAATGGTATGAAATTGTTTAGATGCATTATCGAAAAGATCTACAGTAAAATCTTTTGACTCAGCAGCTACAGCACAGGCATTATCCTTTACATTCCCGGTAATCCTAATAGTACTATCAGCAGCAAAACTATACTTTGACAGAACTATCAGCATGCACGTTAGAGAAAGAAAAATTTTATTCATTACCATTCCTATATGCATTCGGCTGTTATATTAACTAAAGACTTAGTTAAGCTATCTTTGGGTAAATTATATTTAGCAACACAGCTCGATTTAGAATCATTTCCCCATTTAACTTTGATTGTTCCTGATTGTGGCATACCACTCATGTAAACTTGTCCATTATCAGAAACAATACTTGCCCCTCCATTACTATCAGAAGTTGCTGTTGCGCCAAATGGCAGAGGAATCCCGTTTCGCTCTAATTTAGCTAACAATTTTACTCCTACCCTTGGTTTAAAACTTGCTCGAGCAATGGCACCATGAGTAGGAACTAAACTTGAGACGGCATCATCAAAATCAAGGTTATCTGCAAGAGAATTTGTATCTAAAGCTACACGATTTTCTCGATAAGCTGTTGCATAAGGAATAACCGCATAACCCCGCCAATCTGTTTTAATACCAGACTGATTTTCCACTTTAACGTTGCTGGCTCCTGGCGCTTTGACCAATATAGATGTTTCATTGATAGGCTGGCTAAAGGTAACACCATCACCATGAACAACCATTCCACCGTTAATACCATAGTAAAACTGCTTAGAATAACTATTAGTGCTATATCCAGCATTAGCGTTAGCATAAGGCCCACGGTAATTAACAGATGCATATCCTGTAGCATCACTTTGTTTACCGCTTGTGTTTCCGGTCTGAACATTGTAACTCAGGTTTTGGTCATCCAGTAATGTTCCATACAACCCTGCAAGATTTGTAACCCGCCCTTTAAAATCATTATTACTATTGAAGCTGGCATTTGCATTTCGCCAAACTGATTTAGTATCGGAGCGCAGCCAATGACTAAATGGAACGCTTATATTAAAAGAAAAAAGATGATCTTTTTCATTTTGCCAAGCATTTTGAGCAAGACTATAGTTTAAGCTCCAGTTAACGTCGCCAGCAGCAGAGTTAAACCCAACCTGAAGCTGCTTATCACTTTTACCTGTGTACCAATATGTTTGGTGACTACCGCTAAAGTATAAGGTAGATGTACGCCCTAATTGCTGGGCCAGACTTATTTGCAACCTTCCTTTTTTATTGTAGGCTAAGTTGTAATAATCTCTAAAATTAGGCTCGATAAAAACAGGCCCATCCTGAGTTTCTACTTTATAGCCATTCATTTTTTGGTAGGCTGTGTCTGCCAACGTGTAATAGCCCTGCGTTGAGTAGCGATAACCTACTAACTGAAAACTAGTCCCCGTCTGATTCAGAGATTTATTATAAAGGAAGCGCATAGACTGACCTTCATGAGAACTACTATCAGCCAAGGTAGACTTGGCTTGTGTTACATCAGCAGAAACAGCACCATATACGCCTAAGTTCTTTCCTACGCCTAAGTTAAATGCGGTATATCTATCAGCAAACTGGCCGCCACCAAAGACAGTCCATCCTTTTTTTAATCCATGTAACAGTGTAGCCTGGAAGAATTTTGGATTCTCCTGATTGCTAGAACCACTTCTATACTCCCCTGCTGTAAGGGCATACTTAGAATAACCTTCTCGTTGTAAAACAGGAACAGTTGACCAAGGCAGGCTAAATACCTGACTACTTCCATCTGCTTCTTTTATTGTTACCTGAAGATCTCCACTATTACCAGATGCGTTTAGATCATCGATTACAAAAGGTCCTGGCGGTACAGTAGTCTGGTATATTTCATAGCCATTCTGTTTTATAGAAACTTTTGCTGTACCTTTTGCAATTCCGCGAACGACAGGTGCAAAACCACGCTGACTATCTGGTAACATGGAATCTTCAGAGCGAAGCTGCACACCTCTATAATTCAATCCATCGAATACATCATTACTTGTATAGCTGTCACCTAATATCACCCTCGATTTAAAAGATGTTATATCTCTTTCGAGCCAGCTATTAACATGTTGCCACTTATTATTTTTACTTTCAGATGTAGAAGTACTGGTATGACTCCAAATGGAATTATCCCTAAATCGCCATGCACCAAAATTCACACCACTTTGTAAATTAAGATATGCATAACTGGAGTCTTTGCCATTTTTATTAGAAATGTCATTGGCTGTAAAATTATAATTTAACAACCCACTGTTAATACCATCATCCCAATATTCTGGAGATATATATCCTCGCGCGCTGTTTTTCATCAGAGCTTGTGGAATAGTTATGTATAATTTTTGTTGCCCAACATCAAACTTACTTGTAGCACTTTGCACTAAAGTTTGCAGAGACATGCATCTTCCAGTGGGTGCTGATTTTTCTTTTTTAAGTGCAACCGTATTGACACCCATCTTGCTTAATTCTTTTACCGTAAAGCATGGCACAAGACCATCTTTGCCACCTTCGAAGGTAATATCACGCGTAGATATAAAGCCATCATTTAAATATACGTCTACCCGATAGCTACCTGCCGGTAATTCTTGACCTTTTTCAAAAGCTGACAGATCAGCCACCGCCTCTGGATTATCAGAAAGAAATCGCGGGTTGAAATAAATATCTGCTGCGGCATATTCAGAATAAAAGGCTAGACATACTGCTAGTGCGACAGGTGCCAGCGAGTAACTCTTATTTGCACATTGGATATTTTTAAAATAAATATTTAATAGTGAGTTGTTTGATTGCAACATATTCTCTCCAACACAAAAAATCAGACATTGCAGTTTTAGGCTTTACTCTGTCTTTCCGACTATTTTTTGTGTCAGTGCCCCATAATCATTGATAGCTTTATAAGTGATCTGTGAACCCGAATCAGCAGGAATTGTCATCTGTATTTTACCCATAGGAGGTACTAAAGCATTTTCCAGCACACGAGTCCCTGCATTAATTTCTGTTAAAGTTAAATAATATGGAGTAGGGTTCATTATAGTTAACAAATTACCTACTCTTTTGAACCTTACTTTGCTTGGTGCCTCCTCTGGTGGCAAATCCAAATCACTAGGCCTATAAATTAATTTTATCTTACTCACAATCGCGATCTGCAGATTGTTACTTTTCAATAAATCCTTGTCGACAGCTGGGATAGCCTTAACATTTAACCAAAATAGGCTTTCGCGATCCTTAGCTAGCTGACCATTTGTTACATCTATAATGCGTAAGGTATTTTCCTTTTTACCTTTCATTGTAAAGAGAGGGGGGGTTACAATAAAAGCACCTTCTTTTTTACCATTCGCATCCTCGACCCATGACTGTATTAAGTAAGTGCTTTCGTGGTCGTTATTTGTCACAGGCAACTGAACTTGTTTTTGCCCAGCGGGATAAATAACACGTGTAGCACCTAATGCAACGCCTGCATAACTTACATTAGAGCACATCAAGGAAAAAATAAATAACATCACTATCTTACCTATACGGTAAAAGTATGTTTTTTTAATCACAATAACACCTTTCATGATAATAAAATTATAGGTAAGTCAATGCAAACCAAGCCTGTGAATTTACAATCCCGCCTGATACAACCTTACTCGTGGCAATATACTTTGCTGTAAAGTTAAAGGTAGTTATTCCTTTATTTATTTTTTTCCAATTTCTTTCAAATGTGTTTATAGGTATGATTTTGTTTTCATCATCAAAGATGCCTATTCCGATACCTTGCGCAAAGGACTCTCCTTCACCATTTGAAATTACATTAGGGCTTTTACCATCTGCAGCTGCCCAAAATGACACCGATACTTTGTTTCTGACTTCAGGTTTGCAGTTTTGCAGTCTGATTTCAAATGCCACAGGATTTGCAGTATCCCCTAAATATTTAAAGCGATTACTACTTACACTTCCCATGTTGACAATCATTTGCCGATTCCCAGTCTCAACGTCGCACGCTTCAGCAATAACCTCGCCTTGAAAGCGCATCAAACCACCAGGTAAAGTCACATTCCATTTATTACCAGCTAACGCTGACGAAGATATGAAAAGTATAAAAATCCCCAAAGGTATTTTTTTCATATACTTGCTCCGATTGAAAATGGGCGTCCTTGCCCATCATTAATTTTTCTTCTGCCTTTATTGATACTGAACCTTGAATGTGGCATCAGCATTAGCTGTACCAGCCGTCGAGGCACCAATCGCATAATAACGAGCCTGGAAAGGAATAATATTTGTACCGTCGTTAAGAGTACTTTCAGCACTGAAAGATGTTCCGTCCAGTTCAAGAGGGGTTCCTGTTTTATCTAGAATCTGAACACCTACGTTGGTTGCATTACCTGCACTCGAGTTTTGTAATGCCAGTACAGTCGGATTTGATCCATCAATTGCAACACCAGTGAAAGCTACAGAAGCTTTAGTAGAAACGGTAGTGTCACAATCATTCAATTTGATATTAAATCCAACAGCAGTGCCCGTATCACCACTAGCTCCAAGTTTTGCTGTACGAACCTGTCCAAGCTGAACGGTTTGATCAATTGAGCCTGCGTCAACTGCACAAGCGGCATTAACTACTTCACCTTTGAAATGTACAGTGCCGCCATTAACTGTGGTCGCTGCATGCGTTGCTGATGAATTTACAGCAAGCACTGCTAACATTGCTAAAAGTGATTTTTTAAACTTCATTATTTCCCATTCCTTTTTTCAAAAAAACACGTGTACTTGTCATTTGACGGACGTTGTTTCAGATTTCAATCATTTCCAATTGCCTGAAAACAAATTTATTTAATAGTAAAAAAAAAGTTCTTCCTATCAGACAGTATCCTGTAGGGATGTAGGAAAAATCTTATTGTATTAAAGCAACCACAGATTAGAATGTAACTATATTATTGTTTTAATTAGTAAATAAAAAGAATCTGCTCAGCGCGTATCGAATTTCAGGTCATTCTGAATTTGGTATTTAAGAATAGTGCTTACGCCCTAATTAAAAACCCTGCTATAATTGACATTAGTTACTTCTTTATAGAGTCTTATTACATTAACTTCATAGATGGATTTTGTACTTTTGATATTGCGTATCTTTTCGGTTTACGGCTAAATTGAAAATACCCTTAACATCAATCACATTCTTCTTTTATGTGGGATTATGAACAAAGAAAGCAAGTAATTGATTTTAATAGATATTTATGGTTGAAGTTTTCAAGGTAAACTCTCAGAACGAATAATGCATAAAAAAATAATCTTGCATGATCCAGATTAAGAATATTCCTTATTTTTATTAACCAGGGTATAATAGATATGGCCAATTTTATCGTTGTTGATGATCATTCCTTAGCACGCCTTGCCATCCGATTACTGTTGGAAAAAGAAGGACATATTGTCATTGCTGAAGCTGAGGTGGGCGATGGCATTGCTTCGCTTGTAAACCAGCACTGCCCTGACGGATTGATCATGGATATAGATTTACCCGGCATTGATGGTATCGAAGCCATTGCAAACTTGCGTTCTTCAGATATCACTATTCCAATTATAGTTATGAGTGGGAAAAATCCTGACGTTTATATTCGCCTAAGTAAAAAGGCAGGCGCAAACGGTTTCATAAGTAAGCAGAATAACTTAACTGATTTGACACAAGCAATTAATGTGGTTTTTAGCGGTTATGGATACTTCCCGTTCAAAATGTATGAGCTCTATCATGACCATATTGGTGAAACCGATTCAAATCTTTTAAGTCAGCTATCTAAGCGAGAATTTGAAGTATTACGTTTGATAGGTCGAGGAAAGGAAATCATTGATATTGCAACGCAGCTGAAAATAAGTAACAAGACTGTTAGTACATACAAATCCCGACTGATGGAGAAACTTGGTCTGAAGAACCAGATGGAAATGCTTGAGTTTATTCGCCGTAGTAATATTTCATGATGCTTAAGTACCTTCTATTTCTTTGGGTGTTGCTCTTACCAGACCTGCTCTGGGCCGCTCCTACATCACTCAGTTACTCCCCGTTGACTTCGCCTGAAGTGTCTTCGCCGTCCCTAAGCGATGCACAATGGCGTTGGCTCGGCCATAAAAGAGAGATGACGTTAGCTCTTTATGGTCCTGCTCGCCCACCATTAGTCAGAATCTCTCCTTCAGGTCTTCTTTCTGGCTTTATGGCAGACTTTATCTCGACGGCGTCTCATAGCTTGGGTTTAACGCTCAAAGTGGTGCACTATAATCGTGCTGACGAAGCCTTTGCTGCTCTGGATGCAGAAATAGTAGACCTGGTTTTCAGCCCTGCAGGTGATACAGTACCGGTTCGCTATAAAGCAGAAGATCTTATTACCATAGAAAAAGCCAATCCAGTAGTAATAACTCGCCGTACCGCAGCCAAACCTGTGTCGAAAGCTAAATTTACACAAGAGGAAATTCCCGCTCGACGCTTGGCTCAATTGGATCAAGGTACTGTTGAAGCTGTTACCTTACCTGCAGTAGAGGCTTGGTATCTTATTGAACGCAATTATATTAATACGCTCGAGGTCTCAGATATTTCAGCGGCTCCTATGACACCTTATCAATTAGTTACCGGGGCACATAACCTACTTTTCAGCGACGCCATGCATGCTGCCATTTCAAATCTTCGCAGCAGTGCGGTCGGAGAGAAATTAGCGTCGCGCTGGCAGGCTAATGATTTGCCGCGCTTTATTGATACGCCTATAAACCTATCTCCAGAAGAAAAAGCCTGGCTTGAGGCTCATCCTGAGATTTCTGTAGTATCATCGGCATTCAATCCTCCTTTTTTTGTTAGAAATCCTGACGGAGGCCTTGCAGGCATTGGCCCAGAACTATTATCGCTAATTGGCCTACGGACGGGGCTACATTTTCGCTATATCGATATCAGCGACAGCCGTAACCTTACTCAAGCTCTTGACCGGGGTGAAGCAATGATGACAGCGCCGCTGATCTGGAGCCAAGAGCGCAGCAAGGATCTTTTACTCACATCTCCTTTTATGTTTACCCCAATGGTAATGGTTACCCGTAGTGCGTTTAAGGGTAATGTAGATCGGGCCATTCTAACTCCCGGCCATAATATGTCTTCCTGGTTCACCTCTATATGGCCCCAGGCTCAGATTCTTAGGTTAGGCAATCCGGCCCTCGCTATACAGCAGGTGGCACAAGGTAAGGCCGACGCTACTTTCACCACCCTTATAAATGCACGCTACATTATGCAGGGCTTATACCGGGGACAGCTACATCTTCATCAAGGCCTACCGGTTGCAGATGCAGCTATAGTTTTTGGTGTACGGCACGCTGACCCGGAGCTACGTAGCATACTAAATAAAACCATAGCGTCCTTACCACCAAGAATCATTACTGATGTTCTGGCACATTGGCAATCTACACCGGGCGTTCGTTACGATACATGGAAAATTTATCGTCAAGAGTTTTATGCAGGTGTGGCTGGGGCGTTGGTACTCATAATCGTTACAGTAATTTGGGCTGTAATGCTGCGCCAACAGGTTAGACGTACGCAAGGCGCTAAAACTCAGCTTCGCCAGGAAATTATGTTTCGTGACAGATTGATTAATGGTCCCCCGCGTCCGGTATATGTTGCTCGCTCAGATGGCGAAATTATTCACAGTAATGTTGCTTTTAAGAGCTGCTTTAGCGGAGAAGCTGCAGAGCATCTGAATTTGTCGTTATACGATATCCGCCATCCTCTTCATGAGGTGTGGAGGAACTGCATGCAGAACCCGCCAGTTAACGGCATCCCACAGGAGGCTGAATTTATGATTGAGCCGTGTAGCGGCATGCATCAAAACATACGTCACTGGATAACAAGTTTTGGGGAAGATGGTGGAGGTGAACTAGGCTATATTGCAGGGTGGCAGGACGTCACAGAATACCTCAATATGCAATCTGCCCTACAGCAGTCCCAATGCGATGCTGAGCATGCTAACCGGGCTAAAAGTCATTTTCTCGCAATGATGAGTCATGAAATACGTACACCACTCAGTGCTGTTATTGGATTGCTGGAACTGCAGGTGCAGGAAAAACGGGCCGACACTGAGCTTATACGGGTGGCTCATGAGTCAGCCTTAACTCTCATGTCATTAATAGGTGACGTGCTTGACATAGTGCGTATTGAATCCGGAAAGATGGTTTTGCACCCTCGCTGGAGTTCTCTAGAAGCACTGGTGCGGCCTGTCGTTCAGGCATTTAGCAGTTTGGCACGTCAGAAAAATATTATACTGCATCTTGACATGCCTGATGGCTATGAAATTTATACTGACGATAATCGTCTTCGGCAGGTAATAGCGAACCTTATAAGTAATGCCGTAAAATTTACAGAGCAGGGCAGGGTTCACGTGCAAGTCATTCTTAATGAAGATAAACTTCAAGTTATAGTAAAAGACACTGGCTGCGGTATATCTGAGCAAGATCAAGCACGTTTATTTGAACGCTTTGAGCAGGCAGTAGACCAGACTGCGGGCGGTAGTGGACTAGGGCTTGCCATTTGTCGGGAAATTGCTTCGCTTATGGAAGGAACCCTCATTCTTGAAAGTAAGCTGACTCATGGTAGCACTTTTACACTATGTATACCTGTACAGAGCCGAGCTTACTTGCAGTCTGAATGTATTGATTCGTCGCTACCTACCTTAAATTACTCCCGTAACATACTAATAGTAGATGATCATCCTGCAAACCTTCTATTGATCTCACGTCAGCTTACATTGCTTGGCCATCAACCTTTCACAGCCTCTGATGGTGTAGAAGGAATGCAAATTTGGCGAGCGAAACGTCCTGAAATTATCATTACTGACTGCAGCATGCCAGAGCTAGACGGTTTAGAAATGACTCGTCTTATTAGAAAGGAAGATCAAAATGTGGTTATCATTGGTATTACTGCCAACGCGCAGGAGACCGAACGAGTGCGATGTCTGGCCGCAGGCATGAACCAGTGTCTTTTCAGACCGGTAAAACTCTCTAGCCTATCAGAAGCCATTAATACTTATGAATTTAGCTCTGAACAGGAGAGCGACCTGAGTTGCTGGCTAGATTCAGCGACCTTGGCGTCCTATATTCCTGACAGTCCTAAAGAAGGTAAACAATTTATTCAAACTGTCATTTATGAAACCCGGAATGACCTCCAGGCTGCACGTAAGGCCGTTATGGCAAAAGAGCTATCATCGGCATACCGTTTGTTTCACCGTATGGCAGGTACATTACGTGTAATAGGTGTTGAAAAACTAAGTGATCAGTGTTCAAAATTGGAGGAACTCGCAGAGATGGAAGAAGAAGAACAATTTTTACTCCATAACATTTCAATAGCAGAAGGTCTGCTTGAGGCTTTCAATGACGCTTTTTTGGCAACGTTTAATAATGAATCAGACTAAGACATTACTTACAGCATTGACCGACAATATCTGATTTTATTTTGATCCCACATATCGTGTAATGGTTTCAACAAAATATACGGAATTAAGAATGTTAATCTTGATATAACGAGGAATTATAGCTTTTTTTTTGATATTGTTGGCCACTCTCGTAATAGTTATGCGGGGTTGATCGATAAATATATGGCAAGGAATGAAATTCTGAAAGATCTTCTAAATTAAGTTTTTTAAGAGCCATTTTAAAACATTTCGCAGAGGTCAAAAACACTTAAAATGCTTTCTCTTTTCTTGCAGGCTTTCCACCTGGCACTAGTCAAATCGAAATTATTAATATTTAGGATGAACAGTAATAGGCTACATGAAAATATTTTTTGAAGCAATAGATACATCTCAAAACTTACTTATCGCGATAAAACTAGCGGATATTTTTATTACACGCGACCATTAAGGTAATCTAGTGGTCTTAAAGTTATATAATTAAAAAAACAAATCCTAGCAAAAAACATAGCAATGATAAGGGTGCTAAGGAAAAATTAAAATATTCATCCTTAAAATAATATCCACAAACTCTCCACCCTGAATACATTCTAATGCCGACCATGGAATGTAAAACCAAAAGAATAAAAATTTGAAAGGTAAAGAAACAGCTTGTGTAGGCATGCTTATACAGAACACTCCTAAGCAAATATAAATAATAATATCTATCTTGAATTTACGTTGCACATTCAGGAAAGATGTCAATTCAAAAATAAAAAAACTTAACTATTAAGCAGGGTATGAAAAAATGTTTAAAATAACTGTCTTAGATAACAACGTTTGGGTGTCTGAGGGGATTAGATGCTACTTCAAAAGTAAATATGTTGAAGTCAACATGGTACAATATAACCATTTAGAGAGCGCCTTTGAAAAGATCTACCATTCTGATGTTATTGTTAGTGAGTTATTAATATTCAACCGCAAAAGACCATGCTCTTTTGAGAATATCATGGCTTTGAGAAAAACACTCCGCTCAAAATGCATGATTATACTAACAACCATAGAAGATGAAGCTCTTGTTAATTATGTAAGAAAGAAAATCCCGCAAGCAACTATTTTGAACAAAAAAACAAAAACTTGCGAATTAGCCTTGAAGATTATAACCAAGCTCACCAATGGCGAAAACACAAAAGAGGAGTTAAAAACAAAACCGGGTAAATTAATTTGCCTTACGGACAAAGAGATGGAGATACTACAGCATTTATTAATGGATAAAAAAATAAATGACATTGCTTCACATTTTAGAATTCTGCCAAAAACAGTATGTCACCACAGGAAAAATATAATGCTTAAGCTTAAATGCAAAAGTTCCATCGATTTAAACAACTACATAATAAAAATAAAGCATAAGCTTGGGATTGATAATTAGTTTATTTTTCGACTAAAACATATCGCAGTGTTTTAATTTTTTTAACGGAGATATAAAAACAGGGTTATCAAATGACTTCACCTATATAGTATTTTTTTATGGAAATCTTTGGTTAGGGAATGCCTCTTTTGCTGTATACTTATCAACTCTAACTATGAACATTCCACTATTCATTTCACTGCGGATTGTAGCTGTGTTGATTTCTAGGCCATTAATCTACATGGCGGCATGGCGGCATGGCGGCATGGAGGCATGGAGGCATGGAGGCATGGAGACATGGAGGCATGGAGGCATGGAGGCATGGAGGCATGGAGGCGCCAGATGATGTCAGAGCAGAGTACAGTGGTCAGACGGCGCCGTACGCCCGGCGCAGCCAGTTACTGACTGATATATTGCGCTACCTAACCGCTTCCTTGTATCTGCTAAGCTTGGTCTCATTTTTCTCTTCCTTGAAAAAACTGCCGGGTACAATTTCAAGTGCTTCATTGTAGCATGCAGGGCAGCGCCAGTGCGGAATCGTGTCTTCAGTAAACGCTGTATAGAGAAGAGGGATGCTCTTGGTAGCGTATCTTCTTTAAAGGCGGTCATAGTAAAATGATACACAATTTAGGCTTTGAACCTCCAGTGACCTGCCCCCCGTTGATTTCTATAGGTTCTGGCGTAATTTCGAATCCAAACTTCTTTGATGACGCTTCAAAAGGCCAGGGCCTTGTTGAATGTCAATCGTGGAAATACGTCCAGAAGTGTTTTGTGCAGCCATCCCTTGTGCAACAAGGGTTTTATCAAATATCCATTTGAACATTTTTAATTCTCCTTCTACAAAAAGATTAAGCCATAGGCTCCTCTCCATATTGATTGAAGAACCATCCCTGCCGTGCTTGCCCTTCAAGGTTCATGAGACCACGTGCGTCTCACTCTCGATTATACCCAGATATTTTCTGTTTCAGGAAGTTAAGGGTGTTTTAAAACGCTTAGCTGGCCTTCTTGATAGAGTGGTTGTATTTATTACGCGATCGATTAAATATATTCGATAAATAAAAATTAAAAATTCTTAAATATAAAATTATCTATTTTTTGCTTTACAGTGAAGGTGCTAACCCCTAACTTCATGTCGCGGTTAATGCATTAAATAGAAAGGCCGTTATTTAATGTGCGCACTGTATTGTTTGATGTTTATTTATCTATGGAAAGCTTATGTTCAGAAAGGATGCGGTCACACACCACGCCTGGCATGCACGTGTATTGCTGCTTCCCGGCGTTCCGTGGGGGTGGGTAGCGAGCGGATGTGCGCTGTTTATGGCACTGCTGTTGCTGTTTTTGATCTACGGCAGCTACACGCGACGGGTAACGGTGAGCGGTGAAGTCTCGACTTTTCCCCGTGCGGCTAACCTCTACGCCACCGTGCAAGGCGTGGTGGTCAAGCAGTTTGTCAAAGAGGGGCAGAACGTCAGCGTGGGGATGCCGCTGTATGAGATTAACGTGAGTAAAAGCAGTAAGCAGGGCGTAATGAGCGACAACCAGCGTAAGGAAGTGGAAGCCCAACTCACGCGCATCACGCAAATTATCGATCGCCTACAGCAGAGCAAAAGCAGCGCGCTGGCGATGCTGACGCAGCAAAAAAAGCAGTACGAGCAGGCGTATCGCCGCTCAAGCGACATCGTTACGCGCGCGCAAGAAGGCGTTCGTCTAATGAAAAGCACGCTGGATAATTATCGCGATTACCAGCGCCAAGGCTTAATTACCCGCGATCAGCTCACCAATCAGGCCGCGCTTTACTACCAGCAGCAAAATGGCCTTCTTAATTTGTCGAGTCAGAACGAGCAAAACGCACTGCAAATTGTTGCGTTGGAGAACCAGCTCACTCTGCAGGCCGCGGATTTTGACAATCAAATTCATCAGATGGCGCTTCAGCGTGCCGAACGGCAAAAAGAGCTGCTGACCATCGCGGCCACGGAAAGCGTCATTGTCCACGCCGTGGCCGAGGGGTACGTCAACGCCTTGAGTGTCACCGAAGGACAGATGGTTAACGTTGGGGATAGCCTGATGCAGCTTTTGCCGCAGCGCATTGACCATTATGCGCTGGTGCTATGGGTGCCGAATCATGCGGTTCCTTATCTGGCCGTAGGGGATGGCGTCAATATCCGCTACGAAGCTTTTCCCGCACAAACGTTCGGTCAGTTCGCGGGCACCCTTTCACTGATCTCAACCGTGCCGGCCACCGCGCAGGAGATGCTGACTTGGCAGGGCGCGCCACGCACCGCCATTACGGGCAGCGAGCCGCTGTATAAGGTGGTGGTGCGTCCGGCAAAGCAGACCATCGTGTATCAAGGCAAAAGCGTGGCGCTGAAAAACGGCATGAAAGCGGAAAGCATTCTTTTGCTGGAAACACGCCCACTTTGGCAATGGATGTTCTCACCGTTTTACGATCTCAAACACAGCGCAGCGGGGAGAACTGATGCCTGGTTCGCGGTTTAAGCGCCTGGTCGATCAGCTGGCGATACGGCCGATAAGGCGAAGCACCTTGGTGCAGCAAACTGAAGCGGCAGAGTGCGGACTCGCGTGTCTGGCGATGATGTGTCGCCACTACGGTAAACCCGTGGACTTAATGAGCCTGCGCCATCAATATGCGCGCTCTTCGCGCGGTACGACGCTTGCCAGCTTGTGCGACATCGCCCAGCAGCTCGGCTTAGCCACGCGGCCGCTCTCGCTCGATCTGGATGAAATCACTGCGCTGCGGCTCCCTTGCCTGCTGCACTGGGAATTTAATCATTTCGTGGTGCTGGTGCGCGTAAGCAGGCGACGCATAACGTTGGACGATCCGGCGTTGGGGCGGCGGCATCTCACGTGGAAAGCCTTCTCGAACGGCTTTACCGGCGTAGCTCTCGAGGCGTGGCCAGACAGTCATTTCACTCCCATGGCCGTCCGTCATCAGTTCAGTCCGGGCAAACTGCTGCGCGGGGTTCACGGGCTGAAACCCGCCCTGGCAAAAATCTTCTGCCTGTCGCTGGTGCTGGAAAGCATTACCCTGCTACTGCCCGTCGGCACGCAATTAGTGATGGATCACGCGATCCCTGCCAACGATCGCAGCTTACTCACGCTGATATGTCTTGCTCTGCTGCTCTTCATTCTACTGCAGGGCGCTGTGAGCATGGTGCGCGTCTGGTCCTCGCTGGTACTGGGCACGCTCATCAATGTGCAATGGCAATCCAAACTCTTTACACATCTATTGCGCTTGCCGCTGGACTATTTTGCGCGGCGGAAGCTGGGCGATATTCAGGCGCGCTTTGCCTCACTGGGCGCACTGCGTGACACGTTCACTGCCAGCATTGTCGGCGCGATGATGGACAGCATTATGGTGGTCGGTGTGCTGGTGATGATGCTGCTTTACGGCGGCTGGCTCACCGCGGTTGTCACGGCCTTCATGTTGATTTATGTGCTGATTCGGCTTGTCAGTTACCCCTATTATCGGGCGCTTTCGGAGGAGGCGCTGGTTAAAGACGCGCGCGCCAGCTCGTTTTTTATGGAGACGCTTTTTGGTATTGGCACCGTTAAAATGCAGGGCATGGGGGCGCGCCGCGCTGAACACTGGCTTAATTTGCATATCGACAGTATCAACACCGGTATCCGTCTCAGCAAGGTGGAGATGCTGCTGGGCGGGCTGAACTCGCTCATTGTGGCGTGTGATAACGTGGTGATTTTATGGCTGGGTACGCGGCTGGTCATGGACAACCAGATGACCCTCGGGATGTTCGTCGCCTTCGGCGTGTTTCGCAGCCAATTCTCCGATCGCATCCGCTCGCTGATCGAATTTCTGCTGCAGCTACGCATGACGAGCCTGCATAACGAGCGCATCGCCGATATTGCACTACATCAACCAGAACCGCGCCGCGTTGATATTCCTTATCTCGCAGCCTTGCAGCCCGTCACGCTGCAGGTGCACGCTCTGCATTATGGCTACGAGGGTGATGCGCCCCGCGTATTGCACGACCTTACGTTCACGCTTGCCGCCGGGGAAAGCGTGGCGCTCGTAGGGCCGTCCGGCTGCGGGAAAACCACTTTGATGAAAGTACTCTGTGGACTGATCCGACCTGACAGCGGCAGGATCGAGGTGGACGGTATTGATATTCAGCAATTAGGCATCAACAACTACCAGAAACGTATCGCCTGCGTGATGCAAGACGACAAGCTATTTGCCGGGTCGATTCGGCAAAATATCTGCGCCTTCAGCGAAGAGGTGGATGAAGCGTGGATGCTGACCTGCGCGCGCATGAGCGCGCTGCACGAGGTGATTGACGCCCTGCCTATGCGCTACGAGACGCTGGTTGGCGAGCTAGGGGAAGGGCTCTCCGGCGGCCAGAAGCAGCGGCTGTTTATCGCCCGCGCGCTGTATAAAAAACCGGGACTGCTATTAATGGATGAAGCTACCAGCGCGCTGGATGCTGAAAGTGAGCATCAGGTGAGCTTGGCCATCAAGCAGTTATGTATTACGCGCCTCATCATCGCGCATCGTCAGACCACCATCGCCTCAGCCGATCGCGTGATTGTTTTGTCACCGCCAAACGCGATCGCGCATGCGGCAAGGTAAGCGTTTAATGCGCGCGTGTGCCGCTCAGGGGGGCTGTGTAGAGAGATAGACCTCTGACCAGGCCGCAAAGAACTGAATGAGGTTCACGCCGCGGCACTCACCCGTGACTTGTAAACCTATTCGCCTCATTTATGTTTACAATGCCGCGGCATTTAAGGGTAGTTTGAGGGGCTAAACCGCGAACAGTGACTGCGCGCGCGATAGCGCCGCACCCTGCCGATCGGCCATAAAAGAAACGTGCAGTTATATTATCTTTATTGGTTAACAGTATTAAAAATCACCCTCGGCTTTTATTATTTACTCAACCCTTAACTTAGCTGTTTGTAATTATTTTCAACACTTTTGCACATTGACGCTGTTTACGGATTTCGCTAAATCAAAGCAATATTATTTTAAGGGGTAAGCGCCCGGGTATTTTCTTATGATCGGTGTTCATCATCTTACGCAGACGTTAATCGCCAGATTCAGACAATCCCATAATCTTCTGTTTGCCGCGCACCAGCTGGCGGATAACGATCCCGATTTGGGCTTGATGCTCAGAAGCCTCGCCGACATCTCCGTTGAAATTGAGACGGAGGCACATTTTCTTTCTGTTATTGCTCACGAGCACAACGCGCTGGGTTATCTGGCACCCATCATCAACGCTCAGCACTCGCTGTGGCAATGTATCTGGAATGTGAGTCACTGCAACGAAGCATTAACCTGTCGTGAAGATTTGCTGTGCCTGCGTAGCGATCTCGACGCGTTAGAAATGCTCGCTCCCTCTCTCGCGAAACGGCTCTCTTAAAACAAAGGCGTGTTTATTAACTTAACGACACGATGGCACCTATTAGCCGTATTGAGGACGGGAAATGCTAAAAATAACATCGATCCACCGCATCAAGCATGTCGCGTGCGGAAAGCCATTATGAGGTATGCAGCCATGAAAAGCCCCATTGTCACTTTCACCACGCTTATTGTGACGCTGTTATTCTTATCGGCTCCCGCGCTGAGCGAGAGGTCTTCACAGCAGCAATTCGCTGGCCTTGTGCGAGAGCCTCTCCGCTTGCAGGTGACGTTGAGCAACGGGCAACCGGCGATGCTGGATGCCTTTGTGACGCGCCCGGCAGGGAAAACCGCGCTGCCGGTGGCGTTAATCACGCAAGGTTCTACCGGCAACGCGAAATTCGACCGTGGCGTGATGAACCCGAATTATTTGTCTTCAACGGCGCTGGCATTTGCGCAGCATGGCTATGCGGCGGTAGCGGTCATGCGTGAAGGGTATGGTGACTCCAGCGGCGAGGCGGAATATACCCATGGCACCTGTGCACAGCCGCGTCATACGTTGGCTGGTCAACAGGACACCCGGGATCTGCTCGCGGCGCTGGCTGGCGTAAGAAAACAGCCGTGGGCGTCCGCCGATACGGCGGTGCTGGTGGGCATGTCGGCGGGCGGCTTTGCCGTGCTTGCCGCTGGTGCCGTCAATCCTCCGGGCGTCAAGGCCCTGATTAATTTCGCAGGCGGCAGAGGCGCTATCGATGGCAAACGGCTGTGCGATAAACCGGGCCTGCTGGCCGCTTTTTCTGCCTACGGTAACGGTGTTAACGTGCCTTCGCTGTGGCTGTATGCCGCGAACGATAGCGACTTTTCGCCGACCATGGCGCAGGATTTTTACACGGCTTATACCGCACACCGCGCGCCCGCGCGCTTCAGCGCCTTACCCGCTTTCGGCAACAATGGTCACGTGGTGATGGATACCGCGCCGTCCGCGTTTTGGTGGCCGCCGGTTGGCGCGTTTCTGAAAGAAAACGGTCTGCCGTATCGTGAACAGATCGCGCTGCCTGACAGCCCGCTCACCGCACCCACTCAACTCAACAATGCTGGCGGCAAACAGGCTTTCGCGGCATATCAGCGCGCGCGGCGCTACGAAAAAGCGTTTGCCGTCGGCGAGGACGGCAGCTGGGGCGCCGCCTACTGGGCCCGCACCGCCGATGCCGCCGCAGCAAAAGCGCTAAGCAACTGCAATCAGCACCACGCGGGGCACGTCGGTTGCCGCATCTATGCGGTGGGCGATGCGATCGCGGGAGCTTAACTCGCGCGCGGAATAAAGGCTGCTAACGCACGGGAGATTGGTTACAGTGCAGGGCGAGACTCCGTGCACCCGTTAGAAAAGGTCCCCTTTAGCTATGCGTATTACACTTCGTTGCGTTGCAAACAGTGAGCGTTTTCCCGAAGCCGTGGATGTGGTGGTGATTGGCGGCGGTATTATCGGCGCGTCGGTGAGCTATGAGCTGGCGAAGCAGGGCGTGTCGGTGGCGCTGTTTGAAAAGGGAGTGATTGCAGGCGAGCAGTCTGGCCGGAACTGGGGCTGGGTACGCCAGCAAAATCGTGACCTCTATGAGCTGCCGATGGCGATGCAGAGTCTCGCGCGTTGGGCGGCATTGCGCGCGGAAACAGGACTCGATTTGGGCTTTCGTCGCGCGGGGATCGCCTACGGTACGGTGCATGAACAGGATGTGGCGCGCTGGGAAGCGTGGGGCGCCAAGGCGAAAGAAATGGGGTTTGTGAGTGAGATTCTCACGGCCGAACAAACGCGTGCGCGTCTTGGCACCGGAGCCGCCTGGAAAGGCGGACTGTGGTCGCCGCTGGATGGCCGCGCCGAGCCTGCCCTGGCTGCGCCAGCCATCGCCACCGGGGCTCAGCAACTGGGCGCGTTTATTCATCAACGCTGCGCCGTGCGTGCGCTGGATATCAGCAACGGGCGCGTGTCAGGCGTATGGACCGAGCGCGGTCGCGTAAAAGCCGAGCGAGTGATTTGCTGCGGTGGTGCCTGGAGTTCACGCTTCTGCAAGCAGTACGATATTGAGTTACCGAGCGCGAACATTCTCGGCACCGCCTTCAAAACTACCCCGGCAGCAGAGATTACACAGGGCTGCTTGAGCACCGGCAGCGTTTGCCTGCGCCGCCGCGAAGATGGCTGCTATACCGTGGCGCTGGCGGGCCGCGGTCAGGTCGATCTTGCGCCGCAGAATATCCGCTACGCCCTGAAATTTTATCCGCTTTATCGCAGCAAAATCGCCAAAAAACTGGGCTTCCGGCTGAATCGCGCATTTTTCAGCGGCCCGGAAGCGGCAGGGCGCTGGACGCACCGCGACGTCTCTCCGTTTGAGAAAATGCGCGTGCTCGATCCCACGCCGGATAGCGCGCAAATCCGCGAGGCGCTACAGCAGTTGGTGCAGCTTTTTCCCCCGTTGCAGGGGATTGCGGTCGATCACGCCTGGGGCGGTTGGATCGATACCACGCCGGATTTGGTGCCCGTAATCGATCGCATAGACAGCGTACCGGGCCTGTTTATCGCGTCCGGTTTCAGCGGCCACGGCTTCGGCATTGGCCCAGGCGCAGGCCAGCTGTGTGCGCAACTGGTCAATGAACAGCCGTTGTTCACGGATATCACGCCTTACCGGCTGGCGCGTTTCGCGCAAGGCGCGTCGCTGCGCCAACCGCAGATGATGTGAGCCCTAGGCCAGCCGTGAGTCAAACGAGGCTGCGGCTGGCGCCAGGCAGACACGCAAAAGGTTATCATGCCACCCTCCCGCCTTACGTTACCGTCATACCGCCCACGCTTCTGTTATCACTTAAATTTCATTAAACCTTTTATTAAGCGAGCCGATAAACGTTCCCATAGCGATCAACCAAGGATTGGGTATGTCAACGGCTAAAGCACCCTCTACGCTTCTTAATCAGGCCCGTGAGTTCAATAAGGCCCCGGAAAAACCCCCGACGCAAATACGCAGCCGCACGCCGCGCTTTACGCTTGAACAGGATGTTACGCTGTCGCTAACGGTACAGCAGCAGTTGGCCGAGGCGATGACCAAAATCCAGCACTATGACACCATTTATCACCAGTGGGGTTTTGCAGCGGTCGATCCCACCGGGCAGGGCGTGGCGCTCAATTTTTACGGTCCGCCGGGCACGGGTAAAACCTTGACCGCTGAGGCGCTGGCCGGGTCGCTGCAACAGCCCATCATGATGGTCAGCATCGCCGACCTTGAGAGCAAATTCATGGGGGAAACGGCGAAAAACATCGCCAGCTTGTTCCGCCAGGCGAGCGAAGAGGGGGCCATTCTTTTCTTTGATGAGGCCGATACGCTGCTCGGTAAACGCCTCTCCTCGGTGACGCAGGGCATCGATAACGAAGTCAACGCTATGCGCTCAACGTTATTGATTGAACTGGAAAAACATCAGGGCATTGCGATCTTTGCCACTAACTTCGTTAAAAACTACGATCCTGCCTTTCTTAGCCGCATTACTCAGCATATTGGCTTTGAACTCCCCGGTGAGGCAGAACGGCTGGCGATTTGGTCGAAAATGCTGGTCAGTGGCATTCCACTGGCGGGCGACCGGCAATCTTACCTGCACGAGCTGGTGATGCTCTCTGACGCCCTTTCCGGGCGGGATATCCGTAACTGCCTGCGTCTTGCCTTACCCAAAGCGTTAATGGGGGAAGGCCCACCTCGCTTGACCCTCAGCCACCTTAGCGAGTCGATCGCCCGGGTGCGCCAGGCGTACAGCGCCATAAATTCGGGCGCTGGCAATGCCGCGTCTTCGCAAATTGATGTTGCTAAAAAATTACTCGGTGTGAGCTAAGGAAAAATCATGGGTTGGATAAGAAACGTGTGGTCGTCAGTGAAATCAACCGTCGTGGAGATCGGTTCGTCGCTGGTGGAAAAGGCCAAAAGTTTGGCGAATAAAGCCATCGACTTTATGGCGGAGAAAGCCGAGGGTTTTATCGGTGAGGTCAATCAAATGTGGCAGCGGGTGAAACCGTTCATCTCAACGATACGCATCGTGGTGCAAAAGATCGGCAATCTGATGCCGTTTCCTTGGCTCAGAGGCGCGCTAGTGCTGCTGGACAAAGCGCTGGCCCTACTGGAAAGCATCGACAAAAGTCCCTTGGCGAAAAAAGTGAAGCAGGCCATTGAATGGATCATTAATTGGGCGAAAGAGCAGCAGAAAAAGCGCATGGATGAGGAGGCGATGGCCGAAGCGCGCCGTCATGCAGAGGTGCTGGCAGAAGCGCAGCAGCACCTGCAGGGTGACGCGCGCGGCGCGATCGATGCCATGGCGCTACTCAATAACTATCTGGTGGTCAAGGCCAGCGTCGAGCGCGCGGTTGAGCAAGACGATCTGCAAGACTTTGAATACTACCTGCGGCTGCGCGCCGTACAAAAACTGCTGGCGTATTACGACAGCGCAATGCTGAAAATTGAGCAGGCAGACGATATCAATCAGGATATGTATTTTATCGTTGAAGCGGCACAGGCTCTGATAGAACAGCATGCATCGTTCAGCGATGCGCAAACCCTCCAGCTGGATCACATGACCCAACGCCTGTTCGGCAAACCCATTATTCCGTTTATTTTTGAAGAGATGATCATCGCCTGGGAGATTAACCGTAAGGCGGTAGAAGAAGAGTGGGCGCTGCTGAATAGGCATCTTGCGAAAGACAACATGTTGTTCCGGCGCTTACAGCGTGCCAAAGCCAACGAAGAGTTGGAGCCCGAAGAGGGGGTGCAGCTCAACGATCTCAGCCTAAGTCTGCCACGTGACACCCAGCGGCTCGAGGCGCTGGGTCAGGATTCGCTGGAGAAACGCTTCTACGTCAATGCGGCGGAAGGTTTCCTGCAGATGCTGGAGAAAGACGAAGCCACGCTACTGGCGGAAGGGCGCGACTATCTGCTGGAGCAAGGCGCCATCGTGGGTCAGCTATTGATCGATTGCGCGCAGAACGGTCGCAGCTGGGGATCGCTGTCCGATCAGGAACAGGGGTTGATCGTCGATTTTGCCAACATCTTCGAGCAGGACTGTCAGGCGCGCACTCAACAGGCCCAGCTGGTTGAGGTGGCGGCATGAGTATGCTTCAGGAGGTCGGCCATTTTTTGGTGCCCGGCAACGATCCGATCCAGCTGACGTTTTTTGTCATTATTGCTTTATTGGTCGTGGTGAGCTGTGGGTGTGTCATGAAGAATGCCCGGGAGAGAAACTGGCAGCAAAATTGGCTGCACGGTGCAGCAGAGGGCGAGCCAGCGGGGCTAACCGCGGAGCATGGATCGGCGGCAGAACTCAGCCAGGCGATTGCAACCAAAGCGGAAAAAGTCGCGGTGATCATGCCCGGTATGCTGCTAATCATTGGCCTGCTTGGCACCTTTCTCGGTCTGGGTCTGGCGCTGGATAAAGCGTCGGATATCCTGCAAAACAGCGGCAACTCCGTCGGGGCGATGGACAGCTCAATGCAGGATCTGATGAGTATGATGCAGGGTCTTGGCACCAAATTTAAGACCTCAACGTGGGGAATCATTGCCTTTATCCTGTTGAAAGTATGGGAGTCGCTGTACGGCTTTGAGGAACGTCGGCTGAACTGGTGCATCAACAAGATGAAAGAGGTGATGAACCTCAGCCAGCAGCAGCGCGACGATGCGCAGCGCCAGCAAACAATCCAGCAGCAGGAGCACCGTTTGGCGGCATCCGGGCAGATCGTGGAGGCGCTTTCTGCTCAGACGGCGACTTTGCGTGAGACGTTTACCGCGCAGACAGCGGCACTGCGGGATGAATTTGCGCTGCAGGCCAAGCGCGCAGAAGAGAGCGATGTGCTGCGCCATCAGCATCAGCTGGCGGTGTTACATGATATTGCCGGCATCAACGAGCAGTCACGCGCGCTGCTGGAAATCTATACCACCAGCAGCCAGGAGAATATGGCCGCGCTTCAGCAGGCAGCCAGTACCATGAGCGATGCCTCACAGCGAGTGGCCGGTTCAGCCAGCAGCTTGCAACAGGTGGTGGACACGTTAGGCACCGAGTTGGGCAGCATGATGCAGGGCGTCAGTAAAGAGCTGAGCCAGGTGGTGAACAGCATGAGCGCTGACTTCAACCAAAACATTCAGCAAATGCGGACGCAGCTTGCGCAGTCCAGCGCGGAAATGACGCGCACCATGACCGCAATAAAGGATTCATTGAGCACGTCCATCAGCAATATGGATCAGGCGTTTGTCAACAACATGGGGCAGATGTCGCAGGCGCTGACCGAAACCACCGGAGAAATCAGTCACTCCGTTAACAATATGTCTGCGCAGATCGATCGCACAATGAATCAGGTTAGCGAGGAGACGAAAAAATCCGCCAATAATCTGAAGAATGCCATGAGTGAGTTCTCCGACACGAGCTTGGATCTCAACAGCAAGGTTACCGCGATGACCAAATTCATCGAAAAGGTCACCGCAGAAATTCAGCTGGGGCTACGCGCTGTCTCTAACAGTAATCAGCATACGGAAATGCTGCTTAAACGCTTTGGTGAGATTGCCGAAGCACAGCAAAATCTTCCGCGCGTGCTGGGTGAAGTTGGCGAGCAGATGAGCGGTGTACAAATGGAAGCGCGCCACATGCGTATGCTGCTGACAGAGAAAAAGAGTGAGGCGCTGCCGACAGTATGAAAGAGAAACCCAGTGAGTGGATCTCCATTTCAGACCTGATGGCGGGCGTGATGGCGGTGGTCATGTTGATGCTGGTGCTGTCGGTGTTGCAGAACAAGTTTGCTGCGTTCAAGCGGGAGCAGGAAAAAAATACCGGGCAGGCCGCCGAGCAGCGCAAGTTAAACGATCTGATGCACAGTATGCAGGACGCCGTCGCGCAGCAGGGTGACAGCGGCTTGGTGGCGTTTGATATTGGCAACGGTAAAATTACGCTGCGCGATAAAATCTTCGCCCGCGGCAGCGCGTGCATTACACCACAGGCCAAAGAGGCGTTGGCAAAGATCGCGCCGCGCGTGGCGGAGTTTATTCAGGGATCACCCTCGGCGCAGGTCTTTGTTGAAGGTCACACGGACAATCTGCAGGTTAGTAATCCGGTCACCGACTTTAGCCGATTCTGCACGGTTTATGACGATAACTTTACGCTCTCCGCCGCGCGCGCGCGCGAGGCGCGCAAGTTACTGATCGGCAGCCTTGACGGGCAAAGGGCTACGCGCGTGATCGTGGCGGGGTTTGGTGATTCGCAGCCGCTGCGCAACCTGTCACCAGACGATGAGCGTAACCGGCGAGTGGAAGTCCAGTTTCAAACCCGGCCGATTCGCGAATAACGGTGCTGCGGCATCATTCCTGCGCGAGCGTGGCGGGAATAATGCCGCATAAAGGTGAGTTTTAGGCAGGGTCGGGTTTCCTCAACGGCGCTGCTGTCGTGCTTTTGGGGGGCGCCATAAACGTCAGGCGGGAGCTTGGATTAACACAACGCATTATTCTGGCATTGGCGTGAGGCCCGGAGGCGTCAATGAAAATAGTGATACGGTATGCGGCTTCGCGCTCATGCCAAAGGGGCGCCGCGAAGCGCCCCTCGACCGCTACACATCCAGACGGTTAATCACATTGACAAACTCATGCACGCCGCTGTTGATCTCACGCAAATTGCGCGCCAGCACGCTGATTTTGTCCTGCTCGGAGACCACAAACTGTTTCACCTCACCTAACTGCTGATCCATCTGCTGAATCAGCTGGGTGTTGAGCTCCACCACTTGGGTGATCTTTTTGGTGGCGCTGGCGGTTGAGGCGGCCAGGCGGCGTACTTCATCGGCCACCACGCTGAACCCGCGTCCGGCTTCACCCGCGCGTGCGGCTTCGATTGCGGCGTTGAGCGCCAGAATGTTGGTCTGGCCGGCAATCATGTTGATGGTTTCGACCACTTCATTGATGCTTTTCGCGGAGTCATTCAGCTCAATGCCGATGTCGGTGGCCGCCTTGACCTGCACCGCAACCAGCCCGGAATTACGCACCGTCTCTTCCAGCACTTCATTGGCGTTGTCGGTGATTTGTGAGGTCTCTTCCGAGGTGGTCAGGGCGATATCCGCCACGCGCTTGGCGGCTTCTACGCGTGCGGTAATGTCGGAGGCGATCTTAATGACCTTATAGACATTGCCCTCGGCATCGAACACCGGGTTATAACTCGCCTCCAGCCAGATACGTTCGCCGCTGGCGGTTTTACGCTCAAAGCGGCCAACAAAATGCTGTCCGCGCGCAATTTTGCGCCAGAAATCCGGATTCTCCGCGTAAAACGCGTCAAAGCAGAACAG
Organism: Pantoea sp. Mb-10; assembly: GCF_021272205.1. Lineage (GTDB taxonomy): Bacteria > Pseudomonadota > Gammaproteobacteria > Enterobacterales > Enterobacteriaceae > Pantoea. Next base: position 269,256 of record NZ_JAJSDX010000006.1, on the reverse strand, counting down.
GCGATGGTGCTGCCCGGCGAGGGCGGGAAGCGTATATCCCATGTGGGTGAGAAAATTGTCGTTAGCGGTGAGAATATGGCCGTCTGGCGTAAACTCAATCACCGCCATGGATCGATCCAGCGCGGCGATCACCGCTTCTTTGTGCTCCAACTCCTGATGACGCTGCGTGATATCGCTGGCGAGTTTAATCACCTTATACACGTGGTCTTTTTCATCGCGCACCGGGAAATAGGTGGCGCTGAGGTAAAAACGCTGCTGCGCTTTATTGATTCGCTCGAAAATACCGGTCACGGACTCACCTGAGGCCAGCGTTTGCCAGAACGCGGCATATTCAGGTGTTTGAGAAAAGGCCGGCGGACAAAACATGCGGTGATGCTGGCCCTGAATGTCACGCAGCGAATAACCGGTAACATCGAGAAATTGCGGGTTTGCCGTCAAAATGTCGCCGTTAGGCGTAAATTCGATCCAGGCGACGTGCTGCTTGATCGCATTAACATCTCTCAGGACATTGCCACCTTTGGAAAAGGGCAGTGGAAGGTTAGCTGTCTTTACCCCGAACATGTGAGACCTCAGGCAAATAGTGATGGTTGAACGAAAAGGCACAGCGGCATACGTTGCGGCTGCGCGGGTTAACTCCGGCCGGACACTTAGGTGCCTCTTTGCGTTTTCGCTGGCCGGGATAGTGTTAAATACTGCCTGGTGTTGGAGTCATTCGCCCTGTTGGGGGCGCGCATAGTCCCTCGCTGTGATTATTATCGGCGTGCTTAAATGAAACTTAAGCTGCGCGCAGCCAGGTAAATCATCGCGCGTGTCACGCAGCGGTAAAAACAGAACAATATGCTCATGCTGAGATGAAATCTTACTCACACAGCTCGCAATTTCAGTTAAGTAAACTGGTATTGCGTTTCCTTCCTGTCTACACCTTAAACGTCCTTGTTCTTACATTAGTTTTTCGCATCACTGATGACAGTTGTTGGCGCGCGCCGCTGCGGTATGACGTGCGCGCCTCCTTGGTATGTCGGGCATTTAGCCTATTACGGAGTGGATAATGAAAAATCGCACTTTCGCGCTGTCTGCGTTGCGCCTTGCAACTTGTGCAGCGCTGCTGTCGTCGGCTTCGGCGCTGGCGTGGGACAATCTCACGGTGTTCGGCGATAGCCTGAGCGACGGCGGCAACGTGGGGCGTTACACCTTTGACGGCAGTCAGCATGCGCTCTACGACGAAATCCTCGCCGCACGGCTGGGGGAAAATTTACAACCGTCTTCCGCAGGTGGGCGCAATTATGCGCAGGGCGGCGCGGTGGCGGTGCCGGCGCTTGATCCTCAGCTCAATACCCAAGATCAGCTGGCGGCGTATCTGCAGTCCACCGGTGGGCGGGCTGACAGCAACGGGCTCTACATTCACTGGATAGGGGCGAATGATATCGGCCAGGCGGTGCTGATGACGCCGTTAACGGCGCGGACGACCGTCACGAACAGCGCGACGGCGGCGGCGTCACAGGTGGGCACGCTGTTGAACGCAGGCGCAGGCACCGTCATCGTGCCCAATGTGCCGCAGTTAGGCGTTACGCCGCTGATCGTGGAATTGATCGCTACCCCGCTGGGGGCTTCGGCACTGACGGCCGCGTTTCAGTCGCTGGATAACGCCACGACGCCGACGCTGGCGGCGCGCAACCAGGCGGCGCTCACGGCCTTTACGGCGGCGGCCGGAGAACTCTCCAGCATCCCGCTGGTGCGCGATGCGCTGGCGCAGCAGTTATACCAACTGTGGCAATCCTCCAGCGCGCTCGCTACGTCGCTGGCGGAGCAATATAACCAGCAGGAGGAAGCACAGTTAGCGACACTCAACGGTAACATTGTGCGCGCGGATATTGCCGGGTTGCTGAATGAGGTGATCGCCGATCCCTACCGCTATGGTCTCACCAACACCTTGGGGTTCGCGTGTCCGGTGGGCACCTCGGCCGCCGATTGCCGCTCCTCAGACGCCGGTTTTAGCACTGAGCAGGCGTATCTGTTTGCCGACCGTTTGCATCCCAGCCCGGCGGTACACGCCATGATTGCGCAATACATTCAGTCGATTCTTGATGCGCCTGCTCAGGTGGCGTCACTGTCACAATCGCCGCTGATGATGACGCGTGATATGCACAACACGCTGGACGGTCATCTGCAGCAGCAGCGCAAGCGTCCTGCGTCCGCGGGTGATGTTACGGTGTTCGGCGGCTATGCGGGACAGCGGCTGGATTATCGCGGCAGCGAACAGGCGGGCGATGCCACCAGCGCCAATCTCAGCGTTGGGGTCGGGTATCAAATCACCGACAACTGGCAAACCGGTGTGCTGCTCTCGGCCAGCGACCAGCGGATGAAGCCTTCCGCCAAATTCGATTATAAATTACGCGGTAACCTGGTGGCACTCTACAGCCAGCTTACCGTGTTTGACCAAGGCTGGGTGAATGCCGATCTGCATTACGCGGATTTGGATGTCGACAGTATTGAGCGCCGTATCGCGATTGGACCGGCCACGCGCAGTGAGCAGGGCAACAGCAGCGGTAAACTGCTGGGGGCGCGGGTGCAGGCCGGATGGGATATTCCTCTCGGCACCCACCTGACCACCGGGCCGGTCGCCAGCTACGCGCTGGATTATGGCCGCATTGGCGGGTACAGCGAAAACGGTGATAGCAGCACGGCGATGCGCTTTTCCGACCAAACTCAGCATTCCCAGATCGGTGCGCTAGGCTGGCGTATTGACAGTCAACAATGGCCTGTTAACCCGTGGGCGCAAGTCACCATGAACCATCAGTTTGGCGATACCGATACTGCCGTACGCGGTGGCTTGAAATCGACCCGCACGGCGTTTACCCGCCGCGTGGATTCAGGGGACAAAAACTGGGTCGATCTGTCGCTGGGTGCCAGCGTGCCGATCGGCGAGACGGTCAGCGCTTTTGCCGGGGTCTCTAGCGTCGCAGGCAATAGCGATTACCATCAGGTGAGCTGGAACGTTGGCCTGAACGCGACGTTTTAACCGTTAGCTCAGCGCCGCCAATACCTTAGTGCTGGCGGCGCATTTCGCTACTGCTTTCCCCCCAGCGCTGGCGCAGATAGTCCACGGCCTGCTGGGTTTGCGGCAGATTGAGGTAATTTTCCCGGAACAATATCGTGCCGCTGATCTGCGGCAGTGCGTCGTTGAGATCGAGCTGCCTTTTCAATTCCGGCACGCCGCCTGCGTCCGTCCATTCAGGCTCGAGCCGCGACGGTTCGCCCACTTTATACAGCGCGAGGCCGATATAGAGGCGCGTATGCGTGGGTTTCACCACGTTGGCCCACCACTTCGCCAGCACATCGTAGCGCGCCGCCTGGCGTGAGAATGGCCAATAAATCTGCGGCGCAATGTAATCCAGCAGCCCCATTTGTACCCAGCGGCGCGTATCGGCATACGCTTCATCGTAGGCGGCGGCACCGCGCGTGTCAGAGCCCGCCGGATCGTGGGACAGGTTGCGCCAAACGCCCGCCGGACTGACGCCGAATTCCACCTGCGGTTTAAGCTGCTTAATGGTACGTGAGACCTGCTCGATCAACTGCTGCGTGTTATGGCGTCGCCAGTCGGCTTTGGTGGCAAATCCCTGACCGTATGCGCGAAAGGTGGCGCTGTCATTCAGGGTTGAACCCGGCGTCTCCGCGTAGAAATAGTCGTCAAACTGCACGCCGTCGATGTCATAGTGCGCCACCACTTCCGCAATGATGCTGGTGATCCAGTCGCGCGCCGCCGGAATACCGGGGTCAAGCACGAAGCGATCGCTGGCGGTGCGGATCCAGTCTCGGTGCAGCACAAACACGCTGGCGGGCTGATCGGATAACGTCTTGTTCAGCGCGTTGACCGTGGCGGGTTTCACATTGGTTGAAACACGGTAGGGGTTAAACCAGGCATGCACGCGCATACCGCGTTTGTGTGCTTCATCCAGCATAAATTGCAGCGGATCGTAGCCGGGATCCTCGCCAATCGTCCCGGTCAGCATATCCGACCACGGCAGGATGCGCGAACGCCACAGCGCGGTGCCATCGGGCTTGACCTGGAAGAACACGGTGTTAATGCCAAGACGCTGTAACGCATCGAGCTTGGTGATGAGGGCCGCTTGCTGCAGGCGAATACGGCTGGCGGGCGCGGCGTTCACCGATGAGACCGGCGGCCAGTCGAGGCGTGATACCGTGGTCAGCCACACGCCGCGTACCGGCGCCTGCGGTGCCACTGACGGTGCCGAGGGAGAAGGCGGAGTCACCGTGGGAAGCGGCGTGACCAGCGACTTAGGGCGCTCCGACGAACAGCTCGCCAGCAGCGCGGCGGCCAGCAGCATTGCCGCGCCTTTTACGCGACCGGGGCGTGAAAAACAGGATGAACAGGCTATGATAAACTCCCTTTCTTTTTAACTTACTGCTCGGGTGGCTCATTCTCCGATCGTCTGCCTTAAAGTCAATCGATCGGCTGATGAATACCGCACGAGAAAGCCTACAGCGCAGGGTGGCCAGTCAAGCGGACGCTGCGGCTGTAGGCGTATTCGCCAGGAATGTCACTATGAATTATGAAGATCTTTATCGTCGCATCGCGCAAATCGTTTTCAGCTGTGGGCCGCAAGGGGCGCAGGCGCTGTATGTTAACGCGGAACTCTTTGCCGACGGCGAAGGGGGACAGTATCAATTTAACTACCTTGATGAAGCAGGGGAGATGGACTGGTTTGAGCCGGATGCGCAGGCGATTGGCGATCTCACTGAGGCGTTGAAAGCGTTCCAGGCCTACTTTGTTGAGCACAATCTGACGGAGGGTAAACCGGTGTGGAATAGCTGCCTGGTGACGATCAACGTACCGGAAGAGTCCATCAGTATTGATGTCCAGTACGCCTCATAGTTCAGGGCATCCTTGCCCGGAAGATGAACCTTAGGAACGCAGCGCGAACACTTTGCTGTTTTTGTGCGCCGCGCGCTTACGGTGAACCAGGCGGCTGGCCGCCAGTACCGCGAGCGTCAGCAGGCCGGTGGCGATGATTTCGTAGCGGTGCTGCGGGTTAAACAGCATGGACGTCAGGACGCCAACGATAAAAATGATGGTTGCCCACGTCAGGCCAGGGAACAGCCACATGCGGTAGCGCAGGACCTGGCCACGCGCCTCTTTCTTTTTACGCAGCACCAGATGCGATGCGGCAATCACCAGATACACCAGCAGGGCGATGGCACCGGAGCTGGCCAGCAAAAATTCAAATACTGCCGCGGGGGCGAGATAGTTGGCGATAACCGTCAGGAACGCGGCGGCAGTGGACGCCAGTACCGCAACCCACGGGGTGCCGCTGGCCGTGGTGCGCGAGGCAGAGGCTGGCGCTTCCTGGCGGCGCGACAGCGAGTAAAGCATGCGTGAGGCGGTGTAAAGCGCCGAGTTCAGACAGCTGCACACGGCAACCAGCACCACGACATCCACAATCTGACGCGCATACGGAATGTTCATCATCTCCATGGCCGTTTGATAAGATCCATTTTTCATCAGGGCTGGGCTATTCCACGGCACCAGCGCCACCACAAAGAAAATAGAGAGCAGATAAAACAGCGCAATACGCCAGATAACCGAATTAGTGGCTTGGGTTATCTGCTTTTGCGGCTCGCGGGATTCCGCTGCGGCAATGGTGACGATCTCAGTGCCCATAAAAGAGAACATGGTGGTAAGGATGGCCGCCAGCACCGCACTGATGCCATTAGGCATGAAACCGTGCGTGTCATAAACATGGGAGATGCCTTGGGTGCTACTGCCCGGCAACAGACCCAATACCGCCAGACTGCCGATCACCAGGAACGTCACGATGGCGACCACTTTCAGCAGCGCAAACCAGAACTCAAACTCACCGTAGTTCTTCACGCTGAACAGGTTACTGACGGTCAATATGATGGTAATGGCCAGCGTGTATTCCCAAACGGCAACCTGCGGAAACCAGGCGTGCAAAATGGTGCCTGCGGCATTGGCTTCCAGCGGAATAACCAGCACCCAAAACCACCAGTAGAGCCAGCCGATGGTGAAACCGGCCCAGCGACCCAGCGACTTCGCCGCATAGGTTGAAAAGGACCCTGAATCCGGCGAGGCGACCGCCATTTCTGCCAGCATACGCATAATCAGCACCACCAGCGTTCCGGCGGCGATATAGGCCAGCAGCACGGCGGGGCCCGCTTCGGCAATGGCGTGGCCCGAGCCAACAAACAGTCCGGCGCCAATCACACCGGCAATGGATAACATTCTGACATGACGTGGCTTAAGGCCTTGCGCCAGCGCATCGGTATTCTGTGAACTCATAAATCATTCTCCAGCGCGTTTTCAGGTGACGTGCAGCAAGATGCCCAACCCGACCTACACTAGGTCGGGCATTTTCAAGGCTTAACCGTTCTGATGCTGACGCAGAACGGCGCTAAGGATATCCAGCGCTTGGCTAAACTGCGCGTCGGGGATAGTGAGGGGATACAGGAAGCGGATCACATTGCCGTGCGGTCCACAGGTCAGCAGCAGCAAGCCGCGCGCCATGGCGTCCTGCTGGATGGCCTGCGCGATCTGCGCACGGGTGAACTCGACCGCCACCATCGAGCCCAGACCGCGGATGTCCGTGATGCTGCTGTTATTGGCGCGCGCGCCCTGCAGAAAATCGTTGAGCTGCGCACCCAGCCGCGCGGAACGATCGCACAGCTGCTCATCGGCAATAATATCCAGCACTGCGTGCGCGGCGGCGATGGCCAGCGGGTTGCCTGCGTAAGTGCCACCCAAGCCGCCCGGACCGGGCGCGTCCATGATCTCAGCACGTCCGCTCACCGCAGACAGCGGCATCCCGCCCGCCAGGCTTTTCGCCATGGTGATGAGGTCGGGCTTCACGCTGTAGTGCTCCATGGCGAAAATTTTGCCGGTGCGGGCAAAACCGCTCTGGACTTCATCGGCAATCAGCAAGATCCCGTGCTCATCGGCCAACTGACGCAGTGCCACCATGAACTCAGGTGGGGCAACGTGAAAACCGCCTTCACCCTGCACCGGTTCCAGCACTATGGCCGCAACATCATGCGGAGCGATATCCTGCGTGAAAATGTCCTGCAAGCTGGCAAGCGCCGCTTCCGTCGTGATACCGGTCACGCTGTTGGGGTAGCGCGCATGCCACACTGAAGCTGGCATAGGCCCAAAATCACGTTTGTACGGTGCGACTTTGCCGGTCATCGCCATGGTCATGAAGGTGCGACCGTGAAACGCGTTGCCAAAGGTGATGATGCCGTGACGACGCGTGGCGGCGCGCGCCACTTTAACCGCGTTTTCGACCGCCTCCGCGCCCGTTGAGAAAAAGGCCGTTTTGGCTTTGCCTTCAATCGGCACCATACGGTTAATGCGTTCTGCGAGCGCGACATAGCTTTCATAGGGCGTCACCTGGAACGCCGTATGGGTAAATTTGGTTAACTGTTCTGCAACCGCCTGAACGATGCGTGGATGACGATGCCCGGTGTTTAATACCGCGATGCCGCCCGCAAAGTCGATCCAGCTGTTGCCTTCAACGTCGCGCAGCGTGGCATTCTCTGCGTGCTCGACATACCACTGACAAAGATTGCCGGTGCCGCGCGGCAGGGCGTCATCTTTGCGTTGCTGCAGTTGGCTGTTTTTACCTTGCATAACCTTTCCTTAGCGATAAGCGTCTTTACAAAACACGACAAACACGCTTATTTATGCCTGCACGGCGCCACGTTGCCAGAGCCACTTTTAGAGAAAAGGAGGGAGCCAATTGCGGAGTTTGTACGCCGATCATGTATTGGAGCGCTTGCAGTTTGTCACGGAGGGAACGTTGCAGCAGCGACTGCTCACCTGCATGCAAACCGCTATCGCCGAAGGGGTGTTTCCCCGTGCGACGCGCTTGCCAGCGACGCGCGATTTGGCGCGGGAGTTATCGGTGTCGCGCAATACGGTACTGAATGTTTATGAAAATTTGATGGCACAGGGCTATGTGACCGCCCGTACCGGCAGCGGCACCTGGATTGCTGAGAACCTGCCCGAGGGCTCGTTAAACAGTCAGCGCACGCCTGAGCCATTTACGGCCTCTCCGCGCAGCTTAGCGGCGATCTCGAAGCGCGGGGCCTCTCTGCTCGGCCACGCCAATGCGTCGCCTTACCAGTGGGGCGCGTTTGTGCCTGGCGCGCCGGATGTTACTCAATTTCCCCATAAGTTGTTCAGTCAGATTCAGGCGCGACTCAGCCGCGAGCCGGAGATAGATCGTCTGATTTACAGCAGCAACGGCGGTTGTCCTCAGCTGCGCGAGGCGCTGGCGGATTACCTCAGCGTCGCCCGGTCTGTGCGTGCGGAACCCGATCAGATCATCATTACCGAAGGCATTCACCAGGCAGTGGATCTGGTGACCCGCGTGCTGTGCGATGCAGGGGATACCGTGTGGATCGAGGAGCCGGGTTACTGGGGCACGCGTAATCTGTTGCGCATCAACGGCCTAAAAATCCAGGCGCGCGAAGTCGACGCGCAGGGCATCGTGCCCGATTTGGCACCGCGAGCGCGGGCACCCAAGATGATTTTCGTGACACCGTCACACCAATACCCGCTGGGGGTCCATCTCAGTCTTGAGCGCCGCAAGCAGCTGCTTGATCTGGCGCGTAAGCACAAGACGTGGCTGGTGGAAGATGATTACGACAGCGAGTTTCGTTTTTCAGGGCAGCCTTTTCCCGCCCTGCAGGGGTTTGAGCCGGATGCCCCGGTGATTTACATGGGAACCTTTAGTAAGACGCTCTATCCCGCGCTGCGCATCGGCTATTTGGTGGTGCCGAAGTCACTGGCACAGCCGCTGCGTATCGCGGCGGCAGAGCTCTATCGCGGCGGGCATCTGCTGGTACAGCGTGCGCTGGCAGAATTTATTCAAAAAGGCCATTACGTGGCGCACATTCGCCGCATGCGTAAGCTTTACAGTCAGCGCCGCCGCTTTCTTGCCGGCTTAATTGAGCGTTATTTGGGGCCGGCATTTATGCCTCAGGCATCCCACGAAGCCGGTTTGCACCTGGTTATCCCTTTGCCGGCAGGCTGTGATGATGTGGCGATTGCGGCGCTGGCGCTGCGGCGCGGCGTGAAGGTGCGTCCGCTGTCGCAATACTACATGCTGCCACAAGAGCGTCGCGGATTGCTGCTGGGCTATGCCTGCGTGGACGAACGCCAGTGTCAGGATGCGTTTGGCACTCTGAAAGCGTGCTTGGTTGACGCGGGGATCCTAAGAAAAGAGGGCGTAGAGCGGGTCTGAGAGGGGCAAACCGCCGCATCATACAGATATACGGTGCGCGGTGCGCCAATAAAAAAGCCGGTCAGGGTGGCCCGTGACCGGCTTGATGCGCTTATCGCACTCAGGCGTTAAGCAGCTGATTGGCGGTTTTTTCCACCAGCGCCAGCAGCAGCGTAATGTCATCCAACGTGACCGTGGGGTTCAGCAGCGTCAGCTTGAGGCACGTCACGCCCTGATGTTCAGTCACGCCCACGTTTGCACGGCCAGATTCCAGCAGCGCATCGCCGATACGCTGATTGAACAGCGCGATTTGCGCGGTATCAGACATCTGCTCAGGGCGATAACGGAACAGAACGCTAGCCAGCTGCGGCTGCATCACCAGCTCAAAGCGCGGCGTTGCGTTGACATACTGTGCCACATCCTGCGCCAGCGTCACGCCATGATCGATGATGGCTGCGTACTGTTTCTGCCCCAGCGCTTCCAGGCCCATCCACAGTTTCAGCGCGTCGAAACGGCGGGTGGTTTGCAGCGATTTGGACACCAGGTTTGGTACGCCAGCCTCTTCGTCAAACTCAGAGTTCAGATAGGCTGCCTGATAGCGCATCAGCTCGTAGTGACGCGCATCTTTCAGCAGGAAGGCGCCACAGCTGATGGTCTGGAAATACTGCTTGTGGAAATCCAGCGTGACAGAGTCCACGCGCTCCAGACCGTTAAGATAGTCACGGTATTTCTCAGACAGCAGCAGGGCGCCGCCCCATGCCGCATCCACGTGCACCCAGATATTGTGCTCAGCAGCGATATCCGCGATCTCTCCCAGCGGATCAATCGCGCCTGCATCGGTGGTGCCCGCAGTGGCGACAATGGCCAGAACTTGCTCGCCGTTGGCCTGCGCCTGCGCCAGTTTGGCTTTCAGGTCATTGAGATCCATGCGCGCAAAGGCGTCTGATTTCACCTGCACCACGGACTGATAGCCGTGGCCGAGCAGCGCCATGTTTTTCTGCACGGAGAAGTGGGCATTTTCCGAGCAAAATACTTTGATTTTGCGCAGATCGCCCGTGATGCCATCCTGCTGGACCGAATGGCCCTGACGCGCAAAGAAAGCATCGCGCGCCAGCATCAGACCCATCAAGTTACTTTGCGTGCCGCCGCTGGTGAACACGCCCGCATCGCCCGCCGGATAACCCACCTGCGCACGCAGCCATTCAATGAGTTTGATCTCGATGATGGTGGCGGACGGGCTTTGATCCCATGAGTCCATGCTCTGGTTGGTCGCGTTAATCAGCACTTCTGCTGCCTGGCTGACGACCAGGCTTGGGCAGTGCAGGTGCGCCACACATTGCGGGTGGTGCACGGACAGGCTGTCTTTCAAAAAATATTCAATCGCGCGTTCAATCGCGGCCTGGTTACCCAGGCCGTTTGGATTGAAGTCGAGCGTGATACGCTCGCGCAGTTCGGCAACGGTTTTGCCTTGGTACATTTCAGGCTGTTGCAGCCACTGCACAACCGCGGCGCTGCTTTGGGCAATCGCCTGCTGGTACGCCTCAATGCTCGATGCGGAGGCGGCCAGAATCGGGTTTACTTCAGACATTTACTCTTCCAATTACACAGGTTTGACGCCAGCGCCAATCAGCGCCTGCTCAAATTTATCCAGGAAAATCGCCAGCTCTTCGTCAGTGATCAGCAGCGATGGCAGCAGGCGCAGTACCGCACCGTGGCGGCCGCCGCGCTCCAGGATCAGACCCGCTTCAAAACACTTCTTCTGCAGCAGCGCAGAGAGTTCACCGTCAGCAGGCAGGCTGCCCATGTGATCGGCGGCTTCGTGCGGCTTGACAATTTCGATACCGATCATCATGCCGAGACCGCGCACGTGGCCGATCACCGGGAAGCGCTTGGCCATCTCTTTCAGCTGTGCTTTCAGCCATTCGCCCTGAGCGGCGACTTTCGCTGCGATGTTCTGCTCGGTCAGAATCTTCAGCGTGGCCAGGCCAGTGGCCATCGCCAGCTGGTTGCCGCGGAAGGTGCCGGTATGGTGACCAGGCGACCAGGCATCAAATTTCTTCTTGATACCCAGCACGGCCAATGGCAAACCGCCGCCGACCGCTTTGGACATCACAATGATGTCTGGCTGAATGCCAGCGTGTTCGAACGCGAAGAATTTACCGGTACGCGCGAAGCCTGCCTGGACTTCATCGAGGATCAGCAGAATGCCGTGCTCTTCTGTCACTTTACGGATGCGCTGCAGCCATTCAGCCGGTGCCGGGTTCACGCCGCCTTCGCCCTGAACGGCTTCCAGAATCACCGCCGCAGGCTTGCGAACGCCGCTCTCAACGTCGTTGATCAGGTTGTCGAAGTAGTAGGTCAGTGCTTTGACGCCTGCTTCACCACCAATGCCCAGCGGGCAGCGGTACTGGTGTGGATACGGCATAAACTGCACTTCAGGCATCATGCCATCCACGGCTTCTTTCGGTGAAAGGTTGCCGGTGACCGACAGGGCGCCATGGGTCATGCCGTGATAGCCGCCAGAGAAGCTGATGACGCCGCTACGGCCGGTGACTTTCTTGGCCAGCTTCAGCGCGGCTTCTACGGCGTCTGCACCAGAAGGTCCGGTGAATTGCAGGCAATACTCTTTGCCCTGACCCGGCAGCAGCGAGAGCAGCGATTCAGAGAACTGGTCTTTCAGAGGTGTCGTAAGATCCAGAGTATGTAACGGCAAGCCGCTGGTAATGACATTTTGAATGCTCTGCAGAACATCAGGATGGTTATGACCAAGTGCCAGCGTCCCTGCGCCGGCCAGGCAGTCAAGATATTGTTTATTCTCAACATCTGTGATCCACACGCCGTTGGCTTTGGCGATCGCTAAAGGCAACTTGCGCGGGTAACTCCTGACGTTAGATTCAAACTCGGCTTGACGAGCCAAGAATGCGTCGTTGTTTCCGTTGAATGAATGGGCACCAAAATTATCAATACGGACTTTATCCGTCATCATATCTCTCCTTCAACCGGGGCTCGTCATGGCTGGCCGATTGACTAAATTGAACAAAAAAGTATCAGCTTTGTAAAAAGCGCGGCCAATATAGAGCCTTTTGACCTACATCACAATCATTAATTTTGTTTTGAAATGTTTATTGTTTTTATAAAAGAATCAGGGCCTTGGCCAGATTTTAGCCACCCTAATTGGGTAAGCGTCTCGGCGCAAAAAGTAAATTATCGAGGGAATGGAATAACTTATCGCTGTCAGGACGTTTTTGGCACCGATTGTAAGCGTCCGATCGCGGTCACATAGGCGAGCGCGCAAGGGGATTTCTCTCTAAAAGGGTGGGGGGTAAAACGCGTTATAACTGCTGCTTAAATTGCGCAATCGCCTCAAGCAAATGGCGGGTGGCGAGAGACATCACGCGTTGTTCATCGAGGAACACCTCATAGTGTCCCGCACTGTAGCGGAACACATAGTGCGCGCCGCGGAAGCGCACGCCTTTGGTTTTGACGCCAATATGGTGACGACGTAGCGCCGCCTCGCCCAATCTGTCTGCTGCCATGCTGCTCTCAATGCTCTGTCAGGATCGTGGGTGGAACTTAGGGAATCAAACTTAATTTAACCTTAAGCCGTGTAGGTATTAGCGGTTAATCCCCTCTTTTGCATCCTCTTTTCTTCCAACCTGCGCGCCTTCGCTTTACGCCATCTGAACGCGGATTCATCTCACTGAAACCAAAGGCGTGCTGAATAGCGGCGGTTCACACAAGAAACTTCTACCAATCTTCAACAGATAAGAAAAAGGCCAAAGAACGCGCGCTTATTTAATGTTGCGTTAAGTTTTCCACCGTAGAGTATTTAGCATTAAATAATAAAGCGTGACTTATGCTTTTATTGGGGTTGCTGGAACTTGACATTTTGTGCTATTTGACCGATTTTCATAAATGTCATGCCTTACATCACCTTAATTGGCGAGTTTTTTCGATGTCTGGTTGGGATGAGTTTAATTGCATTATTTTAGCAACGATGTTTCGCGCAAAATATAAGGTGAGTTTATGACTTTTCTTCCCTTCTCTCGACCATCTCTGGGTGAGGAAGAGCTTGAAGCCGTGAAAGCGGTCTTTGAATCCGGCTGGATTACCACCGGACCTAAGAATGCGGCGTTAGAGCAGGCTTTTTGCGAATTAACCGGCAATCAGCACGCGATCGCGGTCAGTTCCGCCACCGCCGGGATGCACGTCACGCTGATGGCGCTCAATATTCAGCCCGGGGATGAAGTGATTACGCCTTCGCTCACTTGGGTATCCACCATTAACATCATCACGCTGCTGGGCGCCACGCCGGTGATGATCGATGTTGACCGCAATACGCTGATGGTCACGCCAGAAGCGGTTGAGGCGGCGATTACGCCCCGTACCCGCGCCATTATTCCCGTGCACTATGCCGGTGCGCCTGCTGATATCGAGGCGCTGCGCGCCATTGGGGAGCGTCACGGTATTCCCATTATCGATGATGCGGCCCACGCGGCGGGCTGTTATTACAAAGGCCAACACATCGGCGCACAAGGCACCGCCATTTTCTCGTTCCACGCCATTAAAAACATGACCTGCGCAGAAGGCGGTCTGGTGGTGACGGATGACGCAGCGCTGGCCGATCGGATACGTAGCCTGAAATTCCACGGCTTGGGCGTCGATGCCTACGATCGCCACACTCATGGCCGCAAGCCGCAGGCTGAAGTGATGATGCCGGGGTTCAAATATAACCTGCCCGATATCAGCGCCGCGATTGCGCTGGTCCAGCTCAAGAAACTGTCATCTATTAATGCGCGCCGGGCGGCGATCGCCCAGCGCTACCTGCGCGAACTGGCGGATACGCCATTTCTTCCGCTGGCGCAGCCGCACTGGCCGCATCAGCACGCGTGGCACCTTTTCATCATCCGCGTCGATGAAGCCACCTGTGGGCTTAACCGCGATGCACTGATGGAAGCCCTTAAAGCGCAGGATATCGGTACCGGTCTGCATTTCCGCGCCGCCCACACCCACAAGTATTACCGTGAGCGCTACCCGCAGCTTTCGCTGCCAAACACGGAGTGGAACAGCGATCGCATCTGTTCGATACCGCTGTTCCCGGATATGCGCGATGACGATGTTACGCGAGTCATCAGTGCGCTACGCGCGATTGCTGGAGTGTGAGATGTTGGAAGAAAAACCCATTGGTAAAGTTTCGGTTGTCATCCCCGTTTATAACGAACAAGAGAGTCTGCCGGAGCTGGTGCGCCGCACCGATGCAGCCTGTGCCGTTCTGGATATGGATTACGAGATTCTGCTGGTCGATGACGGCAGCGCCGACCGCTCAGGCGAGATGATCGCTGATGCCGCGGACATGCCCGGCAGTCATGTGGTCGGGGTGCTGTTAAATCGTAACTACGGCCAGCACTCTGCCATCATGGCGGGTTTCAGCCACGTCAGCGGCGATCTGATTATCACACTCGATGCCGACCTGCAAAATCCGCCGGAAGAGATCCCGAATCTGGTGCGCGCTGCGCAGCAGGGGTATGACGTTGTAGGCACGGTGCGGCAGAACCGTCAGGATAGCTGGTTCCGTCGTCGCGCCTCGCGCACCATTAACCAGTTAATCCAACGCGTGACCGGCAAAGCGATGGGCGATTACGGCTGTATGCTGCGCGCCTACCGCCGCCATATCGTTGACGCGATGCTGAACTGCCATGAGCGGAGCACCTTTATCCCGATTCTGGCGAACACGTTTGCCCGACGTACCATTGAACTCCCCGTCGCCCACGCCGAGCGTGAATTTGGCGACTCTAAATACAGCTTTATGAAGCTGATTAACCTGATGTATGACCTGGTGACCTGCCTGACCACCACGCCGCTGCGCTTACTCAGCATCGTCGGCAGCATCATTGCGCTGGCGGGGTTTGGGTTCTCGCTGGTGCTGATCCTGCTGCGTTTGGTGCTGGGTGCCGACTGGGCGGGCGATGGCGTCTTTATGCTGTTTGCCGTGCTGTTTATTTTCATCGGCGCGCAGTTTATCGGTATGGGCCTGCTTGGCGAATATATTGGCCGTATTTATAACGATGTCCGCGCGCGGCCGCGCTACTTCATCCAACGTGTGATTCACCCTCAGAAAGATGCCTCCTCTGTACAGGAAATTGAGCAATGAAAACAATTGTCTTCGCTTACGCTGAAATGGGTTGCGCAGGTATTGCTGCGCTGTTGAAAAGCGGTTTTGAAATCGACGCGATTTTTACCCATGCGGATACCTCTTCCGAAAGCCACTTTTTTGACTCTGTGGCGCGTTTGGCGGCAGAACAGGGGATCCCGGTACATGCACCGGAAGATGTGAATCACCCGCTGTGGGTGGAGCGCATTAAAGCCATGGCGCCGGACTATATTTTCTCATTTTATTACCGGGCGCTGCTGAGCGACGCGATTCTGAACAGCGCTCAACGCGGCGCATTCAACCTGCACGGTTCACTGCTGCCTAAATACCGCGGCCGGGCCCCGCTGAACTGGGTATTGGTCAACGGGGAAACGGAAACGGGCGTTACCCTGCACCATATGGTGAAACGCGCCGATGCCGGTGACATTGTTGCCCAACAGCGCGTGGCGATTGATGAGCAAGACAATGCGCTGACGCTGCATCGCAAGCTGGTGGCCTGTGCCACTCAGCTGTTAGAAGGCACGCTGCCGCTGCTGAAATCCGGTGAAGTCACCCCCACGCCACAGAACGATGCCGAGGCCACGGTGGTCGGCCGCCGCACGGCGGAGGATGGGCGCATTTATTGGGAAAAATCTGCGCAACAGGTAAATAACCTGGTGCGTGCTGTGACCTATCCCTGGCCTGGAGCATTTGCCTACGCCGGTACCGTGAAATTCATGGTGTGGAAAGGGCGCGTTCACGCCGATGCACCCGCCGCGAAGCCGGGTACGGTGATCTCGGTTGAACCTTTCCTGATCGCCTGCGGCGAGGGGGCCTTGGAAGTGGTCACCGGACAAAGTGACAACGGCGTCTTTATGAACGGCAGCCAGCTAGCGCAGAGCTTAGGCATGGTGCCGGGCGCGCTGCTCTATTCTCAACCGGTGGCGGCGGTGAAGCGCCGTACCCGCGTATTGATTCTTGGGGTCAACGGTTTTATTGGCAACCATCTCACAGAGCGCCTGTTACAGGATGATAATTTTGAGGTCTATGGGCTGGATATCAGTTCCGACGCTATCAGCCGTTTCCTCGACCAGCCGCGCTTCCACTTTGTGGAGGGCGATATCAGCATCCACTCTGAGTGGATCGAGTACCATATCAAGAAATGCGATGTCGTACTGCCGCTGGTGGCTATTGCTACGCCGATTGAGTACACCCGTAATCCGCTGCGCGTGTTTGAGCTGGATTTCGAAGAGAACCTGAAGATTATTCGTGACTGCGTGAAATACAAAAAGCGCATCATCTTCCCGTCGACGTCCGAAGTGTACGGCATGTGTACCGATCAGCATTTCGACGAGGATCACTCCAATCTGGTGGTCGGCCCGATCAACAAACAGCGCTGGATTTATTCGGTCTCCAAACAGCTGCTGGATCGCGTGATCTGGGCGTATGGCGAGAAAGAAGGTTTGCGCTTTACGCTGTTCCGTCCCTTTAACTGGATGGGGCCGCGCCTGGATAACCTCAATGCCGCGCGCATCGGCAGTTCGCGTGCCATTACCCAGCTGATCTTAAATCTGGTGGAAGGGTCGCCAATCAAGCTCATTGATGGCGGCGCGCAAAAACGCTGCTTTACCGATATCCGCGATGGCATTGAAGCGTTGTTCCGCATCATTGAGAACAAACATCAGAACTGCGACGGGCAAATCGTTAATATTGGCAATCCTGATAATGAAGCCAGTATCAAAGAGTTGGCTGAGCACCTGCTGGCCAGTTTTGAACGCCATCCGCTGCGCGATCGTTTCCCGCCGTTTGCAGGTTTCCGCGAAGTTGAAAGCAGCAGCTATTACGGCAAAGGTTATCAAGATGTTGAGCACCGCAAGCCGTCAATTAAAAATGCGCGTCGCCTGCTGGACTGGACGCCGACGGTTGAGATGGATACCACCATCGATAACACGTTGGACTTCTTCTTGCGCACCGTCGAGTTGCAGGACAAGCCATGAGAAAAGTCGGGTTGCGCGTTGATGTCGATACCTGGCGCGGTACCCAACAAGGCGTACCGGCGCTGCTTGAACAATTCAGCCTGCATCAGCTGCAAGCCAGTTTCTTTTTCACCGTAGGGCCGGACAATATGGGGCGCCATTTATGGCGCCTGCTGAAGCCGCGCTTTTTGTGGAAAATGCTGCGCTCGCGGGCAGCGTCTCTCTATGGATGGGATATTTTGCTGGCCGGCACCGCGTGGCCAGGCCGTGAAATTGGTCGTGGCCTGGAGGCGATTATTCGCGCCACCGCAGATCATCATGAAGTGGGACTGCACGCGTGGGATCACTTTGCCTGGCAAACCTGGGCGGGCGTCTGGCCGGAAGAGAAGCTTCACGCGCAAATCTTACGTGGAAAAGAGGCGCTGGAAGCGATCATCGGTGACAAGGTCACGTGTTCCGCCGTGGCGGGCTGGCGCGCCGATCAACGCGTGGTGCAGGCAAAACAGCCCTTCGGATTTCGCTACAACAGCGATTGTCGCGGCACCGGGCCCTTTGTACCGGTGATGCGTGATGGCAGTGACGGCGCGGTACAAATTCCGGTGACGTTACCCACGTGGGACGAGGTGGTTGGCCAGTCCGTCAGTGCCGAAGACTATAACGACTTTATCCTCGCCCAAATCCACGCGGATACCGGCACCCCGGTTTACACCATTCATGCAGAAGTGGAAGGCATCGTGGGGATTAACGCGTTCGGTGAACTTCTGAAGCGCGCGCGCGAGCAGGGGATTGCGTTTTGCCCGCTGAGTCAGCTGTTACCGGACAATCTCAGCGCGCTCCCGCGCGGTAAAGTGGTACGTGGTCACTTGCCAGGCCGCGAAGGCTGGCTGGGATATCAGGCTTCTCTCTAACAGGAAACAGGGATGCGAACAGGTAGTAAAATCACACTGCTTTTTGCGCTTTTTGCGCTCTATTATCTGATACCCATTGAGTTTCGTAGCTTATGGCAGCCTGACGAAACCCGTTATGCTGAGATCAGTCGCGAGATGATCATCAGTGGCAACTGGATCGTCCCGCACTTCTTTGACCTGCGCTATTTTGAAAAACCCATTGCCGGCTACTGGGTAAATAACATTGGGCAGTTGCTGTTTGGTCATACCAATTTCGGTGTGCGTGCGGGATCGATATTCTGTACGACGCTCACTGCCATTTTGGTTTACTGGCTGGGGCGGCAGATGTTTGCCAGCCGCAAAGTGGCGTTAACTGCTAGCGTGATTTTTCTGACTTCACTGCTGGTGTATGGCATCGGCACCTATGCCGTGCTGGATCCCATTCTACAGCTGTGGCTGATCGCCGCCATGTGCAGCTACTGGTATGCAGCGCAAGCCGTGACGACGCGGCAGCGCTTTATCGGCTACCTGCTGTTGGGATTGGCCTGTGCGATGGGCTTTATGACCAAAGGTTTTTTGGCGCTGGCGGTGCCGGTGCTGGCGATTGTGCCGTGGGCGCTGTGGCAACGGCGTATCGGCGAATTGCTGCGCTGGGGACCCTTTACCGTGCTGGTTGCCGCCGCAGCCAGTGCGCCTTGGGCGTTGGCGATTCACCATCAGGAAGGGGATTTCTGGCACTACTTCTTCTGGGTGGAGCACATTCAGCGTTTTGCGGAAGACGATGCACAACATAAAGCCCCTTTTTGGTACTACGTTCCCGTGCTGCTTGCGGGCTGTCTACCCTGGCTGGCGTTGCTGCCCGGCGCGTTTAAGCACGCATGGCAGCAGCGCAGCCAGCACACGTCGGGCGTCTATTTGCTGAGTTGGGTAGTGTTGCCCTTTGTCTTTTTCAGCATCGCCAAAGGTAAACTGCCGACCTACATCCTGCCGTGCTTTGCGCCGCTGGCGCTGCTGATGGCGCATTATGCGCAGAAAGCGTCCGCGCGGGCTTTTCGCGTAAACGGCTGGATTAATCTACTGTTCGGTGCCGTTACGGCGCTGGTGGCGCTGGTGGTGATTGCGCCTTGGGGAATCGCTAAACATCCGGTCTACGGCAGCGACGATACCACGGCGGTAATCTGTGCCACGCTGGCGTTTGCCGGGTGGGGCCTCGTGGGCGCGCTGAGCCTTAAAACCGGTCGCTGGCAGTTCGCGGCGCTGTGCCCGCTGGCGTTGGCGCTCCTGGTGGGCTTCGCGATCCCGCATAAAGTTCGCGATAGCAAACAGCCGCAGAATTTTGTCCAGGCCATTCATCGCCAGCTTGTCGATAGCCGCTATGTGCTGGTGGATAACCCCGGTATTGCCGCCGCCGTTTCGTGGGAAGCGCGCCGCAGCGATATCACCTTTTTCGACGCCAAAGGTGAGTTGCAATACGGTCTGAGCTATCTCGATGCGCAATCACGCTATGTCGATGGGCAGGCATTTGCCGACTGGTTGCGCGAACATCGTCGTCACGGTCGTGTATCGCTGGTGATGCTGCTGGATTCACACCAGCCGACGCCGGATGCGACATTGCCGCTGCCGGATGATGTTTATCGTCAGGGCCGTTTGGTTTACTACGGTTATAACGCCGCGCCATGAATCTGCTGCTGATCCTGCTCGTGAGCTTGCTAAGCTGCGCCGCCCAGCTGTGCCAGAAACAGGCCGCGCTGGTGAGTCTGCGAAATGATAAACGTGGGCTCATCCTTTGGGTGGGGCTGAGTTTGCTGCTGCTGGGCGTGGCGATGTTGCTGTGGTTGACGGTATTGCAACAGGTGCCGGTTAGCGTGGCCTATCCTATGCTGAGCCTGAACTTTGTGCTGGTCGCGGTGGCTGCGCGCCTGATTTGGCGTGAGACCTTTACGCTGCGACAGTGGATCGGTACGGGGATCATTGTCGTGGGCGTCGCGCTGATGGGAAGCTATCTATGAAAGGGGTGTTATTGGCGCTAGCCAGCGTGCTGCTGGTCACGC
This sequence comes from Pantoea sp. Mb-10, assembly GCF_021272205.1. Taxonomy (GTDB): domain Bacteria; phylum Pseudomonadota; class Gammaproteobacteria; order Enterobacterales; family Enterobacteriaceae; genus Pantoea. Next base: position 248,952 of record NZ_JAJSDX010000006.1, on the reverse strand, counting down.
TGGCGCAATTAACCCTGCGCGCAGCGATGAGTGATTTTCCGCCGCTGACGTTACTGGCAAGACACCCCTACGCCGTATTGCGGTTGGCGGTTGGCCTGGGCCTGTATGGGCTGTCGATGCTGTTTTGGATGTTGGCGCTGCGCCACATGCCGCTGAATCGACTTTATCCACTCCTCAGCCTGAGCTATGTGCTGGTATGGCTGGCGGCTATCCTGCTGCCGCAGTTTGCAGAACCCTTCCACTGGCAGAGTTTGGCGGGCGTGATCTGTATTGTCGCCGGGCTACTGTGCGTGTCATTACCCGCGCGCAAAATCTAACCTGTCTTCCCCGTCTCAAGCGCAATCGCGAGTCATCGCCATTGCGCTTTTTTTTAGCCCGTCCCTTGATGTAATTCCATCAAGCTTGTACGCGTCTGCGGCGTCTCGACCCTCTATGATTCCACGTACTCCGCCTTTGGTACGCTCAATAAAGCCGATTATTTCAGGAAAAAGCATGACGACTAAAATCAGCAATGAACGCTTCTGCATAAACCGTAAAATCGCCCCTGGCCTCAGTATTGCGCAATTTTTCTCGCTGGTGAGCGGGCTGGGTTTGCACCATGTGGAGTTGCGCAATGACATGAAAAGCGGCAGCGTGACTGATGCCTTGGGTGGTGAAGCGGTACGGCAGTTGGCCGCCCAGCATGCGCTGTCGATTGAAACCATCAATGCGGTCTACCCCTTTAATCAGCTCACCGACGCCGTGCTCGAAACGACTCGCGGCTTACTGGAAGATGCACGACAAACGGGGGCGAAAGCACTGGTGCTCTGTCCTCTGAACGACGGCACCGTCATCTCCGATGCGCAAACCGTGTCGGCATTGAAGACGCTGGGGCCGCTGTTTGCCGAATATGGCATTGCGGGACTGGTTGAGCCGTTGGGCTTTCCGCAAAGCGCTTTACGTTCCGCGGCACAGGCGCAGCGGTTGATTCGCGAGGCCGGCGTGCCGTTCAAAATCGTGTTAGATACCTTCCATCATTACCTGTATGAAGAGGCAGAGCGGGAGTTCGAGAGCGGCGTTGACGTCGCAAATGTCGGGTTGGTGCATCTTTCTGGGGTGCGAGATACGCGTCCCGCGTCGCAGCTCACTGATGAAGAGCGCGTGATGTTGAGTGCACAAGATCGCCTCGGTTCAAAAGAGCAGCTCGCCCGGCTGGAAGCGCGAGGTTATCGCGGTCTGTATGCCTTTGAGCCGTTCTCATCTTGCATGGAGGCATGGCGTGAAGATGACATTGTTCGCGAAATCCAGCACAGCATTGACTACCTCAACCAGTAATTTCCCCTTGATGGACTAAGGAAAAGTGATGACGTTAAATCTCGGCGTAATTGGTACAGGTGCCATTGGGCGTGAACATATTCGCCGCTGCAGCCAAGTGCTGCGCCACGCAAAAGTGGTGGCGCTAAACGATATCAATCGCAGTCAGTGCGAGCAGGTTAACCGCGATCTGGATTTACAGGCGACAATCTATGATAAGCCCGACGATCTTATCGCCGCGCCGGAGGTGCAGGCCGTGATGGTGACGTCGTGGGGCCCTACGCATGAAGCGTTTGTGCTGGCCGCGATTCAAGCGGGCAAAGCGGTGTTTTGCGAGAAACCGTTGGCCGTGACTGCCCAAGGCTGCCTAAACATTGTTGAGGCAGAAATGGCTGCGGGGAAGAGGCTTGTGCAGGTGGGCTTTATGCGCCCTTACGACAGTGGCTATCGCGCCCTTAAACAGGTTATTGAACAGGGCGAGATAGGCCAACCCCTGATGCTGCACTGCGCGCACCGTAATCCCGCTGTGGGTGAGGCATATACCACGGAGATGGCGATTACCGATACGCTCATTCATGAACTCGACGTGCTCCGTTGGTTACTCAACGATGAGTACGTTAGTGCGCAAGTGGTGTATCCGCGCAAGACGTCACGCGCCGCGCCGCACCTCAACGATCCGCAGATCGTGCTGCTGGAAACCACGCAGGGCGTGCGCATCGACGTGGAAATTTTCGTCAATTGTCAGTATGGCTATGATATCCAGTGTGAAGTGGTCGGTGAGAGCGGAGTCGCGCGCCTGCCGGAGCCGATGTCGGTGTCAACGCGCCGTGCGGCCATGCTGGGCAGTGGCATTCTGACCGACTGGAAACAGCGCTTCATTGCTGCCTATGACGTCGAACTGCAAGACTTCATTAACGGTGCGCGAGCGGGGCAGCTCGGCGGCCCTTCCGCCTGGGATGGCTATGCAGCGGCGGTGGCGGCCGACGCCTGTGTGGAAGCGCAAAACAGTGGGGAGATCGTAACCATCACTCTGCCGACGCGCCCTGCGTTTTACGCCTGAAGGCACAGGGTGTCGCCTATCCCATCAACCGAATACGCGTTAGCTGTCAGCCCACGCTGACAGCTCCTTAAAAATAACCTCACCGCGACATGCTGACATTCTCCCTTTCCGCTGTATCATCGCGGCCTTTATGATTTTGCAGGGATTTGGAGATGCCAGAACGTATGCATCAGCGTCAGCCATCGGTGTGGTGGGGCGCGATGATGATCTGCGGCACCGTGGTAGGGGCAGGCATGTTTACCTTGCCGGTGGTCATGGCGGGCGCATGGTTTGGTTGGTCATTGCTGCTGCTGGCCTTTAGCTGGGGTGCCATGCTGCTTTCCGGCCTGCTGTTTATGCAGGTTAGCGTGCAATATTCCCCTGGCGCAGGGTATGACACGATAACGCGTGATTTACTTGGGCGCGGCTGGGCCAGCGTGAATGGGATTAGCATTCTGTTTGTTCTGGGCATTTTGACCTATGCCTATATCTCGGCCAGCGGGCCAGTTTATCAACATTCGCTTAACCAGCTAGGTGTTCCGCTCTCTACTGGCGCCACCAAAGTCACCTTAACGCTTTGCGTTGCCGCGGTGGTGTGTTTGGGCACGCGGGAAGTCAGCCGTTTGGTGACCGGTTGTGTGCTGATCAAAATCGTGTTGTTAATCCTGCTGTTTGGCGGGTTACTGATGCAGATTGATGCGCCTTCATTATTTAGCGCACCGCCGACGGGCGATCGTTATTGGCCTTATGCGTTGGGGGTAGTGCCATTCTGCCTTGCCTCATTCGGCTATCACGGCAATATCACCGGGCTGGTCCGTTATTACCGTCGTCATCGCGGTAAGCTCACGCAGGCGCTTACGCTGGGCACGGTGTTATCACTTACGCTTTACGTGTTTTGGCTGACCTGCACTATGGGCAATGTGCCGCGCAGCGCCTTTCCGCAGGTTGTGCAGCAGGGGGGTGATATTGCCGCGTTGATGTCCGCCCTCGGGGCCAATCAGTATGGCCATGGGGCGAAGATCATGTTGTCCCTGTTTTCCCATTTTGCGGTGATTGCCTCTTTTCTTGGCGTGACTGCCGGACTGTTTGATTTCATCCGCGATCGTTTGGGATGGGGGGATTCACTGTCCGCACGGCTTAAAACGGCGGGCTTAACGTTTTTACCGCCGCTAATGGCATCGCTTTTTTGGCCGGACGGATTTGTGGCGGCCATCGGCTTTGCCGGGCTATTCGCGACACTTTGGGCGGTGATTTGCCCGGCACTCCTCGCGCGTAAAGCAGAGCGGCGCTTTACGTCAATGCCGCGCATGAAGGCGGCTATCTTGCTGGTATTCCTGTTTGGTGGAGTCAATATTCTGGCCTGGCTACTGAGCTGGCTCCATTTGCTGCCTGTGTTTGGACAGGGTAGAGAATAATAGGCATTAAGTTACAACATACAGTTAAGCATTTGTTTAAGATTCCCGTCAGCAGCCACAGCAGATCGATTAAGTTAGCCAAGAAAAATGCCCGGCTCAGTGCCGGGCATTAACGTACATCAAAGTGGTTTTCATCACATTTAACGCATCTTTATCGCGGTGTCTCACACAACACCTTAGTTGAAACACATCGTTAAAAATCGATTTTCAACCCCAGCATCCCTTGCGTATCACGATAGCCATGTGATCCCTGCTGGTATGCTACCCCGGCCCACAGATTCACGCTTTTATTCAGTCTGGCATTGATACCCGCTTTCACTTCAATCCGATTGCGGACGCCAGCTTGCGTAACGTTCGCACCGTCAAGTGACACCGCCGGCGCCTTGCTGCTCTGAAGCCAGTTCACTTCAACCCAAGGCAGCAGAGCAGTGTTGACATTGTCACTCGCCGACAGTGACGCGCGCAGACCCAGTGACGTTTGCAGACCGCGCGCGGAGCGATCTTTTACCTCGGTGCCGTTACGCTCTTTATGTGTCCCGGCAGAGACACCGTGCCAGCTCACACTGGCTTTAGGCTGCAGCCACAGTGCGAAGTCCTGGTTGAAGGTCGCCACTTTCGCACGATAACCAAACTCGGTTGCTCCAGTAAAACCACGCGAGCGGTAGTGCTCCTGAGCCAAGCCTTCGCCAGATACGCTGTTTTTAAACGTGTTATACATCAGCCAGCTGTCAACATAGGCGCCATTCTGATCCGCATCACGTTGTTGCCAGTTGGCATACACACCAAAGCCGTATCCGTTTACGTTCGATCGGGCTTGATACCCCGTCACAGACGATCGCGAGACGTTTTGTGCCTGCGCCATTCCGGCCATTGCACCCACCCGCAGTCGATCTGACCCGGTGAAGCTGTTTTCCAGCAGGTCTGCACCGAGGATAAACGCCGAATAATGGCCTTTTGTTGCAATCTGATTGCTGGAGTCCTTGAATTGGTTACGTCCAGCGACGCTGCGCAGCCACAATCTTTCATCACCGCGAGAGAGGCGATCGTTCAGCGCTGCACCAAACAGGGTGTTTGCCGCGGCCGCGTTAGCAAGGTAGCCTGCTGCTTCCGGTCGCACGGTCATTGCCTTCACGCCTCCCTCAGCCGAGCCGGCAGCAGGCGCAACAGGCACCGACGACACAGGAGAGGGGGAGTGTTCTTCCATTCCTGTATCGCCAACGGGTGCGCTGGTCTTGGCTTCATCCTCTGATGCAACAGGCGCAGTATCACTGTTAACCGGTTCTGCTGGCTGCACAGGTTCGGACGGCGTTTCGCTATTGTCCGGCGTATCATTCTGATGGTCGCCCGGTAAATCCTGCCTGAACTGTGGCTGGCTGGTCAGCATCCAGCGGTGACGGTCGCTGCTGTGCTGAAGCGCGTAGTCGTAGGCACCAGCGACAATGCGGCCTGCTTGTCTGAATTCACCGCCAGCTTGACCGTCCACCTGAATGAGCGTGATGCCCTCGAGGGTTTGCGCGCCGCTACCGCCAATATTGTTCACGGCCACCTCGGTTACGCCGCTGCTGTTGCCCATGATATGCACTTTATCCGTAGGCGAGTTGTCGCCGCCTAATGCACCATTGAGTAACATTTTGGCATTCTCTGCCACATAATCACCCACAATCGTCAGCATCTTAAATCCGGCAGTATTATTGTCGAATCGCAGTTCGCTGTTGCTGATGTTCACTGCATCTACCGATGAATCGCCCGTGATTTCCCAGCGGCTATTGCGATTTAACGTGAGCGATTGCAGACCCTGAATACTTCCGTGCAATACGGAATCATTATCAAGGTTAATTTGGTGATTTTGACGCTGGGCTCGCGTCAGAAACACATTCCCCTCTAATACAGAGCGATCGTTCGCATTGAGCGTAAAGGATTGCGGGATAAAATCGGGGTTACCATCGGTATAGGAGTTGACCAATAACGTTTTACTGGCAATTTCACTGTGATTGAGATTGACGGAAAAGTCAGATTTATTGCCGACTGTAATTGCCGTGCCCGTCGCCAGAGAGAGCCGCGTATCATCAAAATTAACAATTCCGAAAGCTTTTTCTGCAGCAATGCCCACGGCGTTATCGCCTGAAATGTCGATTTCCCCACGATTAAAATATAAATTTGTATTCGGCGCGGTGTAGTCAAAATTAATAAATCTGTTGTTCGCATAACCGGCATCATTACTCAGTGTTGCTTTAAAATTCTCAGCAAGAACAGTTCCAGAATGGCGGATATCGAATAGCGTACCACCTTCTGTTCCCGTTATCTCTCCACCCTTTAACTCGATCACACCACTATTTGCGGTAGCCAACGCTGTGTTATTACTCTGCAAAGTGATATTTGTGTTTTGCAGGTTGAGATAACCCGCATCAGAAAAAGCAGCGGTACCCTCCGCACCGCTTACGTTAATTTGACTATTGGTCAGCGAGCCTGAGGCGTTTTTACCGCTGTAAACAGCATCATAGCCGTTGGTGACGATCTTGACCTCGTCGCCTGTAAAGGTGCCACCGATGGAATCAATACCACGCATTTCAGGGAAAATTTCAACGTGATAAAGATTGGCATGAGCCCCGTCGCGAAGGACTGCCGCGGAACCCGCGTTGGTGAGGGTACTTATCTTACTGTCACTGATATCCAGCAGGGACCCTTGACCCGTGGCATAGAAGCCATCACCCGCAGCACCCGATGCCGTTAGCGTTGAATCGATAACCTGCGCGTATCCACCGTTCTCGATATATAACGCGTGGCTATTATCAACGGTGGTTGTGATGTCTTGCTGATAGATAATTAATGTATTTCCCGCGCCAGAGACTGAAGCCCCATGAAGAGGAGTTACTGCCCCCCAGGCGAAATGTCCTGTGGTTAATACTATCCCAGCGGTAATTAAAGCATCTTTATAAAATCGAATAGAGTAGGCGAGCCGATTATTTTTCATGATGTTCAATACAATCCAGCTATGTTTGTCTAAACACCCGCTGCGAAGCAGAGCGATACCCCACTGCGGAAGGGGGAAAGGTTTTTAATCTTTTCCGCAGTGAGGAAATTTTGACAAACATATTATTTGTTGAACATCAGCGGCAGAGTAGGCGGGTGTAATCCATTTCCTACAATAATTATTTACAACAAGCCTGCGTAAAATCGTGCAGTAAATTTTCGGCTTTATCAACATGACGACCCAGGGTTTCCCACTCTTCGTCCATTTCCACTAACTCCTCTATAAAACGGAATTGCTCGCTCAGCGTGGTGATCCCCAGACCACTCAATGTCCCCACTAAACGGTGTAGCAGTCGCTTAAATTGCTCGACGTCATGTGCCCGCCAGCACTGCTTTAACGCAGCAATATCGTCGTTGCTTTGCACTATTACGCCCGTCAGCATTTGACACTGCGCTGAAATGCTTCCAGGTAAAATGCGGTTGAGCTTTTCCACATCAACCCACTCCTCGGGAACGGCATTGACGTTGATAGTCGGCGCAGGACGCAGTTTGCTCAGGACTTGCGCCAGTTGAGTCAATTCCAGCGGTCGGAAAAGGCACGCGTCCATTCCGGCCTTGAGACAGCGCTCGCGCTCAGAATCCTGCGCATTGGCCGTCAGACCGAGGATCGTCACCGGCTGCGTTTGTTCCTGACGAATCCGGCGCGTCATTTCAGGTCCGTCCATCAGCGGCATACTGCAATCGGTAATGATGACATCGGGCTGATGGCGACGCCATGCCAGTAAGCCCGCTTCGCCGTCTTCCGCTTCAATAACCCGGTGATTTAACAACCCCAGCTGACGCGAAAGCAGCAGACGATTTGAAGGATGGTCGTCAACAATCAATACCCGTAAGGCGCCGTGTTGTGCAGGCATGTCCTCGGGCTCCGCCTCTGAACGAATAAGGTTTGACGTCCGGGTTTCAACCGGTAGCGTGATACGCACGGTTGTGCCTTGATCGAGCGTGCTTTCTAATGAAATCTCCCCTTGCATCAGGGTGATGATGTCGCGGCTGATGGGCAATCCCAGCCCCGTTCCGATTCGTTCACGTTTCTCCGCCTGCTCAAAAGGTTGAAAAACGCGCTCAGTGGCCTCGGGCGTCATACCTCTGCCGCTATCCGCAACCGTAATCGTTAGGGTTTTAAGGGCACCAGGCACATTACTTAACTGGCATTGGATGCAAATTTCGCCTTTTTCTGTGAATTTAATGGCATTGCTGACCAAATTCATCATCACCTGTTTTAAACGCACGGCATCAACGAATATCTCTCGATCCTTGCCGCTGAGATGATGATAGAGATGCAGGCCTTTCTGTCGCGCCAGGTTGGTAAAGACACGCACCACCGGCGTCGTGATTGCATCAAGCGTCACCCACTCTGGCTGCAGCTCCATATGACCCGCTTCAATTTTGGCCATATCCAGTATGTCGCCGATCAGCGCCATCAGGTTACGCGATGCCTCTCTTGCCGTGGCGAGCAACTCAGTATCCGTTTTGCCATCTTTACGTGCGCTTTGTAATTCCAGCAAACCGATGATGGCGCTCAACGGCGTGCGGATTTCATGGCTCATGGTGGCAAGGAATTGGCTTTTACTTTGATTCGCTGTCTCTGCGATTTCTCTGGCCTTCGAAAGCTCGTCGAGCAACGAGAGATATTCAGTTACGTCAGCCCAACCCGCAATAATGCCATCTTCAACGCCTTGGCTATTGATGTACGGCATCATCCAGTGCTGGATATGTCGGACACCTTGCCCGTTATCAAGTGAAAACCGCAGATCTTTACCGCCATCTTCCTGTGCCTCTGTTGCCAGGCAAGCCAACCATATTTCTGCAAGAGGATGACGGCGATCAAATAGAGATAGGCTCAGGCGCTCACGCAACGTCGCGCTGAAAAATTCTCGGAACGCTTTATTACTGTGCAGAATGGTTCCGTTGTTATCCGCCAGATACACTGGCCGAGGAGGACTATCGATCACAAAATCACGAAAGCGTAGCTGCTCTTTTAACTGTTTGCGGGTGCGGCGGTTATACCAAATTTGACGCCATAAAATCAGCGCGCAGGTGAGCGTGGCGGCCAGCACGAGCAGCGTGACGGTTAACCCCTGCTTGTATTCACGCTGATAGAATGTCCACGTATTAAACCGTGCCACCGGTGCCCCTTGCCAGCGGCCTAAAATGCTTAAGGTAATATCTGAAGGTAAGGTCGCCAGGACCTTATTCATGATGCTGAGCAGCTCAGGCTGATTACGCCTCACGCCAAAAGCGATGGGTGCGTTGTTATTTGTGGCCAATACATCTCTTATTTGCAGACTATTTTCGAATAAACGTTGAATAATGTATTTGCTGCTGATCAGCGTATTCACCGCCGCGTCAACCATTCCGTCATCAACCCATTTCAGCGCTAAGGCAGGAGAGCTCGCCTCCACTAACTGTGCATGGGGATATTTTTCCAGCAGCCAGGGGTTAATACCATGGCGTGGATCGACTGCAATGCGCGGACGCTCCGGCAGTTCGTCTTCATTGATACGGGTCACTAATACTTCTGGCGACCAGGTAAAAGGATTCGTCAACAGATAATTTTCTTCGCGCTGAACGCTGACCACAAAGGGGCCCGTAAGCATAATTTCGTCCGCACCGCTTTCGCGGGTTAAGGGATAAAATTCCATGCCGGTTTTAATGCCAATTAGCGCTAAGAGATCGGGAGCAATACCCTGGAATTTGTCTTTTCCTTCATTAATAAAAAAAGGGGAGTCAAGGGAGGAAACGCCTACGCCAACCCGTTTATTGCGCTTTAGCCAAAGCTTTTCAGCTGGCGTCAGCATAATGTCCGCCGCCAGGAAACGCGCCATATTGTCACGCTCCCATTGCGATGCGTTTTCACCATTCACCGAATGTGTATGAAAACCGCTGAGCGCTGCCTCAATACCATGTATTAGCGCCTGTTGCGTATTGGAGATAATAAAACGGTAGGCTTGCTTGGGCATATCATCCGCGCGAGCAATAATACGCAGAGTATTCGCGTAATTTTGCTCAATCAAATAATCCGCTTCGCTGGCAGGCAGAATGGCGCGATTACTGGTGCCGAGCGCAACCGAGGCCAGCATTAATTGGGGTGAGTTGAACCAGCGGATTTTGCTATCTGCGCCATTTGGCGGCGTCTCATCACGCAGCAGCGCCGTGACGGGAGGAACAGCGCTGTCGCGATGAAAATTGAACAAGTTACCTTCACGCCTAACCACCACAAAATGCGCGGGAAAAATATCGATGCTAACGCTGTTATCCAGAGCAACTTGACCACTGGCGGGAGGCTGAAAAAGGATATCAATGCGTTTATTTTTCAACGCAACTGCCGCAGCGTCGAAGGTGTCAAAATAGACAACGGAGGCGCGCAGGCCCAGATTGAATGACAACGTCTGCAGCAGGTTGGGCAAATAGCCTGAAAGCTCGTCTGAGGGATTGAGCCGAATAATGGGGGGGCGAATAGGGCCATAAATCCCCACCACAATTTCTCGTTTCATGCCCAACCAGCTCCAGTCCTGCGCACTGAGGCTGGGAATATCGAACGATATCGGTTGGCTGGGAATGAGTCGCACGGGGCGTTCGCCTGCGTAAACAAGCACGGCTGGCAACAGAAATAGTAAAAGCCAAAAAGTGCGCATGAGGGTTAACTAATATGGTTTATACGCGCAAAATCGAGCAGCTCTTTTTGATTTCGCAGGCTGAGTTTTTCCATTATGCGCGCCTTGTAAGTACTCACGGTTTTATTGCTTATCTCCAGTTGAGCCGCAATCTCAATAATTTCAGCTCCCTCAGATAACATTTCAAGCACTTGGTATTCCCGCGTCGAGAGTTGACGAATTTTACCACCATCGTTGTGCTCACCCTTTTTATTTGGGGGGTCGTATTGTTGCAGCGGAAAGTAAGTATAACCCCCTAATACCGCTTTCACCGCCATTATTAAGTTTTCCAGCTGGTTTTTTTTGCTTATAAATCCATTAGCACCGTAGCGAATGCTTTCTGACGCATAATGTTCGGCGTTTTTTCCGCTCATTACGATGACCGGGATCATTATTTTTTTATCGCGTATAGACTTTAATACTTCAATTCCGTCTTTATCAGGCAGATCGATATCCAGAACCAGCCCTTCAGGCGCATGCTGCTCAATCAAATGCAGTACGCGACGAGAATCACCCGTTTCCGCCACCACTTGATGTCCTTCATTTTCCAACAGCGTTTTAATCGCCATTACCGCCAAGGGGTGATCATCAACGACCATAAATTTAGCCATGATTTTGCGCCTCCAAACAGAGCATAGCCCAACCGAGAGCGTGAAGACTCGCCACGAAACGTACGACAGCGGGGGAGCCGCATTACCTTAAAAAAATGACGTTCACGCTGTGGATGCTATTTGACTCTTTTACCAAAATAGGCACTCCATAAACACGATGGAGTTCATAAAAAAAATAAGCAAATAAAATATTCCGACAATCATAAGCGGCGTACGGTATAACGGGTAATGCCCGATAGTACGCCAGGTGTTTTTTTTATCCACGTCAATGTTTCCCTTAAATCGCTGATGTAATAAGACTGCATTGAGGTCGGCGGTAGTGTGGTTCACGTCAAGCACATTCCAAGGATCGCATTGTTAATCACTTGCTACCATCAGCACACCGGTCCCTAAAGGTAGGAACAGGCCTACAAGACGCCTCATTTAACATAACGTTCAAGCGTTAAATTGATGAGAAAAGAGAATGAACGCAGAGGCGGTGAAAAGAGACGCCAATGCACATGATGGGCATGTTAACGACGGGTTGTCCCAGCCCCCTCAAAACATAGAGGGGTTTAGGGATTCGTGAAGGTGGAGGTTTTCATTCACGCACGTTTAGGGGGAGTAATGTCTGCGAGATACCAAGTTTTGCTGGCCATTCGGTTAGTCGGCGTCAATCGAATTGTTATATTTGGCACGCGTGACTTGCCAGGGCAGGGCAGGTTGGGCACGAATTTTTTTTACGGTGTTACGGGCAAAGAAATAGGTCTGAAGCTCTTCAAAAATTCGATCACGACCTTTTACGTGGAAAGTGATAATGAATAAAATCAAGGGCTTTTCAGCACCATTCCATATTGCTTTTGCTCTGTCCAAGACCTCCGTAAGGTGTTCCTTGCGACTATAGGAAATGAATGTTGAAAAGAAAGGCGCGCCACTCTCAATTCTCAGCTTTTCCAGCTCATTGACGCGGGGCTTGTGTGCGGAAATCCACTCCCACTCAATATTTGTTAACAGTGACTTATTCTCATCCGGATAGCGAATAACAGCATCTGTACGATTACCCTGCTCGAAAAATGCGCGGGCGCCCAGCAACTTCGCACACTGCCTCACCACAAGACCGATATGAATAGTCCAGTTAGCGCGATTTATAGGTCCATCATTCTCGCTTACCGGAAAGTCCTGATACCAAAAGCAGTTAAATAAACAAATGAAGTCCCGTTCAATCCTTTTCATCGCTTTTCCATTGTATTCAAGCCAGTTGCTTAAGAATTATCGGACGTCAACGGATTAGCTTTAGGCAATTGAATGGGTTAGTGCACGCTGCATAAATGTTTGCATCCACATACAACGTTTTGTTTTGATTGTCAGAACAAAGCGTATCGAAAATCCGCAGTTTTCAGGTGTACTGCGGCATCCTGTTATAGTGTCGCTTGTAGACCTGATTTACGCGAACACCAGATGGCAATAGGTTAAATGGCTTATTAAGACTTACTCCTCTTCGTCTTCTAAGATGTTAACCATTGCGCCGCGGTGCGCTTCTACCTTACGGATATAGCGCATCACCGTCTGCGTTTGTGTCCACGTGCCTTCCTGCATAATCTGCGCAATGGATATCCCTTTTCTGGCCATATCCTGGGCAGCACCTACGCGAGCGCTGTGTCCACTCCAGCTGGCATAGCGTCCCTTGTTGGTTTTCAGGCGGAACCTTTCGCCCACTTCACGCCGCGCGCGGCGCCAAATATCTTCGAGGCAGGGGGCGCTCATCGGCTCGGTAGCGATTGCGGTGAGGGTATTTGATCGGTGGACCGGACAGAAAATCACCGCATCCGGCGCGTTGGTAAGATCTGCCGCGCGTATCCATTCTCGCAATCGTTCAGATGCGCGCCTACTCAATGCTTTAACGATACCGCCTGATTGCAGAATGGTTTTTGTCCAACCAACGTCGAGTAAAAGACGTCCATCCGGGGCCTGCGTAATATCACCTATTTTGAGGCGGGATAACTCACTCATGCGCAGTAATGTGCCATAGGCAACATGGACAAAGGCCAAATCTCTCAGCTGCTGCAGTCGGCATGAGTGTTTCCAAAGCGTATCGAGCTGCATCAGGTCTTCACGGCAGAAGGGAACAGCTTGTCCAATACGTTCGCCAGCCACAATGGCCGTGCGGTTAATTTTCTTCCGCGCACGTACTACGTCAGGCGAGACCGTAGGCGGAATCAATCCGGCATTACGGTGTAACATCGCGATAAGCGTTGCATGCACAGAAATGGTTGACGTGGCCCGTCCCATTGCCTGCAGATGAAACAGATAATCTTGCAGATCCTCCGGCGCCATAGGTAAAAAGCAACGCTGATTTTCTTGACACCAACGCCAGCTCATTCGCATGACACTGAGTAGCTGACGCCAGGTATTCGGTGAAAAGGCCTCGCGATGGCGAACAAATGCGGCGAGTTTCTCGGTGAGCGTCTCTTCAGCGGAGATCAAACCCGTAAAATCAGTAATCTCAGTCATGGTATTCAATATTTTTTTGAAGACTGACATCGCTACGTGAATTCTGCGAAATGCGCAGGGATATTACCCGTTAGATTTCGCGTAGCGCTGCCGCTTTTTTGACCTAAGCCAGTATACTTTGCCGCACATATACATTACCGATGAGGTTCAAGCATCGAGTGCATCCGCATGATACAGGCTTCATGGTCATCTGTCTGGCCTTATATAATGTTTATTATATAAGGTTGGCGTGCGTTGACACCATTGGCATTGGATTTAGGCATATTGGGATTAAACAGAGGTAGGGCGAAGCGTACTTAAGATTAGATGTTTAATTTAACATAATCAATGTTATACGCACTGAAGGTAGGCACCCAACTTGGTCATATCACTGTTTAGCTAATTCATCATGTCATTCAGATACAGCGTGTTACCACCATTTTGTAATCGCCCACAGACGCAATTTATCGCAGCGCGTTCGGGCGTTTATGCACTGGACGCAAACGGTGTTAGCGCCCTATTTCGACTAATGCATTAGCTATCGCCGTGACGCGAACGGATTCACCGAGTCGCGTTCTGATAGAGATCCCAGCGATTGCCATAAATATCTTCAAACACCACAACCTGCCCGTACTCCTCCTCACGCGGTTCCTGGCAGAAGGTGACGCCTTTGGCTTTCATCGCGTGGTAGTCACGCCAAAAGTCATCGGTCTGCAAAAATAAAAACACCCGTCCGCCGCATTGGTCGCCAACAAATCTTTCCTGCCGGCTGTTTGAGGCGCGGGCAAGAAGAAGGTGACAATCGCTTTCAGGATTTGGCGTCACCACAACCCAGCGTTTACCCGGCTGCGGTGTATCTTCCAGTAGCGTAAAACCGAGCGTGTTGGTGTAATACTCAATCGCTCGGTCATAGTCGTCGACCACGATAGCGATATATCCCATGCAGCGTTTTTGCGTTCTCATTTCTGCTCCGTAACGGGTTAGCACAGCGGCTTTGTTATCCCTTTTTAACACGATAAAAGCGTTCAACGTTATTTCTCTTGTTAACAAGCATTAACAAAGGGCGGCGGTATCGAATAAGATAAAAAGAAAAATGATGTCTGCACCTATTGCGAGCTCACTGCCAAAGAGAAAGTGATAATGAAACCTGGAACGGCTTTAGAAAAAGATGTGCAACGCGTCTATTCACACCTGCTCAATATGCGTGATGAGGGCGTTGTGGTAGCCAATCGCGTTTTCATGACAGGAAAATCGGGCGTGCAGCATGAGATTGACGTTTATTACGAATTTATGAAAGCAGGCATCCGCCATCGGGTTGCGATTGAGTGCAAAGATTGGGCAACGCCGGTTTCAAAAAGTCAAATTCAAGAGTTTGAATCCAAACTGCGCGATATTGGCAATATCACGGGCGTTATGGTCTCCCGTAATGGCTATCAAAGTGGTGCGGAAGCCTTCGCCCGACACTGGGACATTTTGCCTTTGTTGGTTCGGGATCTGCCTGCTTTTAATATTTTACTCGCGGAGCGGATAAAAACCGTTGCGCTGCCTGATGAAACCTATGTGGGTGAACCGTTCTGGATCATTATGGAGCTGAGAGACGGTAGCATTACGGGCACGCACTGGGGTCAAAAAGATCCGATAACCGGTAAAGGTATTATTCCTCTCACCTTTTCCAGGGCGCACGCAGAACGGCTTTTCAATGAAGCCGGTCTTGATCCCACAGAATGGGCCATTCGCGGCCTACCGCGCTATGCGTTCCGCGCATTCCTGATTCATTTAGAATTTTATGAAAAAATGATGAACGCTGAAGCCGTTATTCTTTTTTTACCGCCTGGTGCACCACCGGACGCGCAATTTGTTGCTATTAAAGCATCAAGGGCGGATTTGATTCGCGATTACTACGGAGAGAAGATACCTTCGATCAACGACGCATCTCAATAATTACGTGTATTTATGGCAATATATTGCATAACATCACAGGCTTTTATTGGCTATGTAATATCTCACCGCGATAATGTTTTTTCAATTAATTTCATGGCAACACAATATACATTTATAACTCTCAAACGGTCATACTTTTAAAGAAAGGACGCTGATAATCTTATGTACTATCCCATTATTCCTGGTTGCATATTACTTGCTATAGGTTTTGCAGGCTTACGCCTCATTCCTCGAGCGCACCGCAGTCTGCGCCAGTTTGCGGCAGGCCTGCTTAATCTGGGCGCTATCTTGCTGATATGCAGTGCCATAGGTTGGGGGTTATATACGTGGTGGATGCTCAACCCTCCGGCTTTTATTAAAGGAATGAACTGACGTAAAGACGCACCCTGTGGCCTTTCATGTGAATCAGAAGAACATGGGTAAAAAACACCAGCGCCTCATGCGTTCGTCGTGAACGAGGGCGCAGACTTAACCATAACGTCGGCTGCTCGCCGCAGGCAAAGCCGCCGTTACGCTAAAACTGAAACCTCTTCTACACTTTCTACTTTGTACACCTGACCAAGGGGAAATGATGAAAGTTTTAATGGTTCTCACATCGCACGATACGCTGGGCGACACCGGTAAAAAAACGGGATTCTGGCTGGAAGAGTTTGCCGCGCCTTGGTATGCCTTCACCGACGCGGGCGCTGATGTGGTGCTGGCTTCACCGGCTGGCGGTCAGCCGCCGCTGGATCCCAAAAGCGATCAGCCCGAGTTTCAAACAGAGTTTACCCAGCGTTTCAAGAACGATGCCGCGGCGCAGCAGGCGCTGGCCAACACCGTGAAGCTGGAGACGGTGCAGCAGGATGCGTTCGACACGGTGTTCTATCCTGGCGGTCACGGTCCACTGTGGGATCTGGCCGAGTCTGCGACCTCCATTGCGCTCATTGAATCTTTTGATCGCGCAGGCAAACCCATCGGCTTTGTCTGCCACGCGCCGGGCGTGCTGCGCCACGTGAAGGGCGCTAACGGTGAGCCGCTGGTTAAAGGCCGTAACGTCACTGGCTTTACGAACGGTGAGGAAGCAGGCGTTGAGCTAACCAACGTGGTGCCGTTCCTGGTAGAAGATGAATTTAAACGCTTGGGCGCGCACTACCACAAGGGCGCCGACTGGAGTGTATTCGTTCAAGAAGATGGCAATCTGGTAACAGGACAGAACCCCGCCAGCTCGGAGGCGGCTGCAAAAGCGCTGTTGGCTAAACTTCACGGCTGATTGTTGTCCCCTGCCCTTCGCCCGGATGCACATATCCGGGCATTGCTCACCTTCGGCCTCGTTAGGCCGTTTCACTTTCTACAATGCGTCTGAGATGACAACCGCGTTTTGGCTCGCTAAAGTCACGGTTTTGTTGATTTTATCAGGGGGAGTCATGAAACCGCTTTTTGTCTACGGTACGCTACAGCCCGGTCACGCCAACGCGCACATTCTGGAAAACATCGGCGGCAAATGGCAGTCCGGCAGCGTCGCGGGAACCTACTACGCGCGCGGCTGGGGCGCAGCGGCGGATTTTCCCGGCATTGTACTCAATAGCCACGGCGACCGTGTTTCCGGTTACTTGTTCTTTTCAGACCAATTGCAGGCACACTGGCCCATGCTGGATGAGTTTGAAGCCGGTTACGATCGCGTTGAGGTCACGGTCTCCACAGAGAATGGCGAAAAGGTGACGGCCTGGATATATCAACTGCAGCCGCCGCAGTAACCTTCGCCTGACAGGCTATGCTTAAACCCAATCATGACGAAAGGAGTTAAGCAATGACTGTTCTTTGTCGCGCCTGCGGCACCGGCTACGACGACACCGCCGGGGCGCCCGCGCAGTGTAAAATCTGTGAAGATGCGCGTCAGTTTGTGCCGTCTACCGGCCAGCAGTGGCTGCCGCTCAACACACTTAACGCTACGCACCAGAACAAATGGCAATGGCACCTGCCGGGATTACTGAGCCTGCAAACCGTGCCCGCGTTTGCCATTAATCAGCGCGCGTTCATCCTGCAAACGCCGCAGGGCAATATTTTGTGGGACTGCCTCGCTAATCTCGATCGCGCCACGCTGGAATTGGTGCAAGCCATTGGCGGACTCAGCGCCATCGCCATTTCGCATCCGCACTATTACACCACCATGCAGGCGTGGGCCGCGGCTTTTTCGGCTCCCATTTATTTGCACGCTGACGATAGCCAATGGATTATGCAAGAGAGCGACTGGATACGTCCGTGGCAGGGCGACAGCCTGGATCTGTTACCAGGCGTTCAACTGCTGCGCCTCGGCGGCCATTTTGCGGGCGGATGCGTGCTGCACTGGTCGCAGCACAAGGGTGTGATCTTAAGCGGCGATATCATTCAGGTCGCACCCAGCGCCGATTGCGTGTCATTTATGTGGAGTTACCCGAATATGCTGCCGCTTTCGGCGGGCGCCGTCGAAACGCTGATGGCGCGCCTTGAGGCGGTGCAGTTTACGCAGCTCTATGGTGCCTTTGAGGCGAGGGAAATTACGGAACAGGCGCAGCAGAGCGTGCGAGACTCCGCCGCAACCTATTTGCGCTGTTTAGGCTAAACCGGTGTTAATGCGCTTACCGATCTCTTTTAACTGCGCATATTTCTCCAGCAGTGCCGGCGCGTCGTCGAGGCTCATCGCGAACATCCATAAATAGGTCATCACCGAATAGATATGGCCTGCGCTCAAGCCACCTTTCAGCGCCATTAAAGCGATAGAGACGGCAAACAGCACTGCAGCAGCGCCACCGATCAGTAAAAACCCCAACGCTTCCCGGTTGGACAAGTGGATGCGCATGCGCGCCAAAAAACGATAGTGGCGTAGCAAGGTTTTTTCCCCTGCACGACCAACAAACCCCACTTCGCGCTCAAGGCGATTGTTCATGCGCGTAATCAGACGCTCGTTTTGACGCATCCAGCCGGGTAGCACGGCAGCAAACAGTGACAGCAGGATAAGGCACGTCAGTCCTGACCACGGCTCAAGGGTCAGCAGCATAATCACCGCGCCGCACATTGAGGCCGTGGAGGTGATGAGCATCGGCAAATGGGTTTCGAAGAAATCCACAAATTGGCGTGACAGCGTCACGCGTGCCGCGATAGCGGAGTGCGTATGGGCTTCCTGGCGCTGTGCAAGAATGACCGGAACCGCTAATTCGGCATAAATGCGGGCAAAGGTGCGCGTATCCATGGTGCGCCGCGCGGCACCGATCAACCACATGACAAACACCAGTCCAGCATAAAACAGGCCATGCAGGGCATTACCCGCCATGATGGCATTGATGGCGAATCCAGCCAGAAGCGGATAAAGCAGGTAAACCACGTTTTCTGTTACCACTAACAGTAGGGTAAACAGCAGTTTCTTTTTATTACGGCGAGCCAGCGCTTTAAGCGTGCTCGCGGCGCTGCGCGTGACCGCAGGGGTGAGATTTTCAGGTATGATTTGCATCGTTTCAATTTCAATAAACTTGAGCGGTTGCTCAAACTCGATAAATTGTATTTGAGCAACCGCTCAAGGTCAACGGACCGTGGTGATGAAAACGTCAGGATCAGGATTACGCGAAAAAATTTTAGAAACCGCCATCGCGCTTTTCAGTGAAAAAGGCATGGAGAATGTGAAGACACGTGAGTTAACCGCCGCGTTGGGCGTGTCGCGCAGCCACATTTATCACTATTTCTCTGACTGGACGACGCTCAGTGTGCAAGCCTGTACCCTGTTCGCGGAACGGGATCTGGCGCGGTTTAACCAGCAGATAAGCACCCTACCGCACAGGCAGCAGCTTGAGGCATTTATTGCCAGCCATCTTCCCCAAGAGCCGGATGCAGAGTGGCAGCTTTACAGTTCGCTTTGGCGCAAAGCCACCCTGGAGTCGCCTTATGCTGCGCTGGCAACCACTATTACCGAGCGCTGGAACGGGGCCATGGCCGCCATTATCGAGGGCGGCATGCAAGCGGGGGTATTTCGTGCAGGTGATGCACATCAAATCGCCCGTCAGCTCAGCGCGATGCTCAATGGCTATGCCGATCTCCTTATTGTGGTGACGGACGAACACGCGCGACAGCAGGCGTTTGAGGATCTTCATGCGTTTATCGATCTGGCCTTGTGACGACTGGCGTTGAGCAACCACAAACCGAACAAAAAAGCACCGATCGCATCAGTGACGGATGTACAGACGTCCAGACGTATAATATAGTCCGAGACCACTTACACGAAGGAATCGGCATAATGAAAAAAATACTCATCACGTCCTTACTGGCCGCCGCGGTTTCTCTGCTCAGTGCCTGCGATAACAACAGCGACAATAAAATCAAAGTGGCGATCAATACCGGGCCCGATGAAGCGCTGTGGCAAACGGTCAAACAGGTGGCGCACGACAAATATCAGCTCGACGTGGATGTGGTGGCGTTCAACGATTACGTACAGCCCAACGAAGCCTTGTTCAATAAAGACGTGGACGCCAATGCGTTCCAAAGCCTGCCGTATCTGGAAATGCAGTCTAAAGAGCGCGGTTATAAATTCGCCGTAGTGACCAACACGTTTGTCTTCCCGATTGCCGGCTATTCACGCAAAATCAAATCGCTTAAGGAATTGCCAGACGGGGCGACGGTAACGCTCTCTAATGAAGCCACCACGCTGGGACGAAGCCTGCTGCTGCTGCAGGCGCAGGGTTTACTGAAAGTGAAGCCGGAGGCGGGCCTGCTGCCGACCACGCTGGACGTCACCGACAACCCGAAAAAGTTAAAGATTGTTGAAGTCGACACGCCGCAGCTGGCGCGTACCCTCGACGATCCGCAGGTTTACCTTTCCATTATTAACAATAATTTTGCAGCGCTGGTGAACCTCTCTGCCTCGCGCGACGGCATGTTCATGGAAGGCAAGGCGTCCCCGTACGTCAACGCCATTGTGGCGCGCGAAGACAACAAAGACAGTCCGAATATCCAAAAACTCAAAGAAGCATTTCAATCACAGCCCGTACTGGATAAAGCCAACGAAATCTACAAAGGCGACATCATCAAAGGCTGGTAACCTGATAAAGGCAGCCTCTCCGGCTGCCTTTTTTCTCTCACGCTGCGGCTTTGCTTTCCTGCGGTATAAAAAAGGTGTAAAAATTTAACGCATTGCCGTAAAAATCCTGTTCACTCTCTCGCCATCCTCTATCAGATTCCTGAATAAACAGGTATTTTCGCGACCATAAAGCTTACCGTTTCGTGCGCTACCATCAGGAATACTATGAGTCAGACAAAGAAAGCTTCCCTGCCCGCAGGCATGATTGCGGCCGCCGGGATCGTGTTTGGTGACATTGGCACCAGCCCGCTCTACACCTTAAAAGAGTGCCTGTCGATTTTGCCCGATGGCGCGCCCTCTGTTACCGCCGTCATGGGATTCCTGTCGCTGATCTTCTGGGCGCTGACGCTCATCGTCACCCTGAAATATGTCTGCTTTGTGATGCGTGCCGATCACGACGGTGAAGGCGGCATCCTGACACTGATGTCGCTGGCGCGTCGCCATGTCAGCAGCAAGATCGCCCCCATGATCATGCTGGCGGGCTTAACGGGCAGCGCGTTTTTTTATGGCGATGGCGTGATTACGCCCGCCATTTCTGTGCTCTCTGCGATTGAAGGAATTAACGTTGTCTCGCCCTCGCTCGGCAAATATGTGGTGCCGCTGGCGTTGACCATTCTCGCCCTGCTGTTTGTGATACAAAAACACGGCACGGAAAAGGTCAGCTACGTGTTTGGGCCGGTGATGCTGGTGTGGTTTATCTCCATTGGCCTGCTTGGCGTGCACGGCATCGCCCTCAATCCCACCGTGTTGAAGGCGCTGAACCCAGCTTACGCGTTTGATTTTCTGCATACCCACGAAGCGCTCTCCTTTGCGGCGCTGGGTATGGTGGTCCTGGCGGTGACCGGCGCAGAGGCCTTGTATGCGGATATGGGACATCTGGGTAAGGCGCCGATTCGTCTGGCCTGGCTGGTGATTGCCATGCCGGCCTTAGTATTGAACTATTTTGGCCAAGGGGCGCTGGTGATTGCTGATGCGAAGGCGCTCGATAACCCCTTTTTCAACCTGGCACCGGCCTGGGCACAGATCCCGCTGATCATTCTGTCGACTTTGGCTACGGTGATCGCCGCACAGGCGGTGATTTCGGGTGTGTATACCCTCACGCATCAGGCGATTCGCCAAGGCTTTCTGCCGCCCATGCGCATTGTGTTCACGTCTAACACCGAATCAGGACAGATCTACATTCCTGTCGTGAACTGGCTGCTGTTCGCCGCCGTGACCGTCATTGTCGTTGCGTTTAAGCAATCTTCCGCCCTCTCGTCGGCGTACGGCATTGTGGTGACCGGCACCATGGTCATTACCGCCTGCCTGATCGGCGTGGTGGCGCTGCGTAACTGGAAGTGGCCTGTACCGCTGGCGCTGGTGTTCCTCGTCGCCATGCTGACGATTGATGTGCCGCTGTTTGTCTCGAACCTGATGAAATTACTCTCCGGCGGATGGGTGCCGGTGATTCTGGCGCTCATCATGATGGGCTTAATGCTGATTTGGAGCACGGAACGCAACCGCTTGATTCGCCGCCTGGACAACGACCCAGAAAGTTTACAGGCCATGATTCGCTCGCTGGAGACCACCCCGCCTAAGCGCGTGCCCGGTACCGCGGTATTTTTGGCGCGCAAAGAACATGAAATTCCGCAGGCGCTGCTGCACAATCTCAAGCACAACCGCGTATTACATGAGCGGGTCGTGTTGCTGCACATCCGCACCACGGAAACCCCGCGCGTCTACAATCAAAAACGCGTGCGCATCACTCAGCTCTCACCGTCGTTCTGGCAAGTGACGGCGGCTTACGGCTGGCGAGAAGTGCCCTCGATGGCGGAGATCTTGCACTTGTGCGGCCTGGAAGGCTTTGGCTGCACGCTGAATGAAGCATCGTTTTTCACTACGCACGATACATTGGTGATGAAAAAACGCCGTGGTCTGCTGCGCATTCGCGGCGGTATCTTCCATTTCTGCCAACGCAACGCCCAGCGTGCCCATGAGCAATTTAGCATTCCGCCTAACCGCGTTATTGAACTCGGCGGTCAGCGCGAGTTTTAATCTCTCACCTGAATGCCCCACAGGCATTCAGGTTATTTCCTCCGTCTGCAGCTGGCTGCACTGCTTTTATTTTCACTTTTGCGATGCGGTGTAAATGTAAGCAGATGCAAGAATATTCCCCAAATATTCACGGAGTTGTGGCTGAACCTTTCTTAACAACTTTTTAGCAACTTTAGCCAAAACGGTCGGTGCCAATCGGTGTTTATTAACATTGAACGCACGCTGTAATCGCTGCGCGAAAAACGATATTGGCAAAAAATAATTCCGTTTTTAAACGGCTCAGTGATGATTAATTGAGGAGCAACGCCATGAAAGCCCTGATTAACGATGTGATCTCTATTTTTACCCCACAGCAGATTAAACCGGTGTTGATTCGTCAGGACCTCACCCATCGCGAATTATCCTCACTGCATCCTGTCGGCGTGACATCCGTCAGCTGGGCGACCTCGATGGAAGAATTAACCGACGCCATCATTCGTAAAGCACGGGCAGCAGGCGCGGTGGGATATCACATCACCGACGTAGAAACCCACGAACCGGCGCACGACGGCCAGTGCGTCATGGCGGCAACGGCAACGCTCTACCATATTCATGATAACGCGGCGCAAATGTGAACACGTGTTTTCCCTTACCTCATTAAGCCTGCCAAACTATCAGGCAGGCTTGATTCTGCTCCTTGCTGTTTTGTAGTGCGCGAAAAGGCCGCTTTTCGCTCATGTGCGTATTTAATTTGACCTAAGTCGCGCAGCCAGATATAAAGAATACCCGCGCATCGTAAGCGGATATTCCGCTACCTTTCCCTGAATCCTGTGGTTATTTCCCTTTAGTCTGTTACAAAACTTAATAAACCCGCATAAATACTTTATTAACTAAAAACAGATTAATCTTTTCGTAACAATCTTTTAATTTGCTCAGCGAATTTTTAACGTTCACCTGCACAGTAAACATCAGGATCAGAATGACTCACCTAAAAAAAATCGCGCCTGCCCTTTCGCTGGCAGCGCTGCTTATTTCTTCAGTGGTTCACGCTGAAAACGCGCCCGAAAAAACCGATGTGCTGCTGATTGGCGGCGGCGTCATGAGCGCCTCGCTCGGCACCTGGCTGCAAGAACTGCAACCGGGCTGGAAACAGCTGATGGTAGAACGCCTGGACGGCGTGGCACTGGAATCCTCTAACGGCTGGAACAACGCCGGTACGGGTCACTCTGCTAACATGGAGCTGAACTACACGCCAGAGCGCGCAGACGGTTCAATCGACGTTAGCAAAGCGCTGGAAATCAACGAAGCGTTCATGATTTCCCGCCAGTTCTTCTCGGCTCAGGTTAAGCGTGGCGTGCTGCACGATCCGCGTTCATTCATCAACTCAACGCCGCACATGAGCTTTGTCTGGGGCGATAAGAACGTTGAATTCCTGACCAAACGTTACGCTGCGCTGCAGAAAACCACCCTGTTCCAGGGCATGAAGTTCTCCACCGATCACAAGCAGATTGAGCAGTGGGCGCCGCTGGTGATGGAAGGTCGCGACCCGAACCAGAAAGTGGCCGCCACCTGGACGCCAGTGGGCACCGACGTGAACTACGGTGAAATCACCCGTCAGCTGATCGGTAGCCTGAAAAAAGATCAGAACTTCACGCTGGAAACCTCCTCGGAAGTGACCGATTTCAAACGCAACAGCGACAACTCCTGGCACGTTACGATCAAAGACGTGAAATCCGGTAAAGATCGCGCGGTTGATGCGAAATACGTGTTTATTGGTGCAGGTGGTGCCGCCGTTAAGCTGCTGCAGAAAACCGGCATCCCAGAAGGTGATAACTACGGCGGTTTCCCGGTCGGCGGCTCCTTCCTGATGACCGAGAACCCGGAAATCACCAATCGCCACCTGCAGAAAGTTTACGGCCAGGCTTCCGTGGGCGCACCACCGATGTCCGTACCGCATATCGATGCGCGTAACCTTGACGGGAAAAAAGTGGTGCTGTTTGGGCCGTTTGCGACCTTCTCAACCAAGTACCTGAAAAACGGCTCGCTGTTTGATCTGCTGAGTGCCACCACAACCAGCAACATCGGACCGATGACCCACGTTGGCATTGATAACTTTGACCTGGTGAAATACCTGATCGGTCAGGTGATGCTGAATGACGATGACCGCTTTGCGGCGCTGAAAGAGTACTACCCTAATGCGCGTAAAGAAGATTGGAAGCTGATTCAGGCTGGTCAGCGTGTACAGATCATCAAGAAAGATGCGGACAAAGGCGGCGTGCTGAAACTTGGCACCGAGATTGTCACTGACAAGCAGAAAACCGTTGCTGCCCTGCTGGGCGCGTCTCCGGGTGCGTCAACCGCGGCCCCAATCACGCTGGATGTGATGAAGAAGCTGTTCCCTGAGCAGTTTGCTTCGCCAGAGTGGCAGGAAAAAATCCGCGCCATTATCCCAAGCTTTGGCCAGAAGCTGAACGGCAACGTGGCGCTGACCCAGCAAGTGTGGGACAACACCGCAGAGACGCTGCAGCTGACCAAGCCGCCAGTGATCAACATGGGCGAGCAGTCTGATGCCCCTGCGCAAGCCAAGCCGCGCGCAGATTCAGCCAAACAGGATATGGCGCTGTAATCGCTGCGCTGCCTGATAAAAAGCCGGACTCTGTCCGGCTTTTTTTATGCACGTAAAACGCGTTTCGGGCGATTACGCAGCATGCGGTCCTGGACCGATCGAGGCGCGAATTTGCAGTTCGCCGCAGAAGTTTTTGCGCTGCCGCAACTCACCGCCGTCCAGCATAAAGGTCAAGCGCTCAAGCGTTTCTTGAATCATGTCAGTGACCGGCATTTTGACGCTGGCGAGCGCGGGAATGGTGTACGGTGCCAGCGGAATATCGTCAAAGCCCAGCACAGCAACCTGCTGCGGCACCGCTATCTGATGGGCTGCCAGCGCCTGCAGCACGCCCACTGCCATTTCATCGTTACTGGCCACCACGGCGCTAAAGGTCACGCCTCGTGCCAGTAGCGTTTCAATCGCCATCACGCCCTGCTGCGCCTGCCATTTACCCTCTACGATTAGCGCATCCTGAATCGTGATGCCCTGCCGCATGAGCGCTGTCTTATAGCCCGCCAGACGCGCCCGTCCAGTGGGCGAATCCAGCGAACCGGTGACAAAGGCAATGTCTCGATGCCCCAGCGCGATCAGCTGCTCCACCGCCTGCGCGCTGGTGAGCTGCTGGTCAACGTAGATGCAGTAGCTGTCGTGCTGGCGAAGCTGACGGTTAATCACCATGATCGGGTGTTTATACTGCGCGACCAGCGCATCCATCTCCTCAATGCTGAGAAAACGCGGATAGATGATAATACCGTCGCAGCGCAAATCGAGCAGGAACTGAATGGCTGCGCGCTCCTCTTCGGCGCTGTGTTTGCCGTCAACCAGCAGCAGCTGCCTGCCCTGCTGCTCCAACATACGCGCTGAGTGCTGCATCAGCTCAGTAAAATAACTGCCTGCGTAAAGGGTATTGGTCATCACTAAACCAATGGTGTGGCTGGACTTGGCGGCTAAGTTGCGTGCCAGCAGATTGGGCCGAAATCCTGTGGCGGCGATGGCTTGAAACACCTGTTCACGCTTGGCCTGACTCACGTAGCCGTTGCCGGACAGCACCCGCGAAACGGTCGCTTTAGAGACGCCTGCGGTTTTTGCCACTTCGGATATGGTGGTCATCTTTCTCTCTTCCTGAATTTCCCTCGCCCCAGTGTACCTAAGCGGCCAACACCATGGAGGATTATCTGCGGCTCCCCTCGTTTCTTACCGGATCCACATCACATAATCAAACATCAAAAATCCAAATAGCTTGATTGCTTTGATTCTGCCTTACATCATTTTGTGAAACCGGTTTCTCATACTCATAACTTATTGCCGGTACCTCTACCCTCAATCAGAGATCAGAACGCCATGGCTAAGAACTATGCTGAAGTTTCCCGCGCGATTGTGGCTGCCTTAGGTGGCTTTGCCAACATCGAGGCGGTGACACACTGTATGACGCGCCTGCGCTTTGTGGTGAAAACGCGCGAACAGATTGATAACGCCGCGCTGAAAGCGATCCCCGGCGTCATGGGCGTGGTGTATACCGATACCCAATGTCAGGTGATTATTGGCAACGACGTTAACCTCGCTTATCAGGAAGTCTTGAAGCTTGGCACGCCCGATAACGCGCCCCATGCGCCCATCAAGCGGAAAATTACGCTACGCACCGTCGGCGCAGGCATTCTGGATGCGCTGGTGGGCACGATGTCGCCGTTGATTCCTGCCATCATTGGCGGGTCAATGGTGAAATTGCTGGCCATGATGTTGGAAATGAGCGGCGTGCTGGTCAAGGGCTCCTCGACGCTCACTATCCTTAACGTGATCGGCGATGGCGCGTTTTTCTTCCTGCCGGTCATGGTGGCCGCTTCTGCCGCGCTGAAATTTAAAACCAATATGTCGCTGGCGATTGCCATTGCGGGCGTGCTGGTGCATCCCAACTTTATCGAACTGATGGCCAAAGCCGCGCAGGGCCAGCCGGTGGAGTTCGCCGGTATTCCAGTCACCGCCGTGAAATACACCTATACCGTTATTCCGGCGCTGGTGATGACCTGGATTCTGTCGCACATTGAGTATTGGATCGATCGCATTACGCCGGCCGTGACGAAAAACTTCCTTAAACCCATGCTGATTGTGCTCGTCGCCGCACCGATCGCCATTGTGCTAATCGGTCCGCTGGGTATCTGGATCGGCAGCGGCATTTCCGCACTGGTTTACACCATCCATGGCTACCTTGGCTGGCTCTCTGTTGCCATCATGGGCGCGCTGTGGCCGCTGCTGGTGATGACCGGGATGCACCGCGTATTCACGCCTACCATTATTCAAACCATCGCGGAAACGGGTAAAGAGGGCATGGTAATGCCTTCAGAAATCGGCGCCAATTTATCGCTGGGCGGATCGTCACTCGCCGTGGCATTTAAAACCAAAAACCCGGAATTGCGCCAGACCGCCTTTGCGGCGGCGGCCTCCGCGATTGTTGCCGGCATCTCTGAACCGGCGCTCTACGCCGTGGCCGTGAGATTAAAGCGTCCGCTGGTGGCCAGCTTGATCAGCGGATTTATCTGCGGCGCCGTCGCGGGTATCGGCGGATTGGCAAGCCACTCCATGGCGGCACCTGGATTATTCACCAGCGTCCAGTTTTTCGATCCGGCCAATCCCATGAGCATCGTCTGGGTAGGCGGCGTGATGTTGCTGTCGGTGGTGCTCTCGTTTGTTCTGACGCTCATCCTGGGCTTTGAAGATATTCCCGTGGCCGATACGCCGCCCCCTGCGGTGGCTGAAGCGGCGAAGACGGTTAACGCTAATTAATGATTGAGGTAGGCATGTCTGACGTTACTTTTCCAGAGGGATTTTTATGGGGCGGCGCGCTAGCCGCTAATCAGTCGGAGGGGAGTTATCTGGCCGACGGCAAGGGATTAACCACCGTTGACATGATTCCACACGGGCCCCATCGCCTGCCGGTAAAACTGGGTTTAGAGAAACGCGTCGCCCTGCGCGACGACGAGTATTACCCGAGCCACGACGCCATCGACTTCTATCGTCGTTATAAAGACGATATCGCGCTGATGGCCGAAATGGGCTTTACCGTATTTCGTACCTCGATCGCCTGGAGCCGCATTTACCCTAAAGGTGATGAGCTTACGCCTAACGCGGCAGGGATTGCGTTCTATCGGAGCCTATTTGAAGAGTGCCGCAAGTACGGGATCGCGCCGCTGGTGACGCTCAGCCATTTTGACGTGCCGATGCACTTGGTCACCGAATATGGCTCCTGGCGTAATCGCCAATTGGTCACGTTTTTTGCCCGCTACGCGCGCACCTGCTTTGAAGCTTTTGATGGTTTGGTGAAATATTGGCTGACCTTCAACGAGATCAATATCTTGCTGCACAGCCCCTTTTCGGGCGCCGGGTTAGTATTTGAACCCGACGAGAATCCAGAGCAGGTCAAATATCAGGCGGCGCACCACGAGCTGGTGGCAAGTGCGCTCGCGACGAAAATTGCCCATGAGGTTAACCCGCAAAATCAGGTGGGATGTATGCTGGCCGGTGGCAATTTTTACCCGTGGTCCTGTAAACCGGAGGATGTCTGGGCGGCACTGGAGAAAGATCGGGAGAACCTGTTTTTCATTGATGTCCAGGCGCGCGGCGCCTACCCGTCTTATGCCGCGCGGCTGTTTCGTGAGAAAGGCATCGAGATTGAATGGCAGGATGGCGATGCGGAGACGCTGCGGCACACCGTGGATTTCGTCTCGTTCAGCTATTACGCGTCGCGCTGCGCCTCGGCAGACATGAATGAGCGTAACAGCAGTGCAGCCAATGTCGTGAAGTCCCTAACGAATCCGCACATTGAACGCAGCGCCTGGGGCTGGGGTATCGATCCCCTTGGATTACGCATTACCATGAACATGATGTATGACCGCTACCAAAAGCCGCTGTTTTTAGTGGAGAACGGCTTGGGCGCGCGCGATGAAAGGGATGCCAACGGCGAGATCCATGACGATTACCGCATCCGCTATTTACAGCAGCATATTCGCGCGATGGGCGACGCCATCGCCGATGGCATCCCGGTGATCGGTTATACCACGTGGGGCTGCATCGATCTGGTGGCTGCCTCAACGGGCGAAATGAGTAAGCGCTACGGGTTTGTCTACGTTGACCGCGACGATAAAGGCAACGGTACGCTTGAGCGCGTGCGAAAAAAATCGTTCTGGTGGTACAAGAAAGTCATCGCCAGTAACGGGCGCGACCTCAGCATGGAATGAGTCCCACGACACAGCGGCTGCCACACCGCTGTGTCGCCTGCCGTGCAGCGTGCATCACGC
Source organism: Pantoea sp. Mb-10 (assembly GCF_021272205.1). Lineage (GTDB taxonomy): Bacteria > Pseudomonadota > Gammaproteobacteria > Enterobacterales > Enterobacteriaceae > Pantoea. Next base: position 219,511 of record NZ_JAJSDX010000006.1, on the reverse strand, counting down.
GTTGATGACGCCACGCTCAACGCCGTAGTGATAAAGCCGGTCGCGCGCCAGATTTTTCATTTTCACCTCACACATGATGTCAAAGGCGCTAAACGAGAGCGCCCAGTCATTCAGCGTGGGGTTGAAGTAATAGTCGGAATGCGCACGCAGCTTGGGTTTGCTGGCAGCAAGGTCATCCTGATCGGGAAAGCCGCTGTCGGGGATTAATCCCTCTTGGGCAATCGAGTAATGCAACACCGGTCGTACACCGCGCCAGGACTCAATAATCAGTGGTATGCGCGCGTCGTCGGGCTTTATAAAGGCGTTTTCTTTAACCCAATGATGGTGAATGTCCAGCACCACTGGACAGAGCGCACGCGCTTGCAGGACATCATCCAGCGAGCAGGAAATTTCGTCATTTTCGACGGTCAGCATATTCTGCGCCGCCGGACTGAGCCGCTTAAACGCCGCGCGAAAGCCTTCAAAGCCCAGTTTGCCGTTCATATGAATGTTGATTTTGAAATCCTGAAACTGCTGGCCGAAGCCCATCATCACGGCACAGAGTGCATGATACTCCACATCCTCAATGGCACGATCTACCACACCCGGATTCTCTGACGCCAGCACCGAATACTGTCCTGGATGAAAGGAGAGCCGAATGTTCTGCGCGCGCGCGTACTCGCCGCAGCGGCTGAATAGCGGACGCAGATCGCTCAAGAGATCGGCATAAACGCGTGTGGCTTCCGGGACCGTATACAACGGCAATAAGTCGCTGCCGATGCGCAACATGCGCAACGCGTCCGGCAGCGTCGCCAGCGACTTTAGCATCTGATAGAGGTTTTCAAGATTCTGCGTCGCCAACTGCGCCAATAGCACCGCGCGTGCGCCATCGTCGAGGCTCAAAAACCGCGTGCGCGTCGTGGTTTTAAATGGAAAAGGCTGTTTAGCCTGCGCATCAAAGTACTTGCATGCAAAACCTAATTTCATGTCATTCCCCTTTTAAGCAGTTTGTTAGTCTAGTTGGCGACAGCAAATAAGCGAGGGGGGACCTGAGCGGGTCATGGGAGCTGAGCGGGATTCCGGCCCGCCAAACCGGTTTGACTCTGCGCGGGTTCCGGCCCGCAAAGCCGGTTTTTACTGAACCCTGAGCGGGTTCCGCCCGCTACCCCTGCGGGAGTTGCAGCCGCCCCGCTGCGGCGTACGGGCAAAGGGCCGATGGGCGCGGCCCTTTGCAATCCGCGCCCTGCGCCAGCCTCCGCTGTTCCCTCACTCCGCCGCGCCAGCCTCACGGACCGCGCGGATTCGCCATCCCTGGCTCATTCCGCCCTCTCAGCGGCATCCATGCCGCTTCGTCCTGGCCGTCACGCTCCGTTCGGCGCTCCGGATGGCGCTCAACACCCTCGCCTGTAAGGGCATTTTTCCTTTTTTGTGTGTGGTGTTGTCTGGGGGGCCGTAAACGGGTTTGCGAAGACAGTGGCTGGCTGAAAAAGAAAATCTGGCTGAAAAATAAATAAAAAGAGTTCTGTTTAAAACTACGCGTGCGGGATGTTACTTAAAAGTCTTACCGCCACGCAGTGACCTTAAAAGACGTAAAAACACGAAAGAAAAGTTTTGCTTAACGCAGTACGGTCTGAATGCACCTTAAAAATCTTCCCGCCGCGCGGCGGCTGCGAAAAAAGTCATGGCTTGCAGCGGGGGTTGATAGCGCCATCCCCACTCGCTGAACGAAGGAGGCCTTCCAGGGCGAGCGGCATGGATGCCGCGAGAGGCGGCGTTGAGCAGGAGCGAATCGACGCCGGTCCGTCAGGAAGGCTGAGGGAGTGAAGGCACCGCGCAGCGGCGAGTGGGGCTGGCGCAGGGCCGGGGAGTGCAGAGGGCGCGGCCTGGCGCCCTCTGCTCGGTCGCCGCAGCGCGGCAAAAGCACCTGCCAGTGCCATGGCGAACGAAACACGCTCGGTGCAAACTGAAAGCACCACAGCCACTGCCCGTGGCGAATCTACCCTCTGCTCGGTCGCCGCAACGCGGCAAAAGCACCTGCCAGTGCCATGGCGAACGAAATATGCACCGCGCCAGCGAAAAGCACCCTAGCCGCTGCCCGCGGCAAAAGCCCCGCCACGGCAAGTGGCAAAAGCACCTGCCAGTGCCCTGGCGAACGAAAGATGCACCGCACCAGCGAAAAGCACGCCAGCCGCTGCCTGCGGCAAAAGCCTCGCCACGGCAAGTGGCAAAGGCACCCTCCCGCTACCCGCGGCAAAAAAAAGCGCACTAACGTGCGCTTTTTGAACTTACATCGACGGATACACGATATTCCCACCGGGGGCTTCACGATGCAGATGAATAAAGTTCAGGTGTCGCTCGTACTGATCGAGAATATCGATAATCACCTGCTCTTTGTTGTAATCCATCAGATCGTTGCCCTGACTGCCCTCAAGCAAAAAGGTTTCGAGACGGAAATAGTGCGATTTGCCGCTGCGTGCGCGGTAGGTAAAGCCGGGTATTGAATACTGCTGCGGCCAAACTTGATACACGAACTCCTGCTCCTCGCCGAGATCCACACGCAGATCGAGATGGCCTAATGGCTGGCCCTCCTCTGCCTCTACTTTTTGCAGCGTCACGCGTGCACCGCGCAGCTCCAGCTCTTTGGCCACATCCTGCATCGCAGGATAGAGCACGTTCTCCATCATCTGCTGGGTATAGCGCGTACCGGGATAGTTCATCAGACGCGACAGGCGCTTTTTCCAGCTCAAGCGATCGTTGCTGGCAGGAATATAGGGCGCGGTGTCGCGGCTGGCGCTGACGCGACGATGATCTTCCACTTTCAACGATTTATACAGCCCGGCCATCACGAAGAAAATCACAAAGCTAAACGGTAAGCCCATGATCACCGTGGTGTTCTGCAGAGCAGAAATACCGTTGGTCATCAACATACCCATGGTCAGTACACCGATGGCAATCGACCAGAAAATACGCAACCAGTTCGGGGCATCGCTGTTGATATCCTTGAGCTTCGAGGTGAAGTTACCCAGTACCAGTGAGCCAGAATCCGCGGAGGTAACATAAAACAGCATCCCGGTAATGGTCGCTACGGAGGCGCTGAGTTTAAACGCCGGATATTGCGCCAGCAGGCTGTAGAACCCGCGTTCCGCATGCGCCATGACTTCCTGCGCAAAACCGGCGTCGCCGTGAATGATTTCATACAGCGCCGCGTTACCAAACACCGATAACCACAGCAGCGTAAAGGTAAACGGAATGATCAGGGTGCCGAGCACAAACTCACGAATGGTGCGACCGCGTGAGATACGCGCCAGGAACAGGCCGACAAACGGTGACCAGGCCACCCACCACGCCCAGAAAAACAGCGTCCAACTGTTCATCCACTGTGTCGGACGGTCAAAAGCAAACGTGTTCAGCGTCATACCCATAAAGCGATTGATATAATCGCCGACGTTAAGCACCAGGGCATTGAGCAGGAAATCGGTTTTGCCCATAAACAGCACGAACAGAATCAGGCCAAGCGCCAGCGCCACGTTTAACTCGGACAAAAAACGAATGCCTTTATCAACGCCCGACGTCACGGAAATGGTGGCAATGATCACCGAGAGAACGATCAGCGCCAATTGCGCGGTCAGCCCCTCCGGCACATCAAACAACACTTTCAGGCCGTAATTCAGCTGTACTACGCCGATGCCCAGCGTAGTCGCAATACCAAAAATGGTGCCGATCACCGCCGCAATGTCGACCGTGTGCCCAATAGGGCCATTGATGCGTTTGCCGAAAATGGGATACAGCGCAGAACGAATGGTCAGCGGCAAATTGTAACGGTAGCTGAAGTAACCCAGCGCAATGCCCATCAGCGCATACATCGACCAGCCGGTTAAGCCATAGTGAAACAGCGTCCACACCATTGCCTGACGCGCGGCCTCAAGCGTCTGCCCAGCACCCTCGGGGGGCTGCATGTATTGCGTAACCGGTTCGGCCACCGAGAAAAACATCAGGTCAATACCGATGCCTGCCGCAAAGAGCATGGCCGACCAACTTAACAAGCTAAATTCAGGTTTCGACTGTTCTGGCCCGAGTTTAATCGCCCCGTAGCGCGAGCAGGCCATGTAGACAACAAATACGATATAGAGCGTCGCGGCCAGCATGTAATACCAGCCAAACGTCGTGGAGACCCAATTCACAACGGCTTGGATCACGCTGGCAGCCAGCTCGCTATAGAGAATGGTGACAAGTGAAAACGTCAGAATCAGTCCGGCTGAGGTGTAAAACACCACAGGATTGATTCTGTCTTTTTCACTGGCAGGTGGATTAATCATCGATTACCTCTGGTTAATTTCCTGTTTAGATTCAATTTATTATTTAGTCCCTGGCCCCAGCCTTTTTGTTCTTCTCGACCGTACTTCCTTAAGGCCGTTCAGGCATGGTCTATGATCTTAGCTCCCGTTTCGCTTTTGTAACAATTGCAGCGCAATATCCTAACAAGATTCTTTTTTATATTGAACGTGCAATCAAAAAAAGTTTTAATAGTGACCAGACATTGCGGTGAAGCGAGACAAGGTATGCCAAAGGTGGGAATGCAGCCGATTCGTCGTCGGCAGCTGATTGATGCAACGCTGGACACCATCAACGACGTGGGCATTAACGATGCCACTATCGCGCAGATAGCACGTCGGGCGGGCGTCTCAACCGGCATCATCAGCCACTATTTCAAGGATAAGAACGGGCTTCTCGAAGCCACGATGCGCGACGTAACGCGCCAGCTTCGCGATGCCGTGGCCGTGCGCTTAAAACCGTTAACGGGCGCGAGCACCGAAGCGCGGTTACTGGCGATTGTGGAAGGCAATTTTGATGATACGCAGGTGCACAGCGCCGCAATGAAAGCCTGGCTCGATTTCTGGGCCAGCAGCATACATCAGCCCCCGCTGGGGCGTTTGGAGCGCGTAAGCAGCCGACGGCTGTTTTCTGCCCTCGCGGTGGAATTTCGTCGTGAACTGCCGCGCGAAAAAGCACGACTTGCCGCACACGGACTGGCGGCGCTGATCGACGGACTCTGGTTGCGCGCCGCATTGAGCGGCAAACCGTTTAACCCTGACATCGCGAAAACGCTTACCGCCCAATTTATTCGTCAGCAATTGGCTGACGCATCGAATCACTGAGGAAGGAGAAAGCATGTCCCGATTCAACGAGCAGCACCTTTATATTGATGGCGCCTACGTACCTGCTGAAGCGGGTAACACGTTTCAGACCATCAATCCCGCTAATGGCGAAGTGCTCGCCGACGTCCATGAAGCCGATCGTGCGGATGTCGATCGCGCCGTCACGGCAGCGAAAAAAGGCCAGAAAATCTGGGCCGCCATGACCGCCATGGAACGCTCGCGCATTCTGCGCAAAGCCGTCGATATTCTGCGTGAACGCAACGATGAGCTGGCTGCGCTGGAAACCCTCGATACCGGTAAACCGTTAAGTGAAACCCAGTCGGTGGATATCGTTACGGGTGCCGACGTGCTGGAATATTACGCAGGCCTGATCCCTGCCCTTGAAGGACAGCAGATCCCCTTGCGCGACACCTCATTCGTTTATACTCGCCGCGAGCCGCTGGGCGTGGTAGCCGGCATTGGCGCATGGAACTACCCCATTCAGATTGCGCTGTGGAAATCCGCGCCTGCGCTGGCTGCGGGCAACGCAATGATCTTCAAACCCAGCGAAGTCACCCCGCTCACCGCGCTGAAACTGGCAGAAATCTACCGCGAAGCAGGCGTGCCCGACGGCGTATTTAACGTGCTTAACGGACGTGGCGCCGTCACCGGCAAACTGCTCACGGAGCATCCCGGCATCGATAAAGTGTCATTCACCGGCGGCGTTGCCAGCGGTAAAAAAGTCATGGCCAATGCCGCAGGCTCGACGCTCAAAGACGTCACCATGGAGCTGGGTGGCAAATCCCCGCTGATCGTCTGCGACGATGCCGATCTCGATTTGGCCGCTGACATTGCCATGATGGCTAACTTTTACAGTTCCGGACAGGTCTGCACCAACGGTACCCGCGTCTTTGTGCCCGCGTCGCTGCGCGCTCAGTTCGAGGAAAAAATTGCCGAGCGCGTAGCGCGCATTAAGGCAGGCGATCCTCATGATGCCGCCACCAACTTTGGTCCACTGGTAAGTTTTGCGCACCGCGACAACGTGATGCGTTACATCGAAACCGGCAAAAAAGAAGGCGCCCGCCTGCTGTGCGGCGGCAACGTGATGCGCGGTGACGCATTTAACGATGGCGCATGGGTTGAACCTACGGTGTTTACCGATTGTCGCGATGAGATGACCATCGTGCGCGAAGAGATCTTCGGTCCGGTGATGTCCATTCTCACCTACGAGAGCGAAGAAGAAGTGATTCGTCGCGCCAATGCCACTGAGTACGGCCTCGCTGCCGGTATCGTCACCCAGGATCTTAATCGGGCGCACCGCGTCATTCACCAGATTGAAGCGGGCATCTGCTGGATCAACACCTGGGGCGAATCTGCCGCCGAGATGCCGGTTGGGGGGTATAAGCATTCGGGCGTAGGCCGTGAGAATGGCCTGATGACGCTGCAAAACTACACCCAAGTCAAATCGGTTCAGCTCGAGATGACCCGTTTTCAGTCGGTATTTTAATCCTGATATTAACCTGAGGAGCGACTAATGGAATTTGATTACATCATTATCGGAGCCGGATCCGCAGGGAACGTTTTGGCGACAAGACTGACCGAAGACAGCGATGTCACTGTCCTGCTGTTGGAAGCGGGTGGCCCCGATTACCGTTTTGATTTCCGTACCCAAATGCCCGCCGCGCTGGCTTATCCGCTGCAGGGTAAACGCTATAACTGGGCCTATGAAACCGAACCCGAGCCGTACATGAACAACCGCCGTATGGAGTGCGGTCGTGGCAAAGGTCTTGGTGGCTCATCGCTGATCAACGGCATGTGCTATATCCGCGGCAACGCGATGGACCTCGATAACTGGGCGCAGCAGCCAGGTTTGGAAAACTGGAGCTATTTAAATTGCCTGCCCTACTACCGTAAATCAGAAACGCGCGATATCGGCGCCAATGATTATCACGGTGGAGACGGTCCGGTCAGCATTACCACATGCAAACCGGGCAATAATCCGCTGTTTGCCGCCATGATCGAAGCGGGCGTGCAGGCGGGATATCCGCGCACCGACGATTTGAATGGCTATCAGCAGGAAGGCTTTGGCCCAATGGATCGCTTTGTGACGCCCAAAGGCCGTCGCTCGAGCACCGCGCGCGGTTATCTTGATACCGCCAAGCAGCGGCCAAATCTAAAAATTATTACCCACGCCACCACTGACCGGATTTTGTTTGAGGGCAAGCGCGCCGTGGGCGTTGAGTACCTGCAGGGCGCAAGCAATGCCAGCCACACCGTTCACGCGCGGCGTGAAGTGCTGCTGTGCGCCGGTGCGATTGCGTCGCCACAAATTTTGCAGCGTTCTGGTGTCGGTTCCGCAGAGCTGCTTAAACAGTTCGATATTCCGGTGGTGCACGATCTGCCCGGTGTCGGTGAGAACCTGCAGGACCATCTGGAAATGTACCTGCAGTATGAATGTAAGGAACCGGTGTCCCTTTACCCGGCACTGAAGTGGTGGAATCAGCCTAAAATTGGTGCCGAGTGGCTGTTTAACGGCACGGGTGTCGGCGCAAGTAACCACTTTGAGGGCGGCGGATTTATTCGCAGCCGCGAGGAGTTCACCTGGCCCAATATTCAGTACCACTTCCTGCCAGTGGCCATTAACTACAACGGCTCCAACGCAGTAGAGGCTCATGGCTTCCAGTGCCACGTTGGCTCGATGCGTTCGCCGAGCCGCGGCCATGTACGGATCAAATCGCGCGATCCGCGCCGTCATCCTGCGATTCTGTTTAACTACATGTCGCATGAACAGGATTGGCATGAGTTCCGCGATGCGATTCGCATTACACGCCAAATCATCAACCAGCCCGCGCTGGATAAGTATCGTGGCCGGGAGATCAGTCCGGGTATCGATTGCCAGACCGATGAACAGTTGGATGAGTTCGTGCGCAATCATGCAGAGACCGCTTATCACCCGTGCGGCACCTGTAAAATGGGCAACGATGAGATGGCCGTTGTGGACGGCGAAGGCCGCGTCCACGGTTTACAAGGTCTGCGCGTGGTCGATGCCTCAATCATGCCACTGATCATTACCGGCAACCTCAACGCCACCACGATTATGATTGGCGAGAAAATCGCGGATAACATTCGTGGTCGCGAGCCACTGCCGCGCAGTACGGCAGATTACTTCGTGGCGGGCGATCGCCCAGTGCGCAGCGAACCCATGCGCGCTTAACTGCTTTCAGGGCGGCACCGTGCCGCCCTGCCTTTCCTGTTTTACCCCTAAGCGCACGGCACGTTGAGATGATATTACCTATCTCACTAACAGTATGTTGTAATTATAAAGGTCGCGCGCCGCGATTTACGCCAACAGCGCGGCCATAAACCTTTCCATTATCGCGTTGGGCTGCTGCGCTTTTCGCGTCACCACCGCTATCGGACTGGTAAAGAAGAAACGCTGCGGTGCCAATGCGCGCAGCGTGCCGTTTTGTACCCACTGCGCCGCGTAATGATCCGGTAAAAAACCCATAAAGCGGCCGGTTAGAATCAAAAAAGCGATGCCTTCACGATCGGAAGCCGTAGCGGTACACGTGAGGGTCTGATGCAGGTCAATAGCAGCCTGGTTCATACGAAACGCGGGCGCGATGGCGTCAAAGTTCTTGAGAATCTGCTCGGTTATCACTTCTTCAGTTGAAAACAGCGGGTGCTGTCGGCTGCAGTAGAGCTGCGAACGTTCATCGTACAACGGCTGATAGGTCAGTCCTGAAATCGGCGCGATCAGCGGTAAGGCCCCCACGTGCAAGCGGCCGTCCAGCAGGCCGCACTCAATCTCTGCCGGCGTCATCATGCTGATGTTGAGGCGGATATCGGGGCCAGCCTCGCGCAGGGCCTCCAGCGCACGCGTGATCTTCATATGCGGTTGGGTAACCAAATTATTGATGAGTCCAAGATTGAGCTCGCCGCGCAGCTGTTTATGCATCTGATTCACCTGCAGACGGAAATGTTCAATCGCCGCCATCATGCTCTCGCTGTGGCGCAATATTTCCCGCCCCTCTTCGGTGAGCGCAAATCCCGCGCGCCCACGCTGACACAGTCGCATACCGAGCCGCTGCTCAAGATCGCTCATATGCAGGCTGATGGCGGAACGCGAGATCCCAAGCAAACTCTCGGCGGCGGAAAAACTGCCGCAGGCGTTCACGGTTTTGAAGATGCGCAGTAACTTAAGGTCAAAATCCGTGACCTGCCCTAAAGGTTTGGCTTTCATTCAGGTGAGTTTTTCCCTATCTGAAGATGCATAAAAAATGATTTATCGTAACTGTCACTTAATTGCAAACTCTCATGACTGACCTGTGGAGAATGCCCATGACAACCCAAAACCCCTCTGCCGACCTGAATTTCCACGCCCACTGGCTGCCCTTCAGCGCAAATCGCCAGTTTCATCGCGATCCCCGTATCATTACCGCCGCGCACGGCCGCTGGTTAACCGACAATCACGGACGCCAGATTTTCGACAGCCTCTCTGGCCTTTGGACCTGCGGTGCAGGCCATACGCGTCCGGAAATTCAGCAGGCCGTCGCAAAGCAGCTGGGCACGCTGGATTATTCCCCCGGCTTTCAATATGCGCATCCGCTCTCGTTCCAGCTGGCCGACCGGATCGCGCAGCGCATGCCCGGTGACTTAAATCACGTGTTTTTTACCGGCTCCGGCTCTGAATCGGCAGATACCGCCGTAAAAATGGCGCGCGCCTACTGGCGCATTAAAGGGCAGCCGCAAAAAACCAAATTTATCGGGCGTGCGCGCGGCTATCACGGTGTTAATCTGGCAGGCACCAGCTTGGGCGGTATCGGCGGCAATCGCAAAATGTTTGGTCAGTTTTTGGATGTCGACCATCTCCCGCATACGCTGCAAAGCGAGCTGGCTTTCACCCGTGGACAAGCGGAGACCGGCGGCGTTGCGCTGGCAAATGAAATGCTGAAGTTGATTGAGCTGCACGACGCGTCGAATATTGCCGCCGTGATCGTCGAGCCGCTTTCGGGATCGGCGGGTGCGATTATACCGCCGCACGGCTACCTGCAGCGGCTGCGGGAGATCTGCACACAGCACGATATCCTGCTGATATTTGATGAGGTGATCACAGGATTTGGCCGCATGGGCCGCTGGAGCGGCGCCGAGTATTTCGGCGTCACGCCGGATTTGCTCAACTTTGCCAAACAGATCACTAACGGAGCCATTCCGATGGGTGGCGTGGTGGCCAGCCGTGAAATTTATCAAACTTTCATGGCGCAATCTCTGCCCGAACACGCGGTGGAGTTCGCCCACGGTTATACCTACTCGGCCCATCCCGTGGCCTGCGCTGCCGCGCTGGCCACGCTTGATCTGCTAGAAAATGACGCGCTGCTGTCGCAGTCCGCTGACCTCGCCCCCGTCTTTGAACGCGCGCTGCATGCGCTACGTCACTGCCCGCACGTCATTGATATTCGTAATGCAGGACTGGTAGGCGCCATCCAGTTGGCACCGCGTGACGGCGATATAACAGTACGCCCCTTCGAGGCCGGGATGGCGCTCTGGAAGGCAGGATTTTACGTGCGCTTTGGCGGCGACACGCTGCAGTTTGGCCCGATGTTTACCACCCAGCCCGCCGAGCTTGATCGCCTGTTTGACGCCGTAGGCGAAGCCCTTGTCGGGCTGGCCTGAGGTCAGATCAACGCTGTCAGTAAGGTTTCAGCATTGGCTACCGCACCGAAAATACCGCCCTGCATGTGGATCATGCTGAGCGCCGCCTCATGATGCTTGCGTTCTGTGGCGGCGCAGCAGTCGCCCAACACCAGACACTCAAAGCCCCGATCGTTGGCTTCTCGCAGCGTGGTGTGCACGCAGACATCGGTGGTAATGCCGGTGAGGATCAGATTGCGGATACCCTGACTGCGTAAAATCAGTTCCAAATCGGTAGCATAGAACGAGCCTTTACCCGGTTTATCAATGATGACTTCGTGCGGCAGCGGCGCCAGTTCGGGGATAATTTCCCAGCCGGGTTCGCCCCGCACTAAAATTCGCCCGCAGGGGCCCGGCGCACCGATCTCCGCGTTCATGCGTTTTGAGCGCCAGCGTTTGTTGGCGGGCAGGTCGCTCAAATCCGGGCGATGGCCTTCGCGCGTATGGATGATCGGGAACCCCAACTCACGCAGCTGCGCCAGCACGCGCTGCAGCGGCGCAATCGGCGCGCGTGTCAGCGCAATGTCATAACCCATGCTGTCCACGTAACCGCCTTTGCCGCAAAAATCCGTTTGCATGTCGATGATCAGCAGTGCCGTGTCCGCAGGGGAAAAAGCACCGTCGAACGGCCACGCGTAGGGCGTTGAGTGCACGCGATATTCAGGCATTTTTTTCCTCCAGGATGCGCAGCGTTTTTTCGCCACGAAGCTTAATGATGAGGGTATAACTGAGGGCCGCTGCGAACAGACCGATCACCGCTTCACCCAATTGCGGGAAAGCCAGATGCGCCACGATGGCGCAGGCGCTGCCAATCGCCCAGGCTGCAAAGGCGCTACCGCGCATGCGCTGCGGCGCACGCTGTTCGCTAAAGCGCGCCATAAAAATTAAATCCACGATCATCACCGCGCCAAACGGCGGCACTACCATGCCGAGCAGGCTTAACCATTCCAGAAAATAGGACCAGACACCGGCCAGCGCGAGCAGTCCGCCAACGGCACCCAGAATCAGCGTCCACACGCGCATCTTGCTGTTAAACAGGTGGCTAAAGCCCACGGCCCCGTTATAAAGACAGTGTGTACATACCGAGCCAAGATTAATAAACACGAACAGGCATGCCACGGTGGAGAGCAGCGCGCCGTGCCCCATCAACAGCGACAGGAAATTCCCGCCGTTGTTTACCGGGTCAACGGCGGCACCCACGGCCACAATCACCACGCCAAACAGGTAAGAGATGACGTTGGCTAAAGGAAACGCGGAGAAGGCGGCGATCACCGCCGAGCGACCATCTTTTGACCAGCGCGTGAAGTCAGCGGTCATGGTGCCGGAGTCGGCGAAGCCTGCAATGACCATCGTCACTGCCGTGCCCATACTCATTGCTCCTGCCGCGCTCGGCGCGCCCTTCCATTGCATCACGGCGCTGAAGTCATGCTGCTGCCCCACCAACCACAGTGCCACCAAGCCCAGCACGACAAACAGCGGTGCGGCGATCATGCCCAGCAGCGAAAGCGCACGCACGCCGAGAAAGGTGACGGCGGTATAGAGCACCATTGAGAAAGCCGTGACGGCCAGCGCATTCCAGCCAAACGTTTGATTAATCACCGTACCGGTTAAGCCGGTTTGAAAGGCATACCAGCCAATTACCACGGTGGAGAGAAAGCCTGAGACCAGGATATAGCCTTTGGTACCGAAGGTACGTTTGGCCTGCAGCGCGAAGTTCATACCGGTTCGCCCGGCAAACCAGCTTAGTGCGCCGACGTAAGCGAAGAGCACCAGGTTGCCCAGCAAAATCGCCACCAGCGCAGGCCAGAAGCCAAGGTGCCAGGTAATGATACCGCCGAACAACGCATTGGTGAGGATCATCGGGAAACCGAACCACACCGCAGAGACCGAGCGTGTAGAATGACGATGGCTCAGCGGCACCGGCTCATGTTCAAATTCCTGCTCAAGCGCAGGGGAAGCGTGTTTATGCATGGGAAGCTCCGAAACAGACAGGACGGAAGGAATTCCAGGGTTGAATGCGCTCAAAAGCGGCACTTGCCGCCAGCACAAGGCCATCGTCCAGGTGACGACCCACGATTTGCAGTCCAATCGGCAGCCCGCCAGCGGTGAAGCCTGCTGGAACGGAGGCTGCCGGTTGCCCGCTAAAATTGAACGGATAGCAGAAGGAGAGCCAGTGATCGTTTCGCACCATGCGGCCATCAATGATTTCCGGGCCTTGCATGTTTAGCGCAAAAGGCGGTACCGCCAGCGTGGGCGTAAGCAGCAGATCATAGCGCTGCATAAAGCGCCACAGCTGATTACAGATCTTTTTCCGTGCGGTGTTGGCATCGGTAAAGGTCTCAGCGCGCCATTCATGTTGTATCAGCGCACGCAGGTGTGGTGACATACCGCTGCCTTGTGTCGCTGCCATCTTTCGCATACCGGTAAGATCGCTCTCAAAAGCCACCAGCGCGGCAAAGGTAGCGCTTTCATCGTTGATATCCGGATGCACCTCTTCCAGTTCAGCGCCAAGTTCACGCGCAAAGCGGCGCGCTGCATTCGTGACAACGTCACGAACTTCCGGATCGACAGCGATATGCCCAAAGTCGACGCTAAACGCAATGCGCAAGCCGCTGAGCGGTTTCTCCAGCGACGCCAGCCAGTCTACGTCGGCGCAGGGAATGGAGTGGCGGTCGCGCATATCGGGGCCAGCCATAATGGACATCATCAGCGCGCTGTCGCGCACCGTGCGCGTCATCGGACCAATGTGCTCCAGTGATTCCCAGCTTGAAACACCGGGATAACGCTCATCGCGACAGCCTGGCCAAAGCGGTACACGCCCCATCGACGCTTTAAAACCGAACACGCCGCAGTGTGCCGCCGGGATGCGTACCGAACCGCCGCCGTCGCTGCCAAGCGCTATCGGGCACAGACCCGCCGCCAGCGCAGCACCCGATCCCGCACTCGATCCGCCCGGTGTTTTGCTGAGGTCCCACGGGTTACGCGGTGACGGAAACAGTGGATTATGGCCTACTGCGCTGTAGCCAAATTCAGGTGCCGTGGTTTTACCCAGCAGCACCGCATCCGCCGCCAGCAGGCGTTCCACACAAATATCGTCGTGCTCCGGTACAAAGTCCGCATAGGCGCGCGAACCCGATGTGGTGCGTACCCCAGCGGTGCAAATGAGGTCTTTCACCGCCAGCGGCACACCCGCCAGCGCGCCGACGGCTTCACCGCGTGCGCGTTTCCGATCTACCGCCTCTGCCTGCTGTAACGCGCTTTCGGGGGTGGGCGTACAAAACGCGTGAATCAGCGGTTCGCGCTGTGACATCCGCTCAAGCGCCGCCAGGGTGAGCTCGCGTGCCGAAACCTCTCCCCGTTTAATCAATGCGGCAAGCACCGTGGCTTCGCTGTCCAGTAACCTGTCAAACATGCTGTTTCTCCCACCGTAAACGATACGGTGCAAGCTGCATAAGCCGTGCCAAAAAAGGGCGGTGTCGGGGTGAACGCGCGGACAATCAGACGGGATACGGGCTTGAATACAAGATCGAATACTTATGCCTGTTTCGGTGGCTTCGCGCAGCCGTGAAAGCACGTTAATCGCGCACGACTGCGCCACAATGGGGAGCCGTACAACGACGTCACGACTTTTGACAGCCTCCGGTTGGCAGCTACGCTTAGTGGGCAACGTTGGGTTGCCTTATTCAGGGAAAAAAAGATGAAAATGATGCTAGCTGGGATGATGTTCGCCGCGAGTTTGTTCACTCTGGCAGGTTGTCAGCACGAAAGTCCGGCCGTGGGAAATGATGGTCGTCCACATGCGCCAAGCGGTGAATCCGTGCCCGGCGGCCCGTTAGGTAAAGGTCCAGTCGGTCAGCCACAGGCTTGATGCCGTATGGCTGCGCACAACAATGCTTAGCATCGAGATAAGCGAAGGCGCAACCTATTGCAGTAATCTGATCAAGCGTGCCACGATTTAGTACCAGCACGTTATGATGAAAGCGTAACACAGCACACGTGTTGCGTACGAAATTAGCTCTGCTCTGAGAGACTTAGCCCGCGCAAGCGGGCCTTTTTCCTGGAAAATCCTTCAGAATTTGACGGCTAAACCGGAGCATAGCTGGCCCTTCCCGCCTTTCTCCCGCACTTTTGGCCACTTACCCGCTTTCGAGAAGGGCGTAATGACGCTGCACATCATCACACTCCGCTTAGCTCTGGGCGCTTACCAGGCGCACCGCAAAGCCAAAGAACAGCATGCCTGTCAGCATGTTTGCCAGCTTCACGAGACGGGTGCGATGGCGCAGAAAGCGCACCATCAGGCTGCCCGCAAACAGCAACGTCGTGTAGTAACTGAGGCTGATCATTTGAATCATCGCGCCCAGCACGGCAAAAGCCGGTCCGGTATGCGTCACGTTGGGATCAATAAACTGAATAAAGAACGAGACATAAAACAAGATGGCCTTGGGATTGGTAAAGCCCAGCAGAATGGCGCGCACAAAGTAATTCTCTTCTTTTACCCCCTGCTCAGATGCCTGACGGCTCTGCTGGCGGAAGGCCGCTAAAATAATCTTGATGCCAAGATAGAGAAGGAACAGCGCGCCCAAATATTTCACTACCATAAAAAGCGTCGGACTGGTGCGAATCAGGGTGGCGACGCCCGCCCAGGCAAGAATAATCAGAAAGATATCCCCGAGCAGCACGCCGGCAATCGCGCGCGACGCAGCGCGTGGCCCCCGGCTCATGCCGGTTCGCAGCACATACAGACTATTGGGACCGGGCAGCAAGATAATGACCAGCGCGCCGGCCAAAAACGTCCATAAATTAATAATTCCTACATCGTGCAACATGACCGCTCTGACTCCAGACTCGCGTCGGTTGTATAACCTGACCGCTTTTAAAGGGAAAATGCGGCACCACCTCGCGCTGCCGCGCGCGTATAGTAGCAAACGCTAAGCGCCCTTGTCCTTATAGCGATAAGTGAGCGTCGCCCTGCTCCGGCGCGAGACATCACTTGGTGTTCTCGGCAGATCGCTGCGCCGGTTCCTGCGTGAGCCAGCGGCGTTTGATGGCCCTGTTGATCCAGCTCAGGGTTCTGCCATAGTGGCCATGGCCGCCTGCGGCTTCCATCACTCGCCGCAGCAGCATGCAATAGTCCATGACCAGGCCCGGCGTCCACGTCATGCCCTCTGCGCGGCTGCGAATCAGGCTCAGCAACCAAAAATCAGGATTGAAAAGCACCCGAAAGCCTTTTAGCCCCTGCGTCCCGAGCACTCCTTCAGTGGCCACATCCAGCGCCTGAATCACATGCGTCGAACAGTTGCGTGAAGTCAGGTTATAGCGGGTATCTGACGCATTGCTTAACCAGAAATTACGCAGCGCAACCTGATTGTAATGAACGAAGCTGAAGCGCTTGTCCGGGCGATAAAGCGCTTTGATCTCTTGCTCCAGCGAGGCACGGTGAAAACCCGGCACGTCAAACTCTTCTCTGCCCCGCAGCGTTTGCAGAAAGCCCCGCAGGTTTATCGACACATCGTTCACCGGATAAAAGCTGATGTAAAGTGCCTCGCCCATCTCAAGCGAGGTATGCCCGGTGGACACGTTACCGTGATGATCGATGGCCGCGACCCAACGGTCAAACCACGGTCGACGTCCACGCACGGCACCCGACCCCAGCGGCGTCCATATGTAGATATTCAGCGGCGTGCTTGCCGTTTGCGCGGTCAGCGGCGGATGTACATAGTCGAAGCCGTGCGGCGCGCGCAGCCCTTTGCGCGTGAATAACGGCAGTGCGGCCACGCTGCTGTGTTCCGGTAAATTGCGGATTTGCTGCGCCATACTCAACAGCGTTAGCGCCCAACCGGCCAGTAAAAACGCGAAGCACAGTGGCACAATAACGTGAGGCGGTAACGGCCAGCGGGTGGCGATCATCACACACAACAGCATCTCCGCAACGCCCAATGTCAGCTTGTGACGCCAGCGGCGGCAGCGGATCAGGCAGCAGGCGATAATGCGAAACCCACCGTCGAGTAAGAAGATCAGCGCAAACACCATAAAAATCGGCAAACTGCTATCATGCGGTGCCAGATACACCGCCGCGCTGAACAACATTAACATCGCCGATTTGGCCAGAAGTGGCCAGGCAATGCCCGAGGGCGAATAAATGGCGCTCAGCGCCTCTGCCAGACCTTCGATCGTCAAAAACACGGCCAGCACATGCAGCGGAAATGACAAATTACCGTGCTGTAGGAGGTCAGACGCGATGCCAAGGCTCGCAGATGCGCTCAGAAAACCCAGCGCCGTTAGCCACGGACCGAGTTTTCGCAGCACTGGGCCGCCGATGAGCAAAAAAAGTAGTCTTAACAAACGAGCACTCCAGCAGGATAACGCACTGCCTGTCAGACGCAGACTTTGGTCTGAAGTTCTGTAGCAGCGAGAGGATACCGATCATGTTTAACCTCGGTTAAACATGAAGCCACTTTACCCGGCAAAGATTAAAATTAACTTAACGCTGTGTGACGGTAAGGGAGCCATCCGCAATAAAACGCGTCAGGCTGGCGATTTCAGGCTGAAATCGCCTTCTGCTCATCGTCGAGCGCCTTGACGCGTCTGCTGGGCGTATTTCATCGCGGTGAGGCGGCGGTCCTCACTCAACGCAAAAGGGAGTCATCACCATGCAGCGACGCGCCACCCTAACGGGACTGTTCGCCATTTTTCTCTGGAGTACGCTCGTCGGATTGATTAAAAGCGTCAGCGACGGCGTTGGCCCCATTGCCGGAGCCGCGCTGATTTACAGCGCCAGCGCCGTTATCCTGGCGTTAACCGTGGGGCTACCCAATCTGAGAACGTTCCCTCGCGCCTATCTGGTGCTCGGCAGCACGCTGTTCGTGCTGTATGAGATCTGTCTGTCGCTGTCGCTGGGTTTTACCCACTCCCACCAGCAGGCCATTGAGGTGGGCATGGTGAACTATCTGTGGCCGGGAATGACCATCGGGCTGACCGTGCTGGTTTATCGGCAAAAAGTGAGTCTGCTGATGGTTCCCGGTCTGCTGCTTGCGGTGATCGGTATATGTCGCGTACTGGCCGCTGACCATGGATTCTCATGGCACGATATGCACGAAAATATCATGGATAATCCGTTGAGCTTCGGGCTGGCGTTGTGCGGCGCGATGATTTGGGCGATCTATTGTGTGGTAACGAAAAAAATGGCGCAGGGATGTAACGGCATTACGCTGTTTTTTGTGCTGACCGCCTTAGCGTTGTGGCTCACCTTTTTGTTCTCGCCCCAACCTCTCGTTGCGCCTTCTCCGCGCACATGGCTGTGTCTGATTTTTGCCGCGCTGGCGATGGGCGGTGGCTATGCGGCCTGGAATACCGGCATTCTGCACGGTAACGTTACGCTGTTGGCCGCTGCGTCGTATTTCATTCCGGTGCTTTCCGCGCTGCTGGCCGCCGTTATGCTGCAGACGCCGCTGCCGTTATCATTCTGGCAGGGAGCAGCAATGGTGAGCGTGGGATCGCTGCTCTGCTGGTGGTCTACACGCGCAGCGTCGCCGCGGCGTGAATCGTCAGCGTAGGTGCTGAAAAGGTGAGCCCGGCGCAGGGATAAGATCTGTTAAACTTACGGCGTTGCACATTAAGGAAGAGATAACCGAGGCGGTAAAATGCGTAATACCCTGGATGATGTTTTACAAGCTGAGCTGGACAGAATTAATCTTGCAGAAAAGCGTAACGACCGGCCCTATTTTGATACGTCGTTTATCAAAGAGTATCCCGGCTTATTTGGCCTCATGTGGGCGCTGTTCATATTGACCATGGCGCTGCTCATCTATTCGGACTCGTTCGGCATGACGGAGTATGTGGTGTGCGGCGCTATTTTTGCCGTGTGTAATTTTTTCTTTTTTTTCCATATCAATCCGTCTTACCGCGCAAAAGACATTGATAAAGGCGCGCTTAAAAATTGCTATACCGGCGATTGGTATATGGAAGTGCACGTGCGTGATGCATTCATTGACCAGTTGATGTCGGAACCGCTGCTGACCGACCAAGAGAAAGCGCGGCTCGCCGCGCAGCGTGAGAAAAAAGGGTTTCTCTACTTCGCCGATATTTATCGTCTGCGTCACTGATCGTGCAGGCAGGCGTTTGGCGCCTGCCTGGCCCTCTTTTCCACTCTCAGTATTTTGGCCGTTCGGTGCGAAACCCCAGCCCAATTAAGCGGCCAAACAGATAGCGCAAAAACGGCATACGGCCAATCATCTTCGGCATTTTACCGGACGGGCGTCCCTGACGTTTACGTCCGCTCATTTTAATCTGCAAAAATTGCGTTGCCACGGTGGGGAATTGTCGACGCTTCTGTACCCGCCGCAAATCGCGCAGCGTAACCTTGCCTCGTCTGAGCGGGCGGATAAGCACATTGGCCGCTGCAACCGCATCCTGAATCGCCAGATTCACCCCCACGCCGCCAATCGGCGACATGGCATGTGCGGCATCGCCAATGCATAAAATCCCCGGCTTCATCCACGCATCTAAGCGATCGATACGGATCGACAGCAGTTTAAGCTGGTCCCAGTCATCCACTTCCGCCAGTCTTTCTGCGTTAAACGGTATCGCCTCAGCCAGTATCGCTTTAAAGCCAGGCAACCCCGCCGCTTTTAGCCCCTCGAACTGGCCCTTCTCAATGCTATAACCGCACTGCCAGTAGTCATCGCGGTCAATTAAAATCATATTCTGCTTCGGTCCATTATGGCCGACGCCCAAGCTCGGATCGCCGGGTTGTTTGCTCAACCGGAACCACACCACATCACGCGGTGCCCCGAAACTTTGGCTGGTGAGCCCGGCGGCCGCGCGTACCCGCGAATGGCGGCCATCGGCCCCGATCACCAATCGCGTGCGTATCATCAGGGTATCGCTGCCGCGTTTGATCTCCACGCCGCTCAGCCCGTTGTTGTCATAGACCAGCTGCTCGAAGCGCGTGGAGTGCATCAGCGTAAAGCCGGGAAAGGCGGCGGCCTTCTCTGCCAAAAAAGTAAGGAAATCCCACTGCGGCATAAAAGCGATAAAGCGGCACGTGACCGGCAGGCGAGAAAAATCCGCCAGGGTGATCTTCTGCCCGCCGATCTCCGCCTCCAGCTTTTCTACCCGCTGATGTGGCAGCGTGAGTAATTCCTCAAGCAAGCCCAGCTGGTGCATGATTTCAAGCGTTGACGGGTGGATGGTATCGCCGCGAAAGTCGCGTAAAAAATCCGCGTGCTTTTCAATCACCGTGACGCGCAGCCCCGCGCGGGCCAGCAGATACGCCAACATCAATCCTGCCGGACCGGCACCCACAATACAGCAGTCAGCGCTGTCCGTGGCGCTTTGTTCTACCTTCATACAGACCTCGCGTTGCGCATAATCATTAACGTCATTGTTATAGCGCATCCCGCCGCTGCCCATAAAGGCACTTGCCGAAAACGCACGATTCGACCGCAGCGCCGTAACATTCTGAAAACATAAAAACGCCTCACAGCTGCCCCTGCGCTTGCGAACCCCGCAGCCTGACCCAGGCTAAAAAGAACGAAAACAGTAAGGTAAGGCGTAATGAAAGAACGAAATCGTAATATTGGCATTGCCCCCTATGGCGGATCGGCAGGTGGCTGGGGCGCACTTAAAGCGGTTGCCGATGCGGTACGCCGCCAGATGGCGTTGAAGCAAGATGCCATCGCCCTCTTCAAAGTTAACCAGCCGCAGGGTTTTGATTGCCCCGGCTGCGCATGGCCTGACCCGCAACATACCTCTTCCTTTGAGTTCTGCGAAAACGGGGCGAAAGCCGTCTCTTGGGAGGCCACCAGCAAACGCACCACGCCGGAATTTTTTGCCGCGCATACCGTGACCGAGCTCTGGCAGCGTAATGCCTTCGAGCTTGAGGGCGAAGGCCGCCTGACCCATCCGATGAAATACGATGCGGCCAGCGATACGTATCAGCCCATTGAATGGGAAACCGCTTTTGCTGAAATTGGCGCACGGCTGCGCAGCTACGAGGATCCCGACAGCGTGGAGTTTTATACTTCTGGCCGGGCATCGAATGAAGCCGCGTTTTTATGGCAGCTGTTTGCGCGGGAATACGGCACCAACAACTTCCCGGATTGTTCCAATATGTGCCACGAACCCACCAGCGTGGGCCTGCCTGAATCCATTGGCGTCGGCAAAGGCACCGTTCAGCTCGACGATTTTGATCATTGCGATCTGGTGCTGTGCATCGGGCATAATCCCGGCACTAACCATCCGCGCATGCTGGCGACCCTCCGTGACGTGGCGAAGCGCGGCGCCACGATTGTGGCGATCAATCCGCTGCGCGAGCGCGGACTGGAGCGTTTTACCTCACCGCAGAGTCCGATTGAAATGCTCTCCATGAGCTCCACTCAGCTCGCCTCTACCTATTACAAAGTGCGCGTGGGGGGAGACGCGGCCATGCTGAAAGGCGTGATGAAAATTTTGCTCTCCATGCACGAGGAGGCAATTGCCGCAGGCGAGAAGCCGGTGCTGGATGAAGCGTTTATTCAGCAACACACCGAGGGATTTGACGCACTCAAGCAGGATCTGAATAACACCGATTGGCCGCACATTTTGAAAGTGTCCGGCATGGACAAAGCAGAGATCCAGAATATTGCCCGACTCTATGCGGCGGCAGAAAACACCATTATTTGTTACGGCATGGGCATCACCCAGCATCAGTACGGGACGCAAAACGTGCAGCAAATCGCCAATTTGCTTTTAATGCGCGGTAATATTGGCAAGCGCGGCGCCGGCATCTGCCCGCTGCGCGGTCATTCGAATGTCCAAGGGGATCGCACCGTGGGCATCACGGAAATTCCGTCGCAAACCCTGCTGGACAGCCTGGAAAAGGTGTTTGGGTTTAAACCCCCTCAGCGTCACGGTCACGGCGCGGTTGCGGCGATCAAAGCTATTCAGGAGGGCAAATCACAGGCGCTACTCTGCCTGGGCGGGAATCTCGCCGAAGCGATATCCGATCCCCAAGCCACTTTTGCCGCCATGCGTAAGCTTGATCTGGTGGTGCACATGGCCACCAAGCTCAATCGCTCTCACCTGCTGATGGCCAAACACAGCTACCTTTTCCCAGTACTGGGCCGCACGGAGATTGACGAACAAGGCTCGGGTGAGCAGAGCGTGACGGTAGAGGACTCAATGTCGATGGTGCACGCCTCACGCGGTGCACTGAAGCCGGTTTCGCCTCACCTTAAATCAGAGCCCGCGCTGGTCGCCGCGCTAGCAAAAGCCACGCTGCCACATACGCGGGTAAACTGGGACAAAATGGTCAACGATTACAGCTTCATCCGCGATGCCATTGAGGCGGTCTTTCCTGCATTTAAAGACTTCAATCGTCGCGTGATGCAGCCCGGTGGCTTCCATTTATACAATGCGGCGGCAAAACGCGAGTGGTTGACGCCAACCGGCCGGGCCCAGTTCAAAGTGATGGAAGGCATTAATGAAGATCCACGCTCGTTACAATGTCACGATTTAGTGCTCACTACGCTGCGCAGTCACGATCAGTACAATACAACCTTGTACGGCCTTAACGATCGCTACCGCGGCGTTAGCGGGCGGCGCGACGTGCTGTTTATTTCCGCTGACGAAGCCGAGAGCCGCAGTCTGCGCGTTGGCGATACCGTGAACATGATTGCGCTTGATCCACAGGGAAATCGCACCGAGCGGCGAATGAATAATCTCACCGTCGTGGTATATGACATGGCGCCCGGCTCGGTGGCC
This sequence comes from Pantoea sp. Mb-10, assembly GCF_021272205.1. GTDB lineage: Bacteria > Pseudomonadota > Gammaproteobacteria > Enterobacterales > Enterobacteriaceae > Pantoea. Next base: position 196,964 of record NZ_JAJSDX010000006.1, on the reverse strand, counting down.
GCTTATTATCCGGAGGCAAACATCATGGTCCCGCTGGACAGTCACGACACAAAAAGTGGCATTCCGGCCTATAAGAGCATTCCCGTGATGCTGGAACACACGATGGCTACGCAAGCCGAAAGTGCAGGCACAAGACGTTAACCGCCTGCGTTCCGCGTCGGCTGCATTCCTGCCGACGCAGAGCGCTGTGTCAGAACGCCGGGTTAAGCATTCCTAAACAGCGCCCACCGCATTTTTTTCGCACTTTCTGCTAAAAAAATGCGTCTGTAATGACGCCATATTCTTGTACGCGCTTCGACGCTTTGTATAACTTTCACCTCAGCCTGTAGAGTGATCCCCCTCATGCCAACGGCGAGACGCGTGAAACAATGCACTAACGAGGATACCCGACGAGCGTAGACAGGTACTGAGAATGAATTTATACCGAAGTGATGAAGAGCGACTGACCGACATCCTGATGGGCGATGCCATACTGCAATTACTCGAAACGGGTTCGGTATCGGATTCCGCGCTGCTCAATAAGCTGAACGATATGGCGTCTTGCGAAAGCGATCCCAAACGCCAACACGCACTCCAGCGGGCTATTGCGGAGGTGCGAAAAAGTATCCAAACCTTTAGCCGCGATGCCATCATCCTTAAAGACGTTGATAACGTCAGACATGTTTTCCGCAATCGCGATAAAATTCGTCGCCACACGCAGCATTGATTTGCCCAACGCAACCGCATTCTCACTACGTTTTGCGCTACACTGACGCATCACGTATTGATGACCAGGATGTTTATGCAAACCCCTCTTGATGCCGCCGATCGTCCCTTTTTAGAAGGCTTACTCGGCGAGCCGCTTGAATACATTGACCACGACGCGCCGCGCCTTCGCCAGGCGCTGGAGGTGGCCCGCCAGCAAAAGCGCCATGAAGCCGACCTCGACTGGCGGCGCAACGCGCTGTTTTTGGCGCTGTTTGTTTTTCTCTATACCGCACTGGGCGCATCCCTGACGCTGGATCTGACGCCACAGGCTTCCACCCATCGCAGTCTGGCTTGGGCGCTGGAAGCCGTCCCGGTGTTGATCGCGTTTTCGGGTCTGTTTGTTTCACTGCTTTATCTGTTTTCCAACCGCAGCAGCGCACGTCGCCTGCACAGCTGGGAGCAGAGCATTCGGGTGCTGGAAAAATACAGCGGAGAAAACCTCAGTCTGCAAATTCACGGCATGGGCTCGCGCACCACGCACTACTCCCAGTCGGCGATCCACATTGCGCTAGCGCTGTTCATTTGCATTACGTGGGTGGTGATGTACAACTTTTTCACCTTTACCACCAGCGGCGTGATTGGCAGCGTCATTTCACTGTTTATCACCACCATGCTTTACGTGATTATGGATATCCAGCTGCTCAAATCGGGTCATACGGTGGCGATTGACGAACCGCTGGTGCCGGCAGAACCTGAAAAAGCGGCTTCCGCGCAGCCAGACGGTCGTCGCGAATAACCTGTGATTGCCTATACTCAGTGCTGAGACTTGCCGCAAGGTAACGGATAAGAAAACAAGGAGCAGCAATGAAACTTTGGCCTGTCGCGGCCGTGGCCGCATTAACCGTCACGCTGGTGGCCTGTAAATCTCCCACGCCGCCGCGCGGTGTTCAACCCATTACGCATTTTGATGCCAGCCGCTATTTAGGGAAGTGGTATGAAATTGCGCGTCTCGATCACCGTTTTGAGCGCGGTAAAGATCACGTTACCGCAACCTATACCGAACGCAGCGATGGCGGCATCGGGGTGGTGAATCGTGGATACGATGTGAAGAAAAAAGCGTGGAGCGAGAGTGAAGGTAAAGCGTACTTCACGGGCGATCGCCACACCGCCGCCTTGAAAGTTTCTTTCTTTGGGCCGTTTTACGGCGGCTATAACGTTATCGCACTGGATGACGATTATCAGTACGCCCTTGTCAGCGGCCCCAATCGCGGTTATCTCTGGATATTATCGCGCCAGCCCACCGTGCCCGAGGACGTCAAACAGCGCTACCTCGCGCTGGCTAAATCGCTTGGCTTCCCGGTTGACGAGCTGATCTGGGTCAACCAGCGCTAAGGGCTTGGGGATCGCAGCGCTCATCGGCGCTGCGATTTAACACTGGCTTAACATCCTTGCACGATCTATCATCGCCTCACCGTTTACTCTCAACTTAAAATAAGGAGGATCGCTATGCCCCCGTGTGAATTGTATGTTCACTCACACTTTTATGGCGATTGGCCGCGCTCAGCTATCTCTGCATTCGTGCTGCGATAATCCGCCTGAGCGAAGTTAACCCTAACATTTTGTCTCTTCCTCCGGCTTACCGGGTTGTCGTCAGCGGTTATTGACGTCAGGCACTTTCACGCCTGTAACTCACGAGTAAGCACATGAGCACACTTCTTTCTGCACAGGCTATTGGCTTTGATAACGCCTTTGGGCCGCTGTTTAACGACCTCAATTTCACCCTGCACAAAGGCGATAAAATTGGCCTACTGGGCGATAACGGCACCGGCAAGAGTACCCTGCTAAAGATTTTAAGCGGTGAACTCGACGGCGCGCGCGGCAGCGTCACGCTGGCAAATCACTGTTTGCTGGCGCGCATAGAACAACACCTTCCGCCCCACTTGCAGCAGATAACGCTGCTGGAGGGCGTGCTGGAAAAGCTGCCTTTATCACAACGCGTAAGCGAAGGCTGGCGAGCAGAAGCGCTGCTGCAGTCGCTCGGCTTTCTTCCTCATCAGCTCCGGCAAACCGCTGACACCCTAAGCGGCGGCCAGCATATGCGACTGATGCTGGCCCGCGCGCTGATTCGTCAGCCCGACCTCCTGCTGCTGGATGAGCCTGGCAACCATCTCGATCTGCCAACCCTGCTCTGGTTAGAGCAATTTCTCACGGGCTGGAACGGAAGTTTTGTCATGGTTTCTCACGACGCCACCTTGCTGGACAACGTCACTGATTGCAGCTGGATCCTGCGCGATGGCGCTCTTCACGCGTTTCGCCAGCCCTGTTCGGCGGCGCGCGCATCGCTGGCCGCACAAGATGAGGCCAATGCTTTGCGCTTTCAGGCCGAACAAAAGGAGATTGACCGCGTGGTGAAAAGCGCCAAACGACTCGCCGTGTGGGGCCGTGCCTATGACAATGAAGGGCTATCGCGTAAAGCGCAGCAGATGGAAAAACGCGCCGCCTGGTTAAAAGCATCACAAACGACCTTAGGCGAAATCCATCCGTGGCGTCTCCAGCTGCAGGGCGAAGCACTGGAGGCCGATCGCGTTCTGGCGTTGCCTGCCATGTCGGTTCGTCCGCACGCTGATGCGCCAACCCTGTTCACAATGCCAGACATGCAGGTGAAAAGCGGCGATCGCATCGCCATCGTCGGCCAAAACGGTAGCGGAAAATCCTCGCTTCTCCGCCTACTGTGGCGCGCTTTCCAGCAACAGCATCCCATGTTTCACCCCCGCGCGCGCATCGGCTATTACGATCAGAGCCTGCATCAGTTAAACGATGCGCATACGCTCAATGAGGCGCTGGCGCAGTTCGCCCCGCTCAGCGAGGAGCAACGCAAAATGGCGCTGATTAGCGCAGGTTTTCCCTGGTCGCGCCACCCGCAGCGTATCGCCTCGCTAAGCGGGGGCGAGCGTTCACGCTTGCTGTTTGTCGGATTGACGCTGGCACGTTATTCGCTCCTGCTTCTGGATGAACCCACTAATCATCTCGACATGACAGGTAAAGATGAACTTGCCGACGCACTTAACGCGTTTGCCGGCGCCGTACTTCTGGTCTCGCACGATCGCCAGCTGGTCGCCAGCACCTGTACTCGCTTTTGGCTGATTGAGGGAGAGAAACTCAGTGAATGGCACGATTTCGCCGAAGTCAGCGCACGTTTGCGCGCTGAACAGGCGGTAACATACCGTGATGCGCCGTCTCCCACTGCGCCAGAGCAACAGGCTGAGGATGAAGATGCAGGGTTGATCGCGCTGCTGGATCTTGAAAGCAAGCTGGAGCAGGACCTCGCACGTAAGCCCAAGCATCAAAAGCCCGCGTTGCAAAAGCAGTGGCATGCAGAAATTCAGCGCCTGAAGAAACAGTTAGCGCTGTAGCCCAGCGGGCGCCGCTTTTGGCGCCCGTTTTTTTTACGCGCGGCTGATAAAAATGATCAATAGCGGGTACTTTCCGCCCACGTAAGCAGGCTGATGAAAGCAGGAGAGGAGTGAGCTGTAGAAACAGCAAAGCCGCCCGAAGGCGGCCTTAATACGCATCCACGTAGAACTTATTTGTACAGTTCGGCGGTCATGTGTACGCGGTTATTGGTATTCGCTTCGGTGATTTTGTACTGCGCACCTTGTTCCTGAGCCACCGCGGCCACTTTCGCTTCCGCACCGTCCAGCGTTGAAGCCGTTACAGAAACGCTTTGTGCAAAGCTGGCAGCAGACAGAAGCGACAGGGCAGCGGCAGCAGCGAGGGTCAATGTTTTAGTGGTTTTCATGATCGTATTCCTTGTATTCAGTTGAGGAAGGCTGCACGCCTTCGATGTGATATATAATAACTTTGGTTATAGTTTCAATATTAACTATTAGTGCTGATATTATATTTCAAATTATTTATACAGCTGTGCTGTCATATGAACGCGGTTGTTGGTGTTGGCTTCAGTAATGGTGTACTGCGCACCCTGCTGCTGCGCAATCGCGGCGACTTTTGCTTCCGCGCCGTCCAGGGTTGAGGCTTCTACAGAAATGCTTTGTGCGAAAGCACCAAACGAGGCCAAAGAAAGTGCCGTAACTGCAACGAAAGTTTTGATAGATTTCATGGTTAATTCCTCATCATTTAGTTTTCCAGGAGGCAGTCTGCCTCGATGTGAGAAATCATAGCGCTGAGTTAGCCACTAAAATAGCGGAGTTATTTGCCATTCTTATTCAAAAAAAATGAAATAAAATACCCATGAAATACTTGTCAACCTCCCCCGGTGCGCAGACCGATGAATCAAGCACTCTTGTCGCATTCGCACGGCATTTGCGTGTTTACCCGCGACAGGAAGCAGCAGAGATTGACGTTTGAAAAAGGCGATTTAGCACAGCGGACGTGAAGAAAACTTAAGCGCGAAGGGATGATTTCACAGAGGAGATAATACCGGATGATGCGCTGAGAGTCTTAACCCTGTGTGCGTGACACGTTCCGCACCCAGGGTTAACGGTGGTTAGGTAAGGCCGAGTTCGGTAATCACGCGCCGCACATCCGCGGTGTCCGCGTCCGTTAACATCCGCAATGGTCGCGGTAAACACACCGCGTCGGCGTCACCCAGCACGTGGGCCGCTGCGGCCATCACGCGCAAACTGCCGTTGTGTTTGCGATAGAGCGCCCACAGAGGTTCGAGCCGCTGCGCCTGCTCATCGGCTGACTGAGCGCCGTTGCCTTTGGCCGCCTCGTAAAGCGCTTTCGCCGTGTGCGGAAACAGGCCAGCGCAGACGGAGTACCACAGATCGCACCCTGCCTGCAACGCCGTCGCGGCAAACTGATCGCCGCTGATGCCAAGGCGAATATGGGCCGGTAATTGCTCGCGCAGTGTCGCAATGCGCTGCTGCGCGGCAGGCAATGCCTCGGGCACCCCGGGGATTTTGAACGACGCAATGTTGGGAAGCGTGGCGATACGGGCGTAAAGCGCGTCAGAGAATTGCGTGTGAGTGGTGCGCGGGTTGTCGTAGACGCAAATCGGCCGCGAAACCGCATGCGCTACATCATGATATAGCCCGTACACTTCTTCCTGCGTGAGTCCCTGATAAGCCAGCGCCGGCAGCAATAGCGCGCTCGCGCCTGCCTGCTGAGCGTCTTCTGCCAGCCTCAAGATCGCGTCGGTGCTGAACGCGCCGATACTGACCATCACCGGGATCCCCTCCGCATGCGCCACGGCCAACTCGGTAATGCGCCGTCGCTGTTCACGGGTGAACCACGCATAGCTGCCGGTAGACCCTAACACGCCTAAAGAATCAACGTTAGCACGCGTCAGGCGTCCCAGCAGACGAAGAAAGGCGTCTTCATCAATGCCAGAGGCATTAACGGGCGTAATGGGAAAGGCACTTAATCCTGTGAACATGGTGCGCTCCTGGACGTTCAGCAAAACAGCATAGTAGCCAGCGCAACGCATTTGTCACGCCAATCTTGCTGCGCCACCGTTTGGCGTTCGCACTCACGCCAGGCCCGTTAATAAGACCTGTTCGGGCGCTTATCCCGTCGCCTATACGTCGTAAACGCGTTCACAACCCGGCTCATGAAGAGCGGCTCATCGCCCTACATTGGGGTGCGATAAGGCTGCCGAGCGCTGGAAATTTCGTGCCGGATAGGCGCGCGGCGTCCGTGATACTCTACTTTTTCGCCTGCGCTTGCAGCTGGTAATGCGGATGCTCGCCGGCGAGTAGAAGCAAAAGTTCATACTCCCCCTGACTCAGGGGCGAAGCGTTTTTCGCTGCTTCTTTCATCTGCCAGACGCGCAAACTCATATCGAACCGCTCAGCGGCCGACGCTTGCGACATACCTGCGGCCAGCCGCAATTCTCGGACGTTATTACAAACGGGTACGGGCCGCAGTAGCAGCTTATTTCCCATGTAAATCTCCTTGCCCAGTCAAATTAACCCGCGCCATCACAGGCACGGTTGTCACTATCAAAATAATCGATATCGATGAATTAATACCATATTTTTTAAGCATAATATGGCAGCAATTATGCCTTTAATGACTCGCTTTTCTCACGCTTAAAGCGTTAATTCACAGCAAATTGATGTTATTGAGTTTAGCAGGCGGGCCGTTTTTTTGCTTTGTGCGTAGCGCTATTCCACGGCATTGCGGCCAGCAATCTGGCCATGCCGCACCAGCCAGTTGTGCCCGCGAAGATCAGTCCCGCGCCAACAAAAGCGGGAATGCCATAAAAAGCGGGATGAATACATGCACCCGCCATCGTGCCGATAAGCGTTAGCGCACCGGCACAAATCTGCACCTGTCGCATAAGCGGCAAAGGCTGATGACGATCTTCTTTCACGGCATAGCCCGCTGCTTTCCAGGCCTCGATCCCGCCCGCGATAACGACCGCGCGAGCAGGATAGACCGCCGCAGCCAGCTGCGACGAAAGGTGTTCCGTTCGCACGCCGCGTTGACAGTGAAAGATCACCGTGTCCGTAGCCTGCAGGTTCGCGCGGCTAAACGCGTCCGACGTCAGGTGCTCAGGGGAGACCGCGCGCGATCCTGTTATATGTTCGCGACGCCACGCTTCTTCGCCCCGGATATCAATCATCATCGTGTGGCGGTCATAGCGCGCATAGGCTTCCGCAGGCGAAACAGTTTCAATCGGCATCGTTGTCTCCAGGGCAATACAGTGTTTTTAGCGTTTTCACTACGGCAAAAACCGCTTTGTCTTTGATGTGATAGCGAATAAAGCGTGCATGCCGCACCCCTTCGATCAGCCCTTGCGATTTCATTAACGCCAAATGCTGCGAGGCCGCAGAGGCGCTAAGGCCGCTCATTCGACTCAGTTCACCGGCTTCAGTATCGGGATGTTCAACTAACATGCACAGAATCAGCAAGCGTTGTGGATGACTTAGCATTTTCAGTAACGCCGCCGCCCTGTCTGCTTGAAGCGGGTCTATTTTGAATGACGTCATAAAATAGTTTAGCAATTTCTAAATTTAGATATTGCTAAAATAACAAGGCGATTGTCAACGGTGCATGAGAGAATATCGCACAAAAAAATCCCCGGACGTGGCCGGGGCGCTTAGGTCAGACTTTGTTTTTATAATTGAAGCTGATTTGAGAGTTCTGCTCGCGCGATAAGCGACGCGCTTCCAGATAAACCGATTTCCAGTACGGATTATTCAAAGAGGAGCGCATCACGCCCTGACTGACGGAGGCGTGAAGAAATTGCTGATCGGTATCGTAAAAGCCGACGTGTAACTCATGCTTAATGCGGAAGAAAACTAAGTCGCCCGGCTGTAAATGGGTTTTGTCCACCGGACGCCCCATGGCAATAAGTTCTCGAGTGGTGACGCGATCCATAGGAATATTGAAGCGATCTTTCAGCGTACGCCAGACAAAACCTGAACAGTCCACGCCAGTCAACTGCGTACCGCCCCACTGATAACGCGTACCTTCCCACGAGTGCATTTGATCGTGCAGCGCGGCGATGACCGGAATTAAATCGGGCTGCTTACCCTCCGCCGCTGACATATCCATGTTTTCATCGGCAGGCGGATGATCGGTTTTGGAGGCACATCCTGCCAGTGCACACATTAACAGGCAGACAAAAAATTTACTGGCCGCGATCTTGGTCATGGAATGTTTTCACTGGGGTGTTTGGTGGTGAAAGATTTATACCGTAAAGCCATGATAAAAATAAATACCTCTACGCGGAAATCTTACTCTCTCCCTTTTATTTACCCAAGCTTACAAATAAGTAACATATTGTATTTACGAAGTAATTTGACTTAGTTTCTCGCTTAAAAGTTGTACAAAAATATGCTAAATCCTGTACAACGTGCGCCATGTTAACGTTGAAAATACGCTTCTGCAGACGGCAGGTAGAGCACGACGTCACGTTTACACTTTTACCCCCACCCAAGGATAAAATTGATTTTATCCTTCTTGGGGGATAAATTATCTTTTATCCTGTGTCGAGGATAAGTCTAACCTGAGGCCGCATGATGATTTACAGCCCCCGCCAATTGGCGAGTCATATCAAACTGCTACGTCAAAAAAATCATTGGACGCAAAGCCAGCTGGCACAACGAGTCGGGCTAAAGCAGGCCACCATCTCGCATTTTGAAAACAATCCCGATCTCACAACGCTCAGCACATTATTTAAGATCTTACAGTCGCTTGAGTTGACGCTGGAAGTGCGAGAAAACAGCGCGGCCGCGCAGGAGGATGAGTGGTGAAGCAGCAATTAGTTGCATGGATGAACGGTGAGCGCGTCGGCACCCTCTTTCGCGACACAAACGGGGCGCACAGTTTTCAATATCATGAGAGCTGGCTCGATCACCGCTTGGCCCGGCCGCTTTCGCTCTCTCTGCCGTTGCAGCAGCCGGTCATCTCCGGCGCGGCGGTCATCAACTATTTCGATAACCTATTGCCTGATAACCCGCAGGTGCGCGAGCGCATTGTGGCACGCTATCAGGCACGTTCGCGCCAGCCGTTTGACCTGTTGTGGGAAGTCGGTAAAGACAGCGTGGGTGCCGTGATGCTGTTGCCACCCGAACACCCGCCGCAGACGTCGACGCTGGATTATGAAACCTTAACCCATGAAAAACTGGCGCGCGTACTCAGCGCTTATCAGTCAAATATTCCGCTGGGCATGATTACCGACGCCGGCGATTTCCGGATTTCAGTCGCGGGCGCGCAGGAAAAAACCGCCCTGCTAAAAACTGAAAACGGCTGGGCTATCCCGCACGGTGCCACCGCGACATCGCACATCATCAAGCTGCCGATGGGTGAAATCAAACAGCCTTACGCCACGTTGGATATGCGTGAAAGCGTGGAAAACGAATTTGTCTGCCTCGCGCTGGCAGACGCGCTGGGGTTTGCCGTGCCCAACGCCGAGATCATTCAGGTGGAGGGGATCCGCGCACTGGCGGTGGAACGTTTTGACCGGCGCTGGAACAGCATGCGCACGCAGCTGCTGCGTTTGCCACAGGAGGATATGTGCCAAACCTTTGGCCTCCCTTCGGCAATGAAGTATGAATCTGACGGGGGGCCGGGGATCAGCGACATCATGGCACTCCTGATGGGATCACGTCAGGCGCTGGAAGATCGCGCCACTTTTATGAAATTTCAGCTGTTCCAATGGCTGATTGGCGCGACCGATGGTCATGCCAAGAATTTTTCCCTGTTTATTGAGCGCGGCGGTGGCTATCGACTGACGCCGTTTTACGACATCATTTCCGTGTACCCCGTAATGGGCGGCACCGGGCTCCATCGGCGCGATTTGAAACTGGCAATGAGTCTTAAAGGCAGTAAAGGCAGAAAAAACGCGATCGAGACGATTTTTCCGCGTCATTTTCTTGCCACCGCCAAACAGGTGGGATTCAGTGAAAATCGAATGATTGGCCTTATTGATGAATTCGTTGCTGAAACCGCGCCCGCCATCGAGCGCGTTGTACGTCACCTGCCGGCGGATTTTTCACCGCGCATCGTCGACATCCTGTTCGAGCACACGCTGCGCATGCTGGCGCGCCTAAAAGATTAGTGCGTCAGCGTGATGCGCTGTAACGCTTTCCAAAGGCGCAGTTTATCCGCTTCTGAGAGATGCGGTTGGTTAAGGCTTTTCATAAACGCATGCTGCTGAGTGAAGCGATCGCCGCGATGGAGCTGCGCGCTGATTCCCTGCAGCACTTCACTGCTCAACACCCCGATTTTTGCCCTGACCTGATCCAACGGCGCGGGCTGCCAGTTAGTCTCTGGCGAAGCAAGCCAGTCAGCACGATAGCGGTACTGAATAGCTTTTGCGGCATCCATTTGTGCCTGGACAAAAGGCTTAACCGAGTCGCCGTCAAGCCCCAGCGACTCGGCTTCTTTGACCGAGCTGGCCAACACTTTGTCTTCTTGCGCCAAATCCTCAATCGGTAAGTGATGGACCGCTTTGTAGCCTGCAACGTCCTTCATGTAAGCAAGTCGCTGATTGATCAGCGTCGCCACATCCGGCTGTTTCACCGGGGCAGCCAGCGCCGTTAAAGAGAAGAATAATCCCGCCATGAGCAGCACGCATCCTGTTGTATGAGCCATCTCAGTTCGCCTCATTGACAATTAATGAACAGATACGAAAACTTTTTTTAGAGCAGCGAAACTTTACCTGCTCTTGCAGCGTACTGAAAGAGTGAGACAGTTCAATAACAACGCATTGCAATGACAGGAGTGATGAATGAAAAAGGTGAAAAAATTTGTAACCGGCCTTTCGCTGACGGCGGCTCTGGCGCTGTCTACCACCGCATTTCACGCCAGCGCCGCGTTGCCCGTAGGCGCAAAGGCGCCTGACTTTACCCTTCAGGGCGCGTTAGCGGGTAAGCCCATCACGTTTTCGCTGCAAAAAGCGCTGCAAAAAGGCCCGGTCGTGCTCTATTTCTTCCCGGCGGCGTTTAGCGCGGGCTGCACGGTAGAAGCGCACGCCTTTGCCGAAGCCACCGACAATTTCAGCAAAATGCACGCGACCGTCATTGGCGTAACCGCAGGGAATACCGAGCAGGTCAGCGATTTTTCTAAGCTGGAGTGTCGCGACAAGTTTGCGGTGGCCGCTGACCCGGGCGCAAAAGTGGCTGCACAGTATCAAACCACGATGCAAATGAAAGGCAAAACGCTTTCCGATCGCACCTCTTACGTCATTGCGCCGGACGGTGACATTCTGCTGAGCTACACCGACCGCAATCCAGAAACGCATATCGATAAAGCAATGGCGGCCGTGAAACAGTACGACAGCAGCCACCCGCAAATTCAATAAAACCGGAGGCCAGCAATGTTCACTGCGATGCTGGCCGCCTTTATTGGCGGCATCATTCTCAATTTAATGCCCTGCGTCTTTCCGGTGATCTCGCTAAAAGCGCTTGGCCTTTTGCGGCACACGGACAATGCCACGCACGCGCGGCGTGAAGGGGTGGGGTTTTTACTGGGTGTTGTGGTCGCCATGATGGCGTTGGCCGGGCTATTGCTGGCCGCGCGCGCCGGCGGCGCGGCGGTTGGCTGGGGGTTTCAACTGCAATCGCCGCTGGTGATCGCGCTACTGGCCCTCATTATTTTGGCCGCTGCGCTGAATTTATTGGGCGTGTTCGAGGTGGGTCTCGCTGTACAACGCGTGGGCGCGCTGGAGATAAACCGCGGCGCGTTCTTGCGCTCAGCGTTGACGGGGGCCCTCGCGATTGTGGTGGCCACGCCGTGCGCCGCACCGTTTATGGCAAGCGCCATCGGCTATGCGCTGGTGCAGCCGCCGACCGTTGCACTCGTCATCTTTTTTGCGCTCGCGCTGGGGTTTGCGGCGCCCTTTACGCTGCTCTCTCTCTTTCCGCATTTGGCCCGGTTTTTACCGCGTCCGGGTGCCTGGATGGACACGCTAAAACGCGGCCTGGCCTTTCCAATGTTTGGCGCCTATGCCTGGCTGCTTTGGGTCTTGGCGCAGCAGGCAGGCACCACCGCGCTGGCCACGTTGTTGGCCGGCTCGGTGGTGCTGGCATTTGCCAGCTGGCTTTATGGCATGGCGCAGCATCGCCATTTGGCGGGGAAAGGGTACAAAGGCCTTTATGGTGTCACCGCACTCTTAGTCGTGGCGGTGCTGGCTCCCTTGCCGGGTGTGCTTAAACAGCAGGAAACACAAACCGTTCGGGCTGATGCCTCATCCACGAAAACGGCGTGGACACCGCAAGCGGTTGCCGCGCAGCGGGGTCGCGGCAAACCCATTTTTGTCGATTTTACCGCGGCCTGGTGTATAACGTGCCAGGTGAATGAAAAAACGTCGCTCTCCACGCCAAGGGTGAAAGCGGCACTGGCAAAAGCCGGCGCGGTGTATATGGTCGCCGATTCGACAAAATTTAATCCAGATGTGGAAGACGCCATGAGCGAGTTTGGTCAAGGCGGCTTGCCGATGTATCTGGTGTATCCTGCGGATGGCGGTCCACCTAAGGTGCTGCCACAAGTGCTGACGCCAGCGATTGTGGTCAATGCGCTGGAGGCAGCAAGCCGCAAAACGTAATCCAAGGCGGAATATGCAAACACGCGACAGTGCGCGCGATAACTGGCCCCTGTTAATGGCACGCGCTCAGACCGGGGACAAGCAGGCTTATGCCCGCTTGCTTAACGCGCTGGTGCCGGTGATCCGCGCGCAAACGCGTCGATACATCAGGGATGAGATGGCGGTGGAGGATGTGATCCAGGAGGTGCTGCTTACCGTGCATCGGGTGCGACATACCTACGATCCCGCCTATCCCTTTATGCCTTGGCTCACGGCCATCATTTCTACACGCTGTGTGGATGCACTTCGGCGCCGCGGACGGCGTCAGCAGTGGGAAATCGATCAGCCCATGCTGGCAGAGGACGCTGCCGCACCGGACATGAGTGGTTCTGACAGGCAAGAGGAGCTCGCAGGATTTTTGCGTCAGCTGCCAAGCCGTCAGCGCACCATCGTTGAACACGTTCATCTGCGCGAAATGAGCCTGTCAGAGGCGGCGGCCCATCATAACCTCAGCGTGGCCGCCGTGAAGTCGTTGTTGCACCGCGCGTTGACCAATCTCCGCAAATTAGGAGCAAAATCATGAGCGATCACGACCTGTTAATTAAACGGTTAAGTGATGATATGCAGCCCGTGAAGCCGCTGCGTGCAACGCGCTGGCGCGTGATAACCTGGCTGGCGCTGGCGCTGCCCTGCGGCATTGCCGCCAGCTTTTTGGTGCCGCGTACGCTAACCGACTGGTCTGAACCCGGCGCCCTGCGCGCGCTGATTCAATCGGTTCTGGCATTCATGTTGAGTCTGCTCGCCGTGGGCAGCGCGTTGAACATGAGCATTCCTGGACGGCGCGGCATCAGCGGAAAAGTACTGATAACGCTGGCGCTGGTATGGCTGGGATTGAGTTTGAGCAGCATGCCGGGAGCCATGTCAGAAGGTCATGACCCCAGCAATACCCGCTGCTTTAGTTTTTTGCTGGTGGTGAGTACGCCAATGATGGTGCTGATCATCGCCACGCTACGACGTTCGCGCGCGCACCGACCCTTACAATCGTTGGCGATGGCCGGGCTGGGCGTGGCCTGCCTGGCCGTCTCGCTGCTGGCGTTTTGCCATCCGGTTCATCTTCAGCCGCTGGATTTTCTGCTGCATCTGGCTGGCGTGGCGGTCGTGGTCAGCGTCACCGTTTTATTCGGCAGGCGTTGGGTAAAGTGGGATTAGCAGCGCGTAGGCTAAAAACGCTGAAATCCTGGCCGGGCACATGCCCGGCTGCTGGTCTGCCGCACCAAGGGATTCATCCCCTATAGCGAACGCGAACGCGACTGGCTTTGGCTCAGTTTCTGCGCGGCTTCCTGAGTCAGTTCGCCCTTTACCTTGCCCACGCCCCGGGAGTAAGCGACTTCGTAGTTTTGCCCCACCGTTGGCTCTTTTTCCCACAACCCGCGGTTGTGCTGCACCACACCTTTTTGCGACAGCTGATAAACGTGGCGATCGTCAACGTGCAGCACCTGTCCGACATGCGTGTGCGGATGGACGTTTTTAGCCGCCTGCTGCGCGTCAGAAAGCTGGTAAATCCCTTTCGGTAAGCCCGCTTCCGGCAGCACTTTCTGCGTGAGCCATTCGCCATTTACCACTTTATCAACCTGACGAGAACCGTTAAGCACACAGATTTTCATCGACCCTTCAGGCTTCATAATAACGCCCATATCCTTGCTGTTTCGTCCTGCAGGCATGGCCGCATCTTGGGTATAACTGCGCTTCTGCATCTGTTCAACTCCTTCTTGTTTGCCGCTGGCTCGTGACTGCCTAGCGAAGGTCTTCTATCCGGTGCGCTCGCTTACATTCAAACGTCGCAGGCGTCACTCCCCTGTGTTAGCGCTTTGCCCTATCCCGCCCTGTTTTCAATTAGCGATATCGTTGACCGATCGCCATATCAACAAGGGAGAAACGACGGCGACCACCTGTGACGCTGTCACAGGGCCAAAGTAGCGCGCGTCAAATGAAGACGCGCTTTGATCGGTCATCAGTAACAGCTCGCCTTTTCCCATCGTATGCTCCATACGCAGCGCAGGAAGCGGTCGGCCGCTCGGATCAAGCGTAAGGGGAGCACTAAACGCAAGGCGCTGGCCGTTAACGTAAACACCGCGGGTGCGAAAGCCAACGCTGTCCCCTTCTACCGCCACGATCTGCTTCATCATTTCTCCGTATCCTGCCGGACAAAAACCGCTGCCGATGTAACCACGCTTATGCGCCAGGGAAAAAATGGCGTGCTCCGGCGGGCAAAAAATCACGTAGTCACCTTTGTGTGGCGCGCGCGAGGCGATTTTATAAAGCCCAACCGGAATACTGCTGGTGATATTCACGCGTACCCCGGCCACATAGCCGAGGCCGCATAAGATCGCCCCTAAACTGGCCACAATCAGAATGCTCAAGGTGGCCAACCGAATAACGCTTTTCATCCCGCCGCAGACGCAGAACGGATGCGATCGGTCGCGCTGGGTTCAGCAATGGACGCCCGCATCGAGAAGATTTCATCCTGGAAGAACAGCGGCTGTTTGCCGTAAATAGCCGGAAAGCCGGCAACGTAAATCACCATATCTCCGCGCTCGGTGATCATCCCCTCGGCGTTCTTCTTCGGACCCGGCATGCGCAGGCATTCATCCACGGTCAGCAGCGGACGCTGCACCTCTTGCATGGTTTTCGACACGCCGCCCAGCATTGCGCTGGCGCGCTTGCCGCTGGTGGTGATTTGTTCTTTGATCACCGTGGTCTGGCCGGTTAATTTCGACAGGTGCTCCGCAGTTTCGGTGCGGTTTGGCGGATACGCATTCTGCACATGGCAGTTGGAGGTGATGGTCTCATCCGGGCCATAGCCTGTCTCGCGGCTGCGCAGCTGGTTGATATCCTGACAAATAAGGTAAAACTTAATGCCATAGCCCGCTAAGAACGCCAGTGACTCCTGAATAATCTCCAATTTTCCTAAGCTCGGGAATTCGTCAATCATCGCCAGCAGGCGGTAGTTATACGTTTTTTTCGCCTGTACCCGCTGGGTATTTTTCGGTGCGAAGCCCAGCGCCTTTTTAATCCGTTGCGTCGCCGTAAGCGCATTATCCACGCGCTCAAACTCCATTTTGTCTGCGAGCAGGCGAACAATCATGTTCAGCATGATGCGCACTAAGGGGCGCAAGCGTGCTTTGTCATTGGGCTGAGTGACGATATACAGCGAGACTGGATCGTCATGGTTCATCAGATCCCTGATCTTAAAATGCGATTCGCTAACGTTGCGAGCCACCACCGGATCGCGATAAAGCGCGAGGTAAGACTTGGCGGTGGAGAGCACAGAGCCCGCTTCTTCTTGCGGACGATCCATCATGTCACGGCCCGCTGACCCCACGACGGGATGGTTTTCACCATTGACGTGTCCGTACTGCGTCATCTCCATCCACAGTTCGCCCGTATCGCGCTCGGGATCGGCCATGATGGAATCGACATACGGCAGCGAGGCTGGCGTGCCGTCATTTTTATGTTTGTACAGCACGTGCAATATCACGCCGACCAGCAACGCCTGGGAGGTTTTCTGCCAGTGATCATTGAGCCCCTTACCGTCAGGGTCGACGATGAGTGTAGCCAGATTTTGCACATCACCCACTTCGTATTCCGTTCCCACCCGGATCTCTTCCAGCGGATTCCAGGCCACAGAACCATTGGCAGCCGCCGGTTCAAATTTCAGACACACATTTTTGGCGTACTGTTTACGCCAGCCTGCGGTCATGGCCCATAACTCGCCTTTGAGATCGGTGATCACCGCGGACTGTGGCCATGAGAGCAGCGTCGGTACCACCAACCCTACCCCCTTACCTGAACGCGTTGGTGCATAGGTCAGAACATGTTCCGGTCCATTATGACGCAGATATTGTAACTGGCCGTTTTTGTCTTCCCACGCGCCGACGTACACCCCTTCATTGTTGCCCAGCAAACCTGACTGCTTGATATCCTGCTCATCGGCCCAGCGCGCCGACCCGTGCAGATGCGCATTAGCTTTGGAAGAGTTGGATCGCACCATGGCGGTGAGCGCGGTTAACACCAGGCCACCCGCGGCCACCACGGTGCCAACACTCCCCGCCGCCTGCAGCGCATCGGGTAAGCGTTCGTGCCACGCGGCGTACCATTTGAAATAAGACCACGGCGCGTAAATATGATTAAAGTGCGGACCCAGTAGCGCCTGATAGTTGAAGCTGTAGGCAAAATACTGGGTGGCGGCCTGCACACCTGCCGCCAGAGAAGCGAGGGCCATAACGGGGATCAATTTCCCTCTTGCCGCTTTCCCTTTATTACGGACCTGAGGCCCGACAGCGTTATTTGGCTTTCTCACATTAACTCTCCATAATTTGCCATTAAGCAACGGTGTGAAACGTTGCGACAGCGGTTACACGCTTGCCACCTCATAAGCGTTTTGCGGCGCTGTTTACCTTCCGGCGCCAGGCCAGCGATAAACCGCTCTACGTTGAAAGGCGTGTTGCGCGAAGCGATCCTGATTCCTTGTAATACACCTTGGGCCATGGCGCATCGTGACCATGCAGCCTAACGCGGCCCTATGTTAACATCAGTATAACGCCTTTATTTCGTTATATCGAACACTTTGCGCGGTTTTATTGCGGCTTTGTACGATTTTGCGACGCAGTCAATGAACGCATCTTTGCGCTCACGCAGCGCGCGTAATGGTCGCGCGGTCACGCACAGATTTCCGCATCGCTGAGAAAAAAACGTGTTTAACAGGTTGGTTTGTGCGATTAGCAGGGAGGGTTTAGCTCGCCTTCGCCTCATGAGACGCAGCATAAGAGAGGTAGCCCGTTTAGCCGCTAAATTTTAGCGGCTAAACGGGGTCAATAAGGAGATAGAAAACGGAAACGCCTGACAATAAAAGGGGGAAGTCAGCCGATCGTTCGGGTAAGACTCTGCCGTAGCCCCATGCCCTGTGAGACAACCTGCTCTTGACTCAGGCTCGCTTTGTTTTCTTTAGCCTGTTTGCGCATTAAATTCTCATGCGCGCGCTGGGCCTCACGCATTTCATCCCAGCCTTCAGCCAGTAGAGGCCGATCGTGACGCACTTTGGCCGCAGCCAACTCCTCAATACGCGTGCCGTGCAAGCCGATACCCTCATGTATCTCTTTGACCGTATCGAGCCGGCTATGCAAACGGCTAACCAACGCCTGTTGCTGCTGCACCTGAGACTGCCATTTGGCTTTTTGGCTCGGCAAAGAGAGAATGCCTGGCTGACGACTCATAATTTGTTGCAGTACGCTCTCCTGCTTATCAAGCAGTGACTCCAGACGATTTTCAAGGGTTTCTGCCTGCATCTCTTTCTGCTCAACGGCCGCATCCATAGCCTCTTTATAGGCCTGAGCGACATCGCCTCCTTCGTTAACATCCTGAGACGGTGTAAATGTGCGCTCTTCGGAAGAGACGGGCATATCGTGCAGCTGCTGTACCTGATTCTGAATATCTGCCGCTTCAGCCTCGGCCATGGGATCGCTTTGATGCACGGGCTGAGGTGGCGGACGGAGATGAGAGTCCCGGCCTAAACCGGGATGGCGTGATGTGGGGATCGATTTCATTCAGGGCTCCTTTGCTGTTCGCTAACGGGAGAGCTTCCGGGCCTGTTTTTCTGCGTCTGCGATGAGCGCTTTGCCGGAAGCCTGGTCATAAGAAATATTTTTTTCTGACCCAACTTCAGGCAGTTTATCGAAACTTTGTCGATCGTGCTTAAAAATCTGTTTGCCTACCTGCTGATAAATCGACTCTTTATCGGCGTGTATAATAGCCCCATTGTACGCGGTGGCCTTATCGGGGCCTTTGGACAAATAGAGTGGATAAATGCCAGGTTTAATGCTGCCTGCTTTGTCCACGTTATCATTTTTCCACTTGCCTGCTTCTTCGCTTTGCAGCACTCGCTGGCCGTTCATGACAAGAACACGCTGTTTGCTCATGTCGGAGTCACTCCTGATAATTTCATCTGCAGCCAGTTAACGCTGTCCGCTAATTGTTCTAATAATGCCAGCAAGCATCGGCGTCGTTGCATCAATCGTTGTCATTCCGACCACGACTTCTGAGTCTCACCACGCAGTGAGTCATGCACACTACGCCTATGCTTCACTGTTATCGTGCTGCCGCACGCTGGATATTTGACGTCCGTTTGCAAGCTAAAGATGGCTTTGCAGTGTAAGTCGTTAAAGGTCGCGAAAGCATGACTTTTTTCGGGCTACAAATAAATCAGTGCGTCAGCCATGTCGCCTCTTTTCAGCAAGTTGCCTTCGTTCCTGAAAGCCTTAAAAGGGACTCAGTTCAGATGAAACGTCGTGAGAGCAACGGCTATTGCCTAAATTGTTTAGCTATATAATAAATATTTTAGCCGCTAAAATCTCGCCCTAGGCCAAATTTTTTTAACGAAAAATGTGTTGTTAGCGAGATAATAGTCAAAACTGGTGCATTATTCTTCAGTAAGGCAAATTATTCGGACGTTTTTAAGATTTAATTCTTCTTCTCTGCCCGATCGGTCAAATTTAATCCACGCTTTTCCTTCTTCGCTGGGAAGCCTGGTGAGTAAAATGCAGCCCTGCTCTCCTTCGTAATCGACCACGAGCCGCGCTCTCTTAAGCTTGCCGCGCTTGGCAGGGGGTTCAGGCGCATCGCGTGCTTCCTCAGGGAGAGGCTCAACCTCTTCAACAGTTTGTAGCGGTAACGGGTCGTCGGCAAAGCTGTTAAACGCTTCTATTGCGTTAAAATCTTGGCGATTTGACTCTTTTTCATCGAGAAATTCCCGGAACACTTTAACCGCGCTGCGGGTGATATCTTCGCCCGCGTTCTCTTGAAGCAGTTTTTTTACTTCGCCAGCATCTTGCTTGTAAGCCGTGACCAGTTCGTTCACTACTGTGACATCACGAATTAAACCCTGATTAAACGCATCAGCAATGCAATCCGGCAGGTCGAGTAAAGCAGCATGTTGCGTCACGAAGGCAGGTGATTTGCCGAGAATTTTGGCAATCTGAGATTTGGTTAAGCCCGCCGCAAGTTTTCGCCCAATGTGCACGGCAACCTCGCGCGCGGTAAGATCGTTGCGCTGAATATTTTCAATCACCTGATCATCATCGCTGTAGTCGTTATCAATAAACGCAGGAATGTGCGTTTTACCGGCAACCTGGCTTCCACGCCAGCGGCGCTCACCGTGGTTGATAACATAGCGACCAGGCTTGGCCGGATTCTCACGCACGGATATCGGCATTTTCACGCCGCGTAAAGCGATGGTGTTCGCCAGTTCCTGAAGGGACTCCTGAGAAAAGCCTGGGTTGTCGGATTGACGCGGTTGATTCGGATCGGGATCAATCATCGTGATATCGAGCAACAGCGGTTTACCCGGGGAGAGAGAGGCAACATGGACGTGCGCAGGTTGAACAAGGGCGTCAGGGCCATGCGCGGAAGAACTTTTTTTACTCATGCTTCTCTCCAAATCTTGTTCATTAGTCTTGTTTTTCGTCAGAGAATGCAACGTTAACAATAGGTTAAAGTCACTTCCTACTACCACGGGCGTCGTTTTTTAAACGTGCAGGCGCGCCAGCACGTTTAGGCGCACACATATTTCGTCAGCAGGGTCCTTACAGTGCAGTTAACCCCGTTCAAACCGGTCAGCGCAGCCGAGCGTGATTCACGGTGAAAAATGCGCGAGTGCCCGGCATCAACGCTATTCTTCCTGCTTCCGCTTGGCCTCATCTGCCCACTTTTTCACAATAAATGCCTGGCGCTCAGGCAGAATCACTTCCAGGCGTACGTAGCCGTTAGGGACTTCCTGCTTATACGCTTCCCAAACGCGGTTCACCGCCTGCGAGACGGCACCGCGTGAGATGCTTAGCGTCTCTGCAAACCCCTTTTGCGGTTTACCTTGCACCAAAACCCCATAGGCAATGTCGAGGGTTTGCTGACCGACATTCAGTCCCTTTGTAACGCGCTGGAATTGTTCCCTGGTAAGGTGCTTTTTCTCGCCTTTCTCATGGCAAGATGCACGACTGCCGTTAACGTTGAAGTCCTTAAGGATCGTCATAGTTTCACTTCCAGACTCATACAAAGTTGGCCATAGCACTGTCTAAAATTGAGCGTCTAATTCTTATATTTATGAAAACGTAATTTTATAGAAACGTTTATTAATTATGGCCTTAAAAGAGGCATGGCTTACGCTTCCATCGTGCATTGCTGGTCAAACGGCGTCTGCACACCGAGTGATGTCGGTGGAAGCCTACGGCGTTTTGGGTTTCCAGGTTGTCATAAAAAACGTAAACGCTGACGCGACCAGGAAACTCAGCGCAAAAGGCCAAAATGCCGCAAATGCACCGTTGTGCCAGTTGATCATCATTCTGAAAAATTGGATGACGACATTCGTGATTAACATAAATCGGATGGGCACCCAGAGACTTGCCGCGACAATATAAATGACGCCGATGATCCCGTGTAAAATATTGCGGCGCGTTTCATTGGTCGGCTTCGGCTCAACGCGTTGCGGCTGTTCAGGTGGAGGCTGATGCTCAGGCTCTTCCTTCTTGTTACGTGGAAACTTCACGACATTATTCACACTTCCCTCCTGCCAAGCCCTTATAAAATAGGCATTTGCGACATTGCCGCCAAAAATTTAGCTATCCAAGCCGTCAGTTAAGGATTGAACCTAATAGGTTGCAATGCTCTTTAGTCTCAAAAATTGTTGAGAACGGCTAATCCCTCAGGAATTTGAGACCGAACTCAGTGTATTCGCACAATAAGGCATCATACAATCATCTTATGAGGCTTTTAACGACTATATCGAAAATAAACCTCGAGATTGGCTTGCCGTGCGCCGAAAGCTGTGTCTTTGGTTAATTTTCCTATAGACTGATTTTTGGCAGTTTGGGACTTATCGTCCTTTCGCACTACACATAAGAGAGATTTAAGTTTAGCTATAATATTACGGCAGGCGTCTTTTTAGCCGCTAAAATACGAGTTGAGGCGATCGCGTAACGTGTACAATCTAATTTTCTTTACAAACATTCTCAGGCTGCTGGACAAAAGGAACATGACTAAGCAGGAGCTTTCACTACAAGCGGGAGTCTCCATCTCATTTTTATCTGATCTAACCAACGGTAAAGCTAATCCTTCCCTGCGCGTCATGGAGAGTATTGCCAACGCACTTGATGTTGCGTTGCCAGAGCTGCTTGAAACAACCGATCTTGACGAGAACAGCTTGATGCTGATGGCCGACGGCCACCCGGTGAAAAGCCTGCCGCCCGGTTATGTCAGAGTATCGGTGATTCTGTCAGAGCAACAGGCCTTTCAGGTACGTAAATGGAGTGAAACCGCGCGTCAAAAACTGGGCGAAGAAGCCAAAGAATTACTGGCTGAATTGCAACAGAACTCGTCAAACCCTACCCACTGATCTTGCCTCAGGAAATCCGCTGCAGGGACGCAGATTTTAGCCGCTAAAACTCATTTGCCATCTTGTCAACTATCAAAATTATTTCACTTTAATGTGGGTTTAAACTTGCCTGCGTTCAATTTTCTGTATATCGTTTGCCACGTATTTCTATTGTAAATACAGTGTAAAGATTAAAGGGGATTTTATGAGCGCTGTGGATGGCATTGCTTTAGATACTGTAAGTGCAAGGACTATTGAGAAGCTCAAAAGGGATATGGGCGCTCATATGATCAATACGCTTGAAGACCCCAGCACCCTCGAACTGATGCTCAACCCGGACGGTCAGTTATGGTGTGAGCAATTTGGGCGCCCCATGTTCTGCATGGGCACCGTCGATCCGATGCGGTCCAAGACCATCCTGCAAACCATCGCCGGTTTTCATGGCAAAATCATCGACCACAGCTCCCCGTTTCTGGAGTGCGAATTGCCTATCGACGGCTCGCGCTTCGCGGGCCAGATTCCCCCGCTGGTGGCAGGTCCCTCCTTTGCCATCCGTAAAAAAGCGTCCCGTATTTTTCTGCTGAGTGAGTACGTCGAATCCGGCGTCATGACGCAGGCACAGGCTGACTACATCTGTCAGGCCATCTCAGACCACAAGAATATTCTGGTAATTGGTGGAACGGGTTCGGGCAAAACCACCCTGCTGAACGGCATCATTGCCGAAATCGTGCGCCAGTTCCCTCACGAACGTATCTGCATCATTGAAGACACTGGCGAGCTCCAGTGCTCGGCGGAGAATTACGTTCAGTACCACACCACGGTTAACGTCACGATGACGGAGATCCTCCGCCTGATCCTGCGTATGCGTCCCGACCGTATTTTCGTGGGCGAAACGCGTGGCCCTGAAGCGCTCGATATGCTCGATGCCTGGAACACCGGCCATGAAGGCGGCGCGGCCTCCCTGCACGCCAATAACACGGCATCTGCGCTGACGCGTCTGCGCTCCCTGATTTCACGTAATCCGTTTGCGCCACGTGAAATTGAGCCCGTCATCGGCGAAGCCGTGAACGTCATTGTGCAAATAGGCAAGACCCCGCAGGGTCGCCGCATTCAGGAAATTCGTGAAGTTCAAGGGTTCGAGAACGGCGATTACCTTTCCCGCCTGATCGCCGCTTAACTCGCGCTTAGTCTAAACAACATTCGATTGTTACACCTGCGAGCGGGTTTACAGCTCACTTTTTTACAACCTAAACCAACCTTTACTAAGGGGTCATTGAATGAAATCTGGTCTTTCGCAAGTCATGCTTAGCAAGCACGCTTTTATTGCGTTTCTTGGCGCGCTGCTGTTTTTCGTCGCCGCTGAGCCTGCGCTGGCGTCTAACACCTCCGGCGGTGGTCTGCCGTTTGATAGCTGGCTGACCAATATTCGTACGTCTGTCACCGGTCCCTTTGCCTACACCGCCTCCATCATCGGTTTAGTCGCGGCGGGTGCCATGTTGATTTTCGGCGGCGACATGAACGGTTTCATGCGTACCCTGATCTTCATCGTCTTGGTACTGAGCTTCCTGGTTGCCGCGCAGAACACGCTGTCTGCCATCACCGGTCAGGGCGCAGAACTGGCCGCCGTCTTGACAGCAGGTAAAGCCGGGAGCGTTGCATAACCATGCCTTTACGCACGATCCCCATCCGCAGGGTGGCATCACGTTCGAACCTTTTCATGGGCGGGGACCGTGAAATGGTTATGTTTTCAATCCTATTGGCAGCGGTCCTGATCTTTACCTCACAGGACTGGATCGCTGCCGGTGTCGGCGTCGCAATTTGGGGCGTTTCTCTGGCGCTTTTACGAAGAATGGCGAAATCCGACCCCATGCTGCGCCAGGTTTATCTCCGCAGCCTCAAGTACAACCAGCCGTATTATGCGCCTCGGGCTACGCCGTTCCGCGTCAATACGACAGCTCAGGGAAACCGATATAAATGAACACAGCAATTCCTGTCTTAGTTGCGGTGATAGGACTCGTCCTGCTGGGCATGATGCTGGCTGTCTATCAGCGCATGGTGAAGGAATACCACCTTAAAAAACACCGCGCTAAAGATGAAGCCTTTGCTGATTTGCTCAATTATGCCGCGGTTGTGGACGATGGTGTCATCGTCTGCAAAAACGGCTCTTTTATGGCCTCATTTTTTTACAAAGGCGCTGACAACGCGAGCGCAACCGACCAGGAAAGAGAACTCGTTTCATTTCGCATCAACAAAGCCGTCGGTAAACTCGGCAATGGCTGGATGATGCACGTTGACGCAATGCGTAATCCCGCGCCCTCCTACAGTGAGCGCAATGCGTCACACTTCCCCGACCGCATTTCTGCCGCCGTGGATGAAGAACGTCGTCGCCTGTTTGAAAAAATGGGTCAGCTGTATGAAGGGTGTTTCGTGGTGACGTTCACCTGGTTTCCACCGCGTCTGGCTGAGAGCAAATTCACCGAACTGATGTTTGATGATGAGCGTGAAGCGGCCAGCGATCTGGCGACCACCCGTAATTTACTGGACCGGTTCAAGCATGAGATTTCCGTGATTCAGTCCAACATGTCGCAGGCCGTAACGGTAGAGCGCTTGGGCGGATTGAAAGTGGAGCTGGAAGACGGTTCGGTTGCCACCATGGATCAGCAACTGGAATATCTGCAGTACTGCGTGACCGGCATGCAACATCCGGTGCGTCTGCCAAACAACCCTATCTATCTTGACGCGCTGATTGGCGGCCAGGAATTTTATCCGGGGATCGTACCGCGCATTGGTAAAAACTTTGTGCAGATCGTGGCGCTCGAAGGCTATCCCACCGAGTCTTATCCCGGCATCCTCACCAAACTGGCCGAGCAGCCGTGCGAATACCGCTGGTCTACCCGCTTTATTTTCCTCGATTCTCACGAGGCGATTTCTAAGCTGACTGCGTATCGCCGCAAGTGGAAGCAGAAAGTGCGTGGCTTTATGTCGCAGCTTTTCAACACCAACAATGGCTATATCGATGAAGATGCGCTGTCGATGGTGAATGATGCGTCTTCTGCCATTGCGGAAACCAACTCCGGCATGGTCAGCCAAGGTTACATGACCAGCGTCATTGTGCTGATGAACGACGATCGTAAACGCGTCGAAGACGCCGCTGAATTTATGCGTAAAGCCATCAATAACCTGGGCTTTACCGCGCGTATTGAAACGGTCAACACCGTCGACGCCTATTTCGGCTCCCTGCCCGGCCACGGCGTGGAAAACGTGCGTCGTCCACTGGTCAACACGCTTAACCTGGCCGATTTGATGCCCACCAGCACCATTTGGCCGGGTGAAAACCGCGCGCCAAGCCCGATGTTTGACGCTGGCGCACCGCCGCTGATGCACGGCGTGACCTCAGGGAATACGCCGTTTCGCTTTAACCTGCACGTACGCGATCTCGGCCACAGCTTCATGTTTGGCCCGACGCGCGCCGGTAAATCAACCCATCTGGCGTTGACGGCCATGCAGTGGCGACGCTATGCCGGCTCGCGCATCTACGCCTTTGATAAAGGCCTGTCGATGTACCCGACGTGCAAAGCGGTGGGCGGTAATCACTTCACTATTGCAGCGGACGACGACCAACTGGCCTTTGCTCCCCTGTCGCGCCTGGATACCGCTTCCCGCCGCAGCTGGGCGATGGAGTGGATTGAGTCCATCCTGATTCTCAATAACGTTCACGTTGATGCCCCGATGCGTAACGCCATTGCTGATGCCATTAAAAGTATGGCCGACAGCGGCTCAAAAACCCTATCAGAGTTTTCCGTTACTGTTCAGAGCAACGAAATCCGTGATGCGCTCAAGCAGTACACCATTGATGGCAACATGGGACATCTGCTGGATGCCGAAGCAGACGGGCTCGACATGTCGGACTTCATGACCTTCGAGATCGAGAACCTGATGAACATGGATCAGAAATACGCGATGCCGGTGCTGCTGTACCTGTTCCGTCGTATCGAAGAGTCATTGGATGGCCGCCCTACGCTGATCATTCTGGACGAAGCGTGGCTGATGCTGGGCCATGAAGCGTTCCGCGGCAAAATCCGCGAATGGCTGAAATCCATGGCGAAGAAAAACTGTGCAGTGCTGATGGCAACACAGCAGCTGGGCGACGCGGCGAAATCCGGCATTCTCGACGTCATTATTGAATCCACCGCCAGCCGTATCTTCCTGCCCAATCCGAATGCCCTGCAAGAAGAGGCCATGCCGCTCTATCTCAACATGGGCTTGAACCGTCGCCAGGTAGAGATCATCGCCTCCGCCATTCCTAAACGCGAATACTACTACGTGTCGGAAGAGGGACGCCGTCTGTATCAGCTGGCGCTCGGTCCGCTTGCGCTGGCTTTCGTGGGCGCAACCGATCCTGACTCTATCGCGACGATCAAAGAATTAGCCCAAACATACGGCGACAAGTGGGTGGACGAATGGCTGCGCACGAAGGGCCTGGAATTACATGACTACGAGGTTGCAGCATGAAACTCTTTAAAAACAAAAATACGCCTCAGCCGGATACCGCTAACCCGTATCTGAACGCGCGGCGCTCATGGAACATTCATATGGGCCACGTTCAGCAGTTTGGTGCGCTGGGCATTTTCTTTGGCGTGGCGGGCCTGCTGGTGGGCCTCGCGGCGGTAGGCGGCATCACCTATATCGGCAGCCAGCCGAAATTTGTCCCGATGGTGTATCAGCAGGATCGCGCGGACAACTATGTCAGCCTGACGCGCGCCGACCGCCTGCCAGCGGCGAAAGTGGATGATTTCCGCAGCGCCGCCTGGAACTTTATCGATCACATTCGTACTGTCACGCCAGACAGCGAGATGCAGCGTAAAGCCGTGCTTCAGACCTACGCCTTCCTCTACCCGGATGACGCGGCGACCATTAAAGCCAACGAGTTCCTAAACGGTTCTAAAGAGCGTAATCCGTTTACGCGCGCGCAGACCGAAATGGTCAGCACCGAGCTGCTCTCCGCTATCCAGCAGTCGCCGGATACGTGGCAGGTTGACTGGATGGAAACCACGCGCAACCGCGACGGCACGCTGAAAGCACAGCCAATAAGAATGCGTGCGCTGATCACCATTTATCAGAACACCGATTTGAACGCCAACATCACGGAAAATAACGATGTCATGAACCCACATCGTATTTTTATCAAAGATTTTAACTGGTCAAAACAACAGTAAATTCGGGACCGAATAATGAAAAAGTCAATTATCGCAGCGTTAATGATGAGCTTTCCGCTTCTGGCTAGTGCGGCTCCCGGTAGCGATCCGCTGGCAGACCAGTATTTCTCTAAAAATGAACCGCAGCTGACCCCACAGGAACGTGCGGCCATCGGCATTGGTCAAAAATGGCAAACCGGCGCAGGCAGCGTCAGCAGTAAACCGTTTGCCGGTCCGGATGGCGCAATCAACTACGTTTACACCACCGGGCAGACGCAGGTGGTCTGCGCCGTGCTGCAAGTGTGCGATATCGCGCTGCAGCCTGGCGAAAACGTCAACAACATCAACAGCGGCGATCCGCGCTTTGTGGTAGAGCCGTCGATCACCGGTTCTGGCGCAGCGCAGCAGCTGCATCTGATTATCAAGCCGCTTGATGTGGGTCTGGATACCTCGCTGGTTGTCACCACCGATCGCCGCACCTATCGCTTCCGCCTGAAATCGAGCCGCAAAGAGTTTATGCCTTACATCGCCTTCACCTACCCGGAAGACGCGCAGGCAAAATGGGATGCGATCCGCACGCGTGAGGCGAAGCAGCTCAGCGACAACACCATTCCGCAGACCGGCGAGTATCTCGGCAATCTCGACTTTAACTACTCCATCAGCGGTTCAGCGAGCTGGAAACCGGTGCGCGTTTACAACGACGGCGTGAAAACCATTATCCAGTTCCCGAAAAACATCGCGTCTGGCGAGACCCCCATCCTACTGGTGGTGCGTAAAGAAGGCGGGCTGTTCTCTAAAGATGAGACACAGCAGGTCAACCTGCGTACACAGGGCGACAGAACCATTGTGGATGGTCTGTTTGAAAAAGCCTACCTGGTTATCGGCGTCGGTTCGAGCCAGGAAAAAGTCACAATTACAAGGGGCTAAGAATGAAAGGAATTCATTTACGCGCTGCGCTGGTGCTGGCTGCCGCGCTGATCGTCACGGGCTGCGCGTCGGGCTACGGCAACTACTCTAGCGCCACGCCCCTCGCCTCCAGCAGCATGGCGGATAACACCGTGTCTCAGCTGGCTGCGCTCTATCCGCCGGGTCGCACCACGTTTGCCATGCAGCAGCCAACCGACGATGCGTTCGGCGCGTCACTGGTGCAGCGTCTGCGCGCGCGCGGTTACGCAGTGGAAGAGTTCACTAAAGACGGCCAATCGCAAAACGCGACGCCCATCGGCTATGTGCTGAACACCGTGGCCCCGAACCTTTACCAGGTCACCACTTACGTGCGCGGCATCAGCTTGACGCGCGGTTTCGTGGTAGCAACAGATGGCAAAGCCTACCCGGCTGGCCCCTGGACACGCGAGGAATAAAGGATGGCTGACAACGATAAAATGTCTCCGGACGCCTCTCCAGGCTCTGCGAACAAAACCGGCGTGCGCCGCGTCAACAAACGCCCGATGTACATTGCGCTGGCAGGCGTGGCCGCGTTTTGTTTAGTCGTGGCGTATGTCGCCAACAAGCGCGCCAGTCAAAGCGCGGCGGAGAATGCGGAATCCACGCAGTCGCACAGCGGGAATCGTACCTCTTCAGCTATGGCGAATGAGGTACTGGGCGGCGGCAGTAGCGGGCTGATTGAAGCCCCGGCCACCCCGCCGACGCTGCCAGAGCAGAACAACACGCTCGCGGAGAAGAAACCGACCACCGCCCTGCCGTCTGTGCCGGTTGCGCCGGTCGCTAACCCGGATGAGCCGCCGGTCCCCGAGCGCACCGCGCAGGCACCGCAGCAGAACGATCCCGAGCTGGATCAGATGCGCCGCAATAAAATGCGCGACTTCATGGACGCGGTAAAAGCGAAAACGCAGGTCAACCTGCCGGATCAGTTAGGCCAGCGTACCCGCGCCAGCGGTAACACGCCGCAGTCACGCGACGAAATGCTGCAAGAAATTGCCAACGTGCGCCGTCAGATGGATCAAAACAACACCGATCCCACCTCGAGTTATGAGGCGCAGGTGCAACACATCCGTTCCACCATGAACGGTGGCAACGATGGCAGCGGTGGCGGTATGGGCGGCGGTGGAAGCGGCGGCGGCGGCATGTCGTTGGCATCCGTGGGCGGTTCGCCCGTGGGCCGTAACGACATCAACCAGTATGGCAAGAAAGGCAGCGGCGACCGCTGGTTGCTGGATGAGCAAGTTTCCGCCCCGCACAGCCCGTATGAGCTGCGCGCTGGCTGGGTGATCCCTGGCGTGATGATCAGCGGCATCAACTCCGATTTGCCAGGCCAAATTGTCGGCCAGGTATCGCAGGATGTGTATGACACCGCCACCGGCAAATACCTGCTGATTCCGCACGGTACGCGCGTCGTGGGCACCTACTCCAGCGATGTGGCCTACGGTCAGGAAGGGGTGATGATCGCCTGGCAGCGTCTGGTGTATCCCGACGGCAAAGCGCTGGACTTAGGCTCAATGCCGGGCGCCGATATGGCGGGCTATTCAGGCTTCCGCGATCAGGTCAACAACCACTACTTCCGCATCTTTGGGAACGCGCTGCTGCTGTCCGGTATTACGGCCACCATCGCTTACTCGCAGGATCGCGATCAGAACAACGGCACCACGTCTAATCAGGCGCCGAACATGAGCAGCGAAATGAGCGCGGCGCTGGGCCAAGTGTTCGGTCAGGCTATCGCGCAGGTGGTGCAGAAAAACCTCAACATCGCACCGACGCTGGAAATTCGCCCGGGCTACCGTTTCAACATTATGGTGACGAAAGACCTGGCCTTCACCAAGCCGTATCAGTCCTTTGATTACTAGGAGAGAAGACGATGCATAACCGTTTATTTTCCACGGCCAAACGCGCATTACTGGCCTCCCTTGTGGCCTCGGCTCTGATCGTACCGGCGCAAGCCGGTATCCCGGTCATCGACGGCACCAACGTGGTGCAAACCACCATCAGCGCGGTCAATAACGTTGAGGCGGTTGCCAAGCAGGTTCAGCAGTATCAAACGCAACTGCAGCAGTATGAAAACATGCTGCAAAACACCGTGGCGCCCGCCGCCTACGTGTGGGACCAGGCTAACTCCACCATCAATAAGCTGCTGCAGGCGCAGGACACGCTGAACTACTACAAGAATCAGACCGGGAGCTTAGATTCGTATCTCCAGCGCTATCAAGACATCAGCTACTACCGCTCTTCACCCTGCTTTAACAGCAATGTGACCTGTACGGCCGATGAAATTGCCAAGCTTAACGATACCGATAAAGACAGCTCGGAGGCGCGCAAAAAAGCCAATGATGCCGTATTTAAAGCGCTGGACCAGCAGCAGGACACCCTTCAGCACGACGCCGATAACTTGCGCGATTTGCAGTCGCAGGCCACCGGCGCCAAAGGTCAAATGGAGGCGATTCAGGCTGGGAACCAGCTAGCCAGCGCGCAAAACAATCAGCTATTGCAGATTCGCTCTCTGTTAGTTGCTCAGCAAAATGCGGCGACGACCTTAGCACAGGCGCAGGCAGATAAAGAGGCACAGCAATCTGCAGCATCTCAAGCATTTCGTTCAGGTTCATACACAAAAAGCCCTGAAGTGGGCTGGTAAGGAGAAAAGTTAATTATGAAAAAGACAATCATTTCCGCTTTCATGCTTGTGTCCATCATCTCAATGACGGGATGCGATCAAAAACCTGAGCCCGGCAAAGTTGACTGTGGCAAAGCGGTATCAAGCATGACTGAGCAAGAAAAAACGACGTGTGGTAAAGCAGGCCAATACACCAAGAGTCCTGAAAAAGGTTGGTGATGTGATGAAATTTTCGACTTTCTTCGGTCCTGCAGTCATGATTTTAATACTGTTTACCAGTATTGAAGCGCATGCTGCAGCGGGAGAATTAAATAGCTCGGGCTTGTTGGATGATATTCTGAGGCGTTTTTCTCAAGTTGCAGAGGGCTGGAGAAAAGTCATTACCTCGTATGCAACGTATTTATTTTGGAGCTTAGTATTGATCAGCATGGTTTGGACGTTTGCCATGCTGGCAATGCAAGGTGATGGTATTCAAACTGCGCTTGCAGAAATTGTTCGCTTTTTTGTGGTTGCCGGTTTTTTTTGGTATCTATTACAAAAAGGCCCTGAAATTTCGATGTCGATTCAGGATTCATTACGCGAATTGGCAGCGAGTGCCTCGGGAATGAAGCAAAAGCTTTATCCTTCGGGCATTGTTGATATTGGCTTTGATATTGCCTCACGAGCTGCCGATCAGTCCTCTGTATGGAAACCTGCGGATACCACCGTGGGGCTTCTGCTTGCCGCAGCAATATTATGCATCTTGGCCTTAGTGGGAATTAACATGCTTATATTGTTAATTACCGGCTGGGTGCTGAGTTATGCAGGGATAATTCTGCTTGGCTTAGGCGGAGCAAGATGGACCTCTGATATTGCCATTAACTATTTTAAAACCGTCCTTAATGTCGGTCTTCAGCTATTTACAATGGTTTTAATTGTAGGCATCGGTAAATCATTCATAGACCAGTATTATCAATCTATGGGTGATGGAACTATGCAAATTAAATCCATGTTTGTCATGCTGGTGGCCTCACTGGTCCTTTTGGTACTCGTTAATAAACTTCCCCCAATGATAGGCAGTATTGCGGGTGGCGCATCAACAGGTGGAATCGGTGGTTTCGGTGCAGCCTCTCTAATGACTGCCGCATCAGCTGCTGGCGCTGCAATCGCAACCGCTGGCGCAGCGGCGGCTGCAGGTGCAGCGGCTGCCGCAGGCGGTGCTGATGCCCTGAAAGCGGCCTTCCAATCAGCACAGTCAGCCATGGCAGATGAATCCGGGTCCGGTGGCTCCAGTGGGGGTATGGGTGGTGGCGGTCAAGACACGGGCAGCGTCGATGCTGGCGGTGGCGGCGGTGATGCCGCTGGCGGTTCAGCAGGCGGCGGCAGCTCCGGCGGGGGAAAGAGCGCGGGCGGAGGCAGTAGTGGCTTCGCCCAGTCCTTCTCGCGTGCGGGAAAAATGGCATCCCATATGGCCAGCAGCCTCGCCAGCGGTATGGCCGCGCGCAGCGCTGAAAAGCATAGCAGCAAGATGAGTGCGGCCAGAGACGCGATCGCCCAAACCGCAGGTGGCCAACTGGCGGCGCAGATTCGTGCGCAAACCGCAGCACGCCAGGAAGGTGGTGGCGCAGGGTCGATGGTTTCTGATGAAACCGCATTGCAGGGCGCCTTTGCCAGCAACGCCTCAGGCGGCGCGACCGGCAGCGACCAGGCGCAGAACACCGGAGCAGATACCGGTTCCGTAAATCAGCAATCTTCTCAAGGCGGGGATGAATATGAACAGTTTAAAAACAAACAAAGCTTCTAACGGCATCGCGCTGAAAAGCGCCCTGCCGGGTATGCTGCTGGCGGTCGCGGCGTTAGCGGTCACCGCGCCCGCAAAAGCCGCCGATCCTTGTGAGCAGGTGCTGTGCCTAGCCGGCGTCATGGCCGGCAAAGGCGTCGTCAGCGGCTGTGCCAATCCGGTGGCGGACTACTTCGATATCGTTGAAACCAGCCACGGCGCGTTCCTGCCGGATCACACCTCAAGAAAGCGCAAAAGTCAGCTGGATAAGTGCCCGGCGGCAGGGTCGGACACCATTGAGAAAATCAACGACAAATTTGGTCGTCTGCGCGGCTTGTAATTAAGGAGAGCAGTATGCCGTATTTAGATGTGCCTCCCGCCATGGTGGAGCGCGTAGTGTGCTCCATTACGGCCGCGATCAAATATCAGGTTCCGGCCAACATCATGTTGGCGGTAGCTGAAAAAGAGGGTGGCAAGCCGGGTCTGGAAAACAAGAATCGTAACGATAACGGCACCTATGACATGGGGCCGATGCAATTCAATACGGTGTATCTCAGAGACCTGGCAAAATATGGCATTACCGCAGAAGATGTGGCCCAGCCGGGCTGCTACTCCTTTGATTTGGCCGCGTGGCGTATTCGCGGCCACATTAAAAACGATCGCGGCGATATCTGGACCAAAGCCGCGAACTATCATTCGCGCACGCCCTATTACAACAGCATTTACCGCAGCGATCTGATCCGCAAAGCCGCAAAATGGCAGACGTGGATCGAGGCGCGTTTCAATACCTTCGATGCCACCGCCCCGGCTCCTCAGCCACCGCAACCGCAGCTGGCGGCGCAGCAGGCCGCCCCGCAATCAGTGTCTGTTAAACCGACTCAGCCTGAGGTGGACACGGCGGCGCACTCTCTGCCGCTGCCAACTGCAGCGGATTCCAGCACCACGCCTGCCACGCCGGAACAATTGGTGGGCTTCACAGCCTCTGTGAAAACCTTGCCGGTGAGCCGGGTCTCGCAAAATGATTACCGCGAGACGGTGCAGCCGCTGCAATTTAATAAAGCCGCAGCCGATGCGCTGGCCGCAGTCTATGGCCGTGTCAAACTGCGCTAATTTTAGCGGCTAAAATGATGCAGATTAAAAACCTCACTCTCATTAAATGGCTGGCCCTTTTTTTAATGGTGGGCGATCACGTCAACAAATACTTATTGAATGATACCGTCCCCTTTTTATATAACGTCGGACGTATCGCCATGCCTTTATTCTGCTTTGTATTGGCGAGTAATTTAGCGCGCAGCGGCAATCGTGAAAATGGCACCTATTTGCGGGTGGCGGCACGTCTGACGATATTTGCCCTATTCGCGACGCCGGCTTATATTGCACTCGGCGGAATTCTCTACGGCTGGTGGCCGCTCAATATTTTATACACCTTGCTTGCCGTTACCCTGATCTGTTACTGCCTGGAGAATAACGAGCCCCGCTCTCACATTTACGCCCTTCTGATTTTTGTGGTTGCAGGGTCGGCGGTGGAGTTTTGGTGGCCTGCCATTGCCATGGCCGTTAGCCTCTGGCTCTACTTGAAAACCACCCGCACGCGCTATGCGCTACTGGCATTACTTTGCTGTGCCTCGCTGGCAACAGTGAATCATAATTTTTATGCGCTCTTGGCCGTGCCGATCGTTATCGTGCTTGGCCGCGTTTCACTTCCCCTTCCCCGCATGAAGTGGTTTTTCTACGCGTTCTATCCGCTGCATCTTTATCTGATCGTCTTGCTGCGCATGTACCTCTCCCGCCAGGGATATCTGTTCTTCACCTGAAAGTGCTCAGGCTGCATGTCACTTGGCATGAACAGTGACATTGAGATGAAAGTATTGAGGCGTAAAGTCAGCCGATCACGGCGCAGTAAGAACCCAGAGAGAAGATAGTAGAGAAAAGGCAGAAGGCAGAAGCCGCGACGCGGCTTCTGTTTAACACAGGCATCATCGAGAGTAACCTTTACTTTTTTTCACTCCCTGAGTATTTTCAGCCGCTTTTTCCAGCTCGCGCTTCACGGCATACTGCTTAGTCGGGTTAAATATATCTTTTAAAACTTCGCTGGGTTTGATGTCCTGCTTATTTTGTGGTGGAAAAACTTGTTTGTTATCACCCTGGACCGTTCTTTCCCACATTTCGAATTTGGCCTCAGGATTATTCTGCATGATCTTGTCCACGTTATTTTTCAACGCGTAGACGCATTTATCATGGAATTCTATCGGGACGTCTCGCGGCGTTTCGCCACGCTGAAGTGCTTTATCGTAACGAGCCTGAATCCCCGCTCGGCTTAAAGCAGGATTACAGGTCTGAACGATAACGTTAACGCCATAGCCGCTGTTTTTAAACTCATCCAGGCGCTTCTGCGTTGATTCTAGCGTTTTCATCGTGCCTTCAACGCTGACATTATAACGTCCTTCAAGGGCCTTTTTTACTAAGCTGTCGCGCACCGCATCAGCAAAGGCGTTGGTATAAGCTGGTGAGTTATCGCCATACTTCTCTTGGATTTTTGCAAAGTTGGGGTGTGCTTCTCGGAACTCATCTACATTAACTTCTAAGATATTTCCGGCATGGTCCTGTTGAATACGATCAATAGAGCTGGATTTACCTGCCCCGGGTTGGCCACCAATGAAATAGCCCTGAGGTTTTTCAACTGGCGCAAGTCCTTCACGCACTACCAGTTCTGTCCAAAATTTTTCTTTGACAGTTTCAACTTGTTTTGCTGTAAACTCTTCTAAATTAATATTCATTTTACTCCTCGATATCTGGAAGAGCAGAATATTTAGTTTTCATACTATTAATGAAAGCCCATTCAGCATCATAGTCAATATTATCGGGTTCAGTCGTCCTATAGTATTTATTTTTATCCGCAACGGCTTGTGCATCAGCATCTTGCTCGGGCGTCAAATTTTCTAAAGGAATTTTTTTAAACATAAGCACTCTAAGGCTGTTCAATCCACTTCGTAACACGTAGTGCTCGTGAATAATATCGATCTTATTCATTTCCGTTTCCTCCAGTAGTTATCTTTAAAATTCAAATTACATTATAAAACAGTTTAAATACAATGACACCCTAAAATAATATCAAACCTAAATAAAAGTAGGCAACCACCTGATTGTTAAGGGCATCACACGAAATTAAAATAATTTGGGTAAATTTAGGAGTTTAGCTTAACAGGTCGCTAAGTAAGTCCCATTAATTTACTTAGGCAGCTATTTAGCTCATTTTTTCTATTTATGATGTGACATCCTGAAGATCAGAATATTTAGCCTTTAGTCTATTAATGAACGCCCACTCCACATCGTAATCAATATCATCAGGATCGGTCATAAAGTAGTACTGATTTTTATCAGCAACGGCTTGTTCATCTGCATCTTGGTCAGGAGTAAGATTTTTCAAATCATTCTTTTTATTCATTAACGCTCTGAGGCTATTCAAACCGTTTCTTAGAACATAATGTTCATTGCCATTTTCATGCTTGCTCATCTTTTATCTCCTGGTTAATTGCTGCAGGTCTTCGATACATATTATGTTATAGAATATATTTAAAAAGCATGGCAACCCAAGATACGAAGAAATTAAATCATAGTACGTCATCACACAATAATTTATTGGATTAAAGAAATTAAAAATCGTGCAAGTACATCTGGTGATGTTTAGCTTAAAAGCTCGTCAAGTAAATCTCTTTGATTTACCCAGGCAGCTATTTAGTTCAAACTTTCCATTTCATGACGTGACATCCGGGAGTACGGAATATTTAGTCTCCAATCTATTAATGAACACCCACTCCGCGTCATAATCAATATCTTCTGGATCAGTCATCCTGTAATATGTATTTTTTTCCGCAACGGCTTGCTCATCAGCATCTTGCTCGGCTGTCAAACCTTCAAGGGGAATCTTCTTCCCCATAAGTGCACTCAGGCTATTCAAACCACTTCGTAACACGTAGTGTTCATGAATCATATCAATTTTTTTCATTTAATTTTCCTCATTGATTTACATTAGCGAATCTGATTAGGATAATTTTAAAAGCATAACTCCTTAAATCACGACAAATCCTAATAAAATAAGCCAACCACACTCTAATTTAATTCATTCCAGAAAATCAAAATTCTCTAGGTACATTTAGGAATGTAGTTTAATAAGTCGCCAAGTCATTCCTTTTATTTATCTAGCCAGCCTTTTATTCCAGCCTTTTCTTTTCATAACTCAATATCCGGGAGAACGGTGTATTTCTCTTTCAAGGTATCAATAAATACCCATTCAGCATCAAAGTCGATATCATCAGGTTCCGTTATGGCGTAGTACTGTTCTTTCTCAGCAACGGCTTTTTTATCGGCAAGTTGTTCAATGGAAAGCTTTTCAAAATCTGTTTTTTTGTCAATCAGCACGCTAAGGCTATTCAAACCGCTTCTTAAAAAATAAAGCTCATTTACATTTTTATACTTGCTCATATTTTTCTCCTTGATTAGTGACTGTATGCCTGCGCTACATATTCTAGAGCTTTTGCAAAAAGCATGGCAGCAAAAGATACGACAAATAAAATTATAGAAATACACGTGACGGGATTAACTTATTAGGTGAAAGGTAAGTTAATTTTATCCAGTCAGCTAGTCATTTATTCCTTGCTTTCCTTTTATGCTCAACATCCGGAAGAACGGAGTATTTCGCTTTAAGGGCATTTATAAATGCCCACTCCGCATCGTAATCAATATCATCAGGATCGGTGATGGAGTAGTACTGATCTTTATCAGCAACGGCTTGCTCATCAGCATCTTGCTCGGGTGTCAAATTTTCAAAGGGAATCGTCTTCTCCATTAACACGCTAAGGCTATTCAAACCGCTCCGAAGAACATAAAGCTCATTCACATTTTTCTGGTTGCTCATATTTTATCTCCTTAATTGCTCACTGGCCGTATGTCTGGCATAGCATAGAATAAGTGCAATAAACACGGCACATAATAAATCGATGAATTTAAGTTATTAAATGACAATGTAGTAGATTAAGCACTTACACATCGCTATATTTCATCTGGTGAATTTAGCTTAATAAATCGTTTGTCATATCCCGTTCTTCAACCCTTTAGTTCAGCTTATCTTGTTCATGAACCGATATCAGCAAGAACAGCATATTTAGCCTTCATCGATTTTATAAAATCCCATTCGGCTTCATAGTGGATATCGTCAGGCGCTGTGATTCTGTAATATTTATCTTTATTCGCAACGGCTTTCTCATCAGCAATTTGTTCCAAGGTAAGATTTTCAAGCGGGTTCTTTTTATTCATCAGTGCTCTTAAACTGTCTAAACCACTGCGTAAGACATAATGTTCGTGAATCATATTGATCTTATTCATTTAGGCCTCCTTGAGACGTTAATTTAGCCAATCTAATTAGGAAAGCGATAAAACGGCACTCTAAAAAAACGTTCAATTCGACTAAAAGGATGTAGCCACATGACAATGTAATGCACCACAAGAAAATAAAAATCGTGTAGATGTATTTTGTGCATTTCGCTTATAAATTACGCGTCTTATTGCCCGTTATCTTATTTTGTTAGCCTATAAATCCAGGGTTTTCTCCAAAATTCGATATCAGGAAAAGTATTTCTATTACGACAACGCTTTAGCGTCGTATTTTTACGTTTAGGGTTATGTAGGATTTTATTGCTGGATCATGCACTGTGGCATCGAACCGAATGTGGCCCATGAGCCTGCTGTGATGGTTATGCCCTTGGCTTCCTGCAAGGCCCGCTTGTGGGTGGCGGGTTTGACGTCACTTTCCGTGTTTTCTATTAATACTATTGCATCTCTTTAAGGCGTTTTCCAGCGCCATCCTGTTAAAAAGGGCGCTTTCAAGGGCGTTTTGCCGTGATTCTTTATCGCACGCTGTAAACTTTGATTTACTAACTCAGCGAAAGCTGTGCCTTCGAAGGCGGTAAATACGCGTGCGCAGCGATACGCACGCTTCTCATTGTCTTAGAAGCAGAGCAGGCGTCATGCCTTAACGGGCTGAGCACCGAGCGTCTGCCCCAGCGCAAAGGCTTGCGCCAGGCCTTGCTGCTGGCTCTCTGCATCCAACGGATGCAGCAGCACGCTATCAAGCGCGTGAATGCCGCAATAATCAAAGATGCCTTCCACAATTTGCGTCTGTATGGCATCGCGATAGCCCCGACGCACATACGTTTCCTGCGGGGCACCCGCAATGCCGACGATCATCGCTTCGAGGCGCGTCAGGCGCTTTATCAGGCCCGTGGAATCGTAGTCAAAGGCCCAACCGCCGGTGAAGACGCGATCGATCCAGCCTTTCAGTAGCGCGGGCATTGACCACCAATAAATAGGGAAAACCAGCACCAGCCGATCGGCACGGTCGATGCGCTGCTGTTCAGCCAAAATGGCCGGATCGGGTGCGCCGCTGCCGCTGAAATAGGCGTAATCCTGCGGCGTAAAGCGGGGATCAAAGTGTTCACGCGCCAGATCGGCGACTTCCACGCTATTGCCCGGAGCGGCAGTCAGACCCGCCGTTAACTGGTTAACCACGGCTTGGGTATAGGCGTTGTCACTGGGATGTGCGGTGACGATAAGGGTATGCATAGCCCAATCTCTCCTTC
Organism: Pantoea sp. Mb-10; assembly: GCF_021272205.1. Lineage (GTDB taxonomy): Bacteria > Pseudomonadota > Gammaproteobacteria > Enterobacterales > Enterobacteriaceae > Pantoea. Next base: position 157,707 of record NZ_JAJSDX010000006.1, on the reverse strand, counting down.
AAGTAAGGTCGTCAGGCTATAGCATAGACGGGGATACGGGTCCGTTTGCCGAGACAGCAATAACGGTTAAACGGGCGCACACCCTGTCTTTGTGCGGCAGGAATGACATCGGGCGCGGGGCGCCCGATGTTGAGATCATTGAGGAATGATCTTCTCCGCTTTCAGCTTATCGAACAGCGCGGTGAAGGAATCCAGCGTGGAACGGTAGCCGGTAAAGCCCGCCTTGCGACTTTTACTCATGTCGGTGAAGGCTTCCATTGGGCGGCCCAGATCGGCATCGGTGTGCCACCAGGACGCCAGCTTACCGATATCCGCCTCACGCAGCTGGTGTTTCGCAGCGACCTCACGCCACGCCTCAGCGGCGTCCTGCATACGGCCTTCCAGCGGCATCATCTGCGCGGGATACTCGGCAGCGTCGAGGCCAAAGTAAGCAGCCAGACGCGGCCACAGCCAATTCCAGCGGAACACGTCGCCGTTCACGGCATTGAAATCTTGATTCGCCGCGCCTTCGGCGGTGGCAGCCCAGTGCAGCTGTTCGGCCAGCAGTCCGGCATCGGTGACGTCAGACACACCCTGCCACTGTTCTGGCGAACCGGGGAAGATAAACGGCCAGCCTTTTTCACGGCACAGCGTGGCATACACCGCCAGCGTCTGCCCCATGTTCATGGCATTGCCGAGCGCGTAGCCCACAATGGTGTGCGGACGGTGCACGCTCCAGCGGTAGCCATACTTTTCAGCGCCCGCAAACACTTCATCTTCCTGCGCATAATAGAAGTTGTCGACCGGCTGACGACCCTGCTCTTCGCGGAACGGCGTGACCGGTGCGGCGCCTTTGCCGTAGGCTTCGAACGGACCGAGGTAGTGTTTCAGGCCGGTGACCAGCGCCACGTGCGCACCGTGCAGGCGCTCGCCTAAAGCTTCAATGACATTGCGCACCATGCCGCCGTTAACGCGAATATTGGCTTTTTCATTTTCCTGACGCGCCCACACGCTAAAGAACAGCGCATCAGGTTTTTCCTGCGCGAGCGCCTCGCGCACCGCGTCCGCATCAGTCAGATCGGCCGTGAGGCTGCGGCATCCTTCAGGCACCGCGCCGCGACCGCGCGACAGTCCGGTGACCTGCCAACCTTCGCGCTGCAATTTCTCTGCCAGCGCGCGTCCGATCACGCCGCTGATACCCACAATTAATGCCTGCTTTTGCATTTCAAATCTCCTCTGGTTCAGTCATGATAAGCGTAATAGAGAATTTAATTCTTATCTCTGGCATTTATTCACGGCATTCATAATCTGAGTTCACGAATCTATGCACGATCAGCGTTTAAAAGATATCGTTCCCTTTGTGGCCAGCGTGGAGAGCGGCAGCTTTGCCGCCGCCGCAAAGCGGTTGCATGTCACCGGGTCGGCGGTGAGTAAAAGCGTCACGCGGCTGGAAGCGCGGCTGGGCTCACGCCTGCTGGAGCGCACCACCCGCAGTCTGAGTCTGACCGATGCCGGCAGCGCTTATTACCAAACCTGCCTACGCATTATGGAGGAGCTGGCCGAAGCCGAGGCGGTGTTAGCCGCCCAGCGCACCATTCCATCTGGTCGTTTGCGCATTGCAGTGCCGAGCACCTATGGCCGACTGTGTGTGATGCCCTTGTTGCTGCCGTTTAGCCAACAGCATCCGGACGTTGCCCTTAACCTCACCTTTTCTGACCGCTTTATCGATCTCTTTGACGAAGGCATTGATGTCGCGGTGCGCATCGGGGGTTCCCCCGATCTGCCTGCCTCGCTGGGTAGCCGTCACATGGGGCGCGAGCGCATGGTGTTTTGCGCCGCACCAGGCTATCTGGACACGGCCGGACGCCCCGCAGGTGAGAAGGCGCTGTTGACCCACAAAGCTATCGTGTATGAGCGCGCTGACGGCAGCGCGAAACCCTGGCTCTTAACCACTCGCGACGGGCATCCGCACTGGCGCAGCGTGGCGCATCGCATGTCGTTAGGGGACGTGGACGCACAGTTACAGGCGGTACGCGCGGGATTGGGCGTGGCGCAAATGCCCTCCTGGCTGGTGCAGGACGCGCTGGCGCGGGGTGAACTGGAGATTATTCTGCCGCAGCAGCAACCGGATGGCCTGCCGCTGACGCTGATCTGGCCGCGCCGCAAACAGCTGTTGCCTAAAGTGGATGCGCTGCTCACGGCGTTGTCTGCGTTGACCATTCGCTAAGCCCCGGCGATGAGCACGCCGGGGACGAGGGCGTTAATTGAAGAATTTTATATCGGTAGGCGTGGATACGGTTGCCGCGACACCCGCAGACGTTAGCGCACCGCTCTGCGCATCGAAATCAAAGCGGGTGATGCTGTTGGTAAACACGTTAGTCACGTAAAGATGCTGACCGCTGGCGTCGAAGGCGAAGGCGCGCGGCTCAATGCCGCCAGCGGCATAGCGTTTTGGCGCGCTCAGCGATCCATCTTGCTGCACGGCAAACACCACCACATGGTTATCATCGCCCCGGTTGGCCGTCACGATAAAACGCCCGTCTGGACTAAAAACAATCCCACTGGCACTTTTATAGGCCGCCGATGCATTTTCCGCGTTGAGTTTTACCGCGCTTTTTTGGGTGAGATGTCCGTCTTTCACGGCAAACACCACTACTTCCCCGCCCATCTCTACGGTGACGTAGGCGTGTTGACCGTCGGGGGAAAACACCATATGGCGCGGCCCCGCACCGGCAGAGAAACGCACATCGCGAGCGCTATCCGCTTCCAGCGGCTGCGCGCGATCGGCGTGATAGCGGAAGGCGTGCAATTTGTCGTCGCCCAAATCCGCGGCAAACAGGTAATGGCCATCAGGGGTAAAGGTGGTGGCGTGCGCATGGCCGCTTTGCTGGCGATCTTTCACCGCGCCGCTGCCCGCATCAAAGGCAATATGCTGTACTGCCGCCCCCAGTTTACCGTCGGCCGCCACCGGCAGCACGGTCACACCCGCCCCGCCTTTGGCGACGGAGTAATTCGCCACGAACAGGAATTTGCCGTCCGGGCTCAGCGTGGCATGCGTTGGCTGCTGGCCGTGGCTCGATACCTGATTCAACACGGTCACGTCGCCGTTGGCGTCGATAGCCAGTGCCGTGACCATCCCCTCCACCTCTTCGTTGGTGGTGTAAGCAAAGCGGCCGTCGCGCGATTTAACAATCCACGACGGGCTTTTCATTTTCACCACGCCCAGCGGCGTCAGGGTGCCGTCACCGTTCACCCGCATGCGGTACAGCCCTTCGCTGGCCCGATCGGGCTTTTGCACCTGCGGTGCGTCAGGAATGGCGGTCCAGGTGCCCACCAGAGCCGTTTCAGGATGTTGCGTTGCGTTTGCCATGGCACTCCCCGCCAGTGAAAAAAGAGTCAGCGATAATGCCACGGTTAAGCGACATGCTAAACCGTTGCCCACTGTTTTTGTTGTGTTTTTCATTTATTCGCCACTTACCGTAACCGGAACGTGTTACGACTATAGTGGTAATGGCAAACCGCAGCGTGCGCACGCGGTGATCGCCTTCACACTCTGCATGAATAAATACGCGGGGTGCTGCACAACGTGAGGAATTTGTCGACAGCCAACAGGGATAACAGGAGGAGAGCTGCCCGTGCAGGCAGAAGGGATGTTATCCTTGAAGCATCGCAGAAAGCCGTCTGGCTTTTTATCGTTAATGCTGGAGTATCAGATGAAAGACACCATCCCAATGAAGTTTTACGATATCACCGAAGAGTACGCGCAAGAGGCAGCGACGCCTGTGCAAGAGACCGAACACGACGCCTTAGCGCATTACTTTGAGTTACTGATTACACGTTTAATGAACGGCGAAGAGATCAGCGAAGCGGCGCAGGCCGACATGGCGCAGCAAGCAGGCATTAATCCGCAGCGCATTGATGATATTGCCCAATTCTTGAATACGTGGGGCAATGAATAGCGAAGTGGTCGGCAACGTGGCGGCTCGCTTGAGTCGCTCTGCCACGGCTTACCGTTCTTGAACACTCTCTTTTGCCTGCGAATAGAGTATGCGATCAATCGCGGGCATTTTCTTCTGCAGCAGATAGTCCACCACGCTGGGCAACAGCGCATTCAGCCGGATAAAGAGTCTTTCCAGTCGGCCCATCCGACTGCGCGGTCGGTTTCGCAGTAGCGCAGACATCACGTGAACGGCGACCTCTTGCGGCTCATCGGAGCGCTGACCTGGCGCGTGCGGCATGGCCACGGCTGCACCGGCGTGCAGCGCGGTGCGTAGCCTTCGAGGCGCGACATAGATGACAGACAGCCCGGAAGGCGCAAGCTCGCGGCGCAGCGCGTCAGAAAAAGCCAGCATGCTGGCTTTTGTCGCACCGTAAACGCTGTAGCCGGGATGCCCCAGTTCGCCCAGCACCGAGCCCACGTTGAGGATAACGCCGCCCGCTGCAAAATGATGAATCAGGGCGCGAGTAAGCAGCAACGGGATCTCGCTGTTCACCCTGAGCTGTAACCGAATCTCCTGGAATGATTGCTGTGCAAGCAGCGCAAAGCGGCTGGTGTCGGCGTTGTTAATCAACACGTCCAGTCGCTGTCCGGCGTGAAAGCAGGCGGCCAGATTAATGATCTCATCGTCACTGTACTCTGTGACGCAAAACACCGTGTGACGTCCCGGCTCTCTCAGCGAGGCGCGCAATGCCTGCAGCGCGCTGCGGTTACGTCCCACCAGCCACAGGCAGGCGCCCTGGTCCGCCAGCTGTCGCGCCAGCGCCTGGCCAATACCGCCGCTGGCACCGGTTAAAATCACATTTTTATTAAGAAGGTTCACTGCTCACCTCATACACGCCTGACCGCGTTTCGTTAAGCGTGGAGACGTTCGCGCTTTCTTATTATTACTTGCCCTTTCACCGCGACCAACTCATGACATATCGCGAAATGAAACCTGTTGCAAAAGCATTCCCGTGGTGTTGTGCACAATTATTCACAGCTGCCAATAACGCCTGCCGATGCGGCGAAAAAGCGTGCCGCCGGGCGTTATTATTTTTTGCCTTAATGGGTCTATGTTGCGCAGTATCGCGAAGAAAGATTAGTCCAGCCTTAATAGTGGACATTTTTGAAATAAAAATACGGCAGTGATAGCGAAGCGGTAATAGCGAAGCGGTAATGGCGAAGCGCTAATAGCGGAAGGCGCCGAGTGATTACGACGCACTATCCGTGTTATTTCCCTGCCGCGCTGGCATAACGATCGCTCGCGCGGCGGAAGCGGTGACAGCGAGCTGCCCGGCGGCGGATCGCTGTCACGTGGCACTGAAACGCTGGATCTGACTCAGGCCACCACGAAGCGCGCCACCGAGTCCTCAAGCGTCGAGGCCTGATCGCGCAGCGCGCTGGCCGCGGCAGACGATTCCTGAACCAGCGCCGCATTTTGCTGCGTCACGCTATCCATCTGCACGATGGCAACGCCCACTTGTGAAATGCCGCGATTCTGCTCGTCAGAGGCCTGGGCAATTTCGTCCAAGATGCTGGTCACGTTGCCCACTGAGTTAACAATTTCCTCCATGGTTTTGCCCGCCTGATCCACCAGCTGCGATCCACTGCTAATGCGGCCTACCGATTCCGCAATCAGCATTTCAATCTCTTTCGCCGCCTGCGCGCTGCGCTGCGCAAGGTTACGGACTTCACTGGCGACCACAGCGAATCCGCGTCCCTGCTCACCGGCGCGCGCGGCTTCTACCGCTGCGTTCAGCGCTAAGATATTGGTCTGGAAAGCAATGCTGTTGATCACCGTGGTGATTTCGGCAATTTTTCCTGAGCTGGCGCTGATCTGATTCATGGTCTCCACCACGTTTTTCACCAGCTCGCCGCCTTTATTCGCGGTTTCTGAGGTCAGTCGCGCCAGCTCGCTAGAGTGATGAATATTTTCAACGTTTTGTTTTACGGTGGCCGTTAACTGTTCCATACTGGCCGCCGTTTGCTCCAGCGCCGCTGCCTGCTCTTCTGTGCGCGCGGACAGATCGTTGTTGCCTGCCGCAATCTCTGAGGACGCATGGCTAAACTGCGTCACGCCGCGGCGAATATCAGCGATGATGCCGCGCAGATCCTGGCTCATGCTGCCCACGGCCTGCATCAGCGCACCCAATTCATCTTTACGTGAGGTCTCCAGCTGCGCGCTCAAATCCCCCTGCGCAATGCGACGCGCCACGTCGAGCGTCGCGGCCAACGGGCGCGTGATCTGACGGGTAATGATGATGGCGATCACCACGCTGGCGACCACGGCGGTGGCGAGCAGCACGGCCATCCAGAAAATCGCCCGACCAATATCACCGTGGGTGGAGGCTAATTGCTGGGAAAAAAGGGCGTTGCTGGTGGTGGTCAGGTGCGCACCGGCCTGCGCCAGCTGGCGCGTAGCTTGCGCTTCTGCCTGCGAGGAAGCTTCATAGGCCTCTACGCTGTCGCGTCGTGAGCCCAGCAGCGTGGTGAGCTTCTCCAGCGCGCTGCTGTCTTCCGCACGCAAGCGCGGGCGGGCTTTTTCGATCAGTTGAATGGTGTCGTTCAGAAAACTCATCAATGACTGGCGATTGGCATCGCTGTTTTCCAGTGAAAGCAGTTTGACGCGCACGCCGACGCCGGTGAGGTATTTACCGATCTCTTGCAGCGCCGCAGCGCTGTCATCCTGCACGCCGCTGTAGCTTTTCGCCATGCTATAAAGCGTGCTGCTCTCATCGGCGAATTTCAAATTCTCAAGAATGGTTTGACGCTTACGGGCTTCGTTTACGGTCTCCGTGCGCTGCTCACGGTATTGGCTCATTGCACCGGGCAGCGAATCAATCATCGCCGTTTGCGCGTCATCCCATGACCAGCTTTTCAACTTCGTGATGCTGTTGTCGGTGAATTTCAGCTGTGCTTCGTTGTCAGCGATGAATTTTTCATCATGGGTTTTTAGGTATTGCTGCCGTGCATCTTTGGCCAGCGCGAACTGATCGTTAATACTTTTTAACTCACTGAGTTTGTCGGCACGCACCGCGATATCCTGCAAATTCTTAATGCCACAGGCCGCAACCGCAATGCTCAGCAGCAGTAACAGGCCAAACCCCAACATGAGCTTTTTGCCGACGCTGATATTTTCCAAAACAGCACGTAGTGTTTTCATAAGAGTGAATATCCCTGGTTGATTATCATCCACGCGTTGAGTCGCGGGTTAAGGGTTATCGGCAGGGCAAGATATAATTTCAGTTCCAATAATTAATTTAGTGATAATTACAGAAACCAATTAATAAACAAGGATGTAGCAACGCGGCGATGCGCACCAGGAAGGCTTTAGTCAGGCTGTAGTATGGGGGAATGAAAGCGTGCCGGAGAAGTATTGATGCCCTTTCGCCATTTGTCCAGGCGGACCGTGAGAAAAAGTGGCAATGCCATTGGCGGTAGAGGGCCAGGCGTTATACCTTAAAACGTGTTCACGCGGTTTGCCGTTCAGGAGAAAACTGACAATCCGCCCACTGGAAGCAGGAGACACGTCCATGTCCGATCGCCCAACCGTTGCGCTGGTGGGGCCGGGTGCCATTGGCACCACGCTCGCCGCGCTGCTTCACGCCGTCCATCGCACGCCCATGCTGTGCGGACGAACCGCTTATCCGCAGTTGCGCCTGCGCGATGAAAATAACGCGATCACGGTGCCCGGCCCGGTGAATACCGATCCCGATGCGGTCGCGGGTCCGGTCGATGTGGTGTTGCTGGCGGTAAAAGCCACACAGGTGGTAGAGAGTGCGCCCTGGCTTGCCAGGCTATGCGCAGCCCACACCCTGGTGTGTGCGCTGCAGAACGGCGTTGAGCAACACGCGGCGCTGACGCCGTGGGTTAACGGTGCCGAAGTGCTGCCCTCAGTGGTGTGGTTTCCGGCACAGCGTGAAGCCGATGCGTCGGTATGGCTGCGCGCCAGCCCGCGCCTGACGTTGCCCAACGTTCCGGGTGCGCAACGCATTGTCGAGCTACTGCGCGACACTGGCTGTGAGGTGGCGCTGGCAGATGACTTTGTTTCTGTTGCCTGGCGCAAGCTGCTGCAAAATGCCGCCGCAGGCGTGATGGTGCTGGCCAATCGGCGAGCTGGGGTGTTCGCGCGCAGCGATATCAGTGCCCTGACGCTAGTCTATCTGAACGAGTGCCTCGCGGTCGCGCGCGCGGCGGGCGCCACGCTCGACGATAGCGTCATTCATGACATTTTGGACGGCTTTCATCGCGCCCCGGCGGATTTGAGCACGTCGATTCTTGCCGATCGTCAAGCGAATCGCCCACTGGAGTGGGACATTCGCAACGGTGTGATTCAGCGCTACGGCCGCCAGTACGGCATTCCTACACCCGTCAGCGATGTGATGGTGCCGCTGCTGGCCGCCGCCAGTGAAGGTCCAGGATGACCCTATCGCGGCGAATACGCCACATTGCCAGGGATAGCAGTGACAATGTCACTGCCACACGGGGTTTACCGCGAAGGTATCCAGTCTTGCCGATAAAGGTTGTACATCAAACTGGGCGTGAGCCCTTCCAGATCGCACACTTTTTTGAGAAAGCGCAAACCGGCTTTTTCCAGCACGCGGCGTGATGCGAGGTGATTCTCACGCACCACGCCGACGATCTCGGCGACGCCAACCTCCTCAAAACCAAAACGCACCGCGCGGCGTGAAAGTTCTGTGGCATAGCCTTTGCCCCACGCATCAGGGGCGAAGCGATAGCCTAGATTAATGGTCTGGCGTCCATCAAACTGGCTCACGGCAATGCCGCCAAAGCCAATAATCCGCTCAGGCTGGGCCTTTTCCGCCACCGCCCAGTCGCCAAAGCCCTGTTCTACGTAGGCGTTTAGCCGGCGTGAGAGTGATGCCTGTGCGTAGTCCAGATCGGGATAAGGACCGTGCGGATTAAACCGGTGCGTTTCCGCATCGCCGTAAATTCGAAAGAAATCGCCGAGATCCTGCGGGCGCAAATAGCGATACACTAAACGCTCTGATTCCCATTCCATGCTACTTTCTCACGCACTGTTCATCATCTCACGATAATACGCAGCGCATCAGGCCAGAGACAACGCCTTTCTGCATCCACCGCACGCACCTTCACCGAGCGCAATTCTTTCCAATCAACCTGATACGCGATGGTGTTTACTGGTTGTTTTAGCGAATACAGGAAGCCACTGCATGACGTTGCCGTTCACCCAAGGTTTTTTACTTAGCCTTTCGCTCTGTCTGGATATCGGGCTGGCGAATATCGCCATGATCACGCTGGCAATGCAGCGCGGCTATTTACAGGGGTTCTCACTGGGCATCGGCACCTGTATCGGTGACCTTATTTATGCGCTGCTGGCGCTGGCGGGTATGGCCGTGGTGATGCAATTCACCGCCGTGCGATGGGTGTTGTGGATCGGCGGCGGCGCGGTGCTGCTGTGGTTTGCCGGCAAAATGGTGCTGGCGGCGCTGCGTCAGCCCGCCCCGCTGGACACCGCGCAGGCCCATCCACCTCGATCGCTGGTGCGCGAGTGCAGCCGCGGCGTGATGCTCGCCTTGTCCTCACCCAGCGCCATTCTGTGGTTTGCCAGCGTTGGCGGCGCGCTGATTGCGCGCATGGGACACGGCAGCACCCACTCCACCAGCCTGTTTCTCAGCGGTTTTTTTATCGCTGGCGTGCTCTGGAGCGGCGTACTGTGCTTGATGGGCAGCCTGGGAGGACGACTCTTAGGCGCACGCTTGCTGCGAGTCTCTTACTGGGCGTCTGCGCTGATTTTCAGCTACTTTGCGGTTTGGGTTATCGCGTCAGGCTATCGGGAATTTATCCTGCGTTAGCCCAAGCTGTTGCACATAGTGATGGGGCGTGATGCCCATGACTTTGCGGAAGGCGTTGATAAAATGACTTTGATCGTAAAAGCCCAGCTGCAGCGCTGCATCAAGAGGATGTACGCCTTGGCGCAGCAGCGTTCGTGCCCTTTGCAGGCGCAGCTGCATATGGTATTGCAGCGGTGGCATGCCGGTTAGCTGCGTAAAACGGCGCACCAAATGGTATTTACTGAGTCCGGCCACCTGCGCCAGCGTTTCGAGCGGGGGTTTTTCGCTAAGGTGTGCGCACAGGTAGTGTTGAACCGTGTCTATTCTCTGCGCATCATCCGCGTGGGCGTGATGCGTATCGTCCAGCAGCTCTCCACACAGCCACAGTAGCTGCTGCTCCAGCTCTGCCTCATTGCGCGCCCGCGCCGCGGCGTCAACCCCACACAGCGCGCGGAACAGGGATGCGTCGGCGATCACCCCTTCACGCAAGCTGGGTGCCTCGTCGCGACTTTGCAACCCTAACTGCGTCACGGCGTCGCGCAGCAGCGCCTGCGGCAGGTGCACACTGATAAACTGCACCGGCGGCGTGCTGAAACAGGAGGCCTGTATGGATCCCGGGTTATACACCGTCACCTGCCCGGCAAACGCCTCCATCTCGCGCCCATCCAACCAAATGGCTTCGCGTCCGCTCAGGTTGGCGCAAATCACGTATTCGTCATGCCAATGCCGAGGAAAACGGCTAGCGCTGGCGCTGACGCGCGAATACTCAATGCCATCACGGCAGAACCAGTCGGTGGAAACAAGCGACACGGGCTTTTACTCGGTAAGGTGCAAACCGCTATAACACCATCCGCACCGCCGGTTTGCAATCCTCATCTAACGCCGCGCTAAAGACCGGCGATGCGGCGTAAATCTGCCTCAGCACCGGGAGCGACAGCCAGCACCTGCGCCCCTTTTAACAGCCGATCCCCTTCGGTATTAAAGGGGTGATACCAGCCACCCGCCTCTTTGACCAGGCAGTAACCGGCCAGACAATCCCAGGCGTGCATATAGGGTTCGTAGTAGCCCACCACGCGACCGGCAGCCACCCACGCCAGCATCAGCGCGCCGGAGCCAATACGAATAAAGTTGCCGCCCGCCGTCAGCAGCGATGCCAGAATCTGCCCGACCTCCTCCGGGCTGACATGGCTATTCGCACCAAAGCCGGTGACGTGATTTTGCAGCGTGCGGCTGGGATCGACCTGCAAACGTTGTCCATTCAGCGTCGCGCCCTCGCCAAGCGCCGCGACGTAGCACTCTTGATAGGTGGGTGCAAAAATCACGCCGATCACCGGTATCCCGTCATGCAGCACGGCCACCGAAACGCACCAGTTCGGCATCCCATTCAGAAACGGACTGGTGCCATCAATGGGATCCACTACCCACGTGTAGCCCGACTCTCCTGCCTCCAGGCCAAACTCCTCGCCGAGAAAACCGTCCTCGGGGAAGTGCGCGCGTATTTCTTGACTAATAAACTGCTCGACCTCGCGATCGGCCCGCGACACGACATCCTGTAAATCATATTTGGTTTCCACCTGCAGCGTATCGCGCTGATTAAACCACGCTAGCGCCTTGTCTCCGCCGGCGCGCGCCACCTGTTCTGCCAGCGCCAGACGGGCGCTGAGTGCGGTATAGTGCGGGTTGCTCATTCTCTGTCCTTAGGTTATCCGGCTATCAGGGCTAATCCCTGAGGTTTAAAATCCACGGCGACCCGTGAAGCCAGCGGCAGCCGCTGCTCCATCTGCGCATCAACGATAAACAGCGCCCCCAGTTCGGTAGCCACTTCATACTCGATGTGGTCGCCAAGCCAGGTGCTGTGCGTCACTTCACCCTGCAAGGCACCGGGGCCCTCACCGCGCAGCGTGATAAATTGCGGGCGCACGGAAAGCTGCGCGTCACCACAGGCCGCGCCATTGCTGCGCAGGCGATAGCGCTGGCTGCCGACGCGAACCCATGCTTCGCTGCCCTCAAGCTGCTCCACTTCGCACGGCAGGATATTGGCTTCCCCCATAAAGTCAGCAATAAACACCGAGTTTGGCGCGTGGTACAAACTCTCTGGTGCGCCCTGCTGAGCAATATCCCCCTCTTTCATGACAATAATCTTATCGGAGACCGCCAGCGCCTCTTCCTGATCGTGGGTGACGTAGACCGCTGTGAAGCCGAGCCGCTGCTGTAAGTCGCGAATATCGGTGCGCACCCGACGACGTAAACGTTCGTCCAGGTTCGAGAGCGGCTCGTCCAGCAGCAGTACCTGTGGCTCCAGCACCAAGGCGCGCGCAACGGCGATGCGCTGCTGCTGGCCGCCGGACAGCTCCGACGGCAGCCGATTGCCCTGGCTCTCCAGCCCAACCAGCTGCAACCCCTCGCGCGCCCGATCGCGCGCTTCGCCCTTAGGAATGCCCGAGGCGTGCAGGCCATACAGCACATTGTCCAGCGCGCTCATATGCGGAAACAGCGCGTAGGACTGAAACACCATCGCCACATCGCGCTCGTTTGCCGGCAAATGCGTAACCTCTTTTCCACCAATCAAAATACGCCCGGAGGTCGGATGCTCCAGCCCTGCCAGCAGCCGTAGCGTGGTGGTTTTGCCGCAGCCGGAAGGGCCGAGCAGCGTGACCAGCGTACCCGGCTCCACGGTCAGGGATAAATCAGGCAGCGCGTTGAAATCGGCAAAGCGCTTGGTCACGTGTTCAAACACCACCGAACCGGCTTGAATTTGGGTCATATCGCTCTCTCCTGCGTAAGCGCCGTGGCGGCTGGGGCAGCCGCCACGGCAATCGGACGCGCCGCGCGGCGCAATTTGCGTTCCCCGACCAGCCACTGGAATATGCCAATGATCAGCAGCATCACGACAATCAGCACGGTTGAATAGGCAATCGCGACGCCGTATTCACCATTTTCCACCAAGCCAACAATGTAAGAGGTCGCCATGTTGTACTGCGCACTGACGAGGAAAATCACCGCACTAATCGAGGTAATGGCCCGGACAAACGCATACACCAACGCGGCACTGATCGCCGGTTTCAGCAGAGGAAGCACCACTTTACGCAGCGTGCGGAAGCTGTTTGCCCCCAGCGTCAGTGACGCTTCATCCAGACTTTTATCGAGCTGACTCATGGCCGCAATGCCACCGCGCACGCCCACGGGCATGTTACGAAACACAAAGCAGGCCACTAAAATCAGCGCCGTACCGGTGATCTCCAGCGGTGGCAGGTTGTACGCCATCACATAACTCACGCCGATGACGGTGCCGGGTATGGCAAAGCTCAGCATCAGTAAAAATTCAAACGTCTGGCGTCCGGCAAACTTTTGCCGCACCAGCAGCCAGGCGGTGAGCAGCCCAACCAGCGCCGTCAGCGGGGCGGCAATCAGGGCAATCTCCAGCGTGGTCCAGAAGGAATTCCACGCCACGCCGCGCCAGGCAATGTGCCCCTCATTGAACGTGATGCCGAACGCGCGGATGTAGTGATCGAACGTGAGGCTATTGTTTAACCCCCATGACTGCACAAACCCGCCGAACACAATCATGCCGTAGATCGCCAGCGTGAACAGGCCCCACGGTATCACCACGCCATAGACACCATAGCGCAGTAAACGCGGCAGCTGCACGTGGCGACCACCATCGCCTTTGCCAGTGACGGTGGCAAAGTTTTTGCCGCCCAGCCACCAGCGCTGTAAAACGAAGGCCGCCAGGGTAAAACTCAGCAGGATCATCGCCAGTACGGCGGCGCGGCTGGGGTCGTTTTGCGCACCCACCACGGAGAAGAAGATTTCAGTTGAGAGCACGCCGTGACTGCCGCCCAGCACCATGGGGTTACCGAAGTCCGCCATGCTCTCGATAAAACTAATCAGAAACGCATTCGCCAATCCGGGCGCCATGAGCGGCAGCGAAACGCGGCTGAAGGTGCGCCAGCGGCTGGCACGCAGGGTTTGCGAGGCTTCCTCCAGCGACGGACTCACCCCTTCTACCACGCCTATCAGCACCAGAAAGGCAATCGGGGTAAACGACAGCACCTGCGCTATCCAGATGCCGGTTAAACCATAGAGCCAGCGGCCGGGTTCAACGCCGAAGAGCGCCGCGACGTGCTCGGTCACCACACCGGAGCGCCCAAACAGCAGGATCAGCGCCAGTCCAATCACAAACGGTGGCGTAATGATGGGGAGGATCGTCAGCATCCGCAGCGCTTTCTTAAAGGGCAGCGGCGTGCGCGTGGCGGCAAGGGCAAAGGCCAAGCCCAGCAGCGTCGAGCCGCTCGCCGTCATCAGCGCCAGTCCCAGCGTGCGCCAGGCGGTGCCGCATGAGCCCCCTTTCAGGCACGACAGGCTCCAGATAGCGGGATCCTGAATGTTGCGTATCAGCCCGTCGGGCTGAAAGCTGCCGTCGATACCCTGCACCGAGACCGTGAATAGACTGAGCACGGGATAGAGCACAAACAGCGTCACCAGCGCGGTGAGCAGCACCAGCGAGGACACCACAAACGCATCGCCCTTGAGCACGCCGCGTTCGACCAGGGCGAACGAGAACAGCAGTAAAAAGGTGGTCAGCAGCAGCAGTGCGCCTGCGCCCATCCCGGGCTGGCCTTGTGTTAAGGCGCCAAATCGCTGTTCCAACCACAGCCAACTCCAGCCGCTGTAGCCAATCGCATGGCCCTCCACCACCAGAAAGATCACGCCTAACGCGCTGCATATCAGCAGCGCGCTGCTGCGCAGCCGATGAGGCAAAAACGCGCTGGCGCCACACAGCAGCAGCAGCGCCAAAGCGATGCCGAGCCAGGGATGGTCATACAGTTGCCCGATGGCGGGCCGCTCCGCCGCTTCGCCCCACAGGGAAAACAGCCAGCCGCCCTCAAAAAAACCCGCTTCAAGGCTATACCAGGGCAGCAGCAGTATCGCTGCGGCGCCCAACAGCAACGCCCCACTCACACGTCGATTACTTGCATTCATAAGACACCTCAGTTGATCCCGCAGCACGCCCTTTACGCGGCTGCGGTGCGGTTTGTCTTCGAGGGGGAATTACTGCGCGCTGGCGCCAATTTCTTTATCCCAGCGCCCCAGCAGGGCTTTACGTTTCGCGGCGTCGCCGTAGGTCTTGAAGTCGTAGTCGATCAGCTTGATGTTCTCGAAGCGCGGCGCATAGGGCGAAATCTCGGCCTGGCGGTTCGAGGGCAGCTGGAAGGATTTGGCATCTTTCATGTGCGATTGCGCCTCTGCGCTCAGCGCCCAGTCGTACCAGACCTTGGCATTGGCGAGGTTGCGCGCCCCTTTGACAATCGACATTGAACCAATTTCATAGCCGGTCCCCTCGCAAGGCGCGACGGTCTTGATGGGGAAACCGTCCACCTGCATCGCAACCGCGTCGTGCATGAACACAATGCCCACCGTGGCTTCGCCGCGCGCGGCGGCCTTCACCGGAGCCGACCCCGATTTGGTGTATTGCGAAATATTGGCGTTGAGTTTTTTCAGATAGGCGAAGGCCTGATCCTCACCCATGATCTGCACCAGCGTCGCCAGCGTGTTATAGGCCGTGCCGGAGGAGTTAGGATTGGCGATCTGAATTTCACCTTTAAAGCCTGGATCGAGTAAATCAGCCCAGCAGGCGGGCGCTTTTAACTTCTTCTCTGCCAGCAGCTTGGTGTTGTAACCCCAGCCCAAAGCACCGGCATAAATGCCCACCGTCCGATAACCGGCATTTTCCGCCTGTTTACGCGCCCAGTCTTGCTGTTGATCCAGCAGCGGTGATTGATACACCTGCGTGAGGCCCTCTTCGGCAGCCTGCATATGGGGATCGCCCGTGCCCGCCCACCAGATATCGGTACGCGGGTTACGCGCTTCGCTGCGCAGGCGGGCATAAGCTTCGCCCGCTGACAGGCGCACCATACTCACTTTGATATCGGGGTGGCTTTGGCTGAAGAGGCGTGTCATCTGCTCACACACCACCACATCAGCAGAGCAGACCATGTTGAGATTGCCTGCCGCTGAAGCGGCAAACGATAACGCGGTGCCGCTCAGCGTGAGGGCAACGGCAATAGCAGTGGCGCGCATGGTGTTCTCCTAAACGGGTGAAGTGGACGCAAGAGTGCATCCACTTTTGCACATGTGTGCAAATTAGTAATGAACCTGAAACATCCTGTCAAACGCCTTAACTCGCAAGCATCGTGTCGCGTCACAAAATTTCAACAAATGAGATCTCAATCAATTTGCACAGCTTTGCAAATTAATGCAGACTCTTAGGCAGCCGCGATTGATGCAGGAAAAACTATGTTGAGTGATAAAAATACCGTCAGCGCCCAGGACGTGGCGGAGCGTGCGGGCGTCTCGCGTTCAGCGGTGTCGCGCGTGTTTACGCCGGGTGCCAGCGTATCGGCGGCCATGCGCGCACGCGTGATGAAAGCCGCACAAGAGCTGGGTTATCACGTTAACCATCTGGCTCGCGGATTGGTACGCAATCGCAGCGGCATTGTCTGTTTGATCGTCTCGGAAATGGCGACGCCCTATCGCGCCAGCCTGGTACGCTCCCTGACGCAGCACCTGCAGGAAGCCGGGAAAATCGCCATGCTGATCAACACGGATCGCTCGGATAACAGCGTCTCGGCGGCTCTCCAGCAAGCGATTAATTTCCGCGCAGACGCCTCCATCATTCTGTCCGGTATGCCGGATCGCACCATTACGCGTCAGTGCTACCAGCACGGTCAGCGAATCATCCTGATTAACCGTGATGAAGCCCTGCCGGGCTCGCTCAATATCGACTTAGATGCCGCGAGTGCGGCGGCCACGGCGGTCCAGGCGTTTCAACGTGCGGGCTGTCGGCACTTGGCATTCGCGAACTCATTGGCGGGTACGCCAAGCCTGCTGAAGCGCGAAACCGCGTTTGTGGCCGAGGCGCAGCGTGCCGGCCTCAGTGTGGTGGTGGAGCGCTTCGGCACCACTTCCTATGAGAGCGGACAAATACTCGCGCACCGTCTGCTGACGCGCGCCCAGCGCCCCGATGCCGTGTTTTGCGTCACCGATCTGATGGCCTGCGGCTTAATGGACGAAGCGCGTCAGCGTTTCGCGCTGCGCGTGCCACAGGATCTCTGCTTAATCGGGTATGACAATATTGCGCAGGCGGGTTGGACGTCCTACAACCTGACGACCTTCGCGCAGCCGGTAGAGCAATTTGCCCGCGACGCCGTGCAGTGGTTACAGCACGAAGAAGCGCAAGAAAATACGCCACGGCATGACGATCAGCAGCACCATCGGCGGGTATACCAAGCCGATGTGGTCTGGCGCGACTCGGTGCGCGGGGGCTGAGGCGCACCCTGGCATTCTCCATTTTTTAACCACCTAAAAAGGAAACGCTATGCTGTCTCGTAAACATCCGCTCGCCGCTGGCCTGTTTATCGTCAGTTGCCTGTGGTTAACCGCCTCGCCGGTGCACGCCGACGAGCGATACCAGTTGGAAAAGGTCGTGGAACTGAGTCGCCACGGCGTACGGCCGCCAACGCCAGGCAATCGCAAAGATATTGAGGCGGCAACCGGACGTCCCTGGACCGTGTGGAGCACGCACGACGGAGAGCTGACCGGACACGGCTACGCGGCCGTGGTCAATAAAGGCCGCTGGGAAGGTGAGCACTATCGCCAGCTGGGTTTACTGGCGGCAGGCTGCCCCACTTCACAAGCCGTCTACGTTCGAGCCAGTCCGCTACAGCGCACCCGCGCCACCGCTCAGGCGCTGGTCGACGGTGCATTCCCCGGCTGCGGCGTGGCCGTTCACCGCGTAGAGGGCGAGAGCGATCCGCTGTTCCAGACCGATGACTTTGCGGCGACCCGCACCGACCCGGCGCAACAGCTCAAGGCCGTGCAGCAGCAAGCCGGCGATCTGGCGGCCCGGCAGCAGGCGTTGCAGCCTGCGGTGCAAGCGTTGAAAAATGCCGTTTGTCCGCAAGCCACGCAGTGCACCCTGTTTAGTCAGCCCTGGCGCGTTAAGCAAAGTAAAAACGGCAACGTGAATGTGGAAGGACTGAGCGTGATGGCCAACATGGTTGAGACGCTGCGCCTCGGCTGGAGTGAAAATTTGCCCCTCAGCGAATTGGCATGGGGAAAAATCACCTCTTCGCAGCAAATCACCGCCATTTTGCCGCTATTGACCGCCAATTATGACCTGAGCAATGACGTGCTTTACACCGCACAGCGGCGCGGATCGGTGCTGCTCAACACCCTGCTGCAAGCGGTAGGTCACGACGGCCCCGATCGGCCGCAGGCGCGCTGGCTCCTGCTGGTGGCGCATGACACCAACATTGCCATGGTACGGACGTTGATGAACTTCACATGGACGCTACCGGGCTACACGCGCGGTAACATCCCACCAGGCAGCAGTCTGGTCCTGGAGCGCTGGCGCGATAGCCAGAGTGGGGAGCGCTTTTTACGCGTCTATTTCCAGGCACAGAGCCTTGACGATTTGCGGCGATTGCAGCCCGTAGACGCGGCCCATCCGCTGTTGCGCACCGAGTGGCAGCAAAGCGGCTGTCGTGTCACGTCAGTAGGGACACTCTGCCCGCTGAAACCGGCATTGGCTGCGTTGAGCAAGCAGCTGGACCACGCGGCGATTCCGCCGATAACCTGGACACCGTAACACCCACAAAAAGACCTCATCGCGCGGTACGCAGGACGCACCGCGCGTTTTTTATGCGTGAAGCGCCAGGCCTTTGATCGCTTTGTCCACCGCCTTTTTCGGCCCGCGCAGCGCCAGCCCCACTAAGTTAAGGTTGTCGGGATCTTCCGCGCGAAACGCCGCACGATTTGCCTCATCGTGTCCGGTAGAGAACATCGCTTCCACATACGGAATGAGGGTTAATTCGCGCGTCAGGGCTTGCTGATGGGCACGCTGTAAGCCATTCAGGTCAGCGGCAAACACCCGCATCGGTTGTCCCGCCATGTTGCCATAGTACCGCCCGTGGCCGTCAATGTAGGGCTCACCCATCATCTCAGGGGCGGCGGCGGCCAGCCCCGTCGCCAGGAAAGCGACCACATTTAAGCGCTGCCAGGTGGCTAAGTCATCGCGCACGATCAGTGCAATTTTGGTTTCAAACATCAGGTTTTACTCGGCTGCAAAAAGAGCCGGTATTGTTTCGCAGCGCGTCAGGCGGGGTATAGAACGTTTGTGCACTGGCGCTGATAGGTGGCGGGCGTGATGCGATAGGCGCGCTGGAACCAGCGGCCCAAGTGGCTTTGATCGGCAAAGCCCACCTGCGCGGCGACCTGCACCGGCGTCAGGCCCTGCGCCAATAATTGACGCGCCGTGCGCAGGCGTAAGCGCACCAGATACGCGTGCGGAGATTGACCAAATGCCTGCTTAAACTGGCGCGTCAGCTTGAAGCGGTTCATGCTCGACAGGCGCGCCAACTCATCGAGGCCAATATCCTGCGCCATAAAATCGTGCAGGTAGTCGCGTATCAGCAGCATCTGGCGCTGCGCATCCACCAGATCGACAGGGGGGCGCGACTCAAGATGGCGCGACAGCAGCGTAACAAGATGATCAAGACTTTGGTCGCGTGCCAGACGCCCTTCACGATAATGGACGGCAAACCACGCCTGCTGAATCGCACTGGCCAGCGCCGTATCGTCAGTCAGCGTATGGCGAAATGCCCCCTGGATATTGGCCACATCGCCCAAGCCGCGACGCTGCATCATCCCTGCAACCCACGGCTGGGGGAGATAAAGCATCACATAAGTAAAACCTGCGGCATCCGGGGCATGGCCATCGTGCACCGCGCCTGGCTCGATCAAAATGGCCCGGCCAGGCGAACTGGTGTGCAGAGCCCGGCGACAGTGGAAGCGCTGCAGCCCCTGCTGCGTAATGCCCACCAGCAGCTCATCGTGATCGTGCGGATCGTACGCGTGTCCGCAGAAATGCGCATTGACGCTTTCAATGCCGGTCTCATCATCGCGACGAAAATCAACCCAATCGCGGCTCGGCGTGTGGCTCATAGCGTCGTAAATTCTCCTGCAGCCATGCGGTCATGGGCGCGGGGGTGAGTGGTCGCGAGTAGTAATAGCCCTGCGCCTGATCGCAGCCATAGGCCTGTAAATCCTGCGCCACTTCGGCACACTCCACCCCTTCTGCCAGCACCGTGTAGTTCAGCTCTTTGAGCATTAGAATAATACTGCGGGCAATGACCCGCGAAGCGGTATCTTGCGACAGCTGCATGATCAGCGACTGATCGAGTTTGATGATATCCAGCGGCAAGCGGCGTAAATAGCCAATATTACTGTAGCCGGTGCCAAAATCATCCAGTGCGATAGAGAAGCCGTTGCGTTTCAGCTTTTCCAGACCGTTGATGGCATCAGCGTTCTCGCTAATACGCTCCGTTTCAAGGCATTCAATTTCCAGCAGTGCGGGGGGTAAATTCGCACGGCGCATTTTTTGCACCAGCGCCTCGACAAAGTGTGGTCGGGCAAAATCTCTTCCACTGAGGTTAACCGAGACCGTCAGCGTAATGCCTTCTTGCTGCCACACTTGCAGCTGCGTAATCACCGCATCGATCAGCCAATGGGTAAGATCGGTCAGCACGCTGGTTTGTTCAATGAGTGGGATGAAGCGCGCCGGGCCAAGTTCTCCAAAAACAGGATGATGCCAGCGAATCAACGCTTCCAGCCCGACCGCCAGCCCTGTGCTGATAGACACCTTGGGCTGGTACACCACATAAAGTCCGGTGTTATGCGTGATCGCCTCGACCAAATCGTTGATCAACATAAAATCGGCGGTACGACGCTGATCAAAGGCTTCGTTAAACGTCATGGTACTGACATCAAGCTTTATCGCCTCATGCAGCGCGCTGACGGCTTGCCGCACCACTTCTGCTGCGTCGTCACTGCGCGCAACGAAATGGCTTTCGCCGGTGGTAATGGTGAGATCGATGGACATGCCATTTTCCAGCCGGATCCGCTCGCCTTCAAGCTGCGCGGCAATGCGGCCCGCATCCAAATCGCGTTCAAGGGTAGTCAGCAAGGCAAACCGGCCCGGCGCAAAAGCATAAAACAGATCGTCCTGACGCAGCGCAAGACGTGCGGGGATGACGTAGGCCATTTCACGCAGCAAGCCTTCCACTGGCGCCAGGCCGATGAGACGCGAGAGTTCATAGGCGCGCGCGATGTCGATACAATCAATCAACACCAGCCTGCGTGGCGTGACATCACCCTGGCTGGCCAGCTGCTGCATATCACGCAGCAAGCAGGGGCGATTGGGCAGCGTGGTAATTACATCCTGATAGCCCGCCGCCTGCCAGGCATTCAAAAATGACATCACCAAATTGCTCAACAGACGCAGCGTTTTCACTTTTTCACTGCCAAATGCGTGCGGTTTGGTATCGGTGACACACAGCGTGCCATAAACCAACCCTTGCGCATTTTTTAGCGGCACCCCGGCATAAAAACGAATATAGGGTTCACCCACCGCAAACGGATGATGTTGAAAGTACGGATCGATTAATGTATCAGAAATGATCAGGGGTTCATCTTTATCAACGACATACCCACAGAACGCGTCCTCCCGCGAGGACGAGATTAAATCAAAGTTGCGGGAAGCTTTAATATATTGACACTTATCGTCTACAACCGAAATAAAACTGCCTGGGATGTCCAGCACCTGACTGGCCAGTAATACAAATTTAGCCAAGACCTCATCACGGGTTTGTTCAGGGGAAATCAGCGCTTGCAGGAAAGCGGTTTCGGCGGACTTAGCCGCATCAGCGTTATTGGACATCCGGCGTGCCATCCTCGTGTATTGCGCAATGCGTAAAGGTAAACGTAATGGCGGAATAATAGTAATTGGGAGAGAAATTAATTGGATCTTAGCGCTGAAAGTCAGCACTGTCACATTATTTAAATCGGCAGCCAGACATTTTATTTAAGTCAAATAGTTAAATAATCATCAAAATAAAAATCTTTTCGCGATTAATAGCAGTACACCGCTTACAAACGCGATTAGACAAGATTTTATCTGGCATTTATCTCACCGAAGCGTCAGCGCACATCCAAACAAACCGCACGGTTAAACACAGCGATTTTCATGCAGGCTAAGTAATGTTTTGCAGGATGGGCGTTGAGGGCGTATGGCAGGGGATGAAAAGATCAAAAGGGGTTTTGGCCAAGCCGCCAGGGCGTGCACCGCTTACACGGCGGTGCACGCCCTACCGTGTTAGAAACCGCTCAGCACAATTTTGCCGCGCGCTTGCCCGCTCTCGATCAGCGCGTGCGCTTTACGCAGGTTCGCGGCGCTAATCGTGCCAAGGTGCTCACCCGCCGTGGTTTTCAGCGTATGATTGTCTACCAGTTCACTGACCTGCTGCAGGATCTCATGCTGACGCTGCATATCCGCCGTTTGGAACAGCGAGCGGGTAAACATTAACTCCCAGTGCAAGGAGATGGCTTTGCGTTTCAGCGGCATCGCATCCAGCGTTGCGGGGTCATCAATCAGTGCCAGCTTACCTTGCGGGGCCAACACCTCCACCAGCTGCGGGAAGTAGGTGTCAGTATGGGTGAGCGAGGCCACATAGCGCACCGTTGGCTGGCCAATCGCCGCCAGTTGCTCAGCCAGCGGCTGATGGTGGTTGATGACATGATGCGCCCCCAGGTCTTTTACCCAGCTCTGCGTTTCCGGGCGAGAAGCCGTACCAATAACGGTTAAGTGGGTGAGTTTGCGCGCCAGCTGCGTCAGGATCGATCCCACGCCGCCGCCAGCCCCCACGATCAGTAGCGCAGCCTGCTCCTCCTTTTTTACCTCCAGGCGATCGAACAGCATCTCCCAGGCGGTCAGTGAAGTCAGCGGCAGCGCCGCCGCATCGGCATCACTCAGGCTGCGCGGCTTATGCCCCGCGATGCGCTCGTCTACCAAGCCATATTCGGCATAACTGCCTGGACGGCTAATATCCCCGGCGTAAAATACGGCATCGCCAACCTTAAAAAGCGAGACCTCAGCGCCCACCGCCTCAACCACGCCAACGGCATCCCACCCCAAAATGCGCGGTGTCTCGGTGGGGGCGCCGTTGCGCACCTTGGTGTCAACCGGGTTAACGGCAATCGCGTTGATCTTCACCAGCAGATCGCGTGGCCCCGGCTGCGGTTTAGCCACGTCGGTGTCATAAAGCGAATTTTCATTGGAAATCGGTAAACCGTGTTGGCTGTATACAATGGCTTTCATGCGTGGTTCCTTTAAATCAGCAGTATGTTGAGGACGTTAACCACAGCTTAGTCAGCGTTCTGGCGTTGAAACATCCCCGCAATAGGAAAACACTTTCACTCGCGGTGTGAAAATCGTCGTTCGTCAGGAGAGATCGTGCAGCGGCTTGTTAAGCGGTGCGCCAAGGTAAAAGTGGGTGAATGTCACCTCTAGCCCGGCGCGCTGCGGTGTACAGGCCATCACGCCAACGAAATAGCGCCGTCCGGAGGGCCAAGGGCATAATCTCAGCAGCGGCCACGTCGTCCCGTCGGTGGAATATTGTAGGCGTAGCGCATCGTCGGCCAGGGTCGCCCGCATCCAGAAGCGGCCAGGATCGCCAGGGAAGAGCCCGGTGGACCAGTCGGAGGTGTGCCGCGTAAGCACGCTCCCTATGGCCGGTTTAGCATCATTGTATTCTATACCCGCCTTAACCCAATGCGTCTCATCCTCCAGCAGCAGGATCCCCGCTTGGTCGTAAAGATGCGAAAAAGCCGCAGTCACCTTGACCTGTACCGTAAAATCCCCGTTCACGTAAAACCCAAACGCGTGACCACTGTGGTGCCTGAAACCGTAATAGGTTTGCTGCCAAAAATCGGTCTCGGCGTCAGTGGTGAGTCGTAATGCCTGCGCATTCAGGGCGTACTCGGCGGGTGGGTTCAGCCACTGACCGCCTGTGGCGGCGAGCGTATCAATGGTACGCATCTTTAAACCTCCTGTTTTATGAAGGAATCGGCGGGCCGTTTGCGTGGCCGCAGCAAAAGAGTATGGCGGCTTTTTTTAACCTGACGCGCGGTTTTTTAATGGCATCGAAGGAGGGGCGAACCCGCCCGGCATCGCTGCGTGGGCGGGCGAAGCGGCAGTCAGATGACGGCGACGCCACCTGTCACAGCGACGGTTGCGCCTGAAATATAACTGGCCTCATCGCTGGCTAACATCACATAGGTAGACGCCAGTTCAGCCGGCTGTCCCATGCGCTGCAGAGGCACTTGTCCGCCAAAACTTTCTACCTGTTCCGGCGGCATGGTCGCGGGGATCAGCGGCGTCCAGATGGGGCCAGGCGCAACCGCATTCGCGCGGATGCCTTTATCGGCCAACATCGCCGCCAGGCTGCCGGAGAAATTCACAATTGCGGCTTTGGTGGCGGAATAAGCAATCAGCATCGGCTTAGGCTGATCGGCGTTGACCGACGCGGTATTAATAATGGAAGCGCCTGACGACATGTGTGGCACGGCGGCTTTGCACAGATGGAACATCGCATAGAGATTGGTTTTCATGGTGCGATCAAACTCCTCCTCGCTGATCTCATCCAGCGAGGCGCGCGTCATTTGGTAAGCGGCGTTGTTGACCAAAATATCAATTTTATTGAAGCGCTCAACGGTTTGGTTAATCACGTCACGGCAGTGCGCCGAATCGGTGAGATCGCCGGCAATGAGCACTGCCTGCTGCCCCGCCTCTTGAATCAAGCGGGCGGTGTCGTTGGCATCGTCGTGCTCGTCAAGATACGCAATCACCACGTCTGCGCCTTCACGGGCATACGCAATGGCCACGGCGCGACCAATACCGGAATCCCCCCCTGTGATCACGGCGGTCTTTCCCTGCAAACGTCCCGACCCTTTATAGCTTGTTTCACCATGGTCAGGTTTAGGCTGCATGGAGAGAAAACTTCCCGGCCATGTTTGCTGCTGCGCCTGCTGTGGATGTTGAGGACGATCTGTCATGGCGGTCTCCTTAATAACGGCTGAGGTAAAGCACCAGTGCGCGATGCGCAAAACGGAGCGCACCTACGCCTGCTGCAACCTGTTTCAGTGTAGCAGTCACCGTGAAATCGCAAGCCAGACGCAAAACGTAACAGGTTGATAGAAAATCCATTTACAGCAAAAACATTTACTTATAGGCAATTGATGCCAAAAATCGCTTCGCTTAGCTATTTATTGATTTATTCATCGCAGCTGCACCGTCTTTTCCAGAGAAACGGGACGTCAACAGTGGCCTGAATGAAAGGCTTGGGTATACACTCATCGTTCGGTTTCTGTTCTCGTTGAAAGGAAGTGCATCTCATGGCAGAAGAGGAAATGCGCATCACGCGTATTGAGGAGCTGGAAGCACAGTATGGCGCGGTAGCGCAACCTTCGCTGACCAAAGTCGCCGATCACATTCACCCCGCGTATCGTCCGTTTATTGAGGCATCGCCCTTTGTGGCGCTGGCCACAATGGGACCGGAAGGTCTGGATGTGTCGCCGCGAGGCGATCCTGCGGGGTTTATCCATATTGAAGATGAAAACACGCTGCTGTTGCCTGACCGCCGCGGCAACAATCGCATCGACAGTTTGCGCAATATCTTGCATGACCCGCACGTCGCGCTGCTGTTCCTTCTCCCCGGCATTGGTGAGACGCTGCGCGTAAACGGCGTCGCCGAAATCCGCACCGATCCCGCGCTGCTCACGCGCTTCGCACTTAACGAGCAGCGGCCAAAAACGGTGTTACGGATTACGGTTAGCAGCGTGTTTTTCCAGTGTAGTCGTGCCGTTATCCGCGCAAAGCTGTGGGATGCTGCCACGCATATTGATAGGCGCTCGCTGCCTAGCACGGGATCGATCCTCGCCATGCTGTCGCAGTCAGCCATTGACGGTGAGGCATACGATGCCGCCTTACCGGAAAGGTTAAAAAACACGTTGTATTAAGGTGATACCCAGGCGGCGTCGGCTCGATGCCGCGCCGCCACAGGCGTTATTTGAAAAGTTTTTGGACGAAATCAACGTAAGCTGGGCGCCAGACGTCCATTTCATGGTTCAGACCCGAATACGCTTGGTAGTCGAAATGCACGCCCTGCTTTTCCAGCTCCGCTTTCAGTCCGGCGATGTCTTTGCCAGTAACAGAATCTTTTTCCCCGACAACCACCGTGAAATTACGCAGCTGGGCATTGATCGCCTGCGGTTTCTTCAGTTGGGCAGTGACGCCCGCATCCGGCACCGTGGTGGTGGTCACGCCGCTGAACGTCGCGAGCCAGCCAAAGCTGGCCAGATGGTTCATGCTGGACACCAACGCCTGGTAACCGCCCTGCGATAAGCCTGCAATCGCCCGGCCTGCGGCATCGTTGCGCACGTTAAACCGGCCGTCGACCAGCGGAATAATGTCGTCCATCAGCTCGCGGTCAGCCGCTTTGGCATTGAGCGGATAAAAGATTTTACGCCGATCCTTTGGCGGATAATTTTCAGCTATCGCTTGGGTAATATCCGTTTCGGTATCCGGCACCACCACCAGCATGGGTTTGATTTTGCCCTCCGCCAGCAGGTTATCCATGATCTCCGGCAAACGGAGCTGCTGGATGGCCGAAAGGCCGGTATCACCAAAGCCGTGATAGAAATAGAGCACCGGCAGCACCTGCCCTTTCCCGCGATAGCCCGGCGGCGTCCAGATATACACCTGCCGCTCTGAATTGAGCGCACGTGAGTGATAAGTCACCGTGAGAAGATCGCCGTGCGGCACTGCGCGCCGATCCAAAATGCTGCCCGGCACCAGAATCAAACTGGTGTTCACCTGGCGCTGCGGCTTTTGATACGCGCTGCCGGTATCCGCTGAACGGAAGCCGTCAATGTCAAAGAAGTATTCGTAAAGGTTGGGGGCCAGCGGCGCACTTTTCCATGACCAGATGCCGCGCGCGTCTTTGGTCATATCATGTGAAACATAACTATCCGGGGTTGATCCAGTGACCACTGCCACCTGCCTGGCCTGCGGCGCGAACACGCGGAACGTAATACTTTTGTCCGCGTTGAGCTGCGTCACGTACTCTTTTACAGGAATGGATAAGTCTGGCGTGGCGGGCAGCGGAGCCGCTTCAACAGAGATCGCCGTATTGGCCAGCAGTAGCGCCAGCGCGATTGCAGTAAGACATTTATTCATTATTCTCTCCCTTTTCCTGCGCAAAAGGGGCATCAAGCAGGCGAAAGACGCTGTCGATACCCCCGTTTAACCCTTGGCTGTCGCCGTACACGCTACTGTAAGACGGGGAGAAATAACAGGGTTTGGCGCAGCATGCAGGCGTTGACCTGCACCGACAGCCAGCGTCAGCGCGATGTGGCCGCAGGCGCAAACACCTGCATCGCACCGTTGAGCAGACGAAAATGCGCAGGCGTTGAGCCGATAATTTCACCATCCGCGTTGATATCGTGCGGACGCCGCGTGTGCAAGGTAAACGACGTGCCGCTAAGCGTGCGGACGCTGCCCCAGCGACCGTGCGTGCCGCGCCGCAGGGAAGGAAATAGGGCCAGCATCTGCCAACCGTGGCGCACCTCCAGACTGTAAGCATCGAGTCGGCCATCATCGGGCGCCGCGTCTTTATCAATCGTCATGCCGCCGCCGTAAAAGCGACCATTACCTACCGCGAACTGCAGCGTTTTAATCTGCTCCTCGCCCTGTTCATGGCTCAGCGTCGCACTGAACGGACGGCTCTGATGCAGCAGACGCAGCGCGGCTAACGCGTAACCCAGCGTACCCCACTTCTTTTTCGCGACCGCCGTAAGGTTTCGCGCCAGGCTGGCAGAAAAGCCGACGCTGGCGACATTCAAAAAGAGGTGGCCGTTGACGTCACCCAGATCAATGCGACGCGTTTGCCCAGCGGCGATGACGCGCACAGCTTCTTCCAGGTTGAGTGGAATGGAGATTGTGCGAGCAAAGTCGTTCGCGGTGCCCAGCGGCAGAATGCCGAGCGGCAAATCACACTGCACGATCCCTTGCGCCGCAGCGTTCAGGCTTCCGTCTCCGCCGCCAACAATCACGCTGTCCACCGCGTGTTGATGGTCGCGGATAATATCACTGTAGGGACGTTGATCGGCGCTGTCGGGCTCGGTAAGGATAAATCCTGCCGCTTCCAGCAGCGTTTTAGCCCGGGTGGCCTGCAGGGCCCCACGGCGCGAGTGGCGATTTATTAACAGCAAAGCACGGGGGCGTTGAGCGTCGTGGCGCATCGTTTTCTCACGGACAGGGACCTGCAGCGAAAAATAAACGGCGTTACGCTTACTGACAATCTTCCTTAGATAACTTTACGTCGATAATAAGATTTATCTATTTCTGTGGGTTATTAAGAATCTCTTAAGATGGATCTGCTCCACTTATTTTCACACGGCACATGGTTGTCGCAACGGAATAACCCACCAGTTTGGCGAGGATGAGCGAAGATATGTTGATTAAACTTAAGCGCACGCGAACGCACCACGAAGATCGTAACCTGGCGCTGTGTCTGGCCACGTCGGCAGGACTGTTAAATGCCGTGGCGCTGGCGGCTTTTGGCTTCTTTCCTTCCCATATGTCCGGCAATGTCTCGCAGATCTCGCCCGATTTAAATCAGATGGATCTCTATAACCTGAAAATTTTTGTTACGTTGATCGCGGCCTTTGTGACGGGTGCGGTGGTGGCACGCATTGCGGTAGTGATGGGCATTATCAAAGGTATTCGCACCATCTTCAGCTGCATATTGTTAGCCGAAGGCGTGCTGTTAATTTTGACCTCTCTCTTTGAGCTCTATTTTTTCTCCATGCAAAACAACGTGGAAGTGTTATTACTGCTGGCCTTTCTGATGGGCGTGCACAACGCGACTTCCACGCAGCTTTCTAACGGACGCGTGCGCTCGACCCATATTACGGGCACCCTGACTGACGCGGGGATCTCTCTCGGGTCGGTCTTTATGGCCATGCTGCGACGCGATCCCTCTAAAAACATTCGCGCGTTTCGCCAGCAATTCACCACGCACCTTGTGACCATTTTTTCTTTCCTGACGGGCGGTATCGCGGGCTGGCTGTTTTACAATGCGTTAGGTTTTGGTTCGCTTATGGGACCGGGCATTGTATTAGTGTTGATCGCTTCGCTGTCGATACTGTTCACGCTCTATAAGGTCAAAACCCGCCGCTGCGGCAGCGCACTGCGCCAATGAATGCGATAAAGCCATGGTGATTCGGCGTTACGGACGCTATAACGGAGGTTCATTCCCCCCTATGGAAAGGACATCATGGCGCTTTCACACGAGCTTATCTTGATTTACACCACCTATTTTATTGCCGCTGCCAGCCCCGGCCCCAGCACCATGGCCATCATGGGGACCGCCATGAAGCAGGGCCGCGGTGCCGCGCTAGCGCTGGCGTGCGGCGTGATCTGCGGTGCCATGACGTGGGCGCTGCTGGCCGCTTGCGGCGTGTTAACGGTGTTGGCAACCTTTGCACAGCTCTTGATCGCGTTGAAAATTGGCGGCGGCGTCTATCTGCTGTGGCTGGCGTGGAAAGCAGGAAAATCCGCGCTGACCTATGCCGACTCGGCAGGGGCTCAGCGTCCAGACGCGGCGACGTCATTTTCCCGACTGTTTCGTCAGGGGATATTGATGCACGTGGGCAACCCCAAAGCCATTCTGACTTGGGTCGCTATCATGTCGGTTGCGCTCAAGCCTGGGGCGGCGGCGTCTACGCTTCCTCTGATTCTTGCAGGCTGTGCGACGCTTTGCGTAGGGATATTTTTTGGCTATGCGCTGCTGTTTTCCACCCCGCTCATGGCGGCCTTTTACCGCCGCATCCGACGCGGGCTGGATGCACTTCTGGCCTGCTGTTTTGCCGTGGCAGGCATTAAGTTACTGCTAAGCCGCAGCTGAAGCTCACGACGCAATGCGGCATTGGGCCGCATTGCGTAAGCGCATCAAGAGTTGTTGACGGGGGTGGTTTTCTCGCCGCTGGCAGTCTCGCTAAAGGCAGGCTTTTGACGCGTAACCGAGTAAACGACATTTTTGGCACCCTGCGTATCCGTGGTGACCGCTACAGGTGGAATAGTCACTTTGCCAAAGCCAAACAGCGTTTGCACGTAACCTCCTACCTGGTGTTTACCTGCTGGGACGCGAATTTCTTTTTTCTCGCCTTTGGGTAATAAGCCAGCCTCTTCGCCGTCCACCGTTACATAGACCGTTGAACCGTCGTCGGTACGCGTGACCAAATGCGAAACGTTGATCACCGTGGGGCCACTCTCGAACTGCGACGGCGTGTTGTCATTTTCGACAGGCGCGGCCTGCGCGCTTGCGCTGCTATCAGCGGTGTGACGCGCGCAGCCTGAAAGCATAAGTGCGGCCATCAACGTGGCCAGAGTAAAACGCGAAAACATCGTGACGGAATAACCTGTGCAAATGAGACGTGTTTTTTATTTTAGCGCGCCTCAATCAGTGATAACAGTCACAAAATTCCAGTATTTTCCGAAAACTGTATCACGGTTTTACCTGGATACGCGCGCCACGCCCTGTCGGCTGCGGCTGCGCTATGCCCGCCTCACGCACGGCCCGCTGCCAGAATCGCAAGTTGCGTGCAGCCGCGCTGCGCCAGCGCTGATGCGGCTTGCGCGGCGCGCATGCCGCTGGCGCACACCAGCACGATGCGGCGGGCGGGCGGCGGCTGCCAGGCATCAATGAGGTGCGGCATAAGGCGAATTGCGCTTTCCGTCACGCTCACCGGCGCTTCTGTCTCGCTGCGCAACTCCACCACACAGTCGTCCGCGCGCAGCAGCGGCGCATCAATAAACGGCACTGCCTGGCCAGGCTCCTCCGCGGCATCAAAGCGGAACGCGTTGAAATGCCAATTGACGAAATCGCAGTTAATCACGCAGCCCAGCGGTGAAGGCGCTAATCCCAGCAGGACACTGAGCGCCATCTGCGCTTGCATCCCACCCAGCGTGGCGACGGCGGGGCCCATCACACCTGCCGTATTGCAGTTGGCAGCCACCCGCGGCAGCGCGGGAAACACCGCACGATAGCTCGGTGCACCGCCGCAGAAGCCGCCCACGTATCCCTGGCGTCCCAGAACCGAGGCGCTGATCAGCGGTATCCGCGCGCGGTAACAACTGTCTGATAGGGAATAGGTCACGGCAAAGTTGTCCGCCGCATCAATCACCAGATCGATGTCGAGAAGTAATGTGGGCAGTCGGCTAGCCCCAACGGCCAAGCGTACGGCATCAATCTGCACCGCGCTGTTGCGCTGCCGCAGCGCCTGCTGTGCGCAGGTGACTTTGGGCTGCCCCACCTGTTGTTCAGTGAACAGCGTTTGCCGGTGCAAATTATGCAACGCCACATGGTCGTCATCGCACACCCGCAGATAGCCCACGCCGGCACCCGCTAACTGCGGCAGCAGCGTCGCGCCCAGCCCGCCCGCGCCAACCACCAGCACGCGTGCGGCATGCAGCCTTTGCTGCCCCTGCGGGCCGATTTCAGGTAGCATCGTTTGGCGCTGATAACGTTCCATTTCCGCTCCTTAAGAAAAATTGGCCAGTCCAAACAGAGGCGTCGACGCCACCGCCATATCGCGCTGCTCCATCAGCCCAGATGACCGCGCCGCCAGACCCGCTTCAACCGCAAGCTGGAAAGCGCGCGCCATGCCGACAGGATCGCCCGCTTTCGCCACCGCCGTGTTAAGCAGCACGCCATCAAACCCCATTTCCATGGCCTGAGCCGCCTGGGACGGTGCGCCAATCCCCGCGTCAATGATTAATGGCACATCGCTGAACCAGGCACGCATCGCGCGCAGCCCCTCAATGTTGCGCAGTCCCTGCCCGGAGCCAATGGGCGCGCCCCAAGGCATTAATAGGCGACAGCCCGCTTCCAACAGCTTTTCGCCCACAATCAGATCCTCGGTGGTATACGGGAACACCTGAAATCCGTCGTCACACAGAATGCGGGCAGCTTCAACCAGCGCAAAAGGATCGGGTTGCAGCGTATCAGCGTGACCAATCACTTCGAGTTTGATCCACGGCGTATTAAACAGTTCGCGCGCCATGTGGGCGGTGGTGATCGCCTCTTTCACCGTATGGCAGCCCGCCGTATTGGGCAGAATGCGCAGGTTGAGTTCGGTCAGCAGCGCACGAAACGCACCACCCGCCTCCCTTTCGCGCCGCAGGCTGACGGTAATGATTTCCGTGCCCGAGGCAGCAATCGCCTGCTGCAAAACCGCCGGTGAGGGATAACCTGCAGTGCCGAGTAACAGCCGTGACTGCGGCTTAACGTCGTAAAACATGCCTTAGCCTCCCTGCATCGGAGACAGGACTTCCAGCCGATCGCCTGCCTGCAGCTGCCGCTCGGCATACTGGCTTTTCGGCACAAAATCGCCATTGATGGCGCTGGCGACGGCGTTAAGATCAATCTGCTGCTCGATCAGCAATTCTGCCAGCGTGGTGGCGCGGGTCGCGAGCGTGCGGCCGTTAAGCTGAATATTCATGACGCGGTTCTCCCAGGCGCTGCATCAGCTGTTCCGCCAGCATTGGTGCCAGCAGAAAACCATGTCGATACAAGCCGTTAAGATAAAAGGTTTGGTTTTCGTAGTGAATTTCCGGCAGGTTTGCCGGATAGGCAGGTCGTAGCCCGCTGCCGCTCTCAACCACGCGCGCCTCCGCCAGCGCCGGATGGATGGCATAGGCTGCGCTTAGCAGCTCCATCATGGCACGGGCGCTGATAGCGCTGGCGTCATGGCTCTCCACCATAGTGGCACCGAGCATAAAATGCCCGTTGCGACGCGGCACCAGATAGCAGGGAAAACGTGGGTGGAGCAGGCGAATAGGTCGGCTAAACGTCACTTCATCGCTTTGCAGGATCAGCATTTCACCTCGCACGGCGCGCAGCCGCGGCAACGCCGCGCGGGCATG
Organism: Pantoea sp. Mb-10; assembly: GCF_021272205.1. Taxonomy (GTDB): domain Bacteria; phylum Pseudomonadota; class Gammaproteobacteria; order Enterobacterales; family Enterobacteriaceae; genus Pantoea. Next base: position 125,048 of record NZ_JAJSDX010000006.1, on the reverse strand, counting down.
GATGCCACGGCAGTCGATGACCTGTCCCGACGGCTGGCGTGCATCAAAATTTACGCCGCGCTGTTGCAGGGCGGCGCGCAGCTCAGCCAGCGCCTGGCGTGGATCGAGATGCGCCTCGCGCGCAAAAAACAGGCCACGCGCGAAACGTTCCGCCAGCAGCGGTTCGATGTGACCAGGTTCAACCCACTGATGTTGCGCTGTCATACGGGCAAAACGTTGGAGTTCCGCAGTATCGCGTGCGGGCGCAACCACCAGCGTGCCGTGCTGTTCTACGTCGCTGACGCGGCGCTGCCACCAGGCGGCGGCATACTGCCCAAGCGTGATGACCTCAGGAGGCGCGCTTTCGGCTTCGCACCACGGTGCCAACATACCGCCAGCATACCAGGAAGCCGGCACGCGGCTGGTATCGTCGATGACCTCAACCTCTTCGCCGCGCTCAGCAAGTAAGGTGGCTACGCATAAGCCCGCAACGCCGCAGCCTAAAACTGACCAGCGGCTCATGTTCGATGTACCGGAAAAGGGATGTTCACAGTGGCCTCTCATTGATTAGAGACCCGAGGGATACTGGAAGGGGAAACGGGCGCACAAAGGCAGCGCGCAAAATCGCGCACCCAAGCGCGATCGGTCTTCCTACGCCAGTATCAACTGGGTCAGGTTCAAAGGGTCGCTAAGCCGCGCAGTGCGCTTTTAGCCTCTCAGTCTCTCAGGCGAGACTCCCCCGACGGGATTAGTTTTAGTGCAGCGGCACCCCGCCGTCAAGCGGGTTTTGTGGGAGCATTTTAAGGAGTTGTGCTCCGCGCAAGTGCGGTGGAATGCACATGTAACATATGGTATACAAAAGGATTATTGCTCATTTTGGGCACCCATCTTTGACAGGTGAAGTCAGTTAGGACAAGAAAATATGCGAGTTGCCTTTATTAAAGCGAGTTGGCACAAGGAGATTGTGCACAATGCCCTGGTGGGATTTGAGCAAGCGTTAAACGCGCTGGACGTTCAGGCTAAGATTAAGGTGCTGGAAGTGCCCGGCGCCTTTGAGATGCCCCTGCTGGCAAAGCGTTTAGCGGAAACCGGCAACTATGATGCCATTGTCGCTGCCGCGCTGGTGGTAGACGGCGGGATCTATCGCCACGATTTTGTCGCGGCAGCGGTTGTAGACGGCTTAATGAACGTGCAGCTCACCACCAACGTGCCGGTGTTCTCGGTCTCGTTAACGCCGCACAATTTCCAGCCGGTGGACGTACTGGAAAATTTTTACGCCGATCACTTCATTAAGAAAGGCCAAGAGGCGGCACGCGCCGCGCTGGCGATTCACCAGCTTTCGATCGATTGATCCTCCCGCAAAGGGCGCTCGCTTCTGCGCCCTTTGCGTGCGACACACTGCCTCCAACTTCAGCTAAGGTAAATTTTTGTCCTGAATGGCAAATAAGGCGACTCTGCGCTTCACTCTCATAGCTCTTACTATACTGTATAGCAAAGGCTATACAACATTGAGGAGAGGAAGATGCCCTGCCCACGCTTGTTATCTGCTGTGCTACTGCTGTTCGGCTTGAGTGCTTCGTCAATCGCCACCGATAAACTCAAGGTCGTCACCACGTTTACGGTTCTGGCCGATATGGCAAAAAATGTCGCGGGCGACGCGGCAGAGGTGACTTCCATCATCAAGCCCGGCGCAGAGATTCACACCTATCAACCCACGCCGGGCGATATTCGCCGCGCCCAGCAGGCCGATCTGATTCTGGCCAACGGCTTTAACCTTGAGCTGTGGTTCGCGCGCTTCACCTCGCGCCTGAAAGGCGTGCCGGAAGTCACCGTGACAACGGGCATTGTACCGATGGGCATTAACGCCGGTCCCTATCGCGATAAGCCCAATCCTCATGCGTGGATGTCAGGGGAAAATGCGCTCATCTACGTGGATAATATCCGCAATGCCCTGCAAAAATACGATCCGTCCAATGCGGCAGTTTATCAGGCTAACGCAGAGCGCTATAAACGACAGATCCAGCAAACGCTGGCTCCGGTACGCGCAGCCATAGCAACCTTGCCCAGCGATCGGCGCTGGCTACTCACCAGCGAAGGCGCCTTCTCTTACCTGGCGCGCGATCTCGGCCTGAAGGAACTGTATCTCTGGCCGATCAATGCCGACCAGCAAGGTACGCCGCAGCAAGTGCGCACCGTTATTGACGCCGCGAAAGCCCAGCGTATTCCGGCAATTTTTAGCGAAAGTACGGTGTCCGACAAACCCGCACGTCAGGTAGCGCGTGAAGCAGGCATTCATTACGGCGGCGTTTTGTATGTGGATTCATTGAGCAACGGCGCCCCGGTGCCCAGTTACCTCGATCTGCTGCGGGTCACCGGTGAAACCCTGGTGCAGGGCCTGCGCCACGGGAGACCGCAATGAGCGTACAGGTTAATCAGGTTAGCGTGACCTATCGCAACGGGCATACCGCCCTGCGCGATGCCACCTTTTCCGTGCCCGCTAGCAGCATTGCCGCGCTGGTGGGTGTTAATGGCGCCGGTAAATCGACGCTGTTTAACGCCATCATGGGATTTGTGCCTCTAACAGCGGGCAGCGTGACGCTGGCTGAGATGCCGGTAAAGCGCGCGCTCAAGCAGAACCTCGTGGCCTACGTACCGCAGTCGGAGGAGGTGGACTGGCACTTCCCAGTGCGGGTGGAGGATGTGGTGATGATGGGGCGCTACGGCTACATGAATATGCTGCGCCTGCCGCGCGCCGTAGATAAACAGTGCGTGGATGAAGCGCTGACGCGCGTCGGGATGGGTGCTTATCGGGAGCGTCAAATTGGTGAACTCTCTGGCGGTCAGAAAAAGCGGGTGTTTTTGGCGCGTGCGCTGGCCCAGGACGCGCGCATCATCCTGCTGGACGAGCCTTTCACCGGCGTGGATGTGAATACCGAAGCAGCCATCATTACTCTACTGCGCGAGTTGCGAAATGAGGGCCGGACGATGTTGGTCTCAACCCACGATCTCAACGCCGTGCCGGAATACTGCGATCGCTGTGTGCTGGTTAACACTACCGTGATCGCCAGTGGTCTGCTGGCGGAGGCGTTTACCGCCGATCACCTCGCTCGCGCGTTTGGCGAACAACGCTCGCGCGCAGGCGGCTTTTCCCGGCCGGCGGAGGTGCCTTATGGCGTGGATAAGTGAGCCCTTCGGCTATCAGTATATGGTCAATGCCATGTGGATAGCCGCGCTAGTCGGAGCCATCTGCGCCTTTCTCTCTTGTTTTTTAATGTTAAAAGGCTGGTCGCTCATGGGGGATGCGCTGTCGCACGCTATTGTGCCCGGCGTGGCGGGTGCATGGATGCTGGGGTTGCCCTTTTCGCTCGGGGCGTTTCTTTCCGGTGGGCTGGCCGCCGGCAGTATGCTGTTTCTCAATCAACGAACGCGATTAAAAGAAGACACGATTATCGGCCTGATCTTTTCGGCCTTTTTTGGCATCGGTTTGTTTATGGTCTCGCTGAATCCCACCGCAGTGAATATTCAAACGCTTGTGCTGGGAAACATTTTAGCCATAGCCCCGGCTGATATGTGGCAGCTTGCCGCGATCGGCACGATAACGCTGCTGATATTGCTGCTGAAGTGGCGCGACCTGATGTTAACCTTCTTTGACGAGCGCCACGCGCGTGCCATTGGCCTGAATCCCCCCGCGCTAAAGGTACTGTTTTTTACCCTGCTGGCGGCCTCTACCGTCGCCGCGTTGCAAACCGTGGGGGCGTTTATGGTCATTTGCCTGGTGGTCACACCGGGTGCGACCGCCTACCTGCTTACCGATCGTTTTCCGCGTTTATTACTGATAGCGGTGGCGATTGGCTGTCTGACCAGCTTTCTTGGGGCATGGAGCAGCTACTATCTTGACGGCGCAACCGGCAGCATTATTGTGGTGGCGCAAACGGGCGTGTTTCTCCTGGCGTTTTTTTTCGCCCCCAAACACGGCGTGTTGAGCATGCGGCTACGCGCGCGGCTGACGCAGCGGGAGCGTGAACATGATTGAACTGCTGCTCAGTCCCTTTTCTTTTGAATTTATGAATATGGCGCTCCTGGCGACGCTGTTGCTGTCCCTACCCTGCGCGCTGCTTTCAGCGTTTCTGGTGTTAAAAGGGTGGTCGCTGCTGGGAGATGCGATGAGCCACGCGGTGTTTCCTGGTGTGGTGCTGGCGTGGTGGATCGGCTGGCCCTATGCCCTTGGCGCGTTCATCGCCAGCATGTTGTGCGCGCTCTCCAGCGGCTTCATCAGCGCTAACAGCCGTATCAAACCCGATACCGTTATGGGCATTGTCTTCTCCGGCATGTTCGGTGCGGGGGTTCTGCTCTATTTGCAACTTAAGCCGGATCTCCACCTCGACCACATTCTGTTCGGCGATATGTTGGGACTTAGCTGGCGGGATATGGGCCAAACGGCGGCGATTTCCCTGCTGGTCGCGGCGGTTCTGACGGTGAAATGGCGCGATCTTATGATGCATGCCTTTGATCCGCATCAGGCGCGCGCCTGCGGGTTAAATCGTTCTTTGATGCACTACGGGTTACTGTGTCTGATTGCGCTTACGCTGGTGGCATCGCTTACGGCGGTAGGTGTGATTTTATCGATCGCGATGCTGATTGCGCCGGGCGCCATCGCCCTGTTGATCGCCCGACGTTTTTCTCACGTGCTGCTACTGGCAACGCTGATTGCCGCTACCACAGGCATCCTCGGCGTTTACGCGTCGTTCTTCATTGATAGCGCGCCGGGTCCCACCATTGTGGTGTTGTATAGCCTGGTGTTTGTTGCGGTGTTCTGTGTGGTGTCGCGCCGTGAACGCCAGCAGAAAGCGGCCTGAGGCAAGGGGCGCACGGCTGCGCCCCGCTTAGCCTTAACGTTGCGGATGGTTCACTTCCAGCGGCCGCAAATCAAACAGCAGCACTTCCGCGTTATCACCCTCGGTGAAGTGCAGTTCGGTTTCGTTGCGCACGCGCGCGCCGTCACCTGCCTTGAATGCAATGCCATTGACCGTCACACTCCCGCGCGCCACGTGAATGTAGGCGTAGCGATCCGCGGGCAGGGTCATGGTCTGTTGCTCTGCGCCATCAAAGAGGCCCGCATAAATCCGCACGTCCTGACGCACCTTCAAGCTGCCCTCTTGCCCATCCGGCGAGATAATCAGGCGCAGTTTGCCGCGTTTCTCACTGTCCGCCACCGAAATTTGCTGGTAGCCCGGCTGCGTTCCATTCGCGTCTGGGACGATCCAAATCTGCAGAAAGTGCACGCCATCGGTAGCGGAATGGTTAAATTCACTGTGCGTTACCCCGCTTCCGGCACTCATCAGCTGCACATCGCCTGGGACGATAACCGAACCGGTTCCCATGGAATCTTTGTGCTCAAGCGCCCCTTCTAACACGTAGGAGATGATCTCCATATTTTTGTGTGGATGGGCACCAAAGCCGCGCGCTGGCGCAACGCGGTCATCGTTGATCACCAGCAAATCAGAGAAACCGGTCTGCGCAGGATCCCAATAGTTGGCAAAGGAAAAGGTGTGATGAGAGTTCAGCCAGCCGTGGTCAGCCACGCCGCGCTGCTCTGCTAAACGTTGTTCAATCATGATCTGCTCCTTAATTATGGGGGGAGGAACGGATGTTCTTCCTGATGAGAGTGAGTATAGGTAAACTTAACGGCCAAACAAGACGCCAAAATGACATTAACTGTCACATTAAAGTGGACAATATGCAGATAGACGATCTTCGAATTTACGTTGCGGTAATCAATGCCGGTAACTTCACCGCCGCCGCCGACCAGCTGATGCTGTCCAAACAGTATGTGAGCCGTCGTATCGCCGCGCTGGAAGCTTCGCTAGGCGTGCGCCTGTTGAATCGCAATACGCGCAAGCTCTCTATTACGGACAGCGGCCACGTTTTTGCCCGGCACGCGCAACGCATTCTTGATGACGTACAGGAGGCGGCGCTGGCGGTGTCGGGTCAGCACCAGACTCTGCAGGGCACTTTCCGCCTTAGCGTGCCGCTCTCGTTCGGCATCAGCCATCTGTCACCGTTTATCGCCGACTTTCTCAGCCAGCATCCCGGCTTACAGTTTCAGGTTGAATTGGCTGACCGCTACGTCGATGTGGTGGGCGAAGGTTTTGACATGGCGTTGCGTATCGGGTCACTACCGGACTCCAGCCTGATTGCCAAGCGTTTAGGGGAATTTCGTCGTGTGATCTGCGGCAGTCCCGCCTACTTGCAAGGTGCGGGCGCCCCGCGTGCGCCGGAGGATCTGCTCAACCACGCCTGTTTGCGTTACGGGCGGGAAAGCCAAACCGGATGGGAATTATTTAACGGCGAGCAGCGCAAAGTGATGGCCGTTCAGGGACCGATGATTGCGAACAATGGCGAAATGCTGCGCGATGCGGCGATGGCGGGTCTCGGTTTAATTTTACTGCCGGAGTTTATCGTGGCACCTGCGCTGGCGAGCGGTGCGCTCATTACCGTTTTGGCGGAGTGGCAGCCGGCCTCACTGACGCTAAACGCGCTCTATCCGCAGCATCGGCAGCGCAGCGAGGTGAACCGACGCATTATCGCTTTTCTACAGAAAAAGCTGGCGTCATAAGTTCAGGGCAGCGCAACCACCGCCCTGCTCCCCTGCTAGCCGCTGTGGTGGGTAGCGAAAGTAATGGATTTCTTGCGTGCATCACGCATCGCTACCGCGTGTACCAATAAGCCTAACACCGCCAGCAGCGCGCCAACCCAGCCGGTGGACTGCCAGCCGAATCCCGCAGAGATGGTCACACCACCCAGCCAGGCACCCAAGGCATTGGCAATATTGAACGCGGAGTGATTCAGCGCCGCCGCCATGGTTTGCGCATCCCCGGCAACGTCCATCAGACGTATTTGCAGCACGCTTGCCAGCGCAACCATGGTGCCGATTAACATCACATTAAGCGATCCGGCCACCGCAAAGTGCGCGGTAAACACAAAGGCGCTCAGCACCAGCACGGACCAAATCAGGACCGCGCGAATGGTTTTTTCCAGGCCGCGATCGGCCAGTTTCCCGCCTGCCACATTGCCGAGGATCATGCCGAGGCCAAACAGCGCCAGCACCAGCGGGATCCAGCTTACCGGCAGCTGGGCGAGGTCCGTGAGCGTCGGCTTAACATAACTGAACACCGAAAAGAGGCCACCGCTGCCGATGGCCCCAATCGCCAGCGTCAACAGCACCTGCTTACGCGTTAGCGCGGAAAGCTCGCGCAGCGGGCTGGCGTTGCGATCGCCGGCCACTTTGGGCACCCACAGTCCCACCAGCGTTAACGTCAGCAGCGCCAGAACCCCGACGATGGCAAAGGCTTCGCGCCAGCCGAAAATTTGTCCGATGGCGGTGACCGCGGGTACCCCCAGTAAATTTGCAATCGTGAGGCCAAACAACACCATGGACACCGCCTGGGCGCGCCTGCCGCGCTCAACCAGTCCGGCAGCAACCAGCGCCGCCACGCCAAAAAAGGTGCCGTGAGGAAAACCGGCGAGAAAACGCGCCAGCAGCATACTGTAATAGCCCGGTGCAATGGCACTGAACAGATTACCCAGCGCGAAGAGACCCATCAGCGTCATCAAAAAATCACGCCGTGCAGCGCGGGCGCCAAGAATGGCCAGCAACGGGGCGCCGATCACCACGCCAAGCGCGTAAATACTGATTAAGTGCCCGGCGTCAGGGATGGAGACGTGAAGTCCCGCAGCGGCATCGGGCAGCAGGCCCATAATGACAAATTCGCCGGTACCAATAGCAAAGCCACCGGTGCCGAGGGCAAACAGCGCCTTGAGCACGCTACCGCGTGACAGCGGCGCAGCATCGGTGGATGATGGGGTTTGATGAGGTTGTGAAGACATGATTTTCCAGAAAAGCAGGTAAAGAATCGCTCGCACCCGCGAGCCGATAACAAGCCGCGTATCATAGCGTAAGTGACGATAAATGTGTTGCCACTCATTATTAGGTAGCTAATAAATTCGCCACCTGCCTATCGCATACCCGATTTCCCCCTTCCACGCCACGCAGGAGACACCATGCCGCACGTCAATCACTATGGTCAACCTGTCGGTGTACCGCTTCCGGACTGGCAGCCCCTTGCTGCGCCACCGCGCCACGCGTTGCCAGGACGCTTTTGTACACTGACGCCACTGCAACATGCACACGCTCACGATCTGCACGCCGCCTTCGCGCTGGCCCCCGACGATCGCGACTGGACTTGGTTAGGCAGCACCCGGCCGTCGTCGCCCGCCGCGATGCACGACTGGATCGACATCAAAATCAATGATCCGGGATTAATCAGCTTTGCCGTAATGGACAATCGCAGCCAGCAGGCGGTCGGCGTGGTGTGCTATGCCAATATTGAGCGGGAAAACGGCGCGATTGAGATTGGCCATGTGACATGGTCACCGCGCATGCAGCGCAATGTGCTCGGCAGCGAGGCCATCATCTTGCTTCTGCGACAGGCTTTTGCATTGGGATATCGTCGCGTGGCGTGGCGCTGTGATTCACTCAATCACGCCTCTCGCCGCGCTGCAGAGCGCCTGGGATTTACCTTTGAAGGCCGTTTTCGCCAGGCGATGACGCGCAAACAGCGCAACCGTGACACCGACTGGCTGTCGATGATTGACAATGAATGGCCCGCTCGCGCCCGCGCGTTCGATGCGTGGCTGGCGCCCAGCAACATTGATGATGCCGGTCACGCGCGTCATCCGCTGCGCGACTTTTACCGGACAGACGCGCCTTTCTGAATCGCGTGCAGGACATTCACTTCATGAGCACCTGAAATTGTGGATTAAATTCATCGAAGATGGGCAGCGCGGCGGCACCCAGCGCGGCGGTGTCGCTGCCGGTTAACCCCCTTTTCAGGCGCGAGGCGGTGAGATAACGGCTGCGCACCGACTGATAAAGCGGCGGAAGACGCGCAATCATTTTGTCCAGCAGCGCGGCGGGCATCATGCCGCCGATGATCACGCTCTCGGCGTCAAAAATACACTCCAGCATATTAATTGCCTGCCGCAGCGGCGTCAGCACGGTGTCAATCCAGTCGTCAAAGCGCGCCGGATCGACGGCCAGCAGATCGTCAGGCAGTGCGGTCATAGGGTCCAGTCCACAAAACTCATACGCGGCCTGCAGCGAGACGTAGCGCTCCAGACAGCCGTGGTTACCGCAGTAACAGGCCCGTCCGCCAGGCTCCACCACCACATGACCGATCTCGCCCGCGTTGTGCGCGTGTCCGCTGTAGATATGACCGTCCATAAAGATCCCCGCGCCCAATCCCGTCCCGATATACAGATAGATAAACGAGTTAAGTTGTCGGGCGACGCCGTGGAAGCGTTCGCCGATGGCGGCGACGGTGGCATCGTTTTCCAGTGTGACCGGCAGCTGACTCATCGCCGCGAGCTGCGCCTCAATATCCACCTTTTCCCAGCCATGCAGCGTGGTTGGGCCGATGGACGAAATCCCCTCGACGCCAAACGGTCCTGGCATCACCACACCAATCCCCAGCACCTTCTGCCAGCGCGCACCGAGTTGCGCTTTGATCTCATCCAACACCTCGGCAATGCGCGCTAACGTGGCATCCGGCTCGGGCTTTTGCACCATAATAAGGCGGCGAAAGTGAATTTCACCGGTTAGATCCACCAGCACAATCAGCAGCGTTTGATGATCAAGATGGATGCCGATGGAAAAGGCGCTGGCCGGATTAAGCGTGACGGGAATCGCCGGTTGCCCACGGCCCTGCTTACGCGGCTGGCGGCTGACCAGCAGCTCAGCCGTTTCCAGCTCGGCCACGATATTGGAGACGGTTTGCGGGGTGAGCGCCGTTAGGCGCGCCAGCTCCGCCCGCGTCAACTCGCCGTGCAGGCGAATCGCTTCAATGATCACCCGGCGATTGTGCGCCCGCGCGTGTTCCAGATTGGTTCCTGAGGTTTTCATCGTCCTGTCTCTCTTTTCACACCCGACGCATCCGCGCATCAATATCTATGATCGGCGACACAATTTACACCCGCTTTGCCTGACAGCGTTAAAAAAGTGTGCAAAGTAGAGTGCTCTGGCAACCCGGTTTTATGCCTGGCACAGCGTTTGCTTGAACTTACTGATGTCAGCCGCAGCAAACTGACACCTTTGACCGCAATTAAATCAATCAAATTGATTTAATTAATACTCCTTTACACAGCAAGGTGAAACACAATGCGTATTCGATTCCCGGCTCCCCTGAAGAGCTGCGCAATAGCGGTACTGCTGACCAGCGCAGGCCACGCCATGGCGGCGACCACCCTCAATGCCCTGTTTATGACGCAAGCGGCCTACAGCGAAAATGACATCCGTGCGATGACCACTGCGTTCCAGCAGGCGCACCCGGACGTGCAGGTGAATTTGGAGTTTGTGCCTTACGAAGCGCTGCACGATAAAATCGTGGCGGCGCGTGGCGCAGGCGGCAAAGGCTATGATGTTGTGTTGTTTGATGCCATTTGGCCCGCTGAGTTTGCCAAATTCGATCTGCTGCAGGATGTCAGCAGCCGCATCCCGGCTGACGTCAGCGCGCAGATTTTCCCCGGCGCCATGCATACCGTGGTGTTCAAGGGCAAAACGCTGGGAATGCCGTGGATCCTTGATACCAAATATCTCTATTACAACAAAGCCATGCTGGAGAAAGCGGGCATTACCGCCCTGCCGGAAACATGGCAGCAGGTAATGGATGATGCCCAGGTGATTAAACAGAAAAATATCGTGAAATACCCGCTGGTATGGAGCTGGTCGCAGGCAGAAGCACTGGTGTGTGATTACACCACGCTGGTGTCTGGCTTCGGCGGCACGTTCTATCAGAACGGCAAACTCGATTTCTCTACGCCCGCCTCGCTGCAAGCGCTCAAGCTGATGAAAAGTTCGCTGGATGAAGGGCTCACCAATCCTGCCTCGCGTGAGTATCTGGAAGAGGATGTGCGCAAAGCGTTTTCCAATGGCGATGCGGCCTTCGCGCTTAACTGGACCTACATGTACAACATGGCCAACGATGCGAAGCAGAGTAAAGTCGCAGGCCAAGTGGGGATCATGCCCGCGCCGGGCGATGCGCCGGGCAAAATTGGCGCGGTTAACGGCTCAATGGGCTTGGGCATCGCCAAGGGCAGCGAACATCCCGATCAGGCGTGGGAATACATCCGCTATATGACCTCCCAACCGGTGCAAAATCAGTACGCTACGCTCAGCCTGCCTATTTGGAAAAGTTCTTATCAGGATGCCGCGGTGCAGAAAAATCAGGACGCGCTGATCGCCGCGGCGGATAAGTCGCTGAACGTGATGCTGTCGCGCCCGGAAACCGCTGATTACTCACGCCTTTCAAACACGCTGCAACAGCAGTTACAGCAGGTGCTGGTGGGCAGCGCGACGCCTGAAGCGGCGATGCAGGCGGTCGACAAAAGCGCTGCGCGGCTGCGATAGGGAGCCATCATGCTGAGTTTGCGTCAACGCGAACAGCGGCAGGCATGGGTGCTGCTGGCACCCATGCTGTTAGTCATGCTGCTGCTTACCGCCTGGCCCCTGATACGCACCATCTGGTTAAGCTTTACCGATGCTGGCCTGATCGGCAGCGATGCGCCCGGCTGGGTGGGGCTGGAAAATTATATTTATGCGCTCACCGATCCGGATTTCCAGCAGTCGCTGGGGCGCACGCTGCTGTTCACCGTGGTGTCGGTGGCATTTGAAGCCGCGATCGGCGTACTGGTTGCGCTGCTGCTCAACCAGCGGTTCTATGGTCGTAACCTGCTGCGCGTGCTGGTGATTTTACCGTGGGCGCTGCCAACCATTGTGAATGCCATGATGTGGCGACTTAATTTCAATCCTGACTACGGCAGCATCAATGCGCTGTTGACGCAGCTCGGCATCCTCGACGGCTATCGCAGCTGGCTGGGATCGCCTGACTCGGCGCTGGGTGCGGTCATGTTTGCCGATATCTGGAAAAACTATCCGCTGGTGACGCTGCTGGTGCTGGCGGCACTGCAATCCGTGCCCGACGATCTTTACGAAGCAGCCCGCCTCGACGGCGCCTCCGCGTGGCGACGATTCCGTGCTATCACGTTTCCCGCGATTGTTGGCGCACTCAGCGTTGCCGTGGTGTTGCGCACCATCGACGCCTTCAAAATCTTTGACCTGATTTATGTCATGACACGAGGCGGGCCGGTGGACAGCACGAAGACCCTCAGCTTTTTCGTTTATCAGGAGTCTTTCAGCTATTTGCGTGCTGGCAGCGGCGCGGCGTATGCGATGTTGATGACGCTGCTGTGCGCGGTATTGATTGCGATTTACCTGCTGCTACTGTGGCGCCAGAGTCGCCGGGGACGTGCTTATGAAGCGTAAACTGCGCACCGTGGCCAAATACGCTGCTGCGCTGCTGGTGGCCTTTTCCGTGTTAGCTCCCATGGGCTGGCTATTTTTGATGAGCGTGAGCGCGAGCAGCGATTTAACCCGCGTTCCGCTGGAGTGGCTGCCGCGACAGTGGGATTTCAGTCGCTACGGCCGGTTACTCTCGCTGGCACCCGGCCAGCCAGGCACGCTGTTCTTGCATGCGCTGGGGAACAGTTTACTGGTGGCGACTGGCGCCACGGCCATTTGCCTACTGCTGGCGATTCCGGCGGCCTTTAGCTTCTCGCGCTATCGCGGGCGCGACGGTTGGCTGTTTGCCGCGCTGGCCATCTATATGGTACCGCCGGTGGCCTTTGCGCTGCCGCTCTACTTCTTGCTGCAACAGTTTGACCTGCTCAATACCCGTCCCGGTTTGATTGTCGTGTACTGTTCGCTGATCCTGCCCTTTTTGACCTGGATGTTGAAGAACCAGTTCGACACCCTGCCGCAGGACATTGAGCAAGCCGCGCGGCTGGATGGCTTGCGCGTCTGGCAGGTGCTGCTGCGCATCACGCTGCCGCTGGCAAAACCTGTACTGGGCGCCGCCGCCCTGTTTGGCTGGCTGCTGGCGTGGGATGAATTTTTCTATGCGCTACTGTTTACCAGCAATATCGCCGCGCAAACCCTGCCGGTGACCATTGCGGGCTTTACCGCCGGTCGCGCCACCGACGATGGTCTGATTGCTGCCGTCGGTATTCTGGCATCAATTCCACCGCTTTTTATTGCTATTTGGCTGCAGAAAACCCTGGTCAGCGGCTTGGCCAGTGGCGGGAGTAAAGGATGAAACACACCAACGCGACCCTCTACGTTGCGGGCAACATTAACGTCGATATGATCATGGGCACCCTCGACAACTGGCCACAGCGCGGCACCGAAGTAATGGTGGCACAGAGTGAGCTGCGCCCCGGTGGCTCCGCCGGGAACTGCGCGCTGGCGCTGGAAGCCATGCAGGTGCGCCACCGGGCAATCGCCAATCAGGGCGATGACGGACTCAGCGCCTGGCTGGCTGGCCACTTTCCCCACAGCGCGGACGCGTGGCCGCGCTATGCCTGCGAAACTTCCCTGACCGTGGGCGTTACGCACTCCGATCATGAACGATCGTTTATCAGCAATCGCGGCCACATCGTTCGCCTCAGCGCAGACGATGTGCTGGATCAGCTGCCGCCGCAGGCGCACGCCGGTGACATCGTTCTGCTGTGCGGCACGTTTCTGTGCTTGCAGCTCTATGCCGATTACCCTGCGCTGCTGACCGCGCTGCGCCAGCGTGGCTATGTCATTGCCGTGGATACCGGCTGGCCGCCGCAGGGCTGGACCGCAGAAGTTCGCCAGCAGATTACCCACTGGCTGCCGCTGTGCGATTGGCTGCTGTTGAATGAGGTCGAAACGCGCGGATTGGCCGCATGCGAGACGCTGGAAGCCAGCGCGGCACAGTTGGCGCAGCGCCTAAGCGGACGCGGCGGTTGCGTGGTGAAGCGCGGCGCCCAAGGCGCTGGCTGCTGGCAGCGCCATCAGCATACGCTGCACGCTTCGCAGCCTGTCACGGTGGTCGATACCATCGGTGCCGGTGACAGCTTTAACGCCGGATTTCTCACCGCCCTGTTGCATCAGCACGCACCCGACACCGCGCTACGCTGGGGGATTGCGGTGGCATCATTGGCAATCAGTACGCAGCCGCGTCGTTATCCCGACTGGCATCAACTGCAACTATCTGCTCAGGAGCGTTAAATTATGGCCGGTGTTGAATTAGTAAACGTGGCCAAGCGCTACGGCAAGCAAGCGGTTTTGCATCCGCTCAGTCTCACGATTCCCGACGGCAGTTTCACCGTGCTGGTGGGGCCTTCGGGCTGCGGTAAATCCACGCTGCTGCGCATGCTGGCGGGGCTGGAGAGCCTGTCAGAAGGCGCAATAATGATGGACAGCGTCGCGATTACCGATCGCGACCCTGCCGATCGCGATATCGCCATGGTGTTCCAGAGCTATGCGCTCTATCCCCATCTGACGGTGGCGGAGAATCTGGCGTTTCATATGCAGGTAAAGAAAGTCAAACGCGAGGAGCAGCGCAGCAAAATCGCACGTATCGCCGGTATTTTGGGGATCGATAAACTGTTAGACCGCTACCCGCGCGCCTTGTCGGGCGGCCAGCGCCAGCGCGTCGCCATGGGCCGTGCAATGGTGCGGAATCCGCAGGTGTTTCTGTTTGATGAGCCCCTTTCCAATCTCGATGCGCAGCTGCGCATGGAGCTGCGGGCGGAGATTAAATCTCTGCACCAGCGCTTTAAAACGACCATGGTGTACGTGACGCACGACCAAGTGGAAGCCATGACGCTCGCCGATCAAATTGTCGTGATGCGTGAGGGACGCATTGTTCAGCAGGGTGCGCCGCTAACGCTGTATGACCGTCCGGCAGATACCTTTGTGGCGCGCTTTATTGGCTCACCGCCCATGAACCTGCTCGCCGCGCAGTTTTCCGCGCGCAACGGCATTATCGGCGTGCAGTGCCAGGATCTCTGGCAGCCGTTGCCGCCCCGCTGGGTGGACGTCGCACAAGGTCGCGAGGGCACGGACGTGACGCTTGGCGTACGCCCGCACGATCTGCTGGAAGCCGCTACCGGAACGCTGGCGTATGTTCAGGTTGTTGAAGTTACAGGGGAGTCCACGTTGCTGCACCTTGACTGGCAGGGCCAACCGCTGCATATGCAGTGCGCGGGACGCCACGGAGCCAGCGCAGGCGGGGCCATTCGCATTGGCTTCAACATGGAAAAACTGCATCTGTTCGATCCTGAAACCGGCCAACGCCTGGCTGAAACGCCCGGGGCATAACAGCGGCCTGATCGACGTGCCCTCTCATGAGGGCACGTCTGTTTATCCTTTTACCGTGGCGCACTGAAACGTGGTGCGATTGACACTTGCCGCCAACACCAACACGCTCATCATGATCAGTTCTGCCACCAGCGTGCCGGAAATTGCCGTCAGCGGATTGCCGTGGCGGGCAATCTGTGTATAGATCGCCCCCAGTAGCATCGGCCCCAGTCCCAGCGCCGTCTGCTGTACCGTAGAGAGCACCGCGCTGGCGGCGCCCGCCTGGTGATGCGGCACGCCTTGCATGCCAATGCGATAATAGGTGCTGACAATAAACGATTGTCCGAAGCCAATGAGCAGCGTGGCCGGGATGAGCGTCGTCACGCCGAGAGACGACCAGTGAAGCTGAAACGTGGCGATCAGCGCCAGCAGCCCGCTCATCTGAATTGCACAGCCCGCCAGCAGCGTGGTGCGCTTGCCGTAGCGTTCCACCGTGCGCGTGGACCGCATGGCACCAACGAAATAAGCGGCGCCCAAGGCAATAAAGGCATTACCCGATTCAAACGCCGTCATATGTAAGCTGGCTTGCAGCGTCAGCGCCACCGCAAACATGAAGCCGCTCCAGCAGGAAAAAAACAGCACCGCCAGCGTTAACCCAAAGCGCACGCTGGGCAAACGCAGCAGAGACGGTGGCAACAGCGGAACACCGCCTGCATTTTCACGGCGTATCGCACTGCGGCGTAAACGCAGGAGCAATGCCGGGAACAGCGCCAGCAGCGCCCAGCATGGCCATGACCAGTGCAGCAGCGGGCCCAGCGCCAACGCCAGCATCAGGCAGCCAATCGCGCTTGCCAGCAGCAGCGTACCGGCAATATCTACCGCGACGCGCTGCGCGTTTCGGGTTTCCGGGATTGCGCGGCGCGCGGTCATCAGCACAAACAGACAAAGTGGCAGGTTAATTAAAAACACGCTGCGCCAGCCGGATCCTGCGATGTCAGCTTTGATCAGAAAGCCCCCCAAGACCTGACCAATGATGAACGCCAGCCCGCCGATCCCGCCGTACAGGCCGATGGCCCGCGCGTGGTCGCGGCCGCTGAGGGTCACGTGCAGGGTAGCGAGGATCTGCGGCACAATCAGCGCCGCGCCCACGCCCTGTAGCGCCCGGGCAAACATCAACAGCGCGACGCTGTGCGCGATACCACACAGCAGCGAGGCCACCCCGAAAATGGCCACGCCCGCCTGAAACACCGTGCGGCGTCCCACGTTGTCGCCTAAGCGTCCTCCCATTGCCAGGCAAATGGCGAAAGCGATGCCGTATACCGCCACGATGAGCGCGAGTTCTATAGGGCTGGCGCGTAGCGTCTGGGACATGGCGTCCAACGCAACATTAACAATAGAAAAATCAATCATGGGCAGCAGTTGTCCTGCCAGCAGAACCACCAGCCCGGTGCGTTTGAGTTGTGATGTATGCATGAGTCAAACCTTGTATTTAAACGCCGTAGAACATAGCATCACTGAAGTTTTAAACGGGTACCAGTGCTTGATTATCATGGTATAAACACTACCCGGCTCACCAGGAGAACCGTCCATGATGCCGACTGCAAGCGATGTGATGACCGACCAAAGTAACCGCAAATTATTGGGTACCTTTCTACGTAAACGCCGGGAGAGCCTCGATCCGCAGCGTCTCGGTTTGCCACGGTTGCGGCATCGGCGCACGCCGGGACTACGGCGAGAAGAAGTTGCACAGCTCGCAGACGTCGGCGTGACTTGGTACACGTGGTTGGAACAGGGCCGTGATATCAACGCTTCGCCAAAAACGCTCACGGCTATCGCGGCCGCGCTGCAGTGCAATGATGTCGAAACCCAGCATCTTTTTTACCTTGCCGGGCACGCGCTCCCTTCTGTCAGCGTCGCCGCCGCCTGCTGCAAAATTGCGGCGCATAATCAACAGATGCTGGATGCGATTCAGCTGCCGGCGATTATTGAGACCCCGCGCTTCGACATCATCGGCTACAACACGGCTTGGTGTGCGCTGATGGGCGTGGATTTAGCCAGCATTCCGCCTGAAGATCGCAACTGCATTTGGCTGGCGTTCAATCATGAAGAATGGCGCAAAGCGATGCGTAATTGGGACGAGATGATGCCGCAACTGGTGGCGATGTTTAGGGGACAAATGGGCGAGCACTTAGGCGATCCGCACTGGGAAAATTTTCTGGCGCGGCTAATGACTAGCTCAGATGAATTTGCACAAACGTGGCAGCGCTACGAGCTCTGTAAAGTGGAGAACCGGGTAAAGCGCTTCTACCGTGAGCCCGTAGGTGAGTTGACGCTGCGGCAAAATAACTGGTGGTCTGCCTCGCGCAACGGCGATCGCCTGCTGGTGTATGTCCCCGACGATGACGCCAGCGCGGCGGCCTTGAAGACGCTGATGTCATAACGGCCCGCCCCGTACTCAAACGGGGCTTTTTTTTATCTGTATCTGGCGACAAAATAAATAAGACGCGTATTTATGACTATGCTTTAAATAATAAAAAACCAAGGAGAGCTTATGAAGTTTCTTTATTTCGTTTCGCTTATTTCCTCTGCGCTTTATATTTTAGCGTTCTTGCCAAAACTCCGAACTCGCCGCGAGCCCGTTGCCTATTGGGGCTGCTGGGCTTATTTGGGCGTCAATATTATTTACTGGAGTGTTTACGCGTTCCGGTTTTATATTTTCCATTGAAATCATCAATTAGGGAGAAAGCATGTCTGAGAATAAATCCGATCGCATGCCTTACCAGCTGTATTACTATCGCCAACGTTTACTGATTGAGAATATTGACGGCCACGTTGTCGATATCGGCAGCGTTGAACTCCGGAATGACACGCTCTTATGGCAACTTGACGGTAAAGACGCTTCCGGCGAGACGCCCAACGATACCGACGTATTATTTAATGACGTGACTCACGCGTTGAGCTTTTTGTTTGTTGATGGGCAATTTACCAGTTTGCCAGACGTTAGCGCAGAGTATGGCGATCGTCTGGATAACGCACCGTCACGCGAGCTGGTGCTGTCAGAATTGAACGATCGCGATGAACAACAGGTGCGCTAATGTTATCAGGCTGACGGGTCAGCCTGATACGTCTTACGCGGCGGGTGTGGTTGAGGCCATGCCCGGCACCAGAATCACCTTGCGGCACTCTTCTTTCCGTTTTTCGAAAATTTCGTAACCCCGCGCTGCGTCTTCCAGCGGCATATGGTGGGTGACAATCTCTTCCGGCGTTAATAATCCCTGTTCGATTAAGGAAAGCAGCCGGGGCAGATAGGCGTGAACGTGCGTCTGGCCCATTTTGAACGTCAGCCCTTTGTCGAACGCATCGCCAAACAGGAAACCATGAATGAAGCCCGCGTACACACCCGGCACACTCACCACCCCGCCCCGTCGTACCGCCGCGATGCACTGGCGTAACGCTTTCCCGCTGCTGCCCTCCAGTTTTAAATTCGACAAAACGGTTTCCGTCAGGCTACCTTTTGCCTCGAATCCTACTGCGTCGATAACAGCATCAACCCCCCGATTGCCTTTGGTATGTTCAATGATCCAGGCCGCCGGATCGTCGATATCGTCGAAATTAATCGGCGTCACGCCATAGCGCTGTTGTGCAAATTCAAGACGATACGCGTTGTGGTCAATCATAAAGATCTGCTCGGCACCTTCAAGCCGCGCGCACGCTGCGGATAATAATCCCACCGGTCCTGCACCGAATATGGCGACGCTTGATCCTTTGGTCAGGCCCGCATTTTGTACCGCCTGCCAGGCGGTGGGGAGAATATCTGAGAGAAAGAGTACTTTGTCATCAGGCAGGGTAAAGGGCACTTTAAACGGCCCGCTATTCGCTTTAGGCACGCGGACATATTCAGCCTGACCACCCGGCACCCCACCGTACAACTTGCTGTAACCAAACAGCGCCGCGGGTGACGTAATGCTTTTTTTATTGAGGATGGCACCACGGCCTGGATTGGTGGTTTCGCACGCGGCGTACTGCTGTAGCTGGCAGAAAAAACAGTCGCCGCAGGCAATCACAAACGGTACCACCACGCGATCGCCTATAGCAACCTGCGTCACCGCGCTGCCCGCTTCCACCACTTCACCCATAAACTCATGGCCAAATATATCGCCGTGATCGGTGCCGGGTATTTTGCCGCGATAGAGATGCAGATCAGAGCCGCAAATGGCCGTTGCGGTAACGCGCAGAATAATGTCGTCAGGCTGTTCTAAAGCCGGATCCGGCACGGTTTCAACTTTTACGCGATGCGGTCCGTGGTAGGTTAGCGCTTTCATATATTCTCTCCTGATGATGTCTATCGGCGAATAGCGTAAATCGCAGGCTGGTTGCTTGAGCGTAGTAACCCAGAGCCATTAGGCAAGCGCATCGGCGGGGGCAACGGGTGAATTTATCACCAAAAAATACTGGTTATAAAACCAGTATACTGTATACTTATTCAACAGCCAGATGGCTGCATTGGTTGGTATGAGGTGATATTTATGATGATCTCGATGGATAACCTGTCTGCTCTCAATCCTGGATTGACCATGAGCAGTCGCGAAATTGCCCGCGTCACGGGCAATACGCACGGCGAAGTGAAGCGCCTGATTAAAAGTCTGGAGACCGCGCAGCGCCTCTCTCAGCCTGTGACGGTGAATCAATTTGAGCATGAAGGTGAGATGCGTCAGGAATTTCTCCTCAACAAACGCGACTCCCTGCTTGCGGTAGCACGCTTGTCACCCGGTTTTACCGCTGAACTGCTCGATCGCTGGCAGGCAAAGGAACAGCGCGTGCAACTGCCGGATTTTACCAATCCGGCCGCCGCCGCACGGGCGTGGGCTGAACAATATGAGCAGCGGCGTCTCGCCGAACAACAGCTCGCGGTAACGGCGCCGAAGGCCGCGTTTTTTGACAGTTTCATCGAAACCAATGAAACGCTGGGTTTTCGCCAGCTTTGCAAAATGCTGAAGGTGAAAGAGAGCGATTTCCGCGACTTTTTGCTGACGCGCAACATCATGTTTCGCGATAAGGGTGTGCTTACCCCTCAGCAGCACCATTTACAGGCAGGCTATTTTACGGTGCGCTGCGGTCATGGTGAAAACGAGCACGCCTTTTCCCAGGCACGTTTCACGCGCAAAGGGGTGAAGTGGGTAGCGAATTTGTGGGCCGGGCATGTGCTCACCCAGCCAAAAGGTGTCGCGGCCTGATCCGCGCCCCCCTTCTTCTGGCCCTTTACGTAAATAAAGCCTGGTGCAGCGCATCAGGCTTTTTTGCTTAGGCCACTTTTCAGCACGCCGCTTCAACGCCTGCGAACGGCGCCTCTCTGCCGCATGCGCGTCAGGCTGAGTTTGAAGTGCTGCACTTCCTGCGGTGCCCAGCAGCGACGCGAAAGCGGCACATTTTCATCAACAGCGGCGGGCAGCGGAACGCGCTCCAGGCTGCCTCGATTGCAAATCGCGCAGGCCAGCGTAGCAGGTGATACCCCAACATAACGCGCCATTTCGCCTAAGGTCATCGTGGCGTTACGCATGAGCTTCTCCTTCTGTCAGTGGAATAGCCTTTAGCGTTGAGCAAGCAAGCCACTGACGCATTGATCGCGATCAGCTTTAGCATAAATTTGACTTAAAAAAGGCGTCAGCAGGCCGGAGATCCGGAGTGCTTCGCCCTTCCCGCGCCATTTCACCTTTTTCCTTCAGTTAAAAGTGGTGCTAGCGCCTTATTTTTAGCAAACGGTTAAAAAGATAGCGTAATAATGAAGCCCGCCTCTTACCTTTTCTATCAACTCTGTTACGCTCAGCCGAGTGGGAAATGCCGCTGCGCTCGCTGGCAAACTCGCCCCACGCAGTCTACGGTTAATGAAAAAACCATAACAATTCAACTGACAATGGAAAGCCGCTATGACCGACCACGTCGACATTACCGCTGATCAGGAAAGCGACCTTCTTCATTTGCAGCAAACTTTGCATGCTCATCTTGAGCATTTATTGCCTGCGGGTAATCCTTCAGACAAAGTACGCGCCGCCATGCGTGCGGGTACGTTAGCCCCGGGTAAGCGCATTCGCCCGCTCCTGTTGCTATTAGCGGCACGCGATATGGGCTGCGACCTGCATCAGCGTGGGATTTTCCATCTCGCTTGCGCCGTAGAAATGGTGCATGCCGCTTCGCTGATTCTTGACGATATCCCCTCAATGGATAACGCGCTGATGCGCCGTGGCCGCCCCACCATTCATCGTGAGTACGGTGAAAATGTGGCCATTCTCGCCGCCGTGGCGCTGCTGAGTCGCGCATTCGAAGTGATTGCCGTTGCGCCCGATCTTTCTGCCGGACAAAAAACAGAAACCATCGCCGAGCTCTCGGCTGCCGTTGGTTTACAGGGTTTGGTACAAGGGCAGTTTCAGGATCTGCACGATGGGGCCAAAAGTCGCAGCCCGGATGCCGTGGCGCTGACCAACGAGTTGAAAACCAGCGTGCTGTTTCGCGCCACGCTGCAAATGGCTGCCATTGCTGCGGATGCCTCGCCGCAGGTGCGCGAGAATATGCGTTTTTTCGCCCAAGATTTAGGGCAGGCATTTCAGCTGCTTGACGATCTCATTGACGGCTGTAAACACACCGGTAAAGACCCTTTTCAGGACCAGGGTAAATCCACCCTGGTTCAGCTGCTGGGCACGCAAGACGCAGAGCAGCGGCTGCGCGAACATCTGCGCAGTGCCGAAGGACATTTAAATAGCGCCTGTGACCGCGGCGTCGCGACTCGTCAATATATGCACGCGCTGTTCACCCAGCAGCTTGCCCTGTGTCACTGAACGCGGGTCGGTGCTGAATATGGCCCACTTTGCCGTTGTCGCGCCGCCGCTCTATAGCCATTTCCATGCGCTGCAGGCGCTGTCACAGGCGCTCATGGCACGCGGACACCGCATCACGTTTTTACAGCAAGCCGACGCGCGCACGCTCTTGAGTGATGAGCGCATCAACTTTGCCGTCACGGGAGAACGCACGCATCCTGTTGGTTCTCTGGCGCAGGCGTTGCACCATCTGGCCTCTCCGCTTTCTCTGCTTCGCGTGATCAACGACATCAGCGCCAGTACCGATATGCTTTGCCGCGAACTGCCGGGCAAACTCAACGCTCTGCAGGTGGATGGCGTCATCGCCGATCAAATGGAAGCGGCGGGCGGGCTGGTTGCGGAGGCGTTGGGACTGCCGTTTGTTTCTGTGGCGTGCGCGCTGCCGGTCAATCGCGAGCCGGGCATTCCACTGGCGGTGATGCCCTTTCGCTATGGCCAAGACGCGCGCGCTTTAAAGCGTTTTCAGGCGAGCGAAGAGATCTATGACCGTATCATGCGCCGTCATGGCCAAGTGATTGCGCAATACGCGCAGAATTTTGGTCTGTCACCGCGCCACGGCTTGCACCAATGTCTCTCACCGCTGGCGCAGATTAGCCAGCTAGTGCCCGCGTTTGATTTTCCTCGTCAGCAGCTACCGGCCTGTTTCCATGCCGTGGGGCCGTTATATACGCCACCTATGGGCACCGCTGCGGCGGCGCCCTGGCCTGGCCTGCGGGAACCGGTGGTTTACGCCTCGCTGGGGACGCTACAAGGTCAGCGATTCTCACTATTTATGCGCCTTGCGCGCGCGTGTCGCCAGCAGCAGTTGTCGCTGGTGGTGGCCCACTGCGGCGGGCTCAATGCCCGGCAGGTCCACCAGCTTGAATTGGCGGGTGCGGCGTGGGTAACGGACTTCCTCGACCAGCGCGCAGCGCTGCAACATGCACAGCTGTTTATCACGCACGCTGGCCTCAACAGCACGCTTGAGGCCTTAGAGTGCGGCACGCCAATGCTCGCCATGCCCATCGCGTTCGACCAACCCGGCGTTGCCGCGCGCATTGCGTGGCACGGCGTAGGCATTCGCGCTTCGCGCTTTAGCCGCCAGTCACTATTGGAGCACCATATTCATACCTTACTGAACGACCCGCGTTACCGGCTGCGCATGTCAGCGATTCAGGCGCAGCTACAGCGTGCGGGCGGCTGCGCACGCGCCGCAGAAATTGTCGAACAAGCACTATGCCAACAGCAGGTGGTGCTGGCGGAGGGGACACGATGCGCACCGATTACGATGTAATTTTGGTGGGCGCCGGTCTGGCAAACGGGTTGATTGCCCTGCGCCTGCGTCAGAGCCAACCGCAGCTTCGCCTCTTGATGCTGGAACGTGACAGCGCGCCTGCGGGCAATCACACGTGGTCATTTCATCGCGACGATCTCAGCGACGAACAATTTCAGTGGATTGCGCCCTATATTTCGCATCAGTGGCCGGGTTATCAAGTGCGCTTTCCGGCTTTGCACCGCACTTTCACCGGCGGGTATTGCGCGATCGCGTCCGAGGCGTTTGCTCACCACGTGGCTGATGCCTTAGGCGAGGATCTCTGGACAGACTGTTCCGTGCAGGCCGTTACGCCTGAAAGCGTCACGCTGTCGGACAACCGTACGCTACATGCTGCGGCGGTGATTGATGGCCGCGGCTTGCAAGCGACTCCGCATCTGCAACTGGGTTATCAGGCGTTTGTTGGCCAGGAGTGGCAATTGACAGCACCCCACGGCTTAACCCAGCCGATTCTCATGGATGCCACGGTTAATCAGCAGCAAGGTTACCGCTTTGTCTATACGCTGCCGTTGACCCCTGAGCGTCTGTTGATTGAAGACACCCACTACATCAACACGCCTTCGCTAGCGCACCGCGCCGCACGTGAGAATATTCAGGCTTATGCGCAACAACAGGGCTGGCAGCTCAAGCTTTTGCTGCGTGAAGAGCACGGCTCACTGCCGATTACGCTTAGCGGCGATCACCGCCTTTTTTGGCAGCAACAGCGCGGGCAGCCTTGCAGCGGCTTGCGCGCCGGTCTGTTTCATGCCACCACCGGCTATTCGCTGCCCAGCGCCGTGGCCTTGGCCGATCGCATTGCGCACATGCAGCCCCTCAGCGCGGCGGCGCTGGCGCAACAAACCGCGCAGTTTGCCGCAGCACAGTGGCGCGCACAGCGCTTTTTCCGTCAGCTTAATCGCATGCTATTCCTGGCCGGTAAGCCGGAGCAACGCTGGCAAGTGATGCAGCGTTTTTATCGGCTTGATGCCGGCCTGATCAGCCGTTTTTATGCCGGGCAGCTTCGCCTGAGCGACAAAGCGCGCATTTTATGTGGCAAACCCCCGGTGCCGGTCGGTGAAGCACTGCGCGCCCTGTTTATGACCTCATCACCACGGAAGACATAATGAAACGCACTTATGTAATTGGCGCAGGCTTTGGCGGCCTGGCATTGGCGATCCGTCTGCAGGCAGCCGGCATTCCCACAACGTTGCTGGAGCAGCGCGACAAACCCGGCGGGCGCGCCTACGTCTGGCAGGATCAGGGCTATACCTTCGACGCCGGCCCAACGGTGATCACCGATCCCAGCGCCATCGAAGAACTGTTCACGCTGGCAGGAAAAAAACTGAGCGACTACGTCGATCTGATGCCCGTGACGCCGTTTTATCGTCTGTGCTGGGAAGATGGCACCCGCCTGGATTACGACAACAACCAGCCCGAGCTTGAAAAGCAGATTGCGGCGTTTAATCCCGACGATGTCGCTGGATATCGCCGCTTCCTGGCGTATTCCCGCGAGGTATTCAAAGAGGGCTATCTCAAATTGGGTACCGTGCCCTTTTTGCACATCAGCGATATGCTACGTGCGGGCCCGCAGCTAGCGCGCCTGCAGGCGTGGCGCAGCGTTTACAGCATGGTATCGCACTTTATTAAAGACGATCATCTGCGTCAGGCGTTCTCTTTTCACTCGCTGTTGGTTGGCGGTAATCCTTTTGCAACGTCGTCCATTTATACCTTAATCCATGCGCTGGAACGGGAATGGGGCGTATGGTTCCCGCGCGGTGGCACCGGCGCACTGGTTGAAGGAATGGCGCAGCTGTTCCGCGATCTAGGCGGCGAACTGCTGCTGAATGCTGAAGTAGGCGAGCTGGAGACACAGGGCAACCGCATCAGCGGCCTCCGCTTGAAAGATGGACGCCAGTTCGACGCGGCGGCGGTGGCGTCGAATGCCGATGTGGTACACACCTACGATACGCTATTAAAGCAGCACCCGGTCGCGCAAAAGCGCGCAACAGGTCTAAAACGCAAGCGCATGAGCAACTCGCTGTTTGTGCTCTATTTTGGCCTGAATCAGCCCCACACCCAGCTGGCGCACCATACCGTCTGCTTCGGACCGCGTTATCGCGAACTGATTGACGAAATTTTTAACAGCAGTGCGTTATCAGAGGATTTTTCGCTTTATCTGCACGCGCCCTGCTCCAGCGATCCGTCGCTGGCACCTGAAGGATGCGGCAGTTTTTACGTTCTTGCCCCGGTTCCGCATTTGGGTACGGCAGACATTGACTGGCATCAGGAAGGGCCGCGCTTGCGCGACCGAATTTTTGCTTATCTGGAGGAGCACTACATGCCGGGATTACGTCAGCAACTCGTCACACAGCGCATGTTTACACCGTTTGATTTCCGCGACACGCTGCACGCGCATCAGGGTTCCGCGTTTTCTCTGGAGCCGATCTTGACGCAAAGCGCCTGGTTCCGCCCGCATAATCGCGATGCCGATATTCACAATCTTTATTTGGTAGGCGCAGGCACGCATCCGGGTGCCGGTGTACCGGGTGTGATTGGTTCGGCAAAAGCCACCGCGCAGCTGATGCAAGAGGATTTAACCGGATGAACCAACCGCCGCTGCTTGAGCAGGTTACGCAAACCATGGCGGTGGGCTCAAAAAGCTTTGCCAGCGCCACCAAACTGTTTTCCGGGCCAACGCGACGCAGCACGCTGATGCTCTATGCCTGGTGCCGCCATTGTGACGACGTGATTGACGGGCAAACGCTTGGCGAGGTGGGCACGCAACACCGGGTGGAGGACGTGCAGACGCGCATGCAGCATCTGCAAATTGAAACCCGCCGCGCCTACAGCGGGGCTCACATGGATGAGCCCGCCTTTAGAGCCTTCCAGGAAGTGGCCTTGACCCACCAGCTCCCCCCGCAGCTGGCCTTTGCCCACCTTGAAGGCTTCGCCATGGACGCCCGCGAAACGCATTACGAGACCTTCGATGATACCCTACGCTACTGTTATCACGTTGCAGGCGTGGTGGGCTTGATGATGGCGCGCGTCATGGGCGTACGCGACGAAGCGGTACTGGATCGCGCCTGCGATTTAGGCCTGGCGTTCCAGCTCACCAACATTGCCCGTGATATCGTGGAAGATGCGCAAAACCATCGCTGCTATTTGCCGCAGCGCTGGCTTGACGATGCGGGTCTCACAGGCAAACCGCTGGCCGATCCGCAGTACCGCCCTGCGTTGGCGCAGCTCGCCGCGCGGCTGGTAAATGAAGCCGAGCCTTACTACCGCTCAGCGCACGCGGGCTTACGCGGCTTGCCGCTGCGTTCAGCATGGGCAATCGCCACCGCACACGGTGTCTACCGGGAAATTGGAATAAAAGTACAACGGGCCGGTGCGCACGCCTGGGATAGGCGGCAGCGCACCAGCCGGAGCGAAAAGCTGGTGCAGCTGCTGAAGGGAGGTGGACTGGCGCTTACTTCACGTCTGACTCAGCCTGAACCCCGTCCAGCGGGCCTTTGGCAGCGTCCGCGTTAACGTTTTTATTGCGCTGACGCAGCGTGGCTTGCAGCGCATGCAGCGGCGGCGCCCAGAGAAAACCAAACGACACGCACCCTTCTCGCCCGCGCACCGCATGATGCATGCGGTGCGCCATATATAATCGTTTCAGATAACCTTTGCGCGGTATGTAGCGAAACGGCCAACGCTGATGCACTAAACCATCATGCACCATGAAATAGAGCGCGCCGTAGAGCGTGACACCCGCGCCGATCCACTGCAGCGGCCATACGCCATGCACGCCGATATAGATGAGCGCGATAGCCACAAACATAAACACTACCGCGTAAAGATCGTTACGTTCGAAGGTTCCGCTGTGGGGTTCATGATGTGATGCATGCCAGCCCCATCCCCAACCGTGCATGATGTATTTGTGCGTCACCGCTGCCACGATTTCCATCACCAGCACCGCCGCGAGCACGATCAGCGTATTCCATAACCAGAGCATTGTTTTTCCATCAGTCTTGAGCACCAGCCTTAAAGGTGGACGCGGATGCGTTGAGATGCAAGAGGCGCGCGTCATGCTGCGCACAATTAAGTATGCCTTGCGCGCCGTGCGGCGCCGTGTTCGCCTCACTAAGGCCGTTTCATCAGCGGTTCACAGAATTTCGAGCGAGCCATTGACGCCGTAATGACAAATCACCATTATCCGCGCCACGGCGACTACGCGGCAGCGTAGTCAGATGAAGGATTATACGGAGCCACCCGTGTCAGAACTCAGTAATGCGCTTCTTGAAGAATTAGTTCACGACGTGCGTCCGCTCACGTGCGCGGGCAACGTTGCCGATTACATTCCCGCCCTCGCGGACGTCGATCCTCACCAGCTGGGGATTGCTATCGTGACGCCTGAGGGCAAATGCTACCAGGCGGGCGATGCCACCACGCGTTTTTCTATCCAGTCTATCTCGAAAGTGCTGTCGCTCAGCGTGGCACTCACGCTGTATGAGGATGCAGAGATTTGGCAGCGGGTGGGCAAAGAACCGTCCGGTCAGGCATTTAATTCACTGGTTCAGCTTGAACTCGAACAGGGAAAACCGCGGAATCCCTTTATCAACGCCGGCGCACTGGTGATGTGCGATTTGCTGGAAAGCCGCCTGACAGCACCGCGACAGCGCATGCTGGAGATTGTGCGCCGCCTTGCGCAACAGCCCGATATCCAGTACGACCGCACGGTGGCACGCTCAGAATATGAGCACTCGGCGCGTAACGCCGCTATCGCCTGGCTGATGAAATCCTTTGGTAATTTCCACAACGACGTCAGTAAAGTGATGGAAACCTATTTTCATTATTGCGCGCTGTCGATGAACTGCGAAGAGTTAGCCCGCACGTTTCTCTATCTGGCTAATCAGGGGCGCAGCCAGCAGGATGAATGGGCGGTAATTACGCCGCGCCAGGCGCGCCAGGTTAACGCGCTGATGATGACCAGCGGCATGTATGACGGCGCGGGCGAGTTTGCCTGGCGCGTGGGCATGCCAGCAAAATCGGGCGTCGGTGGCGGTATCGTGGCGGTGATCCCCGGTGAAATGAGTATTGCGGTGTGGTCGCCCGCGCTGGATCACTCGGGCAACTCACTGGCAGGTACCGCGCTGCTGGAGAAACTGACAGAACGGTTGGGCCGCTCGATCTTCTAACGATCAACTCACGAGGTTTTGCGCGGCGCCTTGCTTAAAACTGCGCAGGTTGGCGTTGATACCGCGCAGTAAATTGGTCACGCCTTGCTGACTTGCCCAGGCAATGTGCGGCGTTAACAGCAGATTGGGCACCGTAGGCTGCAACAGCGGATGATCGGCGGGAGGCGGCTCAGTGCTTAATACATCCAATGCGGCACCCGCAATAATTCCCTGCCGCAGCGCATGGGCCAAATCGCTTTCGTTGATCAGTCCGCCGCGGGCGGTATTGATCAGCACCGCTGACGGCTTCATCTGCACCAACGCGTCCAGATCGATCAGCTGATGCGTGTGCGGTGTCAGTGGACAGTGCAGGCTCAAAACGTCGCTGCGAGCCAGCACATCATCAAAGGCGTGATAACCGGGCCGGACCGTCGTTGCGCCTTTGCGCTCGGCATACATGACGTGCATACCGAGCGCATGCGCCAGCGACCCCACGGCACGGCCAATATCGCCCTGACCGATGATCCCCAGCGTGGCACCGTGGATATCCAACATGGGCTGCTGGTGTACGCAGAAATGGGCAGACGCAGGCCACGCCGTTCGCGCACTCTGCGCATACGACAACAAGTGCCTCCGCATTGCAAACAGCGCCGCTATCACGCCTTCCGCCACGCTGCGGGTGGAGTAACCCGGCACATTACTGACCAGAATGCCGCGTGCGCGGCAGGCCTCTAAATCAATGCAATCGTAACCGGTCGCCGCCACGCAGATGTAACGCAGATCGGGCAAGGCTTCCAGCACCTCAGCACGCAGTGGCACTTTATTGGTAATGGCGATCTGTGCCCCTTTAAGCACGGTCACAATCTCATGCGGCGCGGTGGTCTGACGAAAATCCCACGCGGTACACCAGTCTGGGGGGGTAAGTGGCAACGGCAGCGTATCGCCATCCAGGGTCACTATTTTCATCACATCTCCATTGAAGTGTTTGAAGGCTGTTTTTTTAAGGTTGCAATAAGGTTAACAAACGCAGCGCATAGCGTGACATTTTTCAAAAGGTGCGCATTTTTCCTTAAAAAACTGGGCTTACGTTAACCCTCGCGCGGCAATCGCGGTACACTTCTGCCTCTTTTGTTAAGCTACGCGCTATGTCATGACGTTTTCATCGCCCCTTCGCCAACGCATTACCGCCTGCATCGCCATCCTGGCGGTGTTGTTGCTGTTTGTCGCGCCGATGGTCTCGAAAACGCTCCAGACGCAGCAAAGCCGGACAAACGCCCAGTCTGATTCGATGACGATGAGTTACGTCGCCATGCCGCAGCACGCGGGTATGGCGCATGACGCCATGGCGCCGATGTCTGAATCAGCGCATCACGCCATGATGATGGATGGCATGATGCCAGACATGGCGCATAACACGCGCAGCGACAGCGTAATGGCCTGCGGCTATTGCGATCTGCTCATCCACGTGCCGCTGATGGTGTGGGTCTTTATTCCTTTTATCTGGCTCACGCTGATTATCGCGCGCGCCCCCCCTGTTCCCGGCATTACGCCGCC
The DNA here is from genome assembly GCF_021272205.1 of Pantoea sp. Mb-10. GTDB lineage: Bacteria > Pseudomonadota > Gammaproteobacteria > Enterobacterales > Enterobacteriaceae > Pantoea. The sequence goes on along the minus strand of NZ_JAJSDX010000006.1, from coordinate 94,970 downwards.
GCTTGTCCGCCACGAAACCTACACGCATCCGCCGCGCGCACCGCCCGCCTTCGCCTGCTAACCCTTCGAATATAGGACACAACGGGACGTGCCGATGCGTGTTTTCGCGCCGCGGCGCGGCGTTGTGCTTGATGATGCTTTTACCGGAAGGAAGACAGCTTTGCCTGCTGATAATGCTGCTGTACCGCGCGGCGCGGTACTGAATTTATTACGTCGTCTGCATTTTTATATCGGTCTGTTTGTGGCCCCCTTCATCTTTGTCGCGGCGCTCACCGGCACGCTGTATGTGCTCACGCCGCAGTTGGAGAACCTGGTCTACGCCGAGGCCTTAACCGTTACGCCACAGGGGCAATCCCAGCCGCTGTCGGCGCAGATCCATGCCGCCCGTGTCTATGCGGGTGAACAACAGCGCATCTATGCCGTGCGCCCCGCGCCGGGTGAAACGGATACCACGCGCGTCCAGTTCAGCGACGCGACGCTTGGCGCATCGCAATCGCGAGCAGTGTTTGTCAATCCTTACACATTGAAAATACAGGGAGACATGCCGGTGTATGGCACCAGCGGTGTGCTACCGCTGCGCACCACGCTGGACTTGCTACACAGCAATCTGCTGCTGGGCGACGTAGGCCGTAACTACAGTGAGCTGGCGGCGTCGTGGCTGTGGGTTGCCGCGCTTGGCGGTCTGCTCCTGTGGTGGGGAACGCGTCCCAAGCGTCAGCGCAAAACGCCGCGCAGCGGCTTTGCGTTAAGCCGACACTGGCATACCACGCTTGGCTTAACGCTGCTGGTGGGTCTGGTCTTTTTCTCCGCGACTGGCCTGACCTGGTCGCAGTGGGCAGGCGCCAATATTGATAAAATGCGTAGCGCGCTGAACTGGATGACGCCGCAGGTCAACGCCGCGCTTAATGGCGATGCCTCGTCCGCGCCGGCGGATCCCCATGCCGACCACCACAGCATGCCAGAGATGGCAATGGCAGGCATGTCGATGGCTGATATGGGCACTGCCGCCGCGACTCCCCCACCGCCGCCGAAAAACGCGCCGGATGGCGATTGGGATAGCGTGCTGCACGCTGCACGCCACGCAGGCCTCAGCGCCAGTAAACTTGAGCTGCGCCAGCCGAAACGGGCCGATTACGCCTGGACAGTAAGTGAAATTGATCGCAGCTGGCCAACGCATGTCGATGCGGTATCGGTCAACCCGCATAACTTTGACATCGTCGATCGGGTACGCTTTGCTGACTTCCCGCTGGTGGCGAAGCTCACGCGCTGGGGCGTTGACGCGCACATGGGCGTGCTCTTTGGGCTGCCTAATCAGCTGCTGCTCGCGGCGTTTGGCTTAGGGCTGTGCAGCATGATTGTGCTGGGCTACCGCATGTGGTGGATAAGGCGGCCTCAACAGCCTGACGCCAGTCCGACGCACACGCTGACCGCAAGCTGGCTGGCGCTGCCGCACTATGTACAAGGCGTGAGCGTGATGGTGGCGATGACGTTAGGCTACGCGCTGCCCGTGATGGGTGTCAGTTTGCTGGCGTTTCTACTGATAGACATGCTGCGCTGGCGTCGACAGCAGCGTCCCGCAATGAGCGAAGCCGAACTGCTGGCGGCACAGCAATCGCCGCTGGGCATCATTCGCGCCCGGTTTGCCGTGAAGCGTAAAGAGATGCGCTACTATTTGCGCGGCGTGGGTATTCTGGCATTGGTTGTTGGAACCGTCATGGGCAATGCCATTATTGGTGGCGTGATCGATCAGTACGGCATTCCCTTTGACCAATGGTCATTAACCATGTACATCACGCAGGGCTTTATGATCGCGCTTTACACCACGGTGTTTACCGCGTTGTTATCGATTCCACTGTGGTATTTCTTCCTCGGTGAGAAAGACGATTCTCAGGGCTGATGAGGCGGTGCGCAGCGATGCGCACCGCCTTTTTCTTCGCTTGCGCTGTGCCTTAGAAATCGGCTTTCAGCACCACGCGATAGTTGGCTTTACCGGCGCGCACGTGTTCCAGCGCGTCGTTGATTTTCGACATTGGGAACTCTTCAACCGTCGGCGCGATATCCGCGCGCGACGCCAGCTTCATCAGTGAGCGCAGCTGACCCGGTGAACCCGTTGAAGAGCCGGTGACCGCGCGATCGCCCATAATCAGGGTAAACGCCGGCACCTGGAACGGCTTCATCACTGCACCCACGGTATGGAATTTTCCGTGCGGCGCCAGCGCCTGGAAATAGGGCTGCCAGTCGAGGTCAACGGCAACGGTGCTGATAATCAAGTCAAACTGGCCTGCCAGCGCCTTCAACGCCTGAGGATCGCGGCTGTTCACCACGCGGTCCGCGCCCATGGCTTTAATGGATTCGGTTTTGCTGGCATTGGAGCTGAAAGCCGTCACGTCTGCACCCATAGCATGCAGCAACTTAATCGCCATATGGCCCAGTCCGCCGATGCCAATCACGCCGACGCGGCTGGTGGCGGTGATGTTGTGCATCAGCAGTGGTTTGAATACGGTGATCCCGCCGCACAGCAGCGGCCCTGCCGTTGTGATATCGATGGATTCCGGAAGCGGGATCACCCACTGCCAGTCGGCACGTAAATGGCTGGCGAAGCCGCCTTTGTTCATGATGGTCGGCACAGACCCGTTTTCGCAGTTCACCTGTTCGCCGTTGATACAAGCGTTACAGTGCTGGCAACTTTTTGCGGTCCAGCCGATACCCACGCGCTGACCCACTTTCAGGCCTTTGTCCTGTGCAGCCGTGCCCAATGCGCTGATACGACCAATCACTTCATGGCCGGCGATGACGGGGAATGCGGAGATGCCCCATTCGTTATCGATCATCGAGAGATCAGAATGGCATACGCCACAGTAATCAACTTCAACCTGCACTTCTTCAGCGGCCAGTTCACCGGCCTCATACTCGTAAGGCACCAGCGCTTCACCGGCTTTAAGCGCAGCATAACTTTTGATTTTCATGACAGTCCTCTTTCAGCGTTTGAGCTCAGGAGTGTAGCAGAGCATATTCCAGGATAATGCCGAATTATCAGTCGATTAGCCTGTAAGGAAAGGAAAAGCATTCAGGGTTAAAGCGGACCGCGAAGCGACGCCTCGCGGTCCGCGTCACGGGCCGCCGCGAGCAATTCTGTGACCGACACTTTGGGCGGTAGGCGCATCAGCACTTTGCTGGCCTGCCAGTAGCAAAGCAGCAAGGCTTCATCAGATTCGTTTTCGGCCATGTCCTCAAGCCGGTGCATCAGGGAGATGACATCCAGCATCTGGTGGTCGTCAGCCCGGCCAGCAATGGTCTGTTTGATTAACTGCTGGATGATTTTCAGGGAAACATCCGTAAGCACACTCTTCACCTCATGACGTTTAGCCTTTTGACATCCTGCGCGGCTGTCGCGGCGCATTAGCAAAACAGCCTAACTATAGCTGTTTATTTTCTGTGCACCCAGCAAGCGCGGCGAGTTTTGCGCGTAGCACAGCCCATTGGGTGTGCTAAGCGAATGGATTAGTAACAAAAAAAAGCGAAACGCGACTGGAGCTGCATCCAAGGCTTTGCCACAGTTACACTCTCTTTCACTGACACGAGGGCATAAGAATGAGTGAACGCCATACGCTACGGGCCGATCCGTTGATTTGGGGCAAGGGTGAGGCGATATTTGAAGTTTTTCTTGAGCCGACCTGCCCGTTTTCCGTGCGCGCCTTCAACAAGCTGGACGCGCTGCTGAAACAGGTGGGGGAAGAGAAGATGACGCTGAAAATCCGTTTGCAGTCGCAGCCCTGGCATCTCTATTCCGGGGTGATTGTGCGCTATATTCTGGCCGCGTCTACGCTGCCCGAAGGAAAAGCCGCCGCAAAAAAAGTGATGCAGGCGGTGGCCGATCATCGCGAAGAATTTGAGTTTACCGATCATAGCCATGGGCCCAACATGGACGCGACACCGAATCAGATCCTGACGCGTTTACGGGAGTACAGTGGCGTCGACGCACGTGCGGCCTTTGAACACGCTGCGCTGCAGAACGACATCAAATGGCACTGCAAATATGCGCGTCAGAATGGCATTCATGTTTCGCCCACGTTTATGATTAATGGTTTAGTACAGCCTGACATCGGCAGTGGCGATGAAGTCGGCACTTGGGCGCAGCGGCTGCTTGCCTGATTGCCCCTTATCGATCCTGCGTCACACGCTGAAGGCTTTGCTGGGTCGCCTGCTGTACGCTTTGCAGTAGCAGAGCGATCTCCAGCGGTTTGGTGTAAAACGCAAACGCACGCTCACCCAGCGCGCGACGGCACGCTTCAAGGGTATTCTGACCGGTCATAATAATCACAGACAGCAGGGGATGACGGTTCTCCTGCTCTGTGAGCCAGCCCATGCCTGGCACGCTCAAATTAACCAATAAACAGCCACGCAGCGGCGGCTGCACGGTCGTCGCCGCATCAAACGCCGCTAAATCGGCAAAATCTGCAACGTCGTAATCCAGCGCTTTCAGCAGAAAGCCGAGCGACTCACGTAAAGATACATCCTCATCTACCAACCATACTTTTGCGTTCATTCCATTACTCCGCCACGGGAAAATCATTTATTAGCGCCTCTGTTGTGCGCGTTATCAGCCGAGGCTGATGCTCTCTCACTCTTTCGCTTCGGCCTGCCCCGGAACGGGCAGCGCACAGGCCCGGAGGCAACCCCCCTTTTCTCATGCAGGCGATGAAGACGATGCGCGTGTGGGCTGCCGTGCGATGTCCTACTTGATTGGCAAATTAACGGCGGCGACGTCCGATGCTGCGCAAAAAAATTCGCCCTACCGATGAAGGAGGGCGATCTTTCCATAATTCAGGTGGGAAAACTATTAGCACTAATCTGGTTAACGGTTTCGCTCAAGGTGGCTGCGCACAAAAGCACGGCAGCGCGGTGAAACCGGCTCGCTGAAAAGTTGTTCAGGAGCCCCTGCTTCTTCGATCCGCCCCTGATGAAGGAAAATCGCCTTGTTGGCGACTTCACGGGCGAAGCCCATCTCATGCGTCACGATGATCATGGTCCGCCCCTCTTCTGCCAGCGCACGAATCACCCGCAGCACTTCCCCCACCAGTTCAGGATCGAGTGCCGACGTCGGTTCATCAAACAGAATCGCCTTTGGCTGCTGAGCCAGCGCGCGGGCAATCGCCACGCGCTGCTGTTGCCCCCCCGACAGCTGCGCGGGCCAGGCGTTGCGCTTATCGTACAATCCGACTTTATGCAGCAGCGCTTCCGCTTCTTCCAGTGCCGCGTGTTTGCTGCGCTTTTGCACGTGTATCGGCGCTTCGATGATGTTTTGCATCACCGTTTTATGCGGCCACAAATTGAATCCCTGGAACACAAAGCCCAGCTGCATGCGCATCCGTTTAATCGCCCGCTGCTGCTCACGACTCAGTTTGCCTTGCGCATTGTTCAGGGTCACGGTGTGATCGCCAACGGTGATCTCACCACCCTGCGGCACCTCCAGAAACGGAATGCAGCGCAGCAGCGTGCTTTTACCTGAACCACTGGCTCCGATCAAAGAGATAACATCCCCATCTTGCGCGGTAAGGCTGATGTCATGGAGCACGGCCTGCCCGCTGTAACTTTTTTGCAGATTACGCAGGGTAATCGTGGGAGTGATCATGGTCGCGCTCCAGCGTGATAAGGCGATAAATAGCGCTCAAGCCGCGCCATACCGTAGCTAACCAAAACCGTTAACAGCAGGTAGATTGCGGCAGCGCTGAGAAAAACCTCCAGCGCGCGGAAGGTTTCGGAAACAATCGAATCGGCAATGCCGGTCATCTCCATCAGGCTAATGGTGCTGACCAGCGAGGTGGATTTCAGCATGGAGATAATCTCATTACTGTAGGCAGGCAGCGCCTGACGTACGGCGAGCGGCAGGGTAATACGGCGCAGCGTGGTGAGCCGCGACATGCCACACACCCGCGCCGCTTCAACAGATTGCGGGCTAACAGCATTCAGCCCGCCGCGTAAAATCTCTGCGGTGTACGCGGCATCGTTCAAGATGAGCGCAATCAACCCACACCAATAAGGATCGCGCAGCAGTGGCCAGAGCAGGCTCTCGCGCACTGCCGGCAAACTACCGAGGCCGTAATAAATCATGAAAATCTGGATCAGCAGCGGCGTGCCGCGAAACAGCCAAACATAGAAACGGGTGACATAACTGCCCACGCGGTGTTGACGCAGCAGATTGAGCAACAGCGCTAACAGCGCGCCGCCCATCAGCGACAGGATGGCCAGGTTGAGCGTGAGCGGTAATCCTCGCCATAGCGCAGCGAAGGTGTGCTGTAAAAATGTAAAATCCATGGTCGCGGCCCTTTACCAACGCGCGCGCGGCTGACCGCGCATGGCGATTTTTTCCACGTAGCGGAAAACCCAATCGGAGCAGGTGGTGATAATCAGGTAGATCACTGCGCCCACGCTGTAAAAGAAAAAGGGCATCTGCGTGGAGTTGGACGCCGTTGAGATCTGATTCATGGTCTCAACCAATCCCGTCACCGACACCAGCGCCGACTCTTTAATCACTGATTGCCACTGGTTGCCCATGCCCGGCAGCGCGGTGCGCAGCGCCTGCGGCACGATGATGCGGCGGAACAGCATCAGGCGGCCCATGCCGGTCACCGTGGCAGCTTCGAGTGTGCCTCGCGGAATGGCATAAAACGCCCCGCGAAACACGCCGCTTTGGTAAGCGCCAGAGATCAACCCGATAGCAATCGCACCCGCAACGAAACCGTTGACGTCAAACGGGCCCGCCAGGCCCAGCTTTTCGCCCACGAACGACACAACCTGACGACCGCCAAAGTAAAAAAGATAGATCACCAGCAGCTCAGGAACGCCGCGAAACAGCGTGATATAGCCGTGGGCGAGGCGCTGCTGCCAGCGCGCGCCGCTGACTTGCATCCAACACAGGACGCTGCCCAGCACCGCGCCCAACAGCCAGGCACAAAGCGAAACGGACACCGTGACTGCGGCGGCGTCCATCAGCACGCCGCCCCACCCTTCATCACCCAAGCCTAAGAGTTGCCAGTCGATAGTCATAGGCGTTCAGCATCACTCCGCTGGCGCGACGTTTTCGCCGAACCATTTTTGTGACAGCTGTTTAAGCGTGCCATCTTTGATCATGGAAACCAGCGCACTGTCCAGCGCGGCTTTGAGTTCAGGGTTATTTTTTCGGATCGCAATCGCCGACCCTTGGCCCAGCACGCCACCGACAAAACCGTAGCCGGTGCTGTTAACGCTATCGAGATGTTTTTTAACGTAGGCATTCAGATTGGTGCGTGATGCCATTACCGCATCTACGCGCCCGTTTAACAGGTCAGCAAACGTTTCAGGACCCGACTGGTAGGTGCGGATAGTGGCGACATCAGCCAGATATTTGTTGAGAAAATCCGCCTGGATAGTGGCCACCTGGACTGCGATGGTTTTACCTTTAAACTTCTCTTTAAGCGCATCGATCGCCTTCGTCATACCGGCGGCATCATCGGCTTTTACCACTTCGCCGTTGCCCGGCAGCGTATCCACCGCACTGCCCTTCATGGTGACGAAACCGGAAACAGAAACCGTGTATTGATGGGTAAAATCCACCACTTCCTGCCGTTTTGGCGTGACCGTTACGGCATCGATCACCGCATCGTATTTGCCATCCACCAGACCGGGAATCATGCCCGACCACTTCTGCGCCACAATCTCGTATTTAAAGCCCGCGCGCTTCGCCAGCTCCGCCACCATATCCGGTTCATAGCCCACAATCTTGCCGCTCGGTGTCGATTGGTTAAACGGCGGATACGCGGCTTCCGTCGCAAATTTCAAGGTGCCAAAATCCTTCGCCTGCACCAGCGCTGACGCCAGTAGCAGCATGCCCGCAGACAGGGTAAACAGTCCTTTACGCATCATAGAAACCTCAGTGTGATTTAGGTGAAAGGAGATCGATAGCAAGGCGAGCTAGCGCCTGCGTGCCTGCGTGCAGGCTGCGTTCATCGGGCTGATAGTCCGAGTTATGGAGATGGTCGTCGCGTCCAGGCGCGCCTGACCCGATATGGATCTGACACCCTGGTGCCCGTTCGGTGAACAGCGAAAAATCCTCTGCGCCAAAGCTGAGGCTGGGTTGGGCGACGATGGATTTACCAAACTGATGAGAAAGAATAATCTCAAGGGCGCTGACCAGGTTGTCATCATTCATCAGCGGCGGGACGCCGTGCTGGTACTGGATCTCAATGCGCGTGTTCGACGCCAGCGCCACGCCTGCGCAGATACGCCGGAAGGCCGCTTCTATCGCCGCACGCGTTTCGGGGGATTTGGCGCGCACCGTGCCCTGTATCAAGCAGCTATCAGAAATAATGTTATGCGTGGTGCCCCCGTGAATGTGACCAATGGTTAATACCGCTGAGTTCGCGGGATCAAGCTCGCGGGATACAATGGTCTGCAACTGGCTGATGAGGGTTGCCGCGGCGATAATGGGATCGGTGCCCATGTGCGGACGCGCGGCGTGCGTCGATTTGCCGTGAATAACGATGTCAAATTCGTCGCTGGACGCCGTGCTGGCTCCGCGGGTTAACGCGACCTCCCCGGCCGCCAGCTCCGGCTTATTATGCAGCGTGATGGCATAATCAATCCCGTCCGCCGCACCATCAGCAATCATGGCTTGGGCACCGCTTTCTGCGGTTTCTTCCGCCGGCTGAAAAATCAGTCGCACCGTGCCGTGCAAACGCGCCCGGTAATGCGGCAGAATGGCGGCCACGCCTAACAGCGTTGCGGTATGAATATCATGGCCGCAGGCATGCATTTTACCAGGGTACTGACTGCTAAACGGTAAGCCGGTTTGTTCGTGGATCGGCAACGCATCCATGTCCGCACGCAGCAGCAGCGTTTTGCCGGGCTGCGCCCCCACAATATCCACTACCACTCCGGTGCGGCCGACGCCGGTTTTGGGCGTCAGCCCCAGACGCAGCAATTCCTGATTAACCAATTCGGCGGTGCGTACCGTGTCAAATCCCAGTTCAGGATGGGCGTGAATGTCACGTCGCAGCGCAATGAGATGGGCTTCTAAGCGTTCACTTCTTTCACAAATTTCCCGGGCTAAAATGGCGTTTACGTCTGTCATAAGTGCGGTTTTCTTGCAGGCTGGCGCCTGGCCTTGATGGCATTTTTATGAATAATGTCACTTTATTTATTCACAGCACCGCACAGATTGCAACGCACAACCCGGCAAATTACTCATTGAAATTACGTGATTTTTGCTAATCATTTGCGTGAAAAGAATAAAAAGCACAAAATGCATGTTTACGCATCGATAACATTTATAATTCTTCCAGCCTAATCAGTTTTACTGATTATTCTCTGCAATAAACAGCCCGCTTCGAAGAGACCCCGGCAAGCCGTCTGCCGCATCAGTGCGGCTCGACGCGTCCGAATTGCTGTTCCGCAGGCAGGAGTGCGAAAGCACGCTTCATCACGCGCGCCTCGTCCGCCGGACTGCGTCCGAACATCCGCTTAAATTCGCGGCTAAACTGGGAATCGCTCTCATAGCCCACGCGCGCTGCCGCGCCTGCAGCGGTGACGTTGTCGCGAATCATCATCAGGCGTGCCTGATGCAGACGCAGCGATTTTACATACTGAATCGGTGACGTTTGGGTTAGGTTTTTAAAATGCAGGTGAAAGCGCGGCACGCTCATTCCCGCTTCCCTGGCGAGAGAAGGCACGTCTAACGGCCTTCGCCAGTCGGCATGGATGCGGTGCAGGGCGCGGGCGATGCGGCCAAAATGCCCCTGAAACGTCAAGGCGGCTCGCACCGCCGCACCCTGCGGCCCCATTAATACGCGAAAGCACACTTCTTCTGCGCGCGCTGGGCCGAGGATTTTTGCCTCCAGCGGCTCGCTCAGCGCCTCCAGCAGCCGCAGGGTCGCTTTCGCCAGCGCCTCATCAATGGGCGTGGAGACCATACCTGCCGGCGGCTCACGCGTGACAGCCACCGTTCCCGGCAGCTGAGCGACTAAGCGAGACACCTTATCAATATCAAGGCGTAGTGCCAGCCCCAGCAGCGGCTCGTGCGAGGTCGCTTCTGTCTCGGCCGAAAACGGCAGCGGCACCGAAAGCACCAGATAGTGCTGCGCATCATAGTGGTAGAGACGATCGCCGAGAAACGCGCGTTTCGCGCCCTGACAAATAATGATGATGCTGGGTTCGTACAGCACCGGCGTGCGGGCCCACTGTTGATTGGCGCGCATAAAACGCACGCCGTCCAGTAACGATTCGGTATAGCCTTCGTGGCGCGCTAGCTGACTAAGCCGCGCGCAAATTTCCTGACGTAACGCCGACGACATGCCCCTTCTCCGTGAGAGATTTTTAGGCAAAGCATAGCGGCCTATTGCAATGCCTGGCAACGCTGGCGAGAGAATCAGGCAATGATGCGCGACGTTCAGGCCTGTTTATCCTTCATGCACTTTCCCACAATGGCCTCGTCAACTTCACGAGGAGATTAACATGTCGAAAGTGATTGTCTTAACCGGCGCCAGCAGCGGTATTGGCGAAGCCATCGCGCGTCATCTGGCGCAGCAACAGTACACCTTAATTCTGGGCGCGCGCCGCACCGAAAGACTCGCTGCATTGTGCGAAGCACTGCGCGCGCACGGTGCCCGCGTGGACTTTCTCGCCACGGATGTCACGCGTCGTGATTCCGTGCAACAGCTGGCAGACTTCGCACTGGCGCAGTATGGCCGCATTGACGTCATGATCAACAATGCAGGTGTGATGCCGCTATCGCCGATGCACGCGTTGAAAGTGGAAGAGTGGGATCGCATGTTGGACGTCAACGTACGCGGGGTGCTCTATGGCATTGCCGCTGTACTGCCGACGATGGCGCAGCAGCAAGCGGGTCACATCATCAACATTGCGTCGATCGGCGCGCTGACGGTATCGCCTACCGCTGCCGTGTACTGCGCAACAAAATTTGCCGTTCGCGCACTCTCTGATGGCCTGCGGCAGGAGTCGCGTCATTTGCGCGTTACGGTGATTAACCCCGGCGTGGTGGAATCAGAATTGGCGGAGAGCATCACGGATGAAGTGGCCCGGGAAGCGATGAGGCACTATCGGCAGATTGCGTTGAAGCCCGAGGCCATCGCCAAAGCCGTCGCATGGGCGATTGAACAGCCTGGCGAGGTTGACGTGAATGAAATCACGCTGCGCCCTACTGCCAGCGGGCATTAAGGCAAATAAACCTTGGCGATTTCAGGCTGAAATTCACTGCCTTAGCGCGTCAATTTTGCAGCAGCCGCTTCGGTTGCTGCTCGCCGCCGGGCGATGAATTCTTTCATTTGCGCGCGCGCCTGGTTTAGCCGTGCTGCACTGGCGGTGCGTGGAGAGCCGCTGGTAAACGGCGGATCGGGATCGTATTCCATTTGCAGCTGAATGAGCTCAGCCGTTTCGCGTCCCGCGATGGCTTCCGTTACGGTGAGCGCAAAATCGATACCGGAGGTGACGCCCGCACCGGTGATGCGGTTGCGATCGCACACCACCCTCTGTTCAACCGGGATTGCGCCCAATAGGCTGAGCTGTTCAAGCGAGCCCCAGTGTGTTGTGGCGCGATAGCCGCGTAATAATCCTGCCGCACCGAGCACCAACGAACCGGTACACACCGACGTCACCCATTTTGCCGCGCGCGCCTTTTCCCGAACAAACGCGAGCGTTTCGCTGTCGTTCATCAAAGCAATCTGGCCCGGCCCACCGGGGATGCAGAGAAGATCGAGCGCTGGGCAGTCGGCAAAGGTGGTATCAGGCAAGATGGCCATGCCGCGATCGGCGATAACCGGTTGGCGATCTTTCCAGATAAGGTGCAATTTAACACCCGGAAGCCGAGCAAACACTTCCCACGGCCCCGTGAGATCAAGCTGCGTCAGCGCAGGGAACAGTAGAAAACCGATCGTTACAGATGAATCAGGCATAATGCGTTCCGTCAGGAGATATCAGGACGTTATCATGGCGCGAACCTCAGGCAGAGGCAAACACCTTACAGCCAGCCCGCCTTTTTGAAGCGCGCCCACATGATGCCACAAATGGTGAACGTGGCGACCAGCACGGCCGGATAACCAAAGTGGCTTTTTAGCTCAGGCATGTCGGAGAAATTCATGCCATACATGCTGAAAACGATGGTTGGCACAATCAGCACCGCCCCCCACCCTGCCAGTTTTTTGTTCACTTCGCTCTGCTGTACCGAGACCAGCGCCAGATTCACCTGCATCGCGCTGGTGAGCATTTCGCGCATGTCTTCCGTATCCACCACGACATGATGGGCATGATCCTGCACGTCACGCAGATACGCGCGCAAGTTTTTAGGTATAAAATCTTCATGAAAGCGCATCAGTTGGGCACAAATCTCCGTGACCGGCATAGCGGCATTGCGCAGCGCCAACAATTCTCGACGCAGGCGGTAAACGCCTTGAAGCGCCTGGCTGTCGAAACGCGTGGTGAACATCCCCTGCTCCAGATCGCCAATACGCTCACTGAGCGCTTCGGTAATATTGGCATATTGGTCGACAATAAAATCCAGCAGGCAGTAGAAAGCGTAGCCCGGTCCCTCACACAGCATGGCTTGGTTTTTTTCGGCCTTGGCACGAATGGCCGCATAGCCTTCTGCGGAACCGTGACGCACAGTGATCAGGAAATTTTTGCCGAGGAAAAAGTGCGTTTCACCGAAGCAGATACGTTGCCCATCGTTCAAATGTGCGGTTTTCGCCACGATAAAAACGGATTCGCCATACTGTTCAATTTTGGGCCGCTGATGCGCCACCAGCGCATCTTCAATGGCCAGTTCGTGCAGGTCGAACTCCTGCTGCAGCGTTTGCATAAAATCCGGTTCAGGTTGATTCAGCCCAAGCCAGACGAAAGATTTTTCCTCTTTAAGGACTTCACTGATCTCTGCAATATCCACGTGCTCTTGTCGTTTGCCGTGGCGATACACCACGCAATTAATCACTTTACTGCTGTTCACGTTAGGGTCTCTTGTCATGATCATGATGAATGACGCGCGTCATTTCTACACACGCCAGATCGGCCTGCGCCAGCGCAGAAGGATAGCGCGTCTCGCGCACGGCAGTGAATCCGTGGCGCAGATAGAAGCCGCTAGCGTTAGGCGTAGCGGCAAGCCAGAGCTGCGTGAAGCCGCGCTGCCGCGCCTCGCTGATGAGTGCTTCCATAATTGCGCTGGCGTAGCCTTTACCGCTGCACTCTGGCAGCGTGAAGATCGCCTCAATGCTGCCGCCGTTCAGATCGAGAAAGCCCGTGGCGGCCACGCCATAGTGCGCATCGTCAACGACATAGAAAGGGTTATTTTGAATGACCGTGCTAAAGCCACCGGGGTGTGCGTCAGGCGTCCACGCCGTAATGATCTCGGGCGGGTAAACGGACTGGCATCCGTGGCGAATGGCAAGATTGCGCACTCGCCACAGCGCATGAACCTCTTCTTGATGTGCAAGGCGCGGCGTCATAATGACTTCCCTGAAATCGAAAATGCGAGAAATGAGAGTAGCAAAACTGGCGGCAAAGCGGATCCGCCCGTTGTACAGCGTTAAGGTACACCGAAATAGCGCAACAGTGCCGTCATTGCTGCGGCGCCAAGGATGATCAGTATTAGCGGCGCGCGGCGCCATGCCAGGAAAACCGCGAAAAGCACGCCCACTACACGCGCCACGCCAGAAAATTGGCTGCCTTCAAACAGCGCAGTCGTGACGGCTACCGCCAACAGCAGCACCGTGGCGGCATCGGAGAGCATGGCACGCACGCGCGGAGACATCGACATGCGACTGCCTAATCGGTAGCCCGCAAAACGGATGGCATAGGTGCCCACCGCCAACAAAACGATACCCGCCAGAATGATATTACTGTGCATCTTTTTTCTCCCGCCAGCCAAGCAGCCCCAGCAGCGAAAACAACACAGGCATGCCCGCCGGTACAAAGGGTGTTACACCAACCGAGAGCGCTGTGCCGATCATGGCGGGTAGCCGGGTGCGCCGCTGGCGCAGCGCCGGGAAAATCAGCGCAATCAGAATGGCGGGAAACACCGCATCCAGTCCAATGACGCTGACATCCGGAATAAATCGACCTAGATAAGCGCCGCTGATCACGGATAATGGCCAAATGGCGAAGATGCCGAGCCCACACACCCAGTACGCTGCGCGTCGCTGCGCCAGCTGAGACTGTGAAATGCCAAACACCACGCTTTCATCATTCATGATATGGCAGCCCAACAGACTGCGTCCGCCTCGCCCGACCAAGTCCTTAACCGCGATACCAAAGGGCAAATGGCGCGCGTTGACCAGCAAACCGGCGGCGGCGGCCGTTATCGGACTGCCGCCGCCGGCAACGATACCAATGAAGAGAAATTCGGACGCCCCCGCCAAAACCAGCGTAGACAGCATCAGGGGCACCCAGAGCGGAAATCCCTCCGCTGCGGCGAGTGAACCATACGAAAGTCCGACGATGCCGTCGGCGAGACACACGAGAAATATCGCTTTGATTACGCCGCGATCAAGCGGCACCGCATCCAGACGTATCACAATTTAATCTCATATCGAACAGGTTAGCCGTTATAATGAACGCGCCCCGGATGTTTTACAAGATGAACAATTTGTTCGATATAAAGAACAGGAGTCACGGTGACACCCATAGATATTATTGCTGCTGGCTTGGTGCGTGAGCGCCAGCTCGCCGGACTTTCGCTGTCAGAAGTGGCGCGACGCGCCGGGATAGCCAAATCGACGCTGTCTCAACTCGAAGCCGGCAACGGCAATCCCAGTATCGAAACGCTGTGGTCCCTGTGTGTGGCGCTTAATATTCCGTTTGCTCGGCTGATGGAGCCTGAAGTGAAACGCTTACAGGTGATTCGTCGCGGTGAAGGAATGGTGGTCTCTGCGGAACTGTCGGATTATCAGGCCGCCCTGCTTGCAACCTGCCCTCCCGGCGGCCGACGTGATCTCTACCTGATTACTAGCCAGCCAGGCGCGCCACGTGCCTCTAAGCCTCATCCTCCCGGTTCGGTTGAACACGTTATTATAGCGCGTGGCCGCGCACGTGTCGGACCCGCACATTCCCCGGTTGAATTGCATCCTGGCGACTACATTTGCTATCCCGCAGATGAGCCGCATCTCTTTGAAGCATTAGAGCCTGATACGCTAGCGGTGCAGCTGTCAGAGCAAAATTAGCCATCGCAATTTCCTCTTACTGCTTCCGGTGATTTGGTTTACGTAATGTGCCATGCTGGTTCTCTGCATGTCAGCCTGTGAGCAACAGATGGAGATTATTCCCGCACGACCGCACCACGCGGCGGCCATTCAACACATTTACGCCTGGCATGTGCTGCACGGTTGCGCCACGTTCGAGACAGAACCGCCGGATGAAGATGAAATGTCTCGTCGCATCAACGATGTGACGCAGCGTGGCGGATTTTGGCTGGTGGCTCAGGAGAGAGGCCGGGTAATAGGTTACTGCTATTTAACGCATTATCGCCCTCGCTACGCCTATCGCTTTACGCTGGAAGATTCAATTTACCTCGATCCTGACTACGCCGGCCGTGGGGTTGGCCGAGCGCTATTGCAACACGCTCTAACCCTTGCTGAAACGGCTGGATTTCGTCAAGTCGTGGCAATTATTGGTGATAGTGCCAATCAGGCATCGCTGGGGCTACACCGCGCGTTGGGATTTGCGCAAACGGGTGTTCTAAAATCGGTAGGGTTTAAGCACGGGCGCTGGCTGGATACCGTGATCATGCAGCGCCCTTTGGGAGAGGGTGATGCGCAGCTGCCTGAAACGTTTTTGGCAGCGATGCCTAATAAGCGGAAAGATTCACTGTAATCAGTAATCCTTCAGGATTATTTCCGGGTGCCAACGGCACCCGGTCAGTGCTTAACGGCGATTTTTCCATATGGTTTGCACATTGCAGAACTCGTGCACGCCAAAGCTGGAAAGTTCGCGCCCATAACCGCTCTTTTTCACACCGCCAATTGCAACGCGCGGATCAGAGGCACCGTTGCCGTTAATAAACACGGCACCGGTTTCTAGCTGAGCCGCCAGCTGGTTAGCCATCGCCTCACTACCGCTCCACACCGTGGCGCTAAGTCCAAAGTCGCTGTCATTAGCCAGTTCCAGCGCGTGTTGTGCATCTTTGGCAACGGTAATGGCTGCTACAGGGCCAAAGATCTCTTGGCGGAACGCGGTCATCTGCGGCGTAACGCCAGCAAGAATTGTCGGCGCGTAGTAATTTCCTGCCCCCTCGATCTTGTGTCCGCCCATGACCAGACGAGCCCCCTGCTGCACGGTCTCCTGTACCTGGCGATCGAGCTCATCCCGCAGATCGTAGCGTGCCATAGGGCCAATAAAGGTCTCTTCCTCAAGGGGATCGCCTATTTTAAGGGCTTGCACTGCTGCGCTAAAACGCCGCTCAAACGCCTCAGCAACGCTCTCCTCGATAATGAAGCGTTTGGCAGCCATACAGACTTGTCCGGTGTTTTGATAGCGTCCTGCGACGGCTGAAGCGACCGCAGCATCAAGATCCGCATCGGCAAGGACAATAAAAGGATCTGCTCCCCCCAATTCGAGCACTGTCTTTTTTAATACGGCGCCTGCCTGTGCGGCAATCGCGGCTCCGGCGCGCACGCTGCCTGTGACCGCGACGGCAGCAATACGAGGATCGCTGATGGCGGTAGAGACGCCCGCGTTATCCACATTGATCAGCGTGAAACCGCCTTTGGGTAAATCTGTCGCGTCGAACAACGAAGACAGGAGTTCGGCGCAGCCCATGACGCCAGGCGCATGTTTAAGAACGTAGGTGTTACCCGCCAGCAGCATGCTGACTGCACCGCGCAAAACTTGCCAATAAGGGAAATTCCACGGCATGACGGCCAAAATGACCCCTAATGGACGAAAAGCTTGCCACGCCTGTTGATTCTCAACCAAGGTGGGTTTGTCCGCTAACATGGCAGGCCCCTGCTCCGCATACCAGTCGCAGAGATTGGCACATTTCAGCACTTCGGCTCGAGATTGCGCGATAGGTTTGCCCATTTCTAACGTCGCCATTTTCGCCAGTTCATCCTGACGCTGACGCAATTGCTCCCCCAGTTGGCGCAAAACGTTAACGCGTTTCTGCAGAGAGGTATCGCGCCAAACAGTATAAGCATCGGCACTTTGCTGCAGTGCGGCTTCAAGTTGATGCTCAGTAAGCAGCGGATAAGTCGCTATGATGTCACCCGTGGTCGGGTTGCGAGAGAGGACGTTATCTGACATGGATGCCTTCCTGTTGAAGAGTGGGTTCAGAGAACAGCTACCGTACGCCGCTTAGGTGATGATGAAAAATGAATATTCTTGAGGAAGTTGTTCTGTGTAAATGAAAGCTCGATGCTCAAGGTCAATAATGCCTGCTCAGAAGCGTAACTTGTCCAACGTGGCTCTATTCGACAATCTTCTCGCTTATCAACATGATCTTGAGAAGACTTATCCAGTTATACAGTGAATAGATCTCTAAAAAGATCATTAAGAGATCTAAAAGAGATCCTAAGAGATCCCCGATCGCGCGAAGCCGCATGGGACAAGGCCTGAGAAGGTGATCGCGTTCACTATAATGAGTAAAATGTTCACTGTAACCAGTAGATTATTCACTATACACTGTGGAATGTTCACTATAATCGGTGATACTGTTCACTGTAATCAGAAATCGATCCTTTTCATCCACAGCGTGAAGATCATATCCCATGGCAGATAAAGATAGCGAAAACAAAGCGTTACTAGAACCTTTTCTGTCTGTTACCAAAAACAGCGGTGAAGTTATTCAGCTTCACCCTAATAAAAATAACACCGTGCAACCGGTCGCGCTGATGCGTCTTGGCCTGTTTGTTCCGACCTTAAAATCCACTGCGCGGGGTAAATCAGGCGCAATGGCGTCGACCGACGCCACGAAAGAACTGAAAAACCTGTCGTTAGTGAAAGCCGAGGGGTATGAAAAAATAACCATCACGGGTGCTCGGCTGGACATGGACAACGATTTCAAAACGTGGGCCGGGATCATACAGTCATTTTCTCGTTATCCTTCAAAAGGAGACACGGTAACCCTGCCGTTTATCGATTTTGTGAAAATGTGCGGGATCCCCTCAGCCAACTCCTCTGCGGCGCTGCGTAAACGCTTAGATGCCTCACTCAGGCGTATTGCGACCAACACGCTTTCGTTTGAAGGTAATGGCAAAGCCTACCATACGCACCTCGTCCAATCGGCCTATTATGACCGGGAGAAGGATCTGGTGCGCATTCAAGCCGATCCTAAGCTTTTCGAACTGTATAATTTCGATCACAAGGTCTTGCTGCAGCTACGGGCCATTTCGCGCCTGAAACGCAAGGAATCCGCTCAGGCGCTTTATACCTACCTGGAAAGTCTTCCCATCAATCCTGCACCGATATCGCTTGCCAGGCTGCGTATGCGCCTTAATTTAGGCTCTAAGACCACCACCCAGAATCATGTGGTGCGACGAGCCATGGAACAGCTCAAAGAGATTGGCTATCTGGACTATTCAGAGGTAAAGCGCGGGCGCTCGGTGTTTTTCATCATTCACAGCAGAACGCCCAAGCTGGATGGAATTAGCAATCTGGAGAGCATTGATGTGCTGGATGACATCGAGTTTGAAGACTGATTTTCCTGTTCACTGTAGTCAGTAAGTTGCCTCAGCGGGTGTCACTATTGAGTAAAAAGTGACACCGTTACCCGTTTCATACCCCCTTATTATCCTGCCTCTGCGCGATGTTCACTGTAATCAGCACTATTCACTGTAATCAGTATTTCCTCTCTGGGGAGTTCCTCGGCACTCTGACTCTCACAAGCCTTTTTGACGATTTTATTGGTTTATATCGATAGTAAGTGCTCACATATTGATGTAATCCCGCTTTATCTTGGCTGTTTAGCTTGAGGTTTACTGATTACAGTGAATTTCGGTATCGCTAGTGTCGGTACCTATTACATTGGCTAACACAGTGTGTGCCTGACCGAACGCAGTGAACGTTAATAAATAACCTATTGATATAAAATAATAATTACTCGGCATACTAAACGTTCACTGTAATCAGTTCTTTCACTGTAATAAACACCAGTAAAAGTGACAGGGTTCGTAGCTGCTACTGATTACAGTGAATCTTTCCGCCTGCGCCATACGCCCCTCCCCCTACGCTCCCCTACACCAAAGCCGTTAGCCAAACGCTCGCCACCCTTAAAGTTTGCTGCCAATATCGTAATGGCGTTTGTGTCTCTGCTTCACTGTACAGAGGGTGGCCAAGCTGCTTTCTCTCGCAGCCAGTCACGCTGGATAAATGCTGTTGCTGATTACAGTGAATGCCAACGCATCATAGCTACCCGACTACTGATTACAGTGAATGTCATCTGGGGTCGCAGCTAAAGCACGCGTCAAACAGTGCTGATTACAGTGAATGTTGTGAGCGAAGGTCAATACGAAACGCGGCTTGGCCTGCAGTAATACTGATTACAGTGAATCTTTACAGGACGCCGTGAATAAAACGGCGAGAAATTGCCTTGGCCAGGGGAGCATAAAGGGATTTTACTGATCTCTATTTTTACTGATTACAGTGAATATCTCAGGTGCGTTTTCGCAACGTATCTAGCAAATTCAATGGCATGCTCACAGGATGGCCCACTGATTACAGTGAACATATGGATGCGCAGCTTTTCCAGTTTAGGATGGGGAGTGGGCATAAGGTCAGAAGATATACTGATTACAGTGAACGTTTGAGTATGCAGGGGCTTACCTTGGTGAACGCCTGCTGATTATAGTGAATGTTCACCGTCCTCTTGCTGATTAGAGTGAACGGTTAACGTTCTTCTTCGCTTTTTACTGATTACAGTGAATCCCTGTTTGGCCAGGCCGTGAATGCGCCTCCCTTGCAATGTCTGACTACAGTGAATGTTTGCAGTATGTTCCCTTCCTCTTGTTTAGCTTCTCACGCGGTCAGCTGACTACAGTGAATGTTTCCCAGCTTTTAGAGGGGATGCAGCCAACTCATGATTATTCAGAAGTAAATGATATAAATTTGCCTCATGTGCAGGATTTATGTATAAAGTCACAAATCCTACATATGTGGAGCAAGTATGGCTAACGATGAGAAACAAGTGCTGAAGGTTGCTCAACGTTCTGAAAGAATGCTGTTAAGTCTGACAGAGCAGATTCAGGCACAAAAACAAGAACTCCGTGAGAACACGTTCTACCAAGTTTATGCCAAAGCCGCGCTGGCGAAATTACCAAAATTAACGCGCGCAAACGTTGACTATGCGGTTAATGAGATGGAAGAAAACGGTTATCAGTTTGATAAACGTGCTGCGGGTACGTCAACAAAGTATGCGATGTCGATTCAAAACATCATCGACATTTATCACCATCGCGGCGTTCCTAAATATCGCGATCGTCATGCTGAAGCATTCACGCTGTTCGTGGGTAATCTAAAAGGCGGTGTATCAAAAACGGTCTCAACGGTGTCTCTTGCTCACGCCCTGCGCGCGCATCCGCATCTGCTTTTTGAAGACTTGCGTATCCTGGTCATTGATCTCGATCCCCAATCTTCCGCTACCATGTTTTTGAATCATGAGCGTTCAGTTGGGCTGGTGGAGGCCACTGCAGCGCAGGCGATGCTGCAAAACGTCAGCCGGGAAGAGTTATTGAACGAATTTGTCGTACCCTCAATTGTGCCGGGTGTAGATGTACTGCCCGCCTCTATCGACGACGCCTTCATTGCCTCGCGCTGGGAAGAACTGTGCAGTGAACACCTGCCCGATCACAACGTTCACGGCGTGCTGTATGAGAATGTCGTGTCAAAGCTCAAAAAGGATTACGACTTCATTTTCATTGACAGCGGTCCGCACCTGGATGCTTTCCTGAAAAACGCGATTGCGGCGTCGGATTTGTTAATGACTCCGGTTCCGCCTGCACAAGTGGATTTTCACTCAACGCTAAAATACCTGACGCGCCTGCCAGAACTGATCGCCATCATTGAAGACTCCGGAGTGCCGTGCCGACTACAAGGCAATATCGGTTTTATGTCCAAGCTCTCCAACAAGGCAGATCACAAGCTTTGTCATAGCCTTGCCAAGGAAATTTTTGGCGGTGACATGCTGGATGCGGCCCTACCACGACTTGATGGTTTTGAACGCTGCGGCGAATCCTTTGATACGGTGATTTCTGCTAACCCCTCAACCTATGTCGGCAGTACTGAGGCGCTTAAGAACGCACGGTCAGCCGCCGAGGATTTTGCCAAAGCGGTGTTTGACCGCATTGAATTTATTCGCCTGAACTGAGGTTATTATGAGCGCAAAACGCATTACGATTGGCCGTACCTTCAGCCAAACGCCTTTGCAGAATGACAACGATTCAGCGGGCCATGCACAAACTTTCATTCTCTCAACGGGTAAGCGCGCCCTGTTTACGCTGCAGCATATCGCGGCTAAGGACATTGAGGCGCAGACCTATGTGGTGATGGAAACCAATGGACGCGATCAATCGGGTCTTACGCCTGAATCGCTGCGCGATATTATTCGCACGATCAAGCTCCAGCAATTCTTTCCTGCCATCGGTGTTAAACGCGACAATCGCATCGAAATCCTTGACGGTTCACGGCGACGTGCGGCAGCGTTACACTGTAAAACGGGCCTGGATGTATTAGTCACCGAGTCGGCTATTTCAGCGGAAGAGGCGCGTCGTCTGGCGCAGGACATTCAGACTGCCCGTGAACATAACCTGCGTGAAGTGGGTATGCGACTGATGTCGTTGAAAGAGAGCGGCATGTCCCAAAAAGAGATCGCTGAGAATCAGGGGTTATCACAAGCTAAAGTCACGCGTGCGCTTCAGGCAGCAAGCGTTCCGCTTGCGCTGGTCTCGGTGTTTCCCAATCACTCTGAACTCTCTTACCCTGACTACAAAACCTTGCTTCAGGCTTGCGAAAAACTGCAAGAAACGGGTCAGACGGTCGATGCACTCATTGATACGATCGCCAGCGATATCGATAGCGTATGCGCCCGTGACGGACTTGCAGAAGATGAGGTGAAAAATGCGATTTTGCGTCTGGTGCGCAACGGTAGCCAATCACTTTTACCGTCTCCGGCAAAAGATTCCGTTGTCACAACGGCGCTGTGGTCATTTGCGGATAAAGACCGCTTTGCACGTAAAAAAACGCGTGGCCGCATGTTTAGCTATGAATTTAATCGTCAGTCAAAAGAGCTGCAGGATGAGCTAGATCGCGTCATTAATGAGACATTAAGCAAATACCTTAACCAATAAAACAGGCCGCCGAAAGGCGGTTTTTTGTGGTTTCGCCAACGTGTTTTCATCCCTAACAGTATGAAATTAGGCAATTATTGAGAAAAATTTCAGGCTGAAATCGCCACGCTGTTTTTGCATTAAATGAGGGTAAACCGCTGGCTCACCCCTTTTAGCTGAGGGTTAAGTAGCCAAAATGATTATCGGCATGAATCATGCGCTATCAAAAGACGAAAACGGTCAACAACCCGTGAAATCTATTTCTTTCGCCGTGATAATTTCGTGTTTATCTCTTTGAATTAATTGTTTTTTGTTAAAAAATTTCAGCCTGAAATCGCCAGAATTTGATTTCCTATTCTACTCTGCCAATACAGAACCATTAGGGTTAGCCAACGATTATTCAATAGTTTATCCACAGAAAAAGTGGATAACTTTCCCAGCTGCGGTATCGTCTTGTAAACAGAAATCCATTTACTAAGGCAGCAACCCATGAAATTAATCGGCCTGATTGGTGGCATGAGCTGGGAATCCACTGCGCTCTACTACCGCATCATCAACCAGCAGGTAAAACAGCAGTTAGGTGGTTTGCACTCTGCGCGTTGCGTCATATATAGCGTGGATTTCTACCAAATCGAGACTTTGCAATCTTCCGGTGAGTGGGAGAAAGCAGGAAAGATTCTCGCTGATGCGGCAAGAAGCCTTGAGGCAGCAGGTGCAGATTTTATTGTGCTCTGTACTAACACTATGCACAAAGTGGCACAGGCGATTACAAACGCGGTTGCCATCCCCCTTTTGCACATTGCCGATGCGACGGCCGCACAAATCAGCCACGAAAAATTTAAACGCGTGGGTCTGCTGGCGACAGCTTTTACCATGGAGCAACCCTTCTACATTGAGCGCTTCGAACGGTCTGGCATTGAGATTATCGTGCCTGACACGGCTAATCGTAAGACGATACATGACATCATCTATCAAGAGCTTTGCTTAGGGGTCATCCGCGATGAATCACGACGGCGCTATTGTGAAATAATGGCAGCGTTAGTGCATCAAGGCGCCGAAGCCATCATTTTAGGCTGCACCGAAATTACCCTATTGGTGGGTGCACAAGACGCCTGTGTTCCGCTATTCGACACCACGCAAATTCACGCTGAGGAAGCAGTACGCTTTGCCCTGTGCGGCAGCTCTCGATAATCTATCGATAAAACACCTGAAGGGTTAACGGGTGACGCACTATCAGCTGTGCACTAACCGTTAGTCCTCTCAATGTTACGCGTACATGATTGCGTGTAGCGTTCACTGAATCAGGCTTACTGTTGGAGTAAGCGCACCGCGCAATGCATTTAATGCAAAGGAGATTGGAGCCTCTATTCTGCTCTAGCGCTAGACATCATTCCAGGTGGACGGCGCTTATTGGCCTTAGGCAGGAGAGTAAAATTCCCTTACAAGCTGGCTGACACGACCGTTTTTAACGGTGTAAGGCTTGTGGTAAAGTTATTGATAATAATTACCATTACCTTTCAACAGGGAGTTTTTAATGATGAAGCCTTTGCTGGCAGCTATTGGCCTTTTGGCGTCAACAGCCGCAGTCGCTACCACTTATCCGCTGACTATTACCGATTTAGACGGCCATAAGCAGGTTATTAAACAAGAGCCACAACACGTTATTTTACAAGATGGGCGTGACATTCTGTCACTGGCACTCTTGGATCGCGACAATCCGTTTCATCGCGTCGTGGCATGGAATAATCTGCCAAAAAAACAGGATATCCAAACGTGGGAGATGCTAAAACGCCAGTGGCCGGAAGCGGCGAACATTAAAGACATGGGCTTTAACGATCAGGGACAGGTTGATCTTGAGAGCGTATTGGCGAAGAAGCCCGATTTAATGATCGCACAGCTACGTGCAAAGGATGCCTTGCAGCAGTCCGGTGTGTTAGCGACGCTGCAACGACTCAATATTCCCGTGGTGTTCCTTGACTATGAGTTACACCCGGCACAGAACACGGCGCCGAGTATCACGCTGCTGGGCAAGGTGCTTAATCGCGAGCGCGAAGCAAAAGCCTACGTTGATTTTTATCAGGCGAAGTTTGCCCGAATAACGAAAGCTGTGTCTGAAGCCCACACAAAGCACACCGTATTCATTGAACCCATTGCCGGCAATAGCGATAACTGCTGCTTCACACACAGCCATAACGGCTGGGGTGGGCTGGTTGAAGCCGTCGGAGGTAAAAATATCGGTTCCGCACTGCTACCGGGTAACTCTGGATTTGTGTCCATGGAAAAGATTATCGCCATGAAACCTGACGTCTACATCATGACCGGTTCAAAACGTCCAAACGCCAATGTTCTGCCCTTTGGCTATGGTGTGCAACCCAGCGAAGTCAGCGCGACCTTCCAGACATTGCTGAAACGTACGGGTGTCGCGCAAATTGAACCGGTTAAGCAAAAGCGCGTCTATGGTGTTTACCACCATTTCTATAACCATCCTTACAACATCATTGGCATGGAGATCTTAGCCAAAGATCTTTACCCCCAACAGATGAAAGATGTCACGCCAACCGCTGATTATCACACGCTGATTAAAACGTTTACCCGCTTACCGGACGAGGCCATTACGCTCAGCTATCCCGACAACCAATAAGCGATCTCTGGACCAGCGCGCAATGCAATACACCGTATTGCGCGCTGTCAGCAACCGCTGCGCCTGCATGAATATCCTCTCTGCCTGGCTTCTTCTTGTTGCAAACGCGCCCGCCGTGATACCTCAATCGCGAGAAAGCTCTGAAAGCGGTTAACAAACTCATTATTCACATTCTCAATAATCCTTAGCGCGAGTAAGCTTAATGAAAACCTTTTCACAGCCGAACGGAATAGTGGTTCACAATACAGGAGCGCAAAATGGCAGTTAAATTGATCGCGGTGGATATGGATGGAACGTTTCTTGATGACAACAAACAATACAATGCGCAGCGTTTCGCGCGTCAGTATGCGTTACTGAAAGAACAGGGTATCCATTTTGTGGTCGCAAGCGGGAACCAGTATTTTCAGCTACAGCACTATTTCCCAGAGATAAAAGATGAAATTGCCTTCGTCGCGGAAAATGGCGCATGGGTATCCCAAGGTGATGAGGTCATTTTTTGCGGGGAATTGGCGCCAGAGCGTGTACATCAGGTGCTCGACATTTTGGCAAAAGAGCCAGATATCAGCACGGTGGTGTGCGGACGTAACGGCGCGTATGTCCACGCCTCTATGCCCGATGAGGTGATGGCCATGCTGGCTAATCATTATCGCCGTCTCGAAAAGCGCGATGATTTATACGCCATAGATGACACCATTTTTAAATTCTCTCTGAACCTCGCTCACGAAAATGTGGATGCGCTGCTGGAGCGCTTACACGGGGAATTAGGCGCGATTGAAAATATTATGCATCCGGTCTCCAGCGGTTTTGGCTTTGTGGACTTGATCATCCCCGGCTGTCACAAGGCACACGGCATTGCGCTGCTGCAGCAGAAATGGGGCATTGATGATTGTGAAGTGCTGGCTATCGGAGATAGCGCGAACGACCTCGAAATGCTGCGCCAGGCGTGTTACAGCTTCGCCATGGATAATGCGGCAGACGCCGTAGCAAAAGTTGCGCGTTATAGAACACAAAGCAATAACGAGGAAGGGGCGCTCAATGTGATTGCACGCCTGCTGGCGCGTGAGACGCCATTTGCGTAATGCCCGTCGTTAAAGCGTGGTTCACGCTTTAACGTTCACTGTCGTCAGGGGGCGTCAGATGCGCTGAATGCAAATGGGCTTCCATGGCATCGAGCGCCGTCTGGTGCGCCAGACCCCATTGATACATCTGCTCAATGGGCTCTGCAAACGTCTTACCCAGCGGGGTGAGACGATAGTCCACTTTAGGCGGCACGACATCGTAAACGTGTCGTGCGATCAGCCCTCTCAGCTCCAATTCTTTCAGCGTTTGAAACAGCATTTTTTTTGAAATGCCCTGCAAACTTCGCTGCAATTCTCCGGTACGCGCCCGCCCCTCGGGCCAATGATAAAGCGCGTGCAGAACCATGCTGCTCCACTTCAGCGAAAAAAGATCCATCAATCGACGCGGGGGAGAGTCCGCATAGAAAACCAATTTACCGTCGACCCAAGCTGGCATAGCGTCTCCTCATTACAGTGAATGTTTATATCTTTCCGAGAGCGTATGCAGTTATCTGCTGCCCGCGCATTATTGTGGTAACCAAAAGGTAACTACTATCAAAATGGCACCGCATTCACTATAGTCTGCCGCCTTTCGCACTCTGACGCCAACACTCATGAGAGGCTCGATGAAAATCAACGCACTGGTTGCCCACGATGCAACACAACCGCTTATTACCGACGCGATTACGCTGCGCGCCCTGCAGCCCCATGACGTCAAAATTGATATTCTTTATTGCGGCGTTTGCCATTCCGATCTGCATATGGCGCGAAACGAATGGGCCGTCAGTCGCTACCCGATGGTGCCTGGCCACGAAATCATCGGCCGCGTGGCGGCCACGGGATCTCACGTTTCCCGCTATAAAGCAGGCGACGTGGTGGGCGTGGGCGTGATGGTAGACGCTTGCCGTGAATGCCACTTTTGTCAGCAGCAGGAAGCGCAATACTGCGAAGCAGGGTTTACGCCAACCTATAACGGTATCGACAAATATACCGGCGACAGCACGTGGGGCGGCTATGCGCAGCATACCATTGTGAATGAAGACTTCGTGGTCGCGGTGCCGGGCAATTTACCGCTGCCCGGTGTAGCCCCCTTATTGTGTGCAGGTGTGACGGTTTGGTCTCCGCTGCGACACTTCAATGTATCCGCCGGCGACAAAGTGGGCGTAGTAGGATTGGGCGGGTTAGGGCACATGGCCGTAAAACTGGCGTCCGCAATGGGTGCAGAAGTCACGCTCTTTACTACGTCCCCGGAGAAAGGCGACGATGCGCGTCGTCTCGGCGCGAGCAATGTGGTGGTCTCACGCGACGCGGCGCAGATGGCTGCGGCGCGAACGTCGTTGGACTTTATTATCGATTGCGTCTCCGCGCCGCACGACCTGAATCCTTACCTGGCAACGCTTGCCACCAACGGACGCTTGGTGCTGGTGGGGATCCCCGAGTCACCCCATCTGGCGCCGGATGTGACACCAATGGTGTTTCGTCGGTTGAGCATCAGCGGATCGTCCATTGGCAGTATCAAGGAGACGCAGGAAATGCTGAATTTCTGTGGTCAACACAACATCACTGCTGACGTTGAATTAATCACAGGCGAGGGCGTCGAAACTGCCTTCTCTCGCATGTTGAAGGGTGACGTTAAGTATCGCTTTGTGATCGATATCGCTGCCACGCAGTGGGCGTAAAAGATAAAAAGGGCGATTTCACCCTGAAATCGCCCTGTCCAACGCGATCATCTACTGAAATTTTTCTTTTTATTACCAGCAAGTTAAATCTTTCTTTGCCCGCACCGATAACTCTCTCACGAAAGCGATAAAAATAATCATCTCAGGAGCGAGAACATGGGACTGCTATCCCGATTACGGAATGTCCGCATTACACGTAAGTTATCAGCAGGATTTGGCATCGTACTTTTGTTAGTGGCGCTCGCTACCGGGCTTAGCGTGCAGCGCTTCACTGAAATCCACGACATTTATCAAAAAACGAACCTGATTTACGACGTCAATATCGACGTGTTTCAGGCCAAGATCAATCGACTCAAGTATCTCTACGGTGACGACAAAGCGGGACAGGCGATGGCGGACTACGTTAGTCACGCGCAGCGTATGAACCGAGAAGCCAAACAGCTTTCATGGAGCCGAGACGCCGAGGCGCTGATTAATCAACTCGACGAGCACCTCGCGGCCTTTCAGAACAGCATCGGCGCGATGACGCAGGCCACGGCGCAGCTTAATGCGCAGCGCGCGCAGTTGGATTCTCTCAGCCAACAAGATATGACGGCGCGTTATATGCAGCTGATTCAGACTCCCGTCAGTGACCCCGCGATAACCAACAAGATTTATCAACAGCTGTTTACCATCAGCAACGTGCGCGAAGAGGCATGGGCGCTGCGCTTTAATGCATCGGATACGCTACGGGCCACGCTGGAGACGCATTTCCGCCAGGCCAGCGATGATATGAAATCTCTGTTAGCGCAGTTGCCCGCGGAGCAGCAGAGCGGTTTTACCTCGCTCTGGCACGATACCGAGCGCTTCAAAGATCTTAGCCTGCAGGCAGCAAACAGCTATGCGCAGCTTCGCAGTGCGGAGAATACCGTTAAAGTGGCAGGCGACAGCAGCAGCGCCACCATTAAGAAGATCATCACGATAGTGAAAGCGCGTAACGACGTGCTTGCCAAAGGCTCGGCAGCGCTGATGATGCTCATCGGTGGCTTAGCTATCCTGTTTGGCGTGCTGGTAGCGTGGTATATCATTCGTCAAATTACCCGTCCCTTATTCCACAACCTGGCGCTGGCAGAGCGCATTGCCAGTGGCGATCTGCGTTCTCATATTACCGCCGATCGGCAGGATGAGTTTGGCAAGCTCACTGCGGCGATGGGGCGCATGAATGCGCGTCTTCAAAGCATGATAGGCGATGTGCGCAACAGCGTTGACAGTGTTTCACAAGCGGCAAGTGAGATTAATCAGGGTAATCTGGACCTCTCTTCCCGTACGGAACAGCAAGCGGCGGCGGTAGTAGAAACGGCGGCGAGCATGGAGCAGCTGACATCTACCGTGAAAAACAATGCCGATAATGCGCGCCATGCCAGTCAAATTGCCGCAGAGGCCCGGCGTAACGCCAATCAGGGCGGTGTCGCGGTGCGTGATGTGGTAAGCACCATGGGTGACATTTCTGAGAGTTCAAAGAAAATTGCCGATATTACCGCCGTCATTAATAGCATTGCTTTTCAGACCAATATCCTCGCGCTGAATGCCGCAGTTGAAGCGGCTCGCGCGGGCGAGCAAGGCCGTGGCTTTGCGGTGGTGGCGAGTGAAGTGCGTAATCTTGCCCAGCGCAGCGCAGGTGCCGCGAAAGACATTGAGCAGCTGATTGGTGAATCGGTTTCCCGCATCAGCAGTGGTCACCAGCAGGTCGCACGCGCCGGTGAAACCATGGAGCAGATCGTGGCCAGCATTAACCACGTCAACGAGATCATGGAAGAGATTTCCGCCGCCTCCGATGAGCAAAGTCGCGGCATTGAGCAGATTGCCCGCGCGGTAGGAGAATTGGACACCACCACTCAACAAAATGCGTCTTTAGTCAGTGCCTCCTCGCATTCTGCCCATTCGCTTGAAGAGCAGGCTGTGCGATTGTCGCAGCTGGTAACGCAGTTCCGCCTGCAGAACGGCTAACCTCAAGGACGGATGTTTGCCCTGAGTCAAAAAAGGATCGCGCATTGCGATCCTTTTTTATTTCCCGTTTCCGCCACGAGCGCGGGCATCATGCGCTTATTCGTGCAGTTTCACCTTTCCAGCGTGATTCAAAAAGTTTACGGCTGATCTTACAAAATGTTCTTTTATCGGCCTCGCAAAGCGAGAGGGGAGGGGGATGGCTTAACAGGATTCACTGTAATCAGTTCAGCGCGCGAAAACACGAGCAACTTTAATCAAAAGGCGATGAATTGTTTAGGCAAGGAGAAAATTCTTAAAAATAAATTAAAGGCAAGCGCGTTTTCCCGTTAACATAGCGATTACCGCCACCCTTGATCGCTTACCCATGAATTATTATTCGCCTGATGTCGGCCATCTTAAACGGCGTTCCCAGCGTTTCGTGCGCAGAATGTTTATCATGCGTCAACTCGGCACGATCCTCTGTTTTTTCCCGATTTTATCGGTACTGCTTGAGCAGCACCGCAGCCCGTTTATTTGTCTTCTTTTGTTTATTAACGCTTATTTTTGGCCATGGCTTGCGCATCATCGGGCGCTGCGAGCAGAAGACAGCACGGTTGTTGAGCGACAAAATTTGACGCTGGATGCCGCCTTTGGCGGGATATGGGTGGCGCTAATGGCCTTAAGCCCTTTGCCTTCGTTTGTCATGATGGCGGTGCTCGCGTCGGATCGTTACTCGGCGGGTGGCGGTTCGCTCCTGCTCGCCGCGCTAAAAGCCTTCTTTTGTGGGTTCGCGCTGACCTGGTTAATGGATGGCACAAAGCTTACGCTTCACTTCAGCATGCAAACCGTGTGGCTGACGCTGCCGCTGGCAACGTGCTATCTCCTCGCGCTGAGTGTGACCTCCTACAATCTCACGCTGCAGCTACGCAAGCGTAACCGCGAGCTGGAACGCATCGCATTAATGGATCCCGGTTTGCAGCTTCCCAATCGACGCCTGTTTGAACGGCATCTGGAAAGCGAGTTTTTATGTACCCGTCGTGGTGAAAGTGCGGCTTATCTGCTGCTGATGGACGTCGACCATTTTAAAACGGTGAACGATACGTGGGGGCATGAGGCGGGTGACTTTTTGCTCGCTGAGATCTCAGCGCTGCTGCGCAATTATGTTGGCCTGCAAGACATACCGGCGCGGTTGGGCGGCGATGAGTTAAGCGTGATTATTCACCATGCCAGCGATGAATCCGTGGTGATCCTTGCCAGAAGGTTGCAGGAAAAGATAGCCACCGTACGTCTACCCGCCGCGCAAGCATATCGCTGCTCGGTCAGCATTGGCATCGCTTCTGCCAGTCGCGCTGAATCACTGACCCAATGGTTGCGTCACGCTGACGAAGCACTCTACGACGTTAAGCGCGCCGGGCGTAATGATGTACGCTTATGGCAAGAGCAGAGTACCTGAATATTGAGCGCAAACAGGCTGCCATGCGTCTTGAAGGCGGCCAGTCAGCGCAGTTGGCTATCCTTACTGCCTCGCCGATTGTACCCGCTGTGACTTGCCTCTTTTTCATCCAGCTTTTGCTGACACGCTACGCAGTATTGCACGCCGGGTAACGCCAGGCGGCGCGCTTCCGGTATCGGTTCACCACACGCTTCACAATACTGTGCACTTTTACCCTGATTGAGATGGCTGCGCGCCCTGGCGACAGCGTCATCAACGGTGGCATCAATCTGTTTTTGCACCGCACCATCTTCGGACCAACCGCCTGCCATGCTGACCTCTCTTGATTCGTATTCCTGCTGCAAAAATTGTTTGCAGCGTACTTACACACTGTAGCCAGGATTATTGAACGCAGATCACCGCGTGTGCGATCGGTACGATACCAAGCGGCATAACATGCCTGTGCAAAGGGGTGCGAAACGCAGGTTATAAACCAGGCAAAGTGAGACAGCGTTAATTGCTAAATAAAAGTGCTAATAATAAATATAGGTTCTAAAAAGGAGGTTAACAAAAGTGTACAATCATGTGTGATTTGTACAAATATAAAATATGAAAAGCGTGATAATAACTGAGCGCTGATTTAAAAAAATAAGAAATAGCAGTTACAGCCTCGCAGGTAAGCGTGACGATAAAACCACTTTTGCGATTAATAAGACGCCAATTACGCCCTGAAGAAAGAGATAACTCTCCCGATGCTGATTTAGCGAAGCGGTAACGCAGCGTCAGGAGAGCGCTTGGATAATGCAACAAAGAAAACTACTATTCAGAAAACGGCTCAGAAATTACTTACGACGGCTGATTTTACCTCCTTTGCGGCCCGCTTCGATAGCGCGCTGAGGATCGTTTTTGAAGTTGCCGCCACTGACCTGACCACCCTTACGGCCTGCTTCAGCAGCTCGCTCTTTGTTCTCAGCAAAGTTACCCGCGCCGCCTCGCCTCTGCTTCTTTTGTTCTTCCTCTTTAACGAGATCGTGAGAATCCGTCATTTTTCGTCCTCTTAATATTTATACCAATGTAAAGCAAAAAATAAATGTAGTGCTGTTTTTACCACAATCAAGGTTCGATGAATCTTAATGATTAATATTTATCGTTGCGTTCGATCAGGGATAACGCAATTTTACTGCGACTTGCGCAAAAGTGGTATGAAAAATGATTGTTATCAGATTTTATTCATCATGCGAAGCGAAATTTTTTAATTATTTAAACGGAGCGGTAAAATCAGGAAGGTTTTTCTTAATTTATATTACTGTCAATCGTCATATTCGCAAACGGACCACTTTCATGTGGAATAATCCTCATTTTTACCGCTTCGCTTAAATAGGAAAGGTGTTAGCCAGTGCACTTCGCCTATTAATTTCTCTTTTAAATAATGCATGACAGGTATTATTGATGAGCGGGACGAGAAGGTCAGCCCGTTGTGGCGGGATGCACGCCGCCCCCTACAGTCTCGCTAATGAACCTTGTGATTGTTGATGATGCACTGTGCGGCACATCAGTGTGCTTTGCGTCGATCCCTGCCAGCTTTCAATTGATAGGAACGATAATAGCAATAGGAATTAGTTATAGTTACGTAAAGACGCTCAGATAAGCCCAGCGACAGACGATAACAACTGTATTGCTGAAACAAGGACCACGTAGCGGCAAGTTGCATTCGCTTTTCCTTTCTTAAGCCACATTTCACCTTGTTATCGAGGCCTCTGGATGAACATGATTCAAGCATTTTCACGCAATGTTACGTTGCGTACGAAGTTAGTTGTCTCATCGCTGGCGAACATTGCCATGCTGCTTTTTGTTGCTGCGTTAGGGTTAAATTCGCTTAAGCTTGCTGACAAAGGCGTCAATGGGATTATGCAGGATGATTATCCCTCTATATCACTGAGCAACCAGCTCATTGATGAAATCAATGTTTCCATTCATCAGCAAGCCCTGTTGCTGAGCCCGATTAATGTCGAACAGCGGCGCGCGATTACCGATTCGCTCACCCATGCTTCGCAGCAAATTTCCGCACTTTATAAACAAATTGAGGGGATTTCGGATGACCAAGAGTCAAAAGATTCCCTCAACGTGATCAACGGCAAACGTGATGCTTATCTTACTCATCGCGATCAGTTTTTGCAGTTGCTGAACGGCAACAATGCGCAGGCGTTAGCGTTTTATTTCAACCAATTGGCGAAAGTGCAGGGCGACTATACCCAAGCGGTCGAGGGATTTATTGCGCTGCAAGAAAAGCAAATGCAGCAGTCCTACGGCGAGTTTGTGCGCTCGTATAACGCCACCAAAATTTTCATGGTGGTGATATTTATTGCCGCCGTGATGCTCTCCACCGCGCTGGCATGGCTGATCATTCGCTCAATTACGGTGCCGTTGAAAAACGTTATCGCGTTTCTTTCACGCGTTGCAGACGGGGACTTGAGCAGCGCGTTTCATGAAAAACGCCGCGATGAAATGGGGCTGTTGATTAATGCTATTCAGCACATGCAGCAAAAAATGTCGCTGATCGTCAGTCAGATTCGCCAAAGCGCAGAGCAAATTTCAGGCGGCGCCAGCGAGATCATGTCTGGAACGCAAGATTTGGCCGCGCGCACCGAGGAGCAAGCCAGTTCCGTGGAACAAACCGCAGCGTCGGTCGAAGAGTTCACGGCGACCATCAGCAACACGCGCAACAATACCCATTTTGCCGCGGATTTATCCACTAAAGCGGAAACGGCCGTTGATCAAAATGTCATGATGATGAATCACGTCTCCGGCAAAATGGCAGAAATCCACGACTCTGCGAGCCGGATGTCAGACATCATTAACCTGATTGATTCCATTGCGTTCCAAACAAATATTCTGGCCCTGAACGCCGCCGTTGAGGCCGCCCGCGCTGGCGAGCATGGCCGCGGTTTTGCCGTCGTGGCGCAAGAGGTACGTGGACTGGCGCAAAAAACGGCCACGTCGTCGCGTGAGATTCGATCGCTAATTGAAGAGTCCTCGACGCGCATCGTTGATGGGCGCGACTCCGTCACGGAGGCCAACAAACTGATGTCGGACATGATGCTCAACGTCGCTAATATGAAAGAGGTGCTGGCCCAGATTAATCAGGCCAGCAGTGAACAGGCGGATGGCATTAGCCAGATCAACATCGCCATCAGTCAAATTGACCTCACGACGCAGCAGAATGCGTCGCTGGTTGAGCAATCTCTGGCGGCCTCGTCGATGTTGAACGAACAGGCAAACCAGATGCTTAAAAGCGTAAGCGTATTTAAGTTGGCGCCTGAACCCGCCGCGATTTAGAGATCCAGCACCAACTCGGGCGTTTTACTGCGCGAGCAGCACAGTGCAATGTGCTGCTCGGCACCGCTTTTTTCTGCCGCAGATTGAACCGTATCGCGGTGATCGATCTCGCCGGCGGTGACGCGCGTTAAACAAGCCCCACACATGCCCATTTCGCAGGATAAAGTCACGGCGATGCCATTATCCTGTAACACGCGCGCAATGGTCTGCCCTGCGGGTACCGTGCACTGCCGCCCAGAACGCGCCAGCGTGACGGTAAAAGCGCCCTCCTCGCCCAGAATCGGCGCCGCTTGCACTGGCTTGAAGGCCTCGGTATGGATCGCCTCAGCCGGCCAGTTATACGTCAGCGCCTGCTGTGTTACCTGTTGCATAAAGCCTGCCGGTCCGCACACATAGAGATGTCTGTCTGGTTCGTGCGACAGCACCGCCGCAGGCAAGGCGCTGCGGGGACTGTTGCCCTCGCTGCTGTACCAAATTTTGCACTGACCTTGCGCCATATAGCGTGACAGTTCGGGCAGGAACGCTTCATCGCCACGCTGCTTGACGAAGTAATGCAACACAAAAGGGGTGCCAGCGGCATCCAACGCGTCGGCCATGGCATACAGGGGCGTAATGCCAATACCGGCTGCCAGTAATGTCACGCTTTCTGCGGACACCAAAGGGAAAAGATTGCGTGGCGGTGAGATTTTGAGACGCTGACCGGGCCGTAGCGTGTCATGCACATAACGGGAACCGCCGCGCGATTGCGCGTCGCGTGCGATGCAAATGTGGTAAGCCTGCTGGTCGCGGTTGGACCCCGTGAGTGAATATTGGCGCACCAACCCGGCGCGTAAATGCACATCAATGTGAGCCCCAGGCTGCCAGACGGGGAGGGGGGCGAAATTTTCCGCCACCAGCCTGACGCTGAGATTGTGGCGGCCCTGGCGGAAGATACCGTCTACCACCACGTCAAATTCTGTGCTCATCATGGCCTCCTCATACCAAAAAGAAATCGCCAAAGCCCATACGCTTCAGGCCGCGTCGGTAGGCAATCGAGCTGCGATCGGCGGGGATATGTGCCTCCATGCTTAAATCCAGCGGCAGCCGCTCTGGTTTTTGCGTTTCAACCATCAAGCGATCTTCCTCGAAGACCCGCAGGTTAAAGGCATGAACATCCTCAACCGGTACGTGCAGATCAAAGTTACGCGCAATCGGCGCAAACATACGCGTTTTACGCGCAGATACCGGCGAAGCGGCATTCATGATGACCAGGCGCGACTCGCCAGGAAAATGGATAGTCAAGGTAGCGGTAAAGGGTAAATGCATCTCAAAATGGCGCAGCCATTCGAAGCCCTCCGGTGCCTGCTGCGGGCTGTTGGCGGCAAAATTACTTACGCTGCTCCAGTAATCCACCACAAAACCGGTGTCGGTTTCCATTGGCGCGTACTCGGGCACCACTTGATTGGTGGCATCGGCAAAGGTCTCGGTGTGCACCCAGGCAAAGTGCGCGACGTCAAGGAAACCCTCTACCTGACGACCGGCAAAGCCATTCACTTCAAAACCGGGGCAATTGATCTGCTGAAAGCCGTCATCGTCCCAGTGCGGCATTGACGGCAGCGGTGCCGGATTATCTGCATCGGGTGCCAAACAGACCCAGATGAGCCCGTAGCGTTCTTCAACCTGATAGGTGGTGAGATGAAGCTTAGCGGGCACGGCCTGACCGGGACTGGAGGGAATGCGATTGCAGCGCCCCTGCTCGCCAAACCGCAGACCGTGATAAGGGCAGACGATGCCGTGCTCGTCATGAAAACCCAGCGTTAAAGGCACGCCGCGATGCGGGCAGACATCCCGAGCGACCACGACCTGACCGTTGATGCGGTATACCACCAGTTGTTCATCCAGCAGCGTGGCTTTTTCTGGCGCGCCAGTGATATCGCAGGCCCGTGCCACGGGGTGCCACTGCTGTGCCAGGCGTAACCAATCGTCGGGTTCAAATGTGCAATGTGCGGGAGGCGTAATGCTGCTCATGGCGATGTCCTGTAACAAGTGGCAAAAGGCTTCATTTCTGTCAGGACATTGTGAATACTAAGCAGTGTACAAATCCATCATCAATAATTCAGCAATGTGTTGCAAAAAACAGAACAGGTGGCCATGAGTCCTTTTTCCCGCTTTTCCCTGTATTTCACCGAAGTGGCGCGCAGCGGCAGCTTGCGAAGGGCGGCGGAGAAGCTGCACGTCTCGGCATCCGCCATTAACCGGCAAATTCTTCAGGCGGAAGCCCATTTCGGAACGCCGCTGTTTGAACGCCTTCCCGAGGGGCTGCGCATGACCACGGCGGGCGAATTGCTCTACGACGACGTGATGCGCTGGCAGCGCGAATTTCGTCTTACGCGACAGCGTTTTGATGACATTCAGGGGTTAAAACGTGGCAATGTCAGTATGGGATTAGTCCAGTCGTTGACGCGCGGCGGCGTCGCGGATGCCATTGGGCAGATGGCGCGCGAGTACCCGTGGCTGCGACTTGAATTGACCGTGGACAGCAGTCACGCGATCAGTCAGATGATTCGTCATGCAGAGATTGATTTCGGTCTGATTCTTGACCCGGCCGGGCAGGCAGGACTGGACGTGCTGGCGTTTGCCGAACTGGAGATGGGCATTGTGATGCCCGCCGCACATCCGCTGAGCGGACACGCCGCGCTGTCGCTGAGCGATCTCAGCCACGAGCGCCATATTTTACCGGGAGAAGCGCTGGTGGTGCACGAACGCGTGGCGGCGCTTTACCGCAAGCAGGGGATGGCGCCGGACAACATCATAGCCTGTAATGATATCCGTTTAATTCGCAGTTTGATTGCCCAAGGCACTGGCGTGTGCGTGTTGAGCTTGCTTGATGTGCTGACCGAAGTGCAAACCCATCAGCTCTGTTTTGTTCCGCTCAAGCACAGCGTCATGCGCCCGTTGACGCTGGCGTTGTGTACCGCACCTTCTCGGCAGTTGTCGCGTGCGGCTCTGCGGGTCATTCAGCGGGTAACCGAAGCGATAGAAACCTTGTCTGCCCGGCAAGCGTGAGCATAAAACGGCGGCACCGCCGAGGGAGCGGCAAAAAAAGAGCCCCCATACGGGGGCAACAGGAGTGACTCTTCTCTGTGCTTCGTTGGATTTCGTCACAGAGCCAGTTAAATATAAAGCACAGCGACCGCTTTGCCGCTGTGTTTATCAGTTTTTTAGCTTATAAAACATAACATTAACGACAGTAATATTTTTAACCGCTTGTTTTTCGGTCGGTAATTTCTAATGAAAACGATTACTGAGAATGCTCTTAAAACGCGTATCACATAGTGAGCGAAGGCATTGCAGGCGACGTCCAGCCAGTGCTGCGCCTCCTACAAGAGGATCTCGCCCTCAGACAGTCACCCACTGACGTCCTCGCGCAGGCAGGCGTTGAGACTGCGAGTCATGTTGGGTCATCACGCACCTTCCCAAGCCGTGCCGCAAGGATACGCTGCGCGAGTGTTCGTAGAGAGGCAAGCGCGTGAAGGTAACCTCCATGGGGATGGCTACGTGCACGCCGATCGCCTGCGGCGTTAAGTGCACGGCAGGGAGAGTCTCGCTGACCCGCATAATCCGACTGCCATTGGCGTAGTGGCGCGCCCGCTGCACGACTTCCTTAAAATGAGTTTGGCCGTTAAACATTCATGATTATTTTATTCAATGAAAATTAATAATGTTGCTATGCCTTAGAAACAGGGTTTGGTAAGGATTACGAACTATCAGTGGTTTGAAAATGTAAAAAGTTTTGTTTGCTATTTATAAAAATAAACATTATTAATGCATCGCTTGCGGTAATTTGACAAAAACTTAAGGAAAAGCTATGAAAATGATTTCTCGCCTGGCGATGGGCGCTGCGTTTGCTCTGGGACTGGCTTCAATGGGCGCTCAGGCGATTGATGGTGGTGCATACCAAAGCTCCCCTAACAAATCGATGATGGTCACCGCTGCGAACAACTGGTACACCTTCGATTTCCCGATTAGGGCCGGTGCGATTCCCGTGACGAATGCCACGGTATCCATCATTTATTATGATTACGCGCTGGGGCAGGTTGACGTGGGTAACCGCGGCACGCTGGTGGTACAACTCTGCCAGGGATCCACCATTAACTGTGTGGATATTTCAGCCGCGAAGTCGGGCACGACCACAGCGTTTAAAGGCCGTTCAGCGAACACGCCATTCTTCCTTTACTACAGCGTTCGCTCCAACAAAGCGACCGGCAGTATTTTCGGTTCCGGCACCACCCAGGTCACCGTGAACTACGACGTTCCGCATTGATTTAAGCGCGATCATTACCAGCAAGGTATCCCCAGAGGGATACTTTGCTGATGTGTAAGACTCACTCGATCATTTATGCTGGTTATCCTCGCCCCAATGCACCTGTTTACGCGGACTCATCAACACGCGGCACTCAAGGACGCGTTTTACGTATGAGCGTCATCCGATGCGACAATGAGGCGCTGCGCCTCGAAAACGTCTGCTATCACTACGGCTCAGCGGATGCGCCGATCAACATTCTCACGAATATCTCACTGTGCATTGCGCGCGGTGAAACGTGCGCCATTACCGGCCCTTCCGGCGCAGGAAAAAGCACCCTGATGCACCTGATCGGATTACTGGAAAGGCCGCGGGCGGGAAACCTTTTTATTGCCGGGCAGGAGACGTCTCACGCCTCTGCTAACGTGCGCGCACAGCTAAGAAACGAACACATTGGTTTTATTTTTCAAGCTTTTAATCTGCTTCCTCGCCTAACTACGCTGGAGAACGTGGCGCTGCCTCTGCTGTACCGTGGCGAAAAGAAACGTGCGGCCTTGCTAAAAGCGGCGGACTGGCTGGATCAAGTGGGTCTGGCTGAGCGGGTGCACCATCGTCCCAGCGAACTTTCCGGCGGCCAATGTCAGCGCGTGGCCATTGCTCGCGCGCTCTGCGGCAATCCCTCTTTGCTGCTGGCGGATGAACCTACCGGAAACCTTGACGATGAAACCGGCAACAAAATTGTGGAGGTGCTATTGGAAAAAAATCGAACCCATCGCACCACGCTGGTTATCGTGACGCACGATAAGGTGCTGGCAAGCCGAATGAACAGGCAGTTTTATGTCACCAATGGCGGCATTCAGGAATGAACACTTGTCAGGTTTTTGCGTTGCGCAGCGCGAGAATCAGGGAGAACCAGTATTAAGTACGGACCGTCTTTTACGCAGATTCTGCTCTCCGCGCTGGAAAGTATTCGGCACCTTGGTCGGCGTGCCGTGCTGGCGTTTGCGGGCATCGCGGCAGGAAGCGCCGCCGTGGTGGCGTTGATCAACGTCGGCAATATGGCGCAGCTCGAATCTGCGAATGTGTTTAAAGGCATGGGCAGCAACGTGCTTATCGCCAATCTCCAGCCTGCACCGGGACAGCGGCCCACTGGAATCCTACCGGGCTCGTTTGATCCTGAGGCGCTGCGCGCGGCAGTGCCTGAGGCAAAACAGGTTGCCGCCACGACGATCACCGCGCATGACGTGGCGAATCGCGGGGGCATGATCCCAACCCTACTGATCGGCGCAAAAGGGGATCTCATGCGTATCATGGGATTATCACTGCAACAGGGCCGCTTTTTAGGGGCCGCCGACGCTGACAGCACCTATATCGTCTTGGGTAACGGCATGGCGCAAGGGAAATCTCTTGGCGACCGCTTTCATATCGGACATTACGTGTATGAAGTGGTTGGCATTCTGGCTCACCGTGACAGCAATCCGCTGTTTCCTTTCGATCCCGACAGCGCCATTTTTTTGTCAGCCAACAGTATGAAACGTGTGATGCCCATGCCTTATCTCTCCACGGTCATCGTGCAATATTCGCGCGATACCTCCGACGCCATGGCTGACCAATTGAAAACGACACTCCTGGCGCTTCAGCCCGCTCTGAATGTCAACGTACAGGTGCCGGCGCTGCTGCTGAACGGCATGGATCGCCAGTCGCAGTTGTTTGGCTGGCTGCTGCTGTCAATGGCTGGGATATCCCTTCTGGGCGGCGGGATCGGCGTAATGAATGTGATGATGATGAATGTTGCTGAGCGCAAAAAAGAGATCGGCATTCGCCTGGCGCTCGGCGCGCGAACGCGTGACATCGCGGTGCAGTTTTTGCTGGAGGCGCTGGTGTTAAGTGCCCTGGGCGCGCTGGCGGGCTGTTTAATTGGCATTGCGGGTGCCGGCGTATTCTATCGCTTGTCTGCCTGGTCGACCTTTTCGCTGTCATTTGCATCTCTGGTGCTTGGCGCGGCAAGCTCGCTCATTACCGGGCTGTTTTTTGGCCTTTATCCGGCGCTGGCGGCGGCTAAAATTGAACCGGTCAGGGCGCTCAATGATGCCTAATCCACGCCGCTTGCGCATATTACTGCTGCTGCTTTTTACCTGCTCCGTTTTCGCACAGCTACCGGACAATGCGGGTATGACGCACCGCGCAAGCGAGCAAAGCATTACGCTGACGTTGAGCGATGCTATTGCGCTGGGCTTGCGAAATAACCGCAGCGTGAAAAGCGCCTATCTCCAGCGCGTGGCGCAAAAATTCGATCTTCGCGTGGCGGAGGACAGCTTCACGCCAAAACTGACGATTTCGGGCAATTATCTTTACGGTAAAAACCAGGATTCACCTTATACAGAGAGAAACCTGGGCCCCGAAACGACGCTGCTCACGCCTTACGGCACGCGCTTGAGCTTGGGCTGGGCACACCAAAATATCCGTAACGGCAGCCAGGAAATGTACAACAATGACGGCGCCAGCTTCACCCTCATTCAGCCTTTGCTACGCGGGGCGGGTAAAGACGTCACGACCGCGCCGCGCGAGCTGGCGAGGCTTACCGAGGCGCAAAATAAGCTGATGCTCAAAGCCACGTTGGCACATACCGTTACCGACATCGCTGCAGCCTACCGCAACGTTCAGCGTGCTTCGGAGGAACTCAACATCATAGAGGTTTCGCTGACGCGGGCTAAAGCGTTGCTGGAGGTGAACACCGCGTTGATTGAGGCCGGTCGAATGGCGCAGGTAGACAGTGTGCAGACTGAGGCCGATGTGGCGAACCAAGAGCTGGCAGTGGAGCAAGCGCGCAATGAGCGTGACAGCACGCGCCTCGCGCTGCTGCAGCTGCTGGCCTTGGATTTGCGTACCCCACTTGTAGTCTCTCGTCCCGCGCGCCCACAATTTGTCCGCATCAATGTTGCTGACGCGCTGAAGCTGGCCAAACAGACGCAACCCGCCTATTTGAGCCAGCTCATCAACAATAAAAAAGACGATCTAAATGTTTTGCTGGCCAGAAATGGTCAGCTTTGGGATATCTCGCTGGTGGCAAGCGCCAGAGACACGCACTCCCGTTCAGCCGGCACGGACAGAAATGTGGGGCGGGATAATTATATCGGCGTTCAGGTTGAAATCCCGGTGGGCGATATGGCGCCGCGTCAGGCCACACTGAATGCGGAGGTCAATCAGAAAGTGCAGCGCCTTGCTTCAGAAGAGAGCGAGCAGCAGCTTACGCGCGATATTTACGCCGCCGTCAACGAGGTGAATACGCGCTGGAAACAGTATGGTATCGCGGTAAGGGCCTATGATCTCACCCGACAAAAAGTGGACATTGAACGACAAAAGCTGGCAGTGGGGCGATCGTCAAATTTTCAGGTGCTCTCGTTCGAGACGGATCTGCGTAATGCGGAGAATGCGCGGTTGACGGCGTCAATACGCTATCAAACCGCAATTACCGCGCTTGATGAGGTCATGGGAACCACGCTGCAGAGCTGGGGTATCACGCTCAATGAAGGTGCAAGCGATGTTAATTAACAGAAAACGCGCGCTGCTGGGCGCGTTTGTCTTGGTGGTGATTGCGGTTGGCATGTCAGGCTGGTGGCGTCTTCGCCCCGATCGGACGAATAGCGAGAGGCCGCAGGCAATCTGGCAAGCGGTAAACGTCGCGGATGTCAAAACTACGCTGGGTCTGGCTGGCCGCATTGCAGCGGCAAAGACCGTCACGCTTACGGCTCCCTTTGAAGGAACGGTGAGCACAATCGCTGCGGTGGCGGGTAGCAAGGTTAACGCGGGAGAGATCATATTTACGCTGGATACCGCGCAACTGGATATGCGTATCAGAAACGCCTTGTCCGACGTGCTGAAAGCCCAGCGCGAGGTGAGCCGCTTTGAACAGTGGAGAAGCACCCCGGAAATTTCTCGCCTGCGGCGCCAGGTTAGAATGGCCAGTGTCCAGTTAAAAAATAGTCAAACCAGCCTCGCGGAAACGCAGGCACTTTACCAGCGGGGGATCGTCTCCCGGAACGAATTAGACGCCATTCGCTTGCAGGTAGAAACGCAAACCGAGGAGCAGCAAAACGCCCGAGACGAGCTCACGCTGGCGGAAGCGGGTGCAGATCGCGATAACCAGCAAATCGCCAAGATGGCGTTGACCAACGCGCAAGCGCAATATGGCCTGCTAATTGAACAGGCAAAACACGCGGTGGTGAAAGCGCCTTTTGGCGGCTTAGTGCTGCAAGCGACATTACCCGGCGGCAATAAAGCGGCGCTGCCGGTGGTGGGTCAACTGCTTACACAGGGGAGTCCGGTTTTCAATTTGGCCGGACTTGAGGAGATCAATATTGTTGCCCGGGTACAGGAAAGCGATACGCGTTTCTTAAAAGAAGGCATGCCCGTTGCCCTCGCCATTGAGGGCATCAGCGCGAAGACATTTTCTGGTCGCCTGACGCATATCAGTGTTGAAAACGCCAACGGCGGCGAGATGGGCGGCCCCGCCGAATATGATGTCGTTGCCTCAATGACCGCCGCGCCCGCCGAGCTGAGCGCATTGCGCCTCGGCATGAGCGCAACCCTTGATGTCATCACGTATCACAACCCCAACGGCATTACCGTTCCGCCTCAGGCGATCGCGATCGACGATAACGGCAGACGCTATGTCATCTACCGGCGCAGTGCAGCAGACGAAGCGAAGCGAGTGTATGTACAGGAGGGC
Source organism: Pantoea sp. Mb-10 (assembly GCF_021272205.1). Lineage (GTDB taxonomy): Bacteria > Pseudomonadota > Gammaproteobacteria > Enterobacterales > Enterobacteriaceae > Pantoea. Next base: position 51,556 of record NZ_JAJSDX010000006.1, on the reverse strand, counting down.
CATGCAACTGCGGCTGGAACGGAAGTCAGTGGTGTGCAAGCGGGTGAGGTATTACTGCAGCCCTAAGGGATTGGATGCTGAATAAACGCTGGCGGCGCAGAGATGCCGCCAGCCGTTCAGTAAGACATTAACGCAGGTTAACCAAGGTGTTGAGGATCTGATCCTGAGTTTTAATGGTCTGCGCATTGGCCTGATAGTTACGCTGGGCCACGATCATATTGACCAGCTCTTTACTCTGATCAACGTTTGAGGCTTCCAGCGCACCTGAGGTCAAGGTACCGAGGTTACCGGTGCCGGCAAGACCCACCAGCGGCTGGCCAGACGCGGCCGTCGCTGACCAAACGTTGTTACCCATGGACTTCAGCCCTTCCGGGTTAGAGAAGTTGGTAAGAACGATCTGACCAAGCAGCTGGGTTTTCTGGTTGGAGTAGCTTCCGGTAATGGTGCCGTCGTCGTTAATCACGTAGGAGGTCAACTCGCCTGGCGCGTAGCCATCCTGCGTGGGGTTACCAAAGGTACTTTTCGCACCGGTGTTCTGCTGTTTAGAACCTGCCAGGCTCAGCGTCATATTCTGACCCGCGGTGGAGCCGTTCAGTGAACCGATGTCGACAGAAATATCACCGGTGCCGATCAGCGTACCGTTGGTGGTAAAGCTGATGCTGGTTGGCGTGCTGGCTGTACCGGTGGTGCTGTCAATGGGACGCACTGTCCAGGTGTTGTCAGCGGTTTTAGTGAAGTACAGATCCAGCGTGTGCTGATTACCGAGCGAATCGAACACCGACATGGATGACTTGTCGCTGTAGGTCGACGCGTCAGTAGGATCAAATGTGGTGGTCGCCGGGATCGCGGTATAGCTTGAGTTGAGCGTAGTGGTCAGTGCACCTTTTGTGGTGGCGTTCGCTGACATCGCGGTATCTGGCACGGTTAACGCAACGGGGTTGGTACCGGTCTGAATGGTCGGCGGTGTACCGGCAGCGGCATAACCCGTCAGCTTCATGCCTTCGGTGTTTACAATTTCGCGATCGGCAGTCAGGGTAAATTGACCGTTACGGCTGTAGTAAGTATTACCCGCGTTATCCTGCATGCGGAAAAAGCCCGAGTTGCTGATCGCGACGTCCAATCCGCGGCTGGTGGTGGTAGTGGTACCGTCGCCGAAGTTCTGAATGATGGCGGCGACTTTGGTGCCCAGACCCACGCCGGAACCGGCAAATACGTCTGCGAAAGCTGCTGTGCTCGCTTTAAAGCCCGCGGTTGCGGAGTTAGCGATATTGTTTCCAATCACATCAAGGTTGCTTGACGCGGCGTTTAATCCGCTGACCGCCTGTGAAAAAGACATAGGTTTGACTCCGCCTGTTATACGTTAATGGCATCTAATGAGTTGTCATATTAAATTCATGCGTATCAGCAGGACGGGTGTACCTGCGCGTGAATTTACACATTGTATCTATACAAGGGCATGACGTTCCTGCGTATGAGCCAGATAAACAACCCGGACGAGGCAACATTCATTGTGGGGATCATACCGTGTGCTAAGGAGGCTTTATGAGGGGAATAGAGGCTAATTAAGGCCGCTTTTCTTTGTATGTGGCGCAGGCGTACGCCGTGAAGTTGTGCGAGGCGCAGGGTGTCTCATTTGGCTTATCCATAACGCGCAACCTTAGGATGTATGCTTATGTAAAGCCGCCTTAATGAGTATCAAAATGCTCAATAAAAGCGCAAAATAAGGGGTCTCGCTAGCAATTTTGCTGGCGTGCACCCACCCCATAAGGGGGCTTTTATGCCACACTATTCTACCGACACAGTATGCGGAATTACCGGCCTACTGCCTGCCATCCTTAAAAATTGGCGCCGTGCGGGGCTGATTTCCGCACCCTCAAGCGACAAAGGCTACAGTAGCGGCCAGCTGACGCGCATTTTTTCCGTGCTGGAGATGACCGATTCGGGCGATACACTATCAGAAGTGCATCAGCGTCTCTATTCGGCCGCCTACATTTCACGCAGCGGCTGGGCGTGCCGCCAGGAAGAGCTGACGCAGCAATTGCGCATCGCTTCAGATAACTTACTGCAAAAACGCTTGCAGCAAGTCGGCAACGATTACAGCAGCGAAGCGTTTGTGAACGATTATCTGCGTCCTCTCAACCTCTGGCTGCGTTCAGATGTCAGTGAAGGGGCTAATGAGCGACAGACGCGCTTCCATGCGGCGGTAATGCATCATGCGCAACGCACCATGTCAGCTGCATTCAGACGTAAATCGATACCGCTTTTCCTTGAGGCCGTTAGCGTAAATGACGCGACGGAGATCTGGATGGAGTCTATCCGCCTTGTTGGGCAAGGCTTTCGCGTCGAGGTTGCCTCGGAAGCCAAAGGCGTGCCGGCAACAGCCTCTTACCGCCACGCGCATCACTTAATGTGGTGCGGTGCAGGGATCTCTCAGCTAATGCAGTGGAATTATCGTCATAAACTCAAAGACGGTATTCCTGCTTTGCTGTGCGGTCCAAATCAAACACTGCTACAGGCGGCTGCCTGACAGCATTACCGCAGACGTTTTCAGCGCCTGCGGTGTCGTTTCTGCGTAACGGTGAAAACCGTATGCCCTTCATGACCACAAGGGTTTTGTGCCGTAACGCCTTTCATTACTCCATCAGGTAAATGCCCGCTACAATCGCGCCTACGGAAATGATATGCAGTAGCTCAGTCATTTTCGGCTTCCTTCATTTAATGCACTTAACCTGAGTCAAGGTGTTAAATGGACAATCGTCAAATGTGGTTTTACTGCGTGATAATGACTCGCGCGGATAGCATGCAACGAAATTAAGCTAGGTCTCGATTACGGGCGGGGCTTTAGGGCGTATATTCGCTTTCTAATTGATTGATATAACATGAATTTATGGAATGTGTTCACTCTCTCTTTTTTACCGGGCGTTCTGTATATCTGGGTAATAATGACGGGTACGCTGCAGGGTCTACGCCAGAATGCGACAAAAGTGAAATGATCGTTCGTTAATAGACAAGTTAAATACTGAATAAATTTCAGGCGTTAGCTAAAAATCGCGCACATTGCGGTCGCTTTAAGAATATTAACGCTGCAAGAACTGCGGTTATGACTACAGTATGACGTGAGATTGTCATTTACGTGTAAAGGAGGTTTCATTTGTCTATTCAACACGACGAGAAAGGCCACGTGATTATTGGCGAAGCAGCGCTTAGCCTTGCGCTTAGCGAAAGAGAGATAAGTGTTCAATCACTTATTGATGAACTCGGCTATATGGCAAAAGCGGGTGGCAGCCCGGCGCGATTGTCTGAAATTTCTGAAGCCAGAAGCTGGCTGAGAAGTTTTGATCAACCGGATGTGGCTGTACTGCATGTGCCTTATCTTAAGACACTTGCAGGCCTGAACGACGAAAAGAACTGACGCCTGTACACGTAGCCGGCTCTGGCCGGATTACGACGACGTAGATGACCTCAACGGTTGCGCGCGTGCGTGCACCGGCTGGAGAAACAGGTCAGGGATGACGCCTCTCCACAATGCTTTAGCAAAGTAGGTAAATGCCATCACGTATGGCATCCCTCACTCTGTAACATTTAAACGCGCGCTGCTTCATCTGTGCAATCAAGCGAAGGCAAAACGAGGTTGGTTATCGGGGGCGGGGGAGAGGTTCCGGTAAACGATCCGTGGACAAGATGTCTATCTTATACAGTTAAAACGCTGGCGCTAATTATCGCATGAAAAGCATTCCAAGCAGCTCGCGTAGATGATGCTGTTCTTCATGATTATCTGACGCATCAAGACGGCCAATCAATTTTAGACATACCGCCGTACGTGTAAGCCGCCTATCCTGACGCAAAATTTCAACCGTGATTCTGCCCAACATCGCAACCTGCGAGGGGTGAGAGACCCGGCTAAAGTAGCCCACGAGCCCGCTATTTTTCTCCGGTGGTGAACCGTCCTGTCGCATTAAAATACCTGAAGTTTAAAAGAGGGGAACGCGTGGGCAAAAGTAAACGATGCCGGGACCGGTGTACAGCAATCATTTGCTACGTTCAGTGTCATTAATTTAGTACCGATAAAAATAACATGCATTTCAAATAACTACCTCGCGCAATGAAAAGCAAGGTCACAATAGCTTGCGTCCTTCGGCTGAGTTGACGTTAGGGATATCCCATAAATTTTCATGACGCGATGCACGCAATAACAGAAAAAAGCGTCAAGCAGGGGCATTTGAACGCCAGTGAAAAGCGTTACGAAAACCACAAAAGGCCCTTATAAGTTGTACAAGGTGTGAGTTTTATCGAAGCCGCTCAATTTTCAAGTTATTGATTTATATTGGCTAGCATTTTATGCACAAAGTCTTAACCAATACATCAACAGAATTGCTGTACAAGTTTGCCTTTCTTGTATAACTTTAGCGGCAGACAGAGAAGATTATATTTTAACCATTAGAGGTGTCATCTATGCGTCAGAACGTGACAAAATTCCCTGATTCTGCCAGCGACATCGCCCATTACTTTAACAAAGTTACCGCGCCCACGCAGCAAGAGACATTGGGTCAGGTTGTAGTGGAGATTTTGCGCAGCGGTAAGAACCTTAACCGCAAAGCCATTTGCACCAAGTTACTGCGCCGTTTAGAGGTTGCAGCCAGCCTGGAAGAAGAGCGTCATTATCAGACACTGATCGGTATGCTGTTTGAGCGTTAATTCCGGTCGTCGCGAAGCCCACTTCTTATCTGCATCGAGAAGAGGGGGAGTCTGGAAAGGCTGCCCTATCACTTTGTCAGGAGTGACACAGAAGTAAGGCGGCAGTATGAAAAGAAGTAAATTTGAAAAACTAACCGACATCATGATTGGCGAGGCCGTTGTAGGGCTACTTGCACAAGAAGGTCGGGTTGATACTCAAAACCTGAGCGCAAGCTTAAGCGCAATGGGAAACCGTGAATCAGACCCCGATCGGCTTGAAGCGCTGCGTATTGCTCTAGATGAAGTTCAACACGCAACGCTAACGACGCCCATCGCTTCGCTAACTAAAAAGCACTGACACTGACCTTTCTGTGTCAAAAGCTTCTTATTAATGCGAGCGCGTTGCGCTGTAGCCTCGATAGGCTGAATCTTTAAATCGTCGCGCTGCGCGCACAAGCTCAGGGATACACAATGCAGCAAGAGATTAACCCTATCAGCGCCGAAGCCGACCTGATACACCACTTCCGCAGTGAAGGCGATAAGTTAACGGCAGAGACTGCCGTACTAGATAGCGTCATTCGGGACATAGTGATTGATGGTAAAAAAGTCACCAGCAAGGCCATTTTGTTGTATCTCATCGCTGAACTGGAGAGCACCACGGATGTGGTCAAGCTGGACGTATTGCGCAATGCGCTGGAAATCGTTGTGGGCCGGACGCCCGATGACGATGCATAACATTTAACGGGATTGTACAGGCTGGAATGCACCGACAAAGGCGCGGTGCGGAATTAATGCATCTGCTTTGAAAGCATCACAACGGCGGCGCGACAGGCGTCGCGAACGGTACGATCTGAGCTATCTTCTCCCATTGCATGTAAGGCAGTGGTAATTTCATGAAGGGTGAGGTGCTGCTCCGGCTTAAGAAGGCGTGCCACAACCGTTCCTATAACGGCGTAGATATCTTCGGCGGTGGTGTCATTCTTCACATAACCTCCGTCCGTAGTGGATAAGCATACAGTATAACAAAAATAGACTTTGATGGAAACGCAACCAGCATGAGGCTATTACGCTGCTTATTAATGAAACTTCTGTTGGCTCGTCTCTCTCTGTTCTAAAGAAGCACTTTCAACCTCATTCCCAGGTTTCAGCCGCATCTCTTTTCTCACATCCTCAATAGCACGCAGTACAGCCCGGACGCGCACTTCATCGGTCTCTTTATCAAGGGCGATATGCAGCTTGTCCAGCAATGCAACCCAAGTGATCGAAGCGTGAGAGTCCAACAGCGATGTGACCGCTTCGCCAATGATAATTTCCGTCATTTTTTCTTCAAAATGGCTATTCATGAACAGGTCCGGCTACTAATTCGGGCATAGAGATTATCATAATGTAAGAACAGAGGCACTTAATCAGGTTCAGGGTTCTTTTACAGATAATAAAATAGTGATTTATCATGACGTTAATCGCCCTTAATCAGGGACTCATCCAGGCGATAAAGGAAAATATCTTTATGGTCGCGATAGCGTGCTGGCCACACCATGGCACCATTACCGTCCTCAACATACTTCATGCCCAGCGGTTCAATGACCGCTAAAGGTTCAGCTAGCGCACGACGGTAACGCAGAATCTCTTGTGCCATTTCAACGGATTCGGGGCTGTTTTCTTCGGGATGATCTGAAATGTACTGTAGACGCTTATCACTGAGCATCGCGTTTCCTCCTGATTGTAGCGGGCATTATTCCTCATTCGAGAGTGTAAACCAAAGGGGACTGCTTAATGTTAAATTCCACGCATTTCAACGTACTTAGTAGACGGTCACCCTCGATGAGCTCTGAGTGTATTCAGCATAAGAAAGTGCGTGTGGATTGCGTAACAGGGGTTCTGAGTGCAGGTGAGCAAGGTATGCAGTGGAGTAAAAAGGGCCGTAAAAGCCCTTTTTGGTCACGGCAGGAGATTTCGCTATTGTTTATATCGCATCACGATATTCTGGCCAGGCGACTGCTGCACCTTCAGGATTAAAAAGGTTGCCCTGAAAATCAATCACGCCAGCCGCTTCAAGCCACATCCACTCTTCCGGGCGTTCAATACCGGCTGCAATAACGTTTATCTCCAGCGCGGAACAGCACCGAATTACCGCTTGAACAACCGCTTGTTTCGGGCCGCTGCGATGAATATCACGAATAATACCGGCATCAATACGAACCCGGTCTGGCTGAATATGTGCCAGCAGTGACAACCCTGCAGAGCCATCGCCAAAATTATCGATTGAGATGCTGATGCCAACCTGCTTGAGCTGCCTTACGGCATTTGAAAAAGCGTCAAGCTGTGAGATCACTTCTGTTTCGCTCACGCCGAGGATCACCTGCTCAGGCACCAATCCAGCCGCATCAATCGCCTGAACGATGTGGTCGAAGGCATTCGTTATCGTTACCAGCGTCATGGGAAGAATGCTTACATACAACGGCATGCCATCCGGACAGGCGCGTCCTGCGCTGTTCAATGCTTCGGTTACTGCGCGTAGATCGTGCTGATACCTTTCCTCACCCTGTAAGCCAGGTTGCGCGTCGGGGATCGCCTGAATCGCTTTTACCTTACGGCCGAGCGGGTCGACAACGGGACGAAAGGTAACGCCGTTGCCGCGTTCAATCAGATCGCTTTGTTCAGGAATAAAGTCCCAATAATTTGTCGGCAGCACTTCAAAGTAGTTCTCTTTTTCACGAGACTCCACAAACGTGCGCAGGAACTGTAGGCCTCGGTCATCGTAGGTGAGGCGATACTTTGAGGTTCCGCGATCCAGTACGGCTTGTAAAACCGTCGCGTGATCGTGCTTGCGCAGGTCGAACAACTCCATACCTGCGTTACCGAAACGGCGAGAAGGTGAGTAATCACGCATTAACTCAACGACGTTATGGTGACGGTTATCTGCACAGATGCGGGCATAAATAGCCATCACACCCTCTTCAGGACCTTCCAGGATCTGGAAAAAATGCGTGCCATTAAAGAGCAAAATGCCGGTCACCTGATGGCTGGCATTCAACGCGCTGGCTTTCTCAACCATCGCGGGAAGAATTTTGACAGGCACATCGTCCGACAGGTGGCTGCGATAAATAATTGTCGTAAGCATAACATGCTCCGTTTTCGTCATTGTCAGCAGCTACTTTAACAGTCCTTAAAGCAAACCGATACCTTGCATTTAAGGTCATAGCCGTACGTTAAGTGAAAGCTATCGACACTTATCATTCTTTCTACACATTTTTACGTCATGCAATGATGTCCCTGTAAAATGCTTTTTCCGGCGCTTTGCGTTTTTAATTGTGTGATCGCGCAGGCAATCTTGATAATAAATAATGTCACTCCAACGGAAAATTGGACGTAAGTTCCGGTTAGAGAATGTTAAATAGTATTATTTTAATGTACCGAAGCACGAGATTGTTGGGGTTTAATGCGCTGATTGAAAAGAACTTTTTTTGTAGGCTGTTTTTTGTCATGTTTGACATGAATCGCTCCATCAATTTGATAAACGAAGATCGCGATTTTTTATTTGATGAAACGCGGCATTCAACATCGGTAGGGCAATAATTCTGTGCGCTGTTCAACTATAATTCATACATTAATGACGACTCTTTTCGTGAGGCTAATATGTCCATCCCGTTAGCGCCAATTTCACTCAGCGATGAAGATAATGAGAATCTGCCCGCTTTCCATACCTTGGTAGGGGAGCTTGTTATTGAGATAGTCAATGATGGAGGAGCCATTAACCGTCAGGCGCTTACCGACCAGTTGTTGCTCAGGCTTGAGCACGTCCATCGACCACAAGAAGCGATCCACTGTACTGAAGCCCTTGAGCTTCTCGGCAAGGAGTAGCACATGCGGGTGTCAGGAAACACCTTTAGCTGCCGCACACAGGGGTTGGCGAGTCACTAAGCTGAAAGACATTTTCCTGAACCGTAGATCGTTGCCATAACGGCGATTAATTTAATTTTTTAGCCAGCTGTTCAATCGCCTTATCACAAGCCCTTCGAATATCAGCATTTTCACTGCGAACACTTAGTCGATATAACGCGCCAATAAGCTGATGGATGTTTACCGTCTCTCCAGGCTCAAGCACGCGCGTGAGAGCTTTGCCTACCACCTCGTGGATTAAAGAGAGTTCCTCTTCTTTGCTTTTCAGATGCGCTCCGCTTATTAGGTATATATTCATTATATCGCGGTTATGAAAACGTACAATAAGGGTTTTCGCATGTCATAAGACGGATTAATAAGCTTATCCCGGCAGGTTTTACCGCACTTTTGGCACCAGTGTGCCAGGCAATTTTGTCATGCTTGCCTATACTAATGAAGAAATTGGTATCAATCGGATGCTTACAGTAGGGACATTGAGATGAAAAATATGCTTTTGACGCTGGTTTTGGCGTCGACCGTTGCTTTAACGCTGAGTGCTTGCTCTTCCAATCAGGCTATTAAAACCACGGATGGCCGGACGATTGTTACGGATGGCAAACCAAAAGTGGATGATGACACGGGGCTTGTTTCTTACAAAGATGCTCAATCTGGTAAGACAGAGCAAATTAACCGTGATGAAATTTCAAACATGAGTGAACTTAATAACTGATAAAAGGATGACATCATGAAAAAGATCTTCTTCTCGACCTTCGCTGCCATTATTGCGCTCTCTGCACTGACCGGCTGTACGCGTACCAGCTACGCTATTCATACTAATGATGGTCGTACCATTATCAGTGACGGTAAACCGCAGGAATCTGATGCGGGATTATTGGGTTACACCGATGCGAATGGTGTAAAGCAGCAGCTCAACAAGGCGGATGTTAAGGAAATCTCTGAAGTTCCTCACAAGTAACTTCCTACTGATACGAAGAAAGCCGCACCGGGTGCGGCTTTTTTTATGTATGCACTGTTTGATTCAATAACGACGACTTTTCTGCCCTGAATATCATCAATATTTACCTGTTGATGCCGGGAACTTAACAAACCACCTTTCTCGTCAATGCGACTACAGCAATTTAATAGAATCAAAAAGTGCAATCATTCTCATTAACATCGTGCTTATTTAGCACTCTTCAGCAGATAGCTTATCCGCATTTGTCAGGAAGCTTAATTCTTAAAATGCCTATGAGTGTCGATCAATTGTAAAGTGAGCGACGCGGTGGCGGGTTCTCGTCGAGCCAGCGTCGGACGCTTTCTGTGTCTGTGCCTACCTCACGTACGGCGCGCACAAGGCGCTCCTGCGTGGTTTGCAGGGTTAGTGTCCAATAGGTTATTTGCCATTGTTCGTGCAGTTCTACCTGCGAGCGGTCCTCAGGGACGCGGCGCTGAATGCGATCTTTCATATTTTTCCTTGGTGTAATACGGCAAGAGATAAAAAACTTCAGATGTGATGCAGCTCCGATTTTGATTATTTTGAACAGCTTCAGTAGCGGAATTTTCCCTAAAGTTAATAAAAGGGTAATAATAAGAGAGTTCTGATCCAGAAAATTGCGCAGGGATGGGGAGTGGCTTGGATTCTCAAAAGAAAAGATCTGTTGCCGCGATAATCGGCAAAAAATGTTATAAAAAATTATTATAAAATTTCAACTTAATGCAGTGCTATTCGCCTGAGTGAATTGACCTACAACACCTCAGCCTAACGTAACATTTGAAGACTCACACCAGAGAATATTATGCCTAAAAATTATATGCAGGCCGTATGTATGCAGACTGACGTAAAAATGCTGCGCGTTGAGGCGGGTTTAACCCAAGCGGACGCCGCCGAACGCTTCAATCTCAGCCTGCGCGTGTGGCAGATGAAAGAATCCCTCACCAAGCCTGTGCCGTTAAGCCAGGGTGAATATGAGCTTCTGCTATTACTTGCGGGCCGACATCCTCATTTTACGCTACTGAGCAAATAACCGTATCGTAGCGCATGTGCTTTCCCCCGCCGCGATAACGCTCCGACTGTTATGACAACCTCTGCAGCATGGCTGCGGAGCTTGTTGGGCATAACGCGAACTCGTCTCATTCGTTATAAGGCGAGAGTTATTCATGTACATAGGCGCGATTTCATTTTAAAACCCGCCTTAGATAAATCGCATGATTTAAATTAATGTTTTGTCAATTTATCAGGCACGATTCATCAACACTATACGGTAAAAAGAATGAACGCCGGACAATGACCCTACAGACAAAATTGGCGAATTGAAGGCGTTTGGAGATACATAATAGTAAGACCTTTTTCAGGCTCGCCAAGAAAATAGAATTTTCAAAAAACAACATTATTCCTAATGATTTCGACAAAGGAAACGCTATTTTCATCGCCGTGATGTGGCGTAATCAATGGGAAAAGATTTTTTTAAATAAACCTGCATAGTGATGCTTCATCTCTGTTTCTTCGCACTGATCAATGCGCGCCAGGAGCGCATAGCAGAGCGTTTTACGACTTAACGCTTTGCCAGAGACTAAAATTTCATTGACGAGGCTACCCAGAATTTCTTCTTCGCTGAACGTCATTTTTGCACTCTCATGAAAGCCAGCGATTGGGCTGGGTGACGTCGTACACTCTTTTCTACGCATAATAGCCTTATTGAATGGTGCTCGCTGGTGCGGCTGGTAGGAATTTCATGCCGTTATTGGCTTTAATCACAGGTTGCTCAGGTGCAGAGCGAAAGAGTCGCGTTCGATGCAGTGCCGTCGGGTAAGCGAATCAGTGTGGAACTCAATCTGTTTAATTGTAAATAACGCTTATACCTCAGTACGGCTCACTTTATGCGGCCACCGCCCCATTTAAAACAGTATGGCAGGCAACATTGTTCTCTAAATTGTCATAAAGCTATTTAGGAAATGCGTATTTCCTAATAGGGCAGATACGCTACTCCAAAATCTTCATAGCCATAGTAATGGTTTTTTCGCCATTAGTCACATCCTGAACTTTCCCCACCACGCGCATGCCAAAAGCAACGCATAAAAGCAGTCCGGCAGCTGTTTCCACATCGGTTGAGGGAGAAAGAGAACCATCCTGTTGGCCCTCGGCAATTAGGGAGGCAAGAAAATTGCGATTCCGCATCACGGCCTGCCGCACCAATCCCGAAAGCTCTTCATCCAGCGTTTGCAGTTCAACGGTGCTGCCAACCACAAGACACCCCCGACGGCCCTCTATCTCTGCAGCTGATTCAAGGTAAAATTGAAGAAGGGTCTCTATTCGGGCTTTACCGTTTTCGCAACGCTGCAATCGAGCGCGTAAATCCGTATTGCGCAATGAGATATAACGCTCGAATACGCGTAAAAAGAGGGTGCGTTTGTCTGAGAAGGCCTTATAGATGCTGCCTGCAGTCAGATTCATCGCTTCACCCAGGTCGGCGACAGACGAGGCATGGTACCCCTTTTGGCGGAACACGACTGTTGCTTTGTCGAGGACATCATCCATATTAAATGCACGCGGCCTACCGCGCTCACGCGTGACAGGCGCGGAAGATTTATCAAGGGACATGCTGAGAACCATTATTAGAAAATAACCACTTCCAATATTACCCTGAAGCGCGATCCAAAAAAACTGTAATGTAGGTATTGGGGACAGGTATTCGTCAGATGCTGGAGGGCGTATACGAAAAGGGATTCAATATGTGCGTTTCATGTCACCGATGGAGAAGCGATAAATACAATAAAATAAATATATCTAATGTGTATTGCAAATGTCACAAAAAGTTACTTTATAAAAAATGTAGTCACTTAATTATTACAAATAGTCATAGCATTTCGATGTTGTGCTTTTTTCATACATGCATTTCATCTGAGTATTCAGATATATCTCTTATTTCGACCAAATAATGACAAGTCATTCATCGTCCTACTTTATTTTTCTGCAATTTATGATAATCATTAGTTGCGGCCAGTAATCAGTAGGAGTTTTTTTTGAAAGAGAATGAGAGTGATATCGAATACTTCGTGCTTGAAATCAGGAAGATAGCGGCCTCTCATCAACTTGGTTTGAGCCTTAATGAGGCAAAGCAGCAAGTTGATGAGATATTGCAAAAAATGAAAGGGACCTTGAGCGACGATAAATCGGACCAGGCAGCTAAATGGCAGGCGCTGCTTGATGCATTGAAGATCTATAATAGAAACACAGTCGACCCGCGATGGGCGAAAATTATAAACCATGCTAATTATAGGATTAAAAGTCGCCTACACACGGCGATGTTTTATAGAAAACGATTTCATCAGTCAAAGTAATCGCTTTGTTGGCGTTAAAAATATTAATGGATTTGTTAAAGTTGCACACTTCGCCGCAATTTGCTCTCGCAATATTATTTGCATGACTTTGCTAACGCGGCAATCTGTAAAAAGATACAGAAAGAAGGCTATCAGCGTGAGTAAGAGGCTGGCGCGTATTCTGTCAGTGAAAAGCCTGACGCCGAGAGATGAACCCGAAAAAGAAAAGCCCGGAGCGATATGCCTCCGGGCGGCGAAAGTCCATCTGCCTGAGAAATTCCAATAAGGGATAGGTTGCTCTCACAGGTAAACACAAGAGACGATGTAATCTTAGCCTGATTTTTTCCGCCCACACGCGCATGCGCACATTATGTTCAGAAGCCTGGAGGCACTCATCTGCGCTCAAGGCTCAAACGCTATTTATGCGATGCCATTTCAGCGTGTTAAGGCTCATCAATACGCGTGACTTTCATGTGCGCGCTGGCGCCTTTGCCATAAACTTTACCGCTTACCCGAATTTTATCTTCAGAGTCGTATTTTTTTCCCTTGAAGGCCGCTTCGGGTGCATCAATCTTGATGGTCCCGGAGCTATCCCGGAACTGATAAGTCTCACCGCTGATTTTTTTTACAATGTAACCTTCCAGCGTGGCATAACCGCCTTGGCGAAAATCTTTGATCAGCGTGACTGGCGTTTGGCCGGTATCTTCAGAGCCTTTGTAGCCTGCGTCCTCTTTGTGCTGCGGCGGTGGCGTTTCACCTGACTCAAATCCTCCTTTTTCGGCAAAGGCGCCAAAGCTCAACGGCAGCATCACTGCAACCCATGCAAGTTTCTTCATGTCACTCTCCATTTGTGATGAATTCCCTTTAAGCCTGGCACAGCATGAGCAAAGTAAGCGCTAACAGTGAAAATTAACCGCGTGTTTGCTGAAAAAGCAGCCACCTGCAACGTACCGCGCTTTCACATAAAGCGGTGGTGATGGCACGCAGGAATGATTAACCATTGCACAAGCCATTACGCGTCAGGTTTAATGCCCACACGAAGAGTCAATATGGAAAGGATAATGATGATTAATGACTATTTTGGCGCCCCGTCAGAGGGTGTCACCCCCGAACAGCATAAGCGCGCGATAGCCGTCGCCGCAGCGTTAGCATTGGCCCAGGAATCCGTGAGTGCGTCAACGTCTGCCAGTGGATCGAAAGTCTCATGGGATTTACAGGCTGTGGGTAATGAGATTGCCAATCTTGCGGATGCTATTCAGGATGCGCTTGAAATCACCGGGGAGTAATTCAAGCTTGCTCTTATGTGGCAGGGACGCCTGCCACGACACTCATTCCGCTGATGCGTTGTCCTGACTTAAATACTGGCGCAACGCCTCATGCCGGACGCGATTACGTTCTTCTTCGAGACCACGGTTTTCATATTCTTTCGCCATCTGAATTAATACGTCGTCGTACTTCCCTTTGAAGGTGATGTTATTTAGCGCGACCTGTTTAATCATTAATTCACGTAAAATATCCGTTTCGACCTGCAAGCGTTTTACCGTCTCTTCAAGAGACTCAATTCTCTCTTCAGCGGATTTCATGTTATGTCCTTTATTTGATCGGGTAATATCACCTTATCAGTGCGCTGTCACTCATGTAAACCTACGGCTAACTGCGATATATCTTAATTTTATTACCCTGCCAGAGAAGTATACTCAACCGAAAATAGGGTAGTGCGTAAGTCGCAAGGGGCTCGGAAAAATTCTGTTTCATTTCCCTCGCTGCACTCACAGGTATTTTAAGCGAAGCGCAGTGCGCTTAATAATAACGTCATTTTTTGGAGTCAAGCATGAGCAACGTTTTTATTATTGGTGGCGCTGGCAATATAGGCCGATATTTATGCCAATATCTTGCACGACATGGGCACGTTGCCCGCCCCCTTCATCGTCGGCCTGAGCAGGCCGAGACACTGCGCGCCTTGGGCGCTGAACCGGTACAGGGTGATCTGCTACACCTTGACGTTAATGCCCTGACCACGCTTATACAAGGCAGTGATGCAGTGGTGTTCACCGCCGGAGCGGGCGGTAAAGGCGGCGAAGCGATGACCAATGCCATTGACGGCGAGGGGCTGGAGAAAGCCGTTAAAGCCGCGCAACGTGCTGGCGTGCAGCGTTTTCTCTTGGTCTCCGCGTTTCCTGAAGCCGCCAGAGGCAAAGCCCTGTCAGAGACATTTGAAACCTACATGCGCGTAAAAAAAGCCGCTGACGTTACGCTCGCCGCGAGCACGCTGGCGTGGGTGATTGTGCGTCCCGGTACGCTTACCGACGATCCCGGAAGCGGTCAGGTGCAGGCCGGACTGGCTATCCCTTACGGAAATATTCCGCGTGAGGATGTGGCCAAATTCCTCGCCGCCCTGATTGACCAGCCCGCGGTAAACCGCGTGATTATTGAATTGACGGCAGGGACAACGCCGATTGCCCATGCCGTGGCTGCTTTTGCCTAACGCGGTGCAGTGAGTCGCAGAGGGGTTTTAGGGCGCCGGGTTGCATAACCGGCGTTTCTGGCATGACAAGAAAAGGGGGCGATTGGGCAGTGCACAAACTTGCCAAGACGCAAAAAAAAATGACCTCCAGCGGAGGTCATTGATGGGTTAAGCGCTTAGAATTTTTCCCAATCTGCGTCATTGGCAAGTACCAGACGCTGAGGTTTCAGCTGAAGCGGAGCGGGGGAGGCCAGTGCAGGTGCAACTTGGTCGACGCCTTCAGCAACACGAAATTGCTTCACTAGCGTATCCAGCGCTGTCGCCTGCGCTTGTAAAGACTGCGAGGCGGCAGACGCTTCCTCAACCAGCGCGGCGTTTTGCTGTGTCACGTCATCCATCTGATTCACCGCCTGCTGAACCTGAAGAATACCCTGACTCTGTTCAACCGCAGCGGCCGCGATCTCACTAACCAGCTGGCTCACCTGGTGGATGGCCTCGTTCATGGTAGTCATATTGCTGCTCACGTCGCCTGCCTGACGTGCGCCGTCTTCGGTCAGGCGGTGTGACGCTTCAATCAGCGTTTTGATTTCCCGCGCGGCAGAGGTTGAACGCTGCGACAGATTGCGCACTTCGCCAGCAACGACGGCAAAGCCTTTGCCGTGCTCACCCGCACGCGCTGCTTCAACGGCAGCGTTGAGCGCCAGAATATTGGTCTGGAACGCGATACCTTCAATCATCGAAACAATGTCATTCACCTTGCGGGAACTGCCGCGAATGTTATCCATGGTCGCGATCATGGTGGAGAGCGAGGCGCTGTTTTTTTCTGACAATGCGCTGGCATTGGCGGCGAGCTGGCTTGCCTGGTGTGTATTCTCGGCGGTCTGACGGACCGTTTCGCTTAACTCCGTCATGCTGGCGGCCGTTTGTTCCAGAGAAGCGGCCTGCTGCTCGGTGCGTGACGAGAGATCTTCGTTACCGGCGGAAATTTGTACCGATGCGCTGCTCACCGACTGTGAAGCGCGGCTGACAGAAGACAATGCGGCGGAGACGCGCTGCATCAACGCGTTAAATGAACGTGCCATGTTGCCCACTTCATCCCGGCGGCTGTCGTCAGCGTTGAGCGTTAAATCGAGATTTTCGCTGGCACGCGTCATGACGTCTGCGGCGGCGTTCAAGCTGCGGCGAATGCGCAGCACGGTAAACAGCGAGAACAGGCCAAACAGCAGCACGGTGGCCGCGACACCGGCAATGGTCATCCAGAGCACAAAATGGAAGGTGCTACGGTTAGTGGCGCGCAGTTCATCGCCAATAGTAATATTCAGCGCGAGCTGCTTTTGATAATCGCTCACCAACTGGCGGATTGCGGCGCCAATGCCGCCGTTGCCGTCAAGTTGCGCCAGACTGGCGTCGTGCTGATGTGCACGTGAAGTGGCAAGGAATCCCGGCAGGGCAAGGGTTACACGCTGAATATTGTCATAAGCAACGTTGGTGAGGCGTTTATCTTCGTCGCTGGAAATATCATTGGCCATATAATAATCGGTCAGTGATTTGAGCTCATTGATTTTGCCGTTGATCTGCTGTTCCACCGCCGGCAGATTGCTGTCCTGCGTTTGGCTTTGGTGCTTATAGAGCGTCAATGCGAGCTGGTTGCTCTGATCGATCATGTTGCTCAGATCTTTGATTGAGGGAATGGCGTTACTCTGCACATACTCAAACCGCGCCTGAAAACTGGACAGGAGCGAAATGGCCAGCACCGCCTGCAGTATGATGGCACCGAACAGCATGGTAAACGTGAGTAACAGACGTTGTGAGATATTCATCTTATTATCCTTAATCTACACCTTGAAAAGGGACGTGAGGCTGAGCTAACAACATCGGCAGGAACCGCTAATTAGTTAATAATTTTTACCAACCCATAAAATCTCGATAACGCGTGCGGCCAGCAGTCGCCTAAATCGTTCCGGAACAGCAGGGTAGACAGGGCGGGGTATTTAAGGCCTCGGTCAGTAAGCGATCTCGCTGCTCTGTACGCGTGAGAAGTGCGTTTGCTCTCACCGGACAATAGAACGCGCCATTCTCTGTCTATCCCCACTCCAGGCGTGATTTTTATACTGAAACACCTGCGTCGAAACCTGAGTGATTTTTCCCCGATGAATCTTGATGGTTGTCACGCTCTTATTGTTTGGCTGCAGAATTCATCGGTTGATAAGCGAAGCCGCCTGTTTCACGAGTCCGGGCAATGCTTTTGTCGCGACATTAAAAAGCGCAGTAATCGCCGCTTCGTTTATAAGCAGTGTCGCGATAATCTGAAGGTCAAGAAAAAAGAGAACATTTCAAAGTGAGAGGGTTAGGGCCTAACAATTGATTTTTTAATCAATAAACATTGATCACGATCAATGACGCGTTTGATTATTTAATAAATAAACGTTGAGGCCAGATAATTACACGCCTAAACACTAGACATCTAACTAATTATTTACGCTTTTTATTAAGATTCCTTATCAAGATTTATGTCGACGCGGCGATAACCTTTATACAGCAGCGCTTCTCTGGGTGCCTTTCCGCTGTCTATTCTAATGCCTCACTAAAGGTGAATAATATGGGTCTTGTTCAACGCCTTTCCGATATAAAAATCGGGAAAAAACTGGCTGCCGGCTTTGTGATTGTTATTGCCGCCTCGTTAGCTATTTCGATTATTGCATTTGATTGCTTCCGCAGTATTAAAGACAACTCGGCCCGGCGTACCATAACCGTTAACATGGTGAATACGTTAAGTCAGGCGCGTCTGAACCGCACCCTGTATCAGTACACGAAAGATGACAGCTTTTCCGTTAAAAATGCTGAAGCGCTCAAGCAGTTAGACGGCTTGTTTCAGACGCTGCAACGTTACCCGTGGGATGCCATCGGGCAGCAAAAAGTGGCGCAGCTTGGCCAGCTATTGAATGGGTATCAGCAGCAGCGTCAGATCTTTGTCAGCGCCGCGCAGCAAAATACGGCAGCTGCCAGCGCCATAAAGCCCGACGCAATTATCGCGCTGGCGCGCCAACTTGAATCTTTCAACCTTGCCGCCACGCCTGAAGCGGCGCTGACAACGGCGCGTCTGGCGTCATCGCTGTATGCTATTGCGCTCGCGGAGAATGCGTTTCTGGCAAAACCGTCCGACACCGCAAGAAATGCCCTCACCGACAAATTCGACAGTGCCAGCTCGCTCAGTGAGCAATTGGATAACGTTGCACAAAACGATCTCAGCGCGGCATCACGTGCACTCGTTGGTCTGCTCAACGCCCAGCGACTGGCGTTGACGACCTATATCGATGCCACCAGCAAAGAGAAAAATG
Source organism: Pantoea sp. Mb-10 (assembly GCF_021272205.1). Classification (GTDB taxonomy): domain Bacteria; phylum Pseudomonadota; class Gammaproteobacteria; order Enterobacterales; family Enterobacteriaceae; genus Pantoea. Next base: position 32,884 of record NZ_JAJSDX010000006.1, on the reverse strand, counting down.
AATCCGCCACCCTTACGGCCGCTGCAGAACGTTTAAACGGTGCCGTGGCGGATATGTTCGCCTTCCAATCCTCGCTTTCATCGTCCTTTATTCAAGCTGCTGAATGGCGCATTGCCGCAGCGGCAGCCCTTTGCGTGCTGTTGAGCCTGCTGATTGCCTGGCGGATCACCCGGAGCATCACGCACCCGTTAAAAGAAACCCTGAGCGCCGCCCAGCGCATTGCCAGCGGCGATCTTACGGTGGCGCTGCATACGTCGCGCGGCGATGAATTGGGTCAGCTGATGCAGGCGGTAGATGCCATGAATCAGAGCCTGCAGAACATTATCGCTAACGTGCGTAACGGCGTAAGCAGCGTGGCGCGCGCCTCGGCCGAGATTGCTGCAGGCAATACCGATCTCTCTTCACGCACGGAACAGCAGTCCGCGGCGGTAGTACAAACGGCTGCCAGCATGGAAGAGCTGACGTCAACGGTGAAACAGAACGCGGAAAACGCCCATCACGCCAGCCAGCTTGCTACCGAGGCGTCGACGAACGCGGCGCGCGGCGGTGAGATCATTCACGATGTCATCACCACCATGGGCGGTATTAGCCAAAGTTCCGGTAAAATTGGCGAAATTATTAGCGTGATTAACAGCATCTCTTTCCAAACCAATATCCTGGCGCTCAATGCCGCCGTTGAAGCGGCGCGTGCGGGTGAGCAAGGGCGCGGCTTTGCCGTGGTAGCAGGTGAAGTGAGAAATCTGGCGCAGCGCAGTTCCGTGGCGGCCAAAGAGATTGAACTGCTGATCCGCGAGTCGCTCGATCGCGTTAACGATGGCACCGAGCTGGTGGACCGTGCGGGCTTAACCATGAACGACATCGTGCAGTCGGTGACGCAGGTGAAAGACATTATGGGTGAAATTGCCGCCGCTTCTGATGAACAGAACCGTGGCATTTCACAGATTGCGCAAGCCATGGCTGAAATGGACACCACCACACAGCAGAACGCCGCGCTGGTGGAAGAGTCGTCTGCGGCGGCCAGTTCGCTGGAGTCGCAGGCCGAAGAGTTGGAAAAAACCGTGGCGGTATTCCGTCTTTCCGCACAGCAAGCATCCAGCGTGCCTCAGCTAGCTGAGCCGCTGCGCCGTCCGGCTGTGGCACCACGGCGGTCGGTGAGCGAGGCGAGCTGGGAAAGTTTTTAAGTCAAGATCCCGGTCGTCTTTAGCGCGTGATGTGGAGGCAAGAGGGGTTCCTTGGGGTGCGAGCACGAGGGCCCCTCGGCGGTCATTCCTTGACGAGAAATGACGTGAAACGCGTCAGAGTGCGCTAACGTAAAAGTACAGTCTGGCGAAATACTGCCGATAGAATGATTAGGCTTATTTAAGCCGCTTCCCGACCTTCTGTCTGCAATGAAAGGAGAATACGATGGATGTATCGCAAGTTGCTGCTCTGGCAACCGGCCTGGATAATTTGGATCTTAACAGCAAGGTGAGCACGCTGGTGCTCAAAAAATCGTTGGATAATCAGCAAGCGGTGGCGGAGGGCATCCTGGCCTCCATTCCTTCTCTGCCTGCTAATCCCGCGATTGGTCGTAATATCAATACCACTGCCTAATGGCGTGATCGCCGTTTAACTGTGTGTGCCGGGCATCGTCATCTGACGATGCCCAAACGCTCAATGCACTGCGCGTCCGCCTCTTTTACACGCTATCCAAACATCCTTGGTGGTGCTTTCACGCGCGCAACGTGCCAAAACGGCACGCGCGTTTCGCCTTAATGCTTCGCTAATAATGGACGGCTATCCTGCAATCAATGGAGTTCAGGAGCCTTCACCATGACCGTCAAATACTCGCGTCCGCAAATGTTGTTTCACTGGTTAACGGTATTATTACTTGCTGTCGCTTATGCCACGATTGAGTTCCGCGACCTGGCTGAAAAGGGCACCTGGCAGCGCAATGCCATGATGGTCACGCACTTCTCTGCCGGTTTTTGCGTGCTGGTGATCATGGCGACCCGTCTCTATTTACGAACGCGACACCGCACTCCGCCGATCCAGCCTGCCGTCGCGCACTGGCAAACCGGGCTGTCGCATCTGGTACATACGCTGCTTTATGCCCTGTTTGTGGTTTTGCCGGTTTTGGGATTAATGTCGCGCTACCTGCGGGGAAAAGCGTGGTCGCTGTTTGGCATAGCCATGCCAGTGGCAACGGCGCCCGATCCGGCAACGGCCGCCATGCTGATTGACTGGCATGTGACGCTCGCTCCCTTGGGGTACTGGCTCATTGGTTTGCATGCCGTCGCCGCGCTGTTTCATCATTATTGGTTGCGCGACAACACGCTCCGGCGCATCATACCTTGATCCTGTAACATCAGGGAGCGGAGTGAACGTGAAATGACGCGTTTTCTTTCACGTCAATGATAGGATAGCGCGACAAAATACCCGGAGACGCACATGAACACGGACACGTTGATTACACTGCTGGCATTCAAACGCTGGAGCGATGCACACACGCTCCAGGCTATCCAAACCCTTGATGCGTCACGCTACGCCGAAAAGCACCATCTGATGCTGCGACTGATGAATCACATTTATGTTGTCGACAGAATTTTTAGCGCGAATATGCTTGGGCAGTCCCACGGTTATACCGCGTTAAATACCCCGGAAACGCCAACAGCAGAGGCGCTCGCCGTGAGCATGGCTGCATGTACTGATGACATCATAGCGCGCGTGAGCGGTATGGATGCTGCTGCGCTGGATGTGCGCATCGCGTTTACTTTCGTCGATGGCGGTCAGGGTGAGAGGAGCGCGATGGAGATGCTTAATCACCTGCTTTTCCACGGCGCCTACCATCGCGGCGCGGTTGGCTGGCTCATCGGCGAATGCGGCGGCGTGCCGCCAAAAGAGGTGTTGACGGTCTTTCTTCGCGATCACCACGCCTGAGGCGGTGCGGCCCCTACGCGATGAGCGGCGGCTTTGAGCGCTGTCCCGTCCGCTTTTACGGGCCTGAACCCCGCGGTTGCCCCACTGCAGCTGTTACGATCCCTGCGTTCCGCCAGTCTGGCCTCTGCCCTGCGCAAGATACTGCTGCATCTCCGCGCTCGGCACTTTGCCGCCGCCGGTCGCCCACACCAGATGCGTAGCGTGCTGCATCTGTGCTGGCGTGATGCCGCGCTGCGCCAGCCAACTGCTGCTGGCGGTGATGCGCTGGGGGCCGCTCATGCCTGCCAGGGCAGACGGCTCCAGTTGAATGCCCTCGGTTGCGTCCAGTAAGCTGAGCAGACCAAGTAGCGTGCTGTCGTGCAGCGTATAGCAACCTGCGAGCAACGGTTCCATTACGCGACCAACAAAGCCTGAAGCGCGCCCCACGGCCAAACCGTCGGCCACCGTTTTGTTATCCAAACCGATGTCCTGCACAGCGATGCGTTCATGCAGGCCGGTGCTCATGCCTAACAGCATGCAGGGCGCGTGGGTGGGCTCGGCAAAAAAACAGTGAACGTTATCGCCAAACGCCTGTTTGAGTCCAAAGGCTACGCCGCCCGGTCCTCCGCCCACGCCGCAGGGCAAATAAACGAAAAGGGGATGATCGCCATCAACAACAATGTTTTTCGCCCTCAGCTGTTGCGGCAAGCGCAGGCCGGCCACCGCATAGCCTAAAAACAGCGTGCGTGAGTTTTCATCATCAATGAAATGGCAGCGGGGATCGCCTTCTGCCGCCTTGCGGCCTTGGGCCACCGCGACACCGTAATCGTGTTCATACTCAATGACCGCTGCACCGTGCTGGCGCAGCAGCGTTTTTTTCCAGGCTCGGGCGTCCGATGACATATGCACCGTGACATTAAATCCCAGTCGCGTGCCCATAATGCCAATCGAAAGTCCCAGGTTGCCGGTGGACCCAACGGCGAGGGTGTGCTGCTCAAAGAATGCGCGATACGCGGGCGTGAGCAGGCAGCGGTAGTCATCGTCCACGCTGAGTAATCCCGCTGCCAGCGCCAGTTTTTCAGCATAAGCGAGCACTTCATAAATGCCGCCGCGCGCTTTAATTGACCCGGACACCGGCAAGTGGCTGTCTTTTTTGAGCCAGAGCGCGCCTGAGAGCGGCGCGGACTGCGCAAGCCTGGCCTGCATGGCCGGAATAGGCACCATGTCCGATTCGATAATGCCGCCGCTTGCCGCCGTTTCAGGAAAGGCCTGGGCCAACAGCGGCGCAAAGCGTTGCAGTCGGGCTTCGGCCTCTTCTACGTCTTGCCGCGTGATCCCCGAGCGCGCTAAGCCTGCGTCTGCGGAAGTAAGTCTATCGTTGAACCACAGGGTCTCACGCCGCGCTTTCAGCGCATCGATCACCGGCAATGACAGTGGGGTTGCCGGTATTTCATTTAACATTGGCATAGTCAGTTACTCGCGTCAGGCGGATCAATACAACCCGCAGAGCGCTCAGGCAGGTCAAGGGTATCTCAGATAGCATACCTTAACGCCGACGGGCGGTCCGCACCCAGTGAATATGCTGGGCGATCTGTTTGCTGCTGTTGAACAGGCAATCCAGATGTGTGCTCTCGGCAACACGCTGGCAACGGAGGTGACTACCACAGTGGGAAATTATCTCTGCCATTGCGTTAACGTCATAGAGTTCGTCCTGTTCAGCCACTAATACCGTCACCGGAAGCGGCAAAGCAGCCACTTGCTGTTGGGGATGGCGTGGCGTCAATGCATTTGCCAAGCTGACGCTATAGCGTGCGACAACGTTCGTGTTACGGTGGCGCACCTCTGCAGGAAAATGCAGCGTGACGGCGGGGTAATGGCGAAACAGTAATCCGCCGCTCAAGAGATTGACGACAAAAGGCCACTGCTTCGCCGTGGCAAACGGCGCAGCATCACGTTTGCGTACCTGAGCGGGTGCGAAAGGTCCCAATTCGGGCGCCAATAAGAGCAGGCTGTCACTTTTTGCGCGCGGGGTGTAACGCGTAAAGTAGTTGATCAACATACCCGCTCCGCTTGAATGGCCTAACAGATGCACGTTGGCTGCAGGAAATCGCGAACATACACTTTCGAGTACCGTATCCACATCCCGCCAGAGTTGTCGTGGCGCGGCGGCGTCACCCCGGTTGCCCGCTGAGCGTCCGTGGCCGCGCAGATCCGTAAGCACCACGCGGGTGGCAGCACACTGGATCAGTTGACGGGCAAGGATGTCGTAACCGGCATCCATATTCACACCGCCGCCGTGATAAATCAGCACCACATCCTCGACGGCTTCCTCCGGTTCATAGACGCGCACGAACAAGCCCTGAACGTAAAACTCGGTCACTTTTTTAGCGTGCGGTAATGCAGCGGCTAGCACGTGGAGACGGTGTTCAAACCCGATAAAATCAATCATGCCTTCGATCCATTTAAGGCTCACTCACAAAACGAATGCCGACATTAAGACTTTTTTTTCAGCAATATGCCAGTTGAATGCGACTCACGTCCGCGCAAGGGAGACGCCAGCCCCTTTTTTACTGCGGAAGTCCATAAGGCGCGGTTTCTTTTTGTATAGTTAATCTGTCCACTTCTGCATAAGGAATCTGCATCATGTCACTGCCTCGCACGTTAATTACAGCCTTGCTCGCGGGTGCGCTATGCGCGACACCGGTGTGGGCCAATCCGGGCAACGGTAACAACGGTAATCACGGCAACAACGGTAATCATGGCAACAATGGCCATTCGGCCGGGAAAGGGCACGGCAAGCCCCAGCGAGACGACGATCCTCGCGCGGGATACAACGATGACGGTATTCGCGTGGATCTGAACTATACGCGGGCGCGAGCATTGGCCGTCAATCACGGAGCGGTCGGCTACCGTGCGCTGCCGCCTGGCATCGCCAAAAACGTGGCGCGGGGTAAACCGCTGCCGCCGGGTATTGCCAAAAAGGCGCTGCCCGCCGGGATGCTGCGCGATCTGCCACGCTATCCTGGCTATGAATGGCGCGCAGTAGGCGATGATTTAGTGCTGATTGCGCTCAGTACCGCAGTCGTCACGGCAGTGATTAACGGCGTGTTTGATTAGCCCATTCGGGTTGATGCACCGCAGAAAAAAACAGGGCGCCTTGTTGGCGCCCTGTTTGCGTCGTGCTTACGGCCTTCTAAACAGCGCCATGCTGCGGCCTTCTAACTCAAAATCCTGCTCTTTGGTAATCACCAGGCCTTTTTTCTCGCTGTCGGACGTGGTCAGCTCCAGCACCCAGCCGCCTTCACCAAACTGCGGAATACGGAAAGGCACATTGCCCTCAAACGGATTGAACAGCATCAGTACGTCATGCCAAATTCCCTCTTCGGGTTGCAGGTCAGGGCGGCCAATGTAGACGCCGAGCGTCGATCCTTCTTCCCACTGTTCCGCCTGCTGGAAACCGCCACCGGCGTTAAACCACTTGATTTCCATGCCGTCCCGCCAGTTTTCCCGTCGCAGCAGCGGCTGTTTGGCGCGGAGCGCCAGCAGGTGCCGGGTGAAATCACGTAGCGCGTCAGCCGAGGCCGGCAGGTTCTCCCAATGGAGCCAGGAGATCTCGCTGTCCTGGCAGTAACCATTGTTGTTACCCATCTGGCTGCGTCCAAATTCATCACCGGCTAACAGCATCGGGGTGCCGTGCGAAAACAGCAGCGTTGCGAGGAAATTGCGTTTTTGCCGCTCGCGCACCGCGATGATGCCTTCGTCTTCGGTTGGGCCTTCCGCGCCATAGTTGTAAGAGCGATTGTCGTTATGACCGTCGTTGTTGTCTTCGCCGTTGGCATCGTTGTGCTTCTCGTTGTATGACACCAGGTCATTCAGCGTAAAGCCATCGTGCGCCGTGATAAAGTTGACGCTCGCCCAAGGCCGACGACCGCGTTGATCGTACAGATCGCCGGAGCCCAACAGGCGCGCAGCGAAATCGGTAGAGACGTTGTCGCCCTTCCAGTATTCACGCACGGTATCGCGATATTTGTCGTTCCACTCGGCCCAGCCCGGCGGGAAGCCACCCACCTGATAGCCGCCTGGGCCAATATCCCACGGCTCGCCAATCAGCTTCAGCTTAGACAGCACCGGGTCTTGCGTTACCGCATCAAAGAAGCCGCCGCGCTGGTCAAACCCTTCTGGTTCGCGCCCCAGAATGGTGCCGAGATCGAAACGGAAACCGTCGATATGCATTGATTCTGCCCAATAGCGCAGAGAATCTGTCACCAGCTGCAACACGCGCGGATGCGAGGTGTTTACGGTGTTACCCGTGCCGGTGTCATTGATGTAGTAACGATGCTGGTCGGGCAGGGTGCGATAATAGGAGAAGTTATCGATACCTTTGAATGACAGCGTTGGGCCCAACTCGTTGCCTTCGGCCGTGTGGTTGTAAACCACATCGAGGATGACCTCGATGCCGGCATCATGAAAAGCGCGCACCATGTCGCGGAAGCCCTGAATGCCACGCGGTCCGAAGTAGCGGCTTGCAGGCGCGAAGAATGCCAGCGAGTTGTAACCCCAGAAGTTTTTAAGGTTTTTGTCCAGCAGGTGTTGATCATCAGGGAACCAGTGCACCGGCAGCAGTTCTACCGACGTCACACCGAGGCTTTTGATGTAATCAATGCTCGCCTTGTTGCTCAGGCCGTCATAGGTCCCGCGCATCTCCTGCGGCACCGCGGGATTCAGCATGGAGAAGCCTTTGACGTGCGTTTCGTATATCACCGTTTGCGGCCAGGGAACAACCGGGCGATTTTGATCTTGCCAATCAAACGCATTGGGATCGATTACGCGACACTTTGGCGTGAAGGGCGCGCTATCGCGCTCGTCAAAGGTGAGATCCTTGTCTTCATGCAGCAGGTCATAGGCAAAGTGCGCCTCGTTCCAATCAATATCGCCCTGCAGTTCGCGCGCGTAAGGATCGATTAAAAGCTTGTTGGGATTGAAGCGGTGGCCATTCTCCGGGTCATAGGGGCCGTGTACGCGATAACCGTACAGCGCACCAGGCTGTAAGCCCGGCACATAACCGTGCCAAATTTCATGAGTGTATTCGGGCAAATCAAAGCGGGCAATTTCATGCTGCCCGCTGGGATCGTAAAGGCACAGTTCCACGCGCTGGGCGTGGGCGGAAAACAGGGCGAAATTCACACCGGAGCCGTCAAAATTGGCACCCAGCACCTGACCTGAACCCGCTAAAATCTCTGAAGGCTTACCGTATGACATACATCTTCTCCCTTTCCACAGAACAGATTGCGATGCGCGAAGGTCTGTTATTCACTGAACAGCACCAGCGGCGTAGCCGTATCCAATTGCAAAACGTCGTCAATCGCTATCGTTGCCCCGCTGAACACGTGACGATAATGGCGATGTGCCAACGATTCGCTTAAGGCGATATGCGTATTTCCCCACTGCCCATCGGCGAAGATCAGCCGAGGGACAATCACCAGCAGCGCGTTGCCGTTAAACTGGCGCGCAAAAGCGATAACGTTGTGTTGATGCTCACCTTCAGCAGGCAACGGTTGATAGTCACTCATGCGGAAAAACAGCGGCTGCGCTTTGCGCAGATGCAGAACGCGCGCAATCAGCTGTTGTTTGAGCGCGCCGCTTAGCCAATCTTGATGGTTATCAAAGTCTGGCTCTGCCTCTGGCGTCAGCTGCTGAAGCAGTGTGTAATCGGGTTCGCGACGGTTATCTGGATCGACCAGGCTGAAATCCAGCCGCTCACTGCCCTGATAAATATCCGGTACGCCGGGCGCCGTCAGCTTGATCAGCGTTTGCGTGAGGCTGTTGATCAGCCCGGCGCGGATAAACGGCTGCAGGGCATGCGTAAAGTCTTTCAAAAACGCCGGATTCTCGCGGGAAAGCAGATGGCGCACATAATCCAGTACGGCGGTTTCATAGGCTTCGTCACCGTCTGCCCAATCGGTACGCAGCTTGGCTTCGCGTAACGCTTTTTCCATAAACGGCAGGAAGCGCTGCTCCAGTGCGGCAATCCCTTCGCCATCCTCAGGGTGCAAGGTGGTCGGCCACGCACCCGCCAGCGCTTGATAAATCATCCACTCAACAGCAGCTTCGGGTGCCGGTCCCTCTTTAAGCGAAACGATATGGGCCTGATTCATCTGACGCCAGCGTGCCACGTGATCGGCCCACTGTGCGGGTGCTTCGGTCAACGTGTAAAGGCGTGCACGGGCATCCTCGCCGCGCTTGGTGTCGTGAGTGGATGTGGTAGAGATCGCATCGGGCTGTTTTAGCTGACGAATACGCATCTCTTTATGGAACTGCGTCAGCGAGAAGGTGTGCGGCAGGGGTTCTGCACCCACTTCGTTTACCGCCAGCAGCGCGTGATTGCGGAAGAACAGCGTGTCTTCAACAGATTTGGCCATCAGGGGGCCGGTAAGCTGTTGGAAGCGTGCGCGGAACTCTGCAGCGTCGTGTTCACTCTCCTCAGAGACCGCACCCAGCAGGATCGCCTGCAGGAAACTCAGGGCGGCCGGAGAGGCGCTGTCTTTCACCTTGTTTAGCACTTCAGTGAGCAGCGTTTCTCCTGCCAGCGGCATGCCCGCCCGATTGCCATAAGTGCGGTAAACCGGGAAGGCGATCAGCAGTTCACGCAGCGCAACGTGCAGTTCGGCTTCACCAAAATTACGGTGCTCAACACCCACCACCCCGGTTGCCAGGGTTAGCAGGCGGGTAAATTCACCCGCGAAATTGCGATCAACCATCAGTTCGCGCGCCGCTCGCATCCCGGCGGCCACATCGTTGCGTTCCTCCGTCACGGCTTCATAGGCCAGACGCAATTCGTCTATATGCCTGTCGTCTATCAGCGCGTGGGAAAGGGCGGCAATAAATTCGTAGCCGGTGGTACCGGAGATAGGCCATTCGTCTGGCAAATGCTCGCCTTGCGCCAGAATTTTCTCCACGGTGATATAACAATCAGGTCCGGTCGCGTCGCGCAGGCGTTGCACATAGCCCTGCGGATCGGCTAAACCATCGATGTGATCAAGGCGCAGGCCATCCACTTGGCCCGACTTCACCAGATCGAGAATCAATGCATGGGTCGCCTGAAAGACCTCTTCATCTTCAACCCGTACGCCCACCAGTCCGGTAATTTCAAAGAAGCGGCGGTAGGAGAGCGTCCGCCGCGCATCGCGCCAGCTGGTAAGTTGCCATGACTGCCTGTCGTGCAGCGCCGCAATCTCGGCGGGTGACGTCATCGCCAGCACCTCTGCCTCACGCCCCTGCCAGCTCTGAGGATTGAGCGGATAGAAGCTGTCGAAATAGGCCAGTGCGGGATGGCCGGTATGCGGATGGGGTTTGATGCTGATTTCGCCGCTGGCGAGCACCCGGTCAAAATCGTCCCCTAAAAACGGCAGCGTCAGGCGGCGCGAGGGGTCAATGTCGAAATAGCGCGCATAGCGACTCTCCGGGCCATGCGCGATCACATCCTGCCACCAGGCGTTTTCCAGCGAGGCCGCCATGTGGTTAGGCACAATATCCAGGATAAGCCCCATGCCTGCCTGTTGCAGTGCGCTGGCAAGACGATCAAAACCTTCACGCCCACCGATGGCCGGGTCAATTTCATTGACGTTCGTGACGTCATAACCGTGCGTGGAATCGCGCGTGGCGGTAAAGATCGGTGACGCGTACACATGGCTGATGCCGAGCGTTTGCAGGTAGGGCACCAGCGCCACAACGCGATCAAACGTCATGCCGTTGCGGAACTGAATGCGGTAAGTCGCGGTTGGAATGGTCATGCTTTCTCTTCTCCCTGGGCCAGGCGCACCACAATGGCATGCTGCGGCAATTCATCTTGCTGCGACGGCCAGGCGAACAGTGTGTCACCTTTCATCGCCGGCATTGGCTGGGGCGCGTCACCAATATTGAGCGCTAACGACAGTTCGCCCTGAGGGAACTGCCAGCTAACCGCCACAAAGCCCGGCGCCGTTTTCAGCACGTGGCCGCGCGGCGCACCCGCGTTCGCCAGCAGCGGAACGATGTGCTGGTGGCGCACCTGCAAAAGTTCACGCGTCAGCGCCAGCCAGGCACGTCCTTGTTCAGTGTCACGCGTTTGCCAGCTCAGTTTAGAGCGCGTGAAGGTGCTTTCCGCATTGGGATCGGGCACCTCTGCATCGTGTCCGGCATGGCCGGTAAACTCTTTGGCCCGTCCTTCGCGAACGGCTTTGGCTAAGTCACCGTGAAAATCAGTAAAAAACAGGAACGGATTGGTTTCACCGTACTCTTCACCCATAAATAACAGCGGAATGTGCGGTGACAGCAGCAGCATCGCCAGCAGCACTTTGGTGCGCTCGACGCCGGCCAGCGTGATCAAGCGCTCGCCCTGGGCGCGGTTGCCCACCTGATCGTGATTTTGAATAAAATCGACAAACGCTACGGGCGGCTGTGAGGCGCTGGGCACGCCGCGTGGTTCACCGCTTTGCGGCGAAACCTCCCCCTGATAGGCAAAGCCTTCGGTGAGAATACGCGCGATCAGCTTCTCCGGCGCGTTGGCAAAGTCCTGGTAGTAAGCGTGTGTTTCGCCGGTGGCAAAGACGTGCACCGCGTTGTGAAAATCATCGTTCCATTCAGCGGTAAACAGCGGCGCCGCACCCTGTTCATCGCGCGGGTGCAGGAAGATGACATTGCGGCAGTCCTCCGTGGTGAGATGCGCGGGGCGATCCGAGATCTCGCGGCGGATGCGCTCTGCAATCTCAATCAAGGCGTGTTTACGGGAGGAATCTTCAATCTGGTCGATGGCGTCGAAGCGCAGCCCGTCCAGATGGTACTCCTGCAACCAAAACAGCGGCGCTTCCACAATGTAACGACGGGCCGCGTCCACGTCATAAGCAATGCCGGCGCCCCACGGCGTTTGGCGCTCTTTGTGGAAGAATGCCGGTGCCAGCAGCGGCAGATAGTTGCCTTCTGGCCCAAAGTGGTTAAGCACGATATCCAATACCACCGAAAGGCCATGGGCGTGGGCGGCATCCACCAGTGCTTTGAAATCATCGGGCGAGCCATAAGCGGAATGGGGCGCATACAGCAACACACCGTCATAGCCCCAGCCGCGCCGACCGCCAAACTGCGACAGCGGCATGATTTCAAGCTGCGTGATGCCTAGCGCCGCCAGCTGGGGCAGTTTATCGATTGCAGCGCGGAAAGTCCCTTCCGGCGTGAAGGTACCGATATGTAACTCATAGACGACGGTTTCGTGCCACGGCCGGCCGTGCCAGCCGCTGTCCTGCCAGCGATAGCGGCGAGGATCAACCACCAGCGACGGGCCGTTAACGGCATCTTGTTGCGCCCGTGACGCGGGATCGGGGACACAGGTGCCATCGGCAAGCTGATACTGGTAAGTGGCGCCGGGCTGAATGCCGCTGCGCTGCAAAACGAACCAGCCATCCTGCTCGCGCTGCATTGGGTAATCGCCATCGGCGAGTTGCAGCGTGACCTGCTGCTGCCCGGGCGCCCACAGGCGAAAGAGCACGCTACCATCGGCCTGAATCTCAGCGCCCCAGGATTTTTTAAATGATCTGAATTCCATTCAATAGCCTCGTTTAGCCCACGCAAGGGCGAAGGGACGACATCAAGCGATTCACGTTCCGTTAAAAGTTACTGATTAAAAATTTGGGAATTAGTACGGGCCGGAGAAAAGATCATAGTTCAGATTTGCGGCTTTTCTGGCTTGGGCAAAGGATTTAAGCCGTCTTTTAGAAATTAACGAAGCGCGCGCGCTTCGCTTGAGAAAATAACGGTAGAAAAAGATAAAAAAAAGGGCGTACCGCAGTACGCCCCGAGCATTAAGCGGGTTTTGTATTCCCTGGTTTTCGGCGGCGCTGTTTACGCAGCTTATCCACCAATTTATGGGCTTCTGCCTGCGTGGCCACAGCGGGCGAAGAGCCTTTAAGCGGCTTGCGCGCCGTTTCACTCAGCGTGAGAACGGTAATGAGGCCGATTAGGCCTGCGCCCACCATATAATAGGCCGGCATCATTGCATTATGCGTGGTATCAACCAGCCACGCGGTAATTAACGGCGTGGTTCCACCAAAAAGTGATACCGATAAATTAAAGCCGATAGCCAGGGCGCTATAGCGAATATCCGTAATAAACAGGGCCGGCAATGTCGCAGGCATGGTGCCGCTAAAGCAAGTATGGAGTAGGCCAAGAATGGCCAAGCCAACAAATACCCATACCATGTTGCCAGAGCCAATCAGCATATAGCAGGGAATCGCCAACACAATTAAGCCCAGCGCACCCAATCCAATCACCGGTTTACGCCCCATGCGGTCAGTTAAATGGCCCCACATCAGGGTCAACGGCATCATGATAAACATAATCACCATCACCAACAGCAGGCCCGATAATTCACTGAAGCCCATCACGCCCGTTAAATAGCTGGGCATATAAGCGGTCAACATATAATTGGAGACGTTGAACAACAGCACCAAGCCAATGCATTTCAGCAGGGGTTTAGCGTGCACGCGCAGCATCGTAATGACATTCATCTGCGGTTTGCTGTGCTCAAGCTCCTCACGCTTATCCATATGCTCTTTAAATGCCGGCGTCTCTTCCAGTTTTAGGCGAATATAAAGGCCAAATAATCCCAGAGGCGCAGCGAGGAAAAAGGGCACACGCCAACCCCATTCAAGCATGGTTTCATGGGGTAAATAGGCGATCATGGCTGTCACCAGGCTCGCGCCCAGCAAATAGCCCGCCAGGGTACCAAACTCCAGAAAACTGCCCATAAAGCCGCGGCGCTTATCGGTGGAGTATTCGGCAATAAAGGTCGCGGCGCCGCCGTATTCGCCACCGGTGGAGAAACCCTGAACAAGACGTGCGGCAAAAAGAAGTATTGGCGCGGCGATGCCAATGCTGGCATAGCTGGGAATTAAGCCAATTGAAAAGGTCCCAATCGACATCATGATCATGGTGACGGCAAGGATTTTTTGGCGGCCAAAGCGGTCACCCAGCGGGCCAAAGACCATACCGCCAATGGGGCGCACTAAAAAGGCCGCGGCGAAGGTGCCAAAAGAGGCGATCAATTGTGCCGTGGCGCTGGCATCAGCAAAAAACACCTGGCCGATAATCACGGCGAGATAACTATAAACGCCGAAATCGAACCACTCCATGGCATTACCCAGCGCCGCCGCGCTGACGGCGCGCTTCAATAATTTGTTGTCGATGACGGTAATATCGTCAACGGTGATTTCGGATGCGTTGTTTGTCGTTCCTGTGCTCATTGATTCCCCTGAATGAGAGTGGCGCACTCTCATAGCTTTCACAGCCGAATACGCTAATCATGGAAAGGAAAGCTATAAGATGCAGAAAGGCGGACACCTTAAGAAATAATCGTAGGTGATTCAAGTTTGTGACTTGAATCACAGGGCAAAGCGTAGCGTGAGGGAAAAAACCTGTCAAAGACGGGCCATTGTTCAGGCTGTACGCGCTGACGCCTGGAACGTTTTCCTGTTGTGCGCGTCCTCTCCTCACTTTCCTTTACCCGTCGGCGGTGAGCGCGTTGGGGAGTTAACCACGATAAGCTCACATTTCAGACATGCTTCCCGCTTAAGAATGTGACGTTCTCCGCAACGCTGACGGTCAGCGTATTTTGTGGCAGACGCTTTTTGCTAGTGTATTTAGTACAACGCAGTTTTACAGAATAAAACATCACCGGCGAATTCCGAGGATACTATGTCTGAAAATACCTTAAAGCACGCGCCAGCCTCCGCGCTGGAGCAAGAAACCATGCGGCGCGTCATCTGGCGCATTCTGCCTTTCCTGGTGGTGAGTTATCTGGTTTCCATCATCGATCGCGGCAATATCGGTATGGCTGCGCTACAAATGAATGAAGATCTGGGACTCAGCAAAGCGGCATTCGGCTTCGCCAGCAGCCTCTATTTTGTCGCCTACTTTTTGTTCGAAGTCCCCAGTAACTTAGCGATGCAAAAAGTGGGTGCGCGTTTATGGATCCCGCGCATTATGATCAGCTGGGGCATTATCTCGATGTGTATGGCGCTGGTAGAGAGTACAACGTCGCTCTATGTACTGCGCTTCTTGCTTGGGGCCGCCGAAGCAGGTTTCTTCCCGGGCGTGGTGCTGTATCTGACGTGGTGGATCCCGGCGCGCTACCGAGCCCGTATCATTGCGTCCTTTATGGTTGCCATCCCGTTAGCGAATTTCATTGGCTCGCCGCTTTCCGGTCTCATTCTCACGCTGGATGGTTGGCTGGGGCTGCGCGGCTGGCATCTGCTGTTTATCATTGAGGGGCTGCCCGCCGTACTATTGGGGATTGCCGCCTGGTTTGTATTGAGCAATCGCCCACATGAGGCACGCTGGTTGAAGCCCGAGCAGAAGCAGTGGCTGGAAGCGACGTTGC
Organism: Pantoea sp. Mb-10; assembly: GCF_021272205.1. Taxonomy (GTDB): domain Bacteria; phylum Pseudomonadota; class Gammaproteobacteria; order Enterobacterales; family Enterobacteriaceae; genus Pantoea. The sequence goes on along the minus strand of NZ_JAJSDX010000006.1, from coordinate 17,580 downwards.
AAGCCGAGCGGGAAAAAAAGAAAAATATTGGGCACATTTCAACGTGGCAGCTGCTGAAACATAAACACATTTGGCTAATGGCGCTCATCTATTCAGGCGCGTCTGCGGCGGGCACCACATTGAGCGTGTGGTCGCCGCAACTGCTAAAAAGTTTCCATCTGGATAGTCTTTCAACGGGTCTGCTCAACGCCATTCCTTACGGCTTGGCCTCGGTATTGATGATTGTTTGGGGGCGCAGCTCCGATCGCACTGGTGAGCGGCGCTGGCATACTGCACTCACGCTATTCATGATCGCTGGCGGGATCTTTGCGGCCTTTATCAACCTTTCGCTGCCAGCCACCATCATTATTTTGAGTTTGATTTTGGTGGGCGCTTACTCTATGAAAGGGCCGTTCTGGGCGTTGGCTTCAGGCTGGATGAGCAGCAGTTCCGCCGCCGCAGGGCTGGCCGCCATTGGCGCGATCGCTAACCTTATTGGCGGTGCCGTTATGGTCAATGCTTACGGCATTATCAACGAAAAAACCGGTAGTCACACGCTCGCGTTATTGCCGCTGGCGCTGCTGTGCCTGGCAGGCGGGGTGGCCGTGGTCATGATGGGACGTAACCTGTCCCGCCCTTCACCTCACGATGCACATGCCCCCAGTCAATCCTGAAGCTTACGCTCACCGGCACGCCTAAGTCGGTGAGCGCGTTAATGAGCCAGCAGGCCGAAAAGGGTGTCGCACCACGCTTTAGAGGCACCGAGTTTCTGCGAAAGACGAGATGCGCTCTCTGCCATCAGCTGGCTGAGGCCCAACTCTTTGCGCGCTTCTGTCAGTCGCGAGGCGGGGCCTGTCAGGGCCAGCGCTGCAATCAATCGGTCGTTCACGCCAAACACCGGTACCGCAAACGCAGCGGTATGAGGATCGCGTGCGCCCGACGTATAGAGCGGTAAAACGGGGGGTGTTTCAAACAGCGCTTCGTTTTTTCCCCAATAGCGCAGCACTTGGCTGATGGCAGATTGGTCAAGTGGGAAGAGTGTGCCGGGCAGGCGGCTGTGGCGCAAACCTTCCGAGGCTTCGGCACGGAAGAGGCACAGGCGCTGCTCGCCCTCAATCACGTACCAGCTGGCACTTTCGCTAGAGGCTTGCGCCAGCTGGTGCAGTTCAGGCTGAACCACGCTCGCAAGGTGGAAAGACTGTTCGTAAAGTTTACCCAGATAAAGAAGGCGGGGACCCAATCCATAGCTGCCGTTTTCGTGCCGCACCACATAGTTCATGCGCTCCAGCGAGTTCATCAGGCGATAGACCGTGGTTTTGTGGTAGCCCGATGCTTGCGACAGGGCGGTCAGCGTCAAACTGTCATCACCGGGGCGAAAACAGTCCAACAGCGCAAGCGCCTTTTCAACCGCAATAACGCCTTCATTTCCCATGCATTCCTCCTTTTTGAACAGCGCAGAGTGTACCGCAATTTTTGTGAGTCACCTCGTATTTACATCACAAACCTTGGCGCGGCTCTGGCTAACGACAAAGGCCTATAGCTATAGTTGTTTTATATTGTACACATCTGTTTTACAGGGTAAAACAAGCGAGGCAGCAATGCAGCAGAATGAAAAGGCAATGATTAACCGTGATTTCACCCGCGTAACGGCAGAGGAAGTGCGTCAGGCCGCCGAATATCAGGCTGCGATTTTGGCCGATGTGGCGGGCAGACGCGGTACTCTGCATGGGCGCGTGAAACCCCTGGCGGCAGGGATGAAAGTCGCGGGGCCAGCGATTACCGTTGAAGTGCGCCCCGGTGACAATCTGGCAATCCATGCCGCGCTGGCTGTCGCGCAGCCAGGCGATGTGCTGGTGGTGGATGGCAAAGGGGATCTGACCTGTGCGCTGTTGGGTGAAATCATGGCGACTCAGGCAGAAGCCAGCGGCATTGCCGGCATTATCATTGACGGTGCGGTACGCGATGCCGACACGCTCGCCCGGCGAGATTATCCGGTTTTCTCCGCAGGCCTGAATCCGTGCGGCCCGACCAAACTGATCGCCGGTAGAGTCAATCACCCCATTTCGTTAGCGGGGGCACAGGTCAACGCAGGCGATTTGGTGGTGGGTGACGTTGACGGCGTGGTGGTAATCCCCCGCGAAGATGTACAAACCGTGATTGCGCTGGCGCAAAAAAAATTAGCGGTAGAAACCCAGCGTCTGGCCGCCATTCGGCGTGGCGATCTGCGTCCGGGCTGGTTAGACGCGGCGCTGCGCCAGGCGGGCATGCTGTCCGATGGCGAGGTGCTCTAATGAAAAGATTACCTGTTGTGCTAATCACCGGCAGCGATATCGCGGCAGAGGCGGTGACGCTACTAAAAGACTTTACGCTGGTATTTGCCGGTAAACAGCCCACCGAAGCGGGGCTCATCGCGCTGTGCCAACAGCATAATCCGGTCGCTATTTTGGTGCGTTACGGCAAGATCTCCGCCGCGGTGATGGATGCCGCGCCCGCGCTGCGGGTCATTTCCAAACACGGCAGTGGGATTGACGTCATCGACCAACCTGCGGCAGCGGCGCGCGGTATTCGCGTATGCGCTGCCCCAGGTGCCAATGCGGCCGCCGTCGCAGAGCATACATGGGCGATGATTCTGGCGTGTGCCAAAGCGGTACTGCCGCTGGATGCTCGCATGCGCAACGGCTTTTGGGACAAAGCCACACACAAATCTCTCGAGCTGGAAGGGCGCACGCTCGGTCTGGTGGGATTAGGCGCCATTGGGCGTCGCGTCGCCTGCGTGGGGCACGCGCTGGGCATGCGTGTGCTAGCCTACGATCCTTGGGCTCACTCTCTGCCGGAAGGGTGTGAGCCCAAAGCGTCGCTCGAAGCCCTGTTATGTGAAGCAGATGTGGTATCACTGCACTGTCCCCTCACAGAGACGAACCGCGAGATGATCAACGCCGAGACGCTCGCGCTGTTTAAACCCGGCGCGATATTGGTGAATACTGCACGCGGTGGCTTGATTGACGAGGCCGCGCTGGCCGAGGCGTTGTCCAGTGGTCAGCTTGCCTGGGCGGCGCTCGACAGTTTTCCCGTAGAACCGCTCAGCGCCCCGCACCGCTGGCAATCTGTCAAGAATGTCATTCTCTCGCCGCACATCGGCGGCGTCAGCGATGCTTCCTTTATCAAAATGGGGACAGTGGCAGCAGAGAATATTCTACAGACGCTGGCACATGCGCCAGACAAAGAAGGCGTATCCTCATAACGTTTTGGCGTAACCACAGGTGCGTAAAGTAAAGCGCGTATCTGGCCACCGCTCTCCCTTGTGAGCGTATTTTCCGGGTGAGTACGGACGGTAAATAACCGCAAGAAGTGAGTAGATTGTTGGCACGGGAATAGCGAGCGACTGATGCAGTCCTGATAAATGTCGGGATTGCATCAGTTGATTTTTTTTTTGTTACTGGCGATGTGTCACAACATAGAGCGATTTTGGGCCTCATAAGCCGACAGCATTCAAGAAAATATCCCAGTGGATGGCGTTGCAGCCTTTAGAATATCCTCCCCTTTCTGCCCACAATAACCCAGCGGCGTCTCTGATGTCTGCTTAATCGCCATTGTAACGTCTCTCATCTTAAATTTAGAACCAGCCTCCAAAAATAATATTCCCCTCCCGCGATCTCCCTTCCAGTGGTATCAGATATAGCAACGTTATTTTATAACCCTATGAATCTTAAACTACCAATTATTTTTTGTTGATTAATTACTGGGGTATTGATTTTTTATTCTGTATTTTATATTGGGTTTGCTGGTGAACCGTGCTGGTTAGTTATTAATGGTTTGTGTAAAGCTCTTGAGACCTGTCTTGTTTTGGGTAATTTATGGGTTATTTATATCCTATCTTTATCATTATTCTATTATTGTGTGCGAATGGATTTTATTTGATAAGTGTACGCAGCGTTAAATCAAGGGATGATGAAATGATTGATAGTTTCCAAAATGAAGTGCCAAAAGCGCGTATTAATCTAAAGCTTGATTTGCATACAGGAGGCGCTAGCAAGAGAACTGAACTTCCACTGAAATTACTTTTGGTGGGCGATTTCAGTAATGGCGGCGAAGTCACCCCCTTATCTGAACGCATAAGAATTAATGTCAATAAAAACAACATTGATGCCGTGATTTCCGAATTTTCCCCAAACGTTAACCTGATCGTTGAAAATACCGTTTTAGGTGACGGCGGCAAAGAAAACATCAGTCTGCGTTTTCGCTGCATGGACGATTTCACCCCGGAGCAGGTCTCCCGTCAAATCCCTCAGCTCAAAGCCATGCTTTCCATGCGCAATTTATTGCGTGATTTAAAGGCTAACCTGCTCGACAACCAACGTTTTCGAAAAGAGCTTGAAAAAATCCTGCTTGATCCGGCTTTACGTGCAGCGCTCAAGGCGGAACTTTCAGCATTAGCACCTAAACAGCCGTAACGGTCCCAGTGATTTAACGGATTAACGATGGTTTAACGGATTAATAAGGAAGATGTTGATGTCGGTAATAAAAGAGAATGCCATGGGTGGTGAGGCTTTAATTCTGGAAGGTCCTGCTGCTGGTGGTGTTTATGCCTCACTGTTTAAAAAAATCAATTTAAATCCCGTTTCCGAGCTAAGCGCGCTAGATATTTGGCAGGACGCGCAGACAATGTCTGATGCAACGGCGGATGAGCGATTAACGGCCGCCATGCAGGTATTTCTGGAGTGCCTGACACATTCGGGCTCAGCGGTCGAAAAACTCGATAGAAACTTAATTGACCACCATATCGCTGAGTTGGACTGTCAAATTAGTCGTCAGCTTGATGCGGTCATGCATCATACAGACTTTCAGGCAGTGGAGAGTTTGTGGCGCGGCGTGAAATCCCTGATCGATAAAACCGATTTCCGTCAGAATGTAAAAATTGAACTGCTGGATATTTCAAAAGACGATCTACGTCAGGATTTCGAAGACAGTCCAGAAATCACCCAAAGTGGGCTCTATAAACACACTTATATTGATGAGTATGATACCCCGGGGGGAGAGCCGTTTGCTGCCCTAGTTTCCGCTTACGAATTTGATGCCTCTACCCAGGATGTTGCGCTGTTACGCAACATATCCAACGTGTCCGCTGCAGCGCATATGCCGTTCATTGGCTCCGCCGGTCCGAAATTCTTCCTCAAAAACACCATGGAGGATGTCGCCGCCATCAAAGATATTGGTAACTACTTTGACCGTGCTGAATACATCAAATGGAAATCTTTCCGCGAGACGGATGATGCCCGCTATATCGGTCTGGTGATGCCGCGTGTACTGGGTCGTCTGCCTTATGGCCCGGACACTATGCCGGTGCGTAGCTTCAACTACGTTGAAGAAGTAAAAGGCCCCGATCACAGCAAATATCTGTGGACCAATGCCTCGTTTGCTTTTGCCGCCAACATGGTGCGCAGCTTTATCAATAACGGCTGGTGTGTGCAAATCCGTGGCCCGCAGGCTGGCGGTGCGGTTCAGGATCTGCCAATTCATCTGTATGATCTGGGCACCGGCAACCAGATGAAAATCCCGTCTGAAGTGATGATCCCGGAAACCCGCGAATTTGAATTTGCGAACCTGGGGTTTATACCGCTAAGCTATTATAAAAATAGAGATTATTCTTGTTTTTTCAGCGCTAATTCTACTCAAAAACCGGCATCGTACGATACCGCTGATGCGACAGCGAACAGCCGCATCAACGCCCGTCTGCCCTATATTTTCCTGCTGTCGCGTATTGCCCATTATTTGAAGCTCATCCAGCGCGAGAATATCGGCACCACAAAAGACCGTCGTCTACTTGAGTTAGAGCTTAATACCTGGGTGCGCAGCCTGGTAACAGAGATGACCGATCCTGGCGATGAGCTGCAGGCTACTCACCCACTGCGCGATGCGAAAGTGGTGGTCGAAGACATTGAGGACAACCCAGGCTTCTTCCGCGTGAAGCTTTACGCCATCCCGCATTTTCAGGTTGAAGGGATGGACGTCAACCTGTCACTGGTTTCCCAGATGCCGAAAGCGAAATCATAAGCTAAGGCAGGAAGCTAATGAAAACGGAACAACCTTTGTGGGGAAGGGGCGTCATGGTTTCTCCCCAGCACTTCCAGCAGCAGGCCGCGTATGCGGCTTGGACTGCGGAAGCCATTGCCCGGTTGGGGTTATCACACCCATGGGGCGTGATAAATGTCGCGTTCGAATCCGATGCACTGAAACTGGGGCGTCTGCAGGCTCGTCATTTGCACATCCGTTTCCCCGACGGCACGCTTATTGATACGGATAATGCCGACGATCTGCCACCGGTGCTGGCGCTTGAGGGAGAATCACAGGATGTAGTTGTGGTTCTGGGCCTTCCGCTGCTGAGGGCGAATGGCGGTAATTGCCTCAAACCGGATGAGGTAGCAGGACGTCCTGTTCGCTTTCGTCAGCAGTGGCGAGATGTTCGCAATAGCTTCGGCGATGATACCCGCCAAATTGCGGTAATGCGCCCAGAGTTGACGCTGCGTTTCGCCCATCAGAACAACAGCGATTATCTGACCTGCCCGATCGTTCGTCTGCATCAGGATTCGCAGGGGGCGTGGCAATGTGATGAAACGTTTCTCCCTCCGCTCCTGACCATTCAAGGCAGTCGCTGGCTGGTGACCCAGTTGGAACAACTGATGACGCAGCTGCACGTCCGCCTGAGTCGGCTGATGGCGATGCGTCGTGAAAGCAATGAGCGCATGGCAGATTTTGCCGTGGCCGACGTGTCTCTGTTCTGGTTGCTCAATGCCCTGAACAGTGCTGCACCCGTGCTCGGCCAGTTCCAGCGCCATCTGCAAAGCCCTCCTGAGCGGCTGTATCCGGAGCTGGCAAGGCTTGCGGGCAGCCTTCTGACCTTCTCACTGCAACATCAGGTGAGTGCTATTCCCGTCTGGCAGCATGAAAAGCTCAATGATGTCTTCCCGCCGCTGTTTGATTTACTGGGCGACCTGCTAGAAGCCAGCTTGCCGTCGCGGGTGGTGGCGATTGAGCTCAAGCATGATGCCCGGTTGCATTTCTGGCAGGCCCGTCTGCATGACCCACGCCTGCGCGCAGGAGCGGATTACTACCTCTCTGTACGTTCATCGGTGCCGGTGGCACAACTGCAGGAACAATTTCCGCGTCAGTGCAAGGTCGGCAGTCCCGATCACGTCAGGAGCATCGTCAACTCATCACGGATGGGAATACCGCTGACGCCACTTCGTCATGTACCGGCAGCGATTCCGCTTCGCCTGGAAAACCAATATTTCAGCCTTGATGTCTCTCATTCTCTGGCTATCGAAATGCTTCAGGGCGGCACCTGTATGTTTTACGTGCCGGGCATGCTAGGCGAGCCTGAGCTTGAACTCTTTGCGGTGTTGAGAACATGAGTAAGCATCAACGCGGTACGACCGCGTCCATTGATATTGACGCCCTGCTGCAGCAGACGTGGCTGCAGGTTATTAGCCTGCGTCACGGTCCCACCTTCCAGGAGGGAGAAGGGCGCTCGCTGTGGGAGCGCTGCGTGGCGGATATTGAGCATGTGCAGCGTGAACTGAAAGCGAGCGGCCTCGATGAAGCAAGCTGTCAACATATTCTCACCGCACAGTGTGCGCTGCTTGATGAAGCGGTCAAAGGGCGCGGTGTGGAAGATGATGCCTGTGTGCAGTGGTATGACATTCCCCTGCAGGGACACTTCCTCGGCACCATGGACGGCGGCGATACGCTGTGCGACAGGATGCGCGATGTGCTGCGTGAATCGTCGCCTGACCCCGCAGTCGTGACCTGCTTCCAGCGGGTCATGATGCTGGAATTTCTCGGCAGTTTCCGCTCCCTGAGCGACCCGGCGCGCCAGAAACTCGTTAACGCACTCAGTGAACAGGTTACGCCGTTCAGCTACTCACAACCCCATCCGGTTCTGGCGGAATGCGTTACCGGACGAGGAATAGGCGGCTGGGTGGCGTCATGGCCCGTGCGTATCGGCCTGAGTGTAGTGGGGGTGGCCGCGCTGTGGTGGGGGCTGAGTTACTGGCTGGATCAGATACTGCTGAGCCTGCTGCCGGGAGCGGAGAAATGAGTCTTGCACAACAGCGCGGGCTTGTGCTGTGGGCCGTACTGCTGAGTGCGGTGGTCTGCCTGGGATTTCTGCCGTTCCCCCGTCAGGTTTCTGTGCCCGTTATGCTGGCGATGCTGGGTCTTATCGTGATGTTTTGGACTATTGCCCGTCGTCGCGGGGTGCATAAGGTAACGCTGCATTTGGATGACCTCCCGGAAGCCACTTACCGCCAGCCCGTGGTGCTGGTCTGCGGCGATCTACCGCTGGCCTGGCCGCAGCAGTCACCGGTGTTCACTGTCACACAGGGATGCTGGATCCGCGTGAAGGATCACCAGGATCTGGAGCAGACAGCGCGGCAGCTACTGTGGCTGCGTCCTGACTGGGGGCGTCAGCTCACGGTGATGATCACTGTTTGTCCGCAGCAACACGTCGACAGCGTGTACCTTACTCATCTTCTGTTGAACCTCCGCTGGCAAATCAACCAGTTGCGTAAAAAAACGGGCCATTCTGTGCCGGTGGTTCTGAATGGTCAGGTTGGCAGCGCGATGGCGAAAGACAGGCTCTGGCAGGCCGCTATTCCGGGAGAAGGGGTGAGAGTGTGGCGTGCGTCGTCATCGCCCAGCGCAATTGCAACATGGATCACCACTGGTGGTGCGCCTGCAATGCAACAACAGGTGCTAATAAACAGTTTGATGAGTTGGTTCCATCAGCATGTTCAGGCGGTGTTTATGGATGAGAGTCCCGATGTTCCAGTCATTGCACCTGTTGCGGTGCTGTGGGGGGTGGGACCGATCCTTGCCGGAAGTCTGGTTACATCGGCCTGGACAGCATGGCTTTCCCGACAAACTGGAATGCAGCAGGTAGCAGGCTGGCAGCCGATGGGGGCCGACAGTACGGTTAACTCCCCCTTGCCTGATTTTATCCTGCCGCTGCTGCCCGAAGGACGAGGGCTGACGCCGCGAGGGCGCACCTTGCATTATGCATTCGGGATTTTCACGCTGGCGGCCCTTGCTGCGCTGATCGGCAGTGGCTGGAACAATCGCCAATTGTTGCAGCGCGTGAGCTTTGATATCGCCCGATATGATCGTATTCCGATGCATGATTTCTGGTCAAAAGCCGCCGCCGTTGCCGTTCTGCGTGACGATGCCGCGGATCTGGATAATTGGGTGCGCAATGGCGTACCGACACGGATGGGCCTCGGTCTTTTTCAAGGAGAGCGTCTGCGCACACCTGTGCTGGATGCGATCCGCTCTTGGGTGCCTCCGCCATCTAAACCACCGCCAGAACCTCAACCGCTGCCGCAGATTGTTCGCCTTGACAGCATGTCGCTGTTCGATTCGGGAAAATCGACGCTGAAAGCCAGCTCCACCAAATTGCTGGTGAAGGCGCTGGTCGACGTAAAGGCGAAACCGGGCTGGCTGATCGTCCTATCCGGCCATACCGATAACACCGGGAACCCGAAACGCAATCAGACGCTATCCCTGGAACGTGCCGAAGCGGTGCGTGACTGGATGCGTGACACCGGTGACGTACAAGCAAGCTGTTTTGCGGTGCAGGGCTATGGCGAAAGCCGCCCTGTCGCAACAAACGACACGCCGGAGGGCCGTGCGCGCAACCGTCGTGTCGTAATCAGTCTGGTTCCACAGGCCAATGCCTGCCAGATACCGGGCAATCCCAACGCGTTGTCGCAGGATGATGACGCACCACAACACAATGGAGAGTAATACCATGGCAATTCCTGTTTATCTTTGGCTGAAAGACGACGGCGGCGCGGACATCAGGGGGGCGGTTGACGTTCAGGACCGTGAAGGCAGCATCGAAGTCGTGGCTCAGGAACATAACCTGTACATCCCAACCGATAACAATACGGGCAAGCTGACCGGTACCCGCATCCACACACCGTTTCATTTCACCAAAGAAATCGATTCGTCCACTCCGTACCTTTATAAGGCCGTAACCACCGGCCAGACGCTGAAATCTGCGGAGTTCAAATGGTACAAAATCAACGACGCGGGCCAGGAGGTAGAGTACTTCAACACCAAACTGGAAAACGTGAAAGTCGTGAAAGTTAATCCTGAAATGTATGACATCAAGGATCCTTCAAAAGAGAAGCACAACCACCTCGAGCGTATTGAACTGCGTTACGAAAAAATCACCTGGACCTACAAAGACGGCAACATCATTCATTCCGATTCCTGGAACGAACGCGCCACCGCATAAACGCCTGATGCGGACAGGGTTTCCTGTCCGCAGTTTTTTGCTGAGTGCCTGTCTTACGCGGGCTCTCAACAAAGAAACCCACAAACTGCCAGCCTGACCGTATGCGCTTTGGTCCCCTTCATGGGAAACAGCGATGGGCGGTAGCGTGTCAAGGAACCGACAAAGAGAGAGAGTCATGGAAAATCTAGCCATCCTGCTGCGACGTTTGAATCCTTACTGTGCCCGTGCGATGGACGGCGCAGCATCGCTCTGCCAGACCCGAGCCCATGCGGAAATTTTGCCGGAGCACTGGCTGTTGAAGCTGCTTGAACAGGGTGAAGGTGACCTGACGGTGCTGGCGCGCCGCTACGAATGGGATATGGACACCTTGTGGCAAGCGTTGCTGGCTTGGCTGGATAAGCTTCCCCACTCTGTTCACGGTCGCCCTCAGCTTTCACACAGCATTCAGACGTTAATTCAGGAAGCGTGGCTGATTGCCTCTCTGAACACCGAAGCGCATATTCGCAGCGTGCATCTGCTGATGGCGCTGGTTGATAAGCCTAAACTGGCGCGCTGCGAGGGGCTGTGGCCGCTGCTAACCCTCGGGCAGAGACAGATCGATCGTCTCCGCCCGCTGCTGGATGCACAGTCGGATGAACGCCCGGATGTGCAGCAGGAAGCAGAGCTGGCACGCCATGTTGGGGGTAGCGTGGAGTTTATCGGTCTCCCCATTGGCGCGGGGGTAACAGAAGGCGAACTTAACCCGACGCTGCAGAACGCGCTGGATAAATTCACCCTTGACGTTACCGCCAAGGCCAAAGCAGGAAAAATCGACCCGGTGTTTGGTCGTGACTGCGAAGTACGTCAGGTAATAGATATTCTCTCACGCCGCCGCAAAAACAACCCGGTGTTGGTGGGTGAGCCAGGCGTGGGCAAAACCGCGCTGGTGGAAGGTCTGGCTTTGCGCATCGCGGAAGGTAACATCCCGGAATCGCTCAAGCCTGTGGTACTGCGTACGCTCGACCTCGGTCTACTGCAGGCAGGTGCGGGTGTGAAGGGTGAATTTGAACAGCGTTTAAAAAACATTATTGACGCTGTGCAGCAGTCACCGGTGCCGATTCTGCTGTTTATTGATGAAGCCCACACCCTCATCGGTGCTGGCAATCAGGCGGGGGGCGCGGATGCCGCCAACCTGCTGAAACCTGCCTTGGCACGCGGCGAGCTGCGTACCATTGCCGCCACGACTTGGTCCGAATATAAGCAATATTTTGAGCGCGACGCCGCGCTAGAACGCCGCTTTCAGCGGGTAAAGGTTGACGAGCCGGATGACGACACCGCGTGTCTGATGCTTCGCGGCCTGAAATCCCGCTACGTTGAGCATCATAACGTGCATATCACTGATGATGCGATCCGTGCGGCAGTCACGCTGTCCCGTCGCTACCTCACTGGCCGTCAGCTACCGGACAAGGCCATAGATCTGCTGGATACCGCCGCTGCGCGCGTACGTATCAGCCTTGATACCGTACCGGAGGCCATCGTTCGTCTGAAAGCGCAGCGGACCGCCCTGGAAATGGAAGATCAGGCGTTACGGGAAGACTGTGTCATCGGCAGCCGCTGCCAGGATGAACGTCTGAGCGTTATTGCGCAGCAGCGAACCGCACTTGATGCGCAAATTCAGGAGCAGGAGCAACGGTTCAGCAATCAAAAAGCGCTGGCACAGCAGCTAATAGCCAGCCGACATGACATCAGCCAGCAGACTGAAGGGGCCGATCTACAACAGCAGCTGGAGCAGGCACAGCTGGAGGAAGCGTTGATGCAGGTGGATGTGACTGCGCGAACAGTAGCGAATGTCATTGCAGACTGGACCGGTGTACCGCTTTCTTCCGTGATGAAAGACGAGCAGAGTGAACTGCTACGCCTGGAAAACGACATCGGCAGACGTGTCGTCGGTCAGAATGTTCCCCTCGAGGCCATTGCCCGGCACTTACGCGCGGCGAAGACCGGGCTGACGTCAGAGAATGGGCCGCAGGGCGTATTCCTGCTGGTTGGCCCGAGTGGTGTGGGAAAGACCGAAACCGCGCTGGCGCTGGCGGATGTACTGTATGGCGGCGAGAAGTCGTTGATTACCATCAACCTGTCCGAATATCGGGAACCGCATACCATTTCCCAGCTGAAAGGCTCGCCTCCGGGTTACATCGGCTATGGCCAGGGCGGTATCCTCACCGAGGCCGTACGCAAGCGCCCCTACAGCGTGGTGCTGCTGGATGAAGTGGAAAAGGCGCACCGTGACGTCATAAACCTGTTCTATCAGGTGTTTGACCGCGGGTTTATGCGCGACGGCGAAGGGCGCGAAATCGACTTCCGAAACACCGTTATCCTGATGACCTCCAACCTCGGCAGCGCCCCCCTGGTGCGGCTGCTTAAAGAGCATCCTGAAGCCACTGACGGTGACCTGCACGAACTGCTGCGCCCGATATTGCGCGACCATTTCCAGCCAGCGCTGCTGGCCCGCTTCCAGACCGTGATTTACCGTCCGCTGACGAAACCCGCCATGCGCACCATCGTTGAGATGAAACTGTCGCAGGTCAGCAAACGCCTGCACCGTCATTACGGCCTGACTACGCACATAGATGAAAAGCTCTATGACGCCTTAACCGCTGCCTGCCTGCAGCCGGACAGCGGCGCACGCAACGTTGATTGCCTGCTCAACCAGCAGATTCTGCCGGTATTGAGTCAACAGCTGCTGGCTCAGAGGGCCGCGAAACTCAAACCCCAGTTTTTATGCGTTAGCTGGCGTGAAGAAGAGGGCATCGGGCTCGAGTTTGATGTGCCACAGGGAGTGAACGCATGACGACTCATCCTCCGTTACGATTCAGCCATAGCCATCACCTGCTGGTAGTGAAAGGCTGTGAGGCAGCACTTGACGTGCTGGCGTTTGAAGGTGATGAAGCCCTCAGCAGGCCGTTCAGCTACCGCATTGAATTTACCAGTGACAACCACGCGATTAGCAAAGAGGTGATGCTGTTAAAAGCCGCCTCTCTAACGCTGCAGGCTCATGTTGACCAAGGTTACGGCATCAAAGTGCAGCAGGTTGTCCGGGTGATCCAGGGGGTGGTGACGGGGTTTGAACGTCTTAGTACCTCAACGGACGAAACCCGATATGCCCTGACGATCCAGCCACGTCTGGCGCTCCTTAACCGCTCACAGCAGAACGCCATTTACCAGGACATGGCGGTACCGCAAATCGTGGAAAAGATCCTGCGCGAGCGCCACAGCATGCGTGGCCAGGATTTTCTGTTCTCGCTGTCAAAAGCCTACCCACGCCGTGAGCAGGTGATGCAGTTCGGCGAGGACGACCTGCACTTTATTACCCGCCTGCTGGGTGAGGTCGGCATCTGGTTCCGCTTCACCACCGACATGCGGCTGAACATTGACGTTGTGGCATTTTACGACAGTCAACTGGGGTATGAAAAAAGCCTGACGCTGCCAGCAGTACCGCCATCAGGGCAACATTCGCAGGGCATGGATGCTGTCTGGGGCATGACGATCCAGCATAACGTGGTACAGAAGCAGGTTAGCACCTGTGATTACAACTACCGCAAGGCTACAGATGATATGAACACTCAGGTCGATGCGACGTGCGGGGATGCCACCACCTACGGTGAGGCTTATCACTATGCTGATAATTACCTGACAGCGGGCAGCCCCAGTGAACGCAATCCGGCCCCGGAGTCTGGGGCGTTCTATGCCCGCATTCGTCATGAGCGCTATCTTAATAGTCAGACCCAAACCTGTGCTATCACCAGCTGCCCAAGGCTTTCCCCGGGCCAGGTCCTGAAAGTCATCGGCGGTTATGACGTAGCAGAGGTGTTTGCTCATGGCATCGTCATCACGGCGATTCATAGCCATGCGCGGCGTGATGAAGATTTTGGCGTCAAGTTTAACGGTATTCCGGACAGCGCTGATTTTTGTTTCCGTCCTGATCCAGGATCACGCCCGGCAATGGCTGGCACACTACCGGCTCGCGTCACCAGTACCACTGAAAATGACACCTACGGGCACATCGATAAAGATGGCCGCTATCGCGTCAACATGCTGTTTGATCGTGATAACTGGGATACCGGTTTTGAAAGCCTATGGGTCCGCCAGTCACGGCAGTACGCAGGCGACACCTACGGTCTGCACTTGCCGCTGCTGGCGGGAACCGAAGTGGCGATTGGCTTTGAAGACGGTAATCCGGACCGGCCGTACATCGCAGGCGTGCTGCATGATTCAGCACACAGCGACCACGTCACTATCCGCAATTACAAACGTAACGTACTGCGCACACCGGCGAACAACAAAATCCGCCTCGACGATGAGCGCGGGAAAGAGCACATCAAGGTCAGCACGGAGTACGGTGGAAAGAGTCAACTTAACCTCGGGCATCTGGTTGACAGCGAAAAACAGAAGCGCGGTGAAGGATTTGAACTTAGGACCGACAGCTGGGGCGCCATCCGTGCACAAAAAGGGATATTTATCAGCGCTGACGGCCAAATCGAGGCGCACGGCGCGGTATTGGAGATGCAGCCAGCAATCAGTTTGCTAAAAGGGGCGCTGAATCAGCTCATTGGGTGGGGAACAATTACGCAAACTCACCACAACATTACGCCGGATGCCGAGCCATTAAGGACATTTGTTTCCGGTGTCTGTGAGCTTAAAGAGCCGGCGTTACTGTTCTCTTCACCTAAAGGTATTGCCGCCGTCACGCCGGAAACGGCCCTGATGCACAGTGGAAAAGGGCTGTACCTGCAGAGCTTAGGGGACGTTAATATCACTGCCGCACTGCGTTATTCGGTGAACGCGAGCCAGGCGGTCTCATTGCTTGCACAGCAGGAGGGGATGCGGCTGGTATCTGCTAAAGGTCCGCTGGAGATTGAGTCACATAGCGATGTCCTGTCGCTAACCTCCCTGAAAGATGTCGCCGTTCAGTCAACACAGGGACATCTGCAGTTAACAGCAAAAAATGGCATCACTTTAGGCTGTGGCGGGGCTTACCTTCGCCTCACACCACAGGGTGAGGTGCATATTCACGGGCCGGGGTTAATCAGTCTCAAAGGCATGCACGATTTGCAGGGGCCAGCAAGCGAGGATTTTCCCTTGCCAGAATTACCGGCATCAGTCTGTAGAGAGTGCCTTAAAAAAGCCCAAGCGCTGGGGCAGGGCTTTGTACCCAGGGAGGCTTAAATGACCGCGCAATGGATTGAGGACGTCGCTATTACCTGCCGGACATCCGGGACGGATTATCTCGATATTATCGTTGATCAGGCAGGGCTGGATTTCAGTGTTATTTCGGCCCTGAACGCACTGTCGGTGGAGTGGCAGTCACTTTACCACGGGCTACCGGAGGCGTTTATCCTCGATGATGCTCCGCTGGTTGCACGTATCAGGGTGGATGATGTTCAGCAAATGCAGTGGCTAAAAGACATCAGTCAGCAAATGGTTGTTAAGGCACCGATACTGCTGTTGTGTTCACACTGGTCTTTTTCTGCCTTGGCCGCTTGGTTCACGCAGTGTATAGATATTTTTCAGGAAGGACGGAGTGGCATATTACGCTTTTACGATACGCGGATTTTCCCCGTGCTATTTACGCACGTTCTCAGTGAGGAGCAGAAAAAGGCGTTGTTACGCCCTGTACTGTTCTGGGCATGGCAGGATAGGGATGGTCATGCCAAAGGTATAAAAGGCAGCGGTTTGCCCCAGAACCGTGATGAAAAACCTCCAAAAATTGACCTCAATGATCGCCAGCTCGAACATCTGATGTGCGTATGCGATGTCATGACCCTTCTTTCGCACAGTGCGCCTCCAGCTGGCAGGTATGCATCAACTCAGGCGCTTTTTACTGATTGTTATAAGGGCATGGTGGAGGCAACCGATCAGGGAATTATCTTGGATGAAGCCCGCGAGGCGTGGGTCATGAAAAAGTGGCTTGCCGAATAACCAGGATTCTTATCCTGAAAAGAAACCGTATGCCCGCTGTTGCATCGTCCTCCCCTTGAGAAGTTATTTCATACATGGAACGTCAGATGAAACACGTATTCCTGAGCCTGCTGCTGCTAACCGGCTGCTCGCAGCCCGCCGCGCAGGCGGGAGGCGGGGGTGGCGGAACGATTAAAGCCATCAACCACACAAAATGGGCCATCAACCACTTCAGCGTGGATAACCAGTCGGGTATCGACATTATCGGCCCGTTTCAGGGCGGCGGCGGTGGCTGCTGCTACGGCGTGCCCGCCCGCTGGACGCCGGGCATGACGGTGCGTATTGACTGGGAGACCGGGGTAGGTTCGTCTGCGGGTTTTCCGGGATTTGCTGATAGAGCTAAATACAAGGCATGGATTGTAAAAATTGATGCCCAAAAACGCCAGCACAGCAAAACCGTTCCGCTGCCCGACTACAACGGTCAGGATGTGTGCGGCATCACCGTGCACTTTCTGCCCTGCGATGAGGTGAAGGTCACCACCAGTTGCTGGTCGCCGAGAAATGCCGGCTATCCGATCAAAGAGCCCCTCATGATGAAGGAGCCCAAAGTATGTCCGAGATAAAAACCGACCTGGCCTGGGTGCCGCCGCCGTTCCCGGCGCAGGGGCGCCTCCCCGTCAACGCGCTGCAGGTCGGGCAGCGTTGCCCTCAGCACAACGGCGCTATTTAGCCTGATCTTACCTCTTTAAATTCCCTCTTCTACAAGGAACGTCAGATGAAACACATATTCCTGAGCCCGCTGCTGGCGGGCGTACTGCTGTTAACAGGCTGCACCCAGCCTGCCGCGCAGGCGGGAGGCGGAGGTGGCGGAACGATTAAAGCCATCAACCACACGAAATGGGCCATCAACCATTTCAGCGTGGATAACCAGTCGGGTATCGACATTATCGGCCCGTTTCAGGGCGGCGGTGGCGGCTGCTGCTACAGCGTACCCGCCCGCTGGACGCCGGGCATGACGGTGCGTATTGACTGGGAGACAGGTGTGGCATACGCAAGCGATGTACCCGAAATACCTGCACCGACTCACCCACTATATAAGGGGCAAAATAATAAAACGTGGACTGAAGAAATATCAAAATACAACCAGCAAAGACGCATTTGGTTTAAAAAAATTAATGCCTTAAAACGCCAGCACAGTAAATCCGTCCCGCTGCCCGACTACAACGGGCAGGATGTGTGCGGTATCACCGTGCACTTTCTGCCCTGCGATGAGGTGAAGGTCACCACCAGTTGCTGGTCGCCGAGAAATGCCGGCTATCCGATAAAAGAGCCCCTCATGATGAAGGAGCCCGCAATATGTCCGAAATAAA
>NZ_JAJSDX010000005.1 GCF_021272205.1 Pantoea sp. Mb-10 | reverse complement strand
TCAGGTCAATACGCTGTTCAACGTAGTCCTGTGCAGGTGAAGGAAAGCCGCACGGCACGCGGCTTACGTAGAGTGGCAATTCCAGAATGGCGCGGATATCCGCAGGTCGTAAAAGCTCCATTTTCATGATCTCAATGAGTTACTGTATATAAATACAGTAATATCAATCAGTGAAAATGATCAAGCCGTCTCGCTCGGGGGATTTGTAAAGTACTTGGTGGGAAAGGAGATTTATTTGATGGGTCGGGTTATTGCTGACTACGCTTTAATCACTCCCCCCGTAGCTCGCTTACAGATGAGCGCGGTATACCTCTGCCCCGTCGCCGGGGCTTTTTTACGCATCCAGTCCATCCAGTGCTTTTAAACGCTTCTGCAGTTCTTCTATCGCAGAGTCACGTGCCATCAACTGTTTCTGCTGGGCCTGTATGGCATGAGTCAGCTTGGCGACCATCGCTACAACGTTTAGCGAGTACGCATCTGGGTTATTGGGATCGGCCACAATATCGTAATCATCGGGCAGGCCTTTTCCGTTAACGCACTCTGGTGACGCAATCACCAGATCGTTTGCGATAAAACCCAGTGTGTCGTCACTTTCAGGAACTATACCCCTTTCTTTCATTTTGAAAGTAGCCGGGCGCCATTGAAGTACTTCGGCTAGATCACCTGCTGTGTCGCTTCTGTATTCGATATCTTTTTTAAGTTGCCTGTCTGAGGTAGCGTTACCTACCAAAGAACCTATTTGCGTAACCCCTACCCAGGCCTCAAGGTTGCTACCGTTCCAGTACCAATTATAAGGCTGTCCGAAGGCTGCACCGTTTTGCCCCTGCAGACCATGAATACCCCGGTGCCCCGTCAATACTGACAGACCAAAATGCACGTTACCGCCTGCGGCGGCACCCCTTGCAAAATTAAAGTTGCCGTCACCGCAACTTAACCCCCACAGCGCGCCCTCGTTACCGTTACCTCTGAAGATATTAATACCGCCGCCTATGTTTGGGTTACCTACCCGCATACCTCCATTTACACGGAAAGATATAGCACCCGAACCTGCGTTAATCTCCAGCGCATTTTTTTCTGTATGGATTATCCTTGCTGTGTAGTCATCAGGTGAACTTTGAAAGTGAAAATCAATAAACGGAGTTGGCGATGTTATTTCCAGCGCAGGCAAGAACAGGGACCCCGTCATAGCACCGCCTTCCTTATCCAGCTTATTCGCGTACTGGCTAGCCACGTAACCCCAGCTCGGCCCCGTAAAAGTGGTTCTGTCGGGTCGTGTAACAGTGACTGACGCTTCGCTGCTGTAAATCTTCTGCCAGTTCTGAAAGTCGAGGATGCGGCCCCGCGCCACGGATGCAAAGTCATTGAGGATTTTTTGAGTGATCGCGACCTGCAAAGAGGCTGGTACAGCGTTCCACGCCAGACCGGTTGAGCTGGGTCCGTCAAAAGCCACTGCAAGACTAAGCTGCGAATTGGATGATACGCTTGAAGCCACAAGCGTATAGGGCGCACCTCCGACCGTGACGTAAATAAAATCACCGGGTTTTAGTTCTGTTGCAAAGCTTGTCCCGGTTCCGTTTACAGTGGTTGAGCCGTTCGTTAAGGATATTGTTCCTGCTGCCATACATTTTCTCCGGGCAATAAAAAACCCGGCTCAATGGCCGGGGTTTGTTGAAACATAAAAAATAAGCATGTGATAGGCTTAACCTCAACGGAGGATTTAAACTCCTGAAAAGGTAATAACCTGCTCTTAGCAGCCTATCAAAATCAAGATAGTAACGATTTCTAAAAGCTAATTTGCATTGAAGATAACATTAAGAGATACATCTTCTCTTTTGTTGCCTGTCTTAAACTTCCATTGCGATACTTGTTTAATCACACTTCTGTCGAAAATATATTTCGGCTCGGCACTTAACACTCTGATATTTGAAACCGTTCCGTCATACTCAATATCATAAATCAGGTTTACTGCTCCATCTATCCTTAGTTTTTCTGCACGCTCTGGATAGCGAATTAAATTCTGTGCCGTGGAAAAAGTTGAATACAACGCTAACAGTAAAGCCGCACATTTAATCATGACCACCTCCGTAGGTCACTATCAAACATCAATTAAATAAAAACATCAAGTTGTAATGCTTATTGATGGGATCAAGTTAAATCATGAAATATTTGGGAGTATGGCATAGGGTATTCTTACCCCATATGGTCCAAGCGATGAGGCCCATGTGTTTTGAAGCTTGCTAACCCATTGGCACTGTAAAACGCCACCTGAAAAACGGAAGTACATTCCTGAGTATCCGGTACTACTCCCACCATCATCATTAATATTACCGTATGACAGTGCGCTAACCAGAATAAAAGTATTTGCACCTATGTTTTGAGAGTATACCGTGCTATCTAACGGATAGTTGGCGGGGATATCAAAAAAACCCACTATTCGGGGAATTTTCGCCGCCATTACAGCCGACCAGACCAACTGGCCCGCTGCGTTGAACACATCTCTGTAGCCACTTTCGACTACAATGTCGCTCCTTGTTCTGGCAACAACCCCGGCATTTTGAGTGCCCCAGTCACTATCTCCATTGAAAAATATTCTTGACCCTTCGTTTGGTTTAAACCATTTAAGCGATCCATCAATTGGCGGAGCAGCAGCGACATACCCCATATCAACTGAATTTCCAAGCTGACATTTGATATCGTAATATCCGACATCTGTAATGTCTGCATAGTTGATTACATCTCGAAAATATGTTCCTTTAGATTCTGAATCTACCATTACAGCACCAAAGGAATTGAATATTTGATATCCACTCATATAAATGCGTAAACATCCACAGTTAAAGTTACATTTTTTGCTCCGCCAACACGAATAATCTGTATACCTCCGTTAATGGCTCGCGCTGAAAACTCATACGGAAAAGCAGCATAGCCTTGAGAGTTGGATTTGGTGGATACAATAACACCGAAACAGCCACTGAGTGTGGCCGCCGAGTATGGAATGAATAATTGGGGGGCAGTTGCGTCTATTGTGCCTGACACACTGCCAACGTATCGAGTATTGTAATCTCTAAGATCAACTATTAAACGCCCTCTTTCATCCCAACACTGTAACCCTGCTGGCATCAGCACCTCCTCACCATAAGCCATCACGAATTCGCAAAGTACCATTTGCGTCATAAACAAGCCTAAGTACACCTGTATCGACTACCCTTCCAGATCCATTTGCAGCATTCCTTTCGAAGGTTCCAGATTTATCCAGTCTCCAGCCAGTCGAACCAGCAACATAGTTAGTAGATTGTATGAATCCACCAATCATGGCATTGGTTATCCATCCCTCGCCGATGAACGCCTGATTAATCAGCACCTGACCATCTTTGATGATGAATGGTGAAAAGATGTTATTACCGCTGCCACTTGCCACTACAAACTGATTGGCATTCACGGCAAAACGCGTCACCACCTGAGAGCCGTTAATGGTCACCGCCACCGACATGCCCGCATCGTAGTTGGTGCCGCCATATTTCACGCCAGCTTTGAGCGTGTAAATGGCCGATCCTCCAGACGCGTCTGCATAAGCGGTCATTTTTTCCTGTATGGCCGCCTGATTTGCACTTATTGCCTGTCCCTGAGAATCAATTTTTTGGTTCGTTGCTGAGAAGCTCGCGACCACATTGGTTTCAAGTTGAGCAACAGAACTTTGCGCATCAGCAGCGACTTTCCGGGCCTCAATAATTCCGGCGCGGTTTTCGCCAAAGTTGGCCCATTGCTGAGCAACATCGTCATAATTAGACAGGATGCTTTCGGCAAGCGCGGCAGGATCGGTTATCAGGGGCGTCAGTAATGCCTTACCATCGTCGGACTCAAGATACTCCTCGAACACACTACCAATCAGGTCGTTTGCATTGACGTTAGACATGCCGGGCATGAAACCAGTCCAGTCGCCGGTATTACCGATCTTGTCCACCAGCCTTGCGCGGTACCAGCGGCGCACACCTGCGGGCATCGGACCATGTTGATAGCTGACACCCGGATAAGGGACATAGGCGAGAAACTGCGGATTCTGCCCGTCCGCAGTCGTGGCCACCTGAACTTCGGTATAGGCAGTATCGCCAGCGCCGTCAGGAAATGCCCAGGTCATATCAATCGCCCATACGACGTTATCGGACGCATGAAGGCTTACTGGCGTGCCGGGCTTACCCACTTTGCCCGTAAGCGTTGTGGATTCTGAGTAACCCCACGGAGAGGACACCTCCGCCGCGTTAACGCCGCGCACGCGGACATCGTACACGCCCGTGTAAATGCCGCTGATACTGAAACCCTGAGCGCTGGTCTGGCTGACATTGATCCAGTCGCCTTTATCCTTACGCCACTGCGCCACGTAGCTGATCGCCCCTTCAACGCGATCCCATGTTGCCTGCATGCTGGCTACAGACAGCCCCTGCTCGACAAAGCTCACCTCAGAGAGCTGAATGTTAGCTGGCGGTTTAAGTACACTGATGGGCGTGACGGTGATCGGCGCAGGTTCAATGCGCACACCATCGTCAATGTAACGGTATTTATTCGGGTCATGCTGTACGCCGGAAACCGTAAACGTGCCGTCGCCATTTGCTGAGATGGACGTAACCCGGAAGTACTGGATAGCCAGGCTGTCGCTGTCAATTGCCCACACCGCGCCCGCGTCAGGCGTCGTGCGGAAGTTTGTTGATACGGTCACGGTCTGTTTATCGCTGCTGACTGAGGCAATCGTTCGGGTCTGCGCCGTGCCGTCAGGCAGATTGACTAACAGCCTGTCACCCGCCGCGTAATCGACGGGGCGATCAAGCGTTACGCTTCGCCCGCTCACCGCACGGATGCGGCCACCGTTCTGTTTGCCGCTGCGGAACGGATCGGCCACGCCGATGATTTGCGCTGGCACCGGGATATAACCATCCAGCCCCACGCCAAAAGAAATGGTGCCGTCTTTGGCGTTAGAAAGCAGCGCCCACCGCCCCCGGCGATGAGCCTCACTCTGCGATGTGCAGCCGATTGCCGTCAGCGACATTTCGCGCACGTCATAGCGCGCCACTAGCTCAGAGTCGTATACGCCTTCTACGGTGTCAGAGTAGTGGTTTGCCGGGTCGGAATAACTGACGTTGCAGGATGAATATCGGTTTTTATAACTGCCACCGGCGTAGGTAAAAAGGCCGTCTACCACGTTAGCAACGTGATACGTGTAATCCACGTCCACGTTTCCGTTTGCGTCCACCTGCGGCACGTCAGCGTTAACGAAAATCTGGCTGTTGCCCCAGAACGTAATGCCCCGGAAAATAGCCGCGATATCCTTCAGCACCGTGTAAGCGTCCTGCTGGTCCTGAATGAACACGTTACAGGTAAATCGGGGCTCAGTGCCGCCCGCGCCGTCCGGCACGCTTTGATCGCAGTACTGCGCGATTGCGTACAGCTCCCACTTGTCGATCATGGACGCATCCACGCGCGTGCCCATGCCGTGAATTTTATCCAGCACCAGGTCGTAAAAAATCCACGCCGGGTTATTGGTGTAGGCGTATTTGAAATCACCCTGCCATGAGCCGCTGTAGCTGCGGCTGACCGGATCATAAGTCACCGGAACGCGCACCAGCTTGCCTTTTGGCTTGCAGGTAATTTTCGGCGCCTGTCCGTTAAACTGAGAAGCATCAACTTCAATGTAGAGCAGCGCTGTATTCGGATAGCGCAGCTTGCTGTCGATAATCTCTGCGAACGAAAAGACCTTAAACGCATTAATGAGCTTTGACGAAGTGGAGTCCGGGGTGATGCGGCGCACGCGCAGCGCCCATCCGGTCGTTGCTTTCGGCAGGTCGATCCGGTGGTCGCGCTGATATTCCGAGGTTGTTTTACCGTTGAAACGTCCGTCAACGACCTGCACCCAGGTGCCGCCATCGGTGGACAGGTCAATGGCATACTGCGTCACGGTGCCCACCATGTCGCCGTTGTCTTTGTACTGATACTGCACCGGGAGGCTGAGCTTAACGCGCACCGCATCGAGTGACAGATTGGTATACTGGCGCGTCCACGGCACTGACTGCGTGACGGTAACGCCCACCGACAGCTCATTATCGACCTCGGGCATTCCCTGAATATAGGGCTGGTCCTGTGTCCCTTTACGCCAGTCCCACACCACGCCAGCAAAATTATACGTGCCGTCATCGTTCGCCAGCTGCGTGTCGTTCAGGTAAATCTGCTGGGCGGTCAGGTCGCCCTGAATTTCGCCTTCCGATATCGCCAGAAGCATCTTGAGCTTCGCGACCGAAATCAGGTCATCGCGCTGCTCGACCGGAGTACGTGCGCTTCCGCCGCCGCCTTTATCACCCTGAACAATCGTTTCGCCGTCGAGAAGTCGCATATTTCACCCATAAAAAAAGCCACCCGGAGGTGGCTTGCTGCTGTCAGCGTTTTACTGTTGATCGCTGGTATAAATACCCGCACTGATGATGGCCCCGCCTATCTCCCGACTGCCGTAAAGCACCGGCACGGGATAGCCCATCGCCACGGTATTAACAGGCGAACCGAAGGCATAGTTGGGCTTGTTGTCGGTGCTGGAAGACGCCCCGACGTTGTATTTAGGCTGCGGAGTCAGCATCTGAACGACGCCGCCGAGGGCCATGCTGATGCCCAGCCCGGTCAGCGCGGTTGTTACCCCCGATGCCGTAACCCCCAGCACGGCGAAAGATGCCCCGGCAGTGAAATAAGCCGCCACCAGCGCCACCGCCCCGATAACAACCTGCAGCACGCCGCTTTTCTTTGAGCCCTCAAGAACCGGCTCCATCTCAAACTCTGTGGCAGCGGAGGACATGTCAAACTCCTGCAGCCCTATGTTGTCTTTGCCGCTGAAAAAGGCGAAACGCACGCCCTGCAGATGCGCATTAGACACATACTTCCTGAAGCCGGGTAACTGAGAACACATGGCGCGAATAAGCTCGCGCAGATCTGCGACGTGATACTGATGCATTTCACCAAACTTTCTCGCCATCGGGCCTTTCAGGCGCATCGTTTTAAGCATCCATTAACTCCTTTTTGCGTACCACGCGCACGGTGCGATTGCGCCAGTAATCGCCATAGGGCACGCGCGTTGAGAGATTGCCCGCGTTGTGATGCAGCATGATGTTGTCGCCAAGATAAATGGCGGCGTGGTTTGTTACCGGCGACTGAATGCGCATCATTATGATGTCCCCCTTGCGCATCTCAGCGGGGTCAACCTGCACGAAGCCCTCGGACTCCCACTTGTCGTCGTAACGGTTTTCCCCGCCGTCCTGCCACCACTCATAATCCACCGACCAGTTGTTAAGCGTGATGCCGTGCTCCTGCCGGTAGTAATCCATGATGAGCGTCCAGCAGTCGGCAAACCCTAACACCCACTGCCGCCCGATAAGTTCACGCTCACCGCGCGGGCTGATGGTGCAGAAATCCCCGTCAGGCCAGGACATAATGCCCCACTCAACGCCGCTGTAATCGCACTGCACACGGTCCATTTCGGACGGGATAAGCTGCGGCACGTCCGGGTGAGAGTGGATGACCATGAGGATGGTGCCGAGCTTTTCTGCAGCACGCTTTTCTTCTGGCTGGATTGAAAAATGTTCTGTGGGATTATCCGACGCGTTCGTGCAGGGTACGTATTCCTGTGCGCGGCCAATCTGCACAACCAGTCCGCACGCCTCTTTCGGGTATTCGGCAGCGACGTGCGCTGTGATGGCATCCATGATTTTTTTTCGCATCGTTATTTCCCCTGCAGATTGGCCGCCGGAAATCCGCCAAAAGGCAGCGGCTGATCCGCGCCGAAACGCGCTTTACAGTCCGCAAGACGCCCACCGCACACGTCTTTTGAAGGGTCTGACGTTGGCGTACCGTCCTTCGCAAAATAACGGGTGCCTGTGTAATCGCAGCCGGTTCCGGTCCGGTACAAGCCGCGCATACACCAGCTACAGACTGGCGTGATCTGACGCGACGGCAGCTGTAGGCTCTGAATGTCGAAAGGCGAGCACAGCTCAAACTCAACCACGCTGCGCGTTTCCGCTGTTTTCGCATTCACGTAAAACAGTTGCACGCGCTCCTCCTGCGGGTTCGCACCGGGATTGCCCTGAATCCAGTTCGCCGCGTCCAGATACTTCACCATCGTGGTGTGAATCTTTACCCTGGCTTTCACCAGGTCATCAAACTGCAGGCACAGCGCCGTCACAAAGTTACCCACGTTGCTCACGGAGAGCTTGGGCGTGGGCTGCGCTCCGGTACTGCTCATTTCCACCCCTGAAAGCTCATAGGGGTGCGGGTCATACTCATTGCCCTGCCAGATGATTGAAGGAAGGTTTTCGCCAGCGAAAGATTTCCAGCCCTCCGGCGACAGGTTGTACGCATGGAAACGCAGAACCGTATCCATGCCAAAAGCTGTCCCGTCAACTTCAATCAGCTGCACCAGACTACCCGGCTCCAGCTGCTGAATATCCTGGTTAAAACTCATGTTTACTCCGGGCAATAAAAAACCCGGAGCTTCGTCCGGGTTCATTGATTTAATTTTTATGCGCAGCCTTATTCCCTGATATCCATCACTTATAAGATGACTGTGTTATTACCTTTTTCCCATCTGGCTTAGAGCAAGAAACCATGATTGCGCCATCATTCGTCCAAATTTTAACTACGTAAAGAACATCCGAATCAACCACCTCCTTGGCTGGATAATTGCCTAATACTTGGTTGTAAATGCTACCTGTATCATTTTTGCATTTATTAAAACCCACACTTTCAATACCTTTAGTAACCGGTGATTCTTGCTCCGGATACTGGCCCGACTGATCCATATCATTTAGCTGTTCTTTAGTATATGTGGTAGACGCACTAGTCCCAAATGCCAAGAAAACCACCAATAAAATTAACTTCTTCATATCCCTATCCCGAAAGTAAAAGGTAGGATAAATCCTAGTCGTGATGCGTCACAAAGGGAAGAAAGAAACCCAACTGACTAGGCTGAACCAGATATCTATGGTTCGAAAGCCTGCTCGAAGGTGAAGGCAATTTCCACAAAGTTACCGTTAATAAATTTTGGCCGGATTGAGTCAGGCTTTACGCGGTAAAGTTTTCGCTCGCCCCATGGATTAACCCACCAGCACGAAGCGGTGACGTGTGCTTTTAGAAATGCCCTGACAGCCGCCATTTCCGTTTTATTTCCGCTGCAGGTTAACGGCCACGATTCAGACGCACTGTTAATACCAGTACCGGCAACCTGTTTGTAGCCATCGCCAAACTGCGCCTGTAACGTTGAAACCGTCACCTCTTCTGTTGCGCCAGTTCTCACGCCCCAGCCAAACTCGTCAATTGCCATACATCACCTGATATTCAAGCCCTGATTAACCAGAGCGGTACAATAAGCCGCCCGGCATCAACTGGCTTTTTGCCCACTGATTGATGGTTTTATTGATCATGCCTTCTAGCTGCTTGGCAGCCGCTGCCGTGTTCGACGTGCTGGTTTCCCCTGCGCCATTGCCCTGAATAGTGACAGGCGCATTAACCTGAATGACGGTGTTGCCACCGGGTGAGTAACCCGGCGAAGAAGCTGACGAAGGCATTTCGGTCGGTGCAGCTACCAGCCCACCGCTTGCATATCCGCGCATCATTTCATAAAGATTAGCTACGCCAATCCGGCTCGTTGCCTCTTTGGTAAAGACAAACTCGCCTTTGTGCACCACGCCCGCAGGATCAAATTTACCTCCATCGCCCGTGTATCCACCGCCGTCAAAGCCGGAAGCATAAGACTGATACCCCGTGGGCATGCCCATCCCGCCGACACTGCCCGCCGAAGCCGCTACACCTGAACCGACTGCACCTAAAGCGGAACCGCCAAAGCTCATAAAGGATGACAGCACTGTTTTGGTGAGCAGTGCCTGTGCGGCCATTTCAACAAGGCTTTTTATGACGCTCTGCGCCAGCGAGGCAAACAGGTTTGAAATGTTCTCCTTAAAAGACTGCGTGCCGGTAAGTAACCCTGTAAGGGAGTTAGTTACTCTTTCCGACGCTGCTTCCGCCAGGCTCACAATCCCTTTATTCAGCGTGCTCTGCCCGGCATACAGATTAAGAGCAGCCTGATACTGTGCATCCGCAGAATCACGCGTGGACTTCTGCATCAGCGCTTCATATTGCTCCTTGTTGAGCCTGCCATTTTCATAGTAGGCATCATAAAGGCTCTGCTGCTGCACAAGCTGATTCTGAAGCTGAGCGACCGGATCAACCTCACCTGCCAGATTAAGTTTTGGCGCGGCGGCGCGGTTGGCCTGTGCCTGAAGCAGCTTTTGCGCTGAATCGTTTGCAAGCGTGATGCGCGCCGACTGATATTCCTGCTCGGTCATCAGGCGGGCCGCATAAAGCTGCTTGAGGTCCCGACTGGCCTCAGACTCCTGACGCATGACCGCTTTAGCAGGGGAATACTGCTCAGCCAGTTCCTGACGCTGGCGCTGATAGTTAGCGGTATTGAGGGTCAGAACGCTTTGGATTTCAGCCTCACTGACGCCAGCAGTCTTGGCATCTGTCAGGATTTTTTGCTGAGAAACTTTTTCCTGAAGGTTAATTTTTTCGAGGCTGGACGCGTTGGCCTGCTCAATTTCATTGCGAAGTGACTGAAATCGCTTTAAAGCCTGTTCAGCTTTTTTATCTGCTTTAGCAGGGTCTTCTCCACCCCAGGGTGATTCAACTTTACCCGCATCAGCCGCCGCCGCCGCTGCTGCCTGAATATCGCCTTTCAGGTTTTTCGCAGAATCGGCTATGCCTGTTTTGACCAGAAATCGCGCTTTATCGACATTCTCCATGTTGCCTTTCAGCGCCTTAAGGCCACTGTTAACCGATTCAAGATCGGCTTCAGCGCGGGTCTTTCCTTTCTCTACTCCGGCAAGCTGGCCGAAGGGGTCAAACCCCTTCAGGCTATCCAGCCGGCTGTCGGCGTCCTGAATCTCTTTTATGAGGGCATTTCGCTGCGTGACCTGATTTTCATACTGGTCCTGAAGATCAAGCTGCTTCACGGAAAGTTGCTTATCCGACATTTGCAACAGAGCTGCCGTCGTCTCGATGACCGCGCTCTTGAGGTCAATAGCAGACTGACGCGCCTGCTTTGCCTGATTATGGAAGTAAAGCAGCGCGGAACCAGCAAGCATTGCCGCTCCTACAGGACCGCCGATAAGCGAAAAAGCCCCCCGCGCCAGACCCGAAGCGACTGAAGCCGCCCGAGCGCTGATAGAAAGTTGTGAGTTTGCCGCAACAAGCCGCTCAGTAGCCGCCGTTTCAGCAATTCTCGACTCCCTGATCGTGCGGCTAAGCGCAACCTGTTCTTTCTGATAACTGACATTGATGCCCGCCACTGCGTTTGCCGCTGAGCGGGTGCCAAGGTAACGGGCTTCTTCCTGAGCCTGTAGCCGTGTGGCCTGTGCCGCTGCAATAGTCTGCTTGGCTGTTTCGGCCTGCTGTAAGGCGTTTCTCCTGACAGCCATTTCGTTAGCAGCCCAGGACGACACGTTTTCCCTGAGCCCAGCTGTCAGTTTGGTCGAAAGAACCGGAATCAGCGTGTATAGCGCGACTGAGGCTACCGCATTGAAGTTGTCAGCCAGGGCGTTAACAGATTCTGTGATGCTCTGAACGCCGGAACGCAGAGGACCATTACCCGACTGACCGACCTTGATGATTAAACCTTCAAAGGCACTCGTCAGCCCCATCAGATCGCCGTTCAGGTTATTCACCCTGACGGCGGCCTGTTCATGGGCTGTCTGTGTGCCGGTAAGCGATTTGGTCAGCTCATCAAGTTTGCCCCGGTTACTGGTAAGGATGGAGGCGGCGTTTATGTTCTCTACGCCAAACAGCTTAACCGCCTGCGCCGTAGAAAGGTTTTTCCCGGCCAGATTCTCCAGCGCCTTGCTCAGCCCGACTACAGAAGGCTTGAGCGTCTTATCCGTTCCTTTTTCAAGGTTCAGGATGATGTTACGCAGCGCAGTACCCGCTTCGCCACCTTTGATTTCACGCGATGCCAGCACCTGAATAGCGGCATTGAGCGTTTCAAATCCGATTCCGGCCTGGGCTGCGGCCACTCCACCATTCTTGATCGCAGCGGCGGTGTCATTGATTTCAGATGCGCCAAATTTGGCACCAGCCGCCAGCACGTTAATGTAGCGGTCGGCCTGCTCGGCACCCGCGCCAAACTGGTTAAGTGACAGAGCCAGCGTTCGCGTTGCATCCGGCAGCGTGCTGCCGCCAGCCTGAGCTAACAGAAGTGCGCTGTTGGTAGCTTTTTGCAATCCATCAGCCGTTTCGAGCAGTTCCGGCTTGGCGGAGGCCATCAGCTTCAGCGCTTCGACAGCCTGACTGGCACTGTATTCAGTTGTGCGCCCCATCTGCTGCGCCGCCTGATCGAGAGCGTGGAGCTTGTCACCTGTTGCGCCGGTAATGGATGACAGGTCAGACAGTGCCTGCGAATACTGCCGCGATGTCTGGATAATCGCACCCAGCGAAAAACCGACACCAGCAAGCCCAGCAATACGACCTGCCAGACTGCTGACACTGGAGGTTACGCGCTTGTAGGCCTCTTCAGTCTTTTTGGCATCATCCTGCGCCTGTCGGTTAAACTGGCGTGACTGTTTGTTGGCATCACCATACGCCCCGATAAGCTGCGTTTTGAAGTTAGCCGCATTGAGGTGAAGCCCTACGGCAAGGGAAGCGACATCAGCCATTACATTAACGCCCTCATGACAGCATCACACTGCTGACTGACGTCAGGCGCAGTAACGTTACCTGCCGGGTGATGCGGTGTTACGACAGAAGAAGTGATTTCAGGGCCAGGTTGTTTGAGAATTCCCTGTTGAAGGAAGTAAGCCCGCCAGTGGTTCAGCACGTCACAGGGCAACGCCGCTATGACGGAGGGGTCAGGTTCGCCCCACCTGTCAGCCAGCCAGAAAATAAGCTGAAGCCACGGCGAGCCCGTTAGTTTTTTTCCGCTTCTTCCAGCTTGCCGATAGCGTGCGTTTTAACGCGATCAATCGCTTCCATCAGGGCTGGATTGTCATGCGATTCAATCAGCTCAGCCGCCGTAGGCAGCATCTCAGCGGGGATAGGTGAACCGTCAGCATTAACCAGGCTGTCGATGATCAACTGAACGCTCATTTCTGAAATAGTACGGACGTTGCCGCTTTCCTGCGCCTTGTCAAGCGCCTCTTCATAATTGATAAGCTCACCCGCAGTACGGCGGCGGATATAGACAGGTGTACCAAACATTTCAGTTTTTACGGCAGTGTTCTTTGGCTGCAACAAAAGCGCCTTCAGCTTTGAAATATCGAAATTATCTGACATCAGATTCCTACCTGCTTAGTGGTTAAAGCCGCCATGACAGCGGCACTGTTTATAAATCAAGAGCCGGAAGCAACGCCCCACTGGATGTTGTTTTGCTTGCCCTGGACGGTGATCTGAATGACTTCGCTGGCAGGGGCGGTGATTTCGTTCATCTGCCAGCCAGAAAGCGCCAGCACCATGTTGGCGGTGCGTCCGTTCGGCAGTTCAATGTAGAACTGGACCGTCTGGCGGTTTTGCGCAGCGTTAAGGAAGGCCGCAAAATCGGTGTTAGATGGGTCGTCCACAAAGCCGAGTGACTTTTCAGGCCCTTCAGGGAGGTCAGAAATAAACTGTTTGCTCGTATCAATGAGCGTGGTGCAGTCAACGAATCCGCCCGTCTGGCCGGTGGCGCCGAGCGCTTTACAGTTAATCAGTGGTTTCATTGCGGAAACAGCCGCGCCAGCCGCGCCCCACATAACCACGGTGCCAGCAGGCAGCATCGCGTATTCTGGCGAAGTTTTATCAGCCATGATTTTTCTCTCTGTTGAAGTGGTAGCGGCTGCTACCCGTTGTTTTGAATGCGGTCCCGGATTTCAACCGCGAGGATTCTGAGGACGCGGGATTTGTTGTAATCCAGCGCCGGACGGATAAAGGGTGAAGGAATCTGTTTAACTGTGCCGAACTCCTGAGCCAGCGCCTTGATAAAGTGCTGCTTACTGGGTCCGACACGAAGCACGACGACCGCATTGCCTTTGGTGCGGGTTGTGGAACGAATTTTGATTGAGTCACGCATGTGCGGGCCTTTTGCAGACTCGTCGTAACCTGCGTGCTCTTTCATGTCCTGCTCAACGATTTCAAGTGCAGCGCGGCCAGCGTCACGCAAAACTTTTGTACCTGCTTTTTCACCCAGCGCGATAAGTTGACGCTCAAGCTCATCAAGCCCTGTAACCTGCATGCTCAGCACATTCACACCTCACTGAAATAGATGATGAAATCTCTGCTCAGACGGTACTGAACTGCATTATTGGGCAGGGTGAATTTATCCTGTCGCAGAGAGCCGCGCTCAACGTACTGAACCGGATAACCGCCAATATCACCGTGCCTTATGCCCTTCCATATCTGCCAGAGTTGATTGTCCAGCGCCAGAAGGCCCGTATAGTCAGAGACTTTGACAAAGGAAATCTGGAAGCGCCCCGCCACTAACGACGTCCTGACAAGACCGTTTTCAATCTCGGAATCAGAAATGCGCTGATAGGTAATACCCTCCTGCTCAGTATCAGGAATGAGTAAGGGATAAACCTGCAGTTCGGACAACGCCTGAAGGGCTTTATAAATACCGGACTCAATCATGGCGCACATCCCTTTCAGCAGTGATGACGGCACGATCTCGCCTGCTGCGATCAACGGACCTGATTGTATAAACCTCACTACCCCAGCTTATTTTCCAGTCCGTCTGAACATCCATACGCGGGCGGATAGTGAACTGCCATGTCTCAACAATTTGCTGCTGATCCAGACTGCGGATTTTGCGGTTTGAAATGTTTTCAGCTTTAGCCCAGATAAAGGGTGAACTGATAACAGATTGCCCCGGCAATTCCTCACCAAGCGGCCCGCGTTCTGATTCAGTGCGCTGTACCCTGATGCGTTTATCAAGCTCGCCAGCGACCAGACCTGTCATAGTCCGTAAATCCTGTAGGGCTGAAGAAGCGCATCCACTGCCAGAGGCATTTCACTGGTTTTGAGTTCACTGACCGCTTCACGGTTTGCATACCAGTGACCGACCAGAAGCAATATGACCAGACGGATGTCATCATCAAGCAGCAGACGATCCTCGTCAGTATCAAACCCCGCCTCAGCGTTGGTTTCATAGAGAGTTCGGCGCGTCCACTTTTCAATGTGCCGCTTTGCTGCGCCGATATAGATGGTTAACAGCAAATCTTCGCTGGTATCGTCAGCATCAACACGGCAATGCTCTCTCACCGTTTCAAGCGCAATAATCATGATGAGAATTCCGAAAGAAAAAGCGGCCAGAAGGCCGCTGATAGTTACGAACCGCTTTCGGCACCGCTGAAGTTGCCGAAAACAAACGCTTCAGGACGCTTAACAGCAAGAGCAAGTCGCTCTTCGCAGCGAATCGAGATCATGTTTTTCTCGAAGTCATCGGCGTTCTCGGTGGAGATAACCACATTGGCATCTTCACGGTCGAAGAGCTGAGCGGCTGCGTTGAATGCGCCTGTCAGGAATTTGCCCTGGAAAGCTGCGGCCTCGGTGGCCACAACGGGAAGGCCCCACAGCGTCGGTCCGGTCAGCGCTGACGGGTTAGCCAGGATGTAGCGGCCGAGGGTGTCTTTCGTCAGCTCGATTTTGGCCCAGTCGATGAAGTGCAAAACATGGCCGGACGCCGGGAAGCGCGCCAGCTGCGCCTGCAGCATCGCCAAACGCAGATCATCAATACCGTTCTGCTGTTCAACGCTGAACGCGGCGGCGTATGCAGTTGCCTGCGGCACGATGCCGTGCAGATGCGCACCGGTGCCATCGCCAAACAGAATTTCCTGCTCTTCCACGTACTTGAGCCCGTAGCGCATTTCTGCATCCACTGTGGACTGCAGTTGAGCAAAATCGTCCAGAATCTGCTTGGACGCTTTGAACATATGCGCAATGGTGGTGACCGGTGTGATTTTGGTCGCGAACTCAATGTTGCTGTACGG
Organism: Pantoea sp. Mb-10; assembly: GCF_021272205.1. Taxonomy (GTDB): domain Bacteria; phylum Pseudomonadota; class Gammaproteobacteria; order Enterobacterales; family Enterobacteriaceae; genus Pantoea. The sequence goes on along the minus strand of NZ_JAJSDX010000005.1, from coordinate 371,426 downwards.
CTTGGCTGTTCCTTCCGGCACGACTTTCGCCGCATTGGTGAAGCCGGTCTGTTGCACCCAGAAGATAGCCGGAGAAGCGGTACGGCCCGGCGCGATCAAGTCGCGTATAAACAGCCGCTGTTTTGGTGCTGTATCAATACCGGGCAGACGTTGCGGCTCGACCACGCCATCAGCCACATCGGTTGAAAGCAGAGCTGCGTTGACCGGCACGCTGACTCGTTTGCCACCCTCAATACTGGCCGCAAACGCCTTGAGCGCTTCGTTGTTGACTACAACCTGCCCCACGGTCTCGATCACCTTCTTCGCATTGTAAAGCGGCATATTAGCAACGTGTTGCTCCAGCTCGCCCAGAGAAGCTTTCAGAGACTTATTCGCTTCGGTGAGAGCATTAAACTCAGTTGCAATTTTGTCTACCGCCTCTTTGGTCTGAGCTGACAGCTGACCAGAGCTCTTTGCCTCTTTCAGCGCATCTTCAGCCTTTTGACTAAAAGTGCCTGAAACTTCATCAAGCTTTGCCGAAACTTTTTTCAGTAAATCATTAACTTCAGACATGGTCTTTCCTTATTAGCCGAACGCCGCCAGGGCGTCTTCAAGTTGTTTGAGATTGTCAGGGTTGATTTCTTCGGTAGCGCCCGGCATACCATCAGGACTGGCAGCAGCGCACGGCTTGCTGCCCGATAAAGCTTTCAGGAGCTTACGACGCTCAGAACGCGGGGTGTCAGCCTTAGCCAGCAGCGCATCGAGCTTGCGGAGTGCCGCAGCAGGGCTGTCGTCCTCGTCAGAAATTTCGTCAGCGGAAAGCAGACGATCAGCAAAACCTTTATCAACCGCATCACTGCCGCCAATGTAGGTTTCTCCGTCCATCATCGCGGCGACGTCTTCAATGCTGAGGCCCGTACGTGCTGAGTAGATGTCGCCCATCGCCTTGTCGAAAGGTTCCATATCCGACGCGATTTGCGCCAAGTCATGGCGATTACCCATCGCATAAACCCAGCAGTTATGGATCATCAGGAACGCGCCGCGCCCGATCTGAATATCGTCTCCGGCCATAGCGATAATGGAAGCCGCTGAAGCCGCAAGACCCAGCACCTTCACCGTTACTTTTCCTTCGTACTCGCGCAGCAGGTTATAAATCGCCAAGCCTTCGAACATGTCACCGCCCGGCGAGTTGACATTGACCGTCACGTCAGCACCGTTGAGCGAACGCAGCGCGCCTGCGATGCGGCTGGCCGTTACGCCTTCCCCCCAAAAATCCGAGCCGATTACGTCAAAAATCGAAATGCTGTTGTCATCGGGCTTGGCGGCCTTGATGCCGCCGTTCCAGCGCTCCATTGCGGCTGACGGCAGGTCTCTTTTTGAGAGTGCAGAAGGCCGCCCCGCCGGCGCTGCCGGAAGGCTTTTCAGTGTCATTTGGGTAGCTCCTAAGCCGCTTTCTTAAGCGGGGATTGTTCGAAAGGAATATCCGGGAAAACGTAGTTGTGTATTTTCAGAAGGTTAGCGGCCTGCGCTGCCTGACTGTTTTGTTTCAGGTCTTCCAGTGGCGTGAGATTCAGTTGAACGGTGTAAATCTCACCCCCTTCAATCGGCGGCATGTTTTCCAGGCGACGAACGTCATTACGAGACATCCACCCGTTTTGAAGCGCTGTTGTGTAGTAGGCAGAACGCCCGGCACTGTCTGCACGCAATAACCCCTCAACCGAGAATTCCGCAAATAACTCTTCGTCACCATCAAGCAGGCATCGTGAAATTTCCTGCTCAATATTCACAAGAAGCGGTCTGAGAGTATTTGTCAGGAACTGGAGGTTCATTCCCTCTACGCTCGAAGCCCAGCTGCTCTGCTTATCCGCATGGCCAACCATAAACGGCGGTACGCGGAACCATCGGCAAATTTCTTCAATACTGAAAGCGCGAGATTCCAGCATCTGAGCCGCTTCAGGATTCATGGTGACATTCTGGTACTTCAGCCCGCCTTCAAGCACCATGATCTTCCCGGCGTTACGCGAGCCGATGAACGCCTGCATATAACCACGCAGCCTTTCGCGCTGGTCCTTATCCAGGGCAGTTTCAGCAGAGAGAAAGCCGGAGCTCTGTAGGCCGTTTTCAAAGATTTTTGCTGCTGACTCTTCTACTGCCATAGCCGCGCCGATGACATCACGGCCCGCCATCATCGGCATCATGCCGCAGACACCATCAAGCCCGAATCCGCGAATATGCATGATGTTTTTAACGGGTATCACGCGTTGGGATGATGATTCGGTGTAGGTGTACTGCAGAGAACCATCATCAAGTCGTTTAACAACCATGTTTTGGGGCAAAAGCGGAACCAGCGAAACCAGCTTGTTGCCGATCATCTTTTTTTCGACAAACCCATTACCACGAAGACAGATACTGGCAACAAGCATCAGCATAAATCGCGATGGCGTCATCTCCAGATTAGGGCGACGACAAAGCACCTTATAAGCTGGATGTTGCGTGGCAGGCTTTCTTGAACCATCCGCCTGACGCTGATAGATTTTGAGCGGCAGCGTTGATACAGATTCACTCAAAAGCCGGACGCAGGCCCATACTGCAGAAAGCTGGATAGCTTTATCGGCTGAGACAACCTTGCCACTGCTACTCATCCCCATCCATTCCTGCCAGAAAGTACCCGTTGTTAATCCAATCGGTACGCCTAACCAGTTCAGCAAGGCTGATTTAACCTTGCCAGGCTGTTTATGTTTTTTCATCAGACGCCTATCATTATCGGGTTTTCGAAGAATCCACTGAGGTCCTGCGCATCTTCACCACCGTTAACCAGCATTCGGCTTTTGGCAGTGAACAGCGCGACCGGCCCGTCAATTTTGTTTTCAGGCGTGGACTTGTTTGGGAAAATGTTGTCGTTTTTGTCAGGCTTGACCGTGACGTTTGACATCATCCAGGTCATGACAGGGTTTTCATCATGGTGAAATTTGTTGCCGTAAATTTCTGCCTGAACAGATTTCATTGATTCTGATAAGTTTTTTACCGTCTGAGCAACTTCAACAAGCGGCAAACCCTCTTCAGCAAGTGACAGACTGAACTGAACGGCACTCCAGGGATCGAACGCAATCTCCTTAATATTTTCCCCATGGACCCACTTCACTATGTCCGCCTTGATCATGGCGTGGTCGATAACGTCACCATCGGTCAGCTCAAGATAACCGGCCGCCGACCACTTCCTGTAAAGCTCAGCAATATGAGCAGGTGCGGTTTGAAGCCTTCCTTCCGGTATCCAGAAGCGTGACTGCATGTGAGTTTCTCCGGATGGGTCACGCCATGTTTTAACCGCTGCGCAGATATCAATCTTGTTAGCGAGGTCAACGCCCACCCACATCGGCCACGTTTTACGGTCTTCATCAGTGCCGAGTTTCGGCATTTTTGACCAGCGATTCATGTCCATCCAGGCGCTTTCAGCCGTAACCCAGATATTAAGGTGTTTGGTGAAAAAGTTTGGACGGGCTGCAACCTGCTCTTTTGCCTTTTTGGCAAGGCGGCGCATATCGTCCCAGCGCTTGCAGATACCGAGGCCGGGATTAGCTTTAGGCCAGTTCGCCTCATCAAACGGATCGTCTTGCTCATCAAGCGTGTAAATGACGGCAAAATACGTGTCATCATCAACCACACCGCGCAACACTTTTATGGCGTAATCACGCTGCTCGAAGCAGATACCTTCTTTGTTGGTGCCTGCAGTAGTAATAGCGAACAGCAATGACTGGAGACGCGCCCCCGTTGCGGTTTCCAGCACGTCCCACACATCACGGGTGCGGTGAGCGTGTAACTCATCGACTATGCCGCAGTGAATGTTCAGGCCGTCAAGGTTATTAGCATCACTGGAAAGCGGCTCAAACTTCGATGCCGTTCGCTCCTGATGGATGTTCAGTTTAACGTGACCAAAGAGCCTCCCCAGGGTGCGGGGGGCCTTCTTGATCATGTTCTTGGCGTCATCAAAAACGATTCGCGCCTGATCACGGGTTGTGGCAGCCGAATAGACCTCAGCGCCGCCCTCACCGTCTGCACCGGTCATATAAAGACCGATACCAGACGAGACGGTAGATTTGGCGTTTTTACGCGCCACCTCGTTATATGCAGTGCGAAACCGGCGAACCATAACCGGGTCGCCTTCATCATCGAGCACCTGCTCGCCCGAGATTTCATCAATCAGAGGGATGATGAAGCCAAAGAGATTGATCAGGATGAAAATGTGCCACGGCATAAGCTCAATCGGCTTACCCGCCAGCGCGCCTTTGACGTGCGGAACAAAATTATAAAAGTCGAGAATATGCTGAGCGCGGTCCTCGCTGAAGTAGATACCGCGTTCCGGCCCATGCTCTAAATCATTGAGAAAACGCTGGCACGCCAGGCGCACCAGTTCGCCAGCAACGATCTCGCCAGACAGCACGCACTCGGCGTACTGAATACCAGCCTGAACAATTGCCATTCATCATTTGCGCTTTTTAAGAAACTCTTCAAGGGGATCGGCTTCAGCAGGCCCTTTAGCGCCAACCTTGGAACGGCTGGCAGGGGTCATGCCAAATTCAGTGAGCATCGCCCGAATGCGCTTCCACGCATCGGACTTCATTACTGCTGCCGGATGAGCTTTGACAATATCCTCGCCTGTTGCGGACACCGTCTTGTAGGTGTAGCCCTCTTCAGCCAGAACATCGCAGTGTTGACGGTACTCGGTGTAGGCCTCAATCAGCAGCTCAAGGGCTTTTCCGTCGAGCGTGGTCATCACGCCAACGGCAGCGAGTTCTTCGCCAATTCGCTTGAACCAGTACTTTCCCATCTTATCCAGATGCTTTGGAGTTGGGGGTACCCCTGACTTAGGTTTTGGCTCGTTTTTGTTTATAGCGCGTTTTGATGGGTTCCCCTTCACCAAAGCCAGATGTGTCGGGGTTTTCGGTGGTCCTGGCATAATCGAAAACTCCTATTAATCACTGGTTGGGTCACCCCAAAAAAAGTTTTCTAACCTGCGGCGATGCGAAAAAAGGTTAGGCGGCGGTCCTTAAAGGCGAGAGGGGTGAACTTTCGACCCGCCCTCCCCCTGACAAACGATAATGGCTCTCATTTGAGGTGAGATAGTCACATTTGAAATCACTTTGGTGATATTGATTCTCATTTCAGCCTCTCTTTCGCGGTTTTGCTGCGGTGGCAGGGCCAGCACAGGGCTTCAAGGTTGGCGTCATCATCGGTACCCCCATGTGATTTGGATACGATATGGTCAACGGTCTTGGCTGCTGTTGGCCTTCCGTTTCTCAGGCAGTTCTGGCAGAGATGCCTATCACGCTGGAGGATGCGAGCTCTTTTCACATCCCACTTGCTGCCATAGCCGCGCTCATGCCTGCTCTGCCCCTGCTGATGCTGCTCCCAACCATGATTGCGGTGAGCTTCACAGTAACCTGAGCGGTCAGTTGTGGTCTTGGCACAGCCGCGCTTCCTGCATGCTCTTGGTATCAGTGCTGGCATCAAGCCTCCACGCCCTGCGTCGCTGTGTGCGTTGCTCATTGTCCGGGTGCTGCTCAACGGTGTCCGAGTCTGCATGGTCAACAAGTGAATAGCATGGATAGATAACATCGCCGCTATAGGCATCACCAACGGCGTAGTCAGCTGGCTTTGCGCTGTCCCATTTTGTAAGCACATCACTGATACGATGTTGCGGTATGCTGTAGCAGACGCCGTGAATCAGCCTGTTCATGGTGATGTAATCCGTCTGGCGTTGATCGCTGTCGATAAGCTTTGTTGCTACCTCAAGCTGATACTGTGGCGGCCTGCCCGTGCCGAGATAGAAAGACAGCAAGTCGTCAGGGAACCGGTCAAGCCAGGCTGCTACCTTTTCGGTGAAGCAACTAACCAGCAGCGCATCGTCTTCCATTATCATTACGCGGCAATCCTGCTGGTTGGCCCATTTAATGGCGCGTCTGTGGTTCCAATTTGCGCCGTGATGCCCTTCATCAATCAGCAGGTGGGCACGAAGCGACCAAGCTAATTGTTCAGCCTGTTGACGGCGCGTATGATGACCGACCACGACAAACTTGATATCACTCATAGTTGACCTTTTCTCAAGCAATAAAAAAGGCCGCCGAAGCGACCTTAATGTCTTTTGGTTGAATTAGAGATGCTGAGGCACTTTCATTTCATCAATTGTTTTTTCAGTGATCTCGAAATTGTCTTCGGTATATTTACCCCCCAATGCATCTGATGAGTGCTCAGCTAAAAATTCTTCCTTCGCAGCAGATGCCTTCTCCATCGAGGTGAAAATACCTAAAACGTGGAAGTCGTCGTAGTTAACATATTCCAATACGTAAACTTTCATAGAACCTCTACTTGTGCCGCCACCAGGCATAATCCTTACCCATACCTTCAGATTTAAACACGGTATGGACGCGTGGACCAGTAACCAGCCCATCAGCAAATCGATAAGCCACAATGCCAAAGGCAACCATGTCACCAACAGCAGCTGCTTTCACTTCCTGATTCCAGAACCGCAGCGATTCGATGTGGTAATACAGGCGGACGATACCATGGGCTACTGCCATGACGTCAGCACGAACGCCACCAAGCAGACCGGCATTCAGCATCACATCATTCTGGTGCTCAGCGATAAACGCCTGATAGATACCTTCAGGATGGTGCTGTTTAGACCACGCGTCTGCATAGGTTTTGGGTTCGGAGCCAACGTAAATCTTTCCTTCTTCCATCCCTTGCCACGGTTCGCACAGCATCTCAACGTCAGTACCATCGGTACACCAGACGAAGTGATATTCAGGATGATCACGAAGGTGCTGCCAGATATGCAGCCAGCGCCGGAAGTAGACATTCATATTCACATCCGGCACACGGAATAACTCGACATCAGCCGGAACAGTGTCCAGCTCATCAGCCAGGACGATGCGGCCACAACCCCTGAGCGATGTCGCCCAACTAGCCAGCAGGTCAGGTGATGGTGTAATTCTAGCGCCGCGCTGTGGGTCCGGCTGGCTGGTCAGTAGCGTGGTGATGACGACATTGCGCTTGTCGCGGTACTCAGCATATCCGGTATAACCACTGTTACGGCGCTCGTTATGAATCGTCACATTGCGCTTAACCTGTGCTTCACGGTCTGGCTTCGGTACTGAACGCTCAACCGCCTGATGCTCATCAAGCGAGTAAATTAACTTTTCCGAACCGACCACATCAGCGAAAGCCCACGACGTAAGCCCGGCATTATGAATGCGTAACGCTAAATCTGAGTGCTCATACATGCCGCGCTGATAGATGGGATCAAATCCACCCACCTTTTCAATAACGCTGCGATGGTAGTAAAGCATCACGCCGCGCTGGCCTGTGTAGGCAACGTGCTTATCGTCGCGGTAAAGCACAGCGATGTCGTTGAGCTTTTGTCCTGTCGCGAAGTCCTGAAACTGGTAGGCCAGATGCGACTCGGGTGAATAAAGGTACGGCTGTTCCCATCCTTTAGCGATTGGCCATGCATCATCATCCCACAGGAATAAATGCTCACAGCCAGCTTCAATCAGCGTCTGCAAACTGGTGTTCTTTGACGCAACTATTCCGCGTGACACGTCACGGCGAATAACCCTCACGCCAGCAGGAACAGTGACAGGAACGGTTGAACCGTCATCAATGACAACCACCAGCGCACCAGCGGGAAGAAACTTAAGCTGATGATCAAGGGCGCGGGACAAAACCTCATGGCGGTTATATGTACTGATGGCTATACCGATAAGTTGGCTACAGCTGGTAATAGGAGCGTAGCGTGTACCATTTATCACTACTTCCATGATGGGGATTACCTTTCATGAAAAAACGCAGATTTACTTCGGACTAAAACTGCTTAATTATGCTAATGCTTTACCACCATAATTAAGGAGAATCATGTGAGCTATACACAGGCAGAAAAACTTCAAATACTTATGCTTTGCGACATACATCGTGCCTTGAAAATTAGAGATAGTGTCGACCCATCTTTCATAGAAGATGCTCTTTTAACTGAAAATACATGGGCTATAGGTTTTAGATATCAAAGTTTAAACGATGGCAATGGAATGCCACGTCATGTTACTTTCGTTGGTGATGTTGCTGATATGTATAGCATTCTCCAATATACTTATAATAACTTTGATGAAAGTGAAAAAGCCGAAATTGCTTCCTCAGTTCCTAATTTCAAAGGAGAAAGCTCTCTTGTTTTCCCTGGTTTTGATGGAAATAACGAAACGGAGTATTTGAGCGCTGCCGACATGTTTAAGAGGATGGAAAGGTTCGAAGACATTGACATCACCAAAAACTCCCATGCCCCTTACGTCGCAACATACAAGCGTATGCTTGATGTTTTCATACCTGCACGAAACGACGACTGGACTCACGATGCCGGGATTTCAAAAGACTCATTTGTCGCTGTCTTGAATGCCCGCATTCATCCATCAAACAGAGGCGTCTAATGAACGAACAAGAGCTCAAAAAATTCATCTTCTCTGAAACTGTAAAAATAGTGGCTCAGCTTTCAGGAAAGCCCTCCGGCTTATCTTCTGCCATGCATTCTTTCGATACCATTTATGAAGGGCTGCTCAGGAAAGCCAAAGCGCTTGGATTGTAGAACTTCCTTAATTGAGAGGCGCAATTTTATTGTGCCCTCTACCTTATTTTAAGCACTGCTCTACTATGAACTGCTGTAAAGCGGCTATTTTTGCTCGGTCGCCTTTAATTCCGGCTCTGATACTGAGAACGTTTCGTCCAGCAACTGGAGAGAGTTGGACGGTGGTTCCATCGTCCACGCTGGCGGGCTGGGTGGCTTGCTTTGGACAGGAGCCGGCGACGAGCACCCGACCACCGCGATCAAGCTTGCGCTGCAAAGCATCATTTTCAGCTTTTGCAATGGATAACTCCTTGGTGTATTTGACATCGAGGGCGGCAACATCACGCTGGCGTGTCTGCATGTCGTTGATGGTGTCATTGGCTAACTTGAGGTTAATGATCGCCGTGTCCCGCTGCGCCTTATAGTCGATGGCGTTGCCCCGGTAATACATAGCTAAGCCTGCGGAAGTAAGAGCAGCTATTAGCAAACACAGCATCAGCGCTGTAATGGCTTTAGATGTCATCAGGACCTTCCGCAAGACACATTGAGCGCTCCATGTCGCGGCGGTTCATCAGGCCGCGAAATTTCATGCCACCAGCGTATACCCACCGGCGCAGTTCTTCGCAGGCTCCGGCCTGATCGCCCTTGTTCAGCTTCTTCAGCAAAGTGGATTTTGAAAATGAACCAGTGCCCACGTTGTAAGTGAAGCTGTAAAGCGCAGCGCGCTGATATTCGTTAAGCGGCACCTTAATTAGGCTATCGACAGTTTTCTTTACCGGTTGCAGGTCACTCCACAGCAGGTGATCACATTCACGGTCTGTGTATGTTTTGCCCTTAACGATATCGGCGCCCGTATGGCCATAACAAACGGTCCACACGCCAGCCACATCTTTGTAGGGTTCGTATGCGGGCCCTTCCACTCCACTCTTTCCGCCAAGGAATACCGTAGCGATAAACATGGCTCCGCCTCCTGCAGCGGCAATCAATCTGTTACGCAGGCTGGCTGACATTGCCATAGTTATTCCTCGCCAAGCTTATCGGTTGGGATGTATCCGCGCTGCTCCAAAGCTTTAATCTGAGCCAGCGATACTTTGCGTTTGAAATACGCGTTGATGGCAAACGTCATCAACGCAAGCACGATACCGGCGATAACACCGACCGCACTCCATTCATCTGGACTCAGTCGCGTTAACACGCCATTAGCCACAGCCGAACCAGCTGCACCGTATGCCGCTCCTGATGCTAGTTTGCTCATATGGTTGATACTCATTGTCACCTCCGTGATAACGGTCGGTGCTGTCTGTGGTCACAATGAAAAATTGCGCGCCTCAACTTGTGAAGAGTTAGAGTCGAAGTGATGAGCGGGCGCAAAAATGAAAGAAGGCCGCTCTATTGGCGACCCTCTGTGAATAAAACCCTGACGCATAACGCGATAATTTCTTGCTCCGTCGAGCACGAGGTTGGATTATGTAATACCAATGTAATTCTATGCAGGTTAGAAACGATGAATCACTACACCTTAGATGAAGTACACAAACATTTAGGCTGCGCTATGACTCATACATACTACTGCCCTGAAGAATGGGACGGTAAGAGCCTGCCCAAAATCTACAATGGTAATGGGCAGATTTTAGCCACTTGGCAAAGAGGTCACAACCGATTTACAGTTTTCAGTAGCCCCTTGCAAAGCAATGTTTCTTTAAGCAGTTTGTTGGTTTTTGACACCGCTGGATTCAATCAAGTAAAAATGTTTATGAACATGATGTACTAGAAACGTCGCCCATTTGATGAGGAAGCAGGAGCCTAGATTACCTATAAATTTTGCAACTGATTCTCGATGATAAGCTTTACTGCGTAGTAACGACTCTTATCACATTACCAATGATTTTGCGGACCGCGTTAGTACATTTTCCTTTTTTTGTATTGGGTAGAAAAAATCAGTGAGAAAAAATATGAAAGCTGAAAAAGACGTGGCAGAAAAAAAATGCTTTATTGTAACTCCTATCGGCGCAGCAGATTCGAGCACGCGACGTAAAGCTCAAGGTATACTGGACAGTGTAATTCGGCCCGCTCTTAGAGATAAAGGTTATGAAGTTCATGTGGCTCATGAAATTTCCACTCTCGGTTCAATAACCAAACAAGTCATCCAGCACCTACTTCAAGATGAACTAGTAATAACTAACCTGACTGACTTAAATCCAAATGTGATGTATGAACTTGCTGTTAGGCATGCAACAAAGAAACCAGTAATAACAATAGCAGAAGAGGGAACCACCTTACCCTTTGATATATCCGATGAGAGAACTATATTTTATAAAAATGACATGGCTGGAGCCTTTGAACTAATCCCCAGGTTAGAGAAAGCTATCGATGCAGCTATTAATGATGAAAATCAAGACAACCCAATTTATCGAGTAGCTGAAGCATTAATTATTAGAGAGTCAACAGAAACTCGACCTACTGATAAATATCTGATTGAACGCATGGATGCTCTAGAAGATTCTATATCGATGCTAGGAAGGTCGCTCAATAATAGCAATAGTGTTTCATTAACAAAAAAATCATCACAAATCAGTCGCAATACATTAAGGACTGTAATGAAAGTCACTGTCGAGGGAACCAGCGGTAAACTGGAGGATTTCGGCTTTTGTCTAGATTTAGAAGCTGACATAGAGCGTGTCAATAAATTACAAGTGGGCAGAAATGTTGCAACTTTTGATATCTACCCTACGCATAATAGCGATTTAAGCCAAGTTCAGGAAAGGGTTCACGAGCTAGTAACCAGCTCATCATTAAAAATAAAAAGCATAGCAGTTTTTGGCATTTAGAATTAAGCACAACGGGCTCATTTAAATGAGCCCTACATAACCATTTCACTCGAAAAATAATTTTGCATTCAAGCTACACAAACTGCCATCAACGAAACCCTCAGCCATTTGAAGTTTTATTCTTATCAATTTCTCGTCACACCTTGCATTCCGAGCAAGTTTTCGTTTAGAAATTTGATATAAGTAATGTAGCACAATCAATTCATATTCATCTGGGCGTCGTGATTTAAGTTTGGCTAGGCACGAATCAATAATCAGCCCGTCATCATCACTGCATGACAAAGTTATTTTTGAGTCTTGCGGAAGCAACCCTTTAAAACCTGCTGCAATTGATGAGTAATCAACCCCGCTGCTATCCGATCGCGCCCAGCCGCCCCAGCGCTCTAATACCTGTGACATGTCACGCATTAACTCTCTCCACGCTTTTAGTTTTATCCGACCACGCCGACTGCAATCGAGTGATCAAGAAATCTGACAAGCAGCTCAAGCTGACTGCCGTATTTGTCTTCAAATGCCTTCATGTCCCGGTGCAGCTCATCGTGATGCGTCCTGCAAAGCGGTATCACAAATAGGTCATGCGCCTTCGTTCCCATTCCTCCCTGTCCGTGTCCGATTATGTGGTGCGGATCGTCTGCCCGCTTACGACAGCATGCGCATGGTTGCGCTTTAACCCACCGCGTGTATTTCTCATTGCTCCAGCGCAGCCGCTTTGGGCGCGCCATAAAAGACATTGGTGATTCCGGGTCTACGGAAATGCGAAGAACCTGCTTAACAACTTCCGCCTTGTCCTGGATAATTTCCCGCGCTGATGTGGCGGGGGTAATCAGCGCCTCCGGCATGGCGCCCGTCTCTGTAACCTGTGCAGGCATGCGGAGAACGCGTCTGGCGTGCGTTTCGGGGATCAGGTCTATTACGCCTTTAAGACAAGCCCACCAGCAAAGCTCCGGCAACGTCATTCGGTGGTCAGCACCTAGCCCCATTTGTAGGCAGGCCGATTCAATCACCCACCGGGAAACGTTAGCCACTCCTACCCCCTCAAGAGCACGGGGTGTGCCATTTCCACGGCAGTAATTATCGTGGGCATAACACAGGCATACCGCTCCCGATTCGGTCCGAATCGTAGTGTAATGCGGATGATGATAGGAATCTTTAATATCAAGCTGGCAGGCGCCTATTCTCTGCACCCAGGCATCATGCTTTTCCAGTCCACCAGCTGCGCCGATCACTTTCATGTCGGTAAAGAAACCTGTCAGTTGCGGCTCGTCAAGTAAGGGCTGGCTGCTGTCGTTAATTAGCCCGGATGGAAGGTGAGATAACTCACCCGGCGGCGTGCAGATTAAGACGCGGCCACGGAACATTGGTAAGAGGTCCCGGCCAGGCTTAAGCAACACGACGCCCGTGTTCATCGCTATCTCAGGTGTCAGTAATGCCCTCATGCTGTCACCGCCTGATATTCGCTGATAATTAGTTCCGCTTTACCACCTTTAGTGGTCGGCCCCCACTCCACCATGAACTGCTTTATCTGGCTGTCGTCTTTCCATATCCCAGCATGCGTGAGGCTGTCGAACAGTGCTTTCAGGTAGTTGTCCAGATCACGAATATGGTTTGTCGGGGGATAGAGCATTACAGCCACGGCCACATTCACTGTAATTGGCTTGGGACGTCGTTTGAGCTGCTCGTAAATCGAGGCGATGGCATTTGAACGGAAAGAGCGCCCGGAGGCGCTGATTAATACTCCCTTTCTGGTATTTCTCCAGTAGGTGTTTACGGATGGAGGAAATGGCAGAGTTAATTTCATTCAGCCTCCCTTACCTCATGAACGGCAACACGGGATAGACGCTTGCTTATTTCATTGCGTAATTCTCGTACGTTGTAACCGCAAGCAAGCTCAATATCCTTCATAAGTGACAAGACTTCATCGAGGGGAAAATCTATTTCTGAAAGCACGTCAACGAAGCGCTTCTTAACTTCTTCAAGCTGTGGGTCTCCGTGGTACTTTTCGGATACCCACCCCGTAATCTTTTCACTGGCAGCATGTTTACCGAGAAATGATATAGCTTTATCAACGGTCTCTGCCGGGATCACCAAAAACTCAGGCGTTGATACACTGTCAGCAGCCCACGTATGAGCGTATTTAGATTCAGTGTGCGTGTACGCTGGTTTATCGCCGAACGCTGCTACAGCACAGGCTAAAACTTCAATGCCGCTATGCTCTATGATTTCTTCACGGCTCAGCGGTAACTTGGTTTCGTGAATGCCGATATCGTCAGATTTAACTTCTGATGCGTAATGTTCACGGGCTTCTCTGATAATTTGCATCGCTTTCAGTGCTTCAAAGTCGCTGGAGAAATCTAGGGTGATTGCGAAGGTCTCTTTTTCGAAGTCCACCTCACAATGTTTCGCCACCAGCTCCAGCAATTCTCTTGTCTTGGTAGCGCTGAACTGAGGCATCGCATCATTCAGGGTCAGCTTCTTCTTGCCGCTAGCTTTAGCCTTCTGAAGCTGTGTTTTAGCAACAGTCTCAGCTTTCGCACCGTGCTCACGAACCATGGCAACAGCGGTCGATGCAGCAACTTCACCAGCTTTAACCATCGCGATTAACCCATCGCCAGCAGTAAGCAGTTGGAGGTGGTGATCAACGTCTGCAACTGAGCGCTTCACCTTCTTCGCGATTTCCGCTGGCTCCCATCCCTGATTAATCATCCGCTGGTAGGCCGCCGCGCGTTCCAGTGGTTCAAGTGCGCGCCCCTGACTGCTTGTGACCATGAAAGCGATGCGGTCTGCTTCGCTGCCTACGAAGTCTTTGCACTCCAGGCGGATTTCATGCCCGGCTTCTTTCGCCAGCTTTGCACCGTAGTAACGGTGGTGCCCGTCGATAATCTTGATGCCCTGATCCGTTACCTGAACAGCAAGCGGAGGCACATGCTCACCAGCGATAAAAGCGTCGCGGAATTCTTCAACGTGGGTCTGGTCAATCTCACGGATGTTGTAACCACTTTCGACGTACAGTTCATCAACGCTCAGGAGATACGTCTTACGGGTGGTGATGTTGGTTTCGTTTCTGTCTTTGTCTTTGTAAATCAGGGATAAGCTGCTCATGCTGTTTTTAACTCCCATGTCAGGGCAATAATCAAAGCGGTCATCATCAGAGCCGCTAAGCGCGCTCCACGGTAGAAATCTTCGTTGCGCAAGTAGTGCGCTTTAACGGCGGTTATCACTGGCGTCGCCTCCGCTTTTCAGGAAAATCAGGTTCTGGCTTGGGTGCCAGAAAGTTCCCGCGACTGATGCAACGGGCGCGGCAGATGATCGCCTTCTGGCGTAATCCCGGTCGGCTGGTGGCGTCATGCGCTTCAAGCCAGACACGGGCGGCGCGGTACCAGAGATTGCGCTCCTGCAACTTCGTCGCCTTTTCGCAGAGGATTACGAACTGACTGTCAGCATCGCCAACAGGCTCGGCAGCGCTATAGCGCGCCTCGGCGTCATGCCATACATCGCCAGTAGCGACCATTGCCACCAGCGAAGACCTCACGGTGGTGAGTGAGCGCCCGACAGCTTCGGCAATCTGCCCCGGCTTCTGCGAGCTGTGCACCATCAGGTGCATGAGGATCAGCGTTTCTGTCGTCATGATTACCCCCGGAAGCCTTCAGGAATTTCGTATTCAGCGCTGGGCATGTGCATGACATCGCGCTGCCACTTGCCACCAACGCACGGAGGCTTGCCCGCTTTTTCCCAGTTACCCGCCGATTTCAGATAACCGGGGAACTTCCCCTGTCGAAAGAGCGTGGACGGGCGAAGGTAATCACTCATCTGCGCGTCGCTGCCCCATTTCGCGACCATGTAATCCACGGTCAGCATCAGGTCATGAGCGGTAAAATCTTCTGCCAGTCGCCCACGAATTGGCCCGAGGGATGAGCTCGCCTTCTGGAAGCGCGTTCCCGCTGCACGGTTCAGGTGTTCGAGAACATCGATAGCAATCTGATTTGAATCGGTCTGGTTGTCGGGTTTCGCAGAAACCTGACTAAGAGGTTTTTTACTTGATGGATCATGTTTTGAATTTACTGACGGATCGTCGCCAGATTCTGGCGGGTGAAAACCCTCAATTTTGCTGGATTCTGGTGCACCAGATTTCGACGCGTCAGAAACTGATGCACCAGATTTTGATGTGTCAGAATATGAGGTGTCAGATTTTGACGTGTCAGATTCTGACAGGTGATACATAGCGGCTTCACGCATCTTTCTGACGTTCAGTTGGTACAAATTTGAGGCGTTGCGGTTGCCGTTTCTGCGCTCGGTACGCGTAAGCCAGCCATCCTTCTCAAGTGCAGCAATGGATGTGCGGACGGTGCTCGCCCCTGCCCCAATTTGGCGGGCTATTGTCGCTATGGAAGGCCAGCAAACGCCCTCATCGCTGGAGAAGTCAGCCAGGCGAGCCATGATGGCAACGCTGGTGATCTTCATTCCTGATGCGGCGCAACCGTCCCAGACGTATGCGGATAATTTAACGCTCATGTGGTGCCTCTATTTCCCGGAAATCGCGTCGGAACTGGTGCAGAGGGCAGAAGCACTCGCCATGTTCGTAATTTTCGCGAAGGTAGATAACGCGGCTGGATTCAGGCTCCCAGCGGATGACGCGGACGGGAATACCTCGGCGGTCACGAAACCAGCGGTCAACTGTGCGCATTCGAGCGTCTCCGGTTTACGGTAAAAATCATTCCACGCCGTCTGGACTACCACTGGCTCCGCTGACTGGTAGTTGTTCGCGCCACCAGCGCCGGTTACTCTTTGCTCATACCGCATCACGCCACCTTCCACGCGGCAGCGGAATTGCCTCACCTGACTTTTATGATTTACACTGGACATATCGTTGTTTCTCCACGCTGGACGATTTGACGATGCCGAACGCTCTGGTCTGCAAACCAGGGCGTTCAACTTTTCTGCTCTACTCACCTAAACCCCCGATGCCCTGAACCTGCATTCCGGCCACTTCCACCCTGCGGTTAGCCATGAAAATGTCTACGTTGTGCTCTGAGACGCTTGCGCCATAAAGCGCGAGAAACCCCAAAAAGCCGTGCATCTGGTGACGCATTTTCTGGTGAAATAACCCGGTCAGTTTTTTCATTTCTGTTTTGTCGATAACGCCATCTGCTGCGGCTTCCTGCTTGGCTATAGCCAGCTGGCCCGCTGCTGCGTCAGAACGCATTTCGAGGTCGAACAAATCAACCTTGTCCAGCGTCTCTACTGATGCGATGTCCACCAGCGTTAAACCGCGACGCTTGGCGAAGTATTCAGCCAGGCAGTAAGTGCCGGACAGGTCCTCCATCTGCTGAAGTTCTTCAAGGGTGAAAAAGCGACTGCCGCATTTGCGGTACAGGTGGTTGTGAAACTGATCGATGGACATGCCCAAATCTGCAGCCATACCTAAGCGCCCGTATTGGTGTCCTTTACACATCTGGCTTATTGCTGAGTTAATGGTGTCTACCATTTCAGTTTCCTTGGGGTAGTTAAGTTAGAACTGCTGTTGATTTATCCTGCTGATTTAAGAGGCATGCCATCTTTGGCGTTTGGGTAAATGTCTGGGCGAAGCTCATGCGGTGTAACTTTCCATCCGCCCCACTCACAAAGTTGAATAACTCGTTCAGGTGGTACGCGGTCTTTGGCGATCCAGTTGGCTACAGATTGAACAGAGCCAAAACCAAATCGGCGAGAGACCTCTGACATTGAGCCGACCGCCTTAACGGCTTTATCGCTCACGTTTTTGAAGCGTGCGTGCATTTGTTTCATTCCTTTTAGTGGGATGAAACTCATGCTACTTAAAGTAGCAATTTATTGCAACTTAAAATAGAAATGACAACTATGTTTTGTGCGCTTAATCTTCCACTCATGGTGGAAGAAGCTAAATACAAAGACTTTGCCGACAGGCTTAATAAGTCGCTCCAAAGCTTGGCTCTTGGGGTAAAAGAACTCTCAGAACTAAGTGGCGTCTCTTATGAGATGGCGCGGCGCTATACTCTGGGTACGGCAAAGCCAAGGGACGAGAAAATGATGAAGATCGCCGAGAAATTGTCGGTGTCTCCGGCATACCTTGATTATGGGGTCATGGAAGGCTTTGATGTTCCAGCTAAAGGGACCGTCAGGATAAAACAATTCGATTTACATGCATCTGCTGGGCATGGCTACATCAATCAGCCGTTCCCTACAGTAATAAGTTCAATTGAAATTCCTGATGACAGGGTTTATGAACTTTTTGGTCGTAAAACGTTAGAGGGAATTGAGCTTATCAACGTTGACGGCGATAGCATGATGCCCACATTAAGCCCTCGCGACCTACTGTTTGTTGATAGGGGGATAGACCATTTCAATGGAGATGGTGTGTATGTCTTTAACTTCGAAGATTCGACATTTGTTAAGCGTCTTCAAAAGGTTAAAGGTAGGAGGCTTGCAGTACTCTCTGATAATGATAACTATCCTCCTTTTTATATCGAAGAAAATGAGATGTCTGAGCTTCACATATTCGGCAAGCTAATCAGGTGCTTGCCCTTAAAAATGCTCGACTTCGGTTAAATAAAACACCATATAAGACCGCCGAAAGGCGGTTTTTTTACACCTTAAATCAGCCACATACCTTCGAATAAAACTCCACCTCCAAGATTATCTACTTTTTGTTGTTGCAATTATCTACTTAAAGTAGCTATATTCTTCTCATCAGACGGATGTCGTGCGATGTGAAAAGCTGTGTTGTGTAGAGATATTGATTCCATTAGGCGGTTGCTCCGAGGCGTTCACGCTTCAGGAGTGTGAAGATAAAGTTCGACCGGAGTAGCCGCCCTTTTTTTATGAGGTTATTGATGGCAACAATACAAAAAAGCGCCAAGGTAAGGCGAATAACAGTCAGGGAAGAAGCCCCGTTTGTCATTAAAAACGGAGCAGTATTTATTGATATCTCAATGATCAAGCAGGCTTCGCTGAAGAAAGAATCTGAATGATTGTTTGTTTTGCTCCTTCAACGGCCGCCTCATGGCCGGGAAGGTTAAGAGGTGCTGTTTTAACGAATTCACAAGCCTTAGCTTTATCTATAAGGCCAGAATTGATTAGTGCAGCTATCAGGCTAACGGTGATTTCCGTCCTCACCGTTAGGTTAGCGAAATTAGCGTCATACTGCTTGTGAACTGCCTTAAGCCTATCAATGTCGAAATTTAGTGCGTTAATTTGAGCCTGAAGTCCATTGTTATTCATAAGGTTCTCTAATTGCCTGTGTAGGAATGGGCAGCATACCACCGAGCCTGATGTGGTGAAAAGACAGGCACACAATGGTGAGAGCAATGGTTGGAACGCACATAGAAGTCCCTCAGCATTCGACAGTAGCTGGAGAATTCAGCCAAACCTCGATGCGGCCAGATCGGTGCCAGGTTACGCAGTGTTCTCAACCATTGTGGTGAATGCGGCTATGCGCTCGCGGAGCACTGACATCAATAACTGCACGATCAGTTGGTGCTACAAGTCTAAGTCTCCGCTCTGGAGCTTGTCAGTTCGGCCAGAGCACCGGGAGGCACCCGGCACCGCAGTACCATTCATAGCGTGGAGTTAACTGGCTGAGAGCTTTGCAGGGCCTCCCAGCCAATCAAATGAATCCCTCAACAATTGATTGCCATCAATGGCAAGGGATTCGTGCAACCAAAAAACAGCGTGGAGAGACCATGAACAATCCTTACGACCACATAACTGTAGGCATTATCACCCTGCCCTACAGCATCATTCTCAAAGGCTGGGTCATGCCTGACGGCTCAATCCTCAGCAACCCAATTGCCGCTCAAAACGCAGCTGAGCGCCTCAACAGCGCATCGCGCACGTTTCACTGAGGGCCACCAGCATGACTAACCAAACATCAGGAAAAGAGCTGGTAAGCGCTGGCCACGCATTCGCTAAAGCAATCAGCATGGATACGCCTCTCATTGTCATCGCAAAAATGGTCAGTGACCTTTCTACGCGGCTCGATTGCGCAATAGCACGCGGTAACGCATTACAGCAAGAGCGTGATGCGCTAGCGGCTGAGAATGCCATTCTGAAAAGCGGCATTGGCTTCTTTAGCTATGGCACAGATAGCGGCTTTGAAGAGCATGATTCTGCTGAAGAGGCTATTGCAGCAGCTGACAGCGACATCGACTACTACCGTGGTGATGCATGCGACGGATGGTCAGAAGAAACTGACTGTACTGTATGGGGTGTGATTTTGCAGCGTGCAACGATGATAGATGAGCGGCCACGCACTGAAGAGGATAGTTACCTCGGTAGCCATATCTCATCCGTCTGTGATTATGCGCTGCTGCCAAATCTCACTACCTCAGCCACCGACGCCTTCCTGAACTCTGTGCGAGCGGATGCCCTGGAGTCATTCGCACATCAGCAGCGCGTTATTGCTGATGCATTACCGGGACATGAAGAACAGCGCAGCAATCGCATAACGGCCTGCCGGGCAGAGGATTTTGCCAAGCAACTCCGCGCGCCAAAAGGAGATAGCGATGAGTAAGCACATATATCGCGGCAATTCACCTGCACTCACAAACGGCAAACACTACGAGGTGTTAGGCACCGACAACAACCCATATAGAGACGGCGCAGATTATGTCTTTGTCAAAGATGACAACGGCTGCGGTCTCTGGGTTAAATCAAGTGAGTTTGGGGAGAAGGCCCAATGAAAGAGCGCCCAATCATCCTTAACAACGACATGGTTCGTGCAGTTCTCGACGGCAGAAAGACGCAGACACGCCGGATCATGAAGGTGCAGCCTTCTGCTGATTTCTCTCCCATGAATATGGAGCTGGAAACCGACTTTACTGCGCGCTGGTACACCCCTGGTGTGGCCGATAAAGATGGCTACCTTCAACCAGCTAAAAAGCAGGTGTTTGGCGTGGCCAGCGAAGATGAGGGTTACGCCTGCCCGTTCGGTGCTGTAGGTGATCGCCTGTGGGTGCGTGAGACGTCTCAGGCTGTTGAGCATGAGTCAGGTTTAGATGTTGTTCGCTATCCGGCAGATGGCAACGAAATACCTGTTAAAGCTCACCCTCTCGACGCTGGTCGGTGGGTCGATCTTTATCGGTATCGTGGCGGCGAAGGAAAAATAGTGCCATCAATCCACATGCCGCGCTGGGCTTCCCGCATAACGCTGGAGATTACCGGCGTTCGTGTGGAGCGCTTGACCGCATTGTCTGACGATGACGCACGTAATGAAGGTTGCCCAGCACAATTACCGCACAACCCTGAAGATGAACATCAGGCGCGCACATGGTTCCGTGGGCTGTGGAGTGAAATCTACGGCGCTGACAGCTGGCAGGCTAACCCGTGGGTGTGGGTCATTGAGTTTAAGCGCGTGGAGGGTGAGTGATGATCCATTATCACGGCGGGCCTATCACGCCTGACCTTGCCGCGTTGAAAGCGTGGCGCGGCAGGCACGCCTTTATCTCGTTCGCCCATCCAGCGCAGATAAATCTTGCTGCTGAGCATTGTCAGTCATTTGCTTTAGACAACGGTGCATTTACTGCTTGGTCTGCAGCTGGAAAGAAAAACAAAATAAACTGGAGTGACTATTACGAATTCGTATCAAAGTGGAAAAATCACCCCGGCTTAGATTTCGCAATAATTCCTGATGTCATCAACGGTGGTGGCGAAGCAAATGATGATTTGCTGCTGGAATGGCCTCATGGCAATTTTTACGGCGTGCCGGTCTGGCACATGAATGAGAGTGATGAGCGCTTCATCCGGCTGTGCAATGAGTACCCGCGCGTGGCAATCGGTAGTTGCGGAGAATATGACGTTAAGCGCCCGAATCTTGCTGTCGCGCGCATGAAAGACCTGATTCGACATGTAACTGACGAGTTCGGTCAACCAATCGCTAAGCTCCACGGTCTGCGCATGCTCAACCCCTTAATCTTCACAAAGTTGCCACTCGCCAGCGCGGACAGCACCAACGTCGCCAGAAACATAGGCATTGATAAAGCATGGTCTGGGGCATACGCGCCAGCATCTAAAGAGACGCGTGCTGCTCTTTTGGTTGAGCGGATTGAGTCGCATAACAGTCCGGGCTCGCTCATCTATTGCGAACAGCGTGACCGTATTTCTCTGCAAATGGCGCTGGAGGTATAAATGCCTAAATCCCCCGCCGAACGCAAAGCAGCGCAGCGTGCAAGGCAAGCCGCCTCCGGTAGTAAGAAGTTGGAGTTAACTTTGGATCATCAGGAACTGGAAATGCTGTCGCAAAACTGCGCCGCACGCCGTCCTGGCCGCGAACCTTACGACCTTAGTGAATATCTCACCATCCTGATCAGGAAGGATAACGCCGAGTTACAGAAGATAATTTCAGCGCTGGGAAATCGTGAGTGTGGCCGCTGCGGTGATCAGCTGCCAGTCAAACAATGCCCGTGTAAGGGTGAAGCTGCCTGCTGGGTTAATTCTGGCTGGCATGAATTGAAATTAGAAATCCCTGTCGTGACACGTCACGACTAAATCAACCTGTTGCAGCAGGAAAAGCGTGGAGATGATGAATACGGCCAGTCATGACGACATAATTCCGAAATATTAAACCCTAATAGTTCGAAAGATATGTTGTTTGTTTCTGGTGCGATGTCATCAGATGAAATAGATATCGGAGGCAAAAAATGGCTAATATCGTGATGATTACCGAAATGGAAGCGATGATGAAAATTGGAGTAACTTCAAGAACGACCATGCGGAATTACGTTTTGAATTTTTCTTTCCCAAAGCCAGTTAGGAATCGCCCCAAGCAATACCTACTGGCAGAAGTGGAAAAGTGGATTCTTAATGGTGGCGTTAATCAGAGATGATTTTTATCTGCTCGAAAATTTTGTCAGCATACAACTCATAAGCCACCCGCTGTTCAGCTAACCAATCATGTTTGTTATAAACTGTTAGCACTCCGCCAAGATCGTGCCCCAGCATTTTCTCGATGACATGGGGCGCAATTCCCTCTTCAGCTAAACGCGTTGCCATGGTTCTTCGAAAATCGTGCGCCGTAAAATTGCCAAAATTAAGCTTATCGCGCAGGAAACGAACGTATCTTGTTGAGGAACCTATGCTAAAAGGAGTTCCTTTTTCGAAGGCTCCGTGGAACAACAGACCATCGCCAGAATCAATAGCCTCTTTCAATAAAGGCTGAATCTGCTTAAAGATTGGTCTTCTTATAATTTTGTCAGTTTTGCTGCGGATTGAAGGCAGCGTCCAGATTCCCTCCTCAAAATCAAACTCTTCCTTTGTTGACTCTCTTAACTCACTGTTTCGTGATCCATAAAGGATGAGGCCTTTGATAAGCAGCTTACTGGAGTAGGTGGCATTAGAACTCTCGTTTTCCAGCCAGATTTTTGCCAATTGACGATAGGTAAGAACTGTATCACCTGTTTTTGGTGCTCTGCCAAACTCCTTGGGATTGAGTCGGAGAAGAGAAGAACTATCAATGAAGTGTCGTCTTTCACACCATGCTACGGCTCCACGAAGATGGACCAGAAGCTTGCGAGCTTTTAGCGGATTTGCCCGCTCCTGTTCTGTGAAAAAATCCACCCAGGTGCTGACTGGAATGTGTTCTATTGGAACTCCCAAAAAATACTTTTCCATTTCATTAAGTACTATGCGCTCATATACTTCAGCGGTACTCTTTCTCAAAGATTGAAGAACATAATTGTCATACCAATATTTAATACATTCATGCACAGTGGGCTTCTTAATTTTGACAGTTTGCTGGTGTTTTGGATCTATACCCTGCGCAATAAGTTCTTTGTACTCGCCAACCTTTATGCGTGCATCGCGCAGGGAAACTAATGGGTAACGTCCTATCCCAAGCCTGTGTTGACTACCATTCATTCTGTATCGGTATTGAAAGCTAACAATGCCCTTGGGAGTAATCCTTACCCCTAGCCCATCTGCATCGGTGATTTCCGTAGGCCCTTTGTAAGGCTTTCCGTGAAGTCCGCGTAATTTGGTATCGCTAATACCCATTATGTACTCACCATTAGTTTTCATGACTCAATCTGTACTTAATGACCATTGTACACAGGTGTGTATAAATATACATAGGTGGATGCACCTGACAATCATTGAACATTTTTAATGTTTAAAATCAATTGCATATGTACATTACTGGCATTAACTGAACGATAGTGGCATATAATGAACTAAGGATTTGAAACCGCCAAAACTACGCGCAAGATTTGCAACTTTCGGTGCGCGGCTTTGGCGCCCGCTCCACGTTTGGCGTGCGCGGCATGCGCCTTTACGTCGATGGTATCCCCGCCACCATGCCCGACGGCCAGGGGCAGACGTCCAATATCGATATTGGGTCAATTGATCATATTGATGTGCTGCGCGGCCCTTTCTCTGCGCTCTACGGCAACGCTTCCGGCGGCGTGATCAACGTCGAGACGCAAACCGGACAGCAACCGCCGACGCTGGAAGCCAGCAGCGGGTTTAGCAGCTATGGCAGTTGGCGTAACAGCCTGAAAGCCAGCGGTGCTACCGGCGACGGCAGCCACCCGGGCGATGTGAACTACACCGTTTCCGCCTCACGCTTTACCACGCACGGCTATCGCGATCACAGCCGCGCGCAAAAAAACCTCGGCAACGCCAAACTGGGCGTGCGTATTGATGACGTCAGCACCCTCACGCTGCTGTTTAACAGCGTCCATCTTGAGGCGCAAGATCCCGGCGGCTTAACGGCGGCGCAGTGGCGCGACAATCCGCGCCAGGTCGCCACCAATGTGGCGCTGTATAACGCGCGTAAAACCGTTGACCAGACGCAGGCGGGCTTGCGCTACCAGCGGCAGATGGGTCTCAACGACGATCTCAGCGTGATGCTCTACGCGGGCGAACGTGAAACTACGCAGTACCAGTCGATCCCCAAAGCGGCCCAGCTCAAGCCGGGTAACGCAGGCGGCGTAATTGCGCTGGCGCGCCACTATCAAGGCATCGATACCCGCTGGACACACCGTGATACGTGGTTCACGCTGCCGGTGACGCTAACCGGCGGGCTCGACTACGAAACCCTGACTGAAAACCGCAAAGGCTATCAGAATTTCATCGGTGACGAACTGGGCGTCAAAGGCGACACGCGCCGCGATGAACGTAACCTGATTTGGAACCTTGATCCCTACTTACAAAGTCATTGGCAGCTGAGCCAGGCGTGGACGCTGGACGCGGGCGTGCGCTTCAGCACGGTGAATTTCGACGCCAACGACCATTACATTACCGCAGACGCCCCCGATGACAGCGGCAACCGCCGCTACCACCGCTGGCTGCCCGCGGCGGCGCTTAACTACGCCATTGACGACAGCTGGAACGCCTACGTGTCCGCCGGACGCGGTTTCGAGACCCCGACGCTGAACGAGCTGTCGTATCGGGCAAATGACCAGCATGGCCTCAACCTCGATTTGCAGCCTGCCACCAGCGATACGCTTGAAATAGGCAGTAAAAAGCGCATCGGCAACGGCCTGTTGAGCGCCGCGCTGTTCCAGACCGATACCCAGAACGAGATCGTCTCCGCCGGCTCCTCAGAAGGGCGCACCCGCTATAAAAACGCCGGCGATACGCGCCGACGCGGGCTGGAGCTGGGACTGGATCAAACCTTCGGCTACGACTGGCACGTGAAAGCCGCGTGGACATTGCTGGACGCGCGCTATCGCAGCAACGCCTGTGACGGTGAAAGCTGCGACGGCAAACGTATTCCGGGCATTGCCCGCAATATGGCGTATGCCGGTCTGACTTATGCCCCAGAGCAAGGCTGGTATGCGGGTGCCGATGTACGCTACCTGAGCGATATTGCCGCCGACGATCGGAATAGCGTCCGCGCGCCCGCCTATACGGTGGTGAGCGTGAACAGCGGGTATAAATGGCAGGTGCAGAACTGGACGGTGGATCTGTTTGGTCGCGTTGATAACCTGTTGGATCGCCGCTACGTGGGCTCGGTGATTGTCAACGAGAGTAACGGACGCTATTACGAACCGGCGCCCGGGCGCAATTACAGCCTGGGCCTGACGTTGGGGTATTCCTTCCTGTAAAGCGTTAATACCCTGCGCGTCTGCGCAGGGTATGACGGCCGATGCGCGTTACTGCGCAGCCAACAGCGCTAAGATATCATGGGTGGTGCCGATTTCGCCGAGGCGCGGGAAAATGCGCTCGACGCTGTTGGTGTGGGTCATGCCGTCAAGGCAGGTCATGGCATCGGTGGCCAATGTGACGTTGTAACCCAACGCATACGCCTCACGCGCCGTGGATTCCACACCAATGCTGGTGGCGATCCCGCAAATCACCACTTGGGTGACGCCACGCTGCTGCAGCTGTTCATGCAGATCGGTATTGAGAAACGCGCCCCAGGTTTTTTTGGTGACGGTAATGTCGCCCGGCTGAGGCATCATTTCCGGTACCAGCAGCGCCCAGTCGGCGGGCAATTCCCCGGCGTGACGCGCCTGCTCGTTACGGCCCGGTGCGCCGCCCGCCACATTCACCAGCGCCACCGGCAGTGACGCCGCGCGGAACTGCTCAACCAGCTGCGCGGCGCGCGCGATCACAACGTCGGCGGCCAATGGCGCGACCGGCAGGCGCACAATGCCGTGCTGCAGATCAATCACAATCAGGGCGGTTTTAGCGTCTAGCGTGGTTAATGCCATGGTGTTTCCTCTCAAAATTTGGGGTGAGAATGCAGCGCGTAAGTATAGGAATCACAAAGCAAACACGACAGTGAGCCTTGGTATCAAAATGTAATTACGCTCACGCGCGAGGAAGATAATGAATCAGACTGTGAAAGCGCAGCGGCGTCGCAAGGGGATTGCGGTAACTGTGCGGTTTATCCGCGGCGAACTGCCAGGCTTCGCCAACCTGAAGCCGCCGCCAGGTTTCCGCCAGCCCCAGCAACAGCTCCCCCTCCAGCACCACCACCTGCTCAATCACGCCACGCTCATGTGCGGAGGAGTGGCTTTGCGCGCCGCCCGCCAGCGTCACTTCCAGCAGATCAAAACGCAGCGCCGGATCGAACGGCAGCAGCGGTTTAACCTGCATCTGCGCGTTCGATTGGCAAAACGCCACTGCATCACCCGACGCGCGATTGACGTCATGCACAAAAAAAGAGAACGGCACATTGAAGCCGGTGGCGATTTTCCATAGCGTCGCCACGGTGGGACTGGATTCGCCGCGCTCAATCTGCCCAAGCATCGCTTTACTGACCCCGGTGCGCTCAGCGGCCAGTGTTAAACTCCAGCCGTTGGCCTGCCGCAGCTGTTTTAATGCCTGACTGAGATAATGATGCAACTGTTCCATGCACGCTCCTGACTGAATGACGCCCAGTGTAGCACTTGTGCGCTATAACATACACGTGCCACAATGTGCGCTATAACGCACAGCGAGATGTTGAGTATGATGCCTTCCCTGGCGCGCCCTGCGCGCGTATTTCCTTTGGTGATGTCGGGTTTTGTTGCCGTGCTTATTGGCTACAGCAGCAGCGCGGCCATCATCTACCAAGCCGCAGAGGCCGCAGGCGCCACGCCCGTGCAAATCGGCGGCTGGCTGTCAATGCTGGGCATTGCCATGGGCATTACCTCGCTGGGACTGTCGCTGTGGACCCGAATGCCGGTGCTCGCCGCCTGGTCAACGCCAGGTGCCGCACTGCTGGCCACCAGCGTTCAGGGCTTCACCCTCAACGAGGTGATCGGCATCTTTGTGGCGACAAACGCCCTGATTGTGCTGAGCGGCATCACCGGCCTCTTCGCGCGGCTCATGCGCGTAATCCCACCGTCGCTCGCGGCGGCCATGCTGGCGGGTATCCTGCTGCGCTTTGGTCTTCATACCTTTACCGGCCTGGAGACCCACGCCGCGCTGTGTGGCAGCATGATTTTGACGTGGCTGCTGAGTCGGCGGCGGCTGCCGCGCTTTGCCATCCTGCTGGCGCTGCTGGTGGGCATCGTGGTGGCGCTGGGCCAGCACGCTATTCACCTACCGGCGCAGGTGCCAGCGCTGAGTGTGCCTGACTTTATTATGCCGCACTTCAATGTGGCAGCGCTGCTGGGCGTGGGCGTGCCCTACTTTCTGGTGACGATGGCGTCACAGAATGCGCCGGGCATTGCCACCTTGCAGGCGCACGGTTATCAGCCGCCAGTGTCGGCGCTGACCGGTTGGACCGGCTTCGTCGCCCTGCTGCTGTCGCCGTTTGGCGGCTTTTCCGTGTGCGTTGCGGCGATCTCCGCCGCAGTGTGCATGGGAGACGATGTGGACCCCAACCCCGCGCGCCGCTGGATGGCGACCGCGATTGCTGGCGTGTTCTATCTCATCACGGGTTTCACCGGCGCGCTGCTCGCCTTGCTGCTTACCGCCTTGCCGCCGGTTTTGATTGCCACGCTGGCGGGCCTGGCGCTGTTGGGTACGCTTGCAACAAGTCTGCAGCGGGCGCTGGAAGATAGCACCCACCGCGACAGCGCACTGATCGCCTTTCTCCTCACGGCCAGCGGTATTAGCCTGCTGGGCGTAGGTTCGGCGTTCTGGGGATTGGTAGCCGGTATGCTGGTACAGCAGCTATCTAACCCGCGTGGACGCGGCTAAAATTTCAACAGCTTTGCGCGACGGCGGGAAAAACGCCCTGTTTTCCCCCTTTTATCCACCGTTTGATCGGTGCGCATTTGGCTTAAGATCACTTTTATCGCCAATCACACACCTCCGATAACCACCGATAAGGGCCAACGAGTGGCAAAAACTTTTCTGCGTAGCGGCAATCTGGACGCATTACTGGCACTGGGTGAAAACGGTCAGCCCGTCTGGAGCTCTGCGCTGCAAATCCGTGAAACGCTGCGCTTACGCGGCCACACTGGGCTCGCCGAGTGTCTGGCTATTCCGCAGGCTAACGAGCGCGGTGACCGCCTTGACTGGTATGCGCCGTTTCAGGGCAAAGTGAAATCCTGGCTGGCGGGCAGCGACCACGAGCGCCGCGACGCGCTGGCGCTGCTGAGCCTCAACCAGGAAGATTTACTGGCCCTGAGTCTGCGCGCACGCGAAGCGGACAACCCCGCCATGCGGCTGTTTGGCGCGCTGTTGGGCAAAACGCTGCAATTCCCGGATCAGCAATATGTCTATCTGGTCAATGGCAAACCGGTGATCACCTTTTGGGGGTTTGTGGATCCGCAGGCGCGCACGCGTGATGATGCGCTAGCCTGCCTGCGCGACACCCTGGAGGAGGCGCTACCGCCGCTGCTCGCTGAGCCAGCCGCGCCGATCCCGGCCCCTATCAGCGTCGCGCCGATCATTGCACCACTGATTGAGATCCCGCCGGCCGCTGCCGCGCCCGCGCCTGAACCGCAGCCTGAGCCTGAGCCCGCGCCCGAACCGGAAACGCCCGCATTGGTGCCGGAACCGTTACCGCAAGCCACCCATGCACCGCGACCGCACCCTGCGCGTCCGCTGCTGCTGTTACTGCCGGTCGCCGCCGCCGTCGCCGCCGGTGTGGCCTGGTGGCTGCATCAGGCCCCGACGTCTGCCCCGCCATCGCCGTCGCCAGCGGCACAGCAGAGCGTGCCCGCGCGCGCTGTCACACTGCCACCGGTAAGCAAACTGGCCGCCACCCTGCCGCAAAAACCGGCCAGCGTTATCGCGACGGCAACGGCCGCGGCGACGCCGGTAACGCCTCCCGCGTCGCCTGCAGCAATCGTGGCGGAGCACACCGAACCGGCCAAACCGGACGACCTGGTGATGACCGCCGATGATGCCCGCATTGGCTCGGTGAAATTTATCAACGGCACCTGGCGCGTGGTGCTGCGTCAGACTAATCTCCCCACCGGTAAGCCACCGAGCCTGCGCTACCAGCTGCGCAACGGCAAAGGCACCGCCATGATCACCCAAGGCGATAATATTCGCTGTAAAGCGGATGTGACCGCCGCCATGACCGTGGAAGGCACCATGGTGGTACGCAGCCGCTATACCGCCACCTGCAGCGACAAGTCGCGCTACCGCATGCCGGAATTGGTGTGCAAGGCTGGCGACGGTATCGCCAGTTGTACGGCGCAGTACGGCGCCGATCAGGTCTTCCCGTTGACGATTAAGCGTGAGAGTAAGTAACCATGTTGGCACCCCTCATCGATGACAAACAGAAAATCACGCTGATTGAAGACAGCGGCGTGCAGTTTCTCGATTTTGGCCTGCGCTTACCGGCGCTTCAGGCGCGTCGCCAGTTTGTGCGCCAGACCGCCAACGGCCCGCTGCTGCGCCTGCACGTTGATGGCAACAGCGGAAAGTTCCTGCTCTACCCGGAAGACGGTGGCGCAGCGGAAGTGGTGCGCCCCGAATCGGATATCGCCCTTGCCGATTCGCTGACGCTGCTGGCGCACCAGTGGCTGCCCCTGCCGGTGCTGCGCTGCACCAGCGGCCGCCGCTTTATTGGCGGCCCGGATAACTGGGCGCGGCTGCACCTGGCACCGCTGTCACAGCCGGATGCCGCAGGCAACACGCACCGCATCACCCTCGCCTTTGATACGCGCCTGGTGGCGGAGCAAGACGGCGGTGAGCAGCACGGCTTGAGCAAGGCGGATGCACAAAACGGCGTGAGCTTCGCGCTGGCCTGGCATAACTATGAGCTGGGCGAATTTCTTGATCACACGTGGGTTGACGGCTGGCTGCGCGAAACGTTTGCTCAGCAAGTGACCGCGCTGGAATCGCGCCGCGAGCAGGCAATCAACCAGGCGCTGCGGGAATTTGAGTATCAGGCCCACTACCTGAATATTCTGGAGCTGCTGGGCGAACAGCTCGATCTGGCCGAGATCGTGATTCAGGCCACGTCACTGCAAACCCCAGCGGTCAACGTCGATATCATTCTGGACGTCGGTAACTCACACACCTGCGGTATTTTGGTGGAAGATCATGCCGAAGAGAGCAACGGGCTGCGTCAAACCTATGAGCTGCAGCTGCGCGATCTCTCTGAGCCGCACAAAGTCTATAACGAGCTGTTTGACAGCCGCGTGGAATTTGCCGAACCGCGCTTTGGCAAAGCCAATTTTTCGCTGGAGAGCGGCCGGGAAAATGCCTTTATGTGGCCCTCGCTCACGCGCGTTGGCCGCGAAGCCAGCCGCCTGGCGCTGCAGCGCGCCGGCACCGAAGGCAGCACCGGGCTCTCCAGCCCGCGCCGCTATTTGTGGGATGAAGCCCGCTATCAGCCGGGCTGGCGTTTCAACGCCAGCGGCAGCAGCGACGAACCCGCTGCCACCGCGCTGCCCTTTACCCTGTTACTGAACGATGAAGGTCAGCCGCTGCACGCGCTGCCCGCCGACGAGCGCCTGCCGGTGTTTTCCGCCAGCTACAGCCGTAGTTCGCTGATGACTTTTATGCTGTGTGAACTGCTGGCGCAGGCAATGATGCAGATGAACAGCGCCGCGCAGCGCGCGCGCATGCCGCAGAGCCAGGCCCCACGCCAGCTGCGCCATGTGATCCTGACGCTGCCTTCCGCCATGCCGAAGCCCGAGCGCGAGATTTTCCGTCGCCGTATGCAGGAAGCGATCGCTTTGGTGTGGAAAGCCGAAGGTTGGCATCCTGCGGAGACGCCTTTCACGCCGGAGGAGCAGGCGACAAGCCGCCGCCCCGTGCCGGATGTGCAAATGGAGTGGGATGAAGCCACCTGCGGTCAGATGGTATGGCTGTTTAACGAAACGCAGGTGAATTTTGCCGGTCGCGCAGAAGATTTCTTTAGCAGCATGGCGCGTCCCGATCGCCCGCGCGACGCGGATGAGCTCGCGGGCAAGAGCCTGCGTATTGCCTCCATTGATATCGGCGGCGGCACCACGGACTTAGCCATCACCCACTACCGTTTGGATGACGGTCAGGGCAACAACGTGAAAATCACGCCGCGCCTGCTGTTCCGCGAAGGCTTTAAAGTCGCGGGCGATGACATTCTGCTGGACGTGATCCAACTGTGGATTTTACCGGCGCTGCAGCAGAGCCTGCAAAAGGCCGGACTGACGCTGGCCGAGCCGCTAATGAACAAACTGTTTGGCCATGACAGCCGTATGGACGGTCAGGCCACACTGCGCCAACAGGTGACGCTGCAGCTGTTTATTCCCCTGGCGCAAGCGGTGCTTGAGCGCTACGAGACGTGGGACCCGCTCGACAGCCACAGCGAGATCAATGCGCTGTTTGGCGAACTGGTGCCGCAGAAACCGGCCAGCAGCGTGCTGGCATTTGTTAACGGCGAGATTCAGCGCACCCTCGGCGGCACCACGCGCTTTGACCTGCTGGAGGTGCCGCTGGTGGTGAGCATGGCGCAGCTACATGGCGAATTCTTGCAGCACCGCATGGCGATCATCCCGGCGCTGCGCGCCATGTGTGAAGTGGTATCGCTCTATCAGTGCGATGTGCTGCTGCTTACCGGGCGCCCGTCGCGCTTCCCGGGCGTCCAGGCGCTGGTGCGTCATCTGCAGCCGCTGCCTGGCAGCCGCATCCTGTCGCTGGAGGGCTATCACACCAGCGACTGGTATCCCTTTAACAAACTGGGCCGCATTGATAATCCCAAATCCACCGCCGCCGTGGGCGCGATGTTGTGCCTGCTGGCGCTGGATCTGCGTCTGAGCAGCTTCTGGTTCCGCGCCGGGGACTTTGAACCCTACTCCACGATCCGCTATCTTGGCGTGCTGGATGAGACCGCCACGTTGAGCGACGATAATTTGTGCTACAGCGAAATTGACCTCGACAGCGAGAGCTTTGCGCTGGATCGCAAAAGCAGCTTCCGCATTCGCGGCAACGTCTGCCTGGGCTTCCGCCAGCTCGACAACGATCGCTGGCCCGCGTCGCCGCTGTATAGCCTGAGCATCACCGATCCGCAGCTGGCGCGTAAAGTGGCGGGCGAAAGCGTGCTGCGCATTAAGCTGGCGGTCGAGCCCGGCCCAGACCATGCCGGCCCTGAGCGGCTGGTGCTGAGCGATGCCCGACTGGACGACGGTACGCGCGTGCCGCTGTCGCAGTTAAGTTTGAAATTGAATACGCTGTCGGCTACCGGCAATGCCAACGCCCAATATTGGATCGACAGCGGGAGCGTCTGTAAACGATGAGAACGGCCAAGAAAAATACCGCCGCCACCCCGGCAAAGCGTCTGAGCCTGATGCAGGAAACCCTCGACAGCGCGCTGGGTTGGATTGACACCCATCAGGCACACGCCCCGCGCCTGGCGCTGGAGGCGGATACGCTGCGCCTCCAGCTGCGTCGCGCGCGCGTGGAGAGCCATGCGCTGGCACGTCAGCTGGCGCGTCCGGTGACGCTGGCGCTGTTTGGTCAGTCACAGGCGGGAAAAGCCTGGCTGCTCAGCGAAATGGTCGGCGATGCGCAAGGGCAGCTTTTGGCCCAGCTGGGCGACAAGAGTGTTAACTACTTTCAGCAAATCAATCCCGGCAACCTCGACTTTGCCACCGCCACGCGCTTCAGCCATCTCCGCGAGGCGCAATCCAGCGCTTGGCCTGTAGAGATGACGCTGCTCAGCGATGCCGAACTGCTGCGTCTGATGCTGGCCAGCGCCACCGTTGACGCGCAGCCGGATACGGCCACTATGGATGCCGCCATCCAGCGCCTGCAGCGCCATCGCCAGGAGGGGGTGCAGCCCGGTCTGGACAGCGATGCGCTGATCACGCTGTGGGCCTGGAGCCGCCGCCAGCACCGCCATGCCGACGTCCTGGATCGGCACTTTTGGCCGCAGGCGGTGGAGCTGGCACCGTGGCTGAGCGTGGACGATCGCGTACAGCTTTTTGCGCTGCTGTGGCCTAACCAGCGTGCGCTGAGCGAAAGCCTGCGTCAGCTGATGCATCTGCGTCACCAGCTGCGTCAGGCACCGCGCCTGCTGGCGCCGCTCAGTTTGCTGGTGGATGACACCGCGCTGCCCGCCGAAAAGCTGATCGGCAGCGAGGCCGACCTGCAGGAGATGATTGAAGTCTGTCCGGTGGTGGCCAACCGCATCAGTAAACCGCAGGCGGTGCCGCTGGGCTGGCTGGCCCTGCTGACGCTGGAGATCACCATTCCGCTCGGCTCCACGCCGCGTCAGGCGTTGTATGACGATGCGGATATGCTGGAGCTGCCCGCGCCCGGCACGCCTGCCGATGCGGAACACCAGCAGGACCGTGCCGCCTTGCAGCGGCGCGATCCGCTGCGCGCCACGCTGCTGGAACAGAAACGCGCCCTGCTGCCCGGTTTTTACGCCGCGCGTCAGGGCATCGATTTGATGCTGATTTGCACCGCAGCCAGCCAGCGTCAAGATGCAGAGAGGGCCGCCAGCGCCTTGCGCGAGTGGCATCTGCATCAGAGCATCCCCAACGGCGGTGAAAAACCGCGCCTGATTTGGGCTATCACGCCGCACGACGCGCGTCATCAGCAGATCAACGTGGACGAAGCGGTACAGCGTCAGCTGGGTCAGCCGGGACAGACGTGGGGGTCGATGCTGGCGCTGGATCGCGCGGGCGTGGATCGCATGGGGGCCTGGCTGCAGGACGAGATGCAGCCCGAGGCCAGGCGCGATCGGCTGGCGCAGCAGTTAAGCAGCCTGCAGCAAAAATTGGTGGCGCGCCTGCAACCGTGGACCGAAGCCAGCGCGACGCCCGAACAGGCCGCGCGCAAGCAAATCATCGCTGACACCTTACTAAAATGCCTGCAACACCGCACCGGCCTGCACGGCGAACTGCTCGAACGGCTGCAGCCGTCTCGCGAAGCGGTGCGCCAGCTGTGGCTGAGCAGCGGCAGCGCCGCCCTCTCCAGCAGCAAAAGTCCCGCAGCGGCGGAAGAGAGCTATTTTGGCATCGGCTTTGAGTTTGACCTGTTCAACGACCAGCCGGTAGCGCCCGCGGAGCCACGCCACGGCGGTGGCCAGCGCGATCAGCAGTTCCCGCAGCAGGTGTTTTCCCTGTGGCTTGAGCATCTGCGCCAGCTGCCGGAGAGCCGCAGCCTGCTGGCGCTGCTGAATGTGGATAAACCCACCCTGGAGCTGCTGGTTGAGGAGTTGATCACCGCCAGTTTCCGCCTTAACGTGCTGCAAAAATTGCAGCAGGCGCTCAACGAACCGGATGCGCAGGCCAGCGCCCACGACGCGCGTACCGATCGTCAAGTGTCACGCGCGATGACGGTACTGGGCGATTTTGTTGCCTGGCTGGGCTTTTTACAGCGTCCGGAAAGCGAGCGTCCCGAGAGCCGGGTAAACCGTGGACAACCGATTTTTGCCCGGCCGCCCGCGCCGAGCGTCAATTTCTCTGCCGGGCAGCGTCTGACGCGCCTGTCGGCGGCACCCGCGAATCACACGGCCTATTACATCTATGACTGGCTGGTGGGGTTAAACTCGGTGATTGTTGAGAACAATGGCTACACCGGCGGCGGCGATTTGCCCGCCAGCGCCCGTCAAACATTGACCATGCTGATCCTGCCGCTGCACGCGTAAGCTCCTTCACACTAAGCGTCGCGTGCACGTTGGCGCGGCGCCACGCCCATTGCGCACCTCAACGCGTGCGCGGGTATCGTCAAGGCCGTGCGTTTACTGGCTGAAAACTGCGGTAGTGATCGGTGGTGAGGAAGATGAGCCCATCGGACGAGTAGAGCAGCCGGTCGGCGTCGCGCCGTCCGCAGTCGTAATTCACATCGGCTTCATACCACTGCCGCCCCGCCTGCATCGGCAGACGGTGTTCGCGGTTGCTAAAGCGATCGCCGCCAATAGCGCGCCCCGGCAGCACCTCACACAGATTGCCTTTGGCCGGATCCCATCCCTGACGACGCGCCTGGCTTTTGGTGATATAGCCCTCGGGCAGCTGATGGTGCAGCGTAATCCAGCGCGCAACGGCGTGCGGCTCGGTAAAGGATGCAAGGGCGCCAGGATGAACGGGCGCGTGTGAGCCTAAATGGGGTTTCAGCCCGGCCCAGGTGGCTATCAGCGCCAACAGCAGACCTAGCCAGCGTTTTTTCGACATCGTGACATCCTCAACACAGAGGCGACGATGATAGCAGGTTTACGAGGGGAAAAACGCGGGCCAGCAAGGCTGGCCCTGGCGGCGGGGTTACTGCACAGCGCGGGGGGCGTGCGCGGCATGACGGCGCCATGCGCCCGGCGCCACACCATACTGTCGTTTAAAGCTGCGGTTAAACGACTGCTGCGAATCAAACCCCAGCGAAATGGCCACGTTCAGAATGGGCTCATTGGTGGTGGTCAGGCGATCCGCTGATTTCTTCAGCTTTTTCGCGCGAATGTACTCGCCCAGCGGATGACCGGTGTGCTCTTTGAACATGCGCTGCAGGTGCCACTTGGAGTAACCGGCGCGGTCAGCCACCGTGTCCAGATCCAGGCGGGCTTCGATATTGTTATCAATCCAGTCGATTAGATCGTGCATAAATGCGTCGCTCATCATCCCATTCTCTCCCATCGCCGTAGCGAAAAGTATCAGTATCAGTTGCAGTTACACTTTAAGGGTGACTGACTATGCCATTTAATGCAAGTTTTATTATTGCATTAAATGCCGCACTCGCAGTAGGGACTTTCTGCTGCCCGCCCAGGCGAGGATCAAAACCGCACGTAAAGTGTATCAGATATTCTTGCAGATGCAGTTCGCACAAGCCTACACTCCTCGCGTTTAAATGCAATCTTAAAAGTTGCAGATTTTTCGTACATCTCTTTTCACACCAACGCGGAATAACAACAATGCATCTGCAAACAAATGGGGTTCGTCAGGCGCTCAGCCTGTCAGGCGCGATCTTGCTGGGAAGCCTGCTCGCCGGCTGCGATCGCGGGGAGGCACAAAGCGCCCCGCCGCCGCCGCCCGAGGTCAGCGTCGCGCAGGTCGTCGAGCAGAAGGTCAGCCGCTGGGATAGCTTCAACGGGCGATTTGACGCCGTGGAGAGCGTGCAGCTGCGCCCGCGCGTGTCGGGCTATATCGACAAGGTCAATTACCGCGAAGGCGACGAGGTTAAAAAAGGTCAGGTGCTGTTTACCATCGACGACCGCACCTATCGCGCCACGCTGGAGCAAGCGCAGGCCGCGCTGAACAACGCACGCAGCCAGGCAGCGCTGGCGCGCAGCGAAGCGGCGCGCACCGACAAGCTGATTGGCACCAACCTGGTCTCGCGCGAGGCGTGGGAACAGCGTCGCTCTGCCGCCAGTCAGGCGCAGGCTAACGTCCAGTCGGCGCAGGCGGCGGTGGACATGGCACAGCTCAACCTGAGTTTTACCCGCGTCACCGCGCCGATTGACGGCCGCGCCAGCCGCGCGCTGATCACCACCGGCAACCTGGTCTCCGCCGGCGACAGCGCCAGCGTGCTGACCACCCTGGTGTCGCTTGATAAGATCTTTGTCTATTTCGATGTCGATGAAGCCACCTATTTGCAGTACCAGGCAATGGCGCGTCAGGGGCAGCAGCGCGGTGCGCTGCCGGTGGAAGTCGGCCTCACCGGTGAACGCGGCTATCCGCACCGCGGCAGCGTGGATTTCCTTGATAACCAGTTGACCGCCAGCACCGGCACCATTCGCATGCGCGCCACGCTGGATAACGCGCAGCGACAGTTTACGCCGGGATTGTTTGCCCGCGTCCGCCTGCCGGGCAGCGCCGACTTCACCGCCCTGCTGGTGGACGACAAAGCCGTCTTGACCGATCAGGATCGTAAATACGTTTACGTCATAGATGGCGAAGGGAAAGCCCAGCGCCGCGACATTCAGGTAGGTGATTTAGCCAACGGCCTGCGCATTGTGCAATCCGGCCTGAAGCCGGGTGACAACGTGATCGTCAACGGTCTGCAAAAAGTGTTTATGCCCGGTATGCCGGTGAAGGCGCAGCCGGTGGCGATGCGCTCCGCTCAATAACAATCGAGACTGCCCGTTATGGATTTTTCCCGCTTTTTTATCGACCGACCGATCTTCGCGGCGGTGCTGTCGATTTTGATCTTTACCACCGGCCTGATCGCCATTCCGCTGCTGCCGATCAGCGAGTACCCCAACGTGGTGCCGCCCAGCGTGCAGGTGCGCGCCGAATATCCGGGTGCCAACCCCAAAGTGATCGCCGACTCCGTGGCCACGCCGCTTGAAGAGGCGATCAACGGGGTGGAAAACATGATGTACATGAAATCGGTCGCCGGCTCGGATGGCGTGCTGGTCACCACCGTGACCTTCCGCCCCGGGACCGATCCGGACCAGGCGCAGGTGCAGGTGCAGAACCGCGTGGCGCAGGCGGAAGCGCGTTTGCCCGAAGCGGTGCGCCAGCTGGGTCTCACCACCCAGAAAATGTCGCCTACGCTGACGCTGGTGGTGCACCTGTTCTCACCGCACGGCAAATACGACTCGCTCTACTTGCGCAACTACGCCACTCTGAAGGTGAAAGATGAGCTGGCGCGTCTGCCTGGCGTCGGTCAAATTCAGATCTTCGGTGCCGGCGAGTACGCCATGCGCGTCTGGCTCGATCCCAATAAAGTCGCGGCGCGCGGCCTGACCGCGGGCGATGTGGTCAGCGCGATGCAGGAGCAGAACGTGCAGGTGTCCGCCGGGCAACTGGGCGCGGAACCCACGAAAAAAGCCAGCGATTTTCTGCTGTCGATCAACACCCAAGGGCGACTGGAGAGCGAAGCTGAATTTGGCAACATCATTCTGAAAACCGCCGATGATGGATCGCTGGTGCGGCTGCGTGACGTGGCGCGCATTGAGATGGGCTCGGGCAGCTACGCGCTGCGCTCGCAGCTCAACAATAAAGACGCCGTGGGCATCGGTATCTTCCAGGCGCCGGGCGCCAACGCCATCGATCTCTCTAACGCGGTGCGCGCCAAAATGACCGAGCTGGCCACCCGCTTCCCTGAGGATGTGCAGTGGGCCGCGCCTTACGATCCCACGGTATTTGTGCGCGACTCGATCCACGCCGTGGTGCAAACGCTGTTTGAAGCGATTGTGCTGGTGGTGCTGGTGGTGATTTTGTTCCTGCAAACCTGGCGCGCGTCGATCATCCCGTTGCTGGCCGTGCCGGTGTCGGTAGTGGGCACCTTTAGCGTGCTGTATCTGCTGGGCTTCTCGCTCAACACCCTCAGCCTGTTTGGTCTGGTGCTGGCGATAGGCATCGTGGTGGATGACGCCATCGTGGTGGTGGAAAACGTCGAACGCAATATCGAGCTGGGCCTGTCGCCGCGTGATGCGGCGCATCAGGCGATGCGCGAAGTGTCCGGGCCGATTATCGCTATCGCGCTAGTCTTGTGCGCTGTGTTTGTGCCAATGGCGTTTCTGTCGGGCGTGACCGGCCAGTTCTATAAGCAGTTTGCCGTCACCATCGCGATTTCCACCGTGATTTCGGCGATCAACTCCCTGACGCTGTCGCCCGCGCTGGCCGCCATGCTGCTGAAAGATCACGCCGCGCCCAAGGACCGCCCTACACGCATTATCGATCATCTGCTGGGCTGGCTGTTCCGCGGCTTCAACCGCTTCTTCCACCGCAGCGCCAGCGGCTATGAGTCGATGGTGGCGAAAACCTTGCGGCGGCGCGGCGCGGTGTTTGGTGTCTATGTGCTGCTGTTGGCCGGGGCCGGATGGATGTTCCATACCGTGCCGGGCGGGTTTATTCCCACCCAGGACAAACTCTACCTGATTGGCGGCGTGAAAATGCCGGAAGGCGCCTCGCTGGCCCGCACCGACGCGGTGATCCGACAGATGAGTGAAATTGGCATGCATACCGAGGGCGTAGCCTACGCGGTGGCGTTTCCTGGCCTGAATGCGCTGCAATTCACCAACACGCCAAATACCGGCACGGTGTTCTTTGGCCTGAAGCCGTTCAGTGAACGCACGCGCAGCGCGGTCGCCATCAACGCCGAGCTGAATGCCAAAATCGCCAAAATTCAACAGGGATTTGGCTTCTCTATTATGCCGCCGCCGATCCTGGGCTTAGGTCAGGGGTCCGGCTATTCGCTCTACGTGCAGGATCGCGCGGGGCTGGGCTACGGTGCGCTGCAAACCGCCATCAATACGCTGTCCGGCGCGGTGATGCAGACCCCCGGCATGATGTTCCCGATCTCGTCGTATCAGGCTAACGTTCCGCAGCTGGACGTGCAGGTGGATCGCGATAAAGCCAAGGCGCAGGGCGTGTCGTTGACCGATCTGTTCAGTACGCTGCAGGTGTATCTCGGCTCGGCTTACGTCAATGATTTCAATAAGTTTGGACGGACATGGCGCGTAATGGCGCAGGCGGACGGCGATTTTCGCGGCACAGTGCAGGACATTGCGAATCTGCGCACCCGCAACGATCGCGGCGAGATGGTGCCGATTGGCAGCATGGTCAACATCACCACCACCTACGGGCCCGATCCGGTGATCCGCTACAACGGCTATCCGGCGGCGGACCTGATTGGCGATGCCGACCCGCGCGTGCTCTCTTCTGCGGAAGCCATGCAAAAGCTGGAAGCGATGTCTGGTCAGGTGCTGCCCAACGGCATGAACATTGAGTGGACCGACTTGAGCTACCAGCAGGCCACGCAGGGCAATACCGCCTTTATTGTGTTCCCGGTGGCGGTGCTGCTGGCCTTCCTGGTGCTGGCGGCGCTGTATGAGAGCTGGACGTTGCCGCTGGCGGTGATCCTGATTGTGCCGGTGACGATGCTGTCGGCGCTGGTGGGCGTGTGGCTTACCGGCGGCGATAACAACGTGTTTGTGCAGGTCGGGCTGGTGGTGCTGATGGGCCTGGCATGTAAGAACGCGATCCTGATTGTTGAATTCGCGCGTGAGCTGGAGATGCAGGGCAAAGGGATTGTGGAGGCGGCGCTGGAAGCCTGTCGTCTGCGTCTGCGGCCGATTGTCATGACCTCCATCGCCTTTATTGCCGGCACCGTGCCGCTGATCTTAGGCGAAGGCGCGGGCGCGGAAGTGCGCGGTGTGACCGGGATCACCGTGTTCTCCGGCATGCTGGGCGTCACGCTGTTCGGGCTGTTCCTCACGCCGGTGTTTTATGTGTCGCTGCGGAAGCTGGTGGCGCGTAAACCGCTGCACACGCACTCGCCTACGCCCTAACCGGCGTGGTTAAGACGATCCGGGCCTGCGCCCGGATTTTTTTGCGCACCCGCGGTGAACGCGCTACGCCGCGTGAGCCAGCCGCGCGCACAGCAGATCGATGGCGGTGCGCACTTTTTCCGGGACGTGCCGCGTGTGGGGATAGACCGCGTAAATACCCTGGCGGGGAAAGCCATGATCCGGCAGCAGCGCCACCAGCTTCCCCTCGGCGAGCGCCTCGTTCACCAGCCAGTCGGGCAGCAGCGCAACGCCCGCTCCCGCCCGGGCAAACGCCAGCAGAGATGCAGCGCTGTCGGCCACAATCGCGGCGGGTGATTGCGCCTCAAACGCGACCGTTTCGCCTGCGGGCGTGGTGACTTGCCAGCTGAGCGGCGCGGTTAAACGGCTATGGGCAATCCACTGCGCTTCTGCCAGATCGGCGAGCTGCCGCACAGGATGGGTACGCAGATAGGCGGGTGACGCCACCGGCACAATCGCAAATTGGTCAATCAGTCTCGCGTGGTGCGTGGAATCGGCCAGCTGCCCAAGGCGGATGGCCAGGTCAAAACGCCCGGAAATCAGATCGTCACTTTGTGAAGAAGCGACGTGCTGGATGCGCAGCTGCGGATGCGCTGCGCGCAGTGCGGCCAGCGCGGGCACCACCACGCGAGCGCCATATTCCGGCGTGGTGGTGACACGCAGCAAGCCGCGTAATCCGGCGTGATTGCCGCGCACCTCTTCCAGCACGCGCGCCGCATCCTGCAGCAGCCCTCGCCCTTGATGGTAAAAGCGTTCGCCCGCCTCTGTTGCTGAGACGCGGCGCGTGCTGCGGGTGAGCAGCGCCACCGCCAGCTCCGCTTCGAGCTGTTTAATGTTCACGCTTACCACCGCTTTGGTCAGCCCAAGCGTATGGGCGGCACCGGTAAAACTCCCGGCGTCCACCACCGCAATAAAGATCTCAATGCGCTGCAGATTAAGCACAGCGTTTCCCTCTTCCTATGAACGATTGTCAAAAAATTTTTGACAGTGTAGCGGCTGCGGCTGGATTTATCTGCGTTTTTGCCCGCCTTATACTGCGTCGTCTGATCGGCTTGTTGGGAACGCTTATGCGTTATCGTGTCCAGGTGGCCAGCGTCTATTTGCTCGGCTTCTTTCTTGATTTAGTGAACATGTTTATCGCCAATGTGGCTTACCCGGATATCGGTCGCCACTTTAACGCGCCCTTAAGCCAGCTGGCGTGGGTGAGCAACGCGTATATGCTGGGCCTGACGCTGGTGATCCCCATCAGCGGCTGGCTGGCAAGCCGCGTTGGCGGGAAACGCGTGCTGATGGCCTCGCTGGCGCTGTTTATGCTGGCTACCTGCGGCGTTGGCGCCTCCGCGTCCCTCACGCAGCTGATCGTCTGGCGCGGACTGCAGGGCATGGGCGGCGGCCTGCTGATCCCGTTGGGCCAAACGCTGACCTACGCCCTGTTCCGCCCACACGAACGCGCCAAATTATCCTCGGCGGTGATGCTGGTTGCGCTGCTGGCACCGGCCCTCTCTCCCGCGCTGGGCGGCGTGCTGGTAGAGCATCTTGGCTGGCGCGGGGTGTTTTTGATTAGCCTGCCGCTGGCGCTGCTCACGTTTACGTTGGCGGGCTGCGGGCTCAAGCAGGAGCCGCCTACGCCCAACACCGAGCCGCTGGATAGCGTGGGCCTGGTAAGCGGCTGCGCGGCCTTAACCCTGCTGCTGCTGGGATTGACCTGGCTGGGCGAGGCGCACGCCGCTGCGCGGGGCGCGGCCACCCTGCTGGCGGGTGCACTTTGTCTCACTGGCTTTATCCGGCATAGTCTGAGGACGCGGGCACCGCTGCTTAACCTGCGCCTGCTCAACGCGCCGCGGTTGCGCACCGCCATGCTGCTGTATCACGGCGTGCCTGGCGTGTTTACCGGCGTGAATCTGCTGGCCATGCTCTATTTGCAGGGCCCGTTGGGAATGCGTGCGACGTGGGTCGGCGCCATGATGCTGCCTTGGGCCGCCGCCGCGTTTGTTGCAATTAGCCTAACGGGCAAGACCTTCAACCGCGGGGGCCCGCGTCCGCTGTTTCTTGCAGGCTGCGTGACGCAGGCGCTAGGGATGGGGTTGCTCGCCACCCTGGCTCACGACGGGATGGCGATACGCTGCGCCGTGGCCTTCGCCCTGATGGGCTTT
The DNA here is from genome assembly GCF_021272205.1 of Pantoea sp. Mb-10. GTDB lineage: Bacteria > Pseudomonadota > Gammaproteobacteria > Enterobacterales > Enterobacteriaceae > Pantoea. Next base: position 328,841 of record NZ_JAJSDX010000005.1, on the reverse strand, counting down.
GGCGGCAGCCTGGTGAGCAGCGCGGCGCAAAGCGCCGCATTTGTTGACCTTGCCGATGCCGACCTGGCGGATGCCAGCGCCCTGTGGAATATCAATCGTCAGCTGAGTTTTTGCGGCGGCGTGACGCTAATGAGCCTGCTATTTGCGCTTCTGCTCCTCACCGGGCAGCCGCAGGCGCATGCCTATCGTCTGTGCTTTATCTTCGCCGCGTGCAGCGCGGCAATCCCCCTGCTGTGCTGTATGCGTTTGGCAAACACGCCCGGCATTTCGCCCTTAACTCAGGAAAAAAAATGAACCGTTATCGACAGGAAGTGCGGGATGCGCACGTGCTGATTCAACGCTGGCTGAGCGATGCCGACGCCGATGACGCGGTGTGCGATGCGCTGCTGGCGCGCTTTAGCCCAACCTTTAGCATGGTGACGCCGCAGGGTGTCCTGCTTGATTTTGACGCGCTGCGCACCTTCTTTCAGGCGCAGCGCGGTGCGCGGCCGGGTCTGCACATTGCCATCGCGGAGGCGCGGGTGTTAACGGAGCACGCGCACGGCGCCACCGTATTTTACCGGGAATGGCAGCAGCTGCCGGGCCAGCCGGCGATACCGCGCTTTTCAACCGCTGTGCTAACCTGCGACGACGCAGGACACATTTTGTGGCAGCATCTGCATGAAACCGCCCAGCCCCTGGCCTGAGCCGCCGCGCGCGGCCTTCCTCACCGTTTCCGGCGCTCAGCGCGCCGCAAGCCGGTTTTCGCCGAGGGAGCCGCGCACCACCAGCCAGCTGTCGAAAACGGGCAACGGCCCAGGCGATTGCTGACGAATGTGGCAGATCAGCCTGCGCGCCGCTTCCCGCCCCATTTCATAGACCGGCTGCGCCACCACCGTGAGCGGCGGCGTCATCAGTTCCGTCCACGGGAAATCGTCGTACATCATAAAGGCGATGTCTTGCGGCACGCGCAGACCCCGTTTCGCCAAGCCGCGCAGCATGCCCATCGCAATCAGGTTGTCGGAGGCGATCAGCGCCGTGGGCGGATCGTCCAGCGCCAGCAGCGCGGTGAGGATCTGCTCAATGCTGTCATTGCTGGTGGCATTGAGCCGCACCAGGGCGGGGTCCAGTTCGCTACCCACAGCCTGATGCGCGTCAATCATGCCCTGCACTCGCTGCGCCACCGGCGTTGGCCCCAATGCCAGGCCGTGAGAATACGGCTGCGCGATGCGCATGCTGGAGACATAGGCGATGCGCTGATGCCCGGCGTTTAACAACTGCTGCGTCGCCTGCTTCGCCACGCTTAAAAAATTGGCCTGAATCGTTTCCACCGGCAGCCCTTCTACCGCGCGGTCAAAGGTCATTAGCGCGCGGCCCTCAGCCAGGACCTGATGCAGGTGATCGTTATCCGCCGCCAGCGAGCTACAAGGGGCCACAATGATGCCATCCACCCGCTTATCCAGCATGACGCGCACCGCTTCGCGCTCCTCCTCAACGGTTTCATCGCTGTTGCTCAGCAGCAGATGGAACCCGGCCTGACGCGCCACATCCGCCATGCCGCGCAGCGCCAGACCAAAATGCGGATTCTCGATATCGCCGACAATCACCGCAATGGTGTTGGAACGTCCGGTGTTCATACTGCGCGCCAGCTCATTGGGCCGATAGCCCAGCGCTTCTGCCGCCTGGGTGACACGGGCCTGCACCTCTTCACTCACGGCCCCGTAGCCGCCCAGCGCGCGTGCCGCCTGAGCCTTCGACACCCCGGCTTGTCGGGCGACGTCGGCCACCGTGGGCCCCCGCATCAGCGGCTTTTTTAAGGTCATAATTATTTCCAATCACAAGTTGATAACATCTACGTTGACGCTGAATAACACGTGTGCTTAATATCAGTATATCCACTTGAGACCGGTCTCACAACAAGAACGGTTTCGCTTTATTCTTCACTGAGACCGGTCTCAAGTCGTTCCGGATCGGTGAATCGTGTAGTTTCACCTGCAAATAGGGAAGCGCTTTATGACATCGCATAAACGTTCAACCTCGCTCACCGCCGCCCTGCTGGGCAGCGCGGTTCTGCTGTCAGCCACCTTCAGCGTCCGGGCAGCGAGTGACGCCAATCCGTACGGATTAATCGACCCCGGGCACCTGCGCGTGGCGAGCCTGGGTGATGCCAAGCCGTATACCTTCACCGATAAAAACGGCAATTTCACCGGCTTTGACGTGGAGTTCTTCAAAAATGTGGCCCACCGTATCGGCATCGATAAGGTGGATTTTGTTGGGCAGGACTTCTCCGCCATTCTGCCTGCGGTGGCCAACGGGCAATACGATGCGGGCGTCGCCGCTATCGGTATCACCCCCGCGCGGGAAAAAACCGTGGATTTCTCCACCGGCTATCTTGCGGGCTATTTAACGGTGTTAACGCGCAGCGACAGCGGCGTGAAGAACGTCGAGACGCTGGCGCACAAACGGCTGGGCGTGATTCAAGGGACGCTGCAAGAAAGCTATGCGTTGCAGCACTTCAAACAGACGGACCTGGTGCGCTTCCCGGATAACAATGCCGCCGTCTCCGCGCTGAACAACGGCACGCTGGATGCCATGTTCCTGGATTATGAAGCAGCGAAAGACTATGCCAGTCGCTTCAAACTGACCACCGCCGCCAATATCCCCTCTTTCGATGCCCCGGCTGGCGTGGCGATAGCCAAAAACAAACCCGCGTTTAAAGCGGCGCTGGATAAGGCCATCAAAGATGCGATGCAGGACGGCACGTGGAAACAGCTCTATCAGAAGTGGTTCCCAGGATCGCCTATGCCGGAGCAGTACCTGCCCCATCATCCTTAATTCCCGCGCCCCTTACGCGCGCGTAGGCACCCGGTGATGGTCGCTGTCCATCACCCGCAAATGAGAGTCGGCTATGGATCTGATTACGCTTCTTTCTCGTACCTTTTTCGATATTTCCGCTATGCGGGATGTGCTGCCGCAGCTGCTGACCACCGGGCTGGTGAATACGGTGATCATCTCGGTGGCGGCGACGGTGCTGGGCACCTTCTTTGGCTTGATTCTGGCGCTAATGGGCATTTCACCCGCGCGCTGGCTGCGCGTGCCCGCCCGGCTGTATACCGATCTGTTTCGCGGCCTGCCGTCGATCCTCACCATTCTGCTGATTGGTCAGGGTTTGGCGCGCTTCAGCTATCAGCTGTTTGGCCCCACCCCCTACCCGCTGGGCATTTTTGCCCTGAGCCTGATTGCCAGCGCCTACATGGGCGAGATTTTTCGCTCCGGCATTCAAAGCGTGGAACAGGGGCAGATGGAAGCCTGCCGGGCGCTGGGCATGAGCTATGGCCGGGCGATGCGGCTGGTGATTATACCGCAAGGGATCCGCCGCGTGCTGCCCGCCATCGTTAATCAGTTTATTGCCATCATCAAAGACTCGTCGCTGGTGTATCTGCTGGGGCTGATGACCAACCAGCGTGAACTGTTCCGCGTCGGTCAGGATGCGGCGGTGCTGAGCGGCAACCTGTCGCCGCTGATGCTAGCCGGGCTGTTTTACCTGGTGATCACCGTGCCGCTGACGCACGCGGTGAACTATATCGATGTGCGTTACCGCACCGGACGCCGCCGCGCCACGGCGCCGCAAAGCGGCTTGAAAGAGATCGATGAAGTCACGGTGAAACGGGCGGTTGCGCCCACGGCCTCCTTTACCAGCGGACAAGGACATTAACATGACGCCCACTTCTGCCTTTCACGGCGCCAGCCTCGAATTGCGTAATTTGACGCTCGCCTACGGCCCCATTGAGGTGCTGCGCAACGTTTCGTTGAACGTCGCGCCCGGCACCACCACCTGCATCATCGGCCCGTCGGGTTCGGGGAAATCCACCCTGCTGCGCGGTATCAACCGCCTGCATGAACCACGCAGCGGCGATGTGCTGCTGGGCGGCCGCTCGGTGCTAAAAGACAAACCCGACGCGCTGCGGCTGCGCATCGGCATGGTGTTTCAACATTTCAATCTGTTTCCCGACCACAGCGCGCTGGAAAACGTGGCGCTGGCTCCGTGGAAGGTGAAAGGACGCCCGAAAGCCGAAGCGCTGCAGATTGCCCGCCAGCGTCTGGCCGATGTGGGGCTGGCCCAGCGTGCCGACCATCGACCGCGCGATCTCTCGGGCGGCCAGCAGCAGCGCGTGGCTATCGCACGTGCGCTGGCAATGGAGCCCGAGGTGATGCTGTTTGATGAAGCCACGTCGGCGCTCGACCCCGAACTGGTCAAAGGCGTACTGACGTTGATGGCCGATCTTTGCCAGCGCGGCATGACCATGGTGGTGGTCACCCACGAGATGGGCTTCGCCCGGCGCGTGGCCGATCAGGTGGTGTTTATGGATGAAGGGGAAATTGTGGAGGCCGGGACGCCTGAACAGGTGTTTGAGCGCCCGCAATCGCCGCGCTTACAGCGTTTTTTATCGGAGGTGCTTTGATAACACATCGCAGGGTCGCAGGCCCGATTCGTACCGCGCTGGTGGGCTTTGGCGTGGCAGGCAGCGTGTTTCATGCGCCGCTTGTCGCCCACAACGCCGACTATCAGCTTGATGTCATTGTCACCCGCGATGCGCAACGCGTCGCAACAGCGAGGCAGCGCTACCCGCAGGCGCGCATTGTGCCCGACTGGGACGCGTTGATGCAGCTGATTGACTGCGGCACCCTCGCCGTGGATCTCATTGTGCTGGCGACGCCCCCTGCCCAGCATCGGGCGCAGGCGCTGCAGGCCAGCGAGCGCGGGATTCACCTGGTGGTGGATAAGCCGTTTGCGCCGGATGTCGCCGCCGCCGAGGCGATGATCCATGCGGCGCAGCAGGCTAACACGCTGCTGACGGTGTTCCACAATCGCCGCTGGGACGGGGATTTTTTGACGCTCAAGCAGTTACTGCAGGACGACGCGTTTGGCACGGTGCGAACCTTTGAATCCCGCTTCGAGTGGTGGCGCCCCGAGGGCTTTGGCAACTGGCGCGATCGCGTCTCTCTGGCGCAAGGCGGCGGCCTGCTGCTGGACTTGGGCAGTCACCTGATCGATCAGGCCATGCAGCTGTTCGGACCGGTGCAAGATGCCTACGCCGAGCTGGCGCGCCACAGCGGTGCGCAGTCGGACAGCGACGAAGATTGCTTTGTCTCGCTGCTGCATCATAACGGCGTGCGCTCGCGGCTCTGGATGAACGGCCAGGCCGCGCTCAATGCGCCGCGTTTTCACCTGCTGGGCAGCCAGCGCGCCTTTACCCATTGGGGGTTGGATAATCAGGAGCCGCAGCTGGCGGCCGGCATGTCGCCCTTAGACCCGCGCTACGGCGTCACCCCACCTGAAGGCGATGCGCGTATCGGTCTCCCTGGCGACGTCGAGGCGATCGCGCTGCAGCGCGGTAACTACCCCGCATTCTATCAACAGCTGGCTGTCGCGCTGCTGCACGGTGCGCCACCGCCGGTGGCGGCCGACGACGCGTTAGCGGTGCTGAAGCTGATTACGCAGCTTCATCAGCAACATCACGTGCGCGTGGCGTGAATAACGTCACGCTTTAACAGAAGGAAATAATGATGACGCAACACTCTGTAGCCAAAACCGTTGTGGTGCTGGGCGGCGGTATTTTGGGGGTTTCAACCGCCTGGCAGCTGGCTAAAGCCGGCGCCAGGGTCACGCTGGTCACTGAGGCGGCACTCTGTTCGGGCGCATCGGGGCGATCGCTCTCGTGGCTCAATTCGGCCGGAGAGCGTTCACAGCCCTATCACGCGCTGCGCATGGCGGGCATCGATCGCTATCGCACGCTGTTTGCCCGCCATCCCAACCTTGATTGGCTGCGTTTTGATGGCGCGCTGTATTGGGCCGACAACGACGAGGCGGGAACCCGCGCGCGGCATGCGTACGAAAAGGCACACGGCTACGCCTCGCAGCTGGTTGGGCTGGAGTGCGTCGGCGCGCTGGATCCGCAGGTTAACCGCGCGGCGCTTGCCGAGCTGGCCATCGCCAATCCGGGCGAGGGCTGGGTCAGCCTGCCGCATCTGGCGGCGCATTTGCTCGCGGAATTTACCGCCTGCGGCGGCGAGGTGATTGAACATGCGGGCCACGCCCAGGTCATGACCACTGACGGACGCGCTGTCGGCGTGCGCAGCGAGAAGCGCGGTGAATTTCGCGCCGATCGGGTGCTGGTGGCCTGTGGTCCGTGGACGCCAGCGGTGGTCGCGCCGCTCGGTGTGCATATCGCAAACGGATCGCCGGTGTCGATGCTGGTAACCAGCACCCCGCAGCCTGCGGACGTGCGCGTGGTGATGAATACACCGCGCGCGGCGATCCGTCCCAATCCAGGGAATACGCTGGCGGTGGATCACGACTGGTATGAGCACGATATTGTGGCACACCCTGACGGCGAGTACAGTCTCGACCGCGCGGTCATTGATCAGCTGATGGTCGAAGCCGGTCGGCTCGTCGGTGCGGGGAAACCGCTGGAGGCGGCAAGCTGGAAGATCGGCCTGAAGCCGATTCCGGGTGACGGTGAACCGGTGGTCGGCGAACTCGCGCGCGTGCCTGGCTGCTTCGTGGCCTTTACCCACTCCGGCGCCACGCTGGCGCTGATTCTGGGCGAGTTGCTCACGGATGAGATCCTCACCGGCATCAAACACCCGATGCTGGCGACGTTCCGTGCGGAACGATTTAACTGATCGGTCCCCGCGCCATCGGAAGGTGGCGCGGGCGCGCGTTAGTTTTTCTTGACGTCAAAACTCCAGAACTTCGGCTCCGAATGTTTGATGTTATCGTCGGCTACCGCAGCGGCATCGATGGCGTTGCGGCAATCTTCCGTGGCGCGTGGTTTGGGATCTTTCTCGCAGGTCGCCACTTTTTCGTTGCGCTCTTTAGCGTGTGCTTTATACCAATCGAGGCTCTGCGCCTCTTCCTTACATCCGGCCAGCAGCGCGGTACCCAGCACAGTCAGTAGCAATAGCCCCGTTTTCATACTCAATTCCTTTTAATGTTTTCGTCTGGCGGGGAGTATAGCGCCACGTCTCCTGACCCGTAAATTGGCCCGGGTACTTGCAAGAAAATTCCGATCGCGCATCAGCGCATTTTCTTATGGCTCATTGCAGAAAAGGGCTTCACCTCACCTCTCCTCATCCTCTGCCGCAGGCGCCGCGCCACGTGCGCACGCCCAGTCATCGCGTTCGCTTATGGGTAATCTCTTAAAACGTGATCGCTGAGGCGCTGCTGCTGTTTTATTCATCAAGCGGCGCGTAAATAACCGCTCTGCTTTGCCGATAACCGCAACGTAAGTGCAGTAAAAAAAATAATAGATATCACTTTTTCGGGGAATCGTATGAAAATCACAACCGGCCGTAAAATCGCTTTGGCGTTCGGCATCATCGTTATCGTCTCACTGATTGGCAGCAGTTTATCCATCCTCAACTTTCTCAAGTTGCGTCAGGCCAATGGCTGGAACGTGCACAGCTATCAGGTCATGAACCTTAGCGACGCCATGCTCGCGGATATGATCAATATGGAAACCGGCGTGCGCGGATTCCTTATTTCTGGTCATGATAGTTATTTGGCGCCGTTTAACAGCAGTCGATCGGCGTTTGATGACAAGCTCAATCAGCTGCGGAGCCTGACCGCGGATAACGCCGCGCAGCAGCAGCGGCTGGATGATCTGCTCGCGCTGCATAAGAATATCGAGGCCATTGATCTGCAGCTGATCGCCCTGCGGGGCGACGTCAACAGCGGCAAAGTCTCGTTGGAATCGCTGGTCAGCGTTTTTCAGGAGGGTCGCGATAAAGCCTTTATGGATCGCTACCGCGCCCTTGCCGCTGAATTTAACCATGCGGAATCCTCACTGCTGGCACAGCGCTCTGAAGAGGTGAACAGATTGGCGCTGGACACCAAAGTGACGCTCAGCGCCGCTGGTCTCATTACTATTTTGCTGTCGGTGGTTTTGGGCTATCTGATCACGCGCAGCATTCTTCGCGCGCTGGGCGGCGAGCCGAGCACGGCGGCTGACGTCGCCAGCCAGATCGCCAAAGGGGATCTCACCATGGCGATCGCCGTTCCTCTGAACAGCCAGAGCAGCCTGATGGCGTCGCTGGAAGCGATGCGTCAGCAGCTCGTTACCATTGTCAGCGGGATCCAATCCTCCGCCGAGCGCATCACCCTCTCTGCCAGTGAAATTGCGCAAGGCAATATTGACCTGGCGCAGCGCACCGAAGAACAGGCCGCCGCGCTGGAACAAACCGCCGCCAGTATGGAGCAACTGACCGCCACCGTGCGCCAAAACAGCGAAAACGCCCGCCAGGCCAACCATCAGGCTGATTCAACCTCGCAGGTCGCGGTTCAGGGCGGCGACGTGGTGAATCAAGTGGTGGAGACCATGCGCGCCATCTCCGACAGCTCGGGCAAAGTGGCGGAGATCATCGCGGTGATTGAGGGGATCGCGTTTCAAACCAATATTCTGGCGCTGAATGCCGCCGTTGAGGCCGCGCGCGCGGGCGAAGGCGGTCGAGGTTTTGCGGTGGTGGCCGGTGAGGTGCGCTCGCTGGCGCTGCGCAGCTCTACCGCCGCGAAAGAGATCAAGGATCTGATTACCCTGTCCGTTGATCACGTCACGCGCGGATCGGGCCTGGCGCTGCAAGCGGGTCACCGCATGGAAGATATTGTGAAATCGGTGCAGGGCGTGAATACCATCATGGGCGAGATCACCATTGCCTCGGACGAACAGAGCAACGGTATCGGTCAGGTGAGTATCGCGGTGAGTCAGATGGATCAGGTGACGCAGCAGAATGCGGCGCTGGTACAGGAGGTTTCCTCTGCGGCTAAAGGCATGGTGGAGCAAACCGCCATGCTGCGCGAGGCGGTGTCGATTTTCCGTATTGAACCGGCGCAGACGGCGGCGGTGCAGTAATTACTGCCTGCCATCATAACGGCGCTATGCGCGGCAACCTCCTTTTGCGGGGTTGCCGCGCTATCCTCTCCGCTCCCTGACCCACGCCCGCCACGCGCCGTCTCTCAGCACGCGTTTTCCGTGGTGAACCTGTTTCCATGGGCCTCCGCATGATGGCCGAGCACGGCGTCATCACAGCACGTTGGCGACACCTGTGCCGCCCACGCAATCCCATCCCATGGGTCTGTACAATCCTCGACCTTAACGGCCCGGCTTAACCCGTTTTAGGGTGGCGCTTCCGCGGAAGCGTGGAACCGATTATCCCCTTGATACAGACTGCTAATCCCCGCCTGACGCACCTTTCAGCCAGGTTAAAGGCGCGGCGTACGGGTCGCCTTTATGCTTTATGCTCTCTGCACGCAATGACCCGTGCGCCAGGGCGCGTGGTTACCTGACTGGACGATGGATAAAAAAAAAGCGCTGACATCGCAGCGCTTTAAAACAGAGAACGGTGAAGGCGTCTGGCTTTAGAAGCTTTCCCAGCTCTCCTGACTTTGCGCGTGGCTCAGCCGCGCGGGAGCATGTTTGACCGCCGGCGCAGGATGACGCGGTACCGCCACCGCCACCGATGCGGCACCGTTGTCCAGAATAAAGGTGGCAACCAGCTTCGACAGATTCTCCGCTTGTTCCTGCAGCGACTTCGAGGCCGAAGACGCCTCTTCCACCAGGGAGGCGTTTTGCTGAGTCACCTCATCCATCTGGCCGATGGCTAAATGCACCTGCTCAATGCCTTTGCTCTGCTCAGATGTCGCCGCCGCAATTTCGTTGACCAACGCCGCCACTTGTTGAATGGCCGCGCTCACGTTCTCGGTGTTACCGCCCACCTGGGTCGCCTGCTCAAGCCCCTGCTCAACCTGGGACACAGAGACAGAAATCAGCTCCTTGATTTCGCGTGCAGCAGACGAGGAGCGCTGAGCCAGATTACGCACTTCAGATGCCACCACGGCAAACCCTCTGCCATGCTCGCCGGCGCGCGCCGCTTCAACGGCCGCGTTCAGCGCCAGGATATTGGTTTGGAAGGCGATACCTTCAATTAAGCCGGTGATTTCGGAAATTTTAGCGGAACTGCCGCGAATATCTGACATGGTTGCCAGCATCTGGGTAACCGCACTGCCGTTTTTACGGGAGAGCGCGTTCGCATCGTTTGCCAGTTCGCTGGCCTGTACGGCGCCTTCGGCGTTCTGGCGCACGGTCTCACTCAGGGTCGACATACTCGCCGAAGTCTGCTCCAGCGAGGCGGCCTGCTCCTCAGTGCGCGACGACAAGTCTTCATTACCCGCAGCAATTTGCGTGGAGCCGGTACTGACGGATTGTGCCGTGTGGTTGACTGACAACAGCGTAGTGGAAACGCGATGCAGTAAATTGTTGAAGGCCACCGCAGTTTGCCCGATTTCATCATTGCGCGACACCGCGGCGCTGCGCGTTAAATCCAGGCTGCTGCTGACGTCAACCATGGTGCTTTTCATACTATTAAGGCTGCGCTTAATACCCAGAATAATATTGATGGAGAAGATACCGAGCACGATAATGACCAGGATCGATGCGCTGCTCATAATCCACAGCGTTTTCGTGTAGATTTGGCCGTTTTGCACCCGCAGGTCATCGCCAATTTTGATATTGAGATCAATCTGCTTGGTAAACTCATTTTCCATATTGCGTGCCGCCGATCCTACACCGCCCTCGCCTCTGAGCATCCCCAAGGCAAGCGCGCTATTGTGACTGCGTGAAGCTGCATAAAAAGCCGGTAGCGACGCCCGCACGGCATCAATATTGTGGTATGCGTCCTCGGTCATACGCTTGTCTTCATCATTGGAAATATCGTTTGCCATGTAATAATCAGTGAGGGATTTCAGCGTATTGAGCAGACCCGTGATCTTCTCTTCTGCCGTGGTTTGTTCTTCGCTGGTCGCGGCAGTGACGTGACGGTAGAGCGCGATACCTAACTGGTTGGTGGTGCTGATGGATTTATTGAGGTCTTTAATACTGGGTATCGCATTTGCCTGCACATATTCAAATCGCGCCTGGAAGCCAGAAATCACCGACAGTGAAGCGGCAACGAGCGCGCAGAGGGATAACGCCAGCAGAAAAAAAGCCAGCAACAAACGCTGTGTAATAGTCATAAATAGCCCGGAGTAAACGTTGGTAGGTGTGAGTAGATTTATCGACGCGCGATTCAACGGCTTTAGTGCTTTATTTAAAGATAATTTCTATTTTTATTATGGAAAGTTTTCCTTAATCGACTAGCCCGCCGTTGCGATTAAAATACCGCGGATCAAGCTTCAATAAAAATAATGAGTTAATCCTTTTTATTAGTAAAAAAAGCAACACCTGGGAATAATCGGGTTGTTGTCGTCGCTGGCAATGAATGCGCGGCGGAGGGAGGGACATAATGTGGGTGCGATTGTTTTTGTCTCACGCTACGCGTCAGTCTCAACCGTGCGGCGGGCACCGGGCGGCGGTTTAGCGGCGTCAACAGCCCGCCGGTTATGCCGGTAAACCGTGCTATACGGACCCCTGTTTTTCAATGACCAAAATCCGAGCTTCGCCTTGGGGACAGGCAATGTGCTCGGTGCCTTCACTGGCATAAAAAATATCGCCAACGTGCAGATTTTTACTTTTAATCTCGCCATTTTCTTTGTACTGCATTTCTACGCAGCCATCCATAACGGCAAAAACTTCTTGTCCATCATTGATATGCCACTTATAAGGACGGTCGGTCCAGTGAAGTTTTACGGTAGTATCGCCAAACTGCGTAATGGGCTGGGCTTCCCACGCTTGCGATCCGGTAAATGCTTTGCTGCGATAAACTTTCATCTTCTTGTCCTTAAAATTGAGTATGACGCTGCAAATTAAAAAACGTGAATGACTTGGCAGGCGCGTTAATTATAAAAATAATGCGTTAATACGTTAACGGCATCATTACCCCGGTAAATTATCGCTATTTTATAACGAGTGGGTAACCCGCACGCGTTAATCAGCGGTCTCATGGTAATCGTCCTTAGCGGTGAGGTGCAAGCAACTCTCTTTCCAGTCGCTCGCGCGTCTCAACGGCCTGATACGCCATTTTTTCCGGATAGCCGAACAGCGAGGCGGCCACTATCGATTCGCCGCCAATAGGAAAGGTCCGCTCCGCAAATTTCATCGCGCGCATCACGCGGAACAAGGTGTCGAAATCAACCTCGCCCTCACCGATACCCACATGCTGGTGGATGGTGGCGTCAACGCCAGGGGGATTGACAATGTAGCGGCAGTGCCGAGTGTGATTCATGGTATCGGCGATCAGGACATGAGAAAGATCATCACCGGCATGACGCAGCATTTTCTCGATATCGCCCTTTCCTTTGTCGTAAAAAAACGTGTGCGGCACACTGTAAAGGTATTTCACATGATCGCTTCTGAACGATTTGACCATATTGACGGTTTCATTGTTTTCTTCGCAGAAATCCCACGGGTGCGCCTGAATTTCAACGCGAAGACCTTCACGCTCAAACAGCGGGAGCAGCGCTTCCATTGAGCGGTAAAACATCTCATCGCAAATTTCGGGCTGGTTAGGGTCACCAGCCAGTTCCGTATTGATCACTTGCACATCCATCTCCACGGCGATTTCAATCATCCGCTTCCAGTTTTTCACCGCGGCCTGGCGGCGTAATTCATCCGGACCGGACCAGCGGTAGACACAAATAAAAGGGGAGATCGCCAACCCGGTCTCCCGCAGGGCATTTTTATATTCCGCCAGAATGTCACGACTGGCTCGGGGGTGCTTGTAGAACGGGTTAATCTCCGGATGCGGCGACTGCTCGATATAGCGATAGCCCCAATCAGCCACTTGGTGGACCATTTTTCTAATACCCAACTCTTTAATGACATCGACATCAAATGCGATTTTCATTGCTGTCACCTTATGACATGTGGTCTGAATTCGCGGCGCTGTTCAAGCCGCGTAAAGCGAGTGCGAACACTCGCTGCGCCGCCATCGCCTGATTGGCTCCGTGATCAGCCCTCGCGCGATCGCAGCGGGCATGCGGTTCATTGCCGTCCCGCACGCGGGGTCTAACACGTCACCCAGACCGAACCGGCCTCTGCTGAACGCACGCAGTCTTCTACCCAACGGACGCCGGTCAAACCGGAATGGACATCCGGGTACCAGAAATCGTTGAGAAACGCGATATCACCGCGATCGGTGGCGTCCATGGCGATAGCGAACCGTCGATAGAGGTTGGCCCAGGCTTCGAAAAGTCCCTCAGGGTGGCCGCCGCCGATACGGTCATCTGCACGCGCGCGCGGGTGAAGATAATCCATGCCCCTTTCGAGAATGCGCACCGGCTCGCCCTGCACTTCATAGCGCAGCTGATTGGGCTGCTCATCCCACCACTCAATGCTGGCTTTCTCGCCGATGATGCGGATTTTCTGACCGTGCATCGAACCACAGTTGACCGCCGACGCCCATAGGCTGCCCACGGCACCATTTTCATACTCCATCAGGACAAACGCGTTATCTTCGAGCGGCGCGCGGCTTTTGACAAAACTTTGCCGCGAACAGAGCAGCCGGCGGATTTTCAACGCCGGCGCCATGGTTTCTGCAAGACATAAAGGATGAGTCGCCAAATCTCCCAATACATAACTCGGCCCCACAAGGCGTGGATCAACGCGCCAGCGCGTGCTGGCGTTGTGCTGCTCCACCGAAGCATTGTGAAAACCGTGCGCAAACTGCATGTTGACGATGCGGATTTCCCCTAGCAGGCCTTGGGCTATCATTTCTCGCGCCTGGTGAATAAGCTGATGACCCGCATACCCATAAGTCACACCCACAATCTTCTTTTTCTCGCGGCTGAGCCTGACCAGATGCGCCGCCTCTTCCCCGGTGAAACACAACGGCTTCTCGCATACCACATGCAGGTTGGCTTCCAGCGCGGCGCAGCACACAGCAAAATGAGTATTGTTGGGGGTGGCAATGGAAACCGCCTGAATGCCGTCCTCGCGTTTCGCCTCTTCTGTAAACAGGGTCTGGTAGTCGGCATAGCAGCGTTCCGGCGATAACCCCAGCGCCTCGCCAAACGCACGCCCGCGTCCGGCGTCAATATCAAACGCCCCGGCGACCAAAGTAAACGTATTATCACGCAGCGCAGACGCGCGGTGGATATAACCAATCTGGCTGGTCTCTCCGCCGCCTACCATGCCCCACCGTAGCGAGCTTTCGAGAGGTTTTATGCCATTAATCATCGCATTCTCCTTAAAAACCGACCGACTGCAGATACTGTAGACTGGCGGTCACATCCCCCAGGCTGCCATCCGCATGGCGCGGATCCCGCTCCTGTTCAATGGTGACCCACCCCTGATAGCGACGCTTGCGCAGCAGTGCGTGCACGGCCTGATAATCAATGTCACCGCGGCCCAGCGGACACATAACGCCCATGGCACAGGCAGAGAAAAAATCTTGCTCCTGACTGACCACCTCACGCCAAATCGCCGCGTTAACATCTTTAAAGTGCAGGTAATCAATGCGCTCCCAGTAATGATCAAGCGCGGCGAGGGGATCCATCCCCGCGTAATAAAGATGCCCCGTATCCAGGCAAAGTCCGGCAACGTGATGGGGAATGTCGCGCACTAACTTTTCCAGTTCATCGGCAAATTCAATGCACCCTCCGGCATGCGGATGTACCACCGGCCTTACCCCGTACTCTTGCCAGGCGATTTCACTCAACACAGTGATGTGGTCCATCAAAGCGCACCATGCCGTTTCGCTAAGGCGCGGGGCTTTATGGGGCTGTCCCGCCGTGGCGGCGCGATGCGGATTGCCAAAATCGATGATAACCAGATAGGGCGCAGGCTGACTGATGCCGGGACGATCCTCACGCTGGCCAAGGGCTTGCAGGTTTCGGCAGATATTGTGGGTGCGTTCGACCATCGCCGGAAAGTGTGCGTCGCTCACCAGATCGTCAAAAATCGTCCCCGCGATAATGGACAGATCGTTGGCCGCCAGCGCCGCGCTCAACGCAGAGGCCTCTGTGGGAAGATAGCCCCACGGCCCTAACTCCAGGCTTTTGTAACCCGCAAGCGCGGCCTCTCTCAGTACCCGCTGCCAGGGCGGTAAATGGGGATTTTTTGGATCATCCACGCCCCAACAGCAGGGTGCGGTTGCAATAGAAAGCCTCATCTTTTCTCTCCTGATGCGACAAGGGGGTTTCGCGATCGGGATATCGGATCAGCCTGAACGCGTAGGCGCAGTATTGCGCCGGCATTTGATAGCCGGCAACCATCAGGATTGATTTATTTGAGGCAGATCGTGATTTAAAACATCATAAATTTGATAGCTTTTCATCAAAAGCAGGTGCTGCGCGGGTTGGTGCTGAATCAAAGATTCTCACGCGTGATCACGTCAAACGGGACCATCGTGTTACGCGATCCTCCTTCCCTGTGCCGGTGAGAGTGGATAAACACTGAAAGGATTTGCGCTGCGATAGCGTCGATGCGATGACGCAGCATCACCTCTACCCGTCCTGCAATGAGTGCCATTTCGTCGCCAACAAACGGGCCGTGACACACAATTTTAATCTCCGGACGCGCGCGATCGGCCAGGGCGTCGAGAACCCCTTCAATACCGCCGCAGGGCGCATAAATCAGCGCGATATCGGGATGTTGCTCAAGCAGTTGCACCGTCGCCTCGTAGCCGCCCGCAATGCTTTCATGGGTTTTCAACGGCTCTAACACCCTGAGCGCTTTTTTTGACTCGCGTAAATAAGACCGAAAACTGATTTCGCAACTTTCTTGACAGTTAAAACGGTGGTCTCCAAGCAGCACGCCAATGACACCCTGCTGTTCGAGCAATCGCTCGGCAAACCACCCTGCAGTGCGCCCTGCTTTCAGGTTATCAAGACCGATATAACCTGACTGACCGCAGGGGGAGAGATCGGAAAACAGCGTAAAAATATGCACGCCCGCGGCAGAGATTTTTTTGATGGCGTGGCGGATAAGCGGATTATCCAGCGCGATGAGTCCGATGCAATCGACCCGTGCTGCGAGCGTCTCAAGCGAAGCAACCACGCTCTCTGCGTCGTCAATATCCACCCACACAAACACGGGTTCGGGTTGCCCTTGCTCTCGGGCAAGGCGGGCGAGCTCGTCACAAAGCTGCTGATAAAACGAATAGTCTTTCGAAAGCAGAATAAAACCTGTACGCATCCCTGCCTTCATCATGCCGCTTTGGTGAGTCATGGCGTTACGCAGATCTTCACGATAGCCCAGCGCCTCGGCAGCACGCAGCACCTTTTCACGGGTTTCCTGCCGCACGGACGCTCGATTGTTTAGCACGCGGTCAACGGTCGCGACGCCCACGCTTGCGGCTTTGGCGACCGCTGACATGGAGATTTTTTTCATGATTGCGCCTGAAATGATAGGTTTCTATCAATTTAATCACAAAAAGCGACAAGCAGTAACAGGAATGATTTGCGAGTGGCAAAGAATCGTATCGTACTAAAGTAAAGCTGCAACCTTCGGATGCTGGCGGCATTTCCTCAAGTCATTTCTTCTGACGTGCAAAAGGTTATGGCCGTGAGGTTGTTCATCTCACGGTCCCGGCATAACGTCTACTGCCCGCATCTGGCCCGTGTTTTGATCACCGCGATGAGGACGCATTCAACCGCGTCCAAAATGTAAAATCGCAAAAGGGACTGATTTCCCCATCATCGCTTGTGAAGGGCTCGCGTTAATATGTGTTTATTCTATGCCATCCACGATTGTTAGCGCATCCTGGCGCGGATTATTTACTTTAATATGCTTTCTTATCAAAATCCGATTAGAAACAGTGATTGATGACCAGCGCTCTTGCCATGATTTGTATGCATTCCATGAATAGCCAAAAGAGTAATCTTTACTCATTGTCGCCATAGATCGGATTACAGCATCGAGGTATTTATCTTCTATCGTTGTGCCTTTTAATTCAAAAATAGCGCCCAGGTAAATGAGCCAACGGGCCAGGTGCTCATATTGAACCCAGGCATTGTTCTCTCGAGTGAAATCTGTTTTCCGTTCGATGATATCGCCAATCACCTTCACGACAGCCTGGTTGTTCCAGCTCAAACCTTCCGCAGAAATGGCAGAGATGATTTGATAAAAAGAGTCTTCAAGTTTTAAGTAATCATCGGTAAAAGCATAATTTTCATACACTACTTGCCGAATGGATTTCAACGATTCTACAGACACCTCTTCCGCTTTCGGTATGGCAGCATTGAGTTTGTCAAAGAAAGACTCAAGCTCAAGCGAATCTAACACCCGAATACCATAGCAGTGGGAATAATAATCTTTAACATTCTGATCAACGACGCTTCTTGAAACGAGAAATATATTTGAACCCACTACATGACTTTTCGAGAAACCTTTGTAATCATTGATAATTGCCTTCAGGTTTGTGTCGCCAAGCGAGTAACCTAAAATGACAACCGTGTTTTCATGTAGAACTGTGCTTAATTTTCGCGAAAAATAAGAATCAGCGTTTAAGAACTTAAAGTAGTCGTCTGAGGTAATCACCATGTTTTTGGGTGAGTCTATAGAGCCATGCACATGATAAACTTTGATATTTGCAGAAGATCTTGGGATGGGCAGCCCGGGCGTAATCGATTGAACACTATTTTCAGCCGTCAACGTTTCCGCGAGTTTATCGTAGTTGGTCGTGACAATTCGAAATGGACGGTTTTGAAAGAACGCGCTGATGTTTTTGTTTTCACCGCTCAGCGTGATGGCTTTGATAATATCAGCAACTTCATTATAGATATCCTTATCTTCCGCCGCTAATTTTAGAGAAATGATTTGTGCCGCTTCTTCCAGGCTCAACGCTGAGGGTTTATCTTTGGGAAAAAGCGACGCCTTGAATTTTGCTGAGTTGGGTATGGCGTCACATAATTTTTCCAGCAGTCCTTGCCATGTAGGGGCTGTTCCACCTGATACTGCTTTTGAAAAGCCAGTCCCGGTAAATAAACAGAGTCGATTCGTTGCTGCTGCATAAGCGATTTCAAATATTTCACTCATTGAGAATTCCTTTTATTCATGATGAATGGGAAAATTTTAAATGCACATAAACAATATTAGGAAAGGCGCCAAATAATTTTGGCGCCTTTGGATAAATATGGCACGAGACACGCATTATTTATCGCGATACTTCGCACACTCTGTTATTTACGACAGTGGGTCTCCCACTCTTTTATCGCAAAGGTATCCATCATGCCAGAGATATAATCCACTACGGCACGCTGCTTTTTAGGTTCGAAATCATCACTTTCTTTCTCCGGCAATGAAAACTTCAACTCCGGTGACAGAAACTTATAATTTTCGCCAGAGGTATAAAAGCAATACAACTCCTTAAGGATCGTGTTGCCCTTAAACTCGTAAGTGAGGATATTCCTTTTGCGCATGATCACTTTGAACAAACGTTTCTTCAAACCTTCAGAGAGTTTTTGTAATTTCCCAAAGCCAAGCTCTTGGAATCCAGACTCGCCCGACACAACGGAAATATCCCTCACCAGGCGATTAACGATGGTGGAGGTGAGCTCTTTACGGAAGATCATGGCAAATTCTTCTGAAGACCTCAGCGAAATGGCTTGGCTGGCTATCTCTTTTGAGGTGCTGACGATATCGCAGAAATCTTTTAAGGCGTCTTGATACTCTTCAGAGATACGAAACTCGTACTCGATATCCTCGATCGTCACCATATTTCTGCTGAGTGCATCTTCGAGATCGTGTGCGGCGTAGGCGATTTCATCGGCCAGATCCATAATCTGGGCATCGATGGTTTTCTCGCCGGGTTCAAGCTGTAAATTGCCGTTTTCAACTACTCGCTTATAAAACGCATAGTCATCGTTGTAGAGAAATTTCTCCACGCCTTCTTTTTTCTCAAGCGGGTACTTGATCACGGCAAGTAAACTGCGATAAGTCAGATCCAGCCCCGCACAGTGCGCATATTTTTTTTCCAGTTTGCGTAAAATACGCAGCGCCTGTGCATTCCCCTCATAACCGCCAATGTCTGAAGAGAGTTCATTCAGCAATTTTTCCCCTGAATGACCAAAAGGCGGGTTACCGATATCGTGCGCCAGCGCGGCCAGTTCGACGACAACATGGTTTTGAAGCCCCAGATCCGCGGCGATGCTGCGTGCTATCTGCGCGACTTCGAGGCTGTGCGTTAAGCGGTTTCGGTTGAATTTTTCCGGATCAACTTCGAAGAGCTGCATTTTACCCTGAAGCCGCCGAAACGAAGACGAGTACAAAATGCGTGCATAATCGCGCTGATAACTGTCCCTGTCGCGAACTTCATCGTATGAATCCGGGTGCTCCCGCTTGTTGCCCAACGCGTCGATGAGCTTTTGCTCTTGTGCTTGAGCAAATTCTTTTATGTCTTGATCGTACATCGTACTTCCTTGTGGATTTTTATAAATAAGAAAAAAGCGTCTAGCTTTAAAAGGCAGGGATTATTCGCTGCAGATTAATATATCTTTAAGGTCATAAACATTTCAATACTTACCGAGGTGATGCCCCGAAAATTATACTGACCAGTAACGCCGTGATGCGTTATTTTGTTGCAATAACGGCGTCTTTTTTATGAATGCAGCAAGTAGCACGCGCGATGCCAGTCCTCACGATGCCCTGGTTAAGCAGGCACTGAGGGTGCCAGATAAGATTTTCACGTCATGCTGAGGCGCAATAAACACCTTGCATTAAACGTTCAGCGACCGTATTAAAGACGGCGTTTTTTTGCGTTTTTGTTACCAGAGAGTATTGCGCTGTCGGTTTCTCGCCGTTTACGCCGCGTAACAGCGGCTTGCTACGGATTAATGAAAGCCGTGACGATCACAAGGTATAAATGCGTCGGCTGGAGTGCCTTGAAGGGGTTATTGGCAGTATCGAAACGATCGGCATCTTTTCGCGCTCACGCTTTGCACCGCGGCAAAGCGTGAGCGCGTATTGCACAGTCTATGCTTGTCCAACGCGCCTTTATTCCGCCTCCGCGGCGCGAGCCACCTCTCTGACGGCGTTTTCCAGCTGTGCGGAGTGGTGCTGAATGCTGGTAATGACTTCCCCGGCTTCGCGCATAAACGCCACGCCCTGCACCGTGTTGGTCAGGGTGCTTTCAATGCCGCTCAGCACGTCGCGCGCCAGCTGATGATTGGCCGACACCACGCGCTCTATCTCCTCCGTGGCGTGGCTGACGTTGGCCGCCAGGCTGCGCACCTCTTCAGCCACCACCGCAAAACTTCGGCCGGAGGCGCCCGCGCGCGCCGCTTCAATGGCGGCGTTAAGGGCGATTAACCGCGTCTGCATCGCAAAGCCGCGAATGGTGCTCACCATGCCGTCAATGCTGTCGGACTGGCTATTCAGATGCGTGACATCCGCAGAAACCAGATTCATGTCCTGGGAAATTTGATCGATCATCTTGATGCTGCTGGTGATCACCGCACTGCCGTTCTGCGCGCTATCGCGCGTCTGCACCGCCATATTCCAGGCATCGACGGTGGCCTCTTTCTCCTGCTGGTTACGCAGCACTTGTTCGGTGACGTCGGAGGCAAACTTCACGATCTTGTACAGCTCCCCTTTGCTGTTAAACACCGGATTGTACGTCGCCCGAAGCCAGAGCGGCTCGCCGCGGCGGTTACGTCTTGGAAACTGGCCGGAGAAAAACTCGCCCTGATTGAGCCGTTCCCAGAACTGGCGGTACCCCTCACTGCGGGAGAGAGTGTCGGAGCAGAACATGCGGTGATGTTGCCCCACCACCTCTTCGCGTCGGTAGCCGGTGACCTGCAGGAAATTGTCGTTAGCATCCAGCACAATACCGGCAGGATTAAAGGAGATCACCGCCATGGAGCGCCCAATCGCCGTAATCACCGCTTGTTGTTCCAGCGCCGTCTCCATGCGCGCGGAGATATCTGCCGCTATCTTGATGATTTGCACCACGTTGCCGCGTCGATCGGTCACCGGGATATAGCTGGCCTCCAGCCAGACGGTGCGGTTTCCCTTCGCCAGGCGCATAAACTTATCGCTAAAATGTTCTCCCGCCGCCAAACGCTGCCAGAACTGCGCATATTCCGGTGAATGCACCAGCTCGGGCGGACAGAACATGCGGTGATGCTGGCCAATAATTTCATCGGCGCGATACCCCATGGCGCGCAGAAATTGCGGGCTGGCTTTTTGGATAATGCCATCCGGCGTAAACGCAATCACCGGCATGGTACGGAACAGCGATGCAAAGGCGGCGGAAGACCGCAAGCCATGCCGGCCGGAAAAGAAAACAGAGGCGAAATTCAGGAGGGTTGAAAACATAGCGGCAATCCGATCGTATTGAGATTGCTCAGGTTATCGGCCATTTTGCCGCCCACATCATTTATCACTGTGATAGTTGCGACTTATTATTATGTGATTTTGTTAAAACCCACGTAATTCAGTGCTTTGCGTCATCAATAACGGGGTTCTCAGCACCCCGAGACCGTAGCCTCAGGGTG
Source organism: Pantoea sp. Mb-10 (assembly GCF_021272205.1). GTDB lineage: Bacteria > Pseudomonadota > Gammaproteobacteria > Enterobacterales > Enterobacteriaceae > Pantoea. The sequence continues at coordinate 307,432 of NZ_JAJSDX010000005.1, read as the reverse complement.
CTGATTCGATGTCAGCACGCTTCACGCAAGAGACAGTGCCTGTTGGCGGCGTCGGTGCTCCCGCAGAAAACGCGCGGTCAATGCCAACCACAGCAGGCCGCAGGCGAGGTTAATCAGGCTAAAGCCTGCGGCGGAAAAAGAGAAATACGCCGCTTTCGCCGCCTCAATGCCCAGCGCAAACACCAGGATAGTCACCATGCCGACCAGGGCCGCCACGCTGCCCTTGCCCGCCGCGCTGGAAAACAGCGTCATCCGGTACAGCCCCGCGCTGACCAGCCCGGTGCCGAAACCATACAGGCTTAGGCCGACCACCAGCCACAGGTAGGGCTGCGCCTGAAACACGCTTGCGGCGGCGGCCACCCCCAGCCCAACGATCAGCGGCCATGCGCCCATGCGCAGCGGCTGCGTGACGGGCAGCCTACTGGCCAAACGCCCCAGCGTGAGGTTCCCCGCGATCATCGCCAAAAAGACCGGTAGTTGCAGCAGCGCATAATCCAGGCGGCTGAGGCCCGCACCCTGCATCAGCATCACCGGAGAAAGCGCTACCCACGCCAGACAGGGCACGGTAACCAAGCCGATCGCCAGCGCGCCGCGCATTACCTGGCGATCGCGTAGCAGCCGGGCGTAGTTTTTACCGAGTGCCGGAAGGGAGATCGACGTGGTCTTGTCACCCGCGGTTTCTGGCATGCCAATCCCCAGCCCCACCAGCGCCAGCGCGGCTAAGCCGCCAAACAGCCAGAACATGACGCGCCAGTCGCTCACCGTCAAAAACAGCGCGCCGGCCAGCGGCCCTGCCAGCGGTGCCAGCAGCGCCACGTTGGCCATCAGCGCCATGATCTTGATACTGCGCGCTTCATCAAAAGCCTCCTGGATGGCGGCGTAACCCACCGCGCCAATAAAGCACAGGCTGATGCCCTGCAAGAAACGCAGCAGTATGAAGTGTTCGATGCGCGTCACCCAATGCATACCCACGCAGACCAGCATAAAAAAGGCGACGCCCGTCAGCATGACGGGTCTACGGCCAACGCGATCGGAAAGCGGCCCCAGCAACCATTGCAGCACCATGCCGCCCATCAGGTACGCGGTGAGCGAGGTGGATACCCACTCAGGCCCGACGTTGAACTCGCGGGTCACTAACAGCATACCCGGCTGGATCATGTCATGCGCGATATAGGTGGTAAATTCAAACAACACCAGCGAAAACGGAAACAGACAGTGGCGCCAACGGCGTGGCATCACCGGTGAAGAAAGGGACATTGCAAAAATCCTTGCGCAAAAAATAGAGCGGCGCGACCGCCAAAACGATCGCGCCAGCCAAGGTGACAACGTCACGCATAGCGCGTGATTATCGCCACGCGGCGAGGGGGTTGGTCAGGGTGCCGGCGAATTTCAGGTTTTCCGCCGGGTCGGCCAGATTGATCATTTGCTGGTTGTTCGCCAGCTGCAGGCGATTAAGGCAAGAGCGCGTAAATGCAGGCGTAAACAGGTCGTAGCGCGCAAATTTGCTGGCTAACTGCGGATGTGCCTGCTGATACGCTTTCACGCACTGCGCCACGGCATGCCAGAACTGCTCCTGCGGCAGGGCGCCTGATTGGTGCAGGATCGCGCTGATGAAGCGGAAAATGCAGTCGAACACGTCGGTGAAAATCGACAGCAGTTTGAGCTCGTCCGGCACCGTGACCGCCAGCCGCGTCACCTTCTCCGGCAAGACGGCCTCCGGGTCCATCACGGCGATCTCTTCGCCGATGTCTTTCATGTAGGCACTCACCGGAACATTGTTTTCCAGCAGGATAATCAGGTTTTCGCCGTGCGGCATAAACACCAGGTCATGCTGGTAGAAACAGTGCAACAGCGGGCTGAGATAGCACTCAAGGTAGCGCGCTACCCAAGCCTCTGCCGTCAGGCCAGACGCCGCAATCAACGCGGGCAGCAGCGCCTGCTGGTGGCGATCCACATGCAGGAAAGACGCCATGGTCATCAGCCGCTGTCCCGGCTGCAGGTTGGCTGCAGGATTGTCGCGCCACAGTGCGGCAAACATCTTCTTAAAGGCGGAATCGCCCGTAATTGCCTGTTCGTAGTAACGGTTGTGGTAGCCCACCGCCGCCACCTCGCGCAGAATGCGGAAATTGCAGCGCTGCAACCACGCATCCCCCGCCACCCGCTGCGCCAGCCATTCGTTGATCGCCGGCGTGGTCGCCATGTAATACGGCGACAGGCCGCGCATAAAGCCCATGTTGAGTACCGACAGCGCGGTTTTTACATAGCGCTTGCCGGGCTGGCTGCGGTTAAAGAAGGTGCGTATCGATTGCTGTGCCTGATAGCTGTCGCTGCCTACCCCAAGATAAACGATGTTCTGGTTGGCGATATCAGCCGCAAATACCGTCAGCAATTTATTCTGCCACTGCCAGGGATGCACGGGCATCAAAATATAGTCACTGACAGAGAGCCCTTTCTCGGTTAACTGCTGATGAAACGCATCCAGCGTCTCCGCGCCCAGTTCGTCGCGCATCAGCTGTTCATAGCTGAGATCGCTCAGGCTGGAGAAATGGGCGTTGCGCTGATGCACTGCCACCCATACCAGCTGCACAGGGGCGGCGGCTTCCGGCGCATAGGCGAGATAGTCTGCGGCATCAAAGCCGATACGGCCGTTGTTCGCCACAAAGCAAGGGTGCCCCTCGGTCATGGCGGCCTCCACGGTTTGGAAATCCGCATTGACCAGCGCCTGCGCGTTCTGGTTAGGCTTGGACAGCTTATAGGCGCTGCTGCAGAGCGTACTGCTGATCTCTTCCATGTAGGTCGCCAGCAGCGACGCCGGAATCCCCAGCTGCGGATGAAACTCCACGATAAACTGCAGCGCGTCCAGCGCGAGCGGGCGTCCATTCTCATCCTTGGTCAGGGAGTCGACCTCAATTTCCCAGTGGTCCAGCGCCAGGCGCTGCGCGCGGAAGGCGTAAACGATTTCCGATCCCGGCACCGCCAGCGCAAATTGGCCTGCGGCACTCTCCTGTGGCGAAATCAGTTTTTCATGGGCGAACTCGGCAATGGCTTTGCGGATCAGCAGTCGGTTTGCTTGCGTCCAGTTATCGCCCGCTAAATGGGCACCGGTAAGAAATGAGGATGATTGGGTCATGGTCAGCGGATCCTGCTGTCGTGCGTGTTCATAGTCAGCCCGCTGGCAGAACGCCAGCCAGGCGGTTTTGTTTTCCATATCAATAGTGTGCTGGTAGCGGAATCCCGCGCGCCGGTTCAGGCGATGAATTTTTTCATTGCGCACATCTGGCTCCACCACCACGCGCCCCACCTGCGGCAAGCTGAAGAGATAGTCCATGGCAACGGTGAACACCTGCCAGCTGAACTGCTTCACGGGGTGCGTGGCCGGCGCGATAAGGATATGCAAACCATAATCGTCCGGCGCGGCCGGATAATGTCGCCCGACCTGATCCTCTTGTGCGCGGTAACACTCGATCAGAAAAACCGGGATGTCATCGCAGCAGCCGATCAGCGCTGCATGCGGATTGGACGTCGTGAGCGTGCGGTAGAAGTGCGCTACCTGCTCAACGCTGTCGTTCTGCATGCCCCAAAACCGGGCATAGTCGCGCGTGACCCAGCGGTGAATTAACGCAGCGTCGGTCTCTTGCCACGCCCGCAGGGTAAAGCGTCCGGCAGGACGCTCGGCGTTAAAAAGCGGTTGTGCGGTCATGGCAATGCTCCGTGGGGGCCGGAAATGTTTGAAAAGCAATCTGCGTCTCAATGGGATAGACCTCGCGGCCGGTGAGCGCACGCAGAATCACCGCGTTGCGGTAACAGGCCATGCCTAAATCGGGCGTGACGAAGCCGTGGGTATGTAATTCGGCGTTCTGTACAAAGATTTGGTTGTGGTGGTCGATGCTGTAGTTGCGCTGTACGTCGTACCGGCCCTGCTCATCCCAGCGCAGGCGCGCGCTGATGCCCTCCAGGAACATTGGCGGACGGTAATGATAGCCTGTCGCCATGACCAGCCCTTCCGTGTGATGGGTAAAGGCCCGCTCCTGCTCCTGATGATAAAGCGACAGCTCGAATTGCCCTTCAGGCAGCCAGCGCATCTCGGTCAAGGCGGCGTGGGTATGCAGGTTGACGTCTAACTCGCCATCGAGCTGCTTGACGTAAAGCAGGTCGTAAATGTCGTTGATCAGCGTACTATTAATGCCCTTATAAAGGTTTTTATGCTGCGCGTTGAGCCGATCGCGTTTTGCGGGCGGCAGGCCGTGAAAATAATCCACCCACTCCGGCGAGGTCATCTCCAGCGTCAGCTTGGTATATTCCAGCGGGTAGAAGCGTGGCGCGCGGGTGATCCAGTTAAGCTGGTAGCCAAACTTATCAATATCCGTCAGCAGATCGTAATAGATCTCGGCCGCGCTCTGACCGCTGCCGAGCACGGTAATGGCGCGTTTCTGCTGCAAGGCCGCTTTGTTGGCGAGGTACTGGCTGGAGTGGCAGAAGCGCTTGCGGTACGGTTGCGCGCATTCCGGCACCCATTCCGTGGGGCCAGTACCTAACACCAGATGGCGCGCCCGCCAGGTTTGGCTTTGCCCATTCTGCGTATCCGTGGTGCGCACGCGGTAAATGCCCTGCTGCGCATCGTAGGTGACGTCAGCGACGCGGCTGTTCCAGCGCAGATTACTCAGAAGCGAACAGGCCCACTGACAGTACTGGTTATACTCTTTGCGCATCAGGAAAAAATCTTCGCGGATATAAAACGAATAGATCTTGCCCTTCTCTTTCATGTAATTGAGCAAACTGTAGGGGCTGGTGGGATCGGCGAGCGTCACCAGATCCGCCATAAACGGCGTTTGCAGATGCGCATTTTCCAGCATCATGCCGGTGTGCCAGTCAAAGCCGGGATTCTGGTCGAGGAAGATGGCGTTAAGCCCCTCAATCGGTTCACTCAGGCAGGCCAGGCCAAGATTGAACGGACCAATGCCAATACCAATAAAATCGTAGATTGTGTCATTCATTGTGGTGCCTCACTGCGTAACCGCACTCAGGGTGAACGCGCGCGTATGCTCGCGTCCGTAGTGCACAATAAGCTGGATAACGTCGTCGAGATCGGCGGCGGTGGTTGCGGGATTGAGCAGCGTGAATTTCAGATACTGCCGTCCTGCCACGCGCGTGCCCGCCACAATGGCATTGCCAGAGCGCGACAAGGATTTGCGGATCGCCGCGTTGATCTCATCGATACGGCTCTCGCTACACGCTTTTTGTGGGACAAAGCGAAAGACTTGGGTACTCAGCTCCGGGGCGTGCAGTACCTCAATGGCCGGATGGTCGCTCAAACGCTGGTGCGCCACCTTCGCCAGGGCCAGTACCGCGTCAAACGCTTCGCCCAGCGCGGCAGGTCCCATAATGCGCAGCGACAGCCACATTTTCAGCGCATCGAAGCGCCGCGTGGTCTGAATACTTTTATTCACCAGATTAGGTGTACCTTCCTGCTGCGCACTGAGCGGGTTGAGGTAATCAGCATGGTGGGTGACGTACTTAAGGTGCGTTTTGTTACGTACAAAGAAGGCGCCGCAGCTGACGGACTGGAAGAAGGATTTGTGATAATCCACGGTGACCGAATCGGCGCGCTCAATACCGTGCAGGCGCTGACGATGCTGCTGGGAAACCAGCAGTCCGCAGCCGTAAGCCGCGTCAACGTGCATCCATACCCCATTGCGCTCGCAGAGATCGGCGATGGCGTCCAGCGGATCGATACTGCCAAAGTCCGTCGTGCCGCCGGTCACCACCACCGCGATCGGGCAGAGCCCCTCTTCACGACAGCGCTGCATCTCGCGCGCCAGCGCAGTGACGTCCATGCGGTAGTGTTCGTCATGGTCCACGGCGACCACGGCGTCATAACCCAGTCCAAGAATGGCCATGGATTTTTGAATACTGAAATGACTTAACTTGGAGGTAAACACGCGCCATTTGCTGGCGTCACGGGGAAAACCGTGCTGTTTAATCAGGTGACCGCCGTGATGCGCCTCGCACCAGCTGTCGCGCGCCAGCAGCATCGCCATCAAATTGGACTGCGTGCCTCCGCTGGTGAAGATACCGTCTGCCGTTTGCGGTAGCCCGATGCGTTCCAGCGTCCAGTCGATGACTTTCTGCTCAATTAACGTTCCCCCGGCACTCTGGTCCCACGTATCAACCGAGCTGTTAACCGCCGCCATGATCTGCTCAGCCATCAGCGAGGGCAGCACCACCGGGCAGTTGAGATGGGCAAGGTATTTGGGATGATGGAACCAGACGGCATCGCGTAAATACAGCTGATGCAGCTCGTTTAACGCGTCTGTCTGATTACCCAAGGGACGTTCAAGGTCCACGGTTTTAAACTGCGTTGCCAGTTCAGCGGGCAGGATGCCGCTAAAGGGTTTTTCGACGCCCTGCACTGTCTGCGTGAGCATGGCCAGCACCGCCTGCGTCTGGTTGTCCCACGCGCCCAGCTGTTCGTCATTAAAAAACCAGGCTGGGGCGGCAGTTTTGTCCGCATCGTCAGAAAACGCTGACGCGGATTGAGCAGATGAACGTGTAACCATTTTTATTCCTTTCCGTTAGTTCTTAAATTCCTGCCTGCTGAGGGGGCAGCGGGTCTTCCTCGCGCTCACGCCCTTAACCGGACCAAATGCGCGAGTTCAACGCTGCGCGCGGCGTCCGGCACAACGGTCACGCGCAGCGATGCTAATGAGATTACCAATGATAATCATTATCATTACTTGATCCACTATTTTCGTCAACCCATAAGCGTTGCTGATGGCTTACGGTGAGCAGGGGTATCGTGGTGTGATTTTTTAAGGCATTGAAATAGAAGAGGAATCATTAAGCGCGACCGCGTATTTTACGCTGCTGGGGGTCGCGATATTAAGAATAATCTGGTGCGCTGCGGCGGCACGCAACGCTGCGCGGTGAGCGAGGTTAATGTGATAAAGGTGTGTATATGAATTAGCGAGGGTTTTAGCTCAGCTAAACGTAGGGTTCAACAGACCAAAAATCCAGTCATCGTGCCAGCGATCGTGCAGGAAATAGTTTTGCCGCAGTGTCCCTTCCTGCTGAAAGCCCGCGTTCAATAAGGTGCGGCGTGACGCGTGGTTGCCCGCCGTGACCGTGGCGGTCAATTTGCGAAAACCCTGAACCTCAAAGGCATAGCGAACGATATCCCGCAGGGATTCACTGCCAACTCCCCTGCCCTGATACGCTGGCGCCAGCAGAAATCCCACCTCGGCAATACCGTCGCCGCGGTCAATGAAACCGGTTAGCCCCATCGGCACATCGCGGCCTCTTGGATGTATGACCAGACATAGCCAGTGCGCGCAGCCCTTCTCCCACGGCGGCAAACGCGGCTCGAACGTCTGCTGCCTGATGACGTCCTCCGCGCGCAGCGCGCTGATGAAATGCATTACGCGGGGATCCTGCTGCAGCGCCAGAAAAAAAGGCCAATCGCGGGCCTCAAGCGGCCGATAATCCAGCCGCGCAGACCTCACTGCTTTCATCCACGTTCCTCCTCTCTTTGGGCAAATAAGGCACGCAACGGCGCGTCCTTGCGCAGCACCCCTTTGTGGTATTAAGGCGCGGCGGAATCGGTCAAGGTCGCTCGCACGTGCGGCAAACTCTGCGGATAGTGCTGCTGAATAAACGCAATCATCTGTTCGCGCACGTGGCAGCGTAAATCCCAGGCCGTGGGCGAATTTTGCGCCGTCATAAGTAAGCGAATGGTCATGGTTTTTTCACTGGTGTCGGTAACCTGCAGCACTTGAGTTTCACGATCCCACAGTTTGGTTTCACTGAGCACTTTTTCAAAGTGCGCGCGCAGCACATCCAGCGGCATGGAATAATCCACATACAGAAAGACCGAGCCTAATATCTGCGCATTATTACGCGTCCAGTTTTGAAAAGCATTCTCAGTGAAATAGGTAATAGGCAACACCAGCCGCCGCAAATCCCAAATGCGCACCACCACATACGTCAAATTGATCTCTTCAATCCAGCCCCACTCTTTTTCCACCACCACGGCGTCATCAATTTTAATCGGCTGCGTAAAGGCGATTTGAATACCGGCAAACAGATTGACCAGCGATTTTTGCAGGGCAAAGCCAATAATGATCCCGGCCACGCCAGCGCCCGCCAGAATGGTGGTGCCAAATTTACGCACGCCAGGAATACTGAGTAAAATCAAGGTGACGCAGAACGAGACCAGCAGGACGATAACGATTTTTTTGACATACATTAACTGCGTGCGGATTTTTCTGGCGCGCAGGTTATTCGAGAGATTAATGTCATAGCGTAAAAACAGCATATCCTGCGCAACGTTGGTGAGCTTTATCAATACCGAACACAGCGACAAAATAATAAAAATGTTGAGCAGCGTGGAGAGGAAGTTTTGTGACGCTGGCGCGACATTAATGTAATTCATTCCCACATTAATCAATATTAAGGGAATAAACAGAAACAGCGATCCGCGCAGGTGCTTTTCCAACGATTTAAACAGTTTCCTATCACGCTTTTGCCAGTAGCGAATAAAGCCAAGCAGAATGAAGCGGGCCAAAAAACCCACAATCAGCGACAGTGTGACGAGTAACACAGCAGGCACCCAAGAGGGCATACCTGATAACTCACCCAAGATAAACGGCATCATTTCCCCTTTTTAATCCGCAAACAACGCAACGTTGTTCAATGATCAAACCAACCAGTAACCTTATCGTTTGGGTTATCTGTGAGCAGTACATAACGCCCATAAGTGTATGAAACATTTCGCGCTCTCACCGTCTGATACGCTAAAAAACGCCGATGACAAGGTTTACCAAACGTTAGCTCTCCTATAACGCATTGGAAAGAATAGCGTAAACCGCTTCACCGCCTCCGTTACGGCGGTTGCGTGGTCGCACTTCGCCGGCAGCACCGCAAGCACGTGGCGTGGGCGACACCGATCTGCTTTACCCGCGTCATGATGCCCTACCGGTGAATTAAAGATTGTGGAACGGGTTACCGATAAACAGAGACGGATACACTTAACCTGGCTCGATGGCTTCGCGCATTCACGTCCTGTCTGCATGACGTTGTGCCGCAGACCGCGTTTCTGGCTCTCCACATGCGGGTACGCGGTTTGCCGCGATCGTGGAGCCTGTAAGGCGCGAGCAAGGCCAGTGCATCCCCTGAGTCAATAACGGAGCCGACTACCATGAACACCGTGAGCACACCTGGCCTTTCTGCCGTTTGGTCGACTGACGCGCAGGGAATTTGCATCGCCAGCCGGGAAAGCCCCGCCGGGTTGATGCCTGCCCTGAACGGGGTGACGCTGGCGGAATGGCTGCGCATCGCGCAGGCGGATGACGATGCCGGCGTTGCGCTGCAACTCACCGCGGCGCTGGAGGGGCTGGCGCCTTTTCATATTGAAGTGCCCATTCAGTGTCTGGACGGCACGCTGCGGCATGTGATTGTATCCGGCTTGCCAGCGAGCGTTTCTGACACCTCGCCGTCGCAGTACAGCGGCTTTGTGCTGGACATTACCGGACAGCGCAAAGCGCTGGAGGACGCGCTGCGCACGGCAATGGAGTATCGCCTGCTGATTGAAAACAGCACTGACTTGATTGCCCACTGTGACGCCAATGGCCGCTACGTCTCGATCTCCCCTTCTTATAGCGAAATGATTGGCTGGCCTGCTGATGAGATGATCGGGCAGCCGGTAGTGAATTTTTTACACCCTGACGATCGCGCTGCGGCGAGCGCGGCCTTACAGCATATTTTCAACGGTGGCGTGCAGCCGGATGTGATTGAGGTGCGTAAGCAGCACCGCGACGGGCACTATTTGTCGCTGGGCACCAAGGCCTGCGGCGTGAGCGATCCCTCAACCGGGAAGAACATCGGTGCGGTGCTGGTCTCTCGTGATATTAGTCGGGAAAAAGCGCGCATCCGCCAGCTGGAAAAATTGGCCACGCGGGATGCGCTAACCGGCCTGCACAACCGCGCGTGGATTATCGAACAGGTTGACGCGCTGCTGGCGCAAGAGAACGATCCGGCCTACACCGCCGTGCTGTTTATCGATCTCAACGGTTTCAAAGCCGTTAATGATTCGATGGGCCACGCCTCTGGCGATGCGCTGTTGCAGCAGGTCAGCAAACGACTACAGAGCCGCATCCGTCCGAATGACGGGCTGGCACGCTTGGGAGGAGATGAGTTTGTGGTCGCTGCCAGGTGCACCACGCGCCACGCCGCTGCCGCCATCGCCGAGCATTTGCTCGACAGCCTGAAGGCGCCGTTTACCCTTAACGGCCGCGCGATCTGGATTGGGGCAGCCATTGGCATTAGCTTAGCCCGTTCCGGTACGGTATCGGCCAACGCGCTGTTTGAGAAAGCAGATTTGGCCATGTATGCCGCCAAGGCGCGGCGAGACGGTTCGTATCAGTTTTATCCGCCTTCCCCGCTGCCCTAAACGCGATAAACCCTGTTAAGCGGGCTTTGCTTGGGCGTGATAAACAAAAAGGCCGTCGCGATGACGGCCCGATTCGTTTGGATGTGCATTAAAGAGGCTTTTTCGCCGACACCTCGTGTTCCGGCACCGGCAGCGGCTCGCAGTTACTGGTGTCACGCTTTTTCAGCTCGGCCAGCGCGTCGGCCACGGTGCGGGTCTCCAGCACTTTCAACGACGCCTCTTCGGCCTCGGCGGCAATGGATTTAAAATACCAGCATAGGTTGGCGCTCACGATGCAGCGCGGAGCGACATCGGGGCGTGATGCCCAGAGCTTTTTGTCTTCAATCACGGAAGTGTAGATGTCACGCAGCGTGATGTCAGCGGCCGGACGGCCCAAATGAATCGAACCGGTGCGACCGAGCGTCGAGACGATAATGCCATCTCGTGTCAGCGGAACCATCAACTTTCGAATGAAGCTGGGGTTCGCTTCAAGACCGTAGGCCAAAATAGCGCTGGTCGAGCGTTTACCCAGTTGCTCCGCCATCGCTACGCTCAAAACCATCTGCAAAGCTGTCGGGAAGCGGTAATCAAGCATTTCTTTATCCTGAGTTGCGACCTATCTTGTTGTTTTTATGCCGCGGCAGTGAGTAATCAATGAGCAATAAATATAACAAACACTGTTGCTTTTTAGAAGCCGAGACGGGTTCACAGGGCACGTATTCATCATTATCTAAGCCAGAAGCGCACAGGCTGCTTAGTTTACCGCGTTTGCTGCGGATGCCGTGAGCTTTTGCTGTAACGCCGCCACGAGTAGCAGGTTAATGAGCGCTAATCCGCACAGTAACCACAGCGTGGCCTGCGCCCCGAGTTGTTGAAACACGTATCCGCCCACCAGCGGCGTCAGCGCCTGGCCCAGCAGTGCCGGACGCGCCATGCGCCCCACCACAACCGCGTAGGCTTCAGGTTTGACCATCACCAGCGGCAAGGTGCCACGCACGATCGCGCGCAGACCATTCCCGGCACCGTAAAGCACCATACTGAACACCGCCAGGGCTGGATAACAGGCCAGCAAAAGCAATCCCAGCGCAACGAACCCAACCGAAAACCAAGTGGTACGGATCGGGTGACTACGGCGAAACGCCATATCAATCAGTCGCGATCCTACCTGACAAGGCCCGAGAATAGCGCTGATTGCCAGCGCAGAGGCAAGGGTATGCCCGCTCGCCTGCAACAATGCGATCAGCTGAACGGATACCGCCGTCATGATTACCGAGGCCAGCGTGAAAATGGCGCACAGCAGCCAGAAGAGCACGGGTGCGAGGTCGTGCTTCGCGGAGGTTTTACTGACGTTCTCCGGCACTGCAAGTGTGGATCGGTTTGGCAGTGCGAACCAATAGGTCGGCAACACCGCGAGGCACAGCAGCGCGGCAATGGCCAGGCAGGCATCGCGCCACCCCAACATGTGAATAAGTAGCGCGGTGCCAGGCCATACCAGCGAGGTACAGAAGCCCGAAATCAACGTAATGCCGGTGATGGCGCCGCGCGCCTGTATGCCGTACACCGTGCCCAGGGTGGCGAACAGCGCATCATACAACCCCATCGCCATACCCACGCCGAGAATGCCCCACGCCAACAGGAACAGCGCCAAATGGTGGCTCAATGCCATGATCGTCAACCCCAGCGCCATCACTCCCCCGCTTGCGGCCAGTAAAGTCCGCCCGTGACGCCGGGAGATCACGCGTCCACACCAGGGTGCCAGTAAGCCCGAGACCAGTATCCCCAGCGACAGCGCGCCATAAACCCACTGCTGCGACCAGCCTGTTTCCGCCACAATGGGCGCGGCCATCACCGCCATCAAATAGAACGATCCGCCCCAGGACAGAATTTGTACCAGACCGAGCGCGACCACTGCCGCAGGCGAAGGTTTTATGTGATACGTCACAGCAAATTTCCATTAACAGACAAAACAGCCTTATAGCACGGGCCTGTCGCAGGAAAAAAGCGCCCGCTGCTGTTTGAACCTATTTTGTACACCATGCTGGCACAATGGCACCCGTTAGAATAAAATGCATTGGTATGTTGTAACTATCAGGAGGATGGGTGATGCGTTATGATTTGGTTGCCGATTTACATGCCTGCGCGAACGCGCTGGAGCGGGAGTTAGGCCAGCTGCGCGCGCAGGTTGAGCAACAGCCGCTGCTGATTGCCCGTGTGTTTAGCCTGCCGGAAATTGAAAAAGGCCACGAAAATGATGAGGTCACGCACATCGCGGTGACGCAGCACCTTGGCCAGAAAGCGCGCGACATGGCGCTGGCGCATTACTGCCGACTGTTTATGCAGCATCAGTCGGAAAAAATCAGCACCAAAGCGGCGGTACGCCTGCCTGGGGCAATTTGCATTGAGGCCGATGAGTCGGCTGCCGAGCAGATTTCCCAGCAGGTAGGCACGATTAACCAGCTCAAGCAGCGCCTCGAGCAGTTGATTACCGTGGAGTCCGGCCTGCCGAGTGAAGCGCGTTTTGAGTTTGTGCACCAGCATCTGCGCGGATTGATTACCCTCAACGCGTACCGCACCATCCCGCTGCTTAACGCGCCCGATAGCCTGCGCTTTGGCTGGGCCAACAAGAATATCATCAAGAATTTGACCCGTGACGCGGTGGTGGAACAGCTGGATCGCAGCCTCAAGGCCAATCGCGCCCAAGCACCGTGGACGCGCGAACAGTGGGCGGAAAAAGTGCAGCAGGAGCGCGAAGCCATTCTGTCGCTTCCGCCGGATGCGAAACTCAAGATCAAGCGGCCGGTAAAAGTGCAGCCCATTGCGCGCGTGTGGCGCGCCAGCGAGAAAAAACAGGTGCAGCTCGCCTGCCCTTCTCCCCTGTTAGTGCTGTGCCGCGACAAAACGCAAGTGCCGGTGCTCGGTGAACTGCTGAACTACGATGCGGAGAACGTCACGCACCGCTACAAACCACAGGCGCAGCCGCTGCATTTGGTGATCCCGCGCCTGCACCTGTGGAGCGATAAACTGTAAGGGACGGGCGGCAATTGCCCGCCCGCCATCGCTTACGACTTCATACTGCCCACCATCTCTTCCGGGCGCACCCACTCATCAAACTCTGCGTCCGTCAGGTAACCCAATTTCAGCGCAGCCGCTTTCAGCGTCAGCCCTTCCTTATGTGCTTTTTTGGCGATTTCAGCCGCTTTGTCATAGCCAATGTGCGTGTTGAGGGCCGTTACCAGCATCAGCGATTCATTGAGCAGCTGATCGATGCGCGCGCGGTTGGGCTCAATCCCAACGGCACAATGATGGTTGAAGCTGTCCATGCCGTCCGCTAACAGACGAATGGATTGCAGAACATTGTGGATCACCATTGGGCGGAACACATTCAGCTCGAAGTTACCGGATGCGCCGCCCATGTTCACCGCCACATCATTGCCCATCACCTGACAGCACAACATCGTCAGCGCTTCGCACTGCGTGGGATTCACTTTACCCGGCATGATTGAACTGCCTGGCTCATTTTCAGGAATGGCGATCTCGCCAATGCCGCAGCGCGGACCGGATGCCAGCCAGCGCACGTCGTTGGCAATTTTCATCAGCGACGCCGCCAGCCCTTTCAGCGCGCCGTGCGCGTGCACCAGCGCGTCGCAAGTGGCGAGCGCTTCAAACTTGTTCGGTGCCGTCACAAACGGCTGCTGCGTAAGCTCGGCCAGCGCCTGGGCCACGCGAACGGCGTATTCGGGATGGGTGTTCAGACCGGTGCCCACCGCCGTGCCGCCCAGCGCCAGTTCAGTCACGTGCGGAACAGCGTTTTCAATGTGCCGCAGATTGTGCTCCAGCATCGCCACCCAACCGGAAATCTCCTGCCCCAGCGTCAGTGGCGTCGCATCCTGCAGGTGGGTTCGTCCAATCTTAACGATGTCCTTGAACGCCTCCGCTTTATCGCTCAGGGTCTTTTTTAGCACCGTGATCTGCGGAATGAGCTGCTCGCGCAAGGCAATCACGGCCGCAACGTGCATTGCCGTTGGAAAGACATCATTTGAGCTCTGGCTTTTATTGACATCATCATTGGGGTGCACCAGACGCGACATACCGCGCTCACCGCCGAGGATTTCGCTGGCGCGATTGGCCAGCACTTCGTTCATGTTCATGTTGGTCTGCGTACCTGACCCGGTCTGCCAAATCGCCAGCGGAAATTGATCGCTGTGCCGATCTGCGAGCACTTCGTCCGCTGCTTGCACAATCGCGTCAGCGCGGTCGGCGGGCAACAAGCCGAGATCGCGATTCACCTGCGCCGCCGCACGTTTGGTCAGCGCTAGCGCATGCACCAGCGCCACCGGCATTTTTTCGGTTGAAATGCGGAAATGCTCAAGCGAGCGCTGCGTTTGCGCCCCCCATAGCTTATCGGCGGGCACATCGATGGGTCCCATTGAGTCTTTTTCAATGCGGTTGGCTGCCATGTCGTCTTCTCCTTTGCGCAGAACATAAATGGTCGCCAGCGTTGTGACTCACCACGCGCTGGCGACGAGATTGTCACACATGCGAAGTAACCAGTATGGGAGCCGTTCGCGTTTCTTGCACATGCTCGTATACTCTGGACGGCAGGTCAGCTTTACAGCACCTGAATACGCACGGTTAGCGAGGGTTAGATCATGTTTAAGATGAATAATTCGCTGCAACACTATGCCTGGGGCAGCAAAACAGCGCTTAGCGAACGTTTTGGTATCCCTAATCCAGCGGCATTACCGATCGCAGAAATGTGGATGGGCGCCCACCCCAGAAGCTCGTCCACCATCACCCTAGGCGGTGAGCAGCGCACGCTGCGCGAGGTGATCGATGAACAGCCCATCCGTATGCTGGGTGAGGCCGTTGCCGCGCGCTTTGGCGAGTTACCGTTTCTGTTTAAAGTCCTTAGCGCCGCGCAGCCACTCTCCATCCAGGTGCATCCCGCGAAAGCCGCAGCGGAAGCCGGTTTTGCGCGCGAAAACGCCGCAGGCATTCCGCTGGATGCGCCAGAGCGAAACTACAAAGACGCCAATCACAAGCCCGAGCTGGTTTACGCCCTCACGCCGTTTCAGGCGATGAACGGCTTCCGCGAGCGTCATGAGATGGTGGCGCTGCTGGCCACGATTTCAGGCGCGCATCCGCACATTGCGCGCTTTCTGGAAACACCCGACGACGCCAATTTGGCCACGCTGTTCTCCACCCTGCTCGCGCTGCACGGCAGCGAAAAATCGCGCGCGCTGGCGATCCTGCACGCCGCGCGTCAGACGCAGGAAGGCGAGCCGTGGCAAACGCTGAACGCCATCGCCGACGTTTATCCCGACGATAGCGGACTGTTTTCGCCGCTGTTACTCAATGTGGTCACGCTGCAGCCCGGTGAAGCGATGTTCCTTGATGCTGAAACGCCCCATGCGTATCTCCACGGCGTGGCGCTGGAGATCATGGCCAACTCGGACAATGTGCTGCGCGCCGGCCTGACGCCCAAATTTATGGATGTGCCTGAACTGTTGGCGAATCTCGCCTTTCATGCCAAACCTGCCGACGGTTTGCGCCTTGAGCCGCTTAGCACGGATGATACGCAGCGGTTTCCCGTGCCGGTGGACGATTTTTCCTTTGCCGTACACACGCTCAGTGCCACTGAGCACACGCTGAATCAGCCAAGTGCCGCCGTGCTGTTTTGCATTGAGGGGGAGGCCACGCTGACGCGCGCCGATGAACGCCTGACGCTTCGGCCCGGTGAGTCCTGTTTTGTGCCCGCCTGTGACGCGCCGATACAGGTCACAGGACGTGGGCGGCTGGCGCGCGCGTTTAACGACCTGCACTGAGCGGCTGACGGCTCCGGTAAGAACTGCTATCCTTTCACTCTATTAATTCAAACGCCTACGGGCGTTTTTTCTTCACTCGTCGCACCCGCAGATCGGTGTGCGCACGCAAGGATAAGGACGACTCAGCGATGAAAAAAACCAAGGTTGCCGTAGGTGTCATTGTAGCGCTCGGTGTGATCTGGACAGGTGCCGCATGGTTTACCGGCAAACAGTTAGAAAGCCACCGTGACCAGATGCTGCAAAACGCCAATGCGCAGCTCAATGCCTACGCGCCCAACAGCCGCCTGACGCTGAGTTTCCAGGATTATCAGCGCGGTGTGTTCACCAGTAAGACCAAACTGGTGGTGCAGGCCAGCTCGCAAACCGTAGACAATCCAATTCTCAAACCGGGTCAGACGCTGGTGCTGAACGAGACCATCGATCACGGTCCGTTCCCGTTCGCGCAGCTCAAGCGCGGCAACCTGCTGCCGTCCATGGCTTCGGTGCACAGCGAGCTGGAAAACACCGATGCGGTGAAAAAGCTGTTTGAGCTGACGCAAGGTAAATCGCTGGTGATGGCCGATACTCGCGTGGGCTACGGCGGCGATACCGACACGGTGCTGCAGCTGCTGCCGGTGGACTACAGCAACGTGCAAACCGGCGATCGTTTAGCCACTAACGGCGGCACGCTGGAGGTCAGCGCCGACAGCAAAGGCGATAAAGTGAGCCTCAACGGTGACTTTTCCAGCCTTGCGGTGACCAGCAAAAATCAGGTCGCGCAGCCGGTGCTGTTTACGCTAAACGGCCTGACGCTGAAAGGTAACACCCACCTCAGCCCAGAGGGCGTGCGCGTAGGCGATCAGGACATTAAGCTGGATAAAATCAATGCCAGCATTAATGGTCAGGAAGGCATGTCGCTGGAAAAACTTAACATTGCGTCCTCTTTTGACAATAAAGACGGCAAAATCGGCGGCCAGCTGAACATGGACAGTGACAGCGTCACCTTACAGAAGCAGCCTTTTGGCTCAGCGAAGCTGGCGATGAAATTTGCCAATTTCGATGCGCAGGCGGTAAAAACCTTCTCGGATAGTTATCAAGCACAGATGCAGGATCTGCTGAACCAGCCCGGTGTGGCCGACGATCCGGTGCGTTATCAGGCCGGCGTACAAACGATTCTGCGTAATAACCTGCCCACCTTGCTGAAAGGCGCGCCCACCGTGAGCGTCGCCCCGCTGAGCTGGAAAAACAGCAAGGGCGAAAGCACCTTTACGCTCAACGTGGGCTTTAACGATCCGGCTACGGTGACAGGTGAACCACAAACGCTGGGTGCGGCGGTCGATCGCGTGCTCAAAACCCTGGACGGCAAGCTGGTGATTAATATGCCAATGGCAACGGAAACCATGCGCCACGTGGGTCTGGCAGAAGGTTATCAGGGCGACGATGCGCAGAAGCTGGCTGACCAGCAGGTGAAAGGCCTGGCGGCGATGGGCCAAATGTTCCGCCTGACGCAACAGCAGGATGACAACATCCTCACCCAGTTGCAGTACAACAATGGTCAGGTCAGCATGAACGGCGATAAAATGTCACTGGAGCAGTTCCTGTCGCGCTATATGCTGGGCGCGCCGACCAGCGAAGGTATGCCGCAGTAATACCTCATGATGTAAACGGCATGCTTCCCACCCTCGCCTCGGCGAGGGTTTTTTTTGCCTTGAACGCTGCGCGTTCTCTTCGCCAGACTGTATAGAAACCCATCACCTGCCACCGCGTTTGCGCAAATTGCTGGCGCAGTTGCGCAAGATGTCCTTAAATAGTCAGCTTTCATCCTAATCAAGCTGAAGCGACATGATTGATCCTAAACTTCCTTTGACCGATATCCATCGCCACCTTGATGGCAACATCCGCGCCCAAACTATTCTGGATTTAGGCCGCCAGTTCAACCTCACGTTGCCCGCTACGTCGCTTGAAACGCTGCGTCCGCACGTGCAGGTCACCAGTAATGAGCCGGATCTGGTGAGCTTTTTGCAGAAGCTTGACTGGGGCGTGAAGGTGCTGGGCGATTTGGACGCCTGCCGCCGCGTTGCGCTGGAGAACGTCGAAGATGCCGCACGCGCGGGCATTCACTATGCCGAACTGCGCTTTTCACCGGGTTACATGGCAATGACGCATCAGTTGCCGATTGCCGGTGTGGTGGAAGCGGTGATCGATGGCGTGCGCGCCGGCGTGCGCCAGTACGGGGTGCAGGTGAACCTGATTGGGATCATGAGCCGCACCTTCGGTGAAGAGGCGTGCCTGCGCGAGCTGGAAGGCTTGCTGGCGCACCGCGATGCCATCACCGCCGTGGATTTGGCCGGCGACGAGCTGGGCTTCCCCGGCAGTGAATTCCTGAGCCATTTCAACCGCGCGCGCGATGCCGGTTTCCGCGTCACCGTTCACGCGGGCGAAGCCGCCGGGCCGGAGAGTATCTGGCAAGCCATTCGCGAATTGGGCGCTGAACGTATCGGCCATGGTGTGAAAGCCATTGAAGATCGTGCGCTGATGGATTTCCTTGCCGAACAGCGCATCGGCATTGAGTCCTGTCTGACCTCTAATGTGCAAACCAGCACCGTCTCCGCGCTGACCAAGCACCCGCTGAAGGCGTTCTTGCAGCATGGCATCCTCGCCACCCTGAACACCGACGATCCGGCGGTTCAGGGCATTGAGCTGGCGCACGAATATACCGTCGCCGCCGTTGAGGCGGGTCTGAGCGCCGCAGAGGTGCGTCAGGCGCAGGAAAATGGTCTGACTATCGCCTTCCTGAGCGACGCCGAAAAAACCGCCCTGCGCCAACGCGCGGTGGCCTGATTCAACGCCATGCTCCCACAAAAAAGCGGCCTTGAGGCCGCTTTTTTTATGCTGCGCTTATTTCAGCGTCAGCGTTTGCCGTTTTTCCGCCGACTGCAAGCCGAGCTCAATCAGTTCCATCACCTGAATCGCCTCTTCTGCCGAAACCGGATTGGTCCCGGTGCCTGCAATAGCGTCGCGGATCGCGGCGTAATAAGCTGGGTAGTTCCCCGGCTGTGTTAGCAGCTCTTGCTCAACCATGCCGTTGCCGTCCGCCAGCGTGACGGTGCCGTTGCGCATGTCATACCCCCAGTCCTCCTGTGGCGGACGGGCGCCGGATTTGAGCCGGTCTTCCTGCGGATCAAGGCCATATTTCACAAAGCTTCCGCGCGTGCCGTGCACCACAAAGCGCGCCGACTCTGCCGCCGCCAGCATGCTGGCGTGCAGCACCACGCGTCGCGTTGGGTACGTTAGCACCGCGTGAAAGTAGTCGGTGGTTTGCGCGCCTGGGCGCAGCTCGGCCAAATCCACGTTGATGGCCACCGGCGGCCCAAACAGCTGCAGCGCCTGGTCCAGTACATGCGGTCCCAAATCATACCAGATACCGCTGCCCGGCCCCTTCATCTCGCGCCAGCGCTGACGCACTTCCGGGCGGAAGCGATCAAAGTGCGATTCAAAGTAGCGCACCTCGCCTAACGTGCCTTCAGCCAGCAGATTTTTCAGCGTCAGGAAATCGCTGTCCCAGCGGCGGTTATGAAATACAGAGAGCAGCAAGCCTTTGGCTTTGGCCAGCTGATCCAGCTCGCGTGCCTGTGACAACGTCACGGTGAACGGTTTATCCACCACCACGTGTTTGCCGGCATTCAGTGCGGCTTTGGCCAGGGGAAAATGGGTATCGTTGGGCGTGGGGATCACCACCATCTGAAGCGTGGGATCGTCCAGCAGCGCCTGCGGATCGGCCACCACCTGCACGCCCGGCCAGTCGGCGTGCACCTTGGCGGCGTCACTGCTGGAGATCGCCGCCAGCTCCATCTCTGACGTACCGGCGATCAGGGGAGCGTGGAAGGTTTTACTGGCAAAACCGTAGCCCATCAGGCCGACACGTAGTTTATCGCTCATGTTCATTCCTCTTGTCCGTTTGTGTGATTTAAGACGATCGCACGGGGAAGAACAAGGCGGAATCCCCTGAAAAATCAGGATATGGCGCGCCGCTCGGGTTGCCAGCTCTCCTGCGCCACCAGCGCGTCATGCGCATCCTGACTCCGGCGGCGGAAGTCGCTGGGGCTCACGCCCACGCGCTTGCGGAACACGCGCGAGAAGTAAAGTTGGTCGTCGTAGCCGACTTCCCGCCCCACTGACGCGATGGGCTCTTGCGTGGTTTGCAGCAGCAGCTTGGCGCGGATCACGCGCTGATCTTCCCGCCAGCGTAGCAGGTTGATCCCCATCTGCTCGCGGAACAGATGCGCCAGACGCGACGGCGACAGACACACGTGGCGCGCCACTTCGTCGATTTTTACTTCACTGGCCAGATGGCTGGTCATGTACTGGCACGCTTCAATGACGCGCGGGTCGCGGATTTGCTGATGACTGCGCGGATCTTCCTCTACGGCGCGCAGCAGCAGGCGCTCCAGCAGGTTCATCGCCAGTTCCTCGGCAAAACGGCGACCCGAGTTGTGGGTTTGCTCGATGCTGGCGAACAGGCGATCAAACTCTGCGCGCAGGGATTCCGGCAGGCGCAGGCGCCCTACACCTTGGTTCTCATCCTGCCACTGCAGCCAGTCGGTCCAATAGGCGCGTGGCCGGAAGTAGACCCAGCGGTGAAACCAGCACGGGCTGTCGGGTGCACGACCATAATAGTGCGGCGTTTTCGGCTGGAACAGCAACAGATCGCCAGGCTCGCAGTCAAAAGCCGATTCGCCGTCAAACACCCGACCTGTGCCTTTAATGGTGAGATTGAGGATGTAGCCTTTCATGCCCAGCGGGCGATCGATAAAGAAATCCAGCGCGTCATTGGCGGTAATCGGCGTTAAGCCCGCTACCAGCCAGGCGCTGAAAGGATAGCCAGGCAACAGCGGATTTTGCTGCTCATTGGGGGGTTCACGATGATACATAGCGCCCTCACGGTCACGTCAATATGCAAGCAAGTACAGGCGGCCCGCAGGCCGCCACGACAGCGGGTTATTCGCCCCTCAGACGGCGCGATTTTTCTGTTTGTAGCGGTCAAAAATCACCGCAGCTAACAGTATCAAACCGCGTACCACATACTGTGAGAATGGCGAGATATTCAATAAATTCATCGCATTCTCAACGGTGCCTAAGATCAGTACGCCAGCCACCACGTAAGAGATTTTCCCAATGCCGCCCTTGAGCGACACGCCGCCCAGCACGCAGGCCGAGATCACAATCAGCTCATAGCCTATCGACGTCATGGGCTGGCCGCTGGTCATGCGTGACGCCAGGATAATGCCTGCTGCTGCCGACACCAGACCGGAGAGGATGAAAATGATGATCCGGGTGCGCACCACCGGCACGCCCGCGAGGCGCGCCGCCTCTTCGTTACCGCCAATGGCCAGCGTATTGCGGCCAAAGGTGGTTTTGTTAAGCAGGAAGCCAAACACGATCATCGTGGCAATAGTCAGCCAGATTGGCGCCGGTAAGCCCAGCCAGTTGGCGTAGCCGAGGGTGAAGAACCGTTCATCCTCAATGCCCACGGCTTTCCCGTCAGAAAAAATATACGCCAGGCCGCGCACAATCTGCATGGTGGCCAGCGTGGTGATAAGCGCATTGATTTTCAGACGGGCGATCACGAAGCCGTTGACAAAACCCGTCACCATCCCGAGCACCAGACCGGCAGCCACGCCCAGCCACAGGCTTTCAGTCATGTTTATGACCACCGCCGTAACCACGCCCGCGCAGGCAATCACCGAGGCCACTGAGAGGTCAAAATCGCCGGATGCCAGGCAAAAAAGCATACCGCAGGCCACCATGCCGGACATGGACATCGCCAGCCCCAGGCCTTTCATGTTGATAAAACTACTGAAGTTGGGAACAAAGATGGCGCAAACAATAAACAGCAGCGCAAACACCACCAGCATGCCGAAGTTATCCCAGATACGCCCGAGCTGAAGGCCGCTGCGCGGTGCCGGTGGCGTGTTGGACGTGGTAGATGAAGCCATTCTTATTTCTCCTTTACATCAGGCCACGGCGGCCGCTTGTGAGGTTTTTGGCATTGCCAGGCTCAGCGTCAGCTGCTCCGTGGCGCTATCGTGATCCAGCTCGCCGGCAATCTCGCCTTCGCGCATGACCACAATGCGATCAGCCAGCCCCATGACTTCGGGCAGGTCACTGGAAGCAAACAGCACCGCGATCCCCTTGTTGGCCAGTTGATAGATAAGGTTATAGATTTCGTGCTTGGCGCCCACATCAATGCCGCGCGTGGGCTCATCCAGTAAAATCACGTTCATCTCTTCCGACAGCCAGCGGCCCAAAATCGCCTTTTGCTGATTGCCGCCGGAAAGGTTCATGATCAGCTGGTGCGGACCTGGCGTTTTGATATTGAGCGAGCGAATGTGCAAATCGGCGTTTTTGGCCTCCCAGCCGGACTTGATCAAACAGCCCGCGCTGAGGTTGTGGCGACGCGCGCTGATGTTGATGTTTTCCCGCACCGAGTGCACCGGAATGATGCCTTCCGCTTTACGGTCTTCCGGGCAGAGCATGATGCCTGCGCGGATAGCATCAATGGGTTCGCGGATAGTGAGCACCTTGCCGTCCAGCGTGACGGTGCCACCGCGTAATCGTGTGGCGCCAAACAGCCCTTTCATCAGTTCACTGCGTCCTGCGCCCACCAGGCCGAACAGCCCGACGATTTCACCGGCGCGCACGCTAAGTGAAATCGGGTGGCGCACGCCTTTGGCCTGCACGTTGTCCAATTGCAAGCGCACCTCGCCCAGCGGTCGCGGCGCGTAGCCATAGATATCGCCTAAATTGCGTCCCACCATCGCCTGTACCAGATCGTCATGGTGGGTGTTGCGCATATCGTCAAAGGTGCGCACGTAGCGGCCATCTTTGAATACGGTAATGGCGTCGCTCAGGGCGAAAATCTCTTCCATACGGTGTGAGACATACAGCACCGTACGCCCCTGCTCACGCAGTTGACGGATCACGCGGAACAGGTGTTCGATTTCACGCGCTGACAGTGAACTGGTGGGCTCGTCAAAGGCAATAATGCGGGCATTACGCGCCAGCGCTTTGGCGATCTCCACCATCTGCCACTGGCCCAGCGACAAATATTTCAGCGGCATATCGGGATCGATATCCATGCCGAGGTTTTTCAGCTGCAAGCCCGCCTCATAGCGCAGCAGCTTGCGGTTCACCAGTCCACGCTTGTGCGGCAGCTGGCCGAGATAAATGTTCTCCGCCACGCTCATTTCCGGCACCAGATGCAACTCCTGGTAAATGATCGCCACCCCCGCGTCGAGCGCGTCGACCGTGGTGTTGAAGCTTTTCGCCTCACCTTTGATACGAATTTCACCGCTGGTTGGCTGATAGCTACCGCTGAGAATTTTCAACAGCGTCGATTTCCCGGCGCCGTTTTCGCCCATCAGCGCGTGCACCTCCCCGGCGCGGCAGCTGAAAGAAATATCCTGCAGCGCTTTCACGCCCGGAAACGTTTTACTGATGCCATGAAAGGACAGAAAGGCTTGATCGGTTTCCATGGAACTCCCTCACGGCAACACCGCGCCAGACGGCGGCGCGGTGTTGCCGGTTAGTCAGATAATGTGCCTGAATACACCGTGCTGTAGCGCCTGCGGCTTACATCAGGCCCTTTTTGGCCAGCTCGGTTTTGAAGTTGTCGCGCGTGATCAGCACCACATCGGTCACTTCGGTAAACTTCGGTGGCGCTTCGCCTTTGGTGACCCAGTTGTAAAGCATTTGGCTGCTCTTGTAGCCGTGCACGTCCGGGCTCGGCAGCAGTGAGCCATAGAAACCGGTGGCCGCGCCTTTTGAGAGTTCACTCACCGCGTCCACACCGTTAATACCGATGCCGATAACGTCTGGCGCCTTAAAGCCCTGACCCTCGGTGGCGCGCACGCCGCCCAGCACGGTGTTATCGTTCATGCCGACAATCAGCCAGTGTTTGACTTCCGGGTGTTGCACTAACAGTGAGTTACCGGCATCAAACGCGCCGGGAATGTCGTTGGATTTGGTGGGAACCTGGTAGATTTGCTTCTCGGGGAAGCCAGCCGCTTTCAGCGCATCCATCGAACCACCGGTGCGGCGGCGCGCGGTATCCAGTTCGTTCGCGGTGATGGCCATTACCGCAGTTTGCTTCACGTCCCAGCCGCGTTTCTGCATCTCTTTATACAGCTCCTGGCCTTGTCGTTCGCCAATTTTGGTGGCCGCCATCATCACCAGCGGAACGGTGTCCATGGGCTTACCTTTGGCGGTGACGAACTGATCGTCCACCGCGATCACTTTCAGATCATAGCTGCGCGCTTTCGCCATAATCGCCGAACCGAGTTTGGGATCGGGCGTACAAATCACAAAACCTTTCGCTCCGCTGGCGGCCAGGCTGTCGATGGCGTTAAGGGTTTTTTCACCGTCTGGCACGGCAATTTTGATCACGTCGAAACCGAGGTCTTTGCCGGCTTTATCGGCAAAACGCCACTCCGTTTGGAACCAGGGCTCCTCGGGTTGTTTGACCAAAAAACCGAGTTTCATGGTTTCGGCGATAGCGGATTGTGACATAACCGCGGCGAGACCGATGGCCGCCAGCGTTTTAGTGAATTTATGCATGATGCTCTCCGGCAAAATGGTATTTTTCGCTGCTATTCAGTAATCGGTGTAAACGTTACCAATCAGAGTTCACGATTTAGCAGTGCGCAAAATCAGCGCGTTAGCTCATAGGTTGTACAAAGGCTGTGCAAACGCTGGGCTAGTTGTAGCGATAAAAGCGCGGAAAAATGTAGAGCGGTATCACATCCTAAAACGATGACAATTTTCTCCATATATTCAGCGAAATTAATCCGGCGTTAACTTTTGCTGACGATCACACATCCTCGCCGATGACAGAAAAGTGCATATTCTCAGCCAGCCGTGACTAACCGCTTTGCCGTGTGCCTCTCAGGATAGAGCCAGACCACTTACACAGGAGAATTCCAATGGGTGCTGGCGCCATAACAATTGGGCTGGATTTTGGCAGTGACTCCGTGCGCGCGCTCGCCGTGGCCTGCGACACAGGCGAAGAGCTGCAGAAAGCGGTAGTGAACTACCCGCGCTGGGCAAGAGGCGAATTCAGCGATGCGCACGTGAATCGCTTTCGCCACCATCCGCAGGACTACATTGATGCGCTCGAGCAGGCCATCGTTGCGGTGGTGCGGGCCCTCAGCGCCGAACAGCGTGCGGCGGTGACAGGCATCGGCGTGGATACCACCGGCTCCACGCCCGCCCCCATCGACCGCGACGGCCGCGTGCTGGCGCTGCGCCCGGAGTTTGCCAGCAATCCCAACGCCATGTTTGTGCTGTGGAAAGATCACACCGCAATAGAAGAAGCCGACGCGATCAACCACCTGTGCCGCAGCGGTCGCTTTAGCGATTACACCCGCTACATCGGCGGCGTGTACTCCTCTGAGTGGTTCTGGGCCAAAATTTTGCACGTTTCGCGCGAAGACGCGGCGGTGCGTGAGGCCGCCGTCTCTTGGGTCGAGCTGTGCGACTGGGTCCCTGCGCTGTTAAGCGGCAATACCGCCCCGGCGCAGCTGCGGCGCGGACGCTGCGCCGCCGGACATAAATCGCTGTGGCATCCGCAATGGCAAGGCTTGCCACCTGCCGATTTTCTGCGCGCGCTGGACCCGCTGCTGGTTGAGCAATTGGATTACCCCCTGTTTACCGACACCTATACCGCCGATGAACCGGTAGGCACGCTGAGCGCCGAGTGGGCGGAGCGCCTGGGTCTTTCGCAGCAGGTGGTGCTGTCTGGCGGGGCCTTTGATTGCCACATGGGCGCGGTTGGCGCAGGCGCGCAGCCTTACACCTTAGTGAAAGTGATCGGCACGTCGACCTGCGACATTTTGATCGCCGACAGCGAAAAAGTCGGTGACCGAGCCATCAAAGGCATTTGCGGTCAGGTGGACGGTAGCGTGGTGCCCGGTGCCATCGGGCTTGAAGCGGGCCAGTCGGCGTTTGGCGACATTTACGCCTGGTTTAGTCGCCTGCTCGGCTGGCCGCTGCAGCAGGCAGCGGCGCGTCACCCGGAACTGCAGCCGCAGCTGGCGGCCCTGCAGCAGGATATGATCCGCTCGCTCACCGAGACGTGGGCGGCGAATCCACAGCTGGATCATTTACCGGTAGTGCTGGACTGGTTTAACGGACGCCGCACGCCAGACGCCAATCAGCGTCTTAAAGGCGTGATTACCGATCTTAATTTAGGCACCGACGCGCCCGCGCTGTTTGGCGGACTGATTGCCGCGACCGCGTTTGGCGCACGCGCCATTATGGAGTGCTTCGAACAGCAGGACATTCCGGTAGACAACATTTTGACGCTGGGCGGCATCGCCCGTAAATCCCCTGCCATCATGCAGGCCTGCTGCGACGTGATGAATCGCCCACTGGACATCGTCGCCTCGGATGAGTGCTGCGCGCTGGGCGCGGCCATCTTTGCCGCCGTCGCCGCTGGCGTCTATCCCGATGTGCCCGCCGCGCAGCAGGTAATGGCCAGCCGCATTGACACCACGCTGCAGCCCGATCCGCAGCGCGTGGCCGCTTATGAGCGGCTTTATCAACGTTATCAACATTGGTGCCAGGCCGCTGAACCTCAGTATGCCGCGCGCGCCGCATCCGCTAAGTGAAGGAGCGAGAAATGGAACAACATGTGTGGTTTGTGATCGGTACGCAGCATCTCTACGGAGCGGAAACCCTGCGTCAAGTTGAACAGAATGCGCGGCAGGTGATGGAAGGGTTGAATCAGGCCGGCACCCTGCCGGTATCGCTGGTGCTGAAGCCGCTGGTAAAGTCTCCGGACGAAGCGCTGGCGCTGTGCCGCGACGCTAACCATGACGCCAACTGCATCGGCATCATCACGTGGTTACATACGTTCTCACCCGCCAAAATGTGGATCGGCGGCCTGAGCATCCTCAATAAGCCGCTACTGCAATTCCATACCCAATTTAACGCGGAAATTCCGTGGGACAGCATGGACATGGATTTCATGAACCTCAACCAGACCGCGCACGGCGGCCGTGAGTTCGGCTTTATCGGCGCGCGTATGGGGTTGCAGCACAGCGTGGTGACCGGACACTGGCAGGATAAGCAGAGTCAGCAGCGTATTGCCCGCTGGATCAACGCCGCCCAGGCCAAACAGGCCAGCCAGCAGCTTAAAGTGGCGCGCTTTGGCGATAACATGCGCGAAGTGGCCGTTACCGAAGGGGATAAAGTCGCGGCGCAGATTCAGTTTGGCTATGCGGTCAACGGCTGGGGTGTCGGCGACCTGGTGGAGGTGATCAACGGCGTCAGCGACGGCGACGTGAATGCGCTGGTCGATGAATACGAAAGCCAGTATCTGTTCAGCGAGGCCGCTGCCGTCGGCGGTGAAAAGCGGCAGAACGTGTTAGACGCAGCGCGCATTGAGCTGGGACTCAAACGCTTCCTGGATGACGAAGGATGCCAGGCCTTTACCACCAACTTCCAGACGCTGCACGGCATGACGCAGTTACCCGGCCTGGCGGTACAGCGTCTGATGGGACAAGGCTACGGTTTCGCTGGCGAAGGCGACTGGAAAACCGCCGCGCTGCTGCGCATCCTCAAAGTTCAGGCGGGTAACCGCGCCGGCGGCACCTCGTTTATGGAGGATTACACCTACCACTTCTCACCGGGCAACGATTTGGTGCTGGGCTCGCACATGCTGGAAGTGTGCCCGTCAATCGCGAAAGAGCAAAAGCCGCTGATCGACGTGCAGTTTCTTGGCATCGGTGGCAAAGCCGATCCGGCCCGCCTGATCTTCTCAACGCCTGCCGGACGCGCCATCAACGCCAGCGTCATCGACCTGGGCGATCGCTTCCGCTTGCTGGTGAATGTGGTGGACGCCATTGAGCAGCCAAAACCGCTGCCTAAACTGCCGGTCGCTCGCGCCCTGTGGCGCGCCCAGCCTTCGCTGGCAACCGCCTCGGAAGCGTGGATTCTGGCCGGCGGCGCTCACCACACGGTGTTCAGCCAGGCACTCGATTTGGAAGATATGTACCTGTACGGCGAACTGAACGGCATTGAAGTGCTGGTGATCGACGAAGATACCCGCCTGCCCGCCTTCAAGGACGCGCTGCGCTGGAACGAGGCCTATTACCGCTTGGTGCGCTAGGAAAGAGAGTTATAACGGAGAAAGCCGCGATTTATCGCGGCTTTTTTATAGCGCGGTGTTGAGACACTCAGAAGCGCGGCCAGAACTCAACGGCTTCACAGGCAAAACAAGCGGCGGTGAGAGGTAAACGCCTCGAATGTGCTCTCCCTTCAGGACATCTCGCACAATGAAGGTGTGTCATGCGCCATTTGTGCTGCTTTGTAGGCTTTTTGCGCCTCCAAAAAAACCTGTAATTTGCCATCATTGATAACAAAAAACCGATCGCACACGCTTTCAATTAACTGTCTATCGTGTGACACCATCAGTACCGTACCCTTGAATGCCGCCAATTGATGCTCCAGGGCTTCTTTACCCGCGATATCCAAGTGGTTGGTGGGTTCATCCAGCAATAATAAATGACTTTGTATCAGTGAAATACCGGCGAAAAGCACCCTCGCCCTCTCTCCTCCACTTAACGTGTTCACTTTATTGGAGAGACGCTCCCAGGGAAATCCTGCCTTTAATAAAGCATGCTTAAGCTGATCGGAGGTGGGATTAACACGCGATTTATTACAGTAGTTGAGGAGCGCGGTCAGAATATCACTTTCAGCCTCGATACCATTTTGCTGCTGATCGTAATAAGCGATCAGCGTGGCATCGTGAATATAGAAAGACGCTTCCCGTCCTGAATAACTCTGCCAAATCTGCTGTAAAAAAGTCGATTTGCCGATGCCATTGGCACCGATCAGTGCAATTTTTTCGCCGGGGCGAATCACCAAGTCATCAATCGAATAGAGCGTTTTTTCACTATTAGGTGGCTTAATTGCCCGCGGACCGCAGCTCAATATTTTTTTTGCACTCAGCGTCTGGCCCGGAAACGAGAGGTTCCACGGGTAAGGCTCGGGCAACGTATTTTGCTCAAGCTTGAGCTTATCAATGCGTTTGAACATGGACTGTGCTTTTCGGGCAGAACTTTTGCTGTGCTGCTCTTTACCCCATGATGCGAGCTGCTTTGCGCTGGCTTCAATGCGATCAATTTCATTTGCCTGTTCTTGATACTGTTGTTGGCATGCCTGTTCTTTATGCGCGTGCTCTAACAGCGCTTGAGTACAGGGCAGTCGAAACTGATGAATGTCTCCCCCAGCAATAATCCAGGTACTGTTTGTTGTATTGTCCAATATACGCGTGTCGTGTGAGACGATAACAAATGTGCCGCGCCACGACGACAGAAATGCCTCTAGCCAGAGTAAAGTGGGTAAATCCAGATGGTTTGAAGGTTCGTCCAGAAGAAGGACATTCGGTTCACACAGTTGAGCCCTTCCCAACAGTATGCGCGTTTGTTGTCCCCCACTCAGCTGCGAACAGGGCAGCGCATAATGCATGTCACTGATGCCGAGGTTATCCAAAACGATCTGAGCTCGCCAACCCTCATTAATGCGCTCATCTTCACTTAAAACATCCAGTAAGGCTTCTTCGGGTGTACACCCTAAAAGATGATCGGGGAAACGCTGTTCTACCATGTAAAAGCGCGACGATTTGGCATGCGTAACCTGTCCAGAAGTAGGCTCAAGTACTTTTGCTAATAGCTGCAGCAGCGTCGATTTTCCCGCGCCATTGAATCCAATGAGTCCAACCTTATCCGATGAACTTAATGAAAGTGAGACATCGCTAAAAAGCAAATTTGTTACATTATGGTAGGTGAGCTGGTTTGTGGCGATAAACACCTGTTCTTTACGGTTCACGGGAGTCCCCTTTACGGTAAAAAATAACAATCAAGATACCGACAAGCGCAAGCAAACCTTGCGACAGGTAAATTCCCTGTGATGAGAAGCCTGCGCCTCCGTGGGCCATCAGGAGATACATCGCCAAGATGAAGATACCCGATATACCATTGAAGGTGGCTTGTAGCCTACCCTGAAATTCTGGTTCACAATGAAGCTGAGAAAGGGAAATAGAGAGCGCCCAGCTTGAAATACCAAACCCAATAAAGAAATAAACGGGATAAACTAAGCCAATCGCATCATTACCGGAAAGAATGAATAAACCGCAGGCGATAATCAATAAAAGCAGCGCCAACGTTTTCTTTATGGTTATCTTCTTACACAAGATGGGTGCTAAAAACCCGCCAATTAGCACGCCCAATGAATAGAGCGCCTCGTAAAGTGCAAAGACGCGTGTGCTCGCATTAAGCACTTCGCGCGTATAAGGCACCAGAATGATGGGGATGGTCATCAACAGCACCATGATAATCATCTGGCTCATGTAGGGCATGAAGAGATCAGGTTTACTTTTGAAGTACCTGAGTGAAGAGATATAGCTGGCCCACCAACTCTCATTTTGACTGGCTTTATTTTCAGTAACCGCCGGTCTACGCATAGCTAAATTCAGTATGCCTGCAAGGATAAAGAGCCCCCCCCCAATGAAAAGCGTGCCCTTTATACCTACAATAGCTAACATAAAACCGCTCCATCCCATCCCCACAATGGTGCCAAATTCATAAACCATATCGATGGTGGAATTCGCACTCACAAGGGATTTTTTAGGAACGATTTCCTGAATAAACGGCACCGCACACGGCATATAAAAGGAGATAAAAATGCCCATCAGCGAGCACAACAGCATAAGGCTAAGCTGAACATGGTAATGCCATAACATGACCCAAGCGACAACGACAACGCCACGCACCAAGTTTGAGATGACAATTTGCGTTTTACGATCATAGCGGTCGGCTAACAGGCCAAATAAGGGCGCAAACACGATGCTTGGCATCCAGATACAAAACATCATCATGGCTACGCCGCCGATTGAGTTTGTCTGCGAATAAGCCAGCCATGAAAGCGCTATATAATTCAGGCCATTACCAAAGGTGGCAAAAAGCCCGCTGAGGGTAAAGAACAAAAAGTTTCTATTTTTGAAAAGCGCCAATCTCTCTTGAGCTTCCACCTTGAACATACTGTCATCCTAATGCACGAAATCCATTACACAACCAGTTAATTTTGTTGCCGAAATAACTGCGTTTTTTCGCCGCTGACTGTACCCGTTGTATGTACGCTGGCATCAAGGCGATTGAGTCATTTAAAAATGCTGTCAAATTAAATGAATTGACCGTACTATGAATGAATGTAACTGAGCATTCAATAGTTTTTGCCTGGTGCCACCAGTGCATAGGAAAATAGAGAAAGTCGCCTGGGTGTAGCATTACGCTTTCAAATGGAATATTCAGTTCGGCCAGCTCCGCATGCGTATAATAACGCCCCTCTTGCAGCGAATAATCCGGTGAGACAAGCGTAAATTCCTTTATTCCTTCAAGTTGCCCTACTACACCATTAACGCAAAGCATGTCTTTATGCATGGACGTAACCGTTTCAGGTGCGGACATAAGCATCCACGGCGCCAGCACTAATTCTCCCACAAGCGAATTTTCAATGGCGCGTAATGTGATTGACTCAGGTATTGAATAGGACTGCTCAAGCGCGTCAGCATGGTTCAAATGGGGCTGCCAGGACCAGTTCCCCATCCCTTTGGTTCCCGTTTTGATACGATCAATATAATCACCTACCGTTATCTCTACCGTGCCTGACTTGTTTATCCCCTCCTCAATGAGAATTTTATCCTCAGAGAAGTGTTCAACGATAGACGTAAAACTCCCTTTTTTAAAAAGGGGCCACTGGGTACAATAGTCATTTATGACAAAGCAACTCTGCGTTAGCTGCATTTCGCGCGCTGCTTCCAGCATCATTTTTTCACTCTTAAACACATGCATTCAAAAACCCCTCCCCCTGAAATTGGAAATTTATGCTTTTGAGCTCATTCATTACTTTTATACCGTGATGCGTCAGTAATGAATTATCTTCAAATTGCTCTACCGTTTCACCAAGTAGTTTATTTGAATTAGCCGCTTTGGTTTCAGAGTAACCTGAATCATTAACGCTTAATTGTATTTTATTCATATAAAATACAATGCGTGCTAAAACAAATGCCGCATGGAAAACACCGTTTACCGGACGAGGATGACTGCGAAAGGGACTGCGCAACTGTGCACCTTTAACAACCAAAGGGTCGGTTAGCTGTTTAATGTAGAGTTCGATATGCGACATCTCATGAATAAGATTTTCAATATAATCATGCAGTGACCATTCTGGCTTAGGCGCAATCACAACCAAGCCAAGAAAGAGTACAGAACTGGTGGCGACCAGCGAATCACTCTCTACAATGACAATCTGACCCACAAACTTACGCAAGGCGTAACTGAGTTCACTGTCGCCGGCTTCAATGATGTTCACCGCACGCAAGAGTGATTCACGATACGTTAAATCTTCAACGTACCCAATCTCAGAAAATGCGTCTTCCTGACGCGCCATTTCACTGGCTATCTTTGTAATTATAGATGCGTACTTTTCACCCCCATCAGCTGTGTAATTCACAATTTTCTCTGCCCACTTCACGTCAACATCATCCGTTATAAAATTGATTAACGGAAGTTTGGTATTACAGGCGAAAAATTTCTGCCAGAGTGCAACCTCTTGATCAATGACGTTGGTATGCAAATACACTGAATAAAAATTATCCTGTGTGATCGCCATAAAATATTTCTCCGAGTGCAGCCATACTAAGAGGATCATAAATCTTCTTGACATTAATGAGCTCAGGGTCTGAAAAAGGATAGAAAAAACTTGTAATATTGTTCGCCATTATGGCGCTTAATAATAAGTTCGTTGATCCAATTGATCCTGATATCGGTTTTGACTTTGCTTTGTCGTGTTTTTTGAGACTTGCAAGAAAAGCCCGTTTAGCCGCGTCCGTGGTTAAAAGCGGGCCAGCGGAAAGTGAGGTATAGCCAGCGGCACCAAAAATGACGGGTTTATTGTTTTTTATGCAGTATTCAATGACATACATAGATGATTTTATTGCCGGCGTGTCTATAGCGGAAACAACAAGGTCAATGCCCTTGCTAAGGCACTCAATGTCCTGAGAAGACTGAATCTGTTGTTCAACGGTAGTGATATGCATGTCGGGATTGATATTTTTTAACTTTGTCTTCAGGCATGATACTTTACTCTGGCCCACATCGTTCAAATCGTAAGCAAATTGTCGATTGAGATTACTTGTTTGCACTGTATCAAAGTCAATTAACGTCATGCTGGCGATGCCTGAAGAAGCCAGGCACATAGCTATATTGGCTCCCGTCCCACCACAGCCAAGTAAGGCGATATGGATATCTTCACGAAACTGAAAAGGCCGCTCACCGTTACCGAAATGAAAATTGAGGAAATCGTAGCTTTTTTCCATCGCAGTCCCTTTCCATCTCGTATCGACAAGATTGATCAGAGCAGTGGATTTTAGTTCCTCAAAAACAACCCGATTTCTTTCTTTCTTAAGAAATACATTCAATTCATCTTTGCTGAGCCCGGTTTCGAGTCGTGATAGAAAAGCAATGACATCGGGTTCGAGCGTGCCATTTAACTTGTAATTCCTTTTTCCCATCAAAACGATTTCTTTATCTAATTCAAGTACGGATGCATTCAACTTTATTCTCATCATCTTTTTTAACCTGCACTCTTTTTCCTGGAGAAAAAATTGACGCTTCCGCTAGATTTGACACACAAAAGAAGCCCGTTGGAAATAAAAAAAGAGGGATGCATAGGCCATGCTTACGCAACACAGCATCTATCTTCTTGAAGATTTTTCCTTGCTGAGAAGATAGCTCTTTGACGTGCAAGCAAGAATACAATTTCTTTAAATAGAGATAATCCTCATGATTTTTATCCAACCTGCTTAAATCTGATCGAATGATGTTTATGGGGCTGGATTGGGGGGCTTTACGGATTTCGAATCTGAGATGACAATCTGATTGCCAATCACCATAGTTATCCTGGCATAAATTAAGGTGAATATTGTGCTCTGCAACTTGGCTTTTTATAAAGCCGAGCACGTCTTTGTTAGGATAAAAGTCTTCATACGAAACATCTAAAGAAAACGAGTTAATATGCAATGATGCATTGTTTTCAGCCACTTCATACTCGCCATCGTAATAGAGTGCCATCCATGAATAAAAAGGCTCAAGTGCATTATTAAATTTTGCCGCGATAGCTTCTCTTTGAATTGCCGAGACAAAACGCATCTTAACATCATCGGGGATCTGATCAAATTTATTTCCTGGTGACAGCAGCATGACCAGGTTATCGTTATCGGAGAAAAATTCTTTTCTACTTTTGAACTGCTGATATTTATTAAGATCAAGGGCGGTGTTACTGCTGACATCGACTATTCCACTAAAAAAAGCTTGACCATCTAAATCTTCAGCCACCAAAACATAATCAATCTCTTTTACAAATTCGGATTCATTTGTTAAAGAGAATTTTTTATTGGCGATAAGCTTAATTACATTTTCATTTTTTGATTGAAGTATGTAAGGCCCTGCATAAATTTCTCTATTACTTACATGCATAGGCGAGAAATTTATGAGGGTGAGATGTTGGGTGATAAAGGGATCATACCAAGACGTTCTCAACGAAAAGCAATAATCGTCATGCGCAACTATTGCTTTTTCATCCTTTATCAACGCTGAGAGAATTTTCTTATAACGATTCGAACCATCACTAATGACATATCTAATCGCCCTAACATAATCTTCTGCCTTAACATTATCGCCATTACTCCAGAAAAGATTGCGTTTGATTTCAATCTTTACTTCGTTAGTCGATTGTTCAAAAACTTCGGCTGCAAAAGGCTTTACCGTTCCTTTTTCAGTGATGAAAAGCGGAAGCGCTAATTTACTGTAAATTTGCTCGCCGCCATAATCACAAATCGACCAGATATTTTCCTTATAGGGGAAAACATCAATGGCGATATTAATCTTTTCCATTTGAAATGACCGTTTAAACTGTTGCTTTGATCATGCTTTCATAAAGTCTTTTCTTTTGCATAAGAAGATCGATTTTTTCTTGCGTATAAGAAACTTCTTCTTCTATAGAGTTAATGACTTCATTGGACAGCGGCGCATCATTTTCAGCAAGCATTTTTAGATAATTATTGAATGCCAAATCACTTTCTAATGCATCACGTGAAATGTAAGAATGATAATTCTTATAAAATCTTATCGCGTGCTGCTGTGAAGTAAACCCACCGGTTACCATGATATTGTCAGAGTCATTTCTAATTTCATGTACCCAACCTGTAGGGACATAGAGGATGGTTCCAGGAGTCAGTGTAAACTCAACAATATTTACGCCGTGCTTATTTAGATGCTCAACCACCTTGCTGTCGAATAATGATGCACCCATATCAATGTTATGGCGATCCAGCGGTGAGATTGCTCTAAATGTTTTTTGCCCTTCGATCATTAACAACCATGCGCTGGTAGAAAAACAATCAATATGCAGATCGCAGTTTATTCCCTTCTTACCAAAAAAAATCCAGCGCCTACGGAACTGCATTCTTTTGGGTAACATTTCGATAAAATCTTCTGGGTGAAACTCTGGGAAAAAGATATCGTCATCTAAAGATGGGAAACTTTTTTGATA
This sequence comes from Pantoea sp. Mb-10, assembly GCF_021272205.1. Classification (GTDB taxonomy): domain Bacteria; phylum Pseudomonadota; class Gammaproteobacteria; order Enterobacterales; family Enterobacteriaceae; genus Pantoea. Next base: position 271,534 of record NZ_JAJSDX010000005.1, on the reverse strand, counting down.
ACTCCATCCCGTCATGTAGGGGCATTCTTTTCCATCTTGAACCATTTGAATATATTCTGAAATTGATATTTTCCTGGTAATATTTGCGGGATCGTTCAGATCATCGCTTACCTGACACAGCATTTCTTTACAGTTTTCTTTAAAAAAGTCAAAGTTCCACTTTTTATAAGCTGGCATCTCGCTGGCAATATTTCTATATTGCACTGGCGTAGTGTTATTAAAGAAAATCTCCGAAAATTGTGTGTTATCAACTTTAGTAATATCTTCAACATCAGGACGGTAGACGCTCATCTGCAATTCTCTCTATTGAAAAATTCAGTAAGTTCTGGGGACTCCCCCAGAACTTCTTTTTATTAGCAGCGATGGGTCGCTAATAACAACTCACTGTCTAACTCAACTTCAGCAAGCTGGACATTTTCAATTTTGAACTCAACATCGAAGTCTTTAGCTTCGGTTGGAGACACATAAGAACGAAACTCTTTGCTTTCGAAATCATTCATGGTTATTGCTCCTGCAAAATTAATGTTATTAGACAATGTTTCCATCGACGATCGCTTTGTAAAATTTGTTAAGCAGCCGTTTCCGGTGAAGCAAACTTAATGTTTTTTGTTGGATGGTGTTACCTGTTTGTAAGTGAATTGTGACTTACCACACAGTTTTAAACTTTATTTCACCCCTTAAACATATAAGAAAAACTTTTATTTAAAGATCAAAAAATACGCTTTGATTTAAAATAAATGATATAAATCAACACATTAACATTTAGTGCCGCACCTTAAATTACCCAGAAACAGTAAACTATTTACGCTTTAAAAAATAACCTCAGGATTGATTAAAATTTATACATAACCACGTATGGAAATCACTTCGCCCTTAAAATATTCACATAAACTTAAGTTTACTTCGGATTACCGTCTCTTTTTTGTGCATCTGGCGCAGCAAGATACGCATGATTTTTTGATGTTTCGCTTCCATAAGCGAAAGGCGTTCTATGCACAAAGCGCTGCCTTGATGACTCGGCGTCAGCTCTGTTATTCATCATGAACCCAATGACAAGCTGCACGCGCTCTGTAGCAAGACCGCATGCTCGTCATACGCGCTCGCATAACGTTTTCGCAGGCTCCACGCTGGCTCCATAATTCGCACAACATCACTAAATAGTGGCAGTGCAGAGTGTTCTTCCCTGCTCAGGAGGAACCATGACTCTACTCAATCACGTCTCAAAACATGTGGAATATTTGGCGCGAAAAGGCCGCACGCTGTTGACCAACGATTTACGCTTTCATCAGATGCGGCTGGAAAAGGTGTCAGGCCGGCCTGGCAATATTCGCCAGCCGGTGACGCTGAGCGAGAAAATATGCCATCGCCTGGTTTTTGATCGTAATCCGCTCTTCACGTTACTGGCCGATAAACTCAACGTACGCCACTACGTGCACGCCAATACCGCGCTGGTTAACACCGTGCCGCTGTTAGGGGTTTACCGGCAGGTTAAAGAGATTAACTTCGCAACATTGCCCGATCAGTTTGTCTTGAAGTGCAATCATGATAGCGGCAGCACGCAAATTTGTACGGATAAACGGACGTTCGATGCAACAAACGCCTTGCGCAGACTGCACTTCGCCTCAAAAAGAAATATGTACTACACCACCCGAGAGTGGCAGTACAAAAATATTGTGCCGATGATTTTGTGCGAGCAGTATATTGCACCGCCTCGTCTGGCTGCGACACGCGCGTTACCCGAGATGCTTAGACTGCATTGCTTCCATGGCATCTTGAGGGTGATAGAAGCTGACTTCACCGATTCTCACGGTCGCGAATTTATTAATGTCTATGATCGTGATTGGCAGCCGCTCCCCTGCCAAATGGAGTATCCGAATACCCCGCACCCTGTTCCGGCACCCGCGCTGCTGGGTAAGGCGATTATCGCTTCTCAACAATTGGCCCACAGCCTCGATTACTGCCGCGTCGATTTGATGCTGCACGATGAGGGAATTTATTTCAGCGAAATCACGCTCAGCCCGCGCCGCGGCAAATTGACCATTACGCCCATGGAATGGGATACCCAGCTGGGCAACCTGTGGCAATGGCGCGCAGAGACGGCGCATCCACATGAATCCGCCCAACTCGGGTATGCGATTAAACCGGCCAGCTCAGCGTAAATACGGAGTGATTGTGGTGGGTCCGCTGGTAGGTGGCGTCGCCACCGTGCGCCACCATCAGCGCTTTCACCACCGAGAGCCCCAGCCCGTATCCGCCCGGATTGACGATTTGCGCCTCGGTGCCGCGCTGAAACGGCTGAAATAAGCATTTTTGGCCCGCGTCCGATACACCGGGCCCCTCATCCTCAATGACAATCCAGTTTTGCCCTTGCGTCACGCCATTGCTGACGTGCAGCGCGCGTGAAGTAGCGTACTGCACCGCATTATCGAACAGCACGTTAAGGCACTGTAGAATTCGCAGGGGATCGCACTGGCAAACCTGATCCTGAAGCGTGATGGTCAGGCTAAACGCGTGACGGGTAAACTCCGGAGAAAAAGCGCTGAGCGTGCTCTCCAGGATCTCTTTGAGGTTAACCTCAGAGCGTGACAGGCTAAAACCCACCCGACTTGACGCGCTCACCACCCGCAGATCGTCAATCAGGTTGGTCAGCCCTTCGGTCTGTTTAAGCAACGTGCCAAACAGCATGGGCTCTGGTGTGAATACGCCGTCCACCAAGCCTTGCAGCCTGCCGCGCAGAATAGTCACCGGCGTTCTCAGTTCATGCGCAATAGCGGCGTTCCAGGCGTTACGCTGCGCGTCCAGCGTCTGCAGCCGTTCCGCCATTGCGTTAAAATCATCCACTAATTTTTTCAGCTCGCCCAAGTGAGATTGCCCATAATGCGCGCGGGCGGCTAAATCGCCTTGGGAAATCTTTTTAAGACTGGCCGCCAGAGAGTTGAGTGGCGTCAGGATTCTTCCCGACAGCTTTACGGTAAAAAACAGCGAGATGGCCACGCTGATGGTGGTGGAAATCAGGACCCATACCCAATCCAGGAAGGTCATTTGATCTTCCGTGCTGGCTTCTGCTCCGCCGGGGATATAGTTGATGATCACCGTATAAAAGAGAAATGAACCCAGTACGGAAACGGCGACGATCGTGAAGGTCAACGACAGCATATAGGTTAATACCTGACGACTGAGTATCGGCTCGCGCTTCATCTGTTTTCCCCCAGGCGATATCCCATACCGCGAATGCTCTCCGGCATCCCCTTCAGCCCGGCATTTTCCAGCTTTTTCCGCAGCTTACTCATGTGGCTGTCAACCGTTCTGTCCAGCGTGTCACCTTCTGGCAGGCACGCGGTGAGCAACTCTTCGCGGGAAAATACGCGCCGTGGACTGCGCGCAAGGTGCGTGATCAATTTGAATTCCGTGGTGGTCAATAGCGGGCTAACCCGCTCGGTACCTACGGCAATCTCAATGTGAAAATCCTCCGGATAAATGGTGATATTGGGCGTTCTGATAGGCTGAACCGCCGCCCGCTCCGTGAGGGTACGCGTGCGGCGCAGCACGGCTTCCACCCGCGCCACGACTTCGGCTGGATTAAAAGGCTTGATCACATAGTCATCGGCGCCCAAACGCAGCCCCATCAATTTATCCATATCCTGATCCAGCGCTGTGACCATAATCACCGGCACCGGGTTTTCGCGGCGCAGCGTGGCAAGGACATGCCAGCCATCCCTGACCGGCAGGTGAATATCCAGCAGGATGAGATCGGGTTTATGCAGATTGATGAGCGTGAGGGCCTGTTCGCCTTGCGCTGCGCGCAGCGTTTTCATGCCAGCACGGTGCAGATAACTCATGAGGATGTCGGCAATGTCATCATCATCTTCCGCCACCAAAATAAGACTGTTCGTGTGCACATAATCCTCGATTTCTGCCTAAGACTCGCCAACGTCAGTGGGCAAGACAGTTGGTGTCAAAGCGTGACTATCACGCTTTACGTGGGCAAGCAGCATACCAAATGCCAGTTACCCTGGCATGACGAAACTGCTTGGGGGTAAATACGTCACCCGCCTGTTATACCCCAGGGTTCACCAATGAAAAGCAAACGCATTGCCGCCCGTTGACGTCACCAGAACGCGCGCCAGGATTCACGCGTTACCGCGATATCGATCGCGATGCGTCATGGGTGCCAGCTTGCGTCGATAAGGTATTTTTCAGGCAGCCTATCGCATTGTGTAACGCCTGGTCGGCTTCCGGCAGCGTACCGGCCAGGAGGTGCCAAACATGAAACATTCCCGGCCAGACTTCAAGCGTTGTGCGCACCCGGTCCTCGCCTAAGCGTGTCGCCAGTATCATCGCGCCACTGAGCATCACTTCGTTTTCACCCATTTGTATCAACGTGGGGGAAAGGCCCTGGAGTTCGGCATAAACCGGCGATGCGTCAGGGTGCGTGGGGAGTTCCCCCGCCAGAAAATGCCGGGCTAAATGGTGAAGAAAATCGAGGCTACAAAGCGGATCCAGACCTTCGCGAGCGCGCGCCGCGACGCCGCTGTGGGTGAGATCGGCCCACGGCGAGAAGGCTACTGCCGCCGCTGGCAGCGGTAACCCGGCGTCTCGCGCCTTACGCATCAATGTCACTCCCCTCGCCCGGCCCGCTGAATCACCCACCCGCACCAGAGTGACAGGATCGATGCCCTTGTCGAGCAGCGCACGATATGCGGTCAAACCACCGTCAACCGGGGTTGGGAAGGGAAAATCCGGTGCCTGTCGGTAATGCGGCACGTAAACGTTGGCGTTTAAAGCCGAGGCGATGCGACCGGTTAATCCGCGATACATTTCCACTCCACGCCACCGTGTACATAGCCGCCGCCATGTAGGTAAAGCACCACGCCTATTCCCGCCGAGGCGTGCATCTGGCAAGCTGCCTTCCTTTATGCTGGATAAGGATATTCTGGAGGGTCGATGAGTCCATCTGTTACCCGCAGCGCAGGGGGAAGAGATGGCTATCCATGCGATCTGTTCCAGCCGCAGGCACCTTTCTTTGCGTGTGCGGGCGTTTATTGATGAGCTGAAACGGTTTCTGGGCGCGCAGAAAACGTGACGTGGTCAGTGGCGGGACACCACGTCGCGTGTATTCCCGAAGTGACCATGACTAACGATGTTGAATGACGTAAAGGAATGCCGCGCATTTACGTGACGATGCGCAGCGGCCCGGACGCGACAAAAGATAAACCGGGCAGTGACCCGGTTATCCGTCATCAGCATTTCTTTGCGCTTGGTCAAACTGAACGATATTCCTCACACTTGCGTCATCCCCCCATCCACGCAGATTTCTGCTCCGGCGATATAACTGCTTTCATCACTGGCGAGGAACAGTGCAGCATTGGCGACTTCCTCAGGTCTGCCCATGCGAGCTAAGGGAATGGTGCTGATAAGCCCTGTACGCACCTCTTCAGAGGCTGCAAGCATCATCTCCGTATCGATAGGGCCAGGGGCGACCACATTAATGCGGATCCCACGGGCGGAGAGTTCCTGCGTCCATGTGCGGGCAAAAGAACGCAGTGCGGCTTTACTGGCACCGTATACGCCATAGCCCGGCGTGCCAATCACATCGGCAATCGACCCGATTAACACCACGCTCGCGCCCGGTTTCAGCAGGGGAAGTACTGCCTGCAGAGCAAAAAGCGGTGAGCGCACATTCAGGCCGAAAATAGCCTCAAACTGTGCCGGCGTAACCTCATCAATCGTCGCGTATTCGGCCATTCCGGCGTTGATGACCAGCACATCTAACTGCCCCGATTCGGTCTTGATGGCGTCCGCTATCCGCGTCAATTCGCTTAGCTGGCTGACATCAGCCCGGATGGGCCTTGCGGTGCCCTTAATAGTGAGGCTGGCAGCGTGTAACTCCTCATCTCGGCGTGAGGTTAACCAGGTTATGGCACCTTCACGGGCAAATCGCTGACTGATAGCCAGTCCAATACCTTTTGCCCCACCAAGTATCAGGGCAACTTTGTTCTCTAATCGACTCATCTGTTCACTCCTGTCGGGATGGAAAACAGAGGATATAATTTTTATACTTAATAACAATTACGCACTTTATCTATATCAGGTATCGAGGAATATATCGCCATGTCTCACACTGCTAATAATGACCTGAGAGAAATAGGGAAAACCCGGCCGGTGCTGGAGAACATCACCAATAAATGGTCCATTTTAATTCTCACCGTACTGTGTAATGAACCCGTGCGTTTCAATGAGCTGCGTCGCCGACTGGATGGGATTACGCACAAAGCCCTGTCTGATGCGCTGAAGCGGCTTGAGCGCAATGGCTTGGTACATCGCAAGGTACTGCCGACTTCCCCCGTGAGTGTGGAATACAGCCTGACAGCACTGGCACAGACGTTGCAGGCGCCCTTTAGCGCGCTGTATGGATGGGCGCTAAAACATGGGCCAGAAATGGAACAGGCGCAGTTGCAATATGATGCCCGGCAGGCAGAAGAGATAAGTTGAATCATCGGGCCTAGCCAACAGGGGGATAAAGTTCATAGAAGGCTGTGGCGTTCTACCAGACAGGCGTAACACCCCTGCTTTGCGTTATGAATATGGATATAGCTCACGAGCGGGTCGTCGAAAAAATGCGTCAGCAATGCTTCCGCAGCCGCACCTTCACAGATATCCGCGTGTATCATGAGATGGTTTTGATTAAAGGCCCGCAAAGAAAGCAGCCTGGCACCGATCGATTCCAGTATTTTATTCGTGTATATCCCCTGCTTCATACATCCTTCCCACAGGTAAATGGCGTGTGTGCCGTAGTAGGGAGAATCAGCTGGCTGATAAGTATGGTTAATGAGCATCGCCGTTTCCCCGACTGGAATCTCACAGAGTGAAATTCTGTCGGGATAACCTGGAAAGCGATCGACACTGACTCTTAACGCACCGTATTTTTTTTAAGTAGTGCTCGTCCTGTCCAAAAAGATGCAGAAAGGGGGCCGCCTCAAGCCCTGAAATGTTGAATGTCATGTTCGTCTCCTGTGAATGTCAGGCAGACAATACCTTTATCTGTGGAAACGCTGCGCGCTGTTTTCGGACACGGAGATGCGTGGTTCAGGATGGGTAAATAATGGATGTATGGTCACGGAATGCGCTTTTTAAGCGGGAAGCACGCCACAATTTCACCTTCAGACTAAACGCCTCTACAGCCGCTCTTTTCCTGGTTACCCAGTAAAAATAAATTATCGCGTCAGACACCGCACTAACTGGACTTCCTTGTATGTTTAAAGCAGAACCGGGATGAGGACAGTTATAATGCTGATTTTGTCAATATCTAGCCCTGGCTGTCGGTAACATAATACGTCAGTAGATAACTGTGACTTTCCTTGCCCCCTTTTGTTACAAGCCCCCTTTTTGAAGCTTCATCAGCTTTCAAAACTAATCTGCCTGATTCAGACCAGGTAATCTCATTTTGCTCTTTATCGGAAAGCCTCACGCAGGAAGTGTAAATCTTACGGAACATGCCGTTGTAATTATCATCCTCGTCAAGAATACGTTTTGCCTGATCCGGTCGCAGATAGTCAGCCTTCTCATTAGTGGCCGCTGCTGGATGCAATACAAACTGGGCCATTGGCATGGCGTAACGTTCAGGGGATGCGCAGTAAATCATGGTGGCGGATGAGGCTGTCATTGCCGAATTTATCATGCTGAGTTTCATTGGGCTTTGTCGAAGGGCTTCGTACGCTACATAAGCAGCATCCATATCACCGCCCCGGCTGTTCAGATAGATATCAACGTTTTCAACATTAAGATAATTGTTATGAATCTCGGCAAGTGCGGACAATAACCATGTCACAGTCTGATTGTTGACCGCACCGTTAAAATAAAGCGCTGCCTCTTTGACCTGCGCATTACTCAGAGTGTCATTCTTTATGAAGGACACATTGGCATGCGTTTCTGCTGACATAAGCAGCGTGCCAAGTAATACAGCAGACAGTGGTTTTATCTTCATCTTCTTTCCTCTGGCGCGTTTCAGGTCATCCCCATTAAGGAGAATGCATTCAAAGCTCGATGATTCGATCGGCCGATGAAATTGTGGAAGGTCTGTGTGCGATGAGCACACGTGTCATTTTCAGGGTCTGCATAGCCGCATTAATGAGGGCTTCATTTTTCTCATCAAGGTGACTGGTGGCCTCATCCATGAATATGATGCCCGGGCGCCGGTACAGTGCCCGGGCGATAAACAGTCGCTGACGCTGTCCCCCTGAAAGTCCTTCTCCCAGCTCGCCAGTTAGCGTTTCATACCTCATAGGCAATGCCATAATATCGTCGTGAATATGGCTTAGCCTGGCGCAATGGACCATCCACTCTTCATCAACATCATGTGAGAAACCGGTAATATTATCCCGAAGCGTTCCAGCCAGCAGCCTGTCATCCTGAAGGATACAGGCTACCGCCCGGCGATAATTGCTGAGCCCCGCAGCCTGGATATCGACATCATTCACCAGGACTCTTCCTTTTACTGGCGTGGTAAGTCCACACAGAATTTTCATCAGCGTGGTCTTTCCTCTGCCTGACGCTCCGGTTATGGCCACGCTTTCCCCTGCTCCGATGCTGATATTGAGGTTCTGCAACACCGGTGGGGAGAACCTATCGTAGCGAAACATCAGATCCTCGCATTTAAGGTTCAGGGCCTCACCTGCAGGAAATAAACGCTTTACCTCTTCTTTGTCCCCTTCCGGATCGGAAAGCGCAATATCCGCAATACGTTCATTGTGAAGAGAAAGCATCCTTAACTGTAATACAACACCCGTCAGGGAAAGTACGCGCTCTGAAAACATGCCTCTGAACGCGGTAAAAGCCACGAAAGCTCCCAGCGTCATGGTGTGATTGATCACGGCGGAAATTCCCAGCCAAAGAATAATCACACTGTCACTTGCAGCAATAAAGGTTCCGGCACTCCCCGCCAGCATGTCAAACCGGAGCAGACTGACCCCGGAGCCGGTTGCATCGGCCATCATGTTAAGCCAAATTTCACGCCGGCGGTGGGATAAACCCTGCGCACGCACGGTAGCCACTGCGTAAAGCGTTTCAGTAAATGATGAAGCCACCCGGGCGTTTTTTATCAGTAGCTCCTCCTGCGCCTGTCGGTAGCGAGGCCACGTAAAAACACGCAAGAGCACAAAATCAGGGTAAATCCGGTAACCACCCATGCCAGCCATCCCCCATAAAGGATCAACAAAACCAAAGCCCCCGTGGCCATAACACCGTCAATTACTGCGCCGTTGATACTCTGGGTGAAGGTGCTGCGCAGCGTATCGAGAGAGGCAAATCGGGACTGGATATCGCCTATCCGGCGTTTCTCAAACCAGCAAAGGGGTAAGCGAAGGAGGTGACGGTAAAGGCCGTCTTTCCACTGCAAATCGGTATAAATCCCCATCACTATCATCGTCCAGCCCCGAAAGAGGCTTAGGCCTGTCTGAAGCAGAGTCAGTAGAAGAAGACTCAGGCAGATCAGCGTAAGCAGCCCTGTGTCTGCAGCCGGCACGGCATTATCCATCACCATCTGGGTAGCTACCGGGATCAGCAGGGTAATGAATTCAATCATCAGCGAGAGGCAACATATCTTTACCAGGGACTGTCGGAATCCCGTGATGTTGTTCAGCAGCGTACTGATTTTGAGCTTTTTTTGACGGATATCAGGCTTGAAATCGGTATCAGGCCAGAGCTCCAGAGCAACGCCGGTAAAATGTGATGAAAGGGCTTCAAGTGACATGCTCTGACGGCCCGCAGCCGGGTCATGCACAACGCATCGTTTCCCCTTCACACTGACCAGCACGACAAAATGGTTGAGGTCCCAGTGCAGAATGCAGGGTTTGCGCAGTTCACTGAGACTGTCAAGGTCGATAGAGAGTGCCCGTGCTGCAAGGTGCATTTCACCTGCCACGCTCATCAGCGATGCCAGAGTACTGCCGCGTGCCGAAAGCCCTGACCGCTCCCGCAGGGTGAGTAAGTCTGTATGGCTGCCATGAAAGCCTGCCACCATTACAAGACAGGCAAGGCCACATTCTGATGTTTCCGTCTGCAGATGCAGTGGAACCCTGCCGTGCCCTGAAAACTGCAGCAGCCCCCTTATCATGGTATGAAGCGCTTCATTCATGGATTGCCCCCGTTGCGCTGTCGCGGATGTCATAAAGCGGTGACAGGATCCACTGATACAGTTTCCTTTCCTCAAGAAACAACGTTACAGAGGCCTTCATCCCGTTTTCAGCACGTATAATTTTATTTTTGTAGGTAAAATGGTCGGAGGACGGGTTGACGAGGATTTTGTACCATGTCTGGGGACCACTGAGAGAATGGGGGGGAGCGCCAGGGTAAGTTGACATTTCCTGCCAGGAAGCAGGTGAATGGGCCACGGATGCTATTTTACCCGCAAACTGGCCAAACTTCTCAGCGGGGAACGCATCATAGCGGATATTAACCGGTTCTCCTGCAGAGAGGTAAGGTATAACTGAATCAGGCACCCAGAGCACCAGTGTCCGGTAATGCGCATCGCCGGGAATAATTTGGAGGAGACTGTCTCCGGACGCCACCATCTGGCCCGGAGTAACGCTCAGCGTATCAACAGTTCCGTCAACGGGGGACGTTATTATCTGGTCGCCGCCAACATCTGCATCCGTTAACTCACTTTCAAGCGCGCTTTTCTGAATCGCAATCTGATTGAGCTGATTGTCAAAGTCGGCCGCCTGAGTCTGAAGAGCACTGCGCAGATTCATTACCTGTAGCGCATTTTGCTGATTCTGACTTTCAATCCCCAACATGTCATTCTGCTGCTGGTAATAAAGAGCCGTCTGATTGATAAGCTGGTCTCGGTTTATCAGACCCTGATGCTGATATTGCCGATAATTGTCCATATTCTCTTTCATCAGTTTCAGGCCTTCCCGCGCATGCGCAACGATTTCGGAAGACCGCTGGAGGGCCGACTCGTAACGGTTTTTTTCCTCTGCGAGCATCGAAAGCGTCAGAGCACGATTACGGGCTATATCAGCCGCAATCTGATTCAACGTGGCTATGCGTTTTTGAATACTTTCATGATGCCGCTGGCTGACCACGCCCGAGGTGGTGGTCCGGCTCACGTCGATGCGGTAAAGAGGCTGTCCTTTCCTCACTTGTTCGCCCTGCTTTACCGCACGATTGATAATGAATCCCTGTTGAGGAGAAAAGACAGTCACGGCTCGGGGCGTTGAGACAATTTCGCCGGAAACACTGACTCTGCGGGTGTAGGAGCATGACGTGATGAGCACTAAAAATGCGGTAAAAAAAATCAAGGTGAAAGCAATAATGTAATGGCCACGATGACCGGAAATTAATACAGCTTTGCCTGACCAGTAATTGTTCCTGGCTTCAGTGACCTCCTTTCTGTAAAGCATAGAGAGCCAGCTCCATAAGCAAAGTTTTTTATTCCTGAAAATTAAAATACGGGCATGGAATAATAATTCTCACATGCCCGGAAAATTATTTACCAATGGCACTGTCCGTTAGCGCTGTTAGCGTTTGAATCCCCGCCAAGATTGCCGTTATTGCCGCCGTTGTTGGCAGAGCCACTATTCTGGCAACCCACATACCCTCCGACAGCCCCTGAAACACCACCATAAACAGCCCCTTCAGCTGCCCCGGCACCTGCTCCTGCTACAACCCCTGCAGGGCCGCCAGCAAGGCCCGTCACACCGCCACGGATAGCACCGGCGACAGCACCGCCCGTTGCACCGGTCACTCCCCCCTTAATCGCGGCGTTGGTGCAGTTCGGGCCTTCGTAACCTGAGTTAGCATTACCGCCAGAGACATTATTTATTTCAATTTCAGTCAGTTCTCTAAGCATGTCATTTATCCTCTTTTGGAAACTATTTTTGTTACTACCACGTTCGAGATGATTACTGCTACAGCAACTGTTAACGAAATGGATAAAGAAGGATGTGAAACGTAGAAAGCACTTTTCGAAATGAATTTAACGATTACAGCGGTAATCGCGACACACAAAAACAAGGTAAGTATCTTCTCTTGAATAACTGATTTCATAATCAAGCCCTCATGCTTACATAAATAGTAATGACAATAAATGTATATAAAAAGAGCGTTACGTTGACAAAATGGCTACATTTTGAAAAAAAGGAATTCAAAATATTAATAATAGGTGCTCTGAAAGGTTATTTTGCAGGGCCTGTTTTAACTCCACCTCACTGCTGAGTAACTGAATTGCCAGCCAACCCAAGCCTGCATATTCGGACGTTGTTGGGATGTTTTAGCTGCGATGATGACGGCAGAGGTATTTGGTGCGGCTCATAGTTACGAAAACTTCGATGGCCTATCCATGCCTGCTTTGTACTGTGAGTTTAACCGATGGGTGCAACACACTGCCCGGAGCGTTCTGCGGATGACACAGCACGTTACTGCTTCACCGAACAGACTATTGTGGCATGATCCCACCATTTATTTTTATTAATTTTGAACGCCTCCAAATTAAAATGCGCTTTTTGTACTTCATCAATTAAATCCGTAAGCGGCATCAGGGTCCGCCAGGGGCGGCCTTCTTTCAGTAAATGATGCCTGAGGGGATCATACGCTTTAACATCTTCGGATTGACGGGGAGTTCCGCACATAGAACCGATTACAAATCGTCCACCGGGTCGGAGCAATCTCCTTACCTCTGCAAAAAAAGTTCGCGCGCGTCATCTATAAGGCAATGCAAACAACTGCCATCAATAATCAGCTCAAACATCGCGTCCCTGCATTGATGAATATTGCAGACATCGCCGACAATGAATCTTGCGGTAAGCCCGGCTTGCTGAAAACGATCTTCTGCCCAACTGATAGCCGTTTCTGACCAGTCAACTCCCCAGACAGAATATCCGAGCTCAGCAAGCGACTGCGCTGCCATTGCTCCATTCCCACACCCCATCTCAAGTACAGGTGTAGCAGGGTGGGGTAAATACTGGTGTGTGTAAAGCCACCGAAATATTTTCTCCTGCTGTTTTTTGGCTCTGGGATAACCTTCTCCAGCCCAGGCCGCCGCGCCATTTGCCATGAGTTGCCTGTAATGTCTCTCATAGGGGTTCATGCCAGAAATACCTTTTCAATAATACTCACTCTACTTTATACGTCAGAGCCGTCTCTGAGGAATAGAGTCTGCATCGCTCATAAACAAACATTTTTAATGCAGCTGTGCATCTATCTCCCATTCCGATTGACACCAAACACAACTGCTCACCCCGCTGCCGATAAACAAAGGGCACCACCGCGCGTCGCCAATAAAGCGGGTGGCTGAAAACAACATAAACTTATCTCGGGATTTTTCATGTACCAGAATAAAAGAATAAAATTAAGCGTCATGTTAACTGCCGCATTTATTACCGTCATCTTAACGGGTGTTTTTGTCACCGCCTTTGCAGGCTTCAAACTGAATACGGCAAGCGATCAGCAGAAACTCACGAGCGCGCGACTGGCCGATCTCCAGGCGCTGCAGACGGTAAAAAATAATCTAACGCAACAAACGGTTATTTTACTGGCCCTCTCCTCGCAGACGCAGGCTGAGGCAACGTTACAAGCACAGTTTTTTGCCCTGCAGGCCAACAGTGATGATACTACTGCGCGTTTTCGTGGGCTGATCAACGGCGCTAAAAGCATTCCGGGCATCAATCTTGCTGAGGTTGAAGAGGCCTCCTCGCTCCTGAAGAACATTGAGGTCGCGTCGGCCCCCCTTAATCGGGCATCGCAGCGTCTGTTTGTACCGGGCGCGGTTTCCTTACAGGATAAGCTGCATGGCGACGTGCTTCCTGTGCTTTCACAGTACCTTAATGCCGTCAACGAGATGGTAGATTATCAGGCCAGGGTAACGGGTAAAACGGCGCAGACATCAAGCCAGGAGCTCTCCGGTGTCTATGTGACGCTCTCTGTAATGACCCTGCTGTTTGTCATTCTCGGGGTTATCATCAGCGGGTTGATGACCCGCTGGATTAAGGCTCAGCTGGGTGGGGAGCCCTCTCACGCGCAGGACCTGGCCGCGGCCATTGCCGCGGGCAACCTCACGACGAACATCACGCTTCGTAAAGGGGATTCGTCCAGTCTGATGGCCTCGCTGAGTGCCATGCAAAATAACCTGCGCGATCTGGTGTCAAAAATTAAAGCGTCGTCCGCCTCGGTCGCGATGGCGGCCGACGAAATTAGCCAGGGCAATACTGAGCTCTCTTCACGCACCGAACAGCAGGCCGCTGCGCTGCAGCAGACCGCCGCCAGCATGGAGCAGCTGACCGCCACGGTGAAAAGTAACAGTGCGGGCGCACAGCAGACAGCAGGTTCAGCGCGTGAAACAGCACAGCTCGCCCGTTCAGGTGAGACAGACGTGCAGCGGATGTCGGATACCATGAGCGCTATTTCCGTGAGTGCTGCGAAGGTAAATGACATTACGTCAATTATTGAAAGCATCGCTTTTCAGACGAACATCCTTGCTCTCAACGCCGCGGTAGAGGCTGCCCGCGCGGGTGAACAGGGCCGAGGCTTTGCCGTGGTGGCGGGCGAGGTCAGAACGCTGGCCCAGCGCAGTGCTACCGCTGCGCATGATATCAAGCAGCTGATGGCGGAAGCCGTTAGTGTGGTGGGCAGCGGCGTCGTGGCGGCAGCGGATGCCGGGAAGAGCATCCTGAAAATTGTCGATATGGTCGGCGAGCTGGCCGAAGCCATGGATAATCTTTCACTGGCGTCATCAGAGCAGATGCAGGGCATTTCACAAGTCAGTATTGCGGTGAGCCAGATGGATGGCGTCACGCAGAACAACGCCGCGCTGGTTGAGGAGTCCTCGTCCGCTTCGCAGTCGCTGTCGGAGCAGGCGCACGCGCTGCGCGGGGTGGTGGAGGCCTTCCGGATCTGATGCCGTGGAAGCACGACGGGCGTGGTATCCTGCTATCACGTTGTCGTGCTTCCGGTGATATGACGAGAGGCCCGAAACGCGATGACAGCGTGAGAGGTGAAAACACGGGCATCGCACGATAAAACGGGCATATCGCAAATCAGATATAGCAGTATTCAATGAACCAGCAGCAGACACTGCGGAACGGCCGAAATGACCCGGTGCCGCCCTGACCCGCCGCTGCTTCCCTTGCCTTCTGTTGCATGAATAACACGCCGCTATAAGCAAGGCGCTGAGTATTGATTGCCCACCGCCGCCCCACTTCTGCATAAGATACCGTGTCATTAACAGGATATGCGTCCGCTTTATGCCAGGGGCAGTCGTCACTCAGTTCACGCCCGATGTCTTTATAGGCTGCCGACCCATTCAGCCTAATCCTTTGCCATAAAATGCCGATACCCCTTTTTCTTAATAAATATGTGAAGGACCATGTATGTATTCCCTGCCTATTTTTACGCGTTCACTTTTGCTGATGTTTGTTTTGCCGCTTCCTCTTGCCCAGGCTGCTGACACGCTCGGTTTGACGGATGTGAGCACGAATCCCCTATCCATCATAAAAATTCACGATCGTGTCAATTTCATGGTGTCGTTAAACTTCAGCAATGGAAAAACAGCCCAACAATGGCGATCGATTGATTGTAAACAGGGCAAGGCACAGCTTCTGTACAAAGATTTGTTGAATGATAAGGGCTATACCACCGCCCGCTTTTATGGCAACAGCTATCTTCGCTATGCGCCCGCACAAGATGATGTGCAGATGAAAGAAGAGGATATCCGTAAGGTTTGCCAGCTACCGATAAAAGCAGCGCAATGGGAAAAATTATCCGCTACGTCTGAAACTGGCATGACTACTCTGGTCGATGTGACAAGCATTAAGCACAGTGGCGATATGCTATTGGTCCGCATGGGCTACGATTTTGCCGACGTCATTTGGGAACCCCCTTACGACGCGCCGCTGGTATTAAAGGTTGAACAATACGTTTACAACTGTAAAACCCATCAGGGTGATGCCGTTGCCGCAATGAACTTAGACGATAAGGGGCGCGTAACAGACTCGCTTATCACTGCTGACATTGTTCGCCGCAAAAGCAGTTTCACGATTAACGCTGAGATGGCACAACGCTTCGATCAGATGTGTCGGTTACCCGCAGGCAAAAAATTTAAAGCCGCAGGCCACTTTGTCCCCGCAGCGAATAAACCCGCGTCGACGTTGATGGGGCCATCAATGCCTGACCTGAGTGATAATAATCCGCAGTGGTTAAAGAAATACCCGCTAACGGGGACTGTTGAACATCAGGCACAATCATTGATCAAACCCTGGGCATTACCCCGCTTTAAACAACTCCGTTATACGGAAACAAGCGCGCTCGGCAAGGTCAACGTACAGTTAGATGCACAACCCAATGGTTATGTCCGTAAATTGGAAGACTATGGTATCTGGAAGGTACAACGCGTGACGCTGGCTAATCAGCTTCAGCTTAAGTTCACCATGTCTATTAGTACTGGCGCATCCCTTCTCAATAAATTGCAGACGAATCTGCGTTTTCCATTGGTGACAGGTCAACATTATCAGGCTCAGTGGGACAGTATTGATGCTGAAAAGAAAGTCACCGCGTCTTCGTTAACCTGTGAGGTTACCGCACAGGGCGATGCAAAGCGCATCGCTCCTGAATTTGATGGGAAATACCTGTTAGTTGTGTGCGATCAAACCGCTGAAGGACAAGTGAAAAGTCGTGACACACTCGCCTGGCTGCAAGATCTTAATGTCTTTGTCCCGGTTGCAATGCAAGTCGGAGAAAAACCTGAAAGCCAGGTGAGGCTAGAAAACGTGAAGGTGATGCGTTAAACCACAAGCAGGTACCGAGCTTTCACCCAAGGCCGTGTTGAAAGTTATCTTTGCCAGAAGGATGTCCACGCCAGAATGATCGTGGGCATCCTTCTTGTCGTTGAATACCTATAGCGCACCTGCCTGGGAATATGAAAAATGAATCGCAAGCCAGCAGGCACAGACGTTGAGACTCGCCTAAAGCTTTTTTGATCAACGTTGAAGCGTTATAATTCATACGATAAACATAAAATATCAACCTCTTAGAATATAATAAGGTGTCATGAATGTTCAGGGCTTTATTCGTCAGCGTTCTTTTTTTAAGTTTGGCAGGATGTGGATTACCAAAATATCAACCAAAGACGGATCATGCGTTTATTATTCACCCTGGCGTCGGCATCAAGAATTTGTCATTAAATGATTCCATTCAACATGCCAAATCCCACTTTTCCAGCGAATTTGTCGCGAAGGAGGGGTACTTATTCCTTCCCCGCGAGGGGGTAGATGCTTCATATGGCGCGGATGGAAGAATAAGAGCGATTTTTCTCTACTATAAACTGCCTGGCTACACGATATTCGACGGTGTCACCGACAAGGGGATAGGAAAAGACAGCACCATTAAAGACGTCCTTGAGGCGTATGGTCCCCCTTCGCGTGAAGGAGAGAGCATAATTTCTGAATTCGGCTCCGTTCCCGGCGCGCATGAACACAGTCTCACCTATGCCCCTCAAGGAATTGAATTTACTTTTTGGGATAGCAAACTCGCAGACATAAGAGTGATTAGGCCGCATTGAATATTTTCTTCTCGGCTAATTTTTCCACGCAAGGACACATTCAACGTGAACGTCGCATGCATGCTTAATGCGACCATCAGTTCAAGAGTGAGTCCATTTGTGCCAAAGGCGACCTGAACCCTTTTAGCAAAGCACATCGCCAGCGCGTGTTTATCTGATTTCTGATCAGGAAGGGAACTCAAATCCAACGCTTTAATTTTGCGAATTATTTATGGATACTTTCCGCGATAAAAAGAAGATCAGAATAAGGAGCTTTTACAGTGACGGTTTCTATAGGTGTGCTAGCCGGTATGGGGCCCCGTTCCACTGCGCCCTTCATTGATAGGCTGGTAACAGACTGCCAGGTGAGCTACGGTGCTAAAGATGATCTGGATTACCCCAAAATGCATATTATCTCCTTACCAACGCCGTTTTGGCCTGGTAAGAAAATTGATGATAGTGCGATGATATCTGCCCTGCAGCAGGGCATTGCTGAGCTCGTCAACGCTAACGTGAGCCTGATCACCATTCCTTGTAACCTTGCGCACTGCTATTTCACCGAAATGAAAGCGGTAAGCTGCGGTATTCCACTGCTGCATATCGCAGACAGTGCCCTTGCGTCGCTGCCGACAGACGCAACCAGAGTCGCGGTACTGGCGACAGAACCGACACTGGAAGCAGGTTTTTATCAAGCACGAATTGAAGCGTCTGGAAGGGTGATGATTGATTCACAGCGGCTACGTGAAATGACCACGTCACTCATCGGGCGCGTCAAAGCAAAAGGGTTTGACGCACCCGATGTACAGGCAGAGTGGCAAGATTTATTAGCTGAAGTAGAAGGTCATGGTGCAGAAGCACTTCTTATTGCCTGTACCGATTTGAGCCCCCTATTAAACAGTAACCCTTACCGCTTTGTTACCGTTGATACTGCCGCAAGCCTTTCCTGGGCGACCATTAATAAATTCAGGCAATTGTGCGGATACAGCTAAAAAAGGCACAATCCTCTCTGCCATTCAGGCGTCGACTTCTCGCCTGGACAGCGTCTTTTTAGGGTGCAGCCGCGCTTCGTGCCAGAAGCGGACGTTTAAAAGATACGCTTTGCTTTTTTAGTCAATTCACTTGTTTAAGACTCAATTCGACCCAGCAGTCCAAAACCGACATGACTTAATCGTTGTATCTCATACTGGGTACAGGTCACCGGAGGTGATATGCCATTGCAGAATCTTGAAATCGTGCCTCGCCTGCTGCCGGATGTTCGCGCAGGCAGGAAGCGTCATACCATTCGATGGCGGGAGCGCGAGATTGTGCCGGGCCCTATGCTTTACGTAAACGCGCAAGATGCCTTTGACACGGTCATGGTGTGTGTCACGCACGTTGAAAAAATGCCGCTTTGTGACGTTGCGGCCAGGCTGGGGAAAAGTGCGGAATGGCCGGATGCAGAACTGCTGGAAGGAATGCGTGAGCACTACCCGAGCATAGAGCTGGATTCCGACGTTACGGTCATCCACCATTTACCGCCTGTGGCATGAGTTCATGGACGAACTTTTATACTCAATCTGACCGTATAGGCTCTTGAAATTAGCGCATCAAAACCCGCAATGCGGCATGTCTGACCGCTGTCACGTTACTGTCGGGTTGCGATCGTGGTCGTGCAGGATTACGCGGGCAATACTGTGCGCTGAACATCTGCTATTCGGAGACAGAGAATGCGTGATACCAACACATTCAGGTCGCTGCGTCTTTCGCGCGCCTGGTCACAGGAGCAACTTGCCGAACTGTCCGGGCTGAGCGTGCGCACGGTGCAACGTATCGAAAACGGCGACAAGCCAAGCCTGGAAACACTAAACGCTTTGGCTGCGGTATTTGAAGTGAGCGTGACGGATTTTTCCGGCCGTCACGCGCCTGCCGATGATGCGCGCGACGAGCAAATTGCCGAAGCGAAGCGCAAAATTGCTGAGGAAGGCCGTTTTTACCGATCGGTTATTACGGCTGTCGTCGTCTGCGCGCTACTCCTTATTCTCAACCACTATTCGGCCCCAACCAGCGTATGGTCACTCTGGGTCGCGGGGATCTGGTGTGCGCTGCTGATTATTCGTGGCATGCGGACGTTTGTTTTTCGCGTGTTCATCTGCCGCTGGCAACAGAGGCGGCTACGGCAGATGCTGCGGCGCTAGCCGTTATTCACCACAGTCGTGTTATGTTAAGTTTTCAGGGCTACGTCAGTATGAAACTGACGACCTGCCACAGCAGCCAGACGCCCACCAGGAGCTGTATCGCCTGGATAGCCCAGCGGGTATAGCGCCATGAATGCCGTTCGCGTTCATCAGCCTTGGCGATAGCCGGATCGCTATTCTTTTTTCTTTCATTCGGTCTGAAATCCAGCCAGACGGATGCTATCGCCGCTAAGCCGGCGAAAATTTTAAGCGCCAAGTGTCCGTTCATTTCAGATCTCCATTCTGTGCGGTTATGAAGATGCTGAGAGGTAAAAGAGCTGTAGCTTCGATATCAGTCCAGTAAAGCCTGCGGGTTCTTTCACACCAGAGGGGACACTCTCCCAGCGTATTGCGGATATCAGCTGCGATTGAAAACATGTTATTTCTCCCTGTCAATAAAGATCATTTTGTAGTCTGAACAAACTCACCCACATCTGTGCGTTGATAAACAGGGGTAAAGGCTTCACTGCAGAAAACGTGCAAAGAGTCGATCGCCGAAAAGCATGATGGCAAGTCCGGCCAGCATGACCAGCATACCTCCCAGCTTCAGCAACGAGACTGGCCGCCTTACCGCGCCCAGCAGGCCAAAATGGTCGATCACCTGTGATGAGAGTAGCTGTCCGACAATCGCCAGCCCGAGCAGGGCTGAGAAACCAATGTTGGGTGCGAGCACGACGTAGCTCAATAATGCGCAGGCACCGATCAGTCCGCCCGTCAGGCTCCACACAGGCTGCGAAGGAATAGCTGCAAGGGAGATGAGCAGCCCTCCGCGCAGTAGCGCATATATTCCGAGGCCGAACGCCCCGGCCGTAAAGGAAAACAACGCGGCGGTGACCGGATCCTCGCCGAGCCCTTTAGCGAGCTGACTGTTCAGGGTCGTCTGAAGCGTAATCCCAAGACCTGCTACAAAAGCTAGCACATAATAAATCGCGTTCATGCTGTTCGTCTCTGTCAGCTTGTCTGGACCAGCGGCAGGAATTTTTCCGCAAAGATGTCTGGCTGATACCCTGCTGCCGCAAAAAGGTGCTCGCGTGATTCATCGATGGCGGTGCGAAGGCGATCGCTGTCGACACCCAGCACTTTGCCGTTCTGCTTGACGATGCGCCCGCCGATCATCACGGTATCGATGTTGCTACGCTCAGCCGCATGCACTACCGTGCCAAACACATTTCCATTGGGATAGAGGTTGAGGTCAGCCGCGTTAATCAGGATCAGATCTGCCTGTTTGCCTGGCGTCAGGCTCCCGATTTTATCCTGCAGTCCGGCACACACCGCACCATCGACCGTGGCCGATTTAAGCAACTGCGCTGCCGGAATCGTTGTCAACGAATGTGCTGAATCACAGCAGTGCTGCTTATGCATACCCATTACGCGCTGCAGATAGAACGCTACGCGCATTTCCATAAACATGTCGGTGCTGTAAGACGTTTCGTTATCCACGCTCAGGCCAGGATGGATGCCATGACGCTGCGCGGCTTCAATGGCGAACATCCCGCTTTCAATACCGTAATGCGAATCTGAGCGCGGGCAGACGTTGACCCGGACACCGGCTTCACGCAGGATGTCCCAGCCTTCATCAGGTAGAGCGGTACAGTGATTAAAGATATTGTCCGGACCCAGCAGGCCCTGCTGATGCAGCGACTCAAGCCTGGAGGCCATTTCAGCACCAAAGAACTCGGTGACAATCGGCAGCCCCAGCCTGCGGGCCTCGGCCCACAATTCCGGCTCCAGCTGAGCCATGACGCCCAGCGTCACAAGACTCTCAGGATTACCCCTGAAATATTTTTCCTGCAGACGCTGCCAATTGCCAGGCCAGTGCGCTTTATCCCATTCACCGGCCACCGGTGCGCCGGAAGCATGGATAGCGCGAATACCGCTATCAAGCAGGGCCTCAACGGCAGCATCGGCATGCGCGGCGGTACGACTGTTGTGCGAATTATCAATCATCGTGGTGATGCCCGCGTCAATTGCGCCCAGCGCCGTCAGCAGGTTACCGATGTAGATGTCAGCAGGACGGTAATACTTTGCAAACGAGAAGTGCGTGGCGTTGCTGTAGTCGTCCAAACAGGTTGCGTTCGGGTTAATACGGCGCAGCTGCCCTTCCCACGCGTGACGATGAGAATCGACCATCCCCGGCATGGCGATCATATTGGTAGCATCAATGACGCAAGCATCCGGCGCGTCAAGGTTCTTGCCCACGGCGGTAATCGTTGAGCCGTTGATGAGAATATCACCGCGCGCCATGTTGCCGACGCTCTCGTCCATACTCAGTATCGTCGCGCCACGAATCAACGTAGCCTGTAACTGTAAAGTGACCTTCTGATTGTTAACAATATTTCTGATGTAATCGGTCATTAATTTGCCTCTTTCCTGATCAATGGGGAAACGATACGCGACGCTATTAACCTTAAAAAGGTGCTTAAAACGCTTTCATCATTCATAATTCGCGAATAATCAGGCCCAGTTTTTACATAAGGAAAGGATGATGGATCGGATTCAGGCTATGCAGATTTTCATGCGGGTGGCTGAAGCCGGGAGTTTTGTACGCGCGGCAGAAACGCTGTCACTGCCTTCTTCGACTGTTACCAGCACGATTAAAAATCTGGAGAAGTACCTGCAGGTGCGTCTGCTGAACCGCACGACAAGACGGGTCAGCCTTACTCCAGAAGGCTTGCAGTATCTGCCGCAATGCCGCGAAATTCTGTCACTGATCGAACAAAGCGAATCCAGCCTGAGTGATTCCACCAGCCGCCCCCGGGGGCGGCTGCGGGTTGATATGCCTGCCGGGATCGCCCATTTCATCGTCATGCCCAACCTGAAAGATTTTTACCGGCTTTATCCGGATATTTACCTGATGATTGGTGTGAGCGATCGGCAGGTCAATCTTGTGCAGGAAGGTGTCGATTGCGTCATACGAACCGGGGAATTAGCTGACTCCACATTGGTTGCCCGTCCGCTTGGCCGGTTTCGCTGGGTAACCTGCGCCTCGCCGGACTATCTCAGGAAGTTCGGCGTCCCTGAGACGCCTGAAACGTTGTCACAGCATCGTGCGATTCATTACTTTTCCGGTTCGGGAAGACGCACGAATGAACTGCGTTTTACACAAGGCACTGAGGCTTTCTCTGTTCCGGTTGAGGGAAATACAGCCGTCAACGAAACGGGACTCTATATAAGACTGTGTCTTGAGGGGTTTGGGCTGGCGCAGCTTGCTGAGAATGTGATTTCAAAGGATCTGCAGCAAGGCAAACTGGTCGAGGTTCTGGCGGACTGGCAGCCACCCGCCGTGCCGGTGACGATGATCTATCCGCACCCGCGCTTTCTCTCCCCCGCTGTGCGCGCCTTTGCGGATTGGGCCGCGGGTCTATTCAACGCCGGTCCGGAAGAGACCGCGCCTTCTCGCTGATGCCCGTGCCAGCGAGGTCCTCCTCATCACACGCTGTGCGGGAGGCAACTTTACTCGCGGATATCGGGAAATAGGCATCGGCGTCCTGCCGTATGGCGCGATTATGCCTGCCTCCTTAGGCGCGTCGCTCCCAGCGATTACGCTCAGGGATGCCTTGTCTGCCCGTACGCTCAGGCTGGGGATACATACCAGCCAGGCGCTATCGCCCGGCGCGCAGAAGATGGTTGATTTTCTGCGCGCGCAAAGTACAGGCGCGGTGTAACGGAACAAGGAACAATTTGCGCGCTTGCTTAAAACGGTGAGGGTCGCCGTTGACGGGCAGGCAAGTCAGTCAACAATGAAGAGTTTCGCTCCTGTCGCGGTGGTTGACTGATGTTGTTCAGCATTATCGCCCACCTGATAGCTCATTCCGGGTTTCAGGACGAATGTCCGTCCATCTTCAAGCAGGGTTTCTAATTTCCCTTCCAGACAGAAAAGAATATGTCCTTTATGGCACCAATGATCGGCACGGTAGCCAGGGGTATATTCCACTATTCGTACGCGGATTTGATTGGGCGCATCACCAAAGTACTGGGTACGCCAGTAAGCAATCCCTGTTTCTCCGGCGTGCGCGGTGCGTTCGACCTCATCCCAGTGGGTTGTTCCAAAAGCAAATGCCTCCATCTTCATTGTGTTGCTCTTCGCATGAGTAGATGTTCTGTTCTGAACGCGTTGCGCTTTTTGATAACGAGACATTCATTTGCATTAAGCATAACCACGGCTTAATCGTTTATTAACGCTATTTTTTCCGCGCAAGGAGGCATTCAACGTGAACGTCGCCTTCATGATCAACGCGATCACCCGCGCGCTTTATGCCAAGAGCAGACGTTTAGTTCGCTTAGGCGATGGCAAATTATCAAAGCCGCCAACGGGCGACTTATGTGCAGTAAAACAGGCTCAGCTGTATTCAGTAATATCAAACCCTTCATCAGCCGTTGGCTCTGCAAAATAGCGCGTTATGGTTTCAAACTGTTGATCGGAGGCAGCAAATTCATGCGCTCCTTCTGCATTACGGGCGCGCAAGCGGGATTTACATACTTCATCAGACACGTTCAGATAATGCAGCCTATGACTGGCACCTGCCTCTTTAATGATGCTCATCATCCATTCACGAGTTATGTGTGTGTTTGCCGGAAAATCCAGTACTACGGATAGACCCGCTTTGAGTAGTAACACCAAATGGGGCTTCATCGCATTTCTGAGTCTTGAGGAATACTGCACATAATCAGATATGGATAGCATTTCATTGGCAAAGAGGGCGGCTAGCCACTGATCTTCACTGACAACCAGGGTGCCGGGTAATGATCCTAACTTTGCGCATAATGTGGATTTTCCTGATGCAATTTTTCCACACACCAAGTGCAAAGTGGGTTTTTCTGACGTTGTTGCTGAAGCGGCGTGCATTATTTACCTCACTGGATTGTTACCGGTAAGGCCCGCCTTACCGGCGGGAAAAAGGCGAACGTTATCCCACCTAAATCAGACAGGTGATAATAATCATCATTGAATGGAATCGGGCAGCGTGCGCTTTCATCATCATTCACGCTAACAGGGCCGGAATGTAAAATCAGCAATTTTTCCGCTTATTCACTGAATGCCCCTCCTTGCTCATAGCGGACCTTCGCCTGTGTACGGTCTGCGTTGTGCAGAAGCGGATGTTTACAGTCAGCCCAAGGCTATCTTGTGCTCATAGCAAGTTTAGCCGCGAAGCATAAAAATAAGCCTCCTGTTGCTCTATCCATCACCTGGACAATGCGACTTTTCTTCAATATGGCTGACGCAAAATGCGTGGATAAAATAAGTGTGAATGACCATATAGTCCCAATCGCTACGTGGATCATCCGATCTGAAGATTGAGATAGAGGCTGTATTTGGCCTCTGACCCCTTACTCACGGCCGGGCCGTTATTGCTGTTCGGTGCTTTAGGCGTTTTACCGAATCCGGGTAGACGGGAAGCTTCAGCCCGCTTTGTGCCACAAACGGACATTTTGTAACATTGAATATGCATTATCGGACATCTTACCTTCATCGTATAAGACACATTTGTTAATTCTGCGAGGTAATATGAGTCAGGGCGACAAGAAATATTTAAGAAGAATAAGTGGCTATTTTTTTCGCACAATTCCCGTTGAAAGACTGGCTTATGTCCTTGATCTCCCGAAACATGGAAGTAGCGGACGGTATCATCGCCTTGGACAGCCTATACTCTACATGAGCCCCGTAAAAGAGTGGTCTATAAGGGCTGTGTCAGGATATATGCGGGCTGACGGAATTCGACGTGTAGTTGTTCCTCTCTATATCGACGAAGCATTTGTCTTGGATCAAAATGATGAAATGGCTTGTCGTGTTTTGGGGATTGATCCAGAGCTTTCAAAAAAACCATGGATACCTGCATTAAAGGTAAATCGTGAACCACCTTCATGGAAAAACTCTGACCTTGCTCGGGGTTATGGTGCTGATGGCATTATTGATTGCTCAAGATTAATACCGGGTGGCTGGCATCTTAATCTGTTTCGATGGAATGAACTTGGTGCTCCAACTGTACACATTTGCGGAGAACCCATGGAATTCAGATTATCTGTGGAAGGGAAAAAATGGGACCTTTGACAAAAAATCAGCCTCATGAACTACCCTATTACATCATTGTGAACGATAGCTCTCTAATATATGAATAAGCTATCAAACCAAGGAATAAAGTCGCGTAAGTAGTATTTGCAGCGATTCTAGTAATTATTAGACTCAAAATTATTTTCTTCGCCAACGTCTGCTCCTCGCTCAAAGCGGCCCTTCATTTCAGTCAGCTTGTCCGCTTCGTGCCAAAAGCGGACATTGAAATGAATACTGCAATAAAAACCATCAGGGCCGGTGGAAAGTTCACGCGGTAGAGGTGTTTTAGAGGCAACTCGTTCGGACCTCTTTGAAGCCTGATATATCAGCCCACGTTGACAACAATTTTCCCAAATGCATCCTGATCAAGCAGCTTCAGGGCCTCCGGAAGTTCGTCAAAGCGGAAAGATTTGGCGATAACCGGTTTCAGCTTGACCCCATCAACGGCCCGAACCAGATCTTCCAGCGCCCTGCGGTGGCCAACGCCAATCCCCTGAATGGTAGGGGATTTAAGCAGCAGTAATCCCCCTGGCGCTGAGGTATCGTGTACATCCATCATACCGATCAGCGAGATACGCCCATGCGAAGCAACGGCGCGGACAGAATTCGCAAAATTACGACCACCAACTGTATCAACAACGTGATCAATGCCCCGATCCTTTGTCAGACGGTAAATGGCGTCGACCCAGTCCTCTTTTTTACGGTTAATACCGTGATCGGCACCGAGTGCTGCCGCAGCGGCCAGCTTCTCATCGCTGGATGAGGTAACAAATACTTCAGCCCCCATCGCCTTAGCAATCTGAAGTGCAAAAAGCGATACGCCACCGGTTCCCTGCACCAGTACAGTTTCGCCGGCGCGAAGGCCACCGCGTTCAATCAGAGCAAACCAGGCCGTCAGTCCTGCACAGACTAATGTGCTAGCCTCAGCTTCGGTGAGCGACTGAGGGGCTCTGACCAGCCACTCTTCACTCATGACCACATATTCGGCCAGTACCCCCTGAAGCGCATAGCCTAACGTGTTGTAGTGCGGATTTTTAGCATTGTTATTCAGCTTGCCGTCAACCCAGTCTGCGTTGAAAGATGAAATAACACGATCGCCTTCGCTGAAACGGGTCGTACCCGGCCCCACCGCTTCAACGACGCCAGCCATATCAGAGCCCGGCGTAAGGGGCATTGCCATACCCTTGCCCATCCCGCCGTCAATAATGACTTTGTCACGGAAATTAAGGGAAACAGCATTGACCCGGACCAGCACGTCGTTCGGGCCGGGCTGAGGTATTTCTGCGTCAATAAGTTTCAGATTCTGACGTCCGGTTTCGCTTAACGTCCAGCGTTTCATTGTAGGGTTCATGAAGACTCCTGTATGAGTAATAAAGGACAGACGAAATCCTAGCATTGCTAGTCAGATGACAGTGGCGATACTATTTCACTTTATTGATTCTCTGCAGGAAACAATATGAAAGGCGAAATGAACACGATTGCTGTTTTTGTGGCCGCCGCCGAATCAACGAGTTTTTCTCAGGCGGCAGAAAAACTGCACGTCACGCGCTCGGCAGTGGCGAAAGCGATATCTCGGCTTGAAGACAGACTAGGCGTTACCCTTTTTAACCGCACAACCCGACGCCAGAGCCTGACTGATGAAGGCTCGCTTTATTATGAAGCCTGTCGCCAGGCGCTGGATGAAATCAGCCTGGCAGAGGATATGCTGGAAGGCGGCAAGCTTCGGGCACGCGGGAAATTAAGAGTATCTGTTCCGGTGCTGTTCGGACTCCACTGTGTTTCACCTTTGCTGTCTACGCTCGCAACAGAAAATCCCGGGCTTGAACTGGAAATGTCGTTCAGCGATCGCCAGGTGGACCTGCCGGCAGAAGGATTTGATCTGGCCGTAAGAATTGGTGCGTTGACTGAGAGCAGCAGCCTGATAGCCCGTAAGCTGGCCTCGCATAATATGGTTTTCTGCGCTTCTCCTGATTATCTCCGCCAGACCGGTGAGCCTGTTTCACCCGAAGAACTTAAGCATCATGCGACCATTGCTTACATCCATTCAGGACGCATACTGAAATGGCGTGTTAAAAATGAACATGATGAAATTTATGAAGTGACGCCTTCTGCCAGACTCATGATGGATGATATGCAGGCGGTGAAAGATATTGCCGTTGCGGGCGGCGGCATCGCCTGGTTGCCTGACTGGCTTGTGCGAGGGCAGCTTATCAGCGGGAGTCTGACACAGATATTAAAAAACTGGCCTTCTGAAAGCCAGCCGGTGTATGCCGTCTGGTCGCGAATTCCCTATCTGCCTCTCAAAATCAGGCTGGCCGTTGATAAACTGGTAAGCGAGCTGCCGGCTATGATGGCTACTGAAAAAAGCCCGGTTTAATGTCCGCTTCTCGCTCATAGCGGACCCCAGCCTGCCGTGAACCCGCTTAGTGCCGACACCAGACGCCAAGTGATACTGTTTTATTACATCCTTATTCGATACGTTCCACATTTGGAAAACGCCCGGCTGCGGCTTCACGAA
The DNA here is from genome assembly GCF_021272205.1 of Pantoea sp. Mb-10. GTDB lineage: Bacteria > Pseudomonadota > Gammaproteobacteria > Enterobacterales > Enterobacteriaceae > Pantoea. The sequence goes on along the minus strand of NZ_JAJSDX010000005.1, from coordinate 243,224 downwards.
AAATATCACTTAGCCAGCCAGCAATCTCGCCTTCTGTTATATCGTTTGAAACGGCGACATCATCGAGCCGAGAAAACGTTCTGCCCTTATTTCCGGCGCGAAGACGTTACCGTTGACCACGCCCTCATCTCTAACGCTTTACGATTTATTCAGCGTTAAGAACTGGCTACACATTCAGGTCAACCTGATCTTATCGGCATTAGCATGCGGGAATGTAGTATTTGATAAATTATTTTTTAATATCCATGATGCTTTCATCGTGATGACGTCTTCTGGCTCCACTCCCGCTAAACGGATCCCCACCCTTATCGTTAATAGATTTCGCATCTACAGCAATCCTGCCGAAAAACCTGAAAATTAAATTTAAAAATTAAATCATGAATCTAACCCACCACCACCTTCCTTAGACTGCGCCGTGAAATACGTGCAAATTTTAATTTTTGTCACTGTATTTGTGTCTGCCACGCTATGTGATAACTTGCACCAATAGGATTAATCTTATTAATAAAATTGTTATAACTTTCACTTTCAGGGTGCATCATGGCGTATGCTTTTTCTGCCAGGCGGCTGTTTTTCAGCCTGGTTTCCGCGTTTCTGATTCTATGTTCAGTGCCTTCAGCCTTCGCGCTCTCTGCGGGCTGTTCCGCGGTTAACGCCCTGTCGGGATCTTCCGCGCTGTCCTTCGCCTCGAACCGATATCCTGCGTCTGATTTTGCCGCCGGTGACGCCCTGACCCTGAGCTTTACCGACAGCGGTGGGGCATACGGCGGAAGCCCGGCGATGGCCGACAGCGTCAGCCTCGCGCGTTACAACCTCAGCAGTTTTCAGACCTATAATGCCGCCAACGCCACCAGTAGCACGCCTCAGACAGTGACTGTCACCGTGCCATCGGGCAGCCTGGAGGCAAACGGCATCGCTATCCGCGCCACGACGTCAAACGGCCAGATAAGCAACCTGGTGTTCAACTGCACCAGTGCATCTACGGCCTCCGGCGACGCCACGCTCTCCGGTCTTTCGCTTTCGTCAGGCACGCTCTCACCGTCGTTCAGTGCCGCCACCAGCAGTTATAGTGCTTCGGTCCTCAGTAACGTGTCCTCCGTTACGGTCACGCCTGTTGTCACTGAGAGCCATGCTACCGTTACCGTGAACGGCACCGCCGTGGCATCCGGCTCGGCGTCCCAGTCTGTAAGCCTGATATCCGGCAGCACGACCAGTATTTCCATCGTCGTCACGGCGCAGGACGGCACGACTCGGGGGTATACGCTCAGCGTCACGCGTGCGGAAGCCGCTCCGGTTTCATCAGGCAGCGCCGCCACCGTCGCCGCTGACAGTACGAATAACGTGATTCCGCTCTCCCTGAGTGGCGGAGTGGCAACGTCAGTGGCGATCGTTTCCCCACCGGCTCACGGCAGCGCGACGGTAAGCGGGACCTCGGTGATCTACACGCCCACAGCCGGTTATTCTGGCAGCGACAGCTTTACCTGGCATGCGTCTAACGGCGGGGGGACCTCTGCCGATGCCACCGTGTCTCTGACCGTTACCCCTCCGGTGCTGACGGTGACGCCGGCATCAGGCGCTCTGACCGCCGCCACCGTGGGAAGCACTTGGTCACAGCGTCTGACGGTTTCCGGGGGCACCTCCCCCTGGACTTGGTCCTCTACCGCACTGCCCGCCGGGATCGCGCTCGACGCAACAACCGGCACGCTGTCTGGCACACCGTCCACAGCAGGCAGCTACGGCTTCCAGGTCACCGCGACCGATGCAAACGGTGCCACCGGCAGCGCCAGCTATACATTCGTCGTCAGCACCGCCTCGCCGATAGCCAGCGACAGCACCGCCACCGTGACCGCCAACAGCAGCAGCAATCCGATTACGCTCAATTTATCCGGCGGGAGGGCCAGCTCGCTTAGCATCGTGAACCCGCCGGGTCACGGCAGCCTGGCGGTCTCAGGTTTGACGGTCGCCTACACGCCGGCCGCGGGTTATGCAGGCAGCGACAGCTTTACTTATACTGCCACCAACAGCAGCGGCACCTCCGCCAGCGCCCGCGTGTCGCTGACCGTGACGCCGGTGCTGCTGACGCTGTCACCCGGCAGTGGCGCATTGAATGCGGCTACGGCGGGCAGTCGCTGGAGCCAGACGCTGACGGCCTCGGGCGGCAGCGCACCCTATACGTTCAGCGCTACCCCCCTACCCGACGGCGTTACCCTGAACGCGGCGACGGGTGCGCTGGCTGGCACGCCGTCTGCGGCGGGCAGTTACCGCTTCCAGGTCACCGCCGCTGACAGCCAGGGCAACAGCGGTACGGCCAGCTACTCGCTGGTCGTCAGCGCCGCCGCACCCGCTGCCCTGCAGCTTCAGCCTGCCGGCGGCGCCCTGCCTGAGGGGAAAGCCGGGCAGGCATACTCTCAGTTCCTCAGCGTCACGGGCGGCACCGCGCCCTATCGCTGGCAGCTGAGCGGCGCCCTGCCGCGTGGGCTGGCGTTTGGCGACGGCCAGCTTTCAGGTACCCCGCAAGTCTCCGGAAGCAGTACGTTTAGCGTTCTGGTGACCGATGCCACCGGCAGGACGCTGCAGGCGGGATACTCGCTGGACATCGCTGCGTCGGCACCGTCCGCCGCTGACCACGCCGCCACGGTGGCCGCCGGACAGTCGGTCACTATCAGCCTAACCAGCGGGGCGACAGGCGGTCCGTTCACCGGCGCCCGGCTGCAGGCGCAGCCGGACAGCAGCCTGGGTAAGGCCTCCATCCAGGCTTCCGGTGCCGACTATCAGCTTCTGTTCACCGCCGCCGCGCAGGCCAGCGGCACCCTCACGCTCCGCTATGCCCTGACCAGCGCTGCCGGAACAACATCACCAGCACTTATTACCCTGACCATTACCGCGCGCCCCGACCCGTCTAAGGATGCTGACGTCATCGGACTGGTGAGCGCGCAGTATCAGGCCGCACAGAATTTTGCTCGCGCGCAGCTGCGCAACTTCAGCGACCGACTGGAGCAGCTGCATCGCGGGAGCGACCTGCCTTCTGACATGACCGGCGTCCATTTTTCCCTGCCCGCTTCCAGTCCTGAGCGCGACGCCGATCGGGATATGTGGACAACGGCCTGGCAGCAGAAAAAATCGGGCCTGAATGACCTACAGGGCCGGTCTGACACTCCCGAACTGCCTTTCGCCACCGGACAGCAGGCGCGCAAACTCTCGTACTGGACCGGAGGCTATGTTGATTTTGGCGGCGACAGTGCGGACGGGGTGCGCTTCAGTCACACCACCGTGGGCGTGACAACCGGGGCCGACTACCGCTTCAGCACCACCTTTACCGGCGGAGCGGGCATTGGCTTCGGCCGCGATGTCAGCGATGTGGGTGACAACGACACCCGCACGAACGGGCGCGCGCTCAGCGCCGCCCTTTACGGCAGCTATCACCCGGGACCGTTCTTTGTGGATGGCCTGCTTGGACAGGGTACGCTGAATTTTGATAGCCGCCGTGCGGTCACGAATTCCGACGCCGTGGCCCGCGGTTCCCGCTCGGGCCGTCAGGTCTTTACGTCACTGACTTCAGGCTACGAATATCGGGCGCCCGAAATGATGGTCTCACCCTATGGGCGTCTACAGTACACCCGCACAAGGTTAGACGGCTTCAGCGAATCCGGGGCGGGCGCGTATAACCTTGCCTACGCACCGCAGGCGGCGGTGCAGGTCTTGACGGCCGCCGGGCTGCGCGGCGAACGATCTGCGCCCGTCAGCTGGGGCTTACTGCGCCTGCAAGGGCGCGTTGAGTATGCTCAAACGCTCAGCGGCAGCGAGAGCGCAGGGGTGGGTTATGCTGATACCGCAAATGATAGCTGGCGCGTGTCGCTGTTTGAACAAAGCCGGCGAACCCTGACCTTTGGAGCCGGCATCGATTTTCTTCTGCCATACAGCATCACGCCGGGCATTGCTTATCAGGGCACTGTGGGGCTGGATGGCGCGAATACACGAGAACAGCTGGTGATGATCCGGATTAATATCGGGTTATAACCCCCGGAATCGGGAGGCACAGTTTTCATGAGCAGAGCTGAAAACAGGTTGTAGATTAAGAGGGTATCTTTATTCGTCATTGAACTCTTATGTTAACTTCGGGTGATGTAGTGACAGCAAAAAATAAAGGATGTGTATGAAAATCGAGATCTGCCGGGATTCGGACATTCCGGAGCTGGCGAGAATTTTTGTCGAAATGGAATCCTATTACTTCGGGAGTGAAGCTACCCGCTATGACGAAATGCACTCTTATCTAACTAAGCGCGTTTTCTCTACCTATTCGGGTGTGACTGTCCTGGGAGCATGGAAAGACGGCGCGCTCGTCGGATTCGCCACGTTCACGCTGATGTTCCCTGCGCCAAAATGCTCTGGACAGGCATACATGAAAGATCTCTTCACTTCAGCAGAAGTGAGAGGCCAAGGGATCGGTAAATCACTCATGCGATTCATTGCGGCTTTCGCAGTTGAACATGGCTGCACACGTTTTGACTGGACTGCTGAAACAACCAACCCGAAAGCTGCCGAATTTTACTTGTCACTTGGGGCTTCTGTGGTCGAAGAAAAACAATATTTCCGATTAGATCATCAAAGTTTAGTTGCGTTTGCTTTGCAGGACGGACATTCCTGAAGCCCATTCCGGCTGCGCAGCGGCACTGTGTGGCGGGATGTTATATTTAATATGGAAGGACTTCCCTGTCCCTAACATGATTACGTCCGCTTTTCGCGCAAAGCGGACACGCCCTGAAGAAGACCCGCGGCTTGTTTCATACACGGACGCTGGCCTGACTCACTGCCGGATTTTTACGTCATACCGCGCCAACCAGCCGCGCGGCGCTCCAGTCAGAAATGCGTCCAGCCTTCGTCCTTATTCGCGACGTCGATGCTTGCTCCCGGCGTACTGAGTTTCTGTCTTAGAGGTTCAGAAACCGTCCTAACAGAAGACGTAATGGCCTGATTACTCAGACGGAATACGGATACGGCCTGGAGAAGCCTTTCGGCCTGATCTTTCAGGCTTGCAGCCGCAGAGGCCGACTCCTCGACGAGCGAGGCGTTCTGTTGCGTGGTGCTGTCCATCTCCGTTACCGCAATGCCTACCTGTTCAATACCGCGGGCCTGTTCAGCGCTTGAAGAGGTGATTTCCTCCACGGTGTCAGTCAGCTTTCCGACCGCAGAGAGGATGCCTGACATTGTTTCAGAGGCGTGTACCACTAATTTGTTACCCTCTCCGACGCTGTGCGCATTTGCCTCAATAAGCTGACGTATTTCACCGGCAGCTGTTGCACTGCGCTGTGCCAGAGATCTTACCTCACTTGCCACCACGGCAAATCCGCGCCCATGTTCACCTGCCCGAGCCGCTTCAACTGCGGCGTTGAGCGCAAGGATATTCGTCTGGAATGCGATTCCGTCAATCACGGCGGTGATCTCGGCGATACGACCGGAGCTTTCGCTGATGGTCTTCATGGTCCCGGTAATGGCTCCGGTGGCATCGCTGCCTTTATTCGCCACATCGCGTACGCCCACTGCCAGCTGACCGGCCTGCCGTGCGTTTTCCGCATTGTTCCTGACGGTCATACCCAGCTGCGTCATGGTTGCCGCAGTCTGCTCTAGCGCACTGGCCTGCTCTTCAGTTCGTTGTGAGAGGTCAGCGTTACCCTGCGCAATCTGGTTGCTGGCTGATGCAACACTTTCCGCATTGCTTCTCACCTGGCTGACGGTATTAATCAGCGAATCTTGCATGTCACGAATGGCTGACAGCAGGACCCCTGTCTCATCTTTATGACCCGTATGCACAGCGCCACTCAGGTCACCCAGGGCTACGCGACGTGCAGCCTGCACGGCCTCCGTAAGTGGCCGTGTGATACTTCGGGTAATGAAAAGTGCGGATATGGCGGCCAGTAGTACGGCAATAATGCCTGCGGTAATGAGTATCCTCAGTGCTGAAGAACGGTCTTCGCGCGCCTGTGCAGTAGCGGTAATCATGCGCGCTTCCTGATGGTCCTGCAGTTGTTTCAGGGAAGCCATGAATTCATCCTGGCTGTGATAACGCGGACCGAAAATCAGCTGCGTGGCTTCGTCGCTTTTGCCGCTTTTCGCGAGGGTCACAACTTCATCAACAAAAGGCAGAAAGAGGTCTGCCCGGTCCGTGAGACGCTTAAAGATTTCCAGCCCTGTGGGCGAGTTCACCTCTTTCCGGAGCAGTTCGAGCAGGCTATCAAGCTCATGCCTTTCTCTGCGGTAGTCATTGATGGCTTTCTCTCTCTGAGACTCGTCCTTGAGGAGAATCGCGTTGCGTGCAAGACGGCTCATGTCGGATGTGAGATAGCGCAGAGACTGGGAGGCGGAGGATTTACTGTATAGGCTGCCTGAAATTTCATCGTTCACATTGCCAAGCGAGTTAATTTTAACCACGCCAATCAGCACCATCATAATGACAAGCAATGCCATAAAGCCGAAGGCCACACTAAGCCTTATACCTATTTTAATATTATTCATGAAGGTTCCCTGATATCGGCGGGTATCCGCGTTGATGTATGGAGACATCAGTGCTGATACGAAAGCTCTCCTGCGCTGCAGGAGAGCGATGCAGTACATTTCCGTTTTGTTTTATGACGGAATTATTACTATCGGCAGCGATTAAAAAATGTTCATTCTGGCTGGCCGGATCTGAAAGCCGAGGAGAGTCCATGGCTGTTTCTGAGCCATCGTTAAACCGGACTGAGCAGCGACAGCTAAGGCAGTAAGTGCTGCTTTCATTCCTGGAGACAGGAAGCAGCCTGTAATGCCACCATTTCCCTTATTGCGGATTTTCCCTGATGAAGCTGCCCGCTTAGTGCCAGGAGATTGGGTTACTGGCCTGAATCCTGATTACCAAATCTGCGTCGATCAACAAAAAAACCGCCTTACGGCGGTTTTTTATGTTGATCCGGAGTCTGCAGGTCACGGCCGGTTTTAATTACTTATGATGCATCATAAGTAATGTCATCCTGTGGACACGGGCCGCCATCATCGTAGCAGGCCGAGTTTACGCGCTGACCACTCGCCAGGGTTTTCTCTCTGGCCAGAATCATGTTTCCGTTACGGTGCGCAGCATTTTTCAGCTGTGAAACCGCACCATGTTGGATGGGCTGCGAAGAGGCTGACGCGGTTTCAGCCAGTGCTGCGTCTTGATTTAACAAAAACACGGTGAGCGCGAATGCTGTTGTTTTCAGTAGCGATTTTGTTGAGAGCCTGTTCATGATTTACCCTTAATCAATACGTTCTGTGGTGGAAAGTATTATGTGTGTCGTAAATCTCTGTGTCTGAGTTCCAGCAAACTGATTTTCTATTGCCGGTATATCGTTTTTATGACCGACTCATAAAATCAGATTTTTCTTGTCCGGAGGGGTCACATCCTGAATCAGGCTGCTGTTAAGGTGAGACGCGAAAGAACACATCCGTGAATGGACATGCAGCGCTGAGCGGTACTGCTCACGGCGAATATTGGATGCTGCAGATGTTTGCTCTGTGCCGATAGCGAATGTTAATAAGGGGGGCTTTTCTGATCCTTTTCCTCACCATGATCTGCACGGTGCTACATTGATCTCTTTCTGGTTTCGTTTATAGTTAAGCGCCCGTTCTGACAAGATCAGGCTTCCCGGTCAGCGTTCATCCCCCTGATGAGCCGGCTTAATTCAGTCCTGAAGGCCTCTGTTTGCCGTAAAGGAGATCTCAAAACATCATGCGTCTTACGCCACCCTGAGTCGTCACCCTCTCCTGTCGCACTGAGTTGTCTCGGTCGCGCATCCTGAAACATCCCGTCTGCGGATGTGCTTTTTCGTCTGTGAAATTTTCGCCCTTCGGGCTAACTGTATTCAAAATCTGAGAAATTATTATGCTGCTGTCCTCGACGCGTAAGGACTGGCTGGGCAACGTCCGTGGTGACGTGCTCGCCGGTATTGTCGTCGCGCTTGCGCTTATTCCTGAAGCGATCGCGTTTTCCATCATTGCCGGCGTCGACCCGCAGGTCGGCCTCTACTCGGCGTTCTGTATTCCCGTGGTTATGGCCATTTTCGGCGGACGCCCCGCCATGATTTCATCGGCCACCGGTGCCATGGCGCTGCTGATGATAACCCTGGTCAAAGACCACGGCCTCCAGTATCTGCTTGCTGCCTCCATGCTAACCGGCGTCATCCAGCTGATAGCCGGCTATCTGAAGCTCGGCAGCCTGATGCGCTACGTGTCGCGCTCGGTCGTAACGGGATTCGTCAACGCGCTGGCCATTTTGATTTTTATGGCGCAGCTGCCGGAGCTGACCCACGTGACCTGGCACGTTTATGCGCTCACCGCCGCAGGCCTGGCAATCATCTACCTCTTTCCGTACCTCAATAAAACCATTCCCTCGCCGCTGATCTGCATCGTGGTGCTGACCGCCATCTCCATGTGGCTGCACCTGGACGTGCGTACCGTGGGCGACATGGGCAAACTGCCTGACAGCCTGCCAGTGTTCCTTATTCCAGATATTCCGCTAAACCTGAATACCCTGCTGATTATCCTACCCTATTCTGCCGGCCTTGCCGTCGTGGGGCTGCTGGAGTCGATGATGACCGCCACTATCGTGGACGACATGACTGACACGCCGAGTGATAAAAACCGCGAGTGCAAGGCGCAGGGTATCGCCAACGTCTGCACGGCGTTTATCGGCGGTATGGCGGGCTGCGCCATGATTGGTCAGTCGGTGATTAACGTGAAGTCCGGCGGGCGCGGGCGCCTCTCGACCCTGACGGCCGGACTGGTGCTGCTCTGCCTGATAATCTTCCTGCGTGACCAGGTATCGCAGATCCCGATGGCGGCGCTGGTTGCGGTGATGATCATGGTCTCCATCGGCACCTTCTCCTGGCGCTCCATCACCGACCTGCGCCGCCATCCGTTGTCAACCAGCGTGGTGATGCTGGCGACCGTGATTGTGGTGGTGGCAACCGACAATCTGGCCTTCGGCGTGCTGACCGGGGTGCTGATTGCCTCGCTAAACTTTGCCACCAAGGTAGCACGTTTCATGACGGTCAGATCGTCACTGGAGGGCGAGACCCGGACCTATACCGTGGCCGGTCAGGTCTTTTTTGCCTCTGCCGATCGTTTTATGCGCCACTTTGACTTCAGGGAAGCGGCAGAGCGCGTGGTTATTGACGTTATGCACGCCCACTTCTGGGACATCACCGCCGTGAGCGCACTGGACAAGGCGGTAATCAAGTTCCGCCGGGAAGGTGCTGAAGTGGAAATACGGGGCATGAACGACGCCACCCGTACCCTCGTTGACCGCTTCGGTGTGCACGACAAGCCGGAAGAGGCGGAAAAGTTGATGGGCGGTCACTAACCGACAGGAGATTCAGTTATGAACGGCCTGTGTGGACGGTTGGTCGTCAGCCACTGCGTCCACGCTGGCGACTGCGCTGTGGGTACAGCTGTTTGGCCCCGCACAGCTGACACAAGTCCCGACATAGAGTTATACCGCATCCTCATAACCTGTTTCTATAAGGCTACATGCTTTAAACCCTGCATCCAGAACCGGCTGAGTTCGGCTGCGGAATGAATGGATGCGGGTAACAGTGGCTCAGGCTGCTCAGAGAATATTTTCTGCGCGAATTGTCTTCCAGCCATCTGCGCTGCTAAGGTTTTGCTATGTCGCTGGTGGTAAAAGTTTTGCAGAGCAATGTTCAGATCATCTGTCTCTTTCATTAAACAAGTAAGACTCCATGCATCTTCAAGCGCCTGACATGCTCCCTGCCCGGATGTAGGCAGGGAAGCATGAGCCGCGTCTCCGATGAGTAAGACATTGTCTTTATGCCAAAAAGGAAGAGGATCAATGTCATGCACAAAAATTCCCCGTACAGATGCCCTGTCACATGACAGCAGCACATGCCGCACAGGAGCAGGCCAGTCTCGAAAACGCTGATGCAGCTCATCGTACCAATGTGCCCGAGGACGTCCATTGCCAACAGGCGCGTTCCACGCCCCTGCCCAATAGCACCACCCATCCTTCACCGGCACGATCCCAAAACGCTCACCTTGACCGCGAAAGTCATCAACAGCGTTGTTCAGGATGTGCTCTTGTTGTCTTCCCACACCGATTACGTTCACAAAGCCATGATAACGAGGCGTGACTTTATCCCTATACAGAGCCTGCCGTACGACCGAATTCATACGCCCGTCAGCGCCGACGACCAGATCAAACTCCTGGCTCAACGTCATCACGTCCGCTGCACCAATTGCACTATTGAATGTGATCCCTCCGCCCAGACTCTCTAACGTACTGGCCAGTAAGCCCATCAGTTCACGCCGCAATATTGTGACACTCGGAAAACCGCAAATCGAATTCACGGCTGAAATATCGAACTGCATTTGAAGGTCACCCTTCCGATCAAACTGGCGCATCATGCTCGGTGTCCCCCCTACGTGCTGGATCTTTTCGTCCAGCCCCATCTTCTGCATGACGAACATGGCATTTGGCCATAAAGTCACACCTGCTCCAACACAGGAGACGTTGCGGCCACGCTCAAACAGTCTGACTTGATGGCCCTGTCTGGTCGCAAGTATTCCCAATGCTATTCCAGCCACGCCGGCACCGACGATGGCAATTTTCTTAGGCCTGGTCATCATTATTTTCCCTCTACGAAACGTAATAAAAATTGTAATGACCGCCTTATTATTGATAAATACAGCGTTATAACTTTGTTAATCTCATTTTTTGGGATAATCGATGATTGAGAAATGTGAATTGCAGTGGCTGATCAGCTTTCGAGTGGTTTATGAAAAACTGAGTTTTAAGTTAGCGTCAGAGCAACTTCAGTTGCCCTCTTCTAACGTCAGCAGGCATGTCGCTTTACTTGAACAACAACTCCACGTGCGGCTACTGGAGCGAACGACGCGCAGGATAATGCCCACCGCAGCCGGCAGAATGCTATATCAATCCGTTACGCCGCTCACGCACGCTTTGGATCATGCTCTGCAGGAAGTCGCACTGTTTGGTGATTCGCTTTCAGGTCACCTGAAGATCATTACACCAGACCTTCCATTCATGGCAGATATCCTCGCTGACTTCTGCATCAGACATCCCCAAATACAGCTCAGTTGTGACACACAACTGGATCCAACAGAGGGCTTACTGGATGAATTCGACCTGATATTACGCTTTGGACGTGGACCGCTGGAGGATTCCTGCTGGGTGGCGAGGGAAATTTTTCGTTGGCCGAGCTGCGTGGTCGCAGCACCCGCACTTCTGGAACGCTACCCTTCACCACAATCTGTTGATGAGCTGACTAAACTCCCCTGCATTACCAGTATGTCAGTGCTGCAGGGAATGCCATGGAGATTTAAACCAAACCAAAGCGTCCAGGTGCAGTCCGGCTACAAGGTGAACAGCGGACAGATGGCTAAGGCCGCGGCACTGAAAGGACTTGGTTTCGCCATTTTGCCTCTCCATGCATGTGAATCAGAAATCGATAATGGCTCCCTTGTTAAAATTAACTGTAACAGCGAACCCGAAGATTTGGTGTTATACGCGCTCTATTCCGGCAGAAAATACTTACAGATAAAAGTGAAAACATTTCTTGAGCATCTCCAAAATGCGATTGCTCAATTAGCTATAAGCAGTAAGGAAGGAGCATGATTGATTAAGCCATCCAGTACATTGTGCTGAGGAAAAAAAAGCTGGCGAAATTTTGTAGGTGAAGCTTTTTTCATATAGCTGTCCCAAGCTGACTTACGCCTTTTGTTGAAAACCTCTCGGTCTGAATGTGCCACCTGAACTTCCGCTTCTCGCTCTTATCGGACATTCATCTGATTCCGTCCGCTTGTGCCAGAAGCGGAAGTTGATAACCTTGGAATGTGGTAATCAGCGGGAAGCAGGTCAACTCAACTATATTGCCTGCGTTAAAAGCACAGCTCATCTTTTTACTCCCCGCCAAGTCTGCCGAGGAGTAATAAGGGTTCACGAAGGTGATCGAAGTTGAAGCCTTAAAATGGGTCTGTGGGTTGCAATAATATTTCTAGTTAAAATGCGCCACCGTCTGTTCCAACTGGCGTGCACGTGAATCAAGAGAGGTTGAGGCCGCTGACATCACCTGCACCAGTGAAGCGTTGTGTTGCGTTGAACCATCAATATCATTAACAGCTTGCGTGACCTGAGCTATCCCTCTGGCTTGTTCATCAGAAGCAGTGACAATTTGCTCAATCATATATTGAACGGATGATACAGCTTGGTTGATTTCCTGCATGCTTACACCCGCTTCATCAACAAGACTCACACCGCGACTGACGCGCATGCCGGACTCTTCTATTAATGATGACACATCTTTTACGGCATTTGCGGTACGCTGAGCGAGGTTACGTACTTCAGATGCCACAACAGCAAAACCGCGGCCTTGTTCGCCTGCCCGGGCAGCTTCTACCGCCGCATTGAGCGCGAGTATGTTGGTTTGGAAGGCAATGCTGTTTATCAGGGTCGTGATATCGGCAATCTTCTTTGAACTCTCGTTAATGCCGGCCATCGTTTCGACAACCTGACCGACTATCTTTGCTCCTCTGTCTGCAATTGAGTTTGCTTTGGACGTCATTTCCGTCGCCTCACGGGAATGGTCAGCATTGAGCCTTATTGCAGCGCTTATTTGTTCCATACTAGCGGCTGTCTCTTCCAGTGATGCAGCCTGCTGTTCTGTTCGGGATGAAAGATCAAGATTTCCATGAGCAATCTCTTCTGCCCCCTGACGGACAGTAAGACTCGCATCCTTAATTTGAATGACAAATTCTCGTAACTGTTTCTGCATTATATGAAGCGCATAAAACAGACTGCTTTTATCATTTTTATCAAATTTTATATCACTCTGAAGGTTCCCACCTGCAATGCTCAGGGCAATTTTCGCCGCTTCAATAGGTTCTCCTCCCAGCGGGCGTAAAACCTTACGGCTGAATAAAATCCCCAACACTGCGCATACAATAATGATGCTGAGTATCATCAGGCTTGCAGCCCACATAATCTCATGGTTCGCGGCCTCCATTACTTTACTAACGGGAACGACCACGCCAAAATACCAAGGCTTATCGCTATCGCCAACCAGCACCGGATACCAAGCATAAATAGCATTTTCTTTAAGCACAGGATCATAGTGCTCAGAAAGTCCCGATGTTTTTAAACTGCTATCTCCATTCCATTTTTTCCCAGCATTTTCTTTGTCCGGTGAGGCCACGACAACACCATCACTTGATATCAAAACTGCATAACCTGTTCCATTAAAGGGTTTCAACAGACTTATTCTCTTCTGTATCGCATTAAGAGACATATCGGAGTTAATAACGGCAATCAGTTTGTCGTTTATAATTATCGGTGTGGCAACGGAGGTTATCCATACAAGCCCTACACCTTCATAAGGGGCCTTATAAGGTTCAATTAGAACATCTTTACGGGTATTCTTCGGAATTTGATAAAAATCTCCGTCACCCGGCAACATAAAATTGGGGGCCGCATTCATTCTATATTGCCCTTTGTTGTCACGATCAACATACCAGGCATAGCGGCCATCTGGAAGTTGCCCGGTCTTACCAGCGAACTCAACATCCCGTCCGTCATAAGCGTTGGGCTCAAATACAACTGTCATCGACATAAAATCAGCATTTTGACTAAGGGTATATTGCATCAACTTATCGACTACCCCGCGATCTTTTACGCCGGCCGCGGGTAAAGCAGCAATATTCTGTCCCAGTGTTTTTGCAACGTCCAGCCCCTTACTTAACTCTCCCTGAATTTGCTGACCAGTCGTCCTGGCTATGAGTTGTAGATTATTCACAGCCAGCATTTTTTGCTCTTTAGATGACATCCAGCTTATCAACCCAATGGTAGCGATAAAACCTATGCAGATAGTCAGTCCACCGGCAAGTATCATTAATGTTCTCGTGCTCATTTTTCGTGATGTCGCCTGCACTTTTCCCATTTTTTCCTCGGCATTAAACTGTAAGTATGATTGATGCAAGCTGAGCGACAAATATTCATCGTAACCCTTGTTAAAAATTGGAGTTAGGGTGCATAAATAATCTTACATTACTTTTAAAGATGAATAATTGGATATACAGCTTGCTGTATGTGAGGGCTACAAGTCAGTATCGGAAAAAATTCAGAAATATTTAGGCGCAGTTGAAAAAAAATCATACATTCTGTCCGGGATGATTCCCCCCTTACATATTAATCCCTTTCATTTTCACTAAATGATAGTTATCATTAACCTGCCTTTTTGGGGAAGTGTCGATATAAAAAATTTAATTATAAGCGACCTGGAACACTTATTTTTATTGCGAGCGATTGGATTATGACTGTTCAAAGGAGTGGCTGACTCATCCCCCTCCGATTTCAAGCAATTAATGTTGGCCATTTCCGCAGATAAAATTTGTCAGACATTATCCTGCCGTCTGTCTGTTTTGTGCCAGAAGCGGACATTGCGTGTGAACCCACACTTCTATGCTGTCCCGCCTTTCAACTTATGAGTTTGCTGTTCATCGCTTATCCATGTCGATGGCTTCGCTCACCCACAAGCATACTTCGGTGCCGACCGAAGCAGCATGCCTCCGTCATCGTTAAAGTGTCCGTAAATTAACAGCGGAGCGGACCATGATTGCAGTACTTTTTGAGGCAGATGCCCTGCCAGAGGCTCAGGAAAGATATCTTCAGCTCGCTTTGGAGCTGAAACCTCTCTTATCCAACACGCCCGGCTTTATTTCAATTGAGCGTTTCCAGAGCCTGACTACGCCCGGAAAGATTCTTTCTTTGTCCTGGTGGGAAGATGAGGAGTCTGTAGCCGGATGGAAGCAAAATCTAATGCATCAGGCCGCTCAGAAAGAAGGTAAGCAGTCGATTTTTTCATTCTACCGAATACGAATAGCCAGCGTATTCCGTGACTACTCTTCTGATAAGGGAACAAATCAGCATGTATGACATTCACGTTATTCTCAAAAATAGCCCGGGTTCACTCGGTTCACTGGGTAGTGTACTGGGTGAAAACGGAGTGGGACTTGAAGGCGGTGGCGTATTTACAGGACCTGAAGGCGGGCACGCCCATTTCCTGGTTGAGGACGGCTATAAAGCACGCAAAGTGTTGACTGAAGCCGGTTTTACCGTCTGCAACGTGTGTCGTCCCCTGGTAAGAAAATTACCTCAGGAACGGCCCGGAGAGTTGGGAGAAATAGCTGACACAATTGCCCGGAACGGCATCAATATTCTGTTACAGTACAGCGATCACAGTAACCGGCTCATTCTCATTACGGATGATGATGCCCGGGCAGCCGAAGTAACCCGAAAGTGGGCAATACCTTCTGAATGAACCTCGTTAAAACAAAGCGCGACAGCGAGCCCGATGATGTTCTTGAAACATCAATGGCAAAGGTGGCTTCTGCACTGTCTGATCCGTCAAGGGTAAGTATCCTGTGCGCCCTGATGGACGGGCGCGCATGGACAGCTACCGAACTTAGCGTAGTGGCTGACATAGCAGCCTCGACTACCAGCGGGCATCTGAACCGACTTCTCAGCAACGGCTTGGTCATTTGCCTGACGCAGGGGCGTCATCGCTATTACAGCCTTGCAGGCCATCATATCGCCGGACTGCTGGAAAACCTGATGGGCGTTTCCATGGGTACTTCCAAAGCCCCCGTTTCCAGTACGCCGGTTTATCTGCGTTACGCACGCACCTGCTATGACCATCTGGCAGGCGAACTTGCTGTCAATATTTATGAATTTATGCTGCAGGAAAAATGGCTTGAGGCAGATGGCTCGGAATTGACATCAGCCGGCAAAGTGAATTTTGAGAAAATAGGCATTTTGCTTAACCCTCGCACACGACGTAAACCCTGTTGCGGCTGTCTGGACTGGAGTGAAAGACGTTTCCATCTCGGCGGTGACGCTGGCTCAGCCCTGTTTACACTTTTCCTGCAAAAAGAGTGGGTAACGCGTACACAGGGATACCGTGAAGTGAAGGTAACCGATTCAGGCCGGGTGGCAATATATCGGCTATTTAAGCTGAAGATCGCCTAATTTTAAGTCATTTACCGGTTGATATGATCGGGTGACTCAAGATGCCTTCATCTCACTCTTCCATTTTACGTAAACGTTCCGCTTCTCGCTCTTAGCGGACATTCATCTGATTCCGTCAGCTTTGTGTCAGAAGCGGACGTTGCATGTCCCCTGGCTCGCGATTAAAAAAACGCAGTACAGCCTCATCCTGTTGTCTCAAAATGGCACCCAGTAAAAGATGCCAAAATGGGGGAACGTTTGATGAATGGGCGTTCAGTCTGGGAATCAATTGGCTTTGTGTTGGCCCAACCACGTAATTGCCATATCCGCAGCATCTCCTTTGAAGGTTCAACTCGCGAAAAACCGGGAGTCTGAAGCTGAATCTGGCGACGCTTATCATGGCAGTTAACGTCCGCTCCTCGCGCTTATTAACAAATAAGAAAGAGTGCGCCTGACATCAGAACCGCGTGGAGAACGAAAATATCCTTTGCCTTGACTGGCTAAGAATGACGCCAGGTTGCTGTTGTCGGGCGGCGACGTCAGTCACAGCTTTCTCATCACTGACGTTCTCACCGGTTCAGTATCGGTATTTTCCATCGAGAATGCGGCAGGTAAGGTAGGAGCCTGCCGCACATAACAGCACCGGAACAAAATAACTGTGTTCCATCTGGGTAAATTCCATCACAAGGACGACGGCGGTAAGGGGCATCTGCATGGATGCCGCCAGAAATGCTGCGCCTCCAACCAGTGCAAAACTGGGGGCATTCCCCCCAGGAAAAATAAGCTGCCATCCGGCACAAAGTAGAAGGCTCAAGAGCCCACCGACCGCCAGAGCGGGCGTCAGCAGGCCTCCCTCAGCGCCGCCCCGCAGTACGGCCAGGATCACCAGAAGTTTTAGTCCCAGTAAAACGGCAGCGTGGCGGTCATCCAATTCATTGCTGAAAGCCATCTGCATCGGCCCCTTACCGTTACCCGGTAACTGAGGATGGTAAAGACTGAGGACAGCGAGCACAGCAAAGGCGAGCAGACAGATAACGGGCATCTGCCAGTTATTTTTGACCCCGGCGCGGGCTTTACCTGTGATAATCCGGAATCCCCATGCCGCCAGGCCCAACAGCGGGCCCGCGAGACAGGCCCAGAGTACAAAGGTATGAGGAAGCGCAACGGACAGAAAATGATACTGCGATTCATTTCCCAGGCCGAGTGAGGCGATCCAGGCCGCAAGCGCCGAGGTGACGACGGCAGCGAATGCTTTTTCCCAGCTAAAAGCGATCAGCAGAACTTCCAGACTAAACAAGGCCCCCGCCAGTGGCACATTATAGACAGCCGCCAGGCCAGCGCCTGCACCACAGGCAATCAGAATCCGGACCTCATCCTCGTTTAAACCTAACCGGCGCGCGATGGCGCCGCCGGCAAGCGCCCCCATTTCACGTGGGGCAACTTCACGTCCCAGTGGGGAGCCCAGCGCAACAGTCACGATCTGTAGCAGCGCATGAACGGTCGTGGTGCCCGGAGGCATCGCCCGGGAGGGCACAGCGACGGCGTCTTTGATCGAGACGCGAGGCTGGCCATAACGCCCCAGCAACCACCATCCGAAGCCCGCGATAACACCGCCAGTCACGATAGCTGCAATGCGCCGCACGAAGGAAGAATCACTGACGCCCTGAAGAAAAGAGACGGTACCGATGACATGCGACAGGCTGTAGCCAAACGCGTAGTGCTGCACTGCGTGTAAAATCAGCCCCAGCGCCATCCCTGCCAGACCTGCCGCTAAGCCTGTTGCCACAACAGCAACAAGCCTGATGAGATAACTGACGTTTCCTGCCCAATCTTTCATTTTTCTGAATCCCTGAGTTTTCATATCCGTACAGTAACGAACGTCACTTCAATCGTGTCTCACTGACGAGCCATACAAGGCTATGATTCGGGGTCAGGGTCTGCGGGTTCACTCTTCACCATCGTGACATCTTCATAAAAGGATGCTGATGTGCCGCTATTAGGCTGAACTATCATCTACAGCGGGTGTTGTTCGTCACCACCCGCTACAAAATCTGGCGGGCAAGTCAGGCTGTTATCCGGTTTGTTTCTCTTCCTTTCCTGCCAGCGCTTCTTCATTCTCTATCATTGCAAAGAACAACTCGAGCTGCCCGAGCATCATTGACGCGGCCACCGATAACTGGCGTTGTGGTGCCACGCACAGTGACAGAGTAAAGGGTTTTAATACCGTGTCGATCAACGGAATGAATTTCAGTTCTCCCCGGCGATATTCATCAACAATATCCAGCCAGCACATCAGGCTGATCCCAACATCATCACGCACTAACGATCGCAGCATATGAATGTTATTGGTGCGCCCCACTTCCTTCAGGCGAATGCCAGAACTGTTAATGAGCGCTTCCAGCGGATCGGCCAGCATTAATGGCGCGGCGGGCACAATAAACGGCCAGGGTTCGCAATGACTGAAGCGAATAGATTCCAGCGCTGCCAAGGGATGGTGTCGGCTAACCACAATCCCCAGACGCAGATCGGCAAAAGATTTCACCAGCAGTTCACGCGAGCTTTGTGGGTTGAGCATGATGCCAAAATCCGCATCACCGGCGGTCAGCGCATTCGCGATGTGGATATTGCTCATGGTGGTGAGGGTAAACGAAATGCCCGGATAGTCTTCGCGAATACGCTGCAGGATTGAGGAGAAAAAACCGCGGTTAATGGCATCAATGGTGGCGATATGCACATGGCCATGTCGCAAGCCACGCAAATCCTCTAATTGGGTACAAACACGACCAAAATCACGTTGCCAGTTTTTGGCCGCATTAAACAGGATTTCGCCAGCGGCAGTCATACATAAACCTAATGGATGGCGTTCAAACAACGGCATATCCAGCTGTTCCTCCACGCGCAAAATCTGCCGGTCGATAGAGGACGCAGAGACGTGTAACACCTCGGAAGCCTTACGTAGCGAACCCTGGCGTGCCACTTCGGTGAAGTAAATCAGAAAACGTGAGAAGGCAAACATAGTGGGTGCTCTCTTTTTTGCAACGCATCATGCGAATTAAACAGATGGACGCTTACACAAAGGCAAAATAATAATCGCATCCATGATAAAGACAAGGGTATGCGCGGCGCTAACGCTGATGACTGCCCTGCAAAGACAGGCTGATTATGAAATCAACACACCTGGCTGTCACCGTCATCGCAAAGCAGTCCAACGGTGCTGGCAATCAGTTACTGACGCTGGAGAGTGCCAGCGATCAACCGCTGCCGCCTTTTACACCGGGCGCGCACATTGATGTCCATCTGCCGACGGGAGAGGTACGTCAATACTCACTGTGTTCGGCAGCCAGTACGTCGGGCTATGAAATTTGCGTCCGTCTTAATCACGCTTCAACAGGGGGTTCCCGCTGGCTGCATCAACAGCTGAATGTCGGGGATGCATTAACCCTGTCGGCACCGCGGAACCACTTTCCGCTACCGGATGCAACGCGCACCTTATTATTTGCCGCCGGTATTGGCCTGACGCCACTGCTGGTCATGGCAGAAGCGCTGGCCGAGCGGCAGGCTGAATTCATGCTGCATATCTATCTCAAACATCATGATGAACTGGCGTTTGCGACACGTCTGGCACAGCTCGGTGAGCGTGTCGTCATTCACTACAGTTGCGAAGGCGACAGCCTGCGCACCCGGATACCTGACGATCTTGCAACATCAGCCAACAGTGCGCTGGTTGCCTGCGGGCCGGCTGGCTTCATGCACCACCTGCAGCAGCAAGCGCTGGAACGCGGCTGGCAGCCGGATCAATGGCACAGCGAACGTTTCAATCCTGCAGCCGCCCCACTTACCGCAGGCGACAGCTTCGACGTGGAGATTGCGTCCTCCGGCGCGCGCTTTACCGTTGGACAGGCACAAAACATTGCCGGGGTGCTGAAGGCGGCGGGTATCGACATCGAACTCTCCTGTGAGCAAGGCATGTGTGGTGCCTGCATTACGGGTGTTTTGTCGGGTGAACCCGATCACCGCGACGAGGTGTTAAGCCCCAAAGAGCGTGCCGCGAATGACTGCATCGTACTGTGCTGCTCACGCGCACGCTCTCCGGTTCTGGTACTGGACTTATGACCCTCTATCTAGGCGCAACCGGCGCACGTTTACCCCGCTGGCTCCTGCCAGACAGCTGGCCGCAGCATAACAATCAGCCGCAGCTGGCGACGTTACATTTTCAGGCTGACGGGCTGCAGTTCACCCCCTGTGAAGGCGCGTATGCCGATTATTTGCCACTCAAGGGTGCTCTGGTGCTGCCCGCCCTGATCGAGCCGCATGCGCATTTGGACAAAACGTTCACCTTCGAGCGAAGCCCGGCACGCCAGCCCGGTTTGCTGGCTGCGATTACCGCGATGCACCAGGATCGCGTGCACTGGAGCCAAGCAGACCTCCATCAGCGCGCGCATCAGGCGTTGCAATGGGCAGTGGAGAGTGGCGTGGGTTTATTACGCACCCACGTCGATTGGTTCAGCACGCAGGCGCCGCTGGCGTGGCAGGTGATTGGTGAGTTACAGCATCCGTTATGTCGTATCGAACGCGTGGCCCTCGCCCCGCTGAGTTTTTTCGCCAGCGCGGAAGCTGCGCAGCATATTGCCGCCCAAGTGGCCATCAGCGGTCCGGGCGCGCTTCTGGGTGGGTTCATCCACAGCAGCAACTGGGATGCGCAAGCCTTCTCGCATCTTCTGCACGCTGCCGAACAGTGGCAGCTCGATATCGACCTGCATATTGATGAAGAGTTGGATGCCGATGCCCAGGGCATGCGCTGGCTGGCGAACTACCTGCAACAGCATCCGTTCAGCGGTCATATTACCTGCAGCCACAGCTGCGCGCTGTCGCAACAGGAAGATGCGCTGCAGATTCTTGATCGGCTGGCCCTGCACCCGGTGACGTTGATCGCTCTGCCCCTGACCAATCTGCTGTTACAGGACGCTGTGCCCCATCGCACACCGCGTCAGCGTGGATTAACGCGGGTGAAAGAAGCGCAGGCGCGTGGAATTTCAGTGCTGCTGGGCGCTGACAATGTGCAGGACGCCTTCTGCCCTCTCGGCAGTTACGACCCACTCGATACCCTGTTCAGTGGGGTATTGAGTTTGCAGTTGGGTGCTGCCTTTGATGAAGCCTCTCAGCTCATCTGCCAGCCCGATGCTTTTCGTCACAACGATATGGTGATTTTTCCGCATGCCGATACAGCAAGCTGGCCGCTGCGCCAGCGCCAGCGCTATCGGCTTAAACAAGGCGTGCGTTATGGAGAAGAAACGGATGACGCTAGATCAAGGGGCGGGTAAGCCGCTGGCGAAATATGCGGCGTGGCGCCGCGTTGGCGACTTTATTTTTCTCTCCGGCATTATTCCGGTGAATCCGCAAACCGCGACGATCGTGCGCGGTTACAGCGATGTTCCCGAAGCAGCGCAACGGCTGCTGGGACGCAGTGGTGAATTTTCTACCGATTTCAAAGAAGGTCCGATCCTGGCACAAAGCTGGTATGTGCTGGAGAGCATCCGCACCACCCTTGAAAGCGCCGGTGGGCAGATGAGTGATGTGTTCAAACTGGTGCAGTACTTTCGCAATCTGGACCATTTCCCGCACTACAGCCGGGTGCGCAAGCAGTTCTTCCCGGACGAACCGCCGGTTTCAACGGTGGTGCAAGTCAGTGAAATGCTGCCCAGCCCGGACGTACTCATTGAAGTTGAAGCCACGGCGTGGTTGCCACAATAACGCGAGGAAACAGTATGTTGCATGGTTATATCCCAGCAAACCGCTTTTTGCCGTACCTGAGCTGGACCGACATCGCCACACTGGATAATAAAGCCAACACGGTGATTGTGTTACCGACCGGCGCCATCGAACAGCACGGTCCCCATCTGCCGTGTGCCGTAGACAGCGTTATTTCATCGGGCGTGGTCGGGCATGCCCTGGCACTTTTGCCCGCGGATATCCCGGCTTATGCCATTCCGCCGATCACCTATGGCAAATCCGATGAGCACCTGCACTTTCCCGGCACGCTGACGCTGACCGGGGAAACCTTGTTACATACCATTCTGCAGATTGGTGAATCCCTTTATCGCGCCGGTTTCCGGAAGTTTTTAATGGTGAATGGCCATGGCGGGCAGCCACAGCCGCTGCAGATGGCCGCACGCGAACTCCGTCTGCGACACGGTGACATGATCATCATCATGCAAGACACCTTCAAAGTGCCTAACTGTGCCGAAAGTTTTATGGACGACAAAGAGCGGCAAATGGCGATGCATGCCGGTCATGCGGAAACCGCGCTGATGCTGGCACTCGCCCCCGACACCGTGCAGATGAGCAAAGCCGTGGCGAATTATCCGCCTGCATTCCCCTGCCCGACGCTCTCGACCAGTAAACCCATGGCGGCATGGGCTTCTTATGATTTCGGCCCCAGCGGCGTGATTGGCGATCCCCTGCCTTCCACGCCCGAACAAGGCGCGGCGATTCTGGATTCGCTGGCGGAAAGTTGGGCACAGGTAATAACCGAAATACATCAAATGCGCTGGGTGACCCGCGCTGAACCGGCATGGGGCACAGGTCACTGGCAGGGCAAAGTATTAGACCACAACGACGCTGCATCACTCTTAACACCGCGCTAGCCGGGGGCTCGACGATGAATAAAAAATTAAGCATGATTGCCGCACTGTCGCTGGCGCTGTCGGCCCAGAGCATGGCGGCGGAGAAATTCACCTTTATGACAAACTGGTATGCGCAAGCAGAGCATGGCGGTTTTTATCAGGCACTGGCGCAGAACCTGTATAAAGATGCCGGGCTGGACGTCACCCTTAAAATGGGGGGGCCCCAGGTTCACACCATGCAGCTGATGGCGGCGGGTCAGGCAGACTGCATCATCAGCGATAACATGCAGGCGCTTGAATCCTGGCAGCAAGGTGTTGAAGCCGTGCCCGTTGCCACAACGTTCCAGCACTCGGCAATTGCTTTTCTCACCCATCCGGATGTCAAAGATAAAGCGGATCTGCAGGGTAAAACCTTCCTGCTGGCGGCGGAAGCTTATACCTCCTACTGGCCGTGGGCACAGAGTGCGCTCAGCCTGAAGCATGCGCGCGTGCGCCCGTACACGTTCAGCATTCAGCCATTCCTCGCAGATAAAACGCTGGTGCAGCAGGGTTATATCACCTCCGAACCTTTTGCTGTGCAGAAAGCCCATGCGCAAGCCAATGTCTACCCAATCAGCGAATGGGGTTACCCGCCCTACGGCAACAGTATTGTGTGCATGAAATCAACCATTGAAAAACGTCCGCAAGCGGTAGCCGCGTTTGTTAAAGCCTCAATGCAGGGCTGGAAAAACTATCTGCAGGATCCGAGCGCTGGCAACGTGCTCATCAGGAAAGAGAATCCCCAGATGAGTGAGGAGCAGATCGCCTTCGGTATCGCCCAGATGAAGAAATACCAGATGCTGACGGGCGGCGACGCGCAAAAGGCGGGTATCGGTATTATGACCGAGCCACGGCTAAAACAGACATGGCAGCTGCTGGTCGATAACAAGCTCATCGATCCAGCCAAAGTGCCGTTTGCCGGTAGCTACACGCTGCAATTCATCAAAGACGTTAAGGTCATGCCATGAACATCGCCAGCAACATAACGCCGATCAATCCGGATAGTCAGCCACGGTCTGCCGCGCCGCCGGCAATTGAGGTGCTCTCCGCGGAAAAAATCTATCCCAACGGGACGCGGGCCCTGCTGCCGGTGGACCTGACGGTGCGTCCGGGCGAGTTTGTTTCACTGCTCGGCCCTTCCGGCTGTGGCAAAAGTACCTTACTGAAAATGATCGCCGGCTTAATCGAACCCAGTGATGGCAAACTGATGCTATTT
Organism: Pantoea sp. Mb-10; assembly: GCF_021272205.1. GTDB lineage: Bacteria > Pseudomonadota > Gammaproteobacteria > Enterobacterales > Enterobacteriaceae > Pantoea. The sequence continues at coordinate 219,304 of NZ_JAJSDX010000005.1, read as the reverse complement.
CGTCGCGATCGTCGTGAGAATCAACGCGATCTACCGCTTTCCTTTGTGTTTCAGGAAGCCACCCTGATGCCGTGGAGCACCGTGCATAAGAATGTTCGCCTGCCGTTGGATCTGGCGGGGGTACCACGCGGTGAAGCCAACACCCGGGTGCAGGAGATTCTGGCACTGGTTGGCTTGGGTCAGTTTGGTCATGTACTGCCACGCGAGCTTTCCGGTGGCATGCAGATGCGGGTGTCAATTGCCCGTGGTTTAGTGACGCGTCCCCGGGTGCTGCTAATGGATGAGCCCTTTGGCGCGCTGGACGAAATCACCCGCAACAAACTGGATAGCGATCTGCTCGATTTGTGGCAAGAGCAAAAGCTTACGGTGGTTTTTGTGACCCACTCGATTCAGGAAGCCGTCTTCCTGTCGCAGCGTGTGATTATGATGGCCGCGCGACCGGGTCGCGTTGTTGATGATATTCGCATTGAAACCCGCCTGCCGCGTGATGATGCGTTTCGTGTCAGTCAGCCGTTTACCCATTATGCGCAGCTGTTGCAGCGCGGCCTGCTCGCAGCCAGTCAGGAGAGCAAAGCATGAAACCGCTTGCAGCAAACCATAAATTTCAACAATGGCTGTTTCCGACCGTGGTCGCCATTGCCATGCTGTTACTGTGGCAGTTTCTGGTCACCGCGTTTAAGGTGCCCGTCTTTCTGGTCCCTTCTCCGCTCGTCGTGGCGCAAAGCCTGGCGCAAAACTTTCCGGCGTTGTTTATGTCTTTACTTTATACGCTGAAAATCACCGTGATCTCGTTTGTGCTGGCGACGGTTATGGGTTCCATCATTGCGTTTTTACTGGTGCAAAATCGGTTTATCGAGACAGCGTTATTTCCTTATATTGTCTTTCTGCAGGTCACGCCGATTGTCGCCATTGCGCCGCTAATCATTATTTGGGTAAAAGACACCACGTTGTCCCTGGTGGTGTGCGCCACACTGATGGCGGTGTTCCCGATCATTTCAAACACCACACAAGGTTTACGTAGCGTGTCGCCGGGGCTATTGAGCTATTTCAGGCTAAACCATGCATCGCGCCTGCAAATTTTAATACGCCTGCGCATTCCCTCGGCGTTGCCCTACTTCTTTGGTGCGTTGCGCATCTCCAGTGGCTTGTCGCTTATTGGCGCGGTGGTCGCGGAGTTTGTTGCGGGCACCGGCGGCACGGATACCGGGCTGGCCTATCAGATCTTACAGGCTGGCTATCAACTCAATATTCCGCTGATGTTTGCCGCATTGTTACTGATATCCCTGGCCGGCTTTCTGCTCTTTGCGCTGATGTCGTGGCTTACGCGCCGCGTACTGGCAGCATGGCATGAGAGTGAGTTAAGCCCGAGCTAATGCAACACAGGCGGATCGTCAACCGCCCATCACCTTATCTACTGACAGGAGCTAGACATGTCTGAACCCGATCGCCAGTCTGCACTGGCGGCACTGGTCGCGGCGTTGCCGGAATGTGACTGGATTCAAGAAGCGCCGAAAGTAAAACGTCTGTCACGTGACTTTCACTGGTTTAGCCCGGTGCTTAAACACCAGCTGGAAGATAAGTTCGCCGAGCTGGCCGTTCGTCCACGCGATGAGAACGAACTGCTCGCCGTTGTGGCAGCCTGTGCAAAAGCCCGTATCCCACTGAATCTTCGGGGTGGCGGCACCGGCAACTACGGCCAACTGATTCCGCTGGAGGGCGGCGTGATGGTCGACATGACACGCCTGAACAGCGTCACCGCCATGGGGACCGGTACGGTGCGCGCGCAGGCTGGCATTCGTCTGGGCGATCTCGAAGCACATACCCGCCCGCATGGCTGGGAGCTGCGTTGCATGCCCTCAACCTGGAAACTTGCCACGCTTGGTGGCTTATTTGGCGGCGGTTTTGGCGGAGTAGGATCGATTAACTACGGTCCGCTGGCCGCGCCAGGCAACGTGCTGTCAATTCGTATGATGACGATGGAAGAGTCACCGCGCATCATTACGTTGCAGGCACCGGACGCCCTGCTTTTGCATCATGCTTACGGCAGCAATGGCATCGTGCTGGAGATCGAGTTGGCATTGTCACCGTGCCACGACTGGATCGAGCGCCTGGATACCTTCGCCGATTTTCCCTCCGCGATGGCGTATGCCGATGCGCTGGCGCGATCGCCTGGAATTGTTAAACGCCAAATCGCGGTATTTGCCGCACCGGTGCTGGAGTATTTCAGCGATTTAGCGGATGCGCAGATTCGTGCTCAACACGGTGTCATTTCGGTGACTGGACGCGAGAGTGATGGCCTGCTCCCTTCCATCCTCGCACAGCACAACGGCCATAATGCCTTGCGCTTTGCCGAGGGTGAAAATAGCGGCCATTCCCTGATTGAATATTGCTGGAACCACACCACCCTGCAGGCATTGAAGGTTGATAAAACCCTGACTTACCTGCAAACCGCTTATGCTGTGGATGATTACCATCAACAGGTGCTGGCAATGGAGGCTGAATTATCGGATGAGGTGATGTCGCATATTGAATTTCTGCGCGACATTAACGGCGCGCTCACCTGTAGCGGCCTGCCATTAATCCGTTACAGCAGCCCGGAACGGCTCAATGCCATTATGGATATTTATCGTAGCCATAACGTGAAAATAAATAATCCCCATGTCATTCATATTGAGGATGGTAAACAAGGTAAGGTGCGGCCAGATGTGGTTGCCCTAAAATGCGCCTGCGATCCTTACAACTTACTCAACCCCGGCAAGCTACGTGGCTGGGAAGTACGTGAAACCTTGCCGGCAGTGCATATACCCGGCGTTAACTGATCTTCACTTTTTATTTGCGACATCACTCACCGCCGGATGATCCTTTCATCCGGCTGGCATCGTTATGCTTTCCTCAATCGGTTATGTTTATTCACGGATCGTGCAATGAGAGCACTAAAACGTGTCGGTTTACTTGCGCTGTTTTCCCCCTTCGCGCCAACAACACTGGCTGGTTAACTCAGCCCCTCCGTTTTTAAGTAATGCGTGTTAGCCATTTCCACAGATAAAATTTGTCAGACACTATCCTGCCGTATGTCTGTTTTGTGCCAAGGGATATGCAATGTCGCCCGCTGAACCGCGCATGACTGCAGGAATATCGCCTAATGAATGCAGCCTTGTCCAATGAGCGTGGTACGCACGGCCTCAATGAGCGGGGTGTGAGGCTCATGGCCTAAAAAATCGATCAGCTTGGCATTGTCCATCTGTATTGCCTGTTGCCATAAATAGCGCATTTCCAGCATTTCATACAGCGTGGCGTTAAAAGGCGCCATCGCCGTGATGAGCCACCAGGGGAAGGATGTGACCCTGGCGTTAATGCCCGCCCGTTGGGCGACACGCTTTATGGCTCCTGCCATCATCGACCCATCGGCATCCCAGTGTCCACGCATCTGAAAACAGGCAAAAGGGTCAAGTTGCTCCCGACGCGCCAAAAGCGCAACCAGCGTTTCAGCGACATCCGGCAGATAGGCCCACTGGTGGCCTGTTCCTGCCTTGCCCGGGTTTCTGATTATCCGGGGTGGCAGCCCCGGTTTGATCAGCCCCTGCGAAAACCAGTTATTGCCAGCCTGAGGGCCAAAGAAGTCACCGGCCCGCAGAATCAGCACGCTACCGCCACGCTGCGTCCAGGCGAACAGCGCCCTCTCCATTTCCACCCGTATTGCCCCTTTTCGGGTAACAGGATGTTGAGGGGATTGTTCCCGCAAGAGTGGAAAGGCATCCGGCCCATAGTTGTAAACCGTGCCCGGTAGGACGATCAGCGCGCCATTCCGCTCGGCGGCATCGATAGTGTTCTGTAGCATTGGCAGCACCCAGTGTTCCCAGTTTCTATACCCCGGTGGATTAACGGCATGCACAATTACACTACACCCTGACGCGGCGGCCATGACCTGCTCACCCTTCAGCGCATCGCCTTGCATCCACGTGATATCCCCCTCCTCTTCGTTCTGCGGTGCGTTGCGGCGCAGCGCACAAACGTCCCATTTTTCTCGGATAAGTTTTCGGGCGATTTCACCGCCGATTCCCCCTGTTGCGCCCAGAATGAGCACCTTGTTTTTACTTTTCATTTTGTTGCCTTGGTTAGATGTCTGCTTGACATCGTAAGGCCAGGGCGGACTAAATGTAATTGCATGACATCAGACAACAGGTATGCATTTTTGTATGGCACAAACGATTCCATGGGAGTGGTATCGCACCTTCCTCGCGGTGATGAAAGAAGGCTCTCTGTCGGGGGCAGCCCGTGTGCTGGCGATTACCCAGCCTACAGCGGGACGCCATGTGGCTGCACTCGAATCCGCCCTGGGTGTGGTTTTATTTACGCGGTCTCAAACTGGCCTGCAGGCTACGGATGCGGCCGTCGCGATTCAGGGCCATGCGCAAGCGATGGAAAATACGGCCAAAATGATAGCGCGCTCTGCCGCCGGTTTTAGTGCTCCCACAGCGGGTTTACACGGCGTGGTTCGCGTTTCTGCGAGTGAAATCATCGGCACAGAAGTGCTGCCTCCGCTGATTGCAGGCATCAAAAAAGCGTATCCGCGACTGACCATTGAACTGGTGCTGTCTAACCGAATGCAGGATTTATTGAACCGGGAGGTGGATATTGCGATACGCATGGCCACGCCTGCGCAGGAACAACTGATTGCGCGGCGGTTAGGGAGTATTGAAATTGGTCTGCATGCCGCATCGTCCTATCTGGCACGCCATGCCGCACCAGACACTATTGATGCGTTATTCACCCATACCCTGGTGGGCTTTGATGACACCACACCCTTTATTCTTGAGGCCCTGAAACACTTCCCACAGCTAAGTCGTGAACGCTTTACCGTGCGAACTGACAGTGATGTGGCGCAATTGAACCTTATCCGCGCAGGTGCCGGCATTGGGATGTGTCAGGTTCAACTGGCCGCTTTCCCTGTTCCGTTAGAGCGAGTGATGCCGGATTTTTTTGCCTTTCATCTCGATACCTGGCTGGTTATGCACGAGGACTTGCGCCATAGCAAAGCGTATAAAACGGTATTCGATATGCTTGCAACCGGCTTACAGGCTTATATCAATGATGGGGGTGACAGTAAGCCACGCCAGCACCCGAAGATGACAGAGTAGCTGGCCTGGCAGGTAGAAATCAGCAATAAATACTCCCGACCTCAATCGGGATAGCGTGTGACGCTGCTAGCATGGACGACAAGCCCGTCCGCATTGCGGGTGGCGACGAACGGGCCTCACCGCTGATAACGGTGCGGGGTGCCGCGCATGATGTTGCGGCCAGGGAGTCCGGCTACTCCATCGGCGTATCCGGCATATTTAGCTGCGACCTCGCGTTGTAGAACTGTCGGTAAGATAAGTAAACCGCGATAATGGTCGAGAGACTGGCGGTGCCGATCAGCATAAACGTGACCATAATCTGATACGTAATCGCCTTGAGTGGATCAACACCCGCAAAGATCAGCCCGGACATCATGCCCGGCAAGCTGACCAAGCCGACGGTTTTGGCAGCATCCACGGTGGGGATCATGGCGGTACGAATTGTCTCGGCGATGATACGGCGCGACGCCACTTTCACCGTCGCGCCCAAGCTCAGCATCTCCATGATTTTCTGACGATGATCGGTGAAGCGCTGCGCCAGGTTGCGGTAGCACAATCCCACCGCCACCATGGCATTGCCGGCGATCATGCCCGTGAGCGGAATGACCTGCATCGGCACAAACGCGATGGCGCCACTCAATACCAGGATCGTGAGCGTCACGGCGGTGCCGCTCACGATAGCGATAAAGGCGATCGTAAAGGCCTGTTTCCCATGGCGAGCGCGCTTACGCGCGTTCAATGCGGCGTTAAAACAGATAAACAGCACCATCAGCAGCGTGAGCCAGCGGTCATTCACATTGAACACCGCCTTGAGTACATAGCCTACCAGCACCAATTGCACAACCGCACGACACACGCTCCAGATGATGTCTTTGCCCATGCCCAATTGCTCTTTCTGGCTGATCAGCAGCGCGATAACCACCAGCGACAAAGAGAGTAAGAGCGACGTGTCGCTGATGTCATGCTGATTCATGCGTATCCTCCCGATGGGTTGTGGTCAGGCGAAGCACCTGTTTCGCGTGCTGGATGTCGCTGGGGTCGTGGCTGATGCGCACTAGCGTGACTTTCTCTTCAACATTCAGCTGGTTAATCACCTTAAGCACCACGTGGCGGTTCTCCTCGTCAAGGGCGCTGGTGACTTCATCCAGCAACAGGACCTCAGGCATGAACTGCAGATTGCGCAGCAGGCCGACGCGTTGCTTTTCCCCACCGGAGAGCTGTTCCACAGGCGTATTCAATTGGTCTGCCGTGAGATTAACGCTCTCTAGCGCGGCCACAAGCGCATCCCGCTTAGGTTGCAGCCGGCGAATTTGCCACGGCAGCGCAAGATTGTCATACACGGTCTGTCCAAAAAGTTGCGGCGTCTGAAAACAGTACGACACCTGTTGCCGATACGTCTCGGGTTTGAGCGTGGTGATATCCCGGTTGTGAAAGCGAATCTGCCCGGCCGTGGGGCTAGCAAGCGAGGCGATAATTTTCAGCAGCGTGCTTTTTCCGCTGCCGGAGGGGCCGGTCACTAACAGCGTGTCGCCCTGATGCAAGTCGAACGAGACCGGTTGCAATAGCGCACGTCCGCCAACGGAAAAAGCCACATTCTGCACAGCAAGCAGGGGCAAAGGCGTGTTCATAGTCTCCTTAATGAACGGATAAAGCGCGAAAAGGGAGTGATATCGGTATAGCACAGGCGAACCGGTTTTCGCAGAGGATGGCGACTGCGCACCTTGCCCTTTTTCGATCACGCTGAATTTCTGCCCCCGAACGCTTCGCGTCTACCGTACTGCTGTGAGTCAGCGACAGGACGCGTTATCTCTCTGTTGAGACACGGCCTGAAGAATTTTCTGCTGAACATGCCTCACTTCATCACGCAGGCTATTCAGCGTCTCAAGCGAGATGCCGACCGCGCAGATCATCTCTTGCGATATGCCGGCGATACGGCTTTCAAGCGCTCGCCCCGCGTCGGTGAGCCGGATGATTACCCTGCGTTCATCCTGCCCGACGTCCCGCGTGCGACAAATGAAACCGGCCTGCTCAAGGCGCTTCAGCAGGTGACTAAGCGTACCTGAGTCCAACTGGAGTCGCTGGCCCACGCCGGACACCGTAATGCCATCCTTTTCCCATAAAACCAGAAGCGTCAGGTACTGCGCATAGGTCAGCCCAAACGGTTTCAGGTACGGCTGGTAAAGTTTGGTCATGGCCAACGAGGCGGAGTAAAGCGCAAAGCACAGCTGCTTATCCAGTTTTTGCGCGGGTACATGTGGCTCTTCGTTGATGTCATTGCCGTGTTTCATGGTGTCCTTCCTGGGGAATTAATGGCCGATAGACGTGCGGTGAATCGTATCCTGTAACCCCTCTCACAGCACTGAAAAAAGGCGTTCAACGTACGGTTTCAGGGGGGTTGAACATGCTTAAGAAATACCACAACTGTAATATATCGACACCAATTAAATTGAGTTCAATTTTATTTTTCACAAGGGATGAAGTTTGTGAATGTCCGGGCCGATAGAGGCTCAAACGGATACCAAATCCGAAAAAAGAGAGGCTTTCACGCGACGGGTAACGGCCTTTGGGTGGAGGGTTGCGCTGGGTTGATCGGCTGAACGGGAAATAACACTGAGTATGGACCTTGCGATAGCCGAGCCAGGCACCGTCTAACGGGATACCGCCGCAGATGAAACCGCGCAACAACGCTTTTGGGTTATTCGCTGCGCTAATGCGCCAAACCTATTGGGTAAAGCACGTTTGCTTGCGAATCAGTTTGTAAGCGCGATGAGATAAAAGACACGGACGGACAGCATTCATTTTTCCTTATTCTTTTCAAGAATAGAGGAAGGGCTTAAATCAAATACGTGCACGCGCGGTGCAGCTTTAACTGAATACATGCTAAAGCCAGCACCCCATTACACACAGCCAAATTCCTTCATGACGAGAAAAACATGAAAATATCTACCCGCTTAACCGCAGGCTTTGGCCTGCTTATCCTCCTTTTTATTATCTGCACCGGCGTTGCACTGCATGCATTGAACCGCGCCCGCGAAGGCATGGATGTGGTTGTAAACGTCAAAATGAAGAAGTATCAGATTGCAGAAGACATGCTGGGTGAAATAAGACAGATGGCCATCGACGTGAGAACGCTTGGGTTGCTGAACGATCCCGAGGCGATGAAACCCGTTGCAGACCGCATGCAGGAAACCCAGGCGCGGTTCATTGCTCATCGTCAGGAACTGGGTGAATTACTGGAGAAGGACTCACTTCCCGCCGATCGTCAGGCATTTAAAAGGCTGACCGATACGGAGGCCACCTTTTTCACCATTTTCGCGAAAGCCAGCCAGCTCGGTCTGGCTAACCGTGACAAAGAATTTTTTGATTGCCTGACAAAAGAAGTCCAGCCCGTGCAGGACACCATGCTGAGCGATCTGCTGGTTGTGACCGGAATACAACAGAAAACCAGTATCGCTGAGGTCGCGAAGAACAGCGCGACAACATCGCAGTCATCGCTCATTCTGATTTTGCTGGCGGGTGCATCCATTGTTGTCAGTGTGGTTGCCTGTGTTGTGGTGATTAGGGTGCTGATGCGCCAATTGGGCGGCGAACCGGCGCAGGCGCAGGCATTAGCTGCGACCATTGCGTCAGGCGATCTCACCTCCTCAGTGAAACTTCGTCGCAATGACGCAACCAGCCTGTTGGCCTCACTTGACGGTATGCAGAAAACGCTGCGCGGTCTGGTGTCGCAAATCAAGGATACCTCCGCCTCCGTCGCGCTGGCTGCTGATGAAATTGCCCAGGGCAACTCAGAGCTGTCGTCACGGACAGAGCAGCAGGCCGCCGCCCTCCAGGAAACGGCAGCCAGCATGGAACAGCTGACCGCCACGGTAAAGAGCAATACGGCCGGGGCGCAGCAGACGGCAGAATCAGCCCGTGGCACGGCGCAGCTCGCGCTTAAAGGCGGATCGGACGTTGAGTTAATGTCAGCGACCATGCAGGACATTTCCGTGAGCGCGACAAAAGTTCGTGACATCACATCGGTGATTGAGAGCATCGCGTTTCAGACAAATATTCTTGCCCTCAATGCTGCGGTAGAAGCGGCGCGGGCGGGTGAAGATGGCCGCGGCTTTGCCGTGGTGGCCGGTGAAGTCCGTACGCTGGCGCAACGCAGTGCAACAGCCGCAAAGGACATCAAGGGACTGATTGAGCATGCCGTTGAGCAGATTGAAAGCGGGGTCGGTGTGGCCTTATCCACTGGCCAGAGCATCCAGGCGGTTGTCGGCATGGTCGGCGAACTCGCGGACGCGATGGACAATATCTCGCTGGCGTCGTCGGAGCAGATGCAAGGTATTTCACAGGTCAGCATAGCCGTGAGCCAGATGGACAGCGTGACGCAGAATAACGCGGTACTGGTCGAGGAGTCGTCTTCGGCATCGCAATCGCTGTCGCAGCAGGCGCATGCCCTGCGCGGTATGGTGGAGACATTCAGCGTCTAACAGTATTCGTATGAGGGTTGCAGGCCGGCAAACGCCCGTGCTGGCCTGCGTTTCACGGATAACGGCTGGTGCGTAAACCGTCATCAACCACGCACTTTGGCGGCATGTCAGCACAAAAAATCAGCCGGTGCTGCCAGGCTGATTTTTCACACGATCTCTCACTGCTCTCTTTCTGGCATGCGGCCTGCGCGGCGTTTACTGAAGGTGTTCCCGCAGTTCCGCTGACGCCTGACGGATCGCCGTCCGCACCGTTGGCTCGTTGCTCAGGGCATTCAATAAACCAAAGTCGTGAATCATCCCGTTGTAACGCGTCACGGTTACCGGCACGCCAGCGGCATCCAGTTTACGGCCAAAGGCTTCTCCTTCGTCGCGCAGCACATCCAGTTCGGCCGTCTGAATCAGCGTTGGCGGTAAACCCGCCAGTTCGGCTTGGGTGGCACGCAGCGGAGAGGCCAATATGCTATTGCGCTCTTTTTCTGAGACGGTGTAATTGTCCCAGAACCATCTCATCATGTTCTGGGTCAGGAAATGGCCATTGGCAAATTGCTGATAAGAGGCATCATCGAAGCGTGCATCGGTGACAGGCCACAGCATGACGTCGTAGCGAATAGCCGGGGTTTGATGTTGTTTCGCCTGCAGGGCGACGGCGGCAACCATATTCCCACCCACGCTATTGCCCACCAGCGCCAGGCGTTTACCGTCCACCCCAATTTCAGCGCCGTGGTTGGCCACCCATTTGGTGGCCTCATACGCTTGGTTAATTGCCACCGGATAGTGGGCTTCCGGTGACGGCGTGTAGTTGACAAACACCGCCGCCGCACCCGATTCGTTCACCAGGTCGCGCACCAAACGTTGGTGGGTAGGAAAGTCTCCCAATACCCACCCCCCGCCGTGGAAAAACATAAACACGGGCAGGACACCAGAGGCATTGGCCGGTTTCACTATCGTCAGTTTGAGCGGTTTACCCAGCGCGGTGATGATTTTTTCAGAGACTTGGGCAGGCGGCAGCGTGGCCCCCTTCTGTGCACCTATCAGCACCGCACGGGCGGCGTCAGGGGATAACGTTTCCATCGGCTTTCCGCCGCCGCTGTTCAGCGCGTGAAGAAATGCCGCCACGCCAACGGTGGGCTGCGGCGCGTTTTCAACCGGGCTGGCCCACGCGGATGTCATCTGGCTGGCTAACAATAAAGCACTGGCGGTGAGTTTTACTTTCATGACAGATTTCCTTGTGATTGCTATTAAGTAGTGTGCTATTTAGTTTCGCTACAATGCCAGCGAACCATCACATTGTAAACAACTAAATAGTTCGCTATTTAAATTTTTATCGTGTGGTGGAGGGATGGGGAAAGAAACTCAGGCGCAGATTTTAGGGTTAAAGACACATGATTAGTATAATTTTCAATATATTACATGATGATTGCGTGGTAGGTATCAGCCGCAGATTTCCATTTTACGCGTCGGGCAAACGGGAGGTTGTCCGCTTCCTCGAAGAAGCGGAGGTGGGAAAATTCAATATGGCTGATTAAGTGACAGAAAGTGCAGCAGCACAACACTCACATTCGTCCTGTTCTAAGCGCATTGAAATAATCGGGACGGTTATTGCTGAGCGCAACGGAAGCGGTTGACTCCCAATCATACTCAACCGCTTTGAAATCGGCTTTCCATAATCCGTTGTGTTTTTCCACAATTGCATAGCGGGCATGGGGAGAACCACTCTCCATAACGTGCACAAAGGGGGTGTCATCATCATAGGCTTGTAACCCTACGCTGCCGGGATTGACAATCAGTCGGCCGTCTGACAGCCGCATCTCTCGAGGGATGTGCGTATGGCCGCAAAGGATCAGCGATTCGTTTCTACCTGCAATAAGCGCTAAAACGCGCGCTTCAGATGAGGGCTTCACGCCTGAAGCAGTGACTTTTTCCAAAAGGTAAATGAGGTCATCTCCCGGAGCGCCGTGCACCATCAGTATGTCTTCATTAATAGTTAACTGCGCTGGCAGGCCTTTAAGCCACGCCCAATGCTCAGCCTGAAGACTTTTGAACGCATGTTTATCAGATAAACTCATACCTGAAAAATCCGTTTCGAGGAGTTGTCGTTCGTGATTTCCTCTTATCGTTGGCAGGCTTAAAGGCATCAATCTGTCCGCTGTTTCCGCAGGAAAGAGTCCTCCTGAAACGATATCGCCCAGATTCACAATGTGATCAACTCCATGAAAATGAATGTCCTTCAGCACAGCATTCAGCGCAGGAAGGTTGCCATGAATGTCCGATATCAGCGCTAATTGCATTATGCTTTCCTTACAATATTTAATCTCACCTGTTCTTCATCAGCGTGATCACTCGCTGATCATAAGCATCCACTGCCCACTTGGTGCCAGAAGCGGACAGCGGATGCTAAACCATTCCCTATCACTCACCACCCAGTCAGGCCTGGTTATTCTTTTTCAGAGTAGAAAATGCGGTATCCACTGCCATCCCTGTGAACGCTGGCAAATCCTGCCTGACTTAAGTGCATACCTGCGATGATCAATTTTTCGCTAACGGCTTTTTCCATAATTTGCCTTCTTGTTTCCTCGGCCTGAACAGGATCGGTGTCGAATAAAATAGAAACCGCCGGTTGCGCTGACTGAATGTGAGGATAATGGACAATGTCTCCCCATATTAATAAGCATCTCTCATCTGCATTAATGCGAAAACCAGTGTGACCTGGCGTATGACCGGGTAGCCATACTGGCAGAATGCCTTCTGCTATTTTGTCACCGTTAAACAAGCGCACCTTTGGGGCATAAGCCTCTAACGTTTGGCGCACCCGCTCAACATGACGTTGCCCGCGCGCATCCGCTATTTTCATTTTTTCATCATCCTGCCAGTGTTGCGCTTCCAGTGGATGAAGAAAAATCTCAGCGTGTTTAAACACCGGCTGTTTTTCAGAATCCAGCAGCCCGCCAATATGATCAGGATGGCAGTGCGTCAATAACACCGTATCGACGTCCTCAGGGCTAACGCCGACTGCGGCAAGGTTTGCGTTGAGTTGTCCCGCCATGTCATTCAGCGGGCCTGTGCCAGCGTCAACCAGAATGATTCGACCCGGGCCGCGGATAAGGTAACAGTTTATATGGATATTAGCGGGCTCACTGATTCCGGCACGGTATTGAATAACGTCCGCATCAGATTTTTTAATACCCGACAGCAAATCCAGACTCGCTGCCATATTCCCGTCACTCAATGCAGTTATGTGAAAATCGCCAATCTGGCGGAATGGAAAGAGAGGGTTCATCGTTACCTCGGCGCGAGTTGCGAGCAAATACGTGTTTGCCAGGGGAGCCAAAACAGCGAAAACGCGTTATCAACCCCGAGGCCTGATAAGTGGCAACGTCCAGTGCACGCATAAAGTCCTCCATAACGTATGGGCTTTGCGCTCAATAACAGCCTTTCATCGTAAGAGATGGCTGGTACAAGACCTTCGCCGCCATAGAGATTGCGATGCGAGTCAGTGATGCAGACCTGCCAGCGAGAGAAATTCCCCCCGCCTTTTAAACGGGAGTCCGCACTGCTGAGAATATCCCCATCCTTAATCGTATGAAGAGCAAGGTAGACAGGACAGCCCGATTTGACGGCGCGAAAGCGTTGGGAGGTGGTGAAGCCCGCAACAGATATTAATGCGGGCAGTTTGTTGTGACGGTAAAAGGCATTCCATTCTGCCTCGCGTTCAGGATCGGTAAACGAGCACTCCACGGTATAGAACATCGGCCCCTCTCAGCTTGCGTTATATCTGCAAGCAAATATCTTTGCTTAATGATTTTTCATCATGCTACAAGCTGGTTGCACCGCTTAAAAACGATAATATGTCACGGGTTAGTGACATTTAGTCAATGGAAGCGCGTTGTTGGCGCTAAGTAAGGATCAGGTTTGATGCGCAAAAAAATACCCAGCAGTGCGTCGCTGCAGGCTTTTGATGCCGCTGCTAGACACGGTAATTTCGTCCGGGCCGCACAGGAGCTATCGTTAACGGAAGGCGCAATTAGCCGTCAAATTGGGCGCCTTGAAACGCTGCTGAACTGTAAACTGTTTGACCGTATGGGAAGCCGGGTAAAGCTGAATCCTGTCGGCGCGCGCTATGCACACCATGTACGTGAAACCCTCGATCGGCTTGAAAGAGACACGCAGTCCATCATGGGCATGCCTGAGGGCAGTCAGAGTCTGGATATCGCCGTCCTGCCAACCTTTTCCAGCCGCTGGCTTATACCCCGCCTGAAGGGCTTTAACGCGTTGTTCCCGGACATAACGGTAAATATTGCGGCAAGAACCGAGCCGTTCATTTTGCCCGGGAGTGGCTTTGACGCCGTTATTCACTTTGAACATTCCGCATGGACAGGCATGCGCGTGCACGCGCTGTTTCAGGAACAGCTGCAGCCGGTTTGCACGCCCGCACTGTTGACGCATCATGACGTCAATCGGCAGTTAAATGCACTGCCACGCATTCACCGACCACAGAATCCAGATGCATGGCACCAGTATGCTCAAGAAACTGGACTACACCTCGATAATCCGGCACAGGGCGTGCGGTACGATCTTCATGAAATGGCCATTGCTGCCGTCATCGCGGGGCAAGGCGTAGCACTGATTCCGCGAATGTATGTCGAGAATGAATTACGTTGCGGCACGCTTATTTCGCCTTGGCCAGCCTCAAACTGCCTGAGCAAAACGTTCTGTTTAGTCAAACCGATGGAAACGGCAGTGAATGAAGCTGCGCTGAACAGTTTTGAACGTTGGTTGCTTGCTGAAATTACAACGCTTGCAGGTCTGGATACCAAAGGTTGATAGGGCGTCCGCTTCTCGCGCATAGCAGCGATTGATCTGTTCATGGTGTTCTTCAGGTCAGGTTCCTGCTGAAGAGGAGAGTTGATCGTAAAAGCGCGGGGCACCCGTTAAGAATTCCCGGACAGGGTAAAATACAATGGCATATATCATGCTGTTTACTTACCACTCATCGGCTGCATGTCCGTTCTTCTGAGCCGCCCCGGGCATTTACTGAATCCTTTTAAAAATAGTGATGTTATTTGTTATAGGTCTTAACCGGTTTACACGTAGGCGTGCTCACGGTTGGATCCTGTAACGGAAGGCCAGGAATCACGTGAGCTTCACAGTCTAAAATACGTCCCTTATCAGTCGTTGCGCGGTACGATATCATCTGGGAACCGAGTGCGTCAGGCTTAGACATGGAAACATTGGTAACATTTATCTCATCGGAAGACCCTAAGCCTAACATTTTTGACGTGTCGGCCTGTAGTATCGGGATTGCGAGATCAGGCGACATCGTAGTACATGCACTCAAAAGAAAAGAAACAGCTGATATACAGATCATTTTTTTCATGACTTTAACTCCAGGTTGTTTAGACAGCATTTGATTTGTTAATTACCAATGATTGATCAGCAACATATTAGAAGCATCTTTAGCTCATCGATAAATGGCCAATACTTTTAATATGAACATTCCTTTTAAGGGATCGTTTTATTTCATGCCCAGGAGACATTCAGGTCAGTTTATTTCCCAATAATGTAATATGCCGGTTGTGCCGAATCCCCAGCCTCCCAAGCCACAGTTATCTTTGACTTAGTAGTAATCGATTATGTTCGTTTTCGGATCAGCCCAGAATCCAACTCTACATGACTCCTGCGCATGTTGTGTTTCGAACTGATTAACCAGAACCGGACGGCCTTGTGATGTATCCATATAAGAACCGTTGAACTTTCCCCGATCGTATTCAAGCCCCTTAAAATAGAAATGATAAACATTATGTCCGTAAAATTTACTTTCCGCACTGACACTTGTTTCTGTACCACTAAGCCATGGATGACCAAAAACCCTGTAGGCTTCACTGATATTCTTTCCATAAGATTTTTTGCTGCAGTTCGCTCCGGAGCCAGTGTCGAGCATCCTGATAGCAGCCAGGCGACTAAAGTAGCAATAGCTATTGTATGTATTTTTTCATTTATATCTAAAACCAGTTTACCTTTGGCAGGGTAATAATTTATTTTCGCCTTTTGCCAGCTACCGGTGAGGTAGCGGGCGGGAGAGCAGATACGATCGGCAGGGAACCTCTCAATAAGAATAAACAAAGTTCTGGAATAATTTCTTACCCCAGCTTATTAACGAAATAATTACATATACCAGTTGGAAACAACTTTATTACTAGTAAAATAAATTGCCAACCTACCGCTACGATGCTCTGTATTTCCGGACGCTTTATCAGAAACAGAACTTATATCATCTCTGGTATGCTGAGCAATTGTGGCTTGGGTCACTGCACCACTTAGCGCAGAAGCTCCGGGAATTAAAGAAACAGCATTTGAAAGAAAATTCATTTTACCATCCCTATCATAACGCCACACGTAACTACCGTCTGAACTTGATGATTGATCGTCGGGTGTGCCATAGAGAGCCTTAACTTCGGACTCCGTCGTTTTATTAGCTATGATATGAGCAGAAACATAACTTCGTGAAAACTTATCCTCACCACTGAAAGAACTACATCCTGAAATAAATAGTACAATTGCAAATGCCGCTATATAAGTCTTCATAATATTGACCTTGAAAGTTTACTTAATTAATAGGGTTCAATCATAACTGATTTTGAACGAAATTTAGTCAATTCTTTTTACTTCTAACTGAAACGTCCCGCGTTTTTTTAACTGGCAATCACTTTGTGAGCCACGGTTTATTTAAATCCCCCTCAGATAAACACCAGTCAAAAGCAAAACTTACTAAAGAGTTGGTTTTGGTACTGGTATACTTCCATCAATCAACTTTGCCCCTTCAGGTCTTTTTGGGCAGCCACCTGATGAATACCATCTTGTTATTATCCCTTGCTCGACCAGAAATCGTCTATCACAGTTTGCATATTCAGGAATATAGTTCCACATACTTGAATCGTATCCATTTACAATCCAGTTATACTGATAATCCAGTATGCTGCTTCCGTTACTCAGAGCCTGGCTGTTTTGAGGTGGTCCCCATGCCATCATCAGTTCGTCTGCCGAAGACCCGACCCATGATGCAGCGATATCTGAACTGGTCTGATAACGTTTATTAAAAATCAGGTTGCCAAGTGGAGAGCCTGCACACCCAGTCAGTATTAATACAGGTATGACGAAATAAATCCACCGCATGTACGTCTTGTTCACAGAAAACCTCATTTATAAAAAATTGAAACTGATTAATTATTTATTAATTACGACAGACCCGAACTTGCTCAGTTAAACCTGGTAAACTTTTATCTGAGCATTTCATTACTGTCTTGCCGGGACGTAAACAAAGTCATATCTATATTGCGTAAATGCTCCGGAATGAATACATATCCTGTAAAATGCAAAAATAAAATTTCTTAATGGTAATTTTACCGGTCTTCGCTATCATTTCTCTCCATTCCCTGTTTTTGGCTCTGTATTCCGTTAGTTCCACTTTATCGAGAGTGGCCACAAGATACCCCAGGGTGATGTGGTACTGATAATAACGATGATCCTCGCGACGAATACCTGTTATATCTGACAATTCATCCCTTAAATTTTCTAGCCTGGCATAGGTATCCTGACTGGCAGGTTTAAGTGGAATAAAAAGATTATCGTTCTCTCCTGGCAATAGAGCATCTGAATCGACAATAAATTCAAAGGGCGAAGACATCTCTGGCTGACGTAATTTAAGTTTCTCCAGAAAATATGTGTTCAGGCTTTCCAGCGCCACCTCACGAGACATACCGGTTGGCCATGGGCCTGAATGACGATCGCACTCGTTTACACCGGTAAAAAGCGTAATGTGGTAACTGCTGGATGGAAGAACCGTCATTTTCCTAAAAAAACTGGTTTCCGGAAGGGCTCTGTATACATTAAGAATAGTATCGAAAGTCTTAAATCCTTCCCCCTGCTGTTCAAGGTGGCCAAGAAATGTATTACCCGCAAAAGGCAAAGGACACCCGGAGGATGAAAATTTTCTTCCCACATCCGGTGCGTAACTGACAACATCACGTGACATATCCCATCCTCTCTTACTGATATAATGGCCGGCATACCTTTTAAACCCGAGTAAAACTAATCTGGCACTGCTACTTTTTTATATTCAGTGTGTAATATAAAGGCAGCATTGCTGCCCCGCGTGACGCACCCTCTTTACTGAAAGCAGAAGCTTCAATTTTTGCTGATGGTCGTAACGGCTCTAATCGTCCGCTGACTCTGAGTTTGAGCTCCTTCACCAGCCGCCCGACGATTTTTTTAGGCATCGCGCCACCCAGCGTGATAACTTCAGGGTCCAGCCACTGGATACAGCTGAATATAATGGGTTCCAGTTGTTCACTTACACGCGCTATCCAGCACTCAATAACCTTATTCCCGCTGCCAGCAAGGCCATCAAGTTCATCGGGATCCAGACCGGCCTTCTCCAGAGTGATAAGCAAATCTTTATAAGAAGGCCTTGGCAGTTCGAGTGGGAAACTCATTCCAAGTTCTCCGGCATTCGAAAACCCCCCACTCAGAAGTTTATTGTCAGCAATAATGCCTGCAGCAATTCCATATCCCAGATCAATAAGGACCAGATCAGAAATGTGACTGTGATTACCGGAGTAATATTCGGCAATGACAGAAGCATTTACGATGTTTTCTACCCAGGTCGGGTAAGGTAACGCTGCAGCAAAAACTGCCTGAAGGTCAACCTCCCTCCAGCTATCAAGCCATGCTACTGTCTGTCTTTTACGGCCGTCTTTTTTCAGGAATCCCGGAACGGCATATCCAATGCCCAGTATTCGTGAGTTACTTAAACGTTTCTTTTTAAGTGCACCGGCAACCATCTGTATGACCTGATTGACCGTATGGGCTATTTCACGGTTTTCAGTATGTTTTTCTGAAACCTGTACGAGCGGTTTTCCGCTTAGGTCAACGACGGCAATGTCAATAAACCCAGGACTGAAGGAAACACCTACAGAGCACGCCCCTCCTGGATTCAGGCGCAGGGGTAACGAAGGCTGACCACGCTTGCCATCATGTACAGGCTCACCCTCGATAATCAGCCCGGTAAAAATCAGTTCACGGCACTGCTGTGTTATAGCTCCCGGAGTCAGACCTGAGAGGCGACTGAGTTCGGCCCGTGTAACGGTGCCATGATTCCTGATCAGGTCGATCAGGTTACGCTGCGTCGCGCTCAGTTCTAAAGGTGCACTGACTAAATTCATGGTAATTCCTATATGCCGGCATCAAATGGTTAAGCGCATTTTAACCCAGCGTCTTCAATGAGTCTTTTGACATACAGGACGTCATCATGGCTGACCATGTCAATCAGACCTTCTTTCATCCAAAAAAGTATCTCGCTGCGGACATCATGCCCGAATTTAAAGCGGTAGTACTCCAGCGTATCGAGACCGAGCTTGCCCGGCGTAAGGTAAAGGCGTACACCTAATCCCGCCTGCTTATAGGTCTTCAGATCGTCTATGTGTGTATGTTCATATTCAAGACAAACACAATCAGCACCCGAACCGAGAATGGCTTCAAGCTGATTTTTATAACGTTCAAGCGAGACTGTCTGAATCTTCAGACCCGGAACGCTGTTCTTGACCTGATTAAGCAGTACATGGTTAAACCCGAGTAACTGCATTCTTCCGACAATGCCAGTTCTGGTGTTGACCAGTTCGGTGAATCTTTCAATAAAGCGATCAAGACGACAGCGCTGTTTTATCTCTACGACAAGCCCCATATCGTGCCTGATCGCCCAGTCAAAGATGTCATCCAGGGCCGGTATGGCAGCCTTTACGGCGTCGGAGGAAGCGCTGACGCCAAAGTCATACGTTCTCAGTTCGTCGAGAGTCATATTGGCCACATAACCAGAGCCATCCGATACTCTGTCAATGCGGTAATCATGAATAACCACCATCTTCTCATCCTTGGTCATGTGCACATCGAGCTCAATACTCGACATTCCAGCCAGGCGTGCCCCTTCAAATGCCGATAACGTATTTTCAGGATACTTACTGGAGTATCCACGGTGGCCGTTAGCCAGTACTACCCCTCTACTGGCCTGATGGAAGTTGAACAAGATCTGCACCCTTGGAAAAAAAGTTAGCCCTCATTAATAAGTATATTATCTAAATATAATAGAAAAATCACCGAAATTTTCATGTATTTTTTTACTATATAAATCATCAACATAAATAAATTAAACATTGAATTACCAACCTTTTGCTCTCTGTCACAAAAGTTTAATGTTTAATCATTAAACTTAATAATGACAAATATTAGGGACTGCATGATGGTTAAACTGAGACTGGAAAATATTACAAAGCGTTTTGATGAGTACTATGCAGCGAAAGAGATTTCTTTCGATGTTGAAGAGGGAGAGTTCGTCACCCTGCTTGGACCCAGCGGATGTGGTAAAACAACGCTTCTGAAGATGATTGCAGGATTCATTACCCCGGACAGTGGAAACATCATTCTGAATGGTCAGGCAATTAATACATTACCTCCGGAGAAGCGAAGCACTGCGATGTGTTTCCAGTCTTACGCTTTGTTCCCTCATCTGAATGTTGTTCACAATATTGCTTATGGACTGAAGCAGAAGAAGATCCCCCTCGGCGAACAGAAAGCGACGGTGGATACCGTGCTGGAACAAATGGGCCTCGGATCACAAAGACACAAAATGCCTTCTCAGCTTTCAGGCGGGCAACAGCAAAGAGTTGCGATCGCGAGAGCCATGGTAACAAAGCCTCACGTCATGCTTTTTGATGAACCTCTTTCCAATCTGGATGCCAAGCTGCGTGAAAGTGTGAGATATGAAATTAAGCAGCTTCAGAAGCGCCACAATCTTACATCAGTTTATGTGACGCATGACCAGAGTGAAGCACTGTCCATGTCAGACAAAATTGTAGTGCTTAATGCAGGGAACATTACGCAAGCGGGTACACCTGAAGAGATATATTATCAGCCGGCAAACCGCTTTATCGCCGATTTTATTGGCGCGGCAAATATCATGCAGGCAACCATAAGCAGGGCAGCACAATCCGGCTATTACAGAGTATCCACTTCAATGGGTGGCTTCTACGTCAGTTCTTCGAGAGAACCTGAAAGCGATCATTGCTGGATCTGCTGGCGGCCCGAAGATGCTGTATACATTCCGGAGAGCAAAAAAGACGCTAATCACTTTATCATCACGGTAGAAAGTATGGCTTTTATGGGAAACCATACCGAGGCTTCGGGGCACACAAGCGACGGAACCGGCGTACGACTGCAACTTATAAAAAAACCCTCCTTTAAAATCGGTGAGCAGGCATGTTTTTATTTGCCTGAAACTGCCATCGTATTTCTGGAGCCTGTGATATGAAGACCAATATCCGGCAGGAGTTATTCGCCTGGCTTCTTATGATAAGCGGGCTTGGTACTATCCTCATGCTGATGGGCTCAACATTCTATGTTCTGATTGCGCAGAGCATTGGTTATTTTAATCTGACGGGTGAAAGTTATTTTACACTTCAGTACTGGTCCGGGATGCTCCGCGATCCCGTACTGGTGAGCTCACTTCTATATTCAGTAAAAGTTTCACTTCTCGGATCCCTGGGTGCCGTTATTCTCGCCTACCCCATCGCTTTATGGCTGAGAAAGCCGCTACCCATGAAAGAAAGTATTATTGCCATACTGCGTATACCTATGTTTATTCCTGGCCTTGTTGCAGCCTTTTTATTTATTAACATCATTTCATTCCATGGTGTTATTAATGAATTCCTTCTGGCTGCAAATATTATCAGAACGCCGCTGCGTATGCAGAATGATAGTTTCGGAACGGGAGTCATTGTCCTGCAGATATGGAAGAACATGCCCTTTGCTCTGATTTTGATTAGCAGCTCAGTGAATGCTGTGAAAAATGATTTTTTAAACGCATCTGGAAATTTAGGCGCTAATAAGTGGCAGCGGTTTATCACTATTTTGCTGCCACTCACCCTGCCCGCCTTGCAGGTGGCATTGATTATTGTATTTATTGATGCGATCGGTGACTTTGCCTTTTATTCCGTTGCCGGACCGCATGATGTTTATTCGCTTGCGCGACTGATGCAGTCAACGGCCATAGAGTACGGAGAGTGGAATAACGCTGCCGTCATTGCCATGATCATCATGATAACTTCACTATTGTTCAGCATAGTAGTTAAGTTACTGATAACACCTTTCATGACGTGCAAAGGGGACCTGAAATGAACGTGAACAGTCCAAAAAAGACTGGTGTAGTCATGAGAGTTTCGGTGTTTTTTTTTCTCATTGCTAATTTTATGTGGCTTGGGCTGCCCGTGGGCATGGCAGTAATATGGTCTATGGTTGATCCTGCTCATCCTTGGAGTTTTCCTAACATATTTCCGGACAGCCTGTCTTTCACAAGATGGGTAAATATGTGGCAGACGACATCGCTTCCTGACGCTATGTTCAACAGTTATTCGATAGCGTTAACAGTAGCTCCCCTGAGTCTGTTACTGGCTCTTCCTACTGCTTATGCTTTCGGTCGCATACCATTCAGAGGAAAAGGGATAGCTGAAATCCTGACGCTGATCCCGCTCGTTATGCCGGGAATGCTCATTGGCATATTTTTCAGCGCCATGATCTTGCAACTCAATATCGACAATCCCTTTATCAGCATCGTGACAGGACATACCGTCCTCGCGCTGCCTTATGCAATAAGAATACTTTCCGCCGGATTCCGGGCTGTACCGCAGGAGATGATTGACGCCAGCCGCGATCTGGGTTCGGACAGATGGGCTACATTCAGGAATGCATACCTGCCTTTTCTGAAGAGTGCCATCCTCGCTACCCTGATCCTGTGTTTCGTCAGGAGCCTTGAGGAGTTTTCCGTCTCATATGTACTGGGTTCACCGGATTTCATTACCATTCCTACAATACTTTATTCTTTCCTTGGATACACGTTTGTCAGACCAGACGCCGCAGTTGTATCAATGATACTCATTATTCCTAACATATTCCTTATGATCGTCATTGAAAGAGCGCTGAAAGATAATTACGCGGCTGAGACAACTGGCAAATATTAATATTAAGAGGTTAATATGAAACGCTTTCAAACTTTAACTACCGCTGTAATGGTTACTTGTTTCTCTTTTTCCGCGGCAGAGGGAGCGCAGCTTTCAGAAATGACGTGGAGTGAGGTTGTCTCCCGGGCAAAAATCGAAGGGACAGTTAACTTTAATATCTGGTATCTCAAGCCACAATGGCGAAGTTTTGTAAAAGAATTTGAGCAGGAGTACGGTATTAAAGTCATCATTCCCGAATCGACTATAGACGGGAATCTCAATAAAATACTCGCTGAAAAAAGTAAAGAAATCGGCAAGCTTGACGTAATAGGTTTCACGATGAGCCAGATGCCGGTTGTCCTCAACTCTCATACCGTTTCGCCAGTATCATGGCTTCCGGAATACCAGAACGGCTACAGTCAACTCCATGGTACCGACTTCCTTGGATATGGCCTTGCATTCTGGGGAAGTCAGACCGGGTTTGCCTATGACCCGCTGCAAATGCAGGACAAAAAACTGCCTCAGACGCTGGACGAGCTTCAGGGCTTCATCGACAGCAATCCAAATTTGTTTGGATACAATGATCCGCAAAATGGTGGAGCCGGTGAAGCTTTTATACAGAGGGTACTGACACTCCAGGGACAGGGAGAGCATACGTTATCTGATAAAACAGATCCGGCCGTTCTGCAGCACTGGAATAAAGGATGGGAATGGTTTATTAAAAACAAAAGTAAGATCACGCTAACAAAATCTCAGGCAGACAGTCTTACCCGCATCAATGATGGCGAGCTTATTCTGGCACCTGCATGGGAAGATCATCTGCTGACTCTTAAAAAAACGGGTGCAGTAACATCACGCATAAAATTTTATGTACCCGGGTTTAATATGCCTGCCGGTTCCAACGCTGTCGTAATAGCTAAAAATTCAGCACACCCCGCCGCGTCTGCTGTTTTTGTAAACTGGCTGGTCAGTGAAAAAACGCAAAGCGAACTTCATAACGTTTTTGGTTCAATTCCAGTGAATAAACATCTGAATAATAAATTTGATGATAAATTTCAGAGGGTAAGCTTTTATAACGCCCCATATAGCGTTGAGCTAAAAAAAGAATTTTCCAGCCGGGTATTGCTGGGGCGATAAATTTTACCGTTAAAAATGTTCCGCAGAATAAATCATTTTTATCAGATTACCCATCCTGCCTCTCACCAACAAGGTGCTATATCAGCTCTGGTATATGCACCTTTTGTCCTGTTCACGATACGCGAGACCCACACTCGCTTTCTGTGACCGCATTTAAAGCTGTATCCGGCACAAATGTCAGGAGCCGGTAGGACGTTATTCTCAAGTGAGATTTCGTGTATTAGGTTAAAAATCATTAACTGTTCATGATGTGGACTGGCAGGATGAATTTCGTTCTTAGCAGACGTTTATCACCTGTCACCACTGCGTGTCTTTGAAACACCCTTCCATTGACATCAAACACAACTGCTCACCCGCCAGACTGACAACATTGTTATTGGTCTGCAGGTATATATCGATGGCGGGATGTCGGCATTTGAAGTTTTCCATGCGGGGCAGCAGCCAGCCCAGGGCAAAGGTCCCCACGCAAGATATCGTCAACGACTCTTTGATCGCGCCACCGTCAAAGCGCCGGTAGGCTTTTTCCAGGCGTTGAAATTCATCCGTAATACTGGCAAAAAGTAGCCGGGCTTCATCGGTCATTTCAAGCCCTCTGGGCAGCCGTTTAAATAAAATCATCCCCAGCTTCTCTTCCAATAGCCTGACCTGCTGACTCACCGCCGCCTGTGAAACGTACAGCTCAAGACCTGCCTTGGTGAAGTTCAAGTGACGCGCGGCAGATTCAAAGGCACGTAATGCATTTAGCGGGATATCACTTTTCACTCAAGACCCCAGAAAAAGTTATGGCTGACATCAATTTATATCATTACAGGATCAAAGAGAACGAACTTACTCTTGAGGTATTGAAGCGGCGCATCCGTCTCATCGTTTATTCACAAACCTTATGCATTAAGGAGTATTCACATGCAGCAACGTTCAACGACCCAGCGAATGGCATTTTCTCTCTTTTTACTGACAGGATTAGCGGCGAGTGCCCATGCGGCTATTAATACGCAGTCACTTAACGCCGCGATAAAAACGCTCGAAGAGCAATCCGGAGGGCGACTGGGCGTGGCCGTGATAGATACCGAAGACGGTTCACGTTATGCCTGGCGTGGCGATGAGCGCTTTCCCCTGTGCAGCACCAGCAAAGTGATGGCTGTGGCATCCCTATTAAAAAGCAGTGAAAAAAATCCCTCTCTGCTGAATGAAGCGATTCCCTTAGTGAAATCAGACATGGTGAATTACAACCCTGTTACGCAAAAACACATTAATTCCACCCTCACCGTCGCCGAACTGAGCGCCGCAGCGTTACAATTTAGCGACAATGCCGCCATGAATAAACTGCTGGCGATTGGCGGCGGCCCCCGTCAAACGACCCAGTTTGCCCGCACCCTTGGCGATGTGAAATTCCGTCTGGACAGAAATGAACCGAGCCTGAACACCGCCATACCGGGCGATGCGCGAGATACCACCACGCCGCGTGCCATGGCGGAAAGTCTAAATAAACTGGTGTTAGGCAACGCCCTCGCCCCCTCGCAGCGCACCCAGCTGGCTACGTGGATGAAAGGCAATACGACCGGCACAAACAGTATCAAAGCGGGCCTGCCTGCTGACTGGACGGTAGGTGACAAGACCGGCAGCGGGGATTACGGCACCACCAATGACATTGCGGTTATTTGGCCTAAAGGCCGGGCGCCCATTGTGCTGACAACCTATTTTACCCAGCGCGTAAAAGACGCCAGCGCGCGCAAAGATGTGCTGGCCAGCGCAGCGAAACGGGTTGCTGAAGCCGTCAAAGATTAATCGCGTGAGGATGTTTTACAGGGCATTTTTATAAACAATAAACGGCCCAGTATGGGCCGTTTATTGTTGCTGAAAGAGAGTGTGTCTTTAGTACAAGCCGCTTTGCGCCGAGTGGATTCAGCGGGGGCGTAACAGACTGTCCAGGTAATATCTCACCTCTTGGGTAAAAAGTTTAAACCACCGCAGCTTATGGGGAGCAAGCTGTGCGGAGATCAATTTTTTTTTAAACCCAACTCACTCATCAGCCGTGCCATCTTATTGCCCGGCGTTGTGCTGCTTGTTGCCGCCTCCCCTAACCACGTCTCATCGGCTTCCGGATGGGGGCCAGAAAGTATCACCGTCCCCTTACCATAACGGTATTTTGCGATTGCGATATCGCCATGCGCATAATAGGCGATGGCTTTATCTTCCTGACTGTTATTCAGATGAGGCCCATCCTGATAGTAAAAGGGCTCTTCTTTTTTATTCCACCTTACCTGAAGGGCATAATCCCCTTCGTCAGTCACCCCTGAGCCCGGCCTGCCCACTTCTGACGCCAGCGATGCATCAATCAACCCCAAGTTATTCTTATCAGCGAGGTATGCCCCCATACAGATACCCAGAAAGCGCTTGCCGTTTTTCACGAAACGACGAATTGCGTTGGCACCTTCGGTTCCCAACGCCTGATATGCAGCAGGAATATCCTGCCCACCACCCGGCTGGATATAGAGATCAAACCTCTTTAGGGTATTGTCATTGAGCTTGAGTTTTTCATGCTCACCCACATAGGAAGTCGTAAGGGGGAGTCCTGAATTCTTCAAGGCCTTATCCACCATTTCAGCGCATCCTGCACAGCCTGCTTCGCCACGGTAAATCGCCACCTGATAACGCGTGGGCTCAGCACTTTCGCTTAGTGCGGCTGTAGCGAACGTCATAGAATAGAAACCCACCACCACCGCCATCGCGCTAGCCAATGTGGTTTGTCTTTTGGAAATAATATGATGCATTATATTTCTCCCTGCCTGACTATGAATCTGTTACCAAACATGCAAAAAAGTAAATTTTGTTGGGAATAATCAGTGAATATCGACAGCTTGATGAATACCATCACGAAATAACCGCAGCAGAAAAAATTACCCTCTCGCAGTAGGATAACGGTTTAAATACTGCCGCAGCATCGTCACCACAAATAAAAATGCGTATTAACACCTTAACGGGCGCGATCTTTTTGCAGTCGCGTAATAGAGTGCCAAGGCAACCTATATAACCCGATCCAGCCTCAATGGCTGCTCCAACGCGCATGAGAAATGCGAAATAAACATGACTGTATAGTGACTTCAATCATCGGCCAGTTGATATTTTTTTTGCATTCCGTTAACCACCGCCTGATGGACAGGCAGCGTTTTTCTGCCTATGAGTGCAGAGAGATCCTTACAATCACTGAATAATTCCCCCTCTTGCGATTGTTTATCCGCTTCGATAACAACATCTGCAATCATTTCAGGAATATTGACTGATAAAAGCACTTGCTTGAGATCGTAAGAGGATAAATTGAGATAATCGATTTTTTTGCCACTCAACTCGCTCAGTTTATGGGCTAAATCGGCCATACAGTACGACTCGTCACCCGCAAGTTCATAGATTTTTCCCACATGCCCCTCTTGAGATAACACCACGGCGGCGGCTTCAGCGTAATCCACTCGGGAGGCGGCGGAAAAGCGTCCTTTTCCCGAGGAGCCTAACAGCACCCCATGTTGAAGCGCTTTATACAGATTCTCGGTGTGGTTTTCTATATACCAGCCGTTGCGCAGAATGGTGTATGCCATTCCACTCTGTTTAATATAACTTTCTGTCTCTCTGTGACTTTTCGCCAAAGAGAGCCGCGAGGTATCCGCACGTAATTGGCTGGTGTAAGCCATTAACGTCACGCCAGCCTGCTGCGCAGCATCAATGACCGCTTGATGTTGCCTGAGCCTTTCGCTGGGGACCACGGCGGAAATCAATCACAGTTTTTCTACGCCAGATAACGCTGCCAATAGGGTTTCAGGTTTATCATAATCGGCTTCTCTCACTTGTATACCTAACGCAGAAAGATCTGTCGCGTTTTGAGAATCACGGGTAAGTCCGACAATTTTTTCAGCGGGATAAAAAGAAAGAAGTTTCTTGATAACCTGCCTGCCCAATTTACCGTTTGCACCGGTCACTGCAATCATCTTTAATCCTCTAATTTATCAGTGTCACATGAATGTCTTATTAAATAAGGGGTATTTCAGCATAAATTACCAAATTCACTTAGAGCGAATTAAATGATATACAGAATGCAGAACAGGTCAATCAGGCACTTTTTCTCTACTAAGTAGCAAACAGGAAACCGGGTTTATGACAGCGTCGAACAGAATTACATCTTGCCCTAATCGAGTGATATTAGATCAAATATCTGATAAATGGTCCGTACTAGTAATATTAACCGTTAGCGAAAAACCAACCCGATTCAATGAGATAATGCGTAAGATAGGCGTAACCCAAAAAGCCTTGACGCAATGCTTGCGCAAGCTTGAACGAAATGGGATTGTTGAAAGACGCGTGGTAACGATTTCGCCTATTGCCGTCGAATACCGAATGACGCCTTTAGGGCAATCGCTCGACAAAATTTTCCAGGCATTACTGGAATGGACAAATGAAAATATGGCGGCGGTAGAAACAGCGCAGCGCGAGTATGATGCGCAATCACTGCCTGCCTATTAAATTCCCTACCATAATCGCGGCATAATATTAATGGAATGTTAAAATAAAGTGCTAAAGAAAAGAGATTGCGATGCATTAAATTTTATCTTTTCTTTTAATCTGTTGGCGTAAAAAAAGGGAATGGTAGGCACTTGGGGCCGCATCAATCGAAAGGATGTATGTTATTTAGGCGTTGACGCGTTCACGTAGACGGTGGCACTCCGTTAATGAACGTGCGCGTGGGCCTCTTCTCTTTCGCTCGGCGTTATAAGCCAGCCATCGGATATTGTCGATGGCGCGTCAAAGCCGAAGGCTCACGTGCAGGCTCCATCTTCCCTCCATCTTGGGGAAATCCTCACTCCACTCGCCGCGTGCAAACTCTGCGTCATCACAGCATAATGAATTTGCACAAAAAATGTCTCCAACTACGCGACCTCTTTGCCGCCATCACGCGCTATCACGACCGGATTATTCCCGCCTTCGCCACCGTGCTTGCATATGCCCTTGTCAAACACCGCGTCAGGAAGGCCATTAACATGCCCGCTTTTTTTATCCAACGCCCCGTGTTTGCTTGGGTGGTCGCGCTTTTTATTGTGCTCTCCGGCGTTCTGGCGATCCCTCAGCTGCCCGTAGCGCAGTATCCTGCCGTTGCGCCACCCAGCATCATCGTTTCCGCCTCCTGGCCTGGTGCCAGCGCCGAGGTGATGAATGATGCGGTCATTTCGCTGATTGAACGTGAAATGTCCGGGGTGGATAACCTGCTCTATTATGAGTCAACCAGTGATAATAGCGGCATGGCGAACATCACCGTGACCTTTAAGCCCGGCACCGACATCAAGCAGGCGCAGAGGGATGTGCAAAACCAGCTGAACGTGGTCGAGCCACGTCTGCCGCAGGCGGTGAAACAGAATGGCCTCACCGTGGAGGCCGCAGACGCAGGGTTCCTGATGATGGTGGGATTGAAATCGCCTTCGGGTGCCTATCAGGAAGCGGATCTCAGCGACTACTTCGCTCGCCATCTCACCGACACGCTGCGCCGCGTACCCGGCGTGGGCAAAATCCAACTTTTCGGCAGCGAAAAGGCGCTGCGCATCTGGCTGAACCCCACTCAACTCCAGGGCTACGGGCTGTCGGTGAACGAGGTTTTGACGGCAATCAGTCAGCAAAACAGTTTGGTCTCCCCCGGCCGGGTGGGTGACGAACCCGCGCCGGCCAGCCAGCGCGTCGCCTACCCGATAAAGGTCCAGGGTCAGCTCGCCTCGGTGGAGGCGTTCGGCAATATTACCGTTAAGGCTGCGGTCAATGGCGCCCGAGTGAAGTTAGCGGATATCGCGCGGATTGAGTCCGGGCAGCAAAGTTACGCCTTTGCTATTCGCGAAAACGGCGTGCCGGCAACGGCGGCGGCCATTCAGCTCGCACCGGGTGCCAATGCTCTGCGCACCGCGCACGACATCCACGCGGCGCTGGCCCAGCTGCGTGGCACCCTGCCGGAAGGCATGGCGCTCAGCGTCCCCTTTGACACCGCACCGTTTATCCACCTTTCCATTCTGAATGTGGTGCAGACGTTCATTGAGGCGATGGTGCTGGTGTTTTTGGTGATGCTGCTGTTTCTGCATAACGTGCGCTACACCCTCATCCCGGCGATTGTCGCCCCCATCGCCCTGTTGGGGACGTTTACGGTGATGCTGATTGCCGGTTACGCCATCAACATGCTCACGCTGTTTGGCATGGTGCTGGCGATCGGTATCGTGGTGGATGACGCCATTGTGGTGGTAGAGAATGTGGCGCGTCTGATGGCGGAAAAATGCCTCTCGCCGGAAGCCGCCACGCGGCAAGCGATGCGTGACATCACGCCGGCCATTATCGCCATGACGCTGGTGCTGACCGCCGTCTTTATCCCCATGGCCTTTGCCGGCGGCTCAACCGGCATCATTTACCGTCAGTTCTGTGTCTCTATGGCCGTTTCCATCCTCTTCTCCGCGTTTCTGGCGCTAACGCTGACGCCCGCGCTGTGCGCCACGCTGCTAAAGGCTGCGCCGCCGCGTGCCGGCAGTTTCTCCACGAGGTTTGACCGCGACTTTCACGCCCTTTCACAGCGTTATCGCACCGTGCTTGGGCGGGTTCTGCTGCGCGGTGGGCGCATGCTGGCGCTGTATGTGGCGATGCTGGCTGCGCTCTGTGTCGGGCTCGCGGCCTTGCCCTCCGCATTTCTGCCAGAGGACGATCAGGGCTACTTTATGTCTTCCATTCAGCTGCCTGCGGATGCCACGCTGCCACGTACTCTGGAGGTGGTTAAACGGTTTGAGCAGCTGTTGGCCGAACGCGAGGCGGTAAAAAGCAACGTGATGATCCTCGGCTTTGGTTTCACCGGATCGGGCCCGAATACGGCAATGGCCTTTACGACTCTCAAGGACGCGGCACAGCGCCAGGGCGCAACGACGCAGGAGGAAGCGGCGCGCATTCAATCAGGCATGGCGCAGCTGCCGGAGGCCGAAACCCAGAGCCTGCTTCCGCCGGCCATGCCGGATCTGGGAACATCAGCAGGCTTCACGTTCTATTTGCAGGATCGCGCAGGTCACGGGTATCACGCGCTGAAACGCGCCGCGCGCGAACTGGTGGAGTGCGCAAAGCACAACGCCCTGCTGGCCGAGGTGGCTATCGATGGCTTACCGGACGGTGCCGCACTGGTGCTGAATGTCGATAGGGAAAAAGCCGAAGCGCTGGGGGTCTCCTTTGACGACATCAATCAGGCGCTGTCGGTCTCCCTGGGCGCCTGGTACGTCAATGACTACACCAACAAGGGGCGCGTTCAGCAGGTTATCGTGCAGGCAGATGCCTCTTTCCGCATGCAACCTGCGCAGCTGTTGCAGCTCACCGTAAAAAATCGCAGCGGCCAGATGGTGCCGCTCGCCCGTTTCGTCACGGCATCCTGGACGCAGCAGGCGCAGCAGCTGACCCGCTATCAGGGCTATCCGGCTATTCGCATCACCGCCAGCGCGGCAGCGGACGCCGCCAGCGGCAGTGCCATGGCGGCGATGGAGACGCTCGCACGCCAGCTACCGCCGGGGTTTGTCGGCGAGTGGGCAGGCAGCGCCCTGCAGGAGAAGGATTCCGCGGCGCAGCTGCCGGGGCTGCTGGCGCTATCTATGCTGGTGGTGTTTATGGTACTGGCCGCCCTGTATGAGAGCTGGTCGGTACCGCTCGCGGTAATGCTGGCGGTGCCACTCGGACTGATCGGCGCGACATTCGCTGTGTTTGTCACGCAGGGAACCAACGACATTTTCTTTAAAGTGGGCTTAATTACGTTGATTGGCCTGTCGGCCAAAAATGCCATCCTGATCGTGGAGTTTGCGCAGCAAAAGCGGCTTGAGGGGTGCGGTCTGGTTGAGGCCACCTGTGAGGCCGCGCAGCAACGGCTGCGCCCCATCATCATGACCTCTTTGGCGTTTACGCTCGGCATGGTGCCGTTGATGCTGGCGCGCGGGGCGAGTGTCAGCGCGCAGCGCGCCATGGGTACCGGCGTATTTGGCGGTATGATCAGCGGTACGTTGCTCACCCTGTTTTTTGTGCCGGTGTTTTATGTCCTTATCATGCGTATTACCGCGTCGCGCAATAACGCTGCGCGGTAGGCAGGAGCAGAAGATCGCGTGCTTGCTGTCAGGGTAAGAGCGGCTTTTTCATTGACGGCGAGGCGTGGGGGATAAAGTCATGGCGCGTGTAGAACGGAATCGCCTGCTGGCGTGCGTCAAGGAAGATTGCGCCCATGTCGCGGCTTTGCGCCTCACGCGTGGCAAAGTCCAACAGCGCCTTACCGATGCCTGCGCGGCGGCACTGTTCATCCACCACCAAATCATCAATGTGTAAATGAAAGCCTCTGGCCAACGTGTGTACCGGTCTGCACCCCATCACCCCCACCAGCGCGTTCTCGTTGAACGCGCCGACCAGCACATAGCCGTTCAGCGTCTGGATCTTCACGCTCGCCAGAAACGCCTCGCGCGAGATGGTGCGCAGCTGGGCGATCAGCGGATACGCATCCGGCCATTCATCAGGCCGCAAGGTTCTGGTAATCATCTGAATACACTTATATTGCGGGTAGGTGTTTAGGTTATAGCGCGTTTCGGATCTGCCTGACAAGCGCGCCCTTCCGCCGCGGCACGCGCCTTTTCGCGGACCGGCGCTACGCGCTGTCAGCTTCGCGGGATCGCCCCGCATTTCTTTTTCCCTGTTTTGGCGCTTCCGTGAACTGCCTCGCATTACCGCACTTTTATTCCCCGCGCCGCTTGTTTAAAAAAACAGCGCGCGTATAAGTAATACAACTTCACGAATTATTGTGAAAAAGAAAAGAACAACACAAACCGACTCGTAAGGGTGTCGCCATGTCTGAACTTAAGTTTGCCACGCGTCTCAACTCATTCGCCTCGGGTGCCCATCTTTATTGGCCCGCGCTGCAAGGAAAGCCCTCGGTGTTACAGATGATTCAGCGGGCGGGGACCGTTCAAGGCCTCACTCACCTCGATTTAAATTACCCCCAGCACATGGTCGCGGATATCCCTACCATGAAGCAGGCCATTAATGATGCCGGCTTGGCCGTGAATGGTATGCAGATGCGCTGGGACGCGCCACAGTTTAAAATCGGCGCGTTTACCCACCCGGATGCCAAGGTGCGGCGTGAGGCGATCGAACTCACTAAGCGCGGTATTGATGCCGGTCGCGAATTTGGCGCCACGCTGATGACGCTTTGGATGGGGCAAGACGGCTTTGATTACTGCTTCCAGGCCGATTACAAGAAGCTATGGGACGATGCCGTCTCCGCCGTGCGCGAGGTGGCGGAATATGCCCCGGACATTGACGTCAGCATTGAATACAAACCCAACGAACCGCGCGCCTACAGCATTTTTCCCAACGCCACCACCTGCCTGCTGGCGGTCGACGAGGCCGCCAGCCCCAATCTCGGTATCACGCTGGATTTCGCACACGTCCTGTTTGCGAATGAGGTGCCGGCCTTCGCTGCGGCGATGGTTGCCCGCCGCTCGCGCCTGCTGGGGCTGGATCTCAACGACGGCTGGGGAAAGCGTGACGACGGGTTAATGGTGGGATCGGTGAATCCCCGCGCCACGCTGGAATTTCTCTGGCAGATGCAGCGCGACGGTTACCGTGGCGCCTACTATTTTGACACCTTCCCGGACGCCAGCGGGCTGGATCCGGTGCGCGAAGCTGAAATCAACATCGCCACCGTCAAGCGCCTGCTCACGCTGTGCGAGCAGCTCAATCATAACCCCGCGCTGGAGGACGCTATCCGGCGGCAGGATGCCGTGGCCTCCCAGCAAATCGTCAATGACATCCTGCTTGCACGCTAACGCAACACCGCTACCGTTCCCCTACAACAATAAAAAGGTCGCCCCATGAAAAAATGCTTACTCTCCGCCCTGGCTTGCGCGCTGCTGTGCTCCAGCGCGTACGCCGTCACCCTACCACCGCTGAAATCTGACTCGGAGCCCGACCGCACGGATTGGACCCAGCTCGAAAGCAAATACGGTGCGATGCCGAAGGTGGATAAAACGCTGAAAATCGGCGGCGTGTCCAAAACCCTGACCAATGAATATTGGCGCTTGCTCGGCGAGGGTTACCAAAACGCGGCGAAAAAATATGGCATCACCGTGGCTTATCAGGCAGCGGCTAACGAAGACGATCAGCTGGGCCAATTGTCGATTGCGGAAACGCTGCTGGAACAGGGTTTCAACGGACTGCTGATCTCTCCCCAAACCGATATTAACCTGGAGCCCGCGCTGGAAACCGCCAACAGCAAAGGGATCCCGGTGGTCAACGTCAACGATGCGGTCGTTCCGGGCGTGCGTTATTACGTGGGTAACGTACAAAAAGACAATGGTGTCCGCGTCGCGAAGTGGTTTATTGCGCACCATCCCAACGGCGGCAAGGTGGCGGTCATTGAAGGTCAACCGGGTGTGTATGCCGCAGGGCAGCGCACCGCAGGCTTTAGAGAGACGCTACAGGCCAACGGCAAATTCACCCTTGTGGCCAGCGTGCCGGCCAACTGGAGCCGTGAGCAGGCCTACAATGCTGCGTCCACCATCCTGCAACAACACCCTGATTTGGTAGGCTTTTATGCCAATAACGACACCATGGCGCTGGGCGTGGTGGAAGCCGTGCGCGCGCAGAATAAAAGCAAACAAACCGCGGTCTTCGGCACCGATGGCATCTCAGACGCCTACGCCTCCATTAAGCGCGGCGAACTCACCGGCACCGTGGACAGCTTTCCGGTGTTAACCGGCGAAGTGGCGATGGAAGTGATTCTGCGCGTGATTAACGGTCAAACGCTGTCGCGCGTGGTCACGACGCCCCAGGCATTGATCACGCAAGAAAATGTCGAGGCGTTTTCCACCAAAGACAACGCCAAGCTGCGCCAGCTGCTGGCGCAACAGTGATGCAGGCGGCGTACGTATGGAACAGTATCGCTTAGTGATGCAGGGCATCAGTAAAACCTACGGTCAGGCGGCGGCGCTGCACGAGGTGACACTCAAGGTGCGTCCCGGCGAAGTGCACGCGCTGATTGGCGAGAACGGTGCCGGGAAATCCACCCTGCTCAACATTTTGTCCGGCGTACGTCCCGCCGACAGCGGTGAGATCTACGTCAACGGCGCGCCCGTGCAGATCAAGCATCCACTCAGTGCCAGGCAGGCGGGGATTGCCATGATCCATCAGGAATTACAGCACGTCCCCGCGCTCTCCGTCGCGCAAAATATGTTTCTTGGCCGCCCGCTGACCCTGGCACGTGGACTGTGGGTCGATCGCCGCGCGCAACTTGCTCGCGCGCGGCATATTTTGCAGCAGCTCGATCCCAGCATCGATCCCGCCATGCCAATTGGGCAGCTAAAAGTTTCGCAGCAGCAGATCGTGGAAATTGCCCGCGCGTTGTTGGATGAGGCCACGATCATCGCCATGGATGAGCCCACCTCCAGTTTGACGCCGCGCGAGTTTACGCGCCTCGCCGACGTGATCGCAGACCTCAAATCCACCGGCGTGGCGCTGATTTACGTCTCACACAAGATGAACGAAATTTTTCACGTGTGCGACCGCGCCACCATCCTGCGCGACGGTCGTCTGGTCGACGAAGTCACGCTTGCCGATGAAACGGAGGCGCGCATCGTGGCAAAAATGGTAGGACGCAATATTGAGAAGCAGGCGCACCACAGCTGGGCCACCGGTCGCACGGTATTGCGCGTGGAAAATGTCGCGCGTGACGGCGTGATCCACCCCGCGTCTTTTGCGGTCGCCGCAGGCGAAGTGCTGGGCGTGGCCGGCCTGGTGGGCGCAGGCCGTACAGAATTGCTGAAGCTGATTGCGGGGGTAGATAAGCGTTCGGCAGGCGATGTGTTCGTGAACGATCGCCCCGTGGCTAACCATAACGTTTGCGCGGCGATACGCGCCGGCATTGGTCTGGTTCCTGAAGATCGAAAAAAAGAAGGCATCATCAAAGCGCGTGCGGTGAAAATGAATATGGCGCTGCCGTCGCTGCGCAACTTCACGATTGCTGGCTTAATTCGTAAAGTTAGGCTGAACCGGACCGCGAATCAGGTGATGAGCGAGGTCAAGTTACGTCCCCTGGACATTGAAAAAGCCATTGGCACCCTCAGCGGCGGCAATCAGCAGAAGGTGATTATTGGCCGCTGGCTGGCGGCGGATACCGAGGTCTTTTTATTCGACGAGCCCACCCGGGGAATTGATATTGGCGCCAAAGCGGAAATTTATAACTTGATTGAAAAGCTGGCACAGCAAGGCAAAGCCGTTGTGGTGGTCTCATCGGAAATGACCGAAATCCTTCGCGTATCCGATCGCGTATTAGTGATGCGTGAAGGAAAAATCACGCGTGAATTACGCGACAACGCGATTACCGAAGAGAACATTGCCCGCTTCGCCATTCATGATCCAAAAGACGCGGTGTAATACGCCGCTGCATTCCTATAAAGGCACGCTTATGACGACGCAAAATAGTCTTCAACCGGCCCGGTTAACCCCGCGCCTGACGCTCAACCTGCGCGATGCGGGTACCCTGATTGGGTTAGTGATAATTGTCGTGACGTTTTCTTTTTTGACACCGGTATTTTTCACCCTGCCCAATCTGCTGAATATTTTGCAGCAATCCTCGATCAATGCGCTGATTGCGCTGGGGATGACGCTGGTGATCATTTCCGGCGGCATCGATCTCTCGGTAGGGCCCACCGCCGCACTCTCGGCGATACTGGGCGCCACCATGATGGTCGCGGGGGTACCGGTGCCGCTGGCCATCGTGGCAACCCTGGGCATTGGCGCGCTGTGCGGCCTCTTCAGTGGCACGCTCATCGCATACGCTGGCCTGCAACCCTTTATCGTCACCTTAGGCGGACTCTCATTGTTCCGCGCGGTTGCGCTGATTTACTCTGGCGGTAACCCGGTATTCGGTATTCCGGTTGCTTTTCGCAGCATGATTAACAGCACGGTGCTGGGCGTGCCGACCCCGATTGTGATTGCGGCGGTGATTGCGCTGGTGCTGTGGCTGGTGATGAACAAAACGCCGCTGGGTGAATATATTCTGGCCGTGGGCGGCAACGAGGAAGCCGCCCGCGTGGCTGGCGTCCCGGTTAAGCGCACCAAGGTCACCGTCTATATTCTCTCCGGTGCATTGGCCTCGCTGGCTTCCCTGGTGTTGATTGGCCGCCTCGGTGCCGCTGAGCCCACCATCGGCAACTTATGGGAGCTGGACGCCATCGCCGCCGCCGCTATCGGAGGGGCATCGCTGATGGGTGGCAAAGGCAGCATCGTCGGCACGCTCGTCGGTGCCATTATTCTGGGTGCGCTGCGTAACGGTTTGACGCTGCTGAATATCCAGGCGTTTTATCAATTGCTCGCTACCGGCCTGATCATTATCATCGCAATGTTAATTGATCGGGCAACCAGAGGCAGGTAATGAAGCAAGATCCGCGAGCGATTGGTGCACAAATACGGATGCGCCTCCCCCAATTAACGCCGCTTGAACGGCGCGTGGTGGAGGCCATTCTGGCCAGAACTGATATTCATGAACAGACGCCGCTGCAAGAAATTGCCGAGGAAAATAATGTGTCTCAGGCAATGATTGTGAAAATTGCCAAAAAGCTTAACTTCACTGGCTACCGTAATTTTCGTAGCGGATTGATTTATTACAATCAGTCGGAAGTGGCCGGTCTGCATGCGGATATTGAGCCCAATGACTCGTCGGAACAGTTATTAAGTAAAGTATTCAGGACGTCCATTCAGGCGCTGGAAGAGACGCTGTCGATTCTCGATATTTCTGAGTTTAATCGCGCCGCCGAAAGTTTGTTTAAAGCACGACATATTGATTTATATGCCGTGGGCGGTTCAGCGGCGGTGGCGCGCGATCTTTCCCACAAGCTACTGAAGATCGGCATTAAATCAACGGCCTATGACGATGCCCACATTATGCTGATGTCCGCTGCGGTGCTGTCAGATGACGATGTGGTGATCGCCATCAGCCACTCGGGCTGTACGCGGGCGGTCAACGATCCGATCAAGCTTGCCGCGCGTAATGGCGCGAAAATTATTGCCATCACTAACTATGCCGAGTCACCTATTGCGCGCAGTGCGCACGTGGTACTCAACTCCACCTCTCAGGGATCGCATCTGCTGGGTGAAAACGCCGCCTCGCGTATTGCGCAGTTAAATATCCTCGACGCGCTGTTTGTAGCGATTGCGAAAAAGGATATGGCGCGGGCGGAAAAGAACCTGATGAAAACCCAGCATGCGGTACAAAATATGCGGGAATACTGACTATGACAAAAATCGCGGTAATGGGTAGCCTGCACTACGACATTCTGCTGGATGCCGATCATCGCCCGGAAAAGGGTG
Source organism: Pantoea sp. Mb-10 (assembly GCF_021272205.1). Classification (GTDB taxonomy): domain Bacteria; phylum Pseudomonadota; class Gammaproteobacteria; order Enterobacterales; family Enterobacteriaceae; genus Pantoea. The sequence goes on along the minus strand of NZ_JAJSDX010000005.1, from coordinate 181,147 downwards.
AAACCGTGATGGGCACCGATTGTCGCTATGCCTTTGGCGGCAAGGGTGGCAATCAGGCGCTGGCGCTGGCCAAAGCGGGCGCTGAGGTGATGTTCGCCGGCGCGGTAGGCAATGACGCGCCGGGCCACTATTTACGCGAGGTGCTGCGCGCGGCCAAGGTGGACACGCGCTATATTCAGACGATTGACAATGTGGCGTCGGGCATGAGCGTGGCCATCACCGACGCGGAGGGCGACTACGGTGCCGTGGTGGTGAGTAATGCTAATCAGCATATTGCCCCCGAGATGTTCGATGCCGCCCCCTTCTGGCACGGCGTCAGCCTGCTGGTGCTGCAAAATGAAGTGCCTGACGCCATTAATCTGCACGCGGCGACATGCGCCAAGCAACAGTCGGTACAGGTGTGCCTTAACGCGGCCCCGGCGCGGCCGCTGAGCGCGGCGCTGACGGCGCTGATTGATGTGCTGGTGGTGAATGCGATTGAAGCGCGCGACATGAGCGACGTCGCGGTCAACGATCTCGCCACGGCGGCGCGCGCGGCGCAGGTCCTGAGCGCGCATTTTCCCCGCGTGGTGGTGACGGCAGGCGAACACGGCGTCGCGTTCTGCGAAACGGGTCATCCCTGCCAGACGCTGGCGGCGCAGAAAGTGGTGTTGATTAGCACGCACGGGGCCGGTGACTGCTTTACGGGTACGCTCTGCGCAGCCTTAGCCCGGCAAGAAGCCTTTTCTGACGCCGTCATTACCGCTAACGCCGCTGCCGCCCAGCACGTCTCTCAGCGCCCCGGCAGCCACTGATGCACGCTTGCGCGACGCCCAATCGTGATTGGAGTAAAAATACGCGGGGTGAAATGCGACATTATTTAGGGTTAGCCGTGAAAATAAAGCGTGAGCATCGCCACACTATCAAATAAAACCGACTCTGCGCGTTAATTTTAATGCGATAACCCCTTATCGCAGGCGCTTTATTGCCTGAAGGCATAACGTTTCTTTTTATTCACTCACAAAGGGAGTGTGCAATGCCCCCTATTACCCTACAGCTTCACAAATCGTTTTTCCGCGCACAGCCACTGGAAATTATCCACGCGGCGGGATGCAGTGCAGAAATTTTTATTTATGACACCGGCATTGAAGCGGTTAAGCTCAAAAATCAGCGCGGGTACCTTATTATTCTGCCCTATTATGGTCAGATAATCTGGCAGGCGGTTTTCGATGGTGTGGACCTCACCATGCAGAGCCATTTTCGTGCGCCGCGACCCGCCAGCGATATTGTCGGTACCTATGGCTGCTTTATGTTTCACTCTGGTTTGCTGAGAAACGGCAATCCCGGCGCAGAGGATACCCACGCGCTGCACGGTGAAATGCCGGTGGCGCCGATGGATAGCGCCCGTATCGAAACCGGCATAGATGATGAAGGGCCGTGGCTGGCGCTGGTCAGCGAGCGGGAATATCTGATGGGCTTCGGCGACCACTATCGGGCGCAGCCGCGCGTGACGATGCGCCCTGACAGCGCGCAGTTTGAAATCCGAATGGAGGTTGAAAACCTGTCACAAAACCCGATGGAATTGATGTACATGTGTCACGCCAACTTCGCCTATGTGGAAGGCGCAGAGCTGATTCAGCCCACCTCCTTTACCGCTGCAGATACCGTGATTCGCACGTCGATTCCGGGGCTGGTTAAGGCCGATGAGGCCTATCTGCAACGCCTGGCGCGCCTCGCGCGCGATCCCCGCGACACGGCGGTGGTGTCTGCCGCGTTACAGCCCGATCCGGAACTGGTCTTCTCGTTGAAAAACCTGCGAACGGCCGCGGATGGACGCGTGCACACCCTGCTCCGTCGCCCCGGCGGAGACGCTTTTATGGTCCAGTACGACCCCGCCGAATTCTCACATTTACTCCGCTGGATCCTCGCTAACGCGATGCAAAAGGTGTGCGCCTTTGCTATGCCAGCCACCTGCGGCGTAGAGGGGTATCACGCGGAGCAACGCGCGGGCAATGTACGCACCCTCGCGGGAGGTGACAGCGCGCAGTTCACGGTGAAACTGGGTTACCTCACCGCGCAAGAGACGCCTGCGGAGGCCGCGCGTATTCACGCATCCTGCGTAGCTCCTCACGCCTCCACCATGAAGGATGTGTGAGCTTCTTCAAAGAAGAAACCTTTCCCACTGTGAAGTAATTTACTTTATTAAAATTTGCAGTAAAGTTCTCAGTGAGCCGGCACAATATACGCGGTATGTCCGGCAAGAAAAAGAAATAAGCCTGCTGCTTATCCTTCTTTTTCTTAAAGGATTTGACTACCCACGTTTCGGGCTTTGTTAATTGCACTGCTTTCTTAAATAAAAAGCAGCGTGAATCTATTCACCCGCTTTTAAGCCGGAACGTCATACGCACCTTTATTTTATCCAGGGGTATCACATGAATCGCCGCACGATTATTAAACTCAGTCTTTCCGCATTATTATCGTTAAGTATGGGTTTCACTCTGCCCGCTTTTTCCGCATCAGAAACGAAAACCATGGTCACCGTGGTGAAAGAAGCGGGCATCCCTTGGTTCAATATTCTTAATCAGGGCCTCAAGGAAGGCGGCGAAAAATATAACCTGAAAACGTCAATGGTGGGCCCTACCCGCGCGGATCCGGCACAGCAGGTAAAATTAATTGAAGACTTGATTGCGAAAAAAGTCGATGTCATCGGCCTTGTCCCCCTGGACACCAAGGTCACCGCGCAGGTGGTTAAACGGGCGCGCGACGCCGGCATTATGGTGATCACCCAAGAGGGCCCTAACCAGCCGGGTAAAACGTGGGACGTGGAGTTAATCAGCGCGCAAGCCTACGGTGAAGCGCAAATGAAAGCGCTCGCGCGGGAAATGGGTGAGAAAGGCGAATATGTGGTGCTGGTGGGCACCTTAACCACCACCGGCCACAATCAGTGGGCTGACGCCGCCATCGCTTATCAGAAAGCCCACTACCCCAACATGAAGCTGGCGACAGATCGCCTTCCCGGTGCCGATTTTATTGATGAGTCTGAGCGCGTGACGCAAGACGTTCTCAAAGCGCATCCTAACGTGACGGGCATTATGTCGATGGGCTCGAATGGGCCGATCGGCGCAGGTAACGTGTTAAAAAAACGCCATCTTGAGAAGAAAATCGCGCTGGTGGGCACTACCATTCCCTCCCAGGCGCGCGCCTATATCCTGTCGGGCGTGATCCGCGAAGGTTTCCTGTGGAGTCCAAAAGAAGCGGGACTGGCCATGACCGCCGTGGCGCGCCTGGCCTTAGATAAAGCCGACTTCAAAACCGGCATGACAATTCCTGGCTTGGGTGAAGCCACGGTAGACAGCGCCAACAACGTGATTATGGTGGATCGCATCCTGCAGATCACCAAAGCCAATATTGACGACCTCGTTAAACTCGGTCTCTGAGGCCTCCCTCTCTGAACGGGCCCGCGCGCGGGCCCTCTTTCTCCGTTCCTGGAATCGCTAAGGGGTGACGTATGCCCACATTTTTACAACTTGATGGCATCTCGAAAGTGTTTGGCGGCGTGCGCGCCCTTTCGGATGTCAGCCTGTCGCTTGAAGAGGGCGAGGTGCACTGTTTATGCGGCCAAAACGGCTGCGGAAAATCGACCCTCATTAAAGTGATGGCGGGCGTTCATCAGCCTGAGCCGGGCGCGCGTATCACCATCAAGGGCCAGGACGTGTTTCCGCTTTCGCCGGTAGGCAGCACCCGGTTGGGCGTTCAGGTGATTTATCAGGATCTCTCGCTGTTTCCCAACCTTACGGTTGCCGAGAACATCGCTATTGGTCAGCACGCGGGCGGTTTTAAACGCGTCAATTGGAAACAGCTTTACGCCATCGCCGCCGAAGCCGTGCAGCGCATCGGCGTTTCCCTCAATTTGCATGACAAGGTGGCCGATATCTCCATTGCCCAGCGCCAGCTCGTGGCCATATGCCGGGCCATGGCCGCCAATGCCCGGCTGGTGATCATGGATGAACCCACTTCGTCCCTGACCCGCCATGAAGTTGACGCGCTATTAAGGTTGACCCAGCAGTTAAAGCAGCGCGGTATTACCATTGTGTTCGTCAGCCACAGACTGGATGAGGTGCTGGAGATCGCCGACCGCGTCACGGTGATGCGTGATGGGATTAAGCTCGGCACCTGGGACGCCCGCGAGATGTCGGACAAAAAGCTGGCGACGCTGATGACGGGTAAAACGTTCCATTACGAGTCCGTGGCCAAAGCGCGACCGGAAACCGACACGGTGCTGGCGGTGCACAACTTATCGCGCGCGGGAGAGTATCAGGATATTTCGCTGGATATCCGCCGCGGTGAAATTCTCGGGCTTACCGGCTTGCTGGGCTCGGGACGCACCGAACTGGCGCTGAGTTTGTTTGGCCTGACGCGGCCGGATCGTGGCGAAATCAGGCTGCACGGTTCGCCAGTGCGGCTGCGATCTAACCGTGACGCTATCGCACAAGGCATTGCCTATTTATCAGAGGACCGGCTGGCGCTCGGCCTGGTGCTGGAGCAATCCATCCGCGACAACATCACGCTCTCGGTGGTGGAAAAATTGGTTAATAAAGCCGGATTGATTCGCGAAGAGGCCTACTCCGCCACGGTGAAGCACGCGATTGCGTCCTTAACCATCAAGGCTGGCGATCCCGAAAACAAAGTGAAAACGCTCTCCGGCGGTAACCAGCAGCGGGTGGTGCTGGCCAAATGGCTGGCGACCCAGCCTAAATTGTTGATTCTGGATAGCCCCACGGTAGGCGTAGATATTCACGCGAAAGACGGTATTTACGCCATCGTACGAGAACTCGCCGCCAGCGGCATCGCTATTTTGATGATCTCCGATGAAATTCCGGAGGTCTACTACCATAGCGACCGGGTGCTGGTGATGCGTGCGGGTCGGCTGGAGGGAGAGTTTTACCCCGGCCAATGCAGTGAAGAAGCCTTAAAGGAGGCGGTAAATGCGTGATGAACTCCAGCGTTTCCTGCATTCTCATGAGTGCCGCCTATTGGCGGTGCTGGCCGTGATGATCGCCGCGCTGACGATCTTCACTTCTGAATTTGCCACCCTACAAAATCTGCTGGATGTCACAGGCGCCACAGCGTTTATTGGCATTATGGCGGCGGGTTTGCTGGTGGTGATCATTACCGGCGGGATCGACCTCTCGTTTGCCGCCGCCGCCTCCATTACGCAATATGGTGCGCTCACCTTAGCCAACCATGTGGGGCTGGGCTGGCCGGGAGTATTTGCCGTTGCCATCGGGCTTGGCATTCTGCTCGGTGCGATCAACGGCTTGCTGGTGAACGTGTTACGCACCTCGGCGCTGATCATTACCATTGCCACCCTGAATGTGTTTTATGGCGTGCTCCTGACGGTCACCGGGGGGGCCGACATTTTTATGCTGCCTGACTGGTTCAATGCTGGAATTGAAATCGTGTTTTACACCGATGCGCAAGGTAATCCTTACGCGCTCAACCTGCAAATTATGGCATTGGTGCTGGCATTTATGCTGACCTGGCTGCTGCTGAACCGGAGTAATACCGGCCGCCAGATTTACGCCATGGGCGGCAATCCGGACGCCGCGCAGCGCGTCGGCTTCAATGTTTTCCGCCTCAATATTCTGGTCTATGCCTACATGGGGGCGCTGGCCGGTCTGGCCTCGCTGGTGCAGGCGCAGCTCGCCCAATCGGTTTCCCCTACCGCGCTGGTCGGTCGCGAGCTGGATGTGGTGGCTGCGGTGGTGATTGGCGGCGCCAGCCTGATGGGCGGCAAAGGCACGGTGCTGGGTACCGTGCTGGGCGTGGCGCTGATCGCCATTATGCAAAATGGCTTGATATTGCTCGGTATCTCCTCCTACTGGTCACTGTTCAGCACCGGTTTGGTGATCATCGCCGCCATGATCATGATGGCGCGCGAGACCCGTAAACAGAACAAGCTCGTTGAAGAAGGAGCGGTGACATGAACACCTCGCTGTATGAAAAAATGGGGCTAAGGCTGGGGACGACCAATGTCCGGCTGCTGTTTATCCTGATCGTGATGATGATTGGGCTGGGGCTGGTCGAGGGCGACAAACTCTTTGCCGCCTCCGGTCTACGCTCAATGGGCTTTCAGCTACCGGAACTCGGCTTTCTCGCGCTGGCGATGATGATCCCGATGCTCTCCGGAGGCATTGACCTCTCGATTATCGCCACGGCCAATCTGTGCGCCCTCACCGTTGCCTATACGCTGACCGCCTTACTGCCTGAAACCCACGGCAGCGCAGGCGAACTGCTGCAGCTCGGTGCCCTGCTGCTGGGCTTGCTGCTCGCCGCTGCGGTGGGGTTGATCAACGGCGTGCTGGTGGCGTACCTGCGCGTACCGCCCATGCTGGCGACGCTCGGCACCATGACCACGGTGAAAGGGCTGGCGATTGGCGTGAGCCACGGCGACGTGATTTCCGGTTTTCCCGCGCCGGTGGTGTTTATTGGCAACGGCACGGTATGGGGTATTCCTTTCGCGCTCATTGTGTTTGCCCTGGCCGTGATCCCACTCAGCATTTTTGTGAATAAGACCCCACTGGGTAAATCGATCGCCATGATCGGTTCCAACGAGCGCGCGACGTTCTATTCCGGCATCGATACGCGGCGCAGTTTGCTCTGGGTCTATCTGATTTCCGGTATTTTCGCGGGCATTGCCGGCATTATTATGATGGCGCGCTTCGACTCCGCCAACGCCGCTTACGGCGAAAGCTATCTGCTGGTGGCGATTCTGGCCGTGGTGCTGGGGGGGGTTGATCCCTTGGGTGGGTTTGGCCGGGTCAGCGGCGTGATCCTCTCGCTGGTTATTCTGCAAATGGTCTCTACGGCCTCTATCCTGTTGGATTTAAGCCAGTTCATTACGCTGGCGCTATGGGGCGCGATTTTAATCGCCGCCTCGGGTGGCGTCGTGGTGAAAGCGTGGTTTACCGAGCGCAGAAAAACGCGAACCAAACGCCCAGCCAGCGTGGGCAAAGCGGGCTGATGCGTACGCGTTCAATAGGGATGTGCCGCAGCGTGACGGTGGAAAGCACGCTGTTTCGGACTGACCATGCGCCGACAGAACGTCCCGGAATTTACGCAGTCAATAGAGGGGCGAAACGCGCGGTTGAGTCACAGCGCGTGCAGCGATTGGCTTAGCGCCTGAATCATCTCGCTAACCGCCGCTTCGCGGCGGCGATAGTAAGTCCATTTCCCCACTTTACTGGCTTCAAGCAGGCCAGCATCGTGCAGAGATTTGAGGCAAAGCGACGTGGCGGGCTGTGATAAGCCCGCCTTGTCCTGAATGAGACTGGCACACACGCCATACTGGTCGAAGGGAAAAAGTTGCGTGTAGTCCGCAAAGGCTTCGTCCGGACATTTAAGCCATTTCAGCACCGCCACCCGCGTGGGATTGGCCAGCAGTTTAATGGCATTTTCGGGTGACATGCCGTGTCCATACCTTAGACAGTGTAAAAAGGGTAATCAGTATAGCCTTTTCGGGTGCCGCCATACAAAGCGGCGCTGTCGAGTGGATTCAACGGATATCCCGCTTTCAAGCGCGTCGGCAAGTCGGGATTCGCAATAAACGGACGCCCAAAGCCAAACAGTTCGCCCCAGCCGTTGTCCAGCATCGCCTGCGCCTTGGCCTGGGTATAGCGGCCAGAATACATAATGGGCGCGCGGAAGGCCTTGCGCAGCGCGCGACGGAAGTCCTCTGGCAGATCGGGGCTGTTGTCCCAGTCTGCTTCGGCAATCGACAAATACCCAATATTGAGGGCATCTAACATGTGCGCCGCCTGAATATAGGTAGCGTGCGGATCGCTCTCCACCAGCCCCAGATACACGCGCGTTTCATCGGTGCTCGAGAACAGTGGCGCAAGCCGCACGCCGACGCGCTGGCTGCTGAACACGCGGCTGACTGCTTCCGTGACCTCGCGCAAGAACCGCAGGCGATTCTCCAGCGACCCGCCGTACTCATCGTCGCGGAAATTAGTGTGTTCCGAAATAAACTGGTTGATCAAATAGCCGTTGGCCGCGTGCAGCTCAACGCCATCAAATCCCGCGGCTTTTGCGTTCTCTGCGGCCGTGCGGTAGAGCCCCACCACGGCTTTGACCTCGTCAGTGGTCATGGCGCGGGGCGCGCTGGGTGACGTGAGCTCCCCCGCACCGGGGCCGGTTTCGACAAACACACGCACGCCGGTAGCCTGCACCGCCGAAGGGGCAATGGGCGCCTGTTGACCGGGCTGTAGCGCCGTATGCGACACGCGGCCGACGTGCCACAGCTGACAAAAAAGGGTCCCGCCTGCGGCATGCACCGCGTCGGTCACTCTTTTCCAGCCCGCGACCTGCGCCTGGGTGTGAATGCCGGGTGTCCAGGCATAGCCCTGACCGCGCGGTTCAATCTGCGTGCCTTCGGTGATCATCAGGCCGGCGCTGGCGCGCTGGCGGTAGTAGTCCACCATCATGTCACCGGGGATATTGCCCGGCTGCTCACTGCGGCAGCGGGTCAGCGGCGGCAGCGCAATACGGTGGCGCAGCGTCAGCCCACCCAGCGTGAGGGGAGAAAAAAGCGACGACATAGTCCTGTTCCTGTATTGAAAATGTCCGCGCATTATATTTATACATTTAAATTTGTAAATGTATAATCTGTGCGGTTTTCTCGGTGTCGCACTGCGCCGGGATCCTTTCAACCGCCTCGGTGAGCGAGGCGGTTATCGGCAATCAGTGGTGCAGCAGATCGTCCACAATCGCTTCTTTACTTAGCTGATAGGGGAAAAAGGTTGGCCAGTTTTCCAATTCGTTAAACAGCGCGGCCTGCGAGACATTACCGGTGAAAATGTGGAAATGTCCGGATTTCCTCGGACCGATGATGTGATCGCTGAACTGCACAAATTTCGGCGCGGCGCTGGTTTGATCGCTGCAGGCAAAGAGATAACGCACCCCTTTTTTACCCGAAACGTAATGCAGAATTTTGTGGCCCTGGTAAACGTAACGACATGCGTGGGTCACACCGTTGTCTGTAAACTCCATCACGCCGTTTTCAATGCCGATCTCTGAAAGGGTACTGGCATAACCCGTAAGATAATATTTTTTTACCTCGCTGAAGGTCTTGCTTTTATCTGCCTCGGCTTTTTTGCGGAATACCGGATCGAGCGTGCCATCTTTGGCATAGGGATAAATCGATTGCCACACGCCATCCCAGTCGCTCAGCGGACGATCCTTTACGTCGCCGTCGCTGAAGACGCCTTTCGCCGCATTTATCTCTTTCGCGCTGAGCGGCGCACCGTGCGCGTGATCGCCATGAGCAAACACCGCGTGACTGACCAACATTCCCAGAAATACCATACCGAACTGCAATCTCATCTGTGCCAATCCCTCTCTGTTTTTATGAATGTTATAACATAACACAACAAACGGTTACAGACAGACTTTCTTCGCCACACTTTTACCTGCCGCGCATGATGAAAGCCGTCGCGCTGAAAAATGTCACTTTCTGGTATGCGATTGTCAGTTGCTGGTGCGTTTTTGGGCGTCACGGCACGCACACTGGACGCCGATACTCACAAGGAGCTATGCGATGTTAACCAACCCCTCACGCAAATATCAGCCGCATCCGTCAATAATGTTATCAGAGAGGCAGTGGCCTAACGCGGCGCTGACCCGCGCGCCCCGCTGGCTTTCAACGGATTTACGCGACGGCAACCAGGCGCTGGCGGAGCCCATGGACAAAGCCAAGAAGCTGATGTTCTGGGAGCTACTGCTGAGCTGTGGGTTTACTGAAATTGAAGTCGCCTTTCCTGCCGCCTCGCAAACGGAGTTCGATTTTGTGCGCACGCTGATTGAAGAAAACCGGGTGCCCGCTGACGTTACGCTCCAGGTGCTGACGCAGGCACGCCGCGACCTGATTGACCGCACCTTTGTCGCCCTGCAGGGTGCACGCCGGGCAACTCTGCATCTCTACAACGCCACGGCGCCACTGTTTCGCGACGTGGTATTTCGTCAGACGCGTGACGAGATCGTGCAGCTGGCGGTGACGGCGGCGCAACAGATTCGACAGCGCTGTGCCGCCGCGCCAGAAACGCTCTGGACGTTTCAATATTCCCCTGAAACCTTTTGCTTTACCGAGCCGGATTTTGCCCTGCAAATTTGTGAAGCGGTCGCCGAAGTCTGGGAACCGAGCGCCGAACGCCCAATGATTATCAACCTGCCTGCCACGGTAGAGGTGAGCACGCCTAACCTGTACGCCGACCAAATTGAGTATTTTTGTCGCCATTTTACACGCCGGGAGCAGGTGTGCATCAGCGTACACACTCACAACGATCGCGGCACCGGCATTGCCAGCGCGGAACTGGGGCTGTTGGCGGGCGCTGAGCGCGTGGAGGGCTGCCTGTTTGGCAACGGCGAACGCACCGGCAATGCCGATCTCATCACGCTGGCGCTGAATCTGTATACCCAAGGCATCCCGCCGGGCCTCGACTTCAGCAACATGAAGAAGGTCATTGATGTGGTGGAGGCCTGCAATCAGCTGCCGGTTGCGCCGCGCCATCCTTATGCGGGTGAGCTGGTGTTTACCGCCTTTTCAGGCTCCCATCAGGATGCGATCAAAAAAGGCTTCGCTGCCCGCGAGCGCGACCCCAAAGGCCCGTGGCACGTGCCTTATCTGCCGCTGGATCCCGCCGACATTGGCTGCAGCTACGCCGCCGTGATCCGCGTGAATAGCCAATCTGGCAAGAGCGGTGCCGCGTGGTATCTGGAACAAAACCACAATCTGCACCTGCCCCGCCCACTGCAGCAGGATTTCAGCCTGCGCGTGCAGCGTGAAGCCGAGCGCGATGAGCGGGAGATGACGCAGGAGGCGGTCTGGACGCTTTTTCGCCGGGCATATGGGCTGATCGACGCCCCGCCGCTGCAGTTAATCGATTACGCCAGCCACGGCCCGTCAACGCAGCGCACCGTGCTTACCGCTGAAGTGCAGCACCAATCAAAACGGCTGCCCCTGCAAGGTGAAGGCGCTGGGGTGCTCTCTGCGGCCGTGACCGCCCTGTGTCGGCATTTTAAGGTTGAGGTGGAAATTGTCTGCTACGAAGAGCACATCTTGGGAAAACGCAGCGACAGCCGCTCCGTCGCCTATCTGTGCTGTCAGCGCCGCGGCGGTGCCAGCGCGTGGGGCGTCAGCATTGATAGTGATATCACCCGCGCCTCGCTGCAGGCGCTGCTGAATGCGCTTGGCAATCTGCTCAGCGACGAAAATAGTCGCTTGGCGTAACGTCCATCACGCGGCGAAACATCACGCTAAATGCGCCGGGTGTGGCATAGCCGAGATCCAGCGCCACGCGCGTGACAGCCTCGCCCTGCGCCAAACGCATCAGGGCGTGCAGCAGGCGTGCGCGCCGTACCCATTCGCTGAAGTGCATGCCGGTCTGCTGATAAAAATGGCGGTTCAGCGTGCGGCCGCTGGCGCCAAGGGTGCAGGCGGCCTCGGCGATCGACCATGTCTGATGGGGTGCCGCGCGCACCGCCTCACTCAGCTGCTTCAGGCGGGCGCTGGTGGGCTCTGGCAGATGAAAAGGCAGCGTATCTATCAAGCGTATTTCATCCAGGATTAAGCCATAAATTCGCCCATCCCGACTGCCCGAGCAGTCGTCAGCAGAGAGCGTCAGCGCGCTGAGGATCAGCTCGCGCAGCAGCCCGCTTACGCCCACCACTTGACAGGTGGCGGGCAAATCGGCGCGCGCCAGCGGATCAATAAACAGCACGCGGGCCTGCACTGCGCCCGTGATGTCTAACGCGTGCGGCGTATTGGCCGGGATCCATACCCCGCGCGACGGCGGCACCACCCAGCATCCTTCGCGCACATCAACGCGAATCACGCCGCTCAACGTGTGAATCAGCTGCGCGCAGTGATGCACGTGCCACGCTTCGCTGTCGCCGTGCTGATAGTCATGGGCATAAGGGATGATCGGACGGAGCGTAAAATCAAAATCGCGCTGGTGCGTCATGCGGGCGTGCTTCTCCTGTTAACCGTTCGATCGTGTTGTTCGCGTCGTTGCCGGGAACGACGCGGTGAGGTCAATAAGCGCGTAACGTGTTAACAGCGCCCCTTAAAATAAGGTAAAAGGATCGTGCTCGCATGACAACATTGCTGCAATGTCCAGGCGCGTTTTCCCTCCTCACGGGTGGGTGTTGCCCCTGCCTTTGCCTCGTGGGCCACCTATCAAGTGAGGTAAAACTGCCGCTTGAACGCAAACATGTCCTTCATAACGCAAAACTCCGGATTCCCCAACGTGAACACCGGGACGCGCTGCACGACCTGGGTTTTCCAGTGCGCCAGCGCGTCGCGCCAGGCGCTGTCCTGCGCGTCGGTAAGCGGCGCGATTTGGTAGCCTAAGGTAATATGAAATTGATAGTGGTCGTGGTCGGGATCGCGGATGCCTGTGACGTCAGCTAAGCGATCGCGCAGGCGGCGTAGACGCGTTTCCGTCGCGGCATCGGCCGCTATCAGGCGAAGCGTCAGCGGCGTTTCCGTGGCGGCCGGGGCGGCAGGATTCACGCGCAAACGATACGGCGCGGCATCCTCACCCAGCCGAAATTGCTGCAGGCGCTGCGCCAGTATCTCACTGCACTGCGCCATCGGCATATCCAGCGGCAACCCGGCAGGCCACAGCGGATAATGGCGATCGCGATCGTCGGCGCAGCCAAAAATGGTCATGTGATAACTGGAGGGCGGCAGCGCCGTGATGCAGCGTGCCCAACTCTGCCGGGGCAGTTCACGGTAGACATCCAGTAACGCATCAAAGAGGTGCGATCCCTCTCCCTGCTGCGGAAGATGACAAATGACCGTATTACCCGCAAAAGGCAGCACGCCCCCTTCCGCGTCGAACTTACGCCCCACGTCATGGGGCAGATGCTCGGCCGCCGCAGTGCGCAGCGCCGCCATACCCAGCGTTAAGAGCGAGCCTTTTAACAGCATGCGTCGTGTTGCCATGATTCACCTCGCGTTTGGCTTAAGAATGAAGATGTGCGATTGCAGCGTGCCAGCGAGAGATGGAAAAAAAATGACAGCGCGGTGCGTTTTGACCTGCGGCGCGTTGTGACCCATGCAAAAAAAAGGCTATCGCAAGATAGCCTTTTATCCACGGCGCAGACGCCGCGTCAGGTTAAGCGCTTCACCGGCGCATTCTGCTGGCGGTCCCACATCACGGTGAGCATGCGCTGAAGCGCGATGAACGCAAACAGCAAAATGCCGATGGCAATCTTGGTCCACCACGAGCTCAGGGTGCCATCGAAGTTGATCCAGGTCTGGATCAGCCCCTGAATCAGTACGCCAAACAGCGTGCCCAGTACCGTGCCGACGCCGCCGGACAGCAACGTGCCGCCAATCACCACCGAGGCAATCGCATCCAGCTCAACCCCCAGTCCAGCGAGGGCGTAGCCCGCTGAGGTATAAATCGAGAACACAATGCCCGCCAGCGTCGCCAGCGTGGTGGAAAGCATATAAATTTTGACCGTGGTCGCGCGGGTGGAGACCCCCATTAATTGCGCCGAGGTCAGGTTGCCGCCGATGGCATAGACCTGATTACCAAAGCGCGTACGGTGCGCCAGCAAAATGCCGCCAATCACCACCACCAGCATAATCACGGCCAGCAAACTCAGCCGCCCTCCGCCCGGCACTTTCCAGGCCAAACTGGAGAGCGTGGTATACAGCGGATGGTCAATGGGGATGGAGTTTTCCGAGACCAGATAGCTACAGCCGCGCAGAAAAAACATGCCCGCCAGCGTAATAATAAACGCGGGAATTTTCAGTGCATCAATCAGCCAACCCATCATGGCACCAAACAGCGCGCCCATCGCCAGTACCAGTGCAAAGGCCACCAGCGGATCAACGTGATAATCACCGATGACGCGCGCCAGAAACACGCCGCTAAACGCAATGACCGCGCCCACGGAAAGATCGATACCACCGGACAAAATCACAAAGGTCATGCCCACGGCGATGATACCGAGAAAAGCATTATCGGTAAGAATATTGCAGATAACCCGCGTGGAGGCGAAGCCAGGAAACTGACTTAAACAGAATAGATACCCTGCCGCAAACACCAGCAGCGTGATCATTAACGGCAAATGGCGCTTGATCATTTCGGACGTCTCCCTTTCAGGATGGCAATGAAACGCGGTGACTGCAGCAGCAGCACGCACATCACCACCACCGCTTTCACAACCTGGTTTAATTCGGGCGGGAAGCCAGAGAGCAAGATGCCGGTATTCATGGCCTGAATGATCAGCGCGCCCACCAGCGACAGCACGATGTTAAACCGCCCACCCATCAGCGAAGCCCCGCCGATAACCACTGCCAGAATGGCGTCCAGCTCCAGCCATAATCCGGCGTTGTTGGCATCGGCGCCGCGAATATCCGCCGCCACGATCAATCCCGCCACGGCGGCGCAGAGGCCGCTGATCAGGTAAGTGGACATCACCACCAGCCAGCCATTGACGCCTGCGTTGCGCGCCGCGCGCAGGTTGATCCCCACCGCCTCAATAAACAGCCCTAATGCGGTTTTGCGTGCCAACAGCCAGACCAGCAGCGCCACCAGCAGCGTGATCCACACCGGCACCGGCAGCAGCCACAGCGCGCCGCTGCCAAACCATGACAGGCTATCGCTGTTAAACGTCACGATTTGCCCTTGGGTGATCAGCTGCGCCACGCCGCGGCCCGCCACCATGAGAATCAGCGTGGCCACAAAGGGCTGAATTTTTAACAGCGCCACCAATACGCCGTTCCACAACCCGCACGCCAGACCGGTGCCCAGCGTGGCGAGAATAATCACGCCCAGACTGTGTCCGGATACCGTCAGCGTGGCGGCGGTGGCACCGGCTATCGCCATCACCGCGCCGACCGACAGGTCGATCCCGCCGGTGGCGATCACCAGCGTCATGCCAATGGCCAACAGCGCCACCGGCGCAGCGCGGTTAAGAATGTCAATGGGGCTGCCAAACAGGCGTCCGTCCTGCACGTGAATGGCAAAAAAGTTATTCGCCACCACGCTGTCGATCAGCAGCACCAGAATCAGCGCCACCAGCTGCGGCATCCCCTGCGGCATTTTGCGCTTGGGCCGCTGCGTTTTTGGCTGTGTCATAGGCGATTCAAGCATGTTGTGTTCCTCCATCGGCAATGGCATTCACAATAGATGCCACCGACAGCTGCTCCAGGGGGATCTCGGCGACCTGCTTGAGATCGCGCATGATCACTACGCGGTCGGCATAGCCCACCAGCTCTTCGAGTTCCGAGGAGATCACCAGCAGCGCCAGGCCGTCAGCGCACAGAGACTCGATCAGGCGGATAATTTCCGCGTGCGCGCCCACATCAATGCCGCGCGTGGGTTCATCCAAAATCAAAAACTGCGGTTTGGTCACCAGCCAGCGCGACAGCAGCACCTTTTGCTGATTGCCGCCGGAGAGGAGTTCAACCGGCTGGTCGGCATGCGGCGTGCGAATGCCCAGGCTTTTGATAAAGCGCTCGGCAATCGCCTGCTGTTCACGGCGTTTGATCGGCCGCAGCCAGCCGCGCTGCGCCTGCAGGGCCAGGATAATGTTCTCCCGCACCGAGGCCGCGCCAATAATGCCGTCGGTTTTACGATCTTCCGGGCAAAAGCCCATGCCTAAGCGTGACGCCTGCGCCGGGGTGCGAATCTGCTGCACTTTTCCTTTGATGGTGGCCGTACCGCGATCGGCACGGCGAATACCAAACAGTACTTCCGCCGTCTCGGTGCGGCCGGAGCCTAACAGCCCCGCCAGCCCCACCACTTCGCCGGGGCGCACGCTCAGGTTGAACGGTTCAATGGTGCCTTTCTTGCCGTAGTCGGTAAACGACACCACCGGCTGATTGCTGCGCAGCGTACTTCCCTGGCGCTGGAGCGCCGTTTCCAGTAGCTCGCGTCCCAGCATCAGTTTGATCAGATCGAGCTGCGGCAGCGCGGCGGTGTCGCGCGTGGCGATAAATTGTCCGTTGCGTAACACCGTGATGCGATCGGTGATGCGATACACCTGATCGAGAAAATGGGTGACAAAAATCAGACTCATGCCTTTGGCGCGCAGCTGGTCCATCAGGGTAAACAGCATCTCAACTTCGCTGGCGTCCAGACTGGCGGTGGGTTCATCGAGGATCAGCACTTGCGCGGAGAGATCCACCGCGCGACAGATGGCGATGATTTGCTGCATCGCTACCGAGAAGTGGCCGAGCGGACGCGTGACGTCGAGCGCGAAACCGGCGTTGCGCATCAGCGCATCCGCGTCGCGCACCATGCGCTTGCGGTCAATCAGACCAAAGCGGCGCGGCTCACGCCCAATGTAGAGGTTATCAGCCACCGACATATTCGGCAGCATGTTGACTTCCTGATAAACGGTACCGATGCCGAGGCGCTGTGCGTCTGCAGTGCTGTGCGGCGAAATAGCGGTGCCGTTCAGGGTGATGGTGCCGGCGTCGCGCGCATATACGCCCGTCAGCACTTTAATCAAGGTTGACTTGCCCGCACCGTTTTCACCCAACAACGCCATGATCTCACCCTTGCGGATGCTAAAAGAGACGTTATCCAGCGCTTTGACGCCGGGAAATCCTTTACTGATGCCGTCAAGTGTTAACAGCGTCGTGTGTTCAGAACTGCTCATCAGGTTCTACCTCGCTTACGTCATGAAAAACCGCCCCGAAGGGCGGCTGCGGGGATCAGTAACCCATGTTTTTCTTTTTATCGAGTTCAGCCTGCGCGTCGGCGGGCAGGAACAATTTCGATTCGGTTTTAATGATTTTTGGCGGAACAGTGCCGTCTTTCTTGAATTTTTCCAGCGCATCAAACGCCGGGCCGGCCATGTTTGGCGTCAGCTCGACGTTGGCATTGGCTTCGCCTGCCAGCATGGCTTTATAGATGTCCGGTACGCCATCAATGGAGCCGGTCAGGATATCTTTACCGGGTTTCAGGCCGGCCTCTTTAATGGCCTGAATGGCACCGATCGCCATGTCATCGTTGTGCGCATACACCATGCAGATGTTTTTGCCGTTGTTCTCCGCTTTGATAAAGCTTTCCATGACCTCTTTACCTTTGCTGCGGGTAAAGTCGCCAGATTGCGAGCGCACCACTTTGATGTTGTTATGGCCGCTGATGGCTTCAGCGAACCCTTTTTTACGATCGATGGCGACGCTGGCACCCACGGTGCCCTGCAGTTCCACCACGTTACAGGGTTTATTGCCGACGGTTTTCACCAGCCAGTCGCCGATGAGCTTACCTTCCAGCACGTTATCGGCGGTGATCACGGACATGTAGAGCGACTTGTCTTTCACCACAATGGCGCGATCCAGCAAGAAAACGGGGATCTTGGCGTCTTTGGCTTCTTCCAGCACCGGCTCCCATCCGGTTTGCACCACGGGCGCGATGAAGATGGCATCCACACCCTGCGCGATAAAGGAACGCACGGCTTTAATTTGGTTCTCCTGCTTCTGCTGACCATCGGCGATTTTCAGGGTAATACCGCGCTTTTGCGCTTCACTTTTCGCCACGTTGGTTTCTGCAGAGCGCCAGCCTGATTCCGAGCCTACCTGCGAGAAGCCCACCGTCATGTCTGCGGCGGAGGCCATACCGCTGAGCGCAGCGCTGACCATGGCGGTCAAGAGTAAACGTTTCCACATAGTTGTCATTCCTCTGAAGGGAGTGTGTTGTCGGGGTACAAACGCGGCTTAAGCTTGGCGTAAAAACGGGGAAACTAGCGCGACGCAGTTCACAATTCAGAGTGAATTAAAGGAGTTACATCAATAGGTTGCAGTAAATCACTTGTGCAATTATGGACAAAACGCCTGATGGCTTTTTCTACGCGCTATAAATAAAGTTAATAAACAGAATCGTTTATGATTGCCCTGCCTGGAAACGATTACAGCTATCGCGTAAAGAATGGTTACGGCGCTTCGCCACAGATAAAGGTGAATTTTGTGACGTCAGCCACACTTGCAAAAGCACGTCTTTCAAGGCGGCGTAGCAGGTAGCGTGAATAAGCATTAACCCAAACGCCTGAGCCCACGGTGCCGGGCGGCCTGCGCTGTTCCGCGTTGCGTGCCGCGCTTCGGCTCAACGTCGCGCAGGTTGATGCGGACTTGCGGGTGCCGGGCGCTGAGGAGGTAAAGTGACGAAAACAGTCGTTGCCGATGCCAATTGCGCACTTAATCTGATTTTACATTTTTTTGCGCACCCAATATGGACTCTGTCGGTGCGCTCCCTATACTTGGGCACTTCGACACCCTATATAATAAATGGCACTCATGACCGCGCTCGATTACCTGCTGAAATTCCGCAAAGTGAACAACCTTGAGAGTCTGGAAAAGCTCTACGATCACCTCAATTACTCACTCACCGATGACAGCGAGATCATTAATATGTACCGCGCAGCCGATCACCGTCGGGCAGAATTGGTTTCTGGAGGCCGCCTTTACGATCTGGGCTGCGTACCGAAATCTGTCTGGCACTATGTGATGTAAAGGAGAGTCCGTCGCGTTGCTTTGACGCTGTTCTCCGCAGGCGCGCCTTCCGCACGCTTTACCCACGCCCTTCTCTCCTGACTGGATGCATAAAATGAACGAATCGCTTACTCCGCCGCGCATTGCGGGCTGGTTGCTGCTGCCGCTCGCGTGGTTGATCATGACCATGCTAACCAGCGCGTTGGTGCTGGCGATGTATCTCAGCCCCCTGTTCGACGGCGCACTGCGTCAGACGCTGTTTACGCAGGGTGGTACCTTGCTGACGCAGTGGGCCATTTCGCTACTGACCGCAGCCGGCGTATGGCTTTACAGCCTGTGGGTATGCTGGATTTTCTGCCAGCGTTCGCGCCGCTTACCGCGCCATTTCACCCTGTGGCTGCTGATGACCGTCCTGTTGGCCCTGAAAACCTTTGCCTTTACCCCGGTTGCGGATGGCAAAGCGTTACAAACGCTGCTGCTGTCTCTGCTCGCAGCCGCGGTTTTTGTGCCCTATTTCAAGCGTTCACAGCGCGTAAAGCACACCTTTGTCCGTCCCTGATGCGCTTTTTTGTCAGCAATGTGGTCCTGAGTGCGGTTGACCCGGCGCCACTTTTTGTAAAGGTTGAGATGCATCTCTCATTTCCGGATAATAGTGGCCTTTTGGCTTCCCAGGTTAAAAAATGACCGACTATCTGCTTCTCTTTATTGGCACCGTGCTGGTAAACAACTTCGTGTTGGTGAAATTCCTCGGCCTCTGCCCGTTTATGGGCGTGTCAAAAAAACTGGAAACGGCCATTGGCATGGGACTTGCCACCACCTTTGTGATCACCCTTGCCGCCATTTGCGCGTGGCTGGTTAACCATTTAATTTTGGTGCCGCTCGACCTCGTCTATCTGCGCACCATGGCCTATATCCTGGTGATTGCGGTGGTGGTGCAGTTCACCGAGATGGTGGTGCGTAAAACCAGTCCGTCACTCTATCGCCTGTTAGGGATTTTCTTGCCGCTGATCACCACCAACTGCGCCGTGCTGGGCGTACCGCTGCTGAGCGTGAACCTCAATCATACGTTTCTGCAGGCCGCGCTGTACGGTTTCAGCGCCTCGCTGGGCTTTTCGCTGGTGATGGTGCTGTTTGCCGGCATGCGTGAACGTCTGGTGCTGGCCAATGTGCCGGCCCCCTTCAAGGGCAATTCTATTGCCTTGATCACCGCAGGATTAATGGCGCTGGCCTTTATGGGCTTTACCGGGCTGGTGAAATTCTGATGAGTGCGATTTGGATTGCTATCGCGGTATTGGCCGCGCTAAGCCTGGTATTTGGGGCGCTACTGGGATACGCCTCGCGGCGCTTCGCGGTGGAAGACGATCCGATTGTGGAGCAAATCGACGCCATTTTGCCGCAAAGCCAATGCGGACAGTGCGGCTATCCCGGCTGCCGTCCCTACGCCGATGCGGTGGGCAACAACGGCGAAGCCATTAACAAATGCGCCCCCGGCGGTGAACAGACCATGCTGAAACTGGCCGCGCTGCTGAACGTGGAGCCGCAGCCGCTGGACGGCGATCAGAGCGTGCTGGAACCGGTGCGCACCGTGGCATGGATTGATGAAGCCAACTGCATCGGGTGCACCAAGTGTATTCAGGCGTGTCCGGTTGATGCCATCGTGGGTGCGACCCGCGCCATGCATACCGTACTGAGCGATGTGTGCACCGGCTGCGATCTCTGCGTGGCGCCCTGCCCAACTGACTGCATTGAGATGCGTCCGGTGGCCACCACCACGGCCAACTGGAAGTGGGATCTCAACACCATTCCTGTAAGGGTGATCACGGTAGACAGCCATGCGTAATCTATTGAATCTCTTCCGCAAAGAGAAATTGTGGGATTTTCAGGGCGGCATTCATCCGCCTGAGATGAAAACCCAGTCCAACGGTACGCCGTTGAGCACGCTGCCGCTGCCTGAAAGATTGATTATTCCGCTCAAGCAGCATATCGGCCACGAAGGCGAACTCTGCGTATCGCCTGGCGATCGCGTCCTGCGCGGCGATCCCTTGACCTTTGGTCACGGGCGGATGCTGCCGGTGCATGCGCCAACGTCTGGCATCATTGAAGCCATCGCGCCGCACATGACGGCCCATCCCTCTGGCTTATCCGAACTGTGCGTGTTCTTGCGCGCCGACGGCGAAGACCGCTGGACCACACTGGATCCCCAGCCTGACTATCGCGCCCTTTCACGCGAAGAGGTGGTAAAGCGCATTCATGCTGCGGGCGTGGCCGGACTCGGCGGCGCCGGTTTCCCCACCTCTACGAAGCTGCGCGGCGGCCTGCGCGGCGTGAAGACGCTGATTATCAACGCCGCCGAGTGCGAACCCTATATCACCGCTGACGATCGTTTGATGCAGGACTGCGCTGCTGAAGTGCTGGAAGGCTGCCGTATTCTCGCCTGGGTGCTGCAGGCCGAGCGCGTGCTGATTGGCATCGAAGATAACAAGCCGCAGGCCATTGCGGCGCTGAAGCAAGCGCTGGGCGGCGATCGTGAGCTGCAGCTGCGCGTGATCCCCACCAAATATCCTTCAGGCGGCGCTAAGCAGCTGACTAAGATTCTGACCGGTCGCGAAGTGCCGCACGGCGGGCGCTCAACGGATATCGGCGTGCTGATGCAAAACGTCGGCACCGCGTGGGCGGTAAAACGTGCCATCGTCGACGGTGAGCCGATCACCGAGCGCGTGGTGACCCTTACCGGTGAGGCGATCGCCCAGCCGCGCAACGTCTGGGGACGACTCGGCACGCCCGTCAGTCACCTGCTGCGTCACGTGGGCTTCCGGCCCGGCAGCAAGCAGATGGTGATCATGGGCGGTCCACTGATGGGCTTTACCCTGCCCTCGCTGGATGTGCCGCTGGTGAAAATTTCCAACTGTATCCTGGCCCCGTCCGCTACAGAGATGGGACACGATCAGCAAGAACAATCGTGCATTCGCTGTAGCGCCTGTGCCGATGCCTGTCCCGCCAATTTGCTGCCGCAGCAGCTTTTCTGGTACAGCCAGGGCGGCGATCATGACAAAGCGCGCGCGCACAATATCGATGATTGTATTGAGTGCGGTGCCTGCGCCTACGTCTGCCCCAGCAACATTCCCTTGGTGCAGTACTACCGTCAGGAAAAAGCCGAGCTGCGCGCGATTGATTTAGAAGCGCGCCGCACGGCGGAAGCCAAAGCGCGCTTTGAGGCGCGCCAGGCCCGACTTGAACGGGAAAAACAGGCGCGTGAGGCGCGTCATGAGCACGCTAAGCAGCGTGTCGCAGGCAGCGCACGCGGCGAACTGGACGCGGCCACGGCGCGCGTGAAGGCGCGCGAGGCGAAAAGTGCCGAGCAGCAACTGGCTGAGCGCGAAGCGCGTCATGCTCAGGCGCTGGCACAGCAGGCTGTAAAGCAGGCAGAGACAGAACCCCTGAGCCGCCAATCCGGCGATCCGCGCAAAGCCGCCGTAGAAGCGGCCATTGCGCGCGCCAAAGCGAAAAAAGCAGCGGAAGTCTCGTCTGGGGCATCAACTGCCGCTGACGACGCGCCCGCCGCCGAGCAGGATCCGCGCAAGGCTGCCGTCGCAGCAGCCATTGCCCGCGCCAAAGCGAAGAAAGCAGCGGAAGCCTCGTCTCAGGCATCAACTGCCGCTGACGACGCGCCCGCCGCCGAGCAGGATCCGCGCAAGGCTGCTGTCGCAGCAGCCATTGCCCGCGCCAAAGCGAAAAAAGCAGCGGAAGCATCGTCTCAGGCAACCACTGCCGCTGACGACGCGCCCGCCGCCGAGCAGGATCCGCGCAAAGCCGCAGTAGAAGCGGCCATCGCCCGCGCCAAAGCGAAAAAAGCGGCGGCGGCGGCGTCTGAGGCAACGACTGCCGCTGACGACGCGCCCGCCGCCGAGCAGGATCCGCGCAAAGCCGCAGTAGAAGCGGCCATTGCCCGCGCTAAAGCGAAAAAAGCGGCGGCGGCGGCGTCTGAGGCAACGACTGCCGCTGACGACGCGCCCGCCGCCGAGCAGGATCCGCGCAAAGCCGCCGTCGCAGCAGCCATTGCCCGCGCCAAAGCGAAAAAAGCGGCAGCGGCTGCGGCGTCTGAGACGCCCGCCGAAACCGACGCAGCGTCCGCTGCTCAAGCGCAAGCCGAGGCGTCGTCTGACTCCGACGATCCCCGTAAAGCGGCCATCGCTGCCGCGATCGCCCGTGCCAAAGCGCGAAAAGCGCAGCAGCCGTTGAACACTGAGGAATAAATGGCTTTTCGTATCGCAAGTTCTCCTTATACCCATAATCGGCGCAGCACCGGCAACATCATGTTACTGGTGGTGGCTGCCGCGCTGCCCGGTATGGCGGCGCAGTGGTATTTCTTTGGCGTGGGCTTTTTAGTTCAGGTGCTGCTGGCGGTACTCACCGCCTGGCTAACCGAAGGCGCGATCCTGCGTCTGCGTAAAACGCCGGTGGTTCCTACCCTGGCCGATAATTCCGCCTTGCTCACGGCGCTGCTGCTGGGGATCAGCATCCCTCCTTTGGCGCCGTGGTGGCTGGTGGTGCTTGGCACCGTGTTCGCGATTGTCATCGCCAAACAGCTTTATGGCGGGCTAGGACAAAACCCCTTTAACCCGGCGATGGTCGGCTATGTGGTGCTGCTGATCTCCTTCCCGGTGCAGATGACTAGCTGGCTGCCGCCTGAATCCTTACAAACGGTCAAGATCGGCCTGTTAGACACGCTGAGCATGATCTTCACCCAGCACACCCTCAGCGGTGATACGCTCCAACAGCTGCAACTGGGGGTTGATGGCATCAGTCAGGCGACGCCGCTGGACAGCTTCAAAACCGGCCTGCGCGCCGGCCACAGTGCTGAACAGCTGCTGGCGCAGCCTATTTACAGCGGCGTTTTGGCAGGTCTGGGCTGGCAGTGGATTAATCTGGGCTATCTGCTGGGCGGTCTGCTGCTGCTGGCAAAAAACGCCATTCGCTGGCACATCCCGGTCAGCTTTTTGGTTTCGCTGGCGGTGTGCGCCACGCTGGGCTGGCTGTTCTCACCGCAGACGCTCAATACCCCGTTGATCCACCTCTTCTCCGGGGCCACGATGCTGGGCGCC
Source organism: Pantoea sp. Mb-10 (assembly GCF_021272205.1). Classification (GTDB taxonomy): domain Bacteria; phylum Pseudomonadota; class Gammaproteobacteria; order Enterobacterales; family Enterobacteriaceae; genus Pantoea. The sequence goes on along the minus strand of NZ_JAJSDX010000005.1, from coordinate 157,552 downwards.
TTTTTTATTGCCACCGACCCGGTTACCGCCTCGACCACCAATCGCGGCCGCCTTATCTATGGTGCACTGATTGGCGTACTGGTGTGGCTGATCCGCAGCTTCGGCGGCTATCCCGATGGCGTGGCGTTTGCCGTCCTGCTGGCCAACATTTGCGTGCCGCTGATTGACTACTACACGCAACCGCGCGTTTACGGCCATCGTAAGGAAGAAAAATGATCGATGCGATTCGTAAAAATGCGGTGACGCTGGCCGCCTTCGCGGTGATCACAACCGGCCTCACGGCGGTGGTGAACTCTGTAACCAAGCCGACCGTGGCGCACCAGACCCAATTGCAGCAGAAAGCGCTGCTCGATCAAGTGGTGCCGCCGGACATCTATGACAATAATATCCAGCAGGCGTGCTATCAGGTGACCAATGCCGCGTTGGGTAATGACAAACCGCATGCGCTTTATGTGGCGCGCAAAGCCGGGCAGCCGGTTGCAGCCGCGCTGGAAACCACCGCGCCCGATGGCTACTCAGGGGCGATACAGATGCTGGTGGGTGCCGATTTCCACGGTAAAGTGCTGGGCGTGCGCGTGGTAGAGCACCATGAAACGCCGGGCCTCGGCGATAAAATTGAGCTACGCGTTTCTGACTGGATTAAACGCTTCAGCGGCAAAGTGGTTCACGGATCCGATGACAAACAGTTTGCGGTAAAGAAAGATGGCGGCGACTTTGACCAATTTACCGGTGCCACCATTACCCCGCGTGCGGTCGTCAATGCCACCAAGCGCGCCACCCTGCTGATTGAAACGCTGCCAGCGAAGCTTGATTCGCTGCCTGAATGTGGAGAAACACCATGAGTGAAGCGAAGAACTTAGTAATTGGCGGTCTGTGGAAAAACAACTCGGCGCTGGTGCAGCTGCTGGGGCTGTGTCCGCTGCTGGCCGTGACCTCAACCGCCACCAATGCCCTTGGGCTTGGGCTGGCAACCACGCTGGTACTGACCATTACCAACAGCGCGATTTCGGCCTCGCGCCGCTGGGTGCCCAGCGAGATCCGTATTCCCATTTACGTGATGATCATCGCGTCGGTGGTGAGCTGCGTACAGATGCTGATCAACGCCTATGCCTACGGGCTGTATCAGTCGCTGGGCATTTTTATTCCGCTGATTGTCACCAACTGCATCGTGGTGGGCCGGGCAGAAGCCGTCGCCTCAAAGAGCAGCATTCCGCTCTCAGCGCTGGATGGCTTTGCCATCGGCATGGGGGCGACCTGCGCGATGGTCACGCTAGGTTCCATCCGCGAGCTGATCGGCAGCGGGACGCTCTTTAACGGTGCTGACCAGCTGCTGGGGCCGTGGGCCAAAGCGCTGCGCATTGAAGTGGTCCACTTCGATTCGCCCATGCTGCTGGCGATGCTGCCGCCGGGTGCGTTTATTGGCCTCGGCATGCTGCTGGCGGGTAAATATATGATTGACCAAAAAATGAAGCAGCGCGCCGCACAGCGTGCTGCGCAGCCCGCTTCTGCGTCGCAGGGCGAAACCGGACAAACCGTGTGAACAAAGAAAAGCGTTTAGCCATCCTCACGCGCCTGCGGGATAACAACCCGCACCCGACCACGGAACTCAATTTTACCTCGCCCTTTGAGTTGCTCATCGCGGTGCTGCTCTCGGCGCAGGCCACCGATGTCAGCGTGAACAAAGCCACGGCGAAACTTTACCCGGTAGCGAATACCCCCGCTTCCATGCTGGCGCTGGGGGTAGAGGGCGTCAAAGCGCACATCAAAACCATCGGTTTATTCAACAGCAAAGCGGAAAATGTCATCAAGACCTGCCGTATCCTGTTGGAGCAGCACGGCGGCGAAGTGCCAGAAGATCGCGCTGCGCTGGAAGCCTTACCGGGCGTAGGACGTAAAACCGCCAATGTGGTGCTGAATACGGCGTTTGGCTGGCCCACTATTGCCGTCGATACGCACATTTTTCGCGTTAGCAACCTACCCGCTTCGCGCCGGGTAAGAACGTGGAGGAAGTGGAGGAAAAATTGCTGAAAGTGGTTCCTGCCGCATTCAAAGTCGACTGCCACCACTGGTTGATTTTACACGGGCGCTACACGTGCATCGCGCGTAAGCCGCGCTGCGGATCTTGTTTGATTGAAGATCTCTGTGAGTATGACGCCAAAACCGACAGTTAGCGCTGTCCGACACGGGGTAACCGCCCAACCAAAGGCGTTAACGACTGCGGCTGTTTGCCGCAGGATACCAGGCGGTTAGCCATCGCCTCCTTTTCTGCTCTATCCCTTGTGCGTCAACGCCACGGTGCGTAGTACCGTCAATGCCCATGCGGGTGCGCGTCATTGCCTTCTTACCGCGAGCGCGCCTCCTGCTTCAGCATGGCCGCGTAAAGGCGATGGCGCCGTTGTCCCGTCGCATACCTGAATTTCTCTCTCCTTCCCCCGCAAAAGCGCGTTTTACCCATGCTATAGGCGATATCGCCTGAGAAAGTTTTTTTACGACGGTAATTTATTGGCATTAATGTGATACAGATCAACATATTAACCTTCGCATGGGGCAGGAGGCCGTTTTACGCCGCTTTTTGTCAGCCTTTTGGCTATTTATTGCACAACCTCCCAATGAAAACGGGCCAAATATCGCTGCTATAGCGAGATATGCTGATAAAGGGAGCACAAGCAGTTAATTTCAGGAAATTGCTTCCGGAGATTTCCAATTACGCGCTTTATCCTGATATACTTCTTAAGTGCAACATTAACCACTGACTTGAAACTTTTATACGCACTATTCACCCTACCTGATGCGATCCTGCCAGCGTGTAAAAAGTGCTTGCCCTGATGGCCTGATTCAGCCAAATTAGGCGCCGTTTTTCCTTTCTAATAACGATCTCGCGCGGAATACCCGGACCGACGCAGACTTAATTCCTGTCACAAAACAGGCTATGTATAAACTGAGGTACACGTGTCAACTGCAAACAAACACACTGACGAGGCAGTAAGCCTCAACGCCTTCAAGCAACCGAAAGCGTTTTATCTGATTTTCTCGATTGAGCTATGGGAACGCTTTGGTTTCTACGGCCTGCAGGCCATCATGGCCGTTTACCTGGTGAAACAGCTGGGTATGTCAGAAGCCGAGTCGATCACCCTGTTTACCTCGTTCAGCGCCTTGGTGTATGGCCTTGTGGCGATCGGCGGCTGGCTGGGCGACAAAGTTTTGGGCACCAAGCGCGTGATTGTGTTGGGCGTCATGGTGCTGGCACTGGGCTACGCGCTGATTGCCTTCTCCGGTCACAACACCCTGCTGGTATATGTGGGCATGGCGACCATCGCCGTGGGCAGCGGTTTGTTTAAAGCCAACCCGTCGTCGCTGCTTTCAACGTGCTATGAGAAAGATGACCCGCGTATCGACGGGGCATTCACCATGTTCTATATGTCGATCAACATCGGCTCGCTGTTCTCCATGATGCTGACGCCTTGGCTGGCAGCGCACTACGGCTGGAGTGCGGCATTCTCGCTCTCCGTGGTCGGCCTGGTGATTACCCTGCTGAACTTCCTGTTTTGCCAGCGCCTGGTGAAAAACTACGGCTCCAAACCGGATTTTGCCCCGCTGCAGGTGGGCAAACTGCTGATGACGCTGGTGGGCATTGTCGCGCTGGTGGCGCTGGCCACCTGGCTGCTGCACCATCAAAACATTGCGCGCATGACGCTGGGCGTGGTTGCCGTGGGTATCGTGCTGGTGTTTGCCAAAGAAGCGTTTGCCCTGCAGGGCGCGGCGCGGCGCAAGATGATCGTGGCCTTCCTGCTGATGCTGGAAGCGGTGGTGTTCTTTGTGCTGTACATGCAAATGCCGACCTCGCTCAACTTCTTTGCCATTCGCAACGTGGAACACGCTATCCTGGGCATCACCTTTGAGCCTGAACAGTTCCAGGCCCTGAATCCATTCTGGATTATGCTGGCCAGCCCGCTGCTGGCGGCAACTTACAATAAGCTGGGCGATAAGCTGCCGATGCCGCATAAATTTGCTTTCGGCATGGTGCTGTGCTCGGCCGCGTTCCTGGTGCTGCCTTTTGGCGCGCGCTTTGCCAATGAGGCCGGTATCGTCTCCGTTAACTGGCTGATTCTCAGCTACGCGCTGCAAAGCGTCGGTGAGCTGATGATCTCAGGCTTGGGTCTGGCGATGGTCGCGCAGCTGGTGCCACAGCGCCTGATGGGCTTTATCATGGGCTCATGGTTCCTGACCACGGCGGGCGCGGCGATGATCGCGGGTAAAGTGGCCAATTTGATGGCGGTGCCGGAAAACGTGACCGATCCACACGCTTCGCTGACCGTTTACAGTCACGTGTTCCAGCAGATTGGTATGGCGACCGGAGCGATTGCCCTGCTGATGCTGGTCACGGCGCCAGTGTTAAACCGCATGACGCAGGACGACGCCGCTGAAGCCGCGCTTAAGTCCACGCCGTAGGTTTTCCAGGCCGGGTTAATCCCGGCTTTTTTTTGCCTTCCTTTGCGCTTCCTGTTTCTCTCTGTGCCCTGCCTGATGCCCTATTACACCGACTAAAAGCCAATCACGCGGCTCGCGCACCTTGTCCGATCGCGGTCATGGGGTATTCTTTTGGCGTGGTTTAGGCTATGTATGACATCTACGCAGTCCTCAATAAGGAGATCCCTGATGAAGCTCTACTGCAAGCCCGGCGCCTGTTCGCTTTCGCCCCACATCGTCGCGCGAGAGTGCGGCGTCGACTTTACGCAAATTAATGTCGACCTACAGAAAAAAGTCACCGAGCTGGGTGAAGATTACTGGCAGATTAATCCGCGGGGACAAGTGCCCGCCTTGCAGTTTGACGACGGCACGCTGCTGACCGAGGGCGTGGCGATTGTGCAGTATCTGGCAGATTTAAAACCCGACCGCCATCTGCTGGCACCCACGGGCAGCCTGACGCGCTACCACACGCTATCATGGCTGAGTTTTATCAGCAGCGAGCTGCATAAGTCGTTTACGCCGCTGTTTCGCCCTGATACGCCTGAAGCGTATAAGCCGATCGTGCGTGCGCAATTAGAGAAAAAGTTCCAGAGCGTGAATGAGGCGTTGCAAGATAAGCAGTGGCTGATGGGGCTACGCTTTACCGTGGCAGACGCTTATCTGTACGTGGTGACGCGCTGGGCCAACGCGCTGGAATTGGATATCAGTGGCCTGACGGCGCTTAACGCCTGGTTCGAGCGAGTTGCGGAGCGCCCTGCGGTGCAGGCGGCGCTGCAAGCGGAAGGGTTACGCTAAGTGTTAACGCCGGTGGGCGCCGCGCGGCCGCCCACCGGCAGACTGTTTAGCGTTTTTCCGCCGCAAAGTGCTGGGTGGGATGCGCAATGGCGTCCTGGGCTGCCACCAGCTGCAACTCGTATTCGCCCATCTGGTGAGTTTTCACCATCACTTCATACACGGCTGCCGTAACGTGCTCCAGCGCCTCCTTCAGGCTTTTTCCGTGCAGCAGATCCACCAGCAGCAGACCGCTGGTTAAATCCCCCACGCCCACCGGCTGACGCACGCCGAAATCCACCAGCGGACGGCTGATATGCCAACTCTCCTCAGCGGTGACTAACAGCATTTCAAAACGGTCGCTACGCTCGCCGGCACGCGCCAAATGCTTCACCAGCACCACTTTTGGGCCTTGCGCGATGAGCGCGCGCGCCGCGGCAATCGCCTGCGCCACGTCGGTGATATCGCGTCCGCTGAGCATCTCCAGCTCAAGCAGATTGGGCGCAACCATGTCGCTGGCAGGCAGCGCCTTTTTGCAGTGAAACTCCGCGACGCCCGGTGCCACGATACAGCCCTTCTCTGGGTGCCCCATCACCGGATCGCAAAAGAACCAGGCGTTGGGGTTGGCCGCTTTCACCATACGCACGATTTCCAGGATCTGTTCGCCCTGCTCCGCTGACCCCAGGTAGCCACTCAATACGGCGTCACAGGTTTTCAGCCGATCAACCGCGGCGATGCCTTTAACGATATCGGTAAGATGGGTCGCCGGCATGACGGTACCTGTCCAGTGACCGTACTGCGTGTGGTTGGAGAACTGCACGGTGTTGAGTGGCCATACGTTGGCCCCCATTCGACGCATCGGGAACTCAGCGGCGCTGTTACCGGCGTGGCCGTACACCACGTGAGACTGTATTGCGAGGATGTTTTTCATTGTTAACCTGTTACTGCCTTGCCATAAAAAAAGGGCCGTCGCAGCGGCCCTCTGATCTTACTGCCAGGTGATCAGGCAGTAGTGTTTCTTGCCGCGACGCAACAGCGTGAAGCGACCAAACAGTTTATCGCTGTCGCTGAAGCGGTACTCCGCATCAGATTGCTTCTCACCGTTTACCGAGACGGCATTCGAGCCGATCATGGTGCGCGCCTGTCCGCGTGACGGTACCAGCTCCGCCGCCACCAGCGCCTGCTGCAGGTCGTCTTCGGCGTTCAGGGCAATCACCGGCATGCCATCCTGTGCCAGTTGTTCAAAGTCCGCTTCGGTCATGTCACTCAGGCTGCCAGAGAACAGGCTCTCGGTGATGCGTTTTGCCGCCGTCAGGCCCGCTTCGCCGTGTACCAGACGCGTCACTTCCTCTGCCAGCACATACTGCGCGCGTGGCGCTTTGCCGCTGTTTTTATCTTCTTCTTCAAGCGCGTTGATGGCGTCAATCGGCATAAAGGTAAAGAATTTCAGGAAGCGATACACGTCCGCATCCGCGGTGTTGATCCAGAACTGGTAGAATTTGTACGGGCTGGTTTTTTTCGGATCGAGCCAAACCGCGCCGCCTTCTGTTTTACCAAATTTGGTGCCGTCTGATTTGGTGATCAGCGGTACGGTCAGCCCCCAGGTTTGCTGCTGATGCAAACGACGCGTCAGGTCAATACCGGAGGTGATGTTGCCCCACTGATCGGACCCGCCAATTTGCAGCACAACGCCGTGGCGCTTGTACAGCTCAGCAAAGTCATATCCCTGCAGCAGGTTATAGGAAAACTCGGTGTACGAGATGCCTTGATCTTCACGGTTCAGGCGCTGTTTCACGGCTTCACGGTTGATCATCTGATTGACCGAGAAGTGTTTCCCGATGTCGCGCAGGAAGGTCAGCACGTTCATGCCGCCAAACCAGTCGTAGTTATTCGCGGCAATCGCGCTGTTTTCCCCACAGTCGAAGCTCAGGAACGGCGCGACCTGACTACGGATTTTGTTAACCCACTCGCCGACGGTGTCTTCGGTGTTGAGTTTACGTTCTGCTGCTTTAAAGCTGGGATCGCCAATCAGACCGGTGGCCCCGCCCACCAGCGCAACCGGCTTGTGTCCGGCATCCTGAAAACGCTTCAGGCAGAGCAGCGGCACCAGATGGCCCAAATGCAAGCTATCCGCGGTCGGATCAAAGCCGCAATAGAGTGCGATTGGCCCTTGCGCCAGTCGTGCTGCTAACGCGTCTTCATCCGTTACCTGGGCAATCAAGCCCCGTTCTTGCAATTGTTGTATCAGGTTACTGCTGGTCATCAATGACTCCAAATTGATCGGGCTGCACCTGGGCTGGTACACAGCTTTCCGCTGACGTGCGGAGACGAAAAAAATGAGGGCTATAGCATAAAGCGCTGACGCCAACTGCGCCAGCGTTGTGAGGGGATAAAAGGCGTTTTACGGGGCTAAACGGTCAATCGTCCAGCCATTGGCGTCGCGCTGGTAAATAAAGCGGTCGTGCAGACGATGTTCACCGCCCTGCCAAAACTCAACCGTATGGAATTGCACGCGAAAACCGCCCCAAAAGCTGGGCAGCGGCACCTCGCCCTGCTGAAACTTTTGCTTGAGCTCCAGAAACTTGCCTTCCAGCACGCCGCGCGCCGAAATACGGCTGGACTGTTTCGAGACCCAGGCGCCAATTTGGCTGTCACGTGGGCGACTGCTGAAGTACTTGAGCACCTCAACCGACGACAGTTTTTCCACTTTGCCCAGCACCATCACCTGACGCTCAAGGAAGTGCCAGGGAAAATGCAGCGAGATGCACGGATTACCTGCCAACTGGAGCGCCTTACGGCTGCCAAGATTGGTGTAAAACACCATGCCACGGTCGTCGAAATGCTTCAGTAACACCATGCGCTGATAAGGCTGACCGTGGCTGTCCACCGTGGCCACCGTCATGGCGGTGGGATCGGGCAACTGCGCGTCACACGCCTGCTTCAGCCAGTGTTCAAACAGCGCCAGCGGGTTGGCGGGCAAATCCTTACGCCGCAGCCCGCCGCGGGTGTACTCCCGGCGCAGGTGGGCAATGTGTTGTAAGCTGTCGTTATCGCTCATGCGGATTCTCTCGGTTAACGCGCCGCGGGCGCGGCCTGCTGCAGTTGACAATCGTTGATGACGATTTTTTCATTGCGCTCAACAAATGCGCTGTCACCTTTTGACCAAAACACATAGGTGCCGTCACTGTAACGCGCACCAGACGCCGACACGGACTCTTTCAGGGTCAGCGGCTTACCGTCCAGTATAAAACTGACCTGCTGCCTGGCGTTATCTTGCGTCACGGTCAGCGGCAGCGTGCCGCATTGATAACGCAGGGTTTGCGGCCCTGGAGCCGGTTTGTGCAGTAGGCTACAGCCGGTTAAAAGCGTCGCGCTGGCCAGCAGCGCAAGGATCATTTTCATGGTTACTCCTTAGCGTAAAGGTCGAACATTGGCGGGCCAGATGGCGCCCAACACGCTCATTTCGCGCGCGCCGGTAACGGAAGGGAGATTGCCCGGCAGTCCCGACAGGGTGCGAAAAGCCAGCCAGGCAAACGCCAGCGCCTCCATATCGTCGCCGCGGATCCCAGCCGTGTCCGTGGTGGTAACATCGGTATCCGGCAGATGTGCCGCTAAACGTGACATCAGCAGCGGATTGCGGCTACCGCCGCCGCACACCAGCAGGCGATCGCAGCCGCCGTGTGACTGTATTTGATGCGCGATGGTCAGCGCGGTGAGCTCGCACAGCGTGGCCTGGACATCCTGCGCGGCCAGCGTCGGAAAACGCTGCAGCTGGCGCGTAATCCACGCCAGATTAAAATATTCGCGCCCGGTGCTTTTCGGCGGTGGCAAGGCAAACCAGGGATCGGCAAGCATCTCTTCTAACAGTGCCGGCACCACATGGCCGCTGCGCGCCCAGTTGCCATCGCTGTCGTATGTCGCGCCGTTGTGCTGGCCAATCCAGGCGTCCATCAGCATGTTGCCAGGCCCGGTGTCAAAACCGCGCACCGGCAGGCCGGGGATCAGCAAGGAAAGGTTAGCGATCCCGCCGACATTGAGCACCATGCGCCGCTCACTGCTGTGCATCAACAGCGCCTGGTGAAAAGCCGGCACCAGCGGGGCACCTTGTCCGCCCAACGCCATATCGCGTCGACGAAAATCGCCCACGACCGTCACGCCCGTGGCGGCTGCGATGACATTGTTATCGCCAATTTGCAGCGTATGCGGCGCCTCGCCGTGCGGCTCGTGCCAAACCGTTTGTCCGTGGCAGCCAATGGCCACAATATCGCTGGCATCCAGCGACTGCTGCCGCATCAGCGCGACCACGGCATCCGCAAACAGTCGTCCCAGCTGCGTATCCAGGCGCCCTAGCTGCGACAGCGTGAGGGATTGGCCCTGGCAGATAGCCAGCACCTGCTGTTTGAGCGCCGACGGAAAGGGATGGCAGTAGCTTGCTTGCTGCACCACCATTTTTTCATCAATAGCCGCCAGCACCACGTCTACGCCATCAAGGCTGGTGCCAGACATTACGCCAATGTAGCGTCCTGATTTCATACAATGTCCTTGTGCCACTTCGCGCAGCGAGTGATTGCTTTCTAGCCTCGCAAATTACGGTCGCTAATTCTATGATAAAAATCCCTTTTTTACCCCTTTGCCCTCTCGTGTGCCGTGCTGGCTTTTTTTTAACGGAAAATTGAATTTTTGTTGAGGCATTGCGGTCTATGCTTCGCCCAGCGCGTTTACGTTGAACGCAAAGTCAACCACCTGTTTTCTGGCTTATACTCTGTGCAGTACAGGATATGAATGTGGCGTTTTAATGCATAAGGAGTTTTCGATGATCAAGCGTTTTGTAGCCGTTGCACTGACAGGTTTAACCTTGGCTGGCTGTGCCAACAACGACACCCTTTCCGGCGACGTCTATAGCGCCAGCGAAGCTAAACAGGTGCAAAGCGTTTCTTACGGTACGCTCGTGTCCGTGCGCCCGGTTAAGATTCAGGGCGGCGATGACAGTAACATTATTGGCGCGATCGGGGGTGCGGTACTGGGTGGCTTCCTCGGTAATACTATCGGCGGCGGCACTGGCCGCAGCTTAGCCACCGCAGGCGGTGCAGTCTTGGGCGGCGTGGCGGGCCAAGGTGTGCAGGGTTCGCTAAACAAATCTGATGGTGTTGAGCTGGAAATTCGCAAAGATGATGGCAACACCATCATGGTGGTGCAGAAACAGTCTGCCAGCCGCTACTCTGTTGGCCAGCGCGTGGTAATGGCGTCCAACGGCAGCCAAGTGACCGTGTCACCTCGATAAGCTGTTCCCAAAAAAAACCGACGCCGGGCGTCGGTTTTTTTATTTCTCTCGATGGTGCAATTCGAGAATATTTTTTTCCAGCCGCGCGATAAGCGTCACCATTTGATTAATCTCTTCCAGGCTGATACCCGCAAGAATGTCATCGCGGGTGGCGTCAATGACGTTTTCGACCTGTTCGATAATGGGCTCCGCTTCACGCGTCAGTTTAATGCGCTTGGCGCGACGGTCATTGGCGCAGGTGGAGCGCGTGATCAATCCTTTCTCTTCAAGCTGGTCCAGCGTGCGAACCAGCGAAGGTTGCTCGATACCGATCGCTTTCGCCAGTTGAATTTGGGACTGCTCAGGCGGCAGCTGGTGGATGTTATGCAGCGTCACCCAGTGCGTTTGCGTTAACTCAAGGGGCTTGAGGCGCTGATCGATTAAGGCGCGCCAAATGCGCACCAGGCGAGAGAGATCGCTTCCGAGAGGCGTATCCATTTCATCTCCTTATAATTAGCTTGCTAGCTATCAAGCCGGATTTTACACTATTCTGCGAGTTTGCAGGATAAATTACAAATCGCGGGCAAAATGCGCACAAGCGGTTCCTATTGACAATATTGCGCGTCTTGACGATTAAAATCTTCTTGCAGCTGGGTAAGGCTTTTTTGTCCCTCAAAGCGCGTTTTATCTTGCTCGGTCATCGGCTCGATCACGAGCGCTTTTTCCTCTGAGGAGTAGATAAAGCGACGGTTGAGCGTGTCACCAGTGAAGCTTTTACCGCTGATACCGCCGCACACCACGGTCATGGTGTGATGGAACGTTTCGGTATGGGTAAAGTCGGTTTCAGTGGCGCTGCGCAGCACATTTTGGCAGCCTTTCGCACGCAGCTGTTCTAGCGTACGTTGCGTGAGCCATTCGCGCCCCCGTGCCACCTTCTCGCAGTTGACGCGTAAGGGGTTCGAGTCGATAACTCGCTGTAACTGCCGGCTGGCCTCCAAACGGAGTTGCGTATCATTGGGCTGATCGCATCCCGCTAACAGCAGCAGCCCCAACAGTACTAATCCGCGCGTTTTCATGCCTTCCCCTGAATGGTTCTTTTCCTTGACCCGCATCATAAGCCGTTTGGCACGCAGAAAGTAGTAAGAAAATGGCGCAGAACTTTTCAGCCCTGCGCTGTCTCTTTGCAATCTTACAGCGAGATTACACCGCAGGCCAGGCGTGCGCCCCCGCCACCCAGCGGCTGCGGTCGGTCGGCATGATTATCGCCACCCACGTGTACCATCAGCGCTTTACCCTTGATCTCCCGCAGCGATTTGATGCGCGGCGCAACCACCGGATAGTTCGCGGTGCCGTCTGCCGTAACGTAGAGCGCGGGTAAATCGCCTAAATGTCCCTCCGCATAAGGTCCGAGGTGTTTACCGCTGTGAGTAGGATCGAGGTGCCCTCCCGCTGCCCCCGCCGCCACGGTTTTACCGTTGGATTCGCCGGGTTCACAGCTGCCGTTGGCATGCACGTGAAAACCGTGAATGCCCGGTTCGAGTCCGCTGAGATGCGGCGCAAACTGCACGCCGTAGGGCGTCTCACTGAGGGTCACCACGCCGATGGCGGCCCCCACGCCCTGTGCGGTGACCTTATGCAGCGTCACCTCTTGGGTCGCAGCCTGGGCCCCGATCGCAAATGCCAACACGAATGTAGCAATAAGCCTTTTTTTCATAACGTCTCCTGACGGTAACGATTCCCGTTAAGTCTGGACCGAATTGCTGGATGCCGCCGCAGTTTGACGTAGCTTTACGCTTTAGGGGACATCGTAGCCGAGCGCGGCTTTACGAATGCGGAACCACTGCTGGCGTGACAGCGCCAATCGGCAAGCTTCAACCGCTTCTGTCACGCGTGCCGTTTTCCCGGAGCCAATGATCGGCAGCGGCCGTGATGGCAGCATTTGCACCCACGCATACACCACCTGCTCAATGGTACGCGCCCCCGTTTCCTCACGGACACACTCAAGCTCATCGCGCAGCGGCTGAGCGTGAGGATCGTTAAATAAGCGTCCACCCGCCAGGCACGACCACGCCATGGGACGCATGCGTAGCTGCTGACACTGATCGAGTGTGCCGTCCAGCAGCGTTGACTGTTCCAGCGGGGAAATTTCAACCTGATTAGTGACCAAACTAAAAGGCAATCGGGACTGAAGCAAGGTGAACTGCGACGGGGTAAAGTTCGATACGCCAAAATGGCGCACTTTCCCGCTTTGATGGAGAGCGATAAAGGCTTCGGCCACCTCGTCGGCGTCCATGAGCGGGTCCGGGCGATGAATCAGCAGCACATCAATATAATCGGTGGCAAAGTGACGCAGTGACGCCTCGGCGCTGGCACGAATGTGACGGGCATCGGTGATGTAGTGCCCAATGCGGTGTTCCGCGCGCGCGCGGGTGGCAATGCCGCATTTGGTGACAATTTGCAGCTGCTCACGCAGGCCCGGCGCCAGACGCAGCGCCTCGCCAAACGCCGCTTCACAGCCGTAATCCCCATAAATGTCCGCGTGATCAACCGTGGTAATGCCCAGCGAGAGATGGTGCTCAATAAACGCAACGCGCTGCTGAGGCGTCATCGTCCATTCGAGCAGGCGCCAGTAGCCCATGATCAGCGGTGAAAAAGCGGGGCCCTGTGGGGCAATTGATTGTGGTTCTAACATCCGATAACTCCCTCGAACACGCAGACGATGTAGTGAAAGGGAGTATAACGGAAGGCACACGCAAAGCGGTGTTAAAACAGCGACGGTTGCTCGGGGTCTGGCGTTTCGTCACCTTTTTGTTTTTTATGCAGCCGCAGCCAGCGTTGACGGCACAAGCGCAACACCTCTCGCTTCTGTGCATCCGTGAATTGCATCCAATTAAAACGTTCCTCCCGGCTGCGCAAACACCCCACGCAATATCCGCGCGCATCGGTCTGGCAGATACCGCGGCACGGGCTGGGAACGGGAAAAAACTCTAATTGCTCAGGCACACCACCTCCGCCAGTTAGCTTTTCTCTATAGTCATAACAGGTCACAGGGATTGTGCAAAGCCTGTTGGCTTATTGCCGCTTATCCGTGCTAATTCCTGGCATTGATTTGTCCGCCCTGTGTTAAGGTTTTCCTCATCTTGCAATCCTATGATTGTCACAATTTTCTTAACTAATGAGTTTTCATGAAAGTGGCCATCCGGTTACAGTGTCACGCCAACCTGTTTAATTTGCTGGCGGCGCTGTTTTTTACCTTTGTGTTAAATGGACTGTTTTTATTCCGCGCCTGGGAAATCATCGCTTACGATCGCCTTCACGACTATCTGTTTGCCGCCAGTATGCCCCTTGTGCTGGCCAGCGCGTTTTATTTGATTTTCTCCCTGCTCGCCTGGCCTTGGGTACGCAAGCCGCTGCTGGCGGTTATGGTCGTGGTGAGTGCCGCCGCGAACTACTTTATGTATAGCTTCGGCACGGTCATTGACACCAACATGATTCAAAACGTATTTGAATCGGATCCGCAGGAAGCGATGGCGCTCATCAGTACGCGCTATGCGGTATGGATGATCTTGATGGGTGTACTGCCGGTTATCGTCATCTGCCTGGTGCGCATCAAACGCGGTCAGCGCTGGTGGTGGAGCCTGCTGCACCGCCTGGCAAGCGCGCTGGGTGCCCTGCTGCTGATTTTGCTGATGGGCGTGCTTTTTTATAAAGATTACGCCTCGCTGATTCGCAATAACAAAGGTTTGGTCAAGATGATCACGCCGGTGAACGTCGTGAGCGGCGCCGGACATTATCTTGATCACCGTTTCTTGCAAGGGAGCCAGGCGCTGGTAAAAATTGGGCAGGATGCGCACAAAGGCCCGCTTATTCGTGCTAATGCGAAAAAAACGCTGGTGGTTCTGGTGGTAGGGGAAACCGCGCGTGCTGAAAACTTCTCGCTCGGGGGCTATGCGCGTGAAACCAACCCTGAACTGAAAAAACAGCAGGTTATTTACTATCAAAATGCCAGCTCTTGCGGCACCGAGACCGCCATCTCCGTCCCCTGTATGTTCTCTAATATGCCGCGACAGCACTACGATGCTAATCTGGCGCACCATCAGGAAGGGTTACTTGACGTCCTGGCGCACGCCGGGGTTAGCGTGCTGTGGCGCGAAAACGATGGTGGCTGCAAAGGCGCATGCAGCCGTGTGCCGCACAGTGATATGACGATGTGGCGTTTATCAGAATATTGCCACGACGGCTTTTGCCAGGACGACGTGTTACTGCATCGTCTTGACAACTACCTTGATAGCCTGCACAACGATGGCATCGTGGTACTGCACCAGATGGGCAGCCATGGCCCGGCTTATTACCAGCGCTATCCTGACAAGTTCCGCCGCTTTTTACCCACGTGCGACAGCAAACAGATTCAAGATTGCGATCACCAAGCCTTGGTCAACACCTACGACAATACCCTGTTGTATACCGATGACATGGTGAGCCGAACGATCGATAAGCTGAAAGCGCTCAGCGATCGTTTTAACGTGGCGCTGGTTTATCTCTCCGACCACGGCGAATCGCTCGGTGAGCACGGCATGTATCTGCACGGTGCGCCCTACCTGTTCGCCCCTTCGCAGCAGACGCATATTCCGCTTTTGCTCTGGCTTTCGCCTGGCTACGAAACCGCCTACCACATTGACGACGCGTGTTTACGTCAGCAAGCTGCGGGCGCGCCGGTGTCGCAGGACAACCTTTTCCATACCGTGTTGGGCATGTTCAATATTCAAACTCAGCAGTATCAGCCTGCCCTGGATATGATCAAATCGTGCCAGCCGACAACCGCTGATTTGCATTAGACCGACTGGTCTACTACTCTGTTGGGCATGAATAAGAGTTCGCAACGCAATGAAACCCGTGAACACCTGCTTGCTGTTGGCGAGCAGGTGTGCCTGCAGCGCGGCTTCACGGGAATGGGTCTGAGTGAGATGCTGGCACTGGCAAAAGTGCCAAAGGGCTCCTTTTACCACTATTTTCCCTCGAAAGAAGCGTTTGGCGTCGCGCTGCTTGAGCGCTACTTCAACCACTTTTTGGCGCAGCTTGAGCAGCAGTTGCATCGCCCCGCCGCGTCAGCGCGCGCGCGGTTCCTCGCCCATTTCCGCTACGCCGAAACGCTGTTTATTGAGCAGGGGCATATTATGGGATGCCTGGGCGTGAAGCTCTCAGCAGAAGTGTGCGATCTCTCTGAGCCGATGCGCACTGCGCTACAGCAGGGTGCCAATGCGGTTATCGCGGCTTATGCAGCGTGCCTGACAGAGGTCGCGGCTTTCCAACCGCTGCCGTTCGATCAGACGCCGCAACAGCTGGCTCAGCGCTGCTACCTGCTGTGGCTCGGCGCCAGCTTGCAGAGCAAAATATCTCGGGAGTCAGGCCCTATTAGTCTGGCGCTCGACACCATCGAACAGTGGCTTGCAAGCCGCTGATTTAAAAAAAGCCCTTTCAAGACGACCGGTCTACTATTAGGAGACACCATGGCGAGCAAACAGCTGTTTACCCCACTGAAAGTGGGCGCGATCACCGTACCCAATCGCGTATTTATGGCCCCGCTGACGCGTCTACGCAGCATTGAGCCAGGCGATATTCCTACGCCGCTGATGGCGGAGTACTATCAGCAGCGCGCCAGCGCCGGCTTGATCATCACCGAAGCCACGCAGGTCTCCTTCCAGGCGAAAGGTTACGCGGGTGCACCCGGGTTGCACACCGACGAGCAAATAGCGGCTTGGAAGCGGATTAACGAAGGTATTCACGCCGCCAACGGTCACAGCGCCGTCCAACTGTGGCACACTGGCCGTATTTCTCATCACAGCGTACAGCCTGGCGGTGAGGCACCCGTGGCGCCCTCAGCGCTGCCAGCGGGTACGCGCACCTCACTGCGTGCCGAAGATGGATCGGTCTACCGTGAAGATACGTCCATGCCGCGCGCGCTAACGGTGCCGGAAATTCAGCAAATCGTAAAAGATTTTGGCCAAGCTGCGGCTAACGCACGCGAGGCAGATTTTGATTTGCTGGAGCTGCACTCGGCGCACGGCTACCTGATGCATCAGTTCCTGGCGCCGGGCTCTAACCAGCGCACCGATGAATATGGCGGTTCCATCGAGAAACGCGGCCGTTTTGCGCTGGAAGTCGTGGACGCGGCGATTGCCAACTGGTCTGCTGACCGCGTAGGCATTCGTATCTCCCCGATTGGTGCGTTCCAGAATTTGGACAACGGCCCGGATGAAGAAGAAGCGGCGCTGTGGTACATCAGCGAGCTGGGCAAGCGTGGCCTGGCGTATCTGCATCTCTCCGAGCCTGACTGGGCTGGCGGCAAACCTTACACCGATGCGTTCCGTGAAAAAGTGCGCGCGCGCTTCCCTGGCGTGATCATTGGTGCCGGCGCGTATACCGTAGAAAAAGCGGACGATCTCATTGCCCGTGGCCTCATCGATGCGGTGGCCTTTGGCCGCGACTTTATCGCCAACCCGGATCTGGTCGCGCGCTTGCAACAGGATGCGCCGCTGAATCCACAGCGCCCGGAAAGCTTCTATGGCGGCGGTGCGGAAGGCTATACCGACTACCCTACCCTGTAATTAGCTGCGGTCGCCCTGTGCTGGCGACCGCTGCGTTTAAGCCCGGCATTACGGGCTATACTGTGTTTGCCAGCGTCATTCCCCGATGACGTGATTAAAAAGAGGATGTTATGCGTTTACTTCATACCATGCTGCGCGTTGGCGATCTGCAACGCTCGATTGATTTCTACACCCGCGTGTTAGGCATGCGCGTGCTGCGCCAGAGCGAAAACAGCGAGTACAAATACACCCTCGCTTTTGTGGGCTATACCGAAGAGAGCGAAGGTGCGGTTATTGAGCTGACCTACAATTGGGGCGTGGATAAATACGAACTGGGTAATGCTTACGGCCACATTGCGCTGGGCGTGGATAACGTCGCCGAGACCTGCGAGCGTATCCGCAGTGCGGGCGGTAACGTCACGCGCGAAGCGGGTCCCGTTAAAGGCGGCTCCACGATCATCGCGTTTGTTGAAGATCCAGACGGCTATAAAATTGAGCTGATTGAAAACAAACATGCCGGCAACGGCCTCGGCAACTGATTGCCGCCACCAGTCCACGCACGTGGACTGGTTTCTCTCCTGCTGCACCCCTCCGCAATTTTTGCCATAATGCGCGCTGCCCCATTCAATGCTATGAGATCCTGATGTCTGAATCGAACGCTCCAAACGCCCTTCATCAACGCTTTCGCGGTTTTTACCCTGTGGTCATTGACGTTGAGACGGCCGGCTTCAATGCGCAAACCGACGCGCTGTTGGAAATCGCGGCCACCACGCTCAAGATGGATGACGATGGTTGGCTTCATCGCGATGAAACTCTGCATTTTCACGTGGAGCCATTTGAAGGCGCGCTGCTGCATCCTGAAGCGCTGGCGTTTACCGGCATCGATCCCCACAACCCTTTACGCGGTGCCGTCAGTGAATATGAGGCGCTGCATGCCATTTTTAAGATGGTGCGCAAAGGAACCAAAGAGAGCCTCTGCAACCGCGCCATTATTGTCGCGCATAATGCGACTTTTGATCACAATTTCCTGATGGCCGCGGCAGAGCGTGTGGGCCTGAAACGCAATCCGTTCCACCCGTTTGCCACCTTCGACACCGCCGCGCTGAGCGGTTTAGTGCTGGGGCAAACGGTACTGGCGAAAGCCTGTATTGCTGCGGGCATGGCGTTTGATAGCACCCAAGCGCACTCCGCACTGTATGATACTGAACAAACGGCAACGCTGTTCTGTGAACTGGTGAATCGATGGAAACGGTTGGGTGGCTGGCCACTGCCAGTGAGCGACGCCCCCTCACTCGAGGATGAGACGCACGACAGCGCCGCACAGTAGCTGCAAACAGACATAAAAAAAGGCCGACACTGTCGGCCTTTTTTATTATTCCGCTTCTTTGTGTTTTTCAGCGGTTTCTTTTACCAGCGGCTGAAGCTCACCGCGCTGGAACATCTCAACGATGATATCGCAGCCGCCAACTAACTCGCCGTCAACCCACAGCTGAGGGAACGTAGGCCAGTTTGCATATTTTGGCAGTTCAGCACGGATATCCGGGTTTTGCAGAATATCAACATACGCGAAGCGCTCACCGCAGGCGGAAAGCGCTTGTACAGCCTGCGCAGAGAAACCACAGCTTGGCAGCTTGGGGGAACCTTTCATGTACAGCAGGATCGGGTTTTCTGCGATCTGGCGCTGAATTTTTTCAATAGTACTCATTTATGCCTTCCTTAATGCTCCACTTCGTGTTTGTTTATTGTAGCGACTTAACGCGTACACTGAAAATGGGTTTTTCTCTCAGCCCGGTACGATCGCCATGTTTGTTAAGCCCGCGATGTCTACCCTGTCGATCTCTTTGATGATAAAGCGTGTCAAAATTAATAATCAGCAATAATACGCTGGGTTAACCAGCTGAAATGGCTTACTTTTGCAACAGTTTCTTTCGGTCAAAAGATTAATCGAAAAAGCCCTTACCTTTTCGAAAAAAAGTGGATTAGAATTGCTTCGGCGCTGATCGATGATCAGATTTCTCTTACTTAGCTGCAGCCTCTGTTTGGGTCTGCTTAACCTGTAACCGGACTATGCGTTTACTCATTACGCTTTTCATACTGGCTTTCGCCCAATTGTTCTTTAATGTGGCCTCTGCGTCTCCGCATGCGCCTGTTAATGTCAGTTTGCATAAGGCAGATAAAAAAAGTGCGCGTGAAGATGAACGGCGCAAGCGACGTCCGCTCAAAACCACAGCGAAGAAATCGCGCCTGACCTCCGTACAAAAACTCAAACTCAAAAAACAGCTTCAAACCGCTAAGGCGCCACAAAAATCGGCCCGCAAAAAGATCCTGCTTAAAAGCCCCGTCAAAAAATACGGTCATCAGCGCCCCACAAAAATGGCGCGCACTGACGACGACGACGTGCCGTCGCTGACCGGGATAAAAATGAGTAAATCGCACCGTTTGCGCTATCAAAAGGCGCGTGAGACGGCGATGACTAAATTGATGGGCCAGCTTGGCAAGCCTTATCAGTGGGGTGGCACCTCGCCACACACCGGTTTTGATTGCAGTGGGCTGGTGTGGTACGCCTACAAAGATCTGGTGAAGTACCGTTTCCCCCGCACCGCAAACGAAATGTACCACCTGCGTGACGCCTCCCCCATCAAACGGGAACTGCTGGAAAAAGGCGATCTGGTGTTCTTCCGCATCAACAATCGCGGCACTGCCGATCACGTCGGTGTCTATCTGGGCAACGGTAAATTTATTCAGTCACCTCGTACGGGAAAAGACATCCAAATCAGCGCGCTGGGCGAGGATTATTGGCAAAAGCATTACGTTGGCGCACGCCGCATGATGACGCCCAAAACTATTCGCTAGCCGTTGCGCAACCTCTTTTCGTCATCAGCCGGTCGCGGCATCGCGCACCGGCTTTTTTATTGCCTTTCCACGTGTAAATCTGTTTCTGCCGCTGACGCCTCGCCTTTGCTGGCCTACTTTTGCGGAAACGCGCGGTGTATTTAGCGAAATTTGCCGCGGGTTAGGCAAAGATCTCGTCTTTATTGCGCCAGCTTGCTAGAATCGCCGCCTTTCGTTGCGCAACACACAGAGCGCACGCTATCTTTGCCGCCTGCTAACGCCTTTTTTCCCGTAATTATTGGCGAAAACGTTCCCCATTTGGGGCATAAAACCCTTAGCAGACGCAATCGTTTAACACTATGCTTATCAGCAAGTTGCAATAAGCCGGGAGTTCTTTTTCATGGCAACAATTAAAGATGTGGCAAAACGCGCGGGTGTCTCTACCACCACCGTTTCCCATGTCATCAATAAAACGCGCTTTGTCGCGGAAGAGACGCGTAATGCCGTATGGGAAGCGATCAAAGCGCTTCACTATTCCCCCAGCGCCGTGGCGCGCAGCCTGAAAGTTAACCACACCAAAACGCTGGGGTTGCTTGCCACATCCAGCGAGGCGCCCTATTTTGCAGAAATTATCGAAGCGGTAGAAAACCACTGTTTTGAACGCGGCTACACGCTGATTCTCGGTAACGCCCACAATGATCTGCAAAAACAGCGCGCCTATCTCTCTATGATGGCGCAAAAACGCGTCGACGGACTGCTGGTGATGTGTTCCGAATACCCGGACGATCTGCTGCAAATGCTGGAGGAGAATCGCAATATTCCCATGGTGGTCATGGACTGGGGCGCATCGCGCGGCGATTTCACCGACACCGTTCAAGATAATGCGTTTCACGGCGGTTATCTGGCGGGCCGCTACCTGATTGAGCGCGGTCATCGTGATATTGGCGCCATTCCTGGTCAGATGGAACGCAACACTGGCGGTGGTCGCCATGCGGGCTTTTTGCAAGCCATGAACGAGGCGGGTATCACGGTGCGTCCCGAATGGATCGTGCAAGGTGATTTTGAACCGGAGTCCGGTTATCTAGCCATGCAGCAGATCCTCAACCAAAAGCAGCGCCCCACGGCGGTGTTCTGCGGCGGCGACATCATGGCAATGGGCGCGATATGCGCCGCCGATGAAATGGGCTTGCGCGTGCCGCAGGATATTTCGGTGATCGGTTACGACAATGTGCGCAACGCGCGCTACTTCACCCCCGCCCTGACCACCGTGCATCAACCCAAGGCGCAACTGGGTGAGAAAGCGCTGGAGATGTTGTTAGACAGGATCACCAGTAAACGTGAAGAGCCGCAAACCATCGAAGTGCAGCCGTCGCTGATCGAACGCCGCTCCGTGGCGGATGGCCCCTTCCGTGATTACCGCCGCTAAGCGGCTGACTCGCTAAGCCACTCTTGATTCAGCGTCTCTGCATCGCCCAGGTAAGTCAGCAGCCACGCCAGCGCCGGCGAGGCGCGCTGCTCAGACCAGCTGACGCAGCACGGGCTGTCGGGAAACGGTTGCGCCAAGGTGAGCTCCACCAGCGCACCGCTGTTCAGCAGCGGTCGCGCCAAATGGCCCGGCACCATGCCGACGCACAATCCGTCCTGGAGACACGCCAGGCCGGTATCCCAGTCGGGCACCACCAAACGCCGCTGATTATCGAGCGTCCAGGTCATGCGCCGCGGCAGCGCGCGCGAGGTATCTTCCAAAACCAGAGATGGCCATGCACGCAGCATATCGTCGTCGGGCTGCACGCTGTGTGCCAAGGCGTGACCGGGACTCACGACGCAGCGCCAGTTCAGGGCGCCCATGTCCTGAAAAGCAAAGCGCCCGCCAACCGGGATGGCTTGGGTGGCGCCAATCGCCACATCGACACGCGCATCGGCCAGCGCATCCCAAACGCCGTTAAACACTTCATAGCTGATGACCAGCTCCATGTCCGGAAAGTGGCGATAGAAGTCTTTCACCAACTGGCGCGTGCGTTGCGGCTTGACAATGCAGTCCACGGCGATGCTGAGCTGGCCGCGCCAGCCGTTGGCAAGTTGCTGGCACTGTCGCCGCGTAGCCAGCATTTTTTTGATAACAGCGCGGCCCTCACGCACAAAATGCTCTCCGGCTGGCGTCAGGATCACCTCGCGGTGCTGGCGCTCAAACAGAGGAACAGCCAGCCAGGTTTCTAACTGACGAACGGTGTAGCTGATAGCAGAAGGCACGCGGTGCAACTCCTGCGCCGCCGCGCTGAAGCTGCCCGTGCGGGCAACGGCATCCACCACTTCAAGGGCGTATTCAGACCACATAGTTTCCCTTCAAAAAAATTCACAGCACTGCACAAATATTAGCGTTTCACAAAACGGGATGCACCCTTTTACACTCCTCGGCGTTCATTTTGCCCATGAGAATAAAAATGGTGTCATCGAAAGGATTTCTTCTCTATCTCGCCCTGCTGAGCATGCTGGGCTTTCTTGCGACCGATATGTACCTGCCCGCGTTTGGCGCCATGCAGCATGACCTCGCGTCCTCGCCCGGCGCCATTAGCGCCAGTCTCAGCCTATTTTTAGGCGGCTTTGCCTGCGCCCAAGTGATTTGGGGGCCGCTGTCCGACCGTTTTGGGCGTAAACCTATCTTACTGGCAGGCTTATCGTTATTCGCGCTTGCCTGTCTCGGCATGCTGTGGGTAACAAGCGTGGAGGCGATGCTGACGCTGCGCTTTGTACAGGCCATTGGTGTCTGCGCAGCAGCGGTCAGCTGGCAGGCGCTGGTGGTGGATCGCTACGCCAAAGCGCAGGCGAACAAAGTATTCGCCACCATTATGCCCTTGGTGGCGCTGTCGCCCGCGCTGGCACCGCTTCTGGGCGCATGGCTGATGAGCCATTTTCACTGGCGCAGCATTTTTATTACGCTCACGCTCATCACCGTCCTGCTGCTGCTCGGCACGCTAAGGCTCACGGCGCCCACGCGGCAAACGCCGGCCCACTCACGCGCGCAGCCCGGCTGGCTAGCGATTATGGCGACCCGCATCTGGAGTGGGAACGTGCTGATCTATTCGGCGTGCTCGGCCAGCTTCTTTGCCTGGTTAACCGGCTCGCCGTTTATTCTCGCTTCGGCGGGCTTGACGCCTGCGGATATCGGCCTGAGCTATATTCCGCAAACGGTGGCATTCCTGATCGGTGGCTTTGGCTGCCGCGCCCTGCTTAATCGCGTAAGCGGTGCGCAGTTACTGCCGTGGCTGCTGGTGGTTTACAGCATCAGCGTGTTAAGCCTGTTTGCCGTCGCACTCACCGCCACCTCGTCACTGGTGGCGCTGCTGCTGCCCTTCTGCGGTATGGCGCTGGCCAACGGAGCCATTTATCCCATCGTCGTTGCCAGTGCGCTGGCGCCGTTTCCTCACGCTACGGGCAAAGCCGCTGGGCTACAAAATTTGATGCAGCTGGGCCTGTGCTTCGCGGCTAGCCTGCTGGTGTCTGCGGGGTTGACTGCGGCGCTGTTTAATACCACGTTGGTGATGGCGGCCACGGTGATCCTGGCGTGGGCCGGTTTTATTTGGCAACGTCGCGCAACCGCACAAAGTGATGTTGCTCACTTCTCCACCCCTTGCCAGGATCAGCAGTGAGGCACGCTTATTAGCTTGCTAACGATCACGCGTTGAACATTGACCCACGTGAGCATATACTCAGTGGGTCCGCATTTCTGTAACAATTCAATAAGATACTGTTTTTACTTTTGCGACTTTGTCGCTGGGATGGCGTCTGCACGCAATGTCCTGGTGGGGCGCGTCAGACATTTCTCTTCAAAATCATACCGCTGTACACGGCAGACGGGGAGCGCACGGGTGCCCGTGGCTTCGCTTTCAGGCTTGAGGATATTGGCTATTCTTTCCTCAGGTTTAATTCGGAAAGGTGATGGAGACGCTATGAGTTCATCAGTTATCGAAGAAGTGAGCCTTGAAGAAAACCACTGGTTTCGCATCGTCAATGAACTGCTGGAGCGCGCGGATATTCGGGTCAATGGCAGCCGTCCTTGGGATATTAACGTCAAACATCCCGATTTTTTTAAACGCGTATTGCAGCAGGGCTCAATTGGACTGGGTGAAAGTTACATGGATGGCTGGTGGGACTGTGAGCAGCTGGACGGTTTTTTTCACCGCGTGCTGAAAAACCGTCTCGACAAACAAATACCCCGGCACGTTAAGGACACGCTCCGTATTGCGGCCGCGCGTCTGATGAATCTGCAATCTAAAAAACGCGCGTGGATAGTCGGGAAAGAGCACTACGATCTGGGCAACGACCTGTTTACGCGCATGCTTGACCCTTACATGCAATACTCCTGCGGTTACTGGAAAGACGCCACCACGCTTGAACAAGCACAAGTCGCCAAGCTGGATATGATTTGCCGTAAACTGCAGCTTGAACCGGGCATGACATTACTGGACATCGGCTGCGGCTGGGGCGGACTAGCCGAATATGCCGCCCGACACTATGGCGTGAAAGTGCTGGGTGTGACCATCTCTGCTGAGCAGCAGCGCATGGCCCAGCAGCGCTGTGCCGGGTTGGACGTGACGATTTTGCTCCAGGATTACCGCGATCTCGATTTGCAATTTGATCGCATTGTCTCGGTGGGCATGTTTGAACACGTCGGTCCCAAAAACTACACGACCTACTTCCGCGTGGTCGATCGCAACCTTAAGCCTAATGGGCTGTTCTTGCTCCACACTATTGGCGCAATCGTTACCGATATGAACGTTGACCCGTGGATCGACAAATATATCTTTCCCAACGGGTGCCTGCCCTCAGTGCGGCACATCGCTGACGCCAGCGAGGGCCATTTCATCATGGAAGATTGGCACAATTTTGGCGCCGATTACGACACCACCTTGATGGCCTGGCACGAACGCTTTCAGCAAGCGTGGCCGCAACTGGCGGAGGCCTATGGTGAGCGGTTCAAACGCATGTTCACCTATTATTTGCATGCCTGCGCCGGTGCGTTTCGCGCGCGGGATATTCAACTATGGCAAGTGGTGTTTAGCCGTGGCGTTGAGGGAGGATTGCGCGTCGCGCGCTGACGAATGTGGTGTGCCGAGGTCGGGCACCTGAGGGTGCCCGTTCATCGCGCTTATTTACAGATTATCACTGCTCTCCGCCACCGCTTGCGCCACCAGCGCGGCCTCTCGCTGCGCCAGCACGCGCTCAACCGTTTCAACAATCGCCTGCGTATGCGGATCGATTTCAATGTTGACCTTGTGCCCCAGCTTTTTTGCCCCCAGCGTGGTGCGCTCAAGCGTTTCAGGGATCAGATGCACGCAGAATTTACTTTTGGTCACGTCACCAACCGTGAGGCTGATACCATCGATGCCGACAAACCCTTTATGCAGGATGCATTTGATCTGCGCCACGTCCTGTAATTTGAACCAGATTTCTCGATTGTTTTCGGACTGGATAATTTTGCAGATCTCTGCCGTGGTCATGATATGGCCAGACATCAAATGGCCGCCAATTTCATCGCTGAATTTGGCCGCCCGCTCAATATTGACTCTGTCACCCACCTTGAGTTCGCCCAGGTTGGTGATGCGCAGCGTTTCCTTAATTAAATCAAAGCTCACGCAGTCACCGTCAATGGCGGTGACGGTCAGGCAGCAGCCGTTGTGCGCTACCGAAGCGCCCAGTGCCAGGCCCGGCAGGAGTTCCTGCGGCAAGCGCACCGTGTGCGTGCGAAAAAGCTCTTTTTCCTCAATGGCAATAATTTCTGCAGTGCCCTGCACAATTCCAGTAAACATATTCTACGCCTCTGCAACATTTGCCCCAGTTTAACACAGCCTGGGGTGGCGCGTTGAATTTGGCGGCGGGCAAACTTTACACATCTGGCGAAACGAAGTGCGAACAACGTTTGGTAGAACGCGCGGCTGCCGCTAAACTGTGTCGCGCAATCCAGGGGACCTCTCCCCGCGTGAAATTCATTTCTTTTAAGCAGGTATAACGTGCAGAAGTATTTTACAGAAGCGCGTCAATTGCTCGCCCTTGCTATTCCCGTGATCCTGGCTCAGGTAGCGCAAACAGCGATGGGCTTTGTAGATACCGTAATGGCCGGTGCGGTAAGCGCCACGGATATGGCCGCCGTTGCTGTCGGCACCTCTATCTGGCTTCCCGCCATTCTTTTTGGTCACGGTTTACTGCTGGCATTGACGCCCACCGTTGCGCAACTCAACGGTTCAGGACGCCGCGAGCGTATTGCGGAACAGGTTCGCCAGGGATATTGGCTGGCGTTTGCCGTCGCGCTGCTGATTATGGTTGTCCTGTGGAATGCAGGCTATTTCATTCATCGCATGCACGATATTGATCCCCAGCTTGCGGAGAAAGCCGAAGGCTATCTCCATGCGCTGCTGTGGGGGGCGCCGGGTTATCTCTTTTTCCAGGTGGCGCGCAATCAATGTGACGGGTTATCGAAAACCAAACCGGCCATGCTGCTCGGTTTTCTTGGGCTACTGCTCAACATCCCGCTAAATTACGTGTTTATTTATGGCCACTTTGGCATGCCTGCGCTGGGCGGCGTGGGCTGTGGCGTCGCAACCGCCTCGGTCTGCTGGGTGATGTTTATCGTGATGCGCTACTGGCTAAACCACATGCCAGCCATGCGCGATATTCGTATGGCTTCTCGCTGGTCTGCGCCGTCGCGCGCGATCCTGCTGCGCTTATTCACGCTGGGCTTGCCCGTGGCGCTGGCGCTGTTTTTTGAAGTGACGCTGTTTGCCGTGGTGGCGCTGCTGGTCTCACCACTGGGTATTGTTAACGTGGCAGGTCACCAAATTGCGCTTAACTTTAGCTCGCTGATGTTTGTGCTGCCGCTGTCGATTGGCGTCGCAACGACCATTCGCATAGGGTTTCGTTTGGGACAAGGTTCGGCGGAGCAGGCGCGGGTCGCGGCGTGGACCGGCCAGGGAATTGGTATCAGTATGGCGGCGCTGACCGCGCTGTTCACGGTGATTTTTCGCGAACACATTGCCACGCTTTATACCGATAATCCGGCGGTGATCGCGCTGGCAGCGCATCTCATGCTCTTGGCGGCCATCTATCAATTTTCCGACTCGATTCAGGTGATCGGCAGCGGCATTTTGCGCGGTTACAAGGATACCCGCTCCATCTTCTTCATTACCTTTATCGCGTATTGGGTGCTGGGTTTGCCGGTGGGCTACGTACTGGCGCTCACCGATTGGGTGGTGCAGCCGATGGGGCCTGCCGGGTTCTGGTGCGGCTTCATCGTAGGCTTAACCTCCGCCGCAATAATGATGATTTGGCGTATTCGCCGTATACAGCGCCAGTCAGCGGCGCAGATTCTTGCACGCGCAGCCCGCTAAGTGGCTGAACATGGCGAGGTTTGCCTTTTGACGCTTAAAAAACCGGCGGGTCGCGCAGTTGCTGGTCAGTCGTGAGGGAAAATCATTTTTTCCCTTGCCAGCCTCGCGGCCTGCCGTTAATATTCGTCCCCGCTGTCGCCCTGACAGCGTGTTGCGCTCTTAGCTCAGTTGGTTAGAGCACCACCTTGACATGGTGGGGGTCGATGGTTCGAGTCCATTAGAGCGCACCAATGTGCGTCCGTAGCTCAGTTGGTTAGAGCACCACCTTGACATGGTGGGGGTCGGTGGTTCGAGTCCACTCGGACGCACCAAATTACTGTATGCGCTCTTAGCTCAGTTGGTTAGAGCACCACCTTGACATGGTGGGGGTCGATGGTTCGAGTCCATTAGAGCGCACCACTCTGGTTGTACTTCTTTGCGCAACGCACACTTCTTTGATCTCCTTCTGTTTCACCGCCTGCTTTTATGTTGGTTTTCGCATACTTACCGCTTATAATGTGGTCCGTTGTTTTACCTGAAAGGTTTCAGCGCTAACGTGCCTAAGCAAACTACGATAATGAGTTGCGCAACACTGCCCAATCAGTTCCTTTCTGAACTGCGCAACTTCTCTGCACGCTCTGCCTCCGTCACCTATCCTTACTCCTGTTCGCTCCTGATCAACTTAGACACATTTTCATTTCGCTGCGCAGCGCAGCGGACCCAGACCTCCATCATTCATCACAACTTACAGACAATCTGATATGAAAAAGACCAAAATCGTATGCACCATCGGTCCGAAAACCGAATCGGAAGAGATGTTGACTCAACTGCTTGAGGCTGGCATGAACGTGATGCGCCTCAACTTCTCACACGGTGACTATGCCGAGCATGGCCAGCGCATTGCCAACATGCGTGCCGTGATGGAAAAAACCGGTCATCAGGCCGCGATTTTGCTGGATACCAAAGGTCCTGAAATCCGCACCATGAAGCTTGAAGGCGGCAACGACGTTGCGCTGAAAGCAGGACAAACCTTCACGTTTACCACCGATCAATCTGTCATTGGCAACAGCGAGCGCGTTGCGGTCACCTACGCGGGTTTCACCGAGGACCTTAAGATCGGTAACACCGTGCTGGTGGATGACGGCCTGATTGGTATGCAGGTTACGGAAGTCACGGAAAACACCGTGGTGTGCACGGTTTTAAATAACGGTGACCTGGGTGAGAACAAAGGCGTTAACCTGCCGGGCGTCTCTATTCAGCTGCCTGCGCTGGCAGAAAAAGACAAACGTGACCTGATCTTTGGCTGCGAACAA
Organism: Pantoea sp. Mb-10; assembly: GCF_021272205.1. Classification (GTDB taxonomy): domain Bacteria; phylum Pseudomonadota; class Gammaproteobacteria; order Enterobacterales; family Enterobacteriaceae; genus Pantoea. Next base: position 128,964 of record NZ_JAJSDX010000005.1, on the reverse strand, counting down.
GGCGTCGATTTTGTTGCCGCTTCTTTTATCCGCAAGCGTTCCGACGTGCTGGAAATTCGCGAACACCTGAAAGCCCACGGCGGCGAGCACATCCAGATCATCTCTAAAATTGAGAATCAGGAAGGCTTGAACAACTTTGATGAGATCCTCGAAGCTTCAGACGGCATCATGGTGGCACGCGGCGATCTTGGCGTAGAAATCCCGGTTGAAGAAGTGATCTTTGCCCAGAAGATGATGATCAAGAAGTGCAACAAGGCGCGCAAGGTGGTCATTACTGCAACGCAGATGCTGGATTCGATGATCAAAAACCCGCGCCCTACCCGCGCGGAAGCAGGCGACGTGGCAAACGCCATCCTGGACGGTACCGATGCGGTGATGCTGTCCGGTGAAAGCGCAAAAGGGAAATATCCACTGGAGTCGGTGACCATCATGGCCACCATCTGCGAGCGCACCGATCGCGTGATGAAATCGCGCATTGGCGAACTGCAAGATTCGCGCAAGCTGCGCATCACCGAGGCGGTGTGCCGCGGTGCGGTTGAGACCGCAGAGAAGCTGGAATCCCCGCTGATTGTGGTCGCGACCGAAGGCGGCAAATCGGCGAAAGCGGTGCGTAAGTACTTCCCAGACGCCACCATTCTGGCATTGACCACGAACAGCACCACGGCGCGCCAGTTAATTCTCAGCAAAGGCATTGAAACGCGTGTGGTGTCTGAAATTGCCTCAACCGACGATTTCTACCGCATTGGCAAGGAAATGGCGCTGGAAAGCGGATTTGCGCAAAAAGGCGACGTTGTAGTGATGGTGTCCGGTGCGCTGGTGCCCAGTGGCACAACCAATACCGCCTCGGTGCACCTGCTCTGATAAGGTTTTAAATTTTATTTAAGGCGCCTTTTTAAGGCGCCTTTTTTTATTCTGCCTTAATACATAATCAGGAATTTTCCAATCGATAATAACTATTCAATATCCGGCGGAATTAAGGTTAGTCCGATTAAATCTCTCTGTTTTAGCTAAATATTTTCATCATCTTCTGTGAAACGCTGCTTCTTTGAGCGAACGATCAAATTTAAGCATGTTCTCATCAAAAATTTATTCTCAACTTAAAAAGCTTTGTGTAATACTTGTAACGCTACATGGAGATTAACTCAATCTAGAGGGTATAAATAATGAATCGTACTAAACTGGTACTGGGCGCGGTAATCCTGGGTTCAACTCTGCTGGCTGGTTGCTCAAGCAACGCTAAAATCGACCAGCTGTCTTCAGACGTTCAGACTCTGAACGCTAAAGTTGACCAGCTGAGCAACGACGTGAACGCAGTGCGTTCTGACGTTCAGGCTGCTAAAGATGACGCAGCTCGCGCTAACCAGCGTCTGGACAACCAGGCTCACTCTTACCGTAAGTAAGAGTTCTGGTTTGAAAAATGGTGCCCATGTGGCACCATTTTTTTTGTCCTGAAAACCGCTTCTGCTTAATTTTCTTTGGCCTGCACCTCGGCACGCTTCGCTTGTGCTGCCTCTGTCTTCTCCACAGCGCTACCCGCGCTAGCGGTTACCGGCTCGCCGCTGCTGACCAATACCGGCATGCCGGAGCGTCGCGCAATCGCCGCGTTAATCAACGCCGTATCGCTCTGCGGCGCGCGCACAAACGCTTTCATCGCGGCAGTGAGCGGAATCGGCATCGTTTGCGGATCATCTTTGTCAGTGCGTGAGAGCGGCTGATGCACCTCAATGTAACGCTTACCATCAGGTTCAATGGCGTACTTTATCGGTTGATTGACGATCTGCACGCGGGTGCCTTCAGGAACGCGGGCAAACAGCGCCGCAATATCATCCGGTCGCAGGCGAATGCAGCCGGAACTGACGCGCATACCAATGCCAAAATCCGCGTTGGTTCCGTGAATCAGATACTGGCCGGTTCCTCGCGCCAGACGCAGCGCAAACAGCCCCATGGGATTGTCGGGGCCCGCCGGCACGACGCCCGGCAGCGTAATCCCCTCTTTCGCATAGCGCTTGCGGATATTGGGCGTTGGCGTCCAGGTCGGATTAGCGATCTTTTGGCTGATACGCGTGACCATACTCGGCGTAGCGGCCCCTAGCTGGCCAATGCCGATAGGATAGACCACGACCCTGTTCTCCCCTTTGGGGTAGTAATACAGACGCAGCTCCGCCAGATTAACCACAATGCCCTGACGCGGCGCGTCCGGCAGCAGCATCTGCAGCGGTACAGTGAGCTGAGTGCCGGCTTTAGGTAGCCAAGGGTCAACGCCGGGATTGGCTTCCAGCATGCCCAGCAGGCCTATCTTGTAATGCGCAGCAATGTTCTCCAGCGGACGCTTGTCATCTGGAACGGTGGTAAGCACATTCTCGCCGATTAATCGGCTGTTTTCAGCGGGAAGAGGATATTCCGTGGCAAAAGTGGGTGCAGAGAGTCCGAGACAGGACAACAGCAGTGCACCGGCTATACGTAACGCTGGTTTCATGCAATTTTCTCTTTGTCGGATAGAAAAGACCCCGGTCAAGCCGGGGTCTGGAGAGTGTAACCTAGGAGAGCGTCTGAGCGTTATGGCGGATTGCGCGGATCATCGCTTCCAGCCCTTGCGAACGCGTTGGGGTAAGGTGCTGGGTCAAGGCAAGTTGTTCAAACCAGTGACGGACATCCAGATCGAGAATTTCCTGCGGCTTCAGCCCCTGATAAAGACTAAACACCACGGCAATCAAGCCCTTAACGATTGCGGCATCGCTGTCGCCCTCGAAAGAGAGCGTGCTGTCTGCTTGCGGGGTCATGCGGATCCACACCTGACTCTGGCAGCCCGAGATCGCGTGTTCTGCCTGGTGCAAGCTTTCAGAGGATTCTGGTAATTTTGCCCCGAGTTCAATGATGTAGAGGTACTTCTCTTCCCAGTTCGCGCAACGGTTAAAGTTACGCACCAGCTTCTCTTTGTCTGGCAAATTCGCCATGCATTACTCCTGAAATCTGATCACGCGCCCAGCAGACGATGAATACGGCTCAGCCCGGCCGCCAGGCGATCCGCCTCTTCTTCGCTGTTGTACAGGGCGAAAGAGGCACGGCACATCGCGGGCACGGCAAAATGACGCATCAGCGGCATCGCACAGTGATGCCCGGTGCGAATGGCAATACCGTATTGATCGAGGAAACTGCCGACGTCAAAGGCGTGGTGCTTACCGAGATTAAAGGCGATGACACCGCTGCGGTTTTCTGGCCCATAGATGGTCAGGTCGGGGACAGAAGCCAGCTTGTCCAGCGCATAACGCATCAGCGTGGCTTCACGTGCATGAATGGCCTCCAGGCCCAGCTCGCTGATCCAGCCGAGTGCCGCACCCAAACCGATAATACCGCCGGTATTCGGGGTGCCCGCCTCAAAGCGCCACGGCGCACTGTTCCAGGTGGTGCCGGTTGGCAACATGACTTCACCAATCATAGACCCGCCGCCTTCCCACGGCGGCATCATCTCCTGCAGCGCCTTACGCGCATACAGCACACCGATACCGGTTGGGCCATAGATTTTATGCCCAGAGAATACGTAGAAGTCGCAATCAATGTCCTGCACGTCAACGGGGTGATGCATGACCGCCTGCGCACCGTCAACCAAGGTGACGATGCCGGCCGCTTTGGCGCGCGCCACGATCTCTTTAACCGGATTCACCGTGCCCAGCACGTTGGAGACGTGCGTCACAGCCAGTAAGCGTGTGCGCGCATCAATCAGACTGTCTAGCCGCTCCAGCGCCAGTTCACCGCGGTCGTTAAGGGGAATGACGCGAATCTCCGCCTCGGTTCGCGCCGCCACCATTTGCCACGGCACGATGTTAGCGTGGTGTTCCATCTCCGTGATGATGATATTGTCGCCCGGCTGCAGTTGACTGCCGCCCCAGCTGTTAGCCACCAAGTTAATCCCCTCGGTGGTGCCTTTGACGAAAATAATCTCCTCGGTATCTGCCGCGTTAAGAAAACGCGCCGCCTGCGCACGCACATTTTCCATGTCCGTGGTGGCCTGCGCGCTCAGCGAATGGATGCCGCGGTGCACGGCCGCATAGCCGTGCTGATAGAAATGGCTTTCCGCGTTAATCACGGCAAGCGGGCGTTGTGCGCTGGCCGCGCTATCAAGATAGGCCAGCGGGTGTCCGTTGACCTCACGTTTCAGGATCGGAAATTCCGCTCTGATTCGTTCGAGATCGAAACTCATGACGCAACTCCGGGAAAACGGGCTGTAATACGCTGCAGTACTGCCTGACGCAGCGTCTCATCTTCCAGTGCTTCCGTCAGCTCAGCCGCGAAAGCGTGGATGATCATTTGCTGCGCAGCATCCTCGGCGATACCACGTGAACGCAAGTAGAACATCTGCTCTTCATCGATACGACCAATGGTGGCACCGTGGCTGCACTTCACGTCATCCGCATAAATTTCCAGCTGAGGTTTGGTGTCCACTTCCGCCAGGCGGCCCAGCAGCAGGTTGTTGTTGGTCATCTGACCATCCGTTTTCAACGCGTGCTGCGCCACTTTAATGTGGCCGTTAAACACCGCACGGCCTTTGTCGCGGGAGATGGTCTTATGCAACTGACGGCTCAGGCAGTGGCCTTTGTTGTGCTCCAAATAGCTGCGGGTGTCCGCAACTTCGGCGTTGATCGGCAGCACCAAGCTGTTTAAGGCCAGCTGGCTGTTTTCACCGTTCAACTGCACGCTGGTGTTATGACGCGACAGGCCTGCGCCCAGCAAGAAGCTGGTACTGCTTACCTGCGCATCAGAGCCAATAACCATATCATTGTGCGCGAAGTGGTAGCTGCTGCTCTCTTCAAACGCCAGTTTGATATGGTGCAGTTGTGCATTGTCTGCCACCGTGCAGGTCAGACGCGCACCGGTGAAGTGGGGTGCGCCGTTAAGCGTCACATAGTGCTCAATCACTTTGGCTTCAGCGCTCTGCTCCAGCTCGATATGGTGGCGGTGGTGAACGGTGTTAAGCGCCTCACTCTGACCGCTGGTAATGTGCACCAAATAAAGCGGGCGCGCGGCCGATTTGCCGCGGGCGAGACGAATGTGCGTCACTTCTTCGGCCAAGCTTTCGGTCAAATGCAGAAAGACTTCTGGCTGAACAGGCGCAGGCAGCGGACGGCGTTCGGCCGCGCGGCTGTGCGCGATCTCGAACAGGTCGCTGTCGCTTGTGCTCAGCTCAGGCTGAAAGCGTCCATCAACGAACACCAGACGAACGGCGTCCAGCGGCAGCGACAGCGCGTCAACCTGCTCCGCGCTCACCGCAGCAGACTCTGCGAGCACAAATTGGTGCGACAGCAAGTTATCCAGCGCGGTGTATTTCCAGTTTTCGTGCTTACGCGTAGGCAAGCCGAGGCGCATCAGCTGTTGCCAGTGCTGCTGTGCCTGAAGCGAGCGCGCACCACCGCGCGACTCAAACAGATGATGCCACTGTTGCAGGGCGCTATCACTCTTCGTCGGTAAGCCAGCCATAGCCTTGCTCCTCCAGCTGTTTAACCAGCGTAAAGTCGCCAGATTTCACGATTTTGCCTTGGTACAACACGTGCACGTAATCAGGCTTGATGTAGTCAAGAATACGCTGATAGTGCGTGACGATGATGAAGGCGCGCTTGCCGTCGCGCAGGCTGTTGACGCCTTCCGAGACAATTTTCAGCGCATCAATGTCCAGACCGGAGTCGGTTTCATCCAGAATGCAAAGCTCAGGCTCAAGCGCCGCCATCTGCAGAATGTCATTACGCTTTTTTTCACCGCCGGAGAAGCCCACATTAACGGAGCGCGTCAGCAGATCCTCTGGCATTTTCAGCAGGCGGATTTTATCTTCGATAAAGTCCTGGAAATCAAAACGATCCAGCTCGTCCTGCTCACGATATTTACGCACGGCATTGACCGAGGTTTGCAGGAAGAATTGGTTGCTGACACCTGGGATCTCAACCGGATACTGGAAGGCCATAAAGATGCCTTCACCGGCGCGTTCTTCGGGCTCCAGCGCCAGCAAGTCTTTATCTTTGAATGTGACCGAACCGCCGGTGACTTCGTAGTCTTCGCGGCCAGCAAGCGTCGCTGACAAGGTACTTTTACCCGAGCCGTTCGGGCCCATGATAGCGTGGACTTCACCCGGCTTAATCTCAAGGTTGAGTCCGCGCAGAATCGCTTTGTCTTCAACGCTTACCTGTAAATCTTTAATGCTTAACATACTCTTTCCTTCACATTGCTTCCGGCAACGCGTGTGGCATCAGCCGACACTGTGCTCAAGGCTGATGGCTAACAGTTTTTGCGCTTCCACGGCAAATTCCAGTGGCAGCTCGGAGAAAACGTCTTTGCAGAAGCCGTTGACGATCATCGAGATGGCATCTTCTTCGCTGATGCCACGCTGCAGACAATAGAACATCTGATCTTCACCGATGCGCGAGGTCGTGGCTTCATGCTCCAGCTGGGCCGTGTTATTACGCGTTTCCACATACGGGAACGTGTGTGCGCCGCAGTCGGGGCCAATAAGCATGGAATCGCACTGGGTAAAGTTACGGGCATTGGTGGCTGTCGGCATAATTTTCACCAGACCGCGATAGGTGTTCTGACTTTTGCCGGCTGAAATCCCTTTCGAGATAATGGTCGACTTGGTGTTCTTACCAATGTGAATCATCTTGGTGCCGGTATCGGCCTGCTGACGGCCGCTGGTCAGCGCCACAGAATAGAATTCACCCACAGAATAATCGCCGCGCAGGATGCAGCTTGGGTACTTCCACGTGATAGCGGAGCCCGTTTCTGACTGCGTCCAGGACATTTTACTGCGCTCACCTTCACACAGCGCACGCTTGGTCACGAAGTTAAGGATACCGCCCTCGCCTTCACCGCCCGGGAACCAGTTTTGCACCGTGGAGTATTTCACTTCCGCGTTTTTGTGAATGATCACTTCTACCACTGCGGCATGCAGCTGATAGGTGTCACGCACGGGCGCGGAGCAGCCTTCAATGTAGCTGACGTAGCTGTCTTCGTCGGCGATAAGAATGGTGCGCTCAAACTGGCCGGTTTTGGCGGCGTTGATGCGGAAGTAAGTAGACAGCTCCATCGGGCAGCGCACCCCTTTCGGGATGTATACAAAGGTGCCGTCCGATGCGACCGCTGAGTTCAACGCAGCAAAGAAGTTATCGTTATGCGGCACGACGGTGCCCAGATACTTCTGCACCAGCTCTGGGTGGTCGTGGAGGGCCTCACCAAACGAACAGAAGATAATGCCCTGCTCGGCAAGCTTATCGCGATAGGTGGTCGAGACGGACACCGAGTCAAAAATCGCGTCCACCGCCACTTCTTTGCCTTCGCGTACTGGGACGCCCAGCTGATTGAATGCGTCTTCAACTTCTTTCGTCAGGTAGTCAGCAGCCGCTGCGGCACCGCTTGAGGCTTGCGTGGCGCCGGGCTCGGAAGCACAGCTGTCGTCGCAGTTGCCGCAAGATGGCGCTGAGTAGTAGCTGTAATCCTGATAATCCAGCTTGTCGTAGTGCGCTTTCAGCCAGTGTGGCTCTTCCATTTCTAACCAAGCGCGAAACGCTTTGAGACGGAACTCCAGCATCCACTCCGGTTCATTACGCTTGGCCGAAATGGCACGCACCACATCTTCGTTGATGCCGTGCGCCAGTTCGTCGGTTTGAAGCTGGGTAAAGAAGCCCTCTTTGTAGTTCAGGCTGCCTTCCCAGGTTTGTACATCATCAGATGCTTCGCTGTGTCGTGACATATTTCACTTACTCGACGCCAAAGCTTTCACCGCACCCGCAGGCGTGCTGAGCTTTAGGGTTGTTGAATTTAAAAATCTGGTTCAGGCCTTCACGGACATAATCCAGTTCGGTGCCGTCAACAAACGGCATCGCCTGAAGGGGCACAAACAGTTTCGCGCCATGTTGCTCAAATTGCAGGTCATCATCAGCGGGCTCTTTGACAAGATCCATGACGTAACCAAATCCGGCACACCCGGACTGCTTCACACCCAGTTTCAACCCCTTGACTTCAGGGTCCTGTTCCACCAGGTTAAGAATTTGTTTCGCTGCCGATTCGGTCAGCGTTAGCCCTTTCCAGACGAAATCTTCGGGTGAAAAGGAAGCGGCATTAACAGATGACATAGTGCTACCTCGTAAGTCAGGACCTTTTCAGGCTATCCCCCTATGGTAGTGATATCGCCTATCACTTCAACCTCTTGTTTTGCAGGGATAATCATCTAGTGCTATTTTTTCTGCTGCTTAATTAAGCATAGTCTCTTGGCGCAGTACCGTGAGACGTGATTTAACCCACGTCATATCTGCGTAAGCTGCTGATAAATAGTAACTTTACAAAAAGGGACTTTTTCAAAATCTCATGATTGATAGGTTACGCCTTTACGCGATGTAAAGAGATTGTTGTTGCCGATTTTAGTAACAGGTATGGGAAATCAATAAATTTCACTGCGGGAATTGCATTCCTGACGCGGCTGAATATGATAATGATTATCATTAACCTACATACGGTGGCGATATGACGCCCAGCGTCTCGGCCTGGTTACAACGCAACATCGACGCATACCGCTTTTCAATACGCGACATCACGGTCGACTTCTACATGGCGCAAGCCAAGCTCGATCGCACCGACTGCTCCCTTGAGCAGCTGCGCCGCTTCAACGACACTTGCCTCGACATGGCAGAGATATGCGCGCTCAACGGCGACGATCGCAGTTACTTGCACGCGCTGGGTAAACTCCACCACCGTTTGGTGCAGGAGATAAGCAACGCCGACCGCGAACATCTCTTTCGCGTTCAAGCCTACCAGCTGGCGCGTCTCTCATTAACGCGTTTATGTCACCAGCTTGCCCTGTGCGGCGAATGGGATCAGGCCACCCGCCTGCAGAGCGACTTCATCCGGCACGCAGGCTGGATATTCTAATCCAGCTTTGTGACGGCTCCTACAATTTGTTTACATCATTTCCAACAGCGCCTGTAGCGGATGGCGCATGCCGTTGCCCTCGGCGCGTTTCACCTGGCTGCGGCAGGAAAAGCCGGTGGCCAGACAGCGCTGACGCGGCAATCTTTGCAGCTGGGGATGCCATGACAGGGTATAAATTCCCAGCGAGTTTTCCACATTCTCACGCTCATGACCGTAGGTCCCCGCCATGCCGCAGCACCCCACATTGATGTTTTCCAGTTTTGCGCCGAACCGGGAAAAAATGGCCTGCCATTGCGCGGGGGTTGCTGGCAGCGCCGTGACTTCCGTACAGTGTGCAAACAGATACCAGGATTCACCGCTGGCGGGTTGTTCACTGCGTTCGTCAAGCGCCGTAGCCAGCCACTCGTGCACCAACTGTACAGTGAACTCGCCGCGTTTTTCGCCCAACACCGCGTGATACTCGTCGCGATAACAGAGCACCGTAGCGGGATCGATGCCCACCATTGGCGCCCCCAGCTTAGCAACCCGGTTAAGAAATTCGGCGGTTTTCAATGCGGTACGTGCAAAGCGCTGCAGAAATCCTTTGACGTGCTGGGCTTTGCCGTTGGGCGAAAAGGGCAGCAGTACCGGACGGTAGCCCAATTTTTCAATTAATTTAATGAAATCGGCCACCAGCTGGGCTTCGTAATAGCTGGTGAAGGGGTCTTGCACCACCAGCACGCAATTTTCACGCGCGCCGCTGTCCATGGCTTCCAATTGCTCCAGCGTCATATTCATCGCCGGATGCCCGCTGAGCTGCTGGCGCAGGCTAGGTGACGAGAGCAGCGGCAAGTCCACCATTCCCACGTGGGTTTTGCTCATTTCGCGCAGCCACGGCTGTTTTAAAAAGAAATTAAACACGCCGGGCGCTTTCGCCATCAGCGGAGCATACTGTTCAACCGACGCCACTAAGTGATCGCTGAGCGGGCGTAAATAACGCGTGTGGTAAAGCTGGAGAAAACGCGCGCGAAAGTTCGGCACATCAATTTTGATGGGGCATTGCGTCGAACAGGCTTTGCATGCGAGACAGCCGGACATCGCCTCTTTCACCTCGTGCGAAAAATCATATTCTCCCTGTTTGGCATGCCAGGTATTACGTGTGCGCTGTATCAGCGCGCGCAGGCTCACGCCCTGTTTGGGCAAGGCCTGCTCCAGCTGCACCGGATCAACACCTTGTTCTGCGAGCAAACGCAGCCATTCGCGCGTCAACGACGCGCGCCCTTTAGGCGAATGAATGCGATTACGGGTGATTTTCATAGACGGGCACATCGGACTGCGCGCATCAAAGTTAAAGCACAATCCGTTGCCGTTACACTCCATCGCGCCCCGCCAGTCGCTGCGCACCGTCACCGGAATTTGACGATCGTAGGTACCCCGCTTGACCGCATCGACTTGCATCATGGGGGCGTCACTGCCAAGCGGCTGACAAATTTTACCGGGATTAAGGCGATTGTCCGGGTCAAACGCCGTCTTGATGCGACGCAGCTCGGTAAAAAGCGTCTCGCCAAAAAATGCCGGACTGTACTCCGCGCGAAATCCTTTGCCGTGTTCGCCCCACAGCAAACCGCCGTAGCGGGCCGTCAGGGCCACCACCTCGTCTGAAATGCGCTTCATCAGCATCTCCTGCTGCGGATCGCACATATCCAGCGCCGGGCGTACGTGCAGCACGCCAGCATCCACGTGCCCGAACATGCCGTAACTTAAGCCGTGGCTGTCCAACAGCGCGCGAAACTCCACGATGTAATCAGCCAACTGCTCGGGAGGAACAGCGGTGTCTTCAACGAAGGGAATGGGTTTAGCGCGCCCTTTGGCATTGCCCAACAGCCCCACCGCTTTCTTGCGCATATTATAGATGCGCTCAATGCCGCCTAAATCGTCGCACAATTGATAGCCGATCACGCCGCCGGCATGCTGTTCCATGAGCGCATCCAGCCGCAGGCAAAGCTGGCTAACCTGCCGCGCGATCAGCTCGGCGTCGTCGCCCGCGAATTCAACAATATTCAACCCCAGCAGGGTCTTGTCCGGTACATCGGTAATCAGCTCTTTCACCGAGTGCCAGACAATGTCCTCGCGCGCCAAATTGAGCACCCGTGAATCCACGGTTTCGACCGACAGCGCCTTGGCGTCGACTAAAAAAGGCGCGTTGCGCAGCGCTGAATCGAACGAGTCATATTTAATGTTCACCACGCGACGCACTTTCGGAATGGGGGTGATGTTCAGGCGCGCTTCCGTGATAAACGCGAGCGTGCCTTCGGCACCGCAAAGCAGCCGGGTGAGATCAAACGTCGTTAAATCGTCACTCAAAACGTGGCGCAGGTCATAGCCGGTAAGGAAACGGTTGAGTTTGGGAAATTTTTCAAGAATCAGTGCACGCTGCTCGCGGCAGCGGTTCAGCACGGTCTTGTAAATGTGTCCAATTCGGCTCTCCTCGCCGGCCAGCTGCTCCGCGAGCGACGTGGGCATGGCATGAGTATCAAGGATGTCACCGCCCAGCAGCACGGCGCGCAGCCCCTCCACATGATCGGAGGTTTTGCCGTACACCAGCGACCCCTGGCCTGACGCATCGGTATTGATCATGCCGCCCAGCGTCGCACGGTTGCTGGTGGAAAGCTCCGGCGAGAAAAAATAACCATAGGGTTTCAGCCACGCGTTGAGCTGATCCTTAATCACGCCCGCTTCGACACGCACCCACTGCTGCTCAACGTTGATTTCAAGAATGCGATTCATGTATCGCGACATATCGACCACGATCCCCTGGTTGAGCGCCTGCCCGTTGGTGCCCGTACCGCCGCCGCGCGGGGTAAACACCAGGCTGGTAAAACGCGACTCACCTGCCAGGCGCGCAATAAGCGCAACGTCAGCCGTTGAGCGGGGAAACAGCGCGGCATCCGGTAATATCTGATAAATGCTGTTATCGGTGGCCAATGCGAGACGATCGGCGTAGCTGGTGGCGGTATCGCCGGTGAAGCCCTGTTCTTTTAGCGACTGCAGGAATGTCAGCACCAGTTGAACGAGGCCTGGCGCCTGAGAAATCTGTGGGATCATTTGCGTGACCGAGAAGTTGTAAACGTTTGCGTAGCGATTTTATCAGCCTGTGGTTTTATCATATTTTTTGCCACGCTGCTGCGTTTTAAGGAAAGCCACCGGGGGGCGACGCTTTTTTCTGTTTAATTTTCAGGAAATAGCTCATCATTGAGTCAGTACATCGCACCCTAGCTGAAAGGGTCAATTGAGGTCTTACGCTGTGATGAAAAGCCTGCAACGCGGTATGGATTTACCGCAACTCCTGTTTTCGCTGATGTTCATGCTGATTATGATGGTCGCCTCGCTCTGGGTGGTGTGGCCCTTTATCCTCGGCTTTGCGTGGGCGAGCATGGTGGTTATCGCGACCTGGCCGCTGATGATACGTTTGCAGCACCTGCTGTGGGGACGGCGCTCGCTGGCGGTTATCGCCATGACACTGCTGTTATTACTGCTCTTTATTATTCCGATTGCCCTCCTGGTAAGCAGCCTGATTGATAATAGCGCACCGGTCATTGCCTGGGCGACGCAGCGTCACTTGGTACTGCCTGATTTCGCGTGGCTACGGGAAATTCCCTATGTCGGCCATAAAGCCTACCTTAACTACCACAAAATGGTGGATGGCGGCGGCGCTGCCATTATGCGGCAGGTTCAACCCTACATCGGCCGCACCACCGGTTTCTTTGTGGCGCAGGCCGGTCATTTTGGCCGCTTCATGCTGCATTTAGGCCTGATGCTGCTGTTCAGCGTGCTCCTTTACTGGCGCGGCGAGCAAGTGGGTTTTGGCATTCGCCATTTTGCCTATCGCATGGGCGGTGCGCGCGGTGATGCGGCAGTGCTGCTGGCCGGCCAGGCGATTCGCGCCGTGGCGCTCGGCGTAGTGGTCACCGCGCTGGTTCAAGGGGTATTAGGGGGAATTGGGCTGGCCGTGTCCGGCATTCCTTATGCCACATTGCTGACCGTCTTGATGATCTTAACCTGCCTGGTGCAGCTGGGGCCACTGATCGTGCTGGTCCCCGCTATTATCTGGCTCTACTGGAGCGGCGACACCACTTGGGGCACCGTGCTACTGATCTGGAGTTGCGTGGTCGGCACGCTGGATAATGTGTTGCGCCCGATGCTGATTCGTATGGGCGCCGACCTGCCAATGATATTGATTCTGTCCGGCGTCATCGGCGGCCTGATCGCCTTTGGCATGATTGGGCTGTTTATCGGTCCGGTTGTGTTGGCGGTATCCTATCGTTTGGTCTCGGTCTGGATGCATGAGTCACCGGCGCCGAATGATGCGCCTGACATTGCGATTGAGGCGTTAGCTGAGCATGACGACGAGTTACGCTAACGTTCTTCTGTGCGGTGCCATGCGCGCCGCACCGCTCCCGCACATTTGACCCCACAACGTTACTACAGCCGCGCTAACGGAATTGGCGCCACTTTTTCTTTCCCTGCGGCTATTTTCTTTTTTCCATAAGCAACTTTTAAGAAAAAACCCGTTCTTCACGGTTAACCGCAGTTTTAAGGCATTAAATGATTACTTTTTGCACTGAATTAATCAACCGTTCCCCTACCGCAGCGAGAAAAAGATTATCAGCTTTAAACTAATAAGAGGATTCTTAAAGACGCAAGGGGCGGCGGTGAATAACATGAATCTACTGTTTGAAATCAACCTACTGATTTTTAACAACCCTTTTTCCCCTGAGTAGAGTAAAGAATTGCTGTGTGTAGTCTTTGCCCATCCCCTGTGATGGGCTTTTTTTTTGCCTCAATGCTTTAAAATGTTAAGGCCAGCATCGCTGGCCTTAACTGTTTCACTTCGGTCACACTGGGCTTGCTGCGCAGCCGGATTTTAGCGCGTCAGGATGTTCGAGAAGCATGTAGCTCCGCCAGGTTTACCCATGTTTCCACCACGGTATCCGGGTTGAGCGACAGGCTATCTATACCCTGCTCCATCAGCCAGGCCGCAAAATCTTGGTGATCCGACGGTCCCTGACCACAAATGCCCACATATTTGCCCTGTTTTTTTGCCGCCTGGATCGACATAGCAAGCAAGGCTTTTACCGCATCGTTACGCTCGTCAAACAGTGCCGAGACAACGCCGGAATCGCGGTCAAGGCCCAGCGTGAGCTGCGTCATGTCGTTGGAGCCAATTGAGAAGCCGTCAAAATGCTCGAGGAACTGTTCTGCCAGTAAGGCGTTGGAAGGGATCTCGCACATCATGATGATTTTCAGCCCGTTTTCACCGCGCTTTAAACCCTGCCGGCCTAACTCTTCTACCACGGCCGCCGCCTGATCGACCGTCCTCACGAACGGCACCATAATTTCAACGTTGGTGAGCCCCATCTCGTTGCGTACGCGCTTCACGGCTTCGCACTCAAGCGCGAAGCAGTCGCGGAAGCTGTCAGCGACGTAGCGCCCTGCTCCGCGGAAGCCCAACATGGGGTTCTCCTCTTCGGGTTCATAACGCTCTCCGCCCACCAGATTGGCGTACTCGTTAGATTTAAAGTCAGAAAGACGCACGATAACCCGCTTTGGCGCAAATGCGGCGCCCAGCGTGGCAATACCTTCCGTGAGCCGCGCCACATAAAACTCAACCGGATTGTCAAAGCCTTTCATCATTTGACGAATCTGCGCCTGAATTTCAGGCGTTTGATCGTCAAATTCCAATAGCGCCCTGGGGTGTACACCAATCATGCGGTTAATAATAAACTCCAGACGCGCGAGGCCGACGCCTTCGTTAGGCAGACAGGCGAAATCAAAAGCGCGATCCGGGTTGCCGACGTTCATCATGATTTTCAGCGGTAGCGCGGGCAGCTTATCCACCTGCGAGCTGGTCACGTCAAAATCCAGTAGGTCTTGATACACATAGCCGGTATCGCCTTCGGCACAAGACACCGTCACCGCACGCCCATCTTGCAAATGGTCAGTGGCATCGCCACAGCCCACCACGGCCGGGATGCCGAGTTCGCGGGCGATAATTGCGGCGTGACAGGTGCGTCCTCCGCGATTAGTGACGATAGCGGCGGCCTTTTTCATGATCGGTTCCCAGTCGGGATCGGTCATATCGGTCACCAGCACATCGCCCTTTTCAATGCGATGCATTTCACTGATATCGTGGATAACCTTCACGGTGCCAGCCCCAATGCGGTGGCCAATAGCGCGCCCTTCAACCAGCACATTGCCTTTGCTCTGGAGGTTATAGCGTTCCATTACTTGGCCGTTTGAGCGCACCGTCTCTGGACGTGCCTGAACGATAAACAGCTTGCCGGTATGGCCGTCCTTCGCCCATTCGATGTCCATCGGCCGTTTGTAGTGCTGCTCAATCAATACCGCCTGATGCGCCAGCGCCTGCACTTCGTCGTCGGTCAGACTAAAGCGGTCACGCTCGCTAACATCGACATCTTCAATGCGCACTTGCTCGCCATGCTGCTGGGAATCGGCATAGACCATGCGAATCTTTTTTGAGCCCATAGTGCGCCGCACAATCGCCGGACGACCTGCGGCCAGCGTGGGTTTGTGAACGTAAAACTCATCCGGGTTCACCGCACCTTGCACCACCATCTCGCCCAAGCCAAACGCCGACGTGATAAACACCACCTGGTCGAAACCGGATTCAGTATCAATGGTAAACATGACACCCGAGGAGGCAAGATCGGATCGCACCATGCGCTGAATCCCCGCCGACAGCGCGACGCCGCGGTGGTCATAGCCCTGGTGTACGCGATAGGAGATAGCGCGATCGTTAAACAGCGAGGCGTAGACGTGTTTCACCGCCACCAGGATGGCCTCAAAACCCTGCACATTCAGGAACGTCTCCTGCTGACCGGCAAAAGACGCATCGGGCATATCTTCTGCCGTAGCGGAGGAGCGCACCGCAAACGAGGCCTCGGCATCATCGGCGGAGAGCTGCTCATAGGCCGCGCGAATGGCCTGTTCCAGTTCTGGCTGGAATGGCGTTTCCACTACCCACTGACGAATTTGCTTGCCGGCGACGGCCAGCGCTTCAACGTCATCAATCTCTGTCTTATCCAGCAATGCATAAATACGCTGGTTCAGTCCGCTTTGATCGAGAAACTGATTAAACGCCCAAGACGTGGTCGCGAAGCCGTTAGGCACGGATACGCCCAGCGACGACAAATTCGTAATCATTTCTCCCAGGGACGCATTTTTGCCTCCCACCCGATCAACATCATGCATGCCAAGCTGGTTATACCAGAGCACTAGCGACTGTTGGTCTTGATTGGACATTGAGATTATCCTTTTAAATGATTGGAGCACATGGAATATTTTGCTATTCGCCTCAGCAGCCTGGCACACTCGCAAAATAAAGACTAAGTGTTGAATCGTTAAAGCAGGAAAAGAAATTTAAATTCAGATTACTTCCCATTTAAAAGGATGTTGCGCAAGTGGACTATTTAGCGCTAACAAATTGCTTACGCTACATTTTTCAATGATTCATACACTTAACGCATGTTTCTGTTGCGCAACGCGCCGCCACTTTATTTAAGACAAAAAGAAAGGTGAGTAGAAAATAACGGAATTTTAAAATGGCATTTCATCTAAAATGGTATGAGCGGCGATAACCGCATTTCGCTGCGCTTAACGACAATATGGATATTCCATTTCAGATAACGTGACGATGAAATGAAATTGATAATGTGGCGTCCCGGTTACCCTTATAAGGAATGGCGAGAGCATGAGTACAGAACGCAGTGTCTTTTATATTTCTGATGGCACCGCCATTACGGCGGAAGTGCTAGGCCACGCGGTGCTCTCGCAGTTTCCGGTGGCGATCAATAGCGTCACCCTGCCGTTTGTCGAGAATGTGCAGCGCGCGCAGGCCGTTAAAGCGCAGATCAATGCGCTATATCAACAGAGCGGCGTTCGCCCGCTGGTGTTTTTCTCCATCGTCACGCCTGATGTGCGTGAGATCATTTTGCAAAGCGAGGGCTTCTGCCAGGATATCGTCCAGGCACTGGTGGCACCGCTGCAAAGCGAGCTGGGGGTGGCCTCGATGCCGGTCGCCCACCGAACGCACGGCCTGACCGCCAGCAATCTGGGAAAATATGACGCGCGTATCGCCGCCATTGATTATACGCTGGCGCATGACGACGGCATCTCGCTGCGAGGCCTTGAAGATGCGCAGGTCATTCTGCTGGGCGTCTCCCGCTGCGGCAAAACGCCCACCAGCCTCTACCTGGCGATGCAGTTTGGCGTGCGCGCCGCAAACTATCCCTTTATTGCTGACGATATGGATAATTTGACATTACCGCCGGCCCTGCGCGCGCATCAGCATAAACTGTTCGGGCTGACTATCGATCCAGAGCGTCTATCGGCTATCCGTCAAGAGCGAGCAGAAAATACGCGCTACGCCTCAATGCGCCAGTGCCGCCTTGAAGTAGGCGAAGTCGAAGCCTTATTCCGCACCCACCAGATACGCTATTTAAACAGCACCAATTATTCGGTGGAGGAAATTGCGACCAAAATTCTCGATATCATGGGACTGCGCCGCAGCATGTATTAATTGGCTCTCAGCCTGCGTAAAGGCGGGCTTCCGTTAAGATGGGCTGGCATTGCAAGTAGTGGCTTGAATTTGCGGACGTTTGCTTTATTGTGAATCTCATCACTTCCCGGTATTTCACCGCTGTGAAGACACTTTTTGAGAATCACCATGAACAAAACTGATGAGTTACGCACCGCGCGTATTGGAAGCCTGCTGACGCCAGCCGAACTGGCGGAGGCCCATCCCCTTGCACCTAACATCGCGGACAATATCACCGCTGCGCGTCAGCGCATCGCGCGCATTTTAACCGGCGCTGACCCGCGCCTGCTGGTGGTGATCGGCCCATGCTCGCTGCACGATCCGGTTGCCGCGCTGGAGTATGCGCAGCGCCTCAACGAGATGCGCGAGCGCTTTGCGGATCGTCTTGAGATCGTGATGCGCGCGTACTTTGAAAAGCCGCGCACGGTGGTCGGCTGGAAAGGGTTAATTTCCGATCCCGATCTGAACGGCAGTTTTGACGTCAATCGCGGTATCGCTATCGCGCGCAAGCTGCTGTTAGATATCAACGCCCTCGGCATGCCGACCGCCACCGAATTTCTGGATATGGTGATCGGGCAGTTTATTGCCGATTTGATTAGCTGGGGCGCCATCGGCGCGCGCACCACCGAAAGCCAAATTCACCGCGAGATGGCCTCGGCACTCTCCTGCCCGGTGGGATTCAAAAACGGCACCGACGGCAACGTTCAAATTGCCGTGGACGCCATTCGCGCGGCGCGCGCCAGCCACATGTTCCTCTCGCCGGATAAGCGTGGACAGATGACGATTTATCAGACCAGCGGAAACCCGCACGGTCACGTGATTTTGCGCGGCGGTCGCGCACCCAACTATCACGCGGAGGATGTCGCCGCCGCGGCCGCTAATCTGCGTCAATACGCCCTGCCGGAACAGTTGGTTATTGATTTTAGCCACGCAAACTGTCTGAAACAGCATCTGCGCCAGCGCGACGTCGCTGAGGATGTCGCCGCGCAAATTCGCGCCGGATCGTCCGCCATTGCCGGTGTGATGATTGAAAGTTTCTTGCAGGAGGGCAACCAGAAAGTCGTGTCCGGCGAACCCTTACGCTATGGCCAATCGATTACCGATCCCTGCCTTAGCTGGGCGCAGAGCGTGCAGGTGCTGGAAACGCTGGCTGCCGCTGTCGACAGCCGTTTCTGATGCGTTAGCTGGAGCAGCTGACCTCCAGCGTTTTTCCCCACTCCGGCGGCCGCTGGCGAAACGCTGCGTTCTCGGCAGTTTCGCTAAACGGCTGCTGTAACGCCGCATGCAGTGCCTTAAGCGCCGAGCGGTCGCCCTGCTCGACCTGTTCAATGACCTGCTGCGCGAGGTAATTGCGCAGCACCACCGCTGGGTTCGCCGCTTTCATTACCGCCTGTCGCTGTTCGTCAGAGGCGCCGTCCTGCAGCAGGCGCTCGCGATAGCGAGAATACCAGTGGTCGAACGCGTTACGATCGATAAACTCATCACGCAGCGGCGATCGATGCGCATGCTGTTGGGTGTCACTCAGCAGGCGGAAGGTCAGCGTATAGTCACTGTGTTCTTGGGTCATCAGCGACAGCAGTTCGGTCAGAATCGCGTTATCACGCTCGTCGGCCGTTAATAGCCCCAGCTTGGCGCGCATCTTTTCCCCCCACTCGCGCATCAATTCCGGCTCGTAATGGCTCAGCGCCTGCTTGAGCTGCTCGGTATTCATCAGTCCAGAAAGGGCGTGCGCCAGACGGTTCAGGTTCCACAGTCCAATCATCGGCTGATTATCAAACGCATAGCGTCCCTGATAATCGCTGTGGTTGCAGATAAAGTGAGGCTGGTAGTCGTCGAGGAAACCAAAGGGACCGTAATCCAGGGTCAGACCGAGAATTGACATGTTGTCCGTATTCATCACACCGTGTGCAAACCCCACGCTTTGCCACTGGGCGATCAGGCGTGCGGTGCGCTTCACGATGTCGGTAAACCATAGCGTATAACGATCGGCCTCCTCATGGAGTTGCGGCCAATGGTGACGGATCGCGTAATCGGCCAGCTGCTGCACCTTTTCTGGCTCACCGGCATACCAAAAGTGTTCGAAGTGGCCAAAGCGTAGGTGGCTCTCGGCAATCCGCATCAGCATAGCGCCGCGCTCTGTGGTTTCGCGGTAGACCGGCTCATCGCCGATGGCCAGCGTCAACGCGCGCGTGGTCGGGATCCCTAAATGATGCAAGGCTTCCGAGGCAAGAAATTCGCGCACGCTGGAGCGGATCACTGCCCGTCCGTCTCCCATGCGTGAATAAGGGGTTAAGCCTGCGCCTTTCAGATGCCAATCCAGCTTACGTCCGTTTGCCAGCCGCTGCTCACCCAATAAAATCCCGCGCCCATCGCCTAATTGCCCGGCCCAGACGCCAAACTGATGGCCGCTGTAAACCTGTGCCAGCGGCGACATGCCCGGCAGCAGCGCCTGGCCGCTCCAGACCCCGTGTCCCGCTCCGGTAAATAGAGACGGATCCAGCGCCATCTCGTTCGCCAGCACGGCGTTATGATAAAACAGCTGCCCGCCCTGTAACGGCGAAGGCGTCAGCGCGCTATAAAAGCCCTGTAGCTCTTGCTGCCACGTGTTAACAAATTGCATCGGCACTCCAAAGGTGCGCGCGAAAGCGCCACCCGTAATGCGTAAAGAGGATGATCTAGTGTAGCGTTGACCCTGTGCGGAAGACAGGTTTAGCGGATTATTGCTGCGAAGGGGTAAGCAGATGGCCGTCGAGCGCGATCAGCTCGTGTAAGTGCTCGGCTTTAACCACTGAAAAAAGGCTGCCTTGAAAAAGTGCCCCGTTTAGCATGCTGACTTTTTCCAGCATTGCATTGTCATCGACGCCACAGATAATCAACTGATTGGTGTAGTCAGAAAAATTATCAATTATGGCCTGAATAAAAGGTATAAAAGATGCACGTTTAGCCAAGTCCTGAATAAATGCCTTATCCAGTTTGAGCACCGAAAACAGATTTTCGTAAACCGCCGTCGCGGGGGATTTCCCGGCACCAAATTGCGAAAGCGACAGCGGAAATTGCTGCTGCAGCGCGGCTAATAACGGTTGCTTACGGCCTAAAGATAAGTGCGGAAACGTTTCGCTGATATCAAACACCACAAAGGGAAGCTGTTTGAATTTTCTTAGCAAAAATTCACTGTCTAATAGCGTATGGGCCAACGAATCATCAATTCTCACCAGTGCCAAAACTTGATGTAGCTCAAAAAAGTCGCGGTACTTTTCGAGAAGCATAATCTGGCTTTGCAGTAATCGTAATTGCTGAGCAACATCTAATTGAGGCAGTAACAAATCTTGCGGCACAGTAACAGGCGCGCTTTCATGCACAAATTGCGTGACCAGTTCGACCGCAGTCAGCTGGCCCGCGAGAGAATATACAGGATAAAACCAAGTTTCCGACTGATAGTCGGCCGACAAATGCACTTTCATTTTTTTAGCCAGAAGCTGTGGCAATTGGCGCATCGTATATCAACGAAAACCCACAGGCAATAGGACCAAACGTTTAAAGAGACGCCGTTTTTGTGCCCGATTTGCCGGTTATGTGTGTCCAATAATACTTAAGCCAAATAGCGCGGTTGGAATATCCATACGGGTGTATTAATACTGTACTTATTTTTAGTATTTATTAGCCGCTGGGTAAAGTGCCATTTTTAATGAGAGTTAATTTTTGAAAAAGAATGCGAAAGTCATCGACATAAAATTGGCCTTTTCTTGTAAACGAAATAAATATTCGTCATCGCATCAGATGCGTCGCGCCTGCCAAAATACCTTGCGCCAATAAACATTATTCAGCGATGAGCGAATCACCCCCTGACTGGTTGAGGCGTGAATAAAGGTATCGTCCGTATCATAAATGCCTACATGTAAGCCGTTTTCACCGCTGCCGGTTTTAAAGAACACCAGATCGCCTGGCAGCAGGTCGCGTTTATCAATCCGCGCGCCGATATCGGTCTGCGCCAGCGTAGATCGCGGCAGCTGCAGGTCAAATCGGTCGCGGAAGGTCACATAAACAAAGCCTGAACAATCGATGCCGCGTCGGCTCAGGCCGCCGTAGCGATAAGGCGTACCGCGCCAGTGTCTCAGCTGGTCGTTTAGCTGCGCAATCACCGCAATCGAGTCTGACAGTCGCCCATTAGGCGGAGGCGCGCGATGACCACTACAGCCCGCCAGCAGCAGTACCAAAACAACCACAATGATGCGCATCCGATGATCCCTTAATCCTTTGGTCGGCAGACACTTTAGCCAAAAAGCAGGCGCGCAGGCAATGGCATTCAGAGGGGGTAGAGGATCGGACCTTGCGGGGTGTCAATTCGCCCCATGCCGGTTTGGTAGACGTCGGCGAGCGCATCGACGGTTAACACCTGTGCAGCGGGCCCTTCTGCGATAAGATTTCCCCCCTGCAACAGCCAGACGCGGTCTGCACGACGCAGACTGTGATTGAGGTCGTGACTGCTGGCGATCACGGTAATGCCGGCCTGACATAAGGTGCGCACCACATTATCCACGTTCCCCTGCTGTGCCACATCCAGTGCTGACATCGGCTCATCCAAAATCAGGATGCGGCCAAGCGGGTTGATGGCAGGGTGAATTTGCAGCGTCACGGCGGCAAGGCGTACGCGCTGCCACTCACCGCCGGAAAGTTGCGTCACCTTGCGTGTGAGTTTGTCCTCAAGTCCTAGCTGGGTAGTGAGGGTGTGCAGTACTTCATCAACTGGCGTACTCCCTGCGGTGAGATGCATCCGCAGGTAGTGCCACACCGGCAGCGTGCCGGGCACGGGCTGCTGCTGCGGCAGCCAGGCTCGGTAACGCGCCAGCGCCTTACCCCCGAGCGCCGACAGCGGTTTGCCATCAAGCGTTACCTTGCCCGCTGCAGGCTGCAGGCCGGCGAGTACGCTCAGCAGCGTGCTTTTCCCCGCGCCGTTAGGGCCGACGACGTGTACGCATTCGCCTGCACGTGCGCACACCGTCAGCGGCCCCAGTCGACCTGGCACGCTGACGTCCATGCCCATCAACCGCATTTAGGCGGCCAGCGCCTGTTCAATCTGCTTCAGAATGATTGGATCGTCCGGGCTCATATCGGGTGAGAAGCGCGCGATCACCTCACCCTGCTTGTTGATCAGGAATTTTTCAAAATTCCACAGAATATCGCCCTCTTCTTTGGGCGCGCGCCCTTTACTCACCATGCGTGCCAAGAACTCGCTGCGCTCAGGACGCTGCGCATCCGGCTGTGCCGCCACCAGCTGCGCATAGAGCGGATGACGATGCGCGCCGTTGACGTCGGTTTTGGCAAACAGCGGGAAGGTCACGCCATAGGTGGTGCTGCAGAAGGT
This sequence comes from Pantoea sp. Mb-10, assembly GCF_021272205.1. Taxonomy (GTDB): domain Bacteria; phylum Pseudomonadota; class Gammaproteobacteria; order Enterobacterales; family Enterobacteriaceae; genus Pantoea. The sequence continues at coordinate 106,102 of NZ_JAJSDX010000005.1, read as the reverse complement.
TTTGATCTCCTCGTGACTGCCGGGCTCTTGTTCAAGAAACTGATTGCACGGGAAACCCAATACGCTGAAGCCCCTATCCTGCCAGGCGCGCTGCAGCGACTCAAGCTGCGTATATTGCGGTGTCAATCCGCATTTAGACGCCACGTTCACCACCAGCAATACCTTGCCTTGAAACGGTTCGAGTGAGGTTTTCTCACCCTCCAGCGTCACCACGTCGGTCTGATAAATGCTCATCATTCATTCCTGTTCACGGTTGCACAAAGCCAGCTAAGACTGGCGAGAGGTTTTTATTAATAACGCAATAAAGAGGGGCGCGCCAAGTGTGGCGGTGACCACGCCAATCGGCAGCTCGGCTGACGTCAGCACCATGCGGGCCAGTACGTCAGCCGCGAGCAACACGGTCGCCCCCGCCAGCGCCGCAGCGGGCAGCAGATAGCGGTGATCGCTGATACCACTTAATCGCAACAGATGCGGGATCACTAATCCCACAAAGCCAATGGCGCCGGCTAAGGCGACGCTCACGCCCACCAGCCATCCCATCGACAATACCAGCACATTGCGCCAGAGCCGCAGCGACAGACCCAGCTGGCGCGCCGAGGTTTCTCCTAGCGCCAGCTGATTAAGGATGCGTGATGTCCCGAGCAGCAGCAGCATCACCGGCAGCAGTGCCAGCATCATCCACCCATAGCGCCAGTCGATGCCGCTAAAGCCGCCCATCATCCAGTACATTAACTGACGCAGATCCAGACTGGTGCTGAAATACACGGCCCACGTCATGATGGCACTGCAGATGATGCCCAGCGCGACGCCGGTCAACAACAGGCGACTCGACGAAAGCTGCCGATGCGCAAAGTGCAGCAGGATGGCGGTGATCAACAGTGCACCTGCCATTGCCGCCAGCGCCAGACTCCAGAGTGAGCCGCTGCCCAGCATCACGCCCAGCACCAAGCCAATTCCGGCGCCGTTGGACACGCCCAGCAATCCAGGTTCGGCTAAAGGATTGTTGAACAGCGCCTGCATCACCACGCCGCACAGTGCCAGCGCAGCGCCCGTGAGCAGCACTGCCAGGGTGCGCGGCAGACGCAGCTGCCAGATAAAGAGTTCACCGCTGTTGGAAAACCACCGATTGGGAAGGATCCAGCTATCACCGGCGCAGAGGCTCAAGACAACGAGCAGCAGCAGCAGCAGCGCCAGCGCGACAAGGGTGCGCCGACTGCGGCAGTCGGCTTGGTGAGCAAGCTGATCCAGCAAGGTCATAGAGAAGATTGGCTGAGAAAACAGAGCATTGATTGTAGTGAGATCGCGGTAAAAAGATAGTCGCGCCGCGGTGATTAGGGTCGCCAGTGGCGTAAGCAACAAACGTGGAGCTGACCTGTACCAGACGCAATAAAAAAGGCCGCTAAGCGGCCTTTTTGTAAACTGAATTTAGTCAGCATCCTTGGGTGACGCGTTTTCAACCCGGCTTTTCAACTTCTGGCCGGGACGGAAGGTCACCACGCGACGCGCGGTAATAGGAATATCCTCGCCCGTCTTAGGGTTACGGCCAGGACGTTGGTTTTTGTCGCGCAGATCAAAGTTACCAAATCCGGACAGTTTAACCTGTTCTCCATTTTCCAACGCGCGGCGAACTTCCTCAAAAAAAAGCTCAACCAACTCTTTGGCGTCGCGTTTGCTCAACCCGAGTTTCTCAAACAGGTACTCTGACATTTCAGCTTTTGTAAGCGCCATAGGTTCAATCCCTCAAGGTTGCCTGGAATCGCTCTTTTAATGCCGCAACGCATTTGGCAACGGTCGCGGCAATCTCCTCTTCTTCGAGTGTCCGGCTGGTATCCTGCAAAATCAGGCTAATCGCAAGGCTCTTTTCACCTTCGTTTACGCCCTTACCACGGTACACGTCAAACAAGTTTACGCCAACTACCTGATTTACGCCAACTTTCTTACACTCTGCGATGATATCTGCTGCAGGGACGCTTTCGGCCACGACCACAGCGATATCACGACGGTTGGCCGGGAAGCGTGAAATCTCGCGCGCGTCAGGCAAGACGCGGTCTGACACCTTATTCCAAAGCAGTTCAAACACTAAGGTGCGACCATTGAGATCAAGCTTGCGTTCCAGCTCTGGATGAACCACGCCAATAAAACCGATGCGCTCTTCCTGTAAATAAATTGCCGCGCTCTGGCCCGGGTGGAGCGCCGGGTTCGCTTCAGCGCGGAATGAAATCTGATCGAGCTTGCCGGTTAACTCCAACAGCGACTCTAAATCGCCTTTCAAATCATAGAAGTCAACCGCCTGGCGCGCCAGGTCCCAGTGCTCTTCGTGGCGGTTACCGCTGAGTACGCCGGCCAGCATAAGATCCTGACGAATACCCAAATCAGCTTGCGTATCCGGCACAAAGCGCAGACCGCTTTCAAACAGGCGCACACGCCCCTGCTGGCGGTTTTGGTTATACACTACCGCACCCAGCAATCCGGTCCACAGTGACAGGCGCATCGCAGACATATCGCTGGAGATGGGGCTTGGCAAAATCAACGCCTCTTCGCCCGGATGCAGCAATTGTTGAAGCTTAGGATCGACAAAGCTGTAGGTGATCGCCTCTTGATAGCCCTTATCCACCAGCAGCTGCTTGGCACGCTTCAGCGACAGCGCGGCTTCACGGTGGTGAGTCATGATCAGGTTAGCCTTCACCGGCACATCAGGGATGTTGTTGTAGCCGTAAACGCGTGCCACTTCCTCGACCAGGTCTTCCTCAATGGCCATGTCAAAACGCCACGACGGTGCCACGGCCTTCCACTCGCCGCTGCCCACCGTCACGTCACAGCCCAGACGCGTCAGAATATCCGTGACCTGCTCATCGGCAATCACGTGACCAATCAGGCGATCAAGCTTTTCACGACGCAGCGTGATGGTGGCCCGCGCAGGCAGCCGATCGGTGGCGGTCTGGTCGATCACCGGGCCCGCTTCACCGCCGCAGATATCCAGCAGCAGCTGAGTGGCACGCTCCAGCGCACGGTATTGCAGCGCCGGATCGACGCCGCGCTCGTAGCGGTGTGACGCATCGGTATGAAGACCGTGACGGCGCGCACGTCCAGTAATAGACAGCGGATCAAAGAACGCGCACTCAAACAGCACATTGCGCGTTTCCTGATTCACACCCGAATGTTCGCCACCAAAAATGCCGGCCATGGCCAGCGCCTGCTGATGGTCGGCGATCACTAGCGTGTCACTGCTGAGTTTGGCTTCGGTGCCGTCAAGCAGCGTCAGCGCTTCGCCCTCTTCCGCCATGCGCACGACGATCCCGCCCTGAATACGATCGAGATCGAAAGCGTGCATGGGCTGGCCCAGCTCCAGCAGAACATAGTTAGTGATATCCACCACCGGATCGATCGAACGAATACCGCAGCGGCGCAGTTTTTCGCGCATCCACAGCGGCGTAGCAGCGTTAACGTCGATGCCTTTTACCACCCGTCCCAGATAGCGCGGGCAGGCTGCGGTAGCGTCTACGCGAATTGGGAAAGTATCGCCGATCGTTGCTTTAACCGGGACTACGGCAGGTTCCGCCAGCGGCAGGCCGTTCATCACCGCCACATCGCGGGCAACACCGATGATGCCCAGGCAGTCCGCGCGGTTTGGCGTGACGCTGATTTCAATGGTGTTGTCGTTGAGCTGCAAATAGTCGCGGATATCGGTGCCCACAGGCGCATCGGCAGGCAGCTCAATAATGCCATTGTGATCGTCTGAAATCCCCAGCTCGGAGAAGGAGCAGAGCATCCCTTCTGACGGCTCACCGCGCAGTTTCGCCGCTTTAATTTTAAAGTCGCCTGGCAGCACGGCACCCACCGTCGCCACCGCCACTTTTAACCCCTGACGGCAGTTAGGCGCACCGCAGACGATATCCAACAGGCGATCGCCGCCCACATTGATTTTAGTGACGCGCAGTTTGTCGGCATTGGGGTGCTGACCGCACTCAACGACTTCGCCAACGACCACGCCGTGAAACGCGCCCGCGACCGGTTCAACGCCGTCGACTTCAAGGCCCGCCATGGTGATTTGATCTGACAGCGCAGCGCTATCAAGGGCTGGATTTACCCATTCGCGTAACCAGAGTTCACTGAATTTCATTGGATAACCTGCCCTTATTTAAATTGTTTGAGGAAACGTAAATCATTTTCGAAGAAGGCGCGTAAGTCGGTAACGCCATAGCGCAACATGGTCAGGCGCTCCATGCCCATACCAAAGGCAAAGCCAGAATAAATTTCCGGATCGATGCCGACGTTGCGCAGCACATTCGGATGCACCATTCCGCAGCCCAGCACTTCCAGCCATTTGCCGTTTTTGCCCATGACGTCCACCTCGGCGGAGGGTTCGGTAAACGGGAAATACGAGGGACGGAAGCGGATCTGCAAGTTCTCTTCAAAGAAGTTGTTGAGAAAATCGTGCAGCGTGCCTTTGAGGTTGGTAAAGCTGATGTCTTTATCAACGATCAGCCCTTCCATCTGATGGAACATTGGCGTATGGGTCTGATCGTAATCGTTGCGGTAGACACGGCCCGGCGCGATGATGCGAATCGGCGGCTGTTGGGTTTTCATGGTACGGATCTGCACGCCGGACGTTTGGGTGCGCAACAGGCGCGTGGCGTCAAACCAGAAGGTATCGTGATCGGCGCGTGCCGGATGATGGCCTGGAATGTTCAGCGCATCAAAGTTGTGGTAGTCATCTTCAATTTCCGGCCCGGTAACCACCGCAAAGCCCAGCTCGCCAAAGAAGTTTTCAATACGATCAATTGTGCGCGTGACGGGATGCAGCCCGCCATTTTCAATGCGGCGCCCAGGCAGCGAAACGTCAATGGTCTCTGCCGCCAGGCGTTGATTCAGCGCTGCGCTCTCAAGCATAGCCTTGCGCGCATTCAGGTGCTCTTGCACCTGCTGCTTAGCCTCATTGATCACTGCACCCGCCGCGGGGCGCTCTTCGGCTGGTAGCTCACGCAGGGTGGTCATTTGCAGCGTCAGATGGCCTTTCTTACCTAAAAATTCGACGCGCACGGCGTCCAGAGCGGCGATATCCGACGCCTCGTCAATGGCGGCCGTGGCACGGGCCACCAGGTCTGCGAGTTGGGACATGATTTCCTCTTCTTCCAGCCTGGGCTGGTCAGTTCTCATTGGGATCGTCAGATCCGATTTAGTGTCGCCAGAAACAAAAAAGCCTCCACGAGGGAGGCTTTTAGCGCGATTTTTCGTTTCTTTTCTTATGCGCAAAAGCCCCTGATTTTCAGGCGCTAAAGTAAAAAAAGAAACGGAAAACAGCCGCGTGCATGCTTGTTGTACCTTGTTTAAACGGAAACCGCACTATTGAAATGCGCGAGCGTGAAAATGTCAATCTTTTGCGTGGGTTGCAGACAATAAAAAAGGGAGCAAGCTCCCTTTTTTACCTGACTTACGCCAGAGCTGATTTCGCTTTTTCAACCAGTGCAGTAAATGTCACTTTGTCGAATACGGCGATGTCGGCCAGGATCTTACGGTCAATTTCAATGGACGCTTTTTTCAGGCCATTGATGAAACGGCTGTAAGAGATACCGTTCTGACGCGCTGCAGCGTTGATACGTGCGATCCACAGCTGACGGAACTGACGCTTACGCTGACGACGGTCACGGTAAGCATACTGACCAGCTTTGATAACAGCCTGGAAGGCAACGCGGTAAACACGTGAACGTGCACCGTAGTAGCCTTTAGCTTGTTTTAAGATTTTTTTGTGACGTGCGCGAGCAATTACACCACGTTTTACGCGAGCCATGTGAGCTCTCCTGTTTCAATATTCTGTGAATGTCCCGCCATCTCTCCGATTGCCGTGCTCAGGCGAATCCTCTGCGCTATACGCTGACCGACGTCAGCATGAGCGAGAATGGTGCCATAGCGCTGCAAGCGTAAATCTGCCGGGGGAACTAAAAAATGTTTACTTATGCGTATGGCAGGCAGGCAACAACCAGGCCCAGATCGCCTTTAGACACCATGCCTTTCGGACGCAGGTGACGTTTACGCTTGGTAGACTTTTTAGTCAGAATATGACGCAGGTTAGCGTGCTTACGCTTGAAGCCGCCAGAAGCGGTCTTCTTGAAGCGCTTAGCGGCGCCACGTACAGTTTTAATCTTTGGCATTTTTACAAATATCCACTTCGCATTGTTAATAAAATGAATCAGACAGGCGAATAACTGCCACACAGCGCGAGCGCTGCGCGGCATTATTACTTGAAAGCCTACTGCTTCTTCTTCGGTGCGAGCACCATGATCATCTGACGGCCTTCGATCTTCGTAGGGAAGGATTCGACCACTGCCAGTTCACCCAGATCTTCTTTCACGCGGTTAAGCACTTCCATACCGATCTGCTGGTGCGCCATCTCACGACCACGGAAACGCAGCGTGATTTTGGCTTTATCGCCCTCTTCCAGAAAACGAATCAGGCTGCGGAGTTTTACCTGATAGTCGCCTTCGTCGGTACCAGGACGGAATTTAACTTCCTTGACCTGGATAACTTTCTGCTTCTTCTTCTGTTCCTTAGAAGACTTACTCTTTTCATAAAGGAACTTGCCGTAATCCATAATACGGCAAACCGGCGGTTCGGCGTTCGGGCTGATTTCAACTAAATCTACGCCAGCTTCTTCTGCTTTCTCAATTGCTTCACGCAGTGAGACAATGCCAAGTTGCTCGCCGTCTACGCCAGTTAAGCGCACTTCGGTAGCACGGATTTCGCCGTTGATACGGTTCGGACGCGTCGGTTGTACTCGTTTTCCGCCTTTAATAACCTTATTCCTCTAATTGGTGAAGATGTCGGCTGCGAATCTCTTGTTGCAGCTTCTCAACAAACACATCTACGTCCATGCTCCCGAGGTCTTTACCACGGCGGGTGCGCACGGCAACTTTGCCTGCTTCCACCTCTTTCTCACCGCAGACCAGCATATAAGGGACGCGACGTAATGTGTGCTCGCGGATTTTAAAGCCTATCTTCTCGTTTCTCAAGTCTGCTTTGACACGAATGCCAGCATTCTGCAATTTCTTTGTCAATTCACTGACATATTCTGCCTGACTGTCGGTGATATTCATTACCACAGCCTGAACTGGCGCCAGCCAGCTCGGGAAGAAGCCTGCGAACTCTTCAGTCAGGATACCGATGAAGCGCTCCATCGATCCCAGAATGGCACGGTGAATCATCACAGGCGTCTGGCGATCGTTGTTTTCACCTACATAGGTGGCTTCCAGACGTTTTGGCAGGGAGAAGTCTAGCTGAACGGTGCCACACTGCCATGCGCGATCGAGGCAATCATACAGCGTAAACTCAATTTTCGGGCCGTAGAACGCCCCTTCTCCCGGCTGGTATTCAAACGGAATACCGTTTTCCTTCAGCGCTTCCGCCAGGTCAACTTCCGCACGGTCCCACATCTCGTCGGTGCCAATGCGTTTCTCTGGACGCGTAGACAGCTTGACCACGATTTTTTCGAAACCGAAGGTGCTGTACATGTCATAGACCATACGGATGCAGCTGTTCACTTCATCGCGCACCTGGTCTTCTGTACAGAACACGTGAGCATCATCTTGAGTAAAGCCACGCACGCGCATCAAACCGTGCAGCGCGCCTGACGGCTCGTTGCGGTGGCAGCTGCCAAACTCCGCCATACGCAGCGGCAGATCGCGATAGGACTTCAGACCCTGATTGAAGATCTGCACGTGCCCAGGACAGTTCATTGGCTTAATGCAATATTCACGATTCTCAGAAGACGTCGTAAACATCGCTTCTTTGTAGTTTTCCCAGTGCCCGGTTTTTTCCCACAGCACGCGGTCCATCATGAACGGACCTTTAACTTCCTGGTAGTCGTACTCTTTCAGCTTGGTGCGTACAAAGACTTCCAGCTCGCGGAAAATGGTCCAGCCATCGTTGTGCCAGAACACCATGCCCGGTGCTTCTTCCTGCATGTGGTAGAGATCAAGCTGCTTACCGATTTTACGGTGGTCACGCTTGGCCGCCTCTTCCAGACGCTGCAGATAGGCTGCCAGCTGTTTTTTATCAGCCCAGGCGGTGCCGTAAATACGCTGCAGCATTTTGTTTTCACTGTTTCCACGCCAGTAAGCGCCAGCAATTTTCTGCAGTTTGAAATGGTGACAGAACCGCATGTTCGGCACGTGCGGACCGCGGCACATGTCGATATATTCTTCATGATGATACAGGCCAGGACGATCGTCATGGCTGATGTTTTCGTCAAGAATGGTGGTTTTATAGCTTTCGCCTCGCGCCGCGAATACATCGCGCGCTTCCTGCCAGCTCACCTTTTTCTTCACAACATCGTAATTGCTCTCAGCCAGCTGGTGCATACGCTTTTCCAGCTGCTCCAGATCTTCCTGCGTCAGGGTATGGTCGAGATCGACGTCATAATAGAAGCCGTTATCGATTACCGGACCAATGGCCATTTTGGTATGGGGCCACAGCTGTTTAATCGCATGACCGAGCAGGTGTGCGCATGAGTGACGAATAATTTCCAGACCGGCTTCGTCTTTCGCGGTAATGATCGCGACCTGCGCGTCTTCGGTAATGGGATCAACGGCATCAACCAGTTCGCCATTCACGCGGCCGGCAATACAGGCTTTCGCCAGGCCGGGGCCGATATCAAGCGCAATGTCCATGACGCTGACCGGACCATCAAACACACGTTGGCTGCCATCAGGAAGCGTAATTACTGGCATTTCATATCCTTAATTGCAGTGGTAAGCCACACGAAAGCCTACATGCAACATTCAGTTCTGTGGAGTTGCCCGGCGTGATGTCAGACCCACATTGTCGGAATGACGCCAGGAATATAAAGCGGCGAGGATGATACCAGTTTTAGGCAGTGAGCAAAACCCATGAAATGCGGCTAAGCCACAGAGAGATCGAAAAAAACCGCCGCGAGTGGTGGCAACACGGCGGTTTTACGTTCCGCTCGCTTACATAGAATAAGAGAGCTGAATAGTGGTTTTGGTGTCGGTGCGGTCCGGCGCAGATTCCGGCGGATTGTTGTTCCAGGTGACGTTATACGCCATTTTCAGCGCGAAATGGTCGTTGATGGCCACCTGAAGACCGGTTTCGGAGTTCAGGGTAGTATCTTCGCCAAAGCTGCTCAATACCGAAACACCCTGAATAAATTTCGTGGTGTCGGTCAGCTGCCACTGATAGCTCAGGGCACCGTAGCCGAGCGCCTTGGTTTCGTGTCCACCATCATGGAAATCGTCATAACGCACACCCGGACCAAATTCCGCACGCAGCGAATGGATTGGGCCATTGAGGATCTGACGACCATAACCGGCGGTCAGTACGTCGCGCGAATCGTAACCATTGTAGCGATCGCTCAGCCAGCTCGCCTGGCCAAACAGGTAATCTGCGCTGTTCAGGTTGTAGCGGCTACGACCACCAATGTTGTAGGTTTCAGACGAACGCTCATCATTGGACGAGTTATTCGCTGCGTTACCCCACAAACTGTAAGCGGTATTGGTTTGGTACCACGTCATATTAGTGGCGGCACTCAGCGTTGAGCTGGTGGTGTTACCCGTCTGCGCCATGTAACCGGCAGAGGCGGTGCCTTCGAACGGTTTTTTAGCCGTGGAAGGATCATCCATTGAAGTAAAAACGGCGTTATCGGCCATAGCCTGGTGACAAAATGCGCCAGCAGAGAGCAACAAAACAGCGGACAACTTATTGAAGGCTTTCATTAATGTAACCCGTACGACAGTTTAAAAAACAGTGAGTCTGAAGCGTTTTCCCAGCCAATCAATGCAATTTACCGTAAGTTTTGTAAAAAATTATGATACTGCCGGAAACGTCAGATGTTGCGCCTTTCGCGCGGTGCGAATGGAAGTGTTCCCATTATCGCGGCGCATTATAAAAGGCAATTAAAGAAATACCAGCGCAATTGCACGAAGAATTTTCCCACTGCCCAAACCAGAAAAGACCATTTTATCATCACGAGGTGAGCAGAATTCGCTCAATTCCGCGCTCTGCGCTACGCTGAAATCGGTTCTATAACAGCGAGGTGAAACATGAGCGATCGTACGCTAACGCGGTATATCGTCACATTCCACTACCACGAACACGGTTTAGGTGACCTGCAGTCGCTTAACAGCGCCATGGTCAATGCGGGGTATAGCACCACGTTACACGATGAGCAGGGGTACCCCCATGAATTGGGCACCAACAGCTATGGCATCGTCAGCGCACTGAATGAACACGAACTCGCGGCGCAGGCAAGCGGCCTCGCTGCCGCGGCCCTGCACCAACAGCCTGAAGTCGACGTCACAACGCTGGAGGCGTTCCTGAAAGCCCACGCGTCGCCAAAGTAACCACAATAGCGCGGCAACCAGCAGCACGTTACACGCAAACTTACGCAGCGAATAAAGAGGATAACCCCATGTGGTCAGCCATTAGTCGACTGTTAAGCGAATACGCCGGTGAAGCCGAGATCACCGAACGCCATGCGCTTCCCGGTGGCGATGTTCACCCTGCCTGGCGTATTCGCTATGGCAATTTGGACGTGTTTGTAAAGTGCAACACCCGCGATATGTTGAACCTGTTCCGCTGGGAAGCCGATCAACTGGACTTGCTGGCCCGTACCCAAACGGTTCGGGTGCCCAAGGTCTATGGCGTGGGACACCATCGGGACGGCAGTTTTCTTCTGCTGGAATACATCCCGCCTCTGCCGTTGAACGAAGCTTGCGCGCGCCAGCTGGGCGAGCAGCTGGCCCACCTGCACCAATGGAGCGAACAGCCGCAGTTCGGTCTCGATTTTGATAACAACATCACCACCACATTACAGCCAAACAGCTGGCTGCGACGCTGGTCAGCGTTTTTTGCCGAGCAGCGCATTGGCTGGCAGCTTCAGCTGGCGGTCGAGAAAGGCCTTGATTATGGCAATGCCGATCTTATCGTTGACAGCGTGCAGCAGCGGCTGGCCAATCATCATCCTCAGCCCTCTCTGCTGCACGGTGATTTATGGCCCGCAAACTGCGCCGGAAGTCCTGATGGCCCCTGGCTGTACGACCCCGCCTGCTACTGGGGCGATCGGGAATGCGATCTCGCCATGCTGGGTTACTACGCTACGCTGCCGCGACAGATTTATGAAGGCTATAGCGCGGTTTGGCCGCTGCCCGAGGGGTTCTCGCAGCGACAGCCGGTTTATCAACTTTATTACTTGCTGAACCGCGCCAATGTGTTTGGCGGCGGCTGGATAGACGAGGCGCAGTTTGCCATTGACCAGCTGCTGGCAGAATCCGCCTTAGCGGCTCAGCACGCGAAGCCGGCGTAAAAGGTTAAATCATGCCCAGCAGCTTGAGCACAAAGTACCCTGCCACCGCAATGATCACAGGCAAAATATAAAGCGGAAAGATTTGCAGGAAAACGGTGTGGCGCGGTAGGCGGATTTTTTCTTCCAGCTGGGCGCGTGTACGCCCTTCGCTGCCTTTCGTCTGTTCGAGAATAAGCTGATCCTCAATCCCCTCTTTTACATGGCGCGACTGGCGCCACATGCGGGCGCCAGATGCCTGGAGCGCGATACCAAGAAAAATCAGCAGATAGATAAGCCAAAAGCCGATATTGGCGCTGCCGTTGAAGTCGGGCACCGGTGAGTTATGCCAGAACACGTTCAAAAAAGGCGTGTTGAACCGCACCATATCCACCATGACGTGCACAAAATCCAGCATGACCGCATCAATGCCCGGCTGCTTTTCGCTGTGCTTGAACATAAAGCCAAGGATAGAGATCAGGGTGGAGAGCAGCGCGGGGATAAAGATTATCCAGCCGGCCACGCGCTTGAGGATGGCAATGCGGCCAGCCTGTTGGTAAGTCATGGTGTTTCCCTTCGCAGAATGTCGTTTTGCCCCTAAGTCTACCTGCACTGTGCTTTTTTTTCCTGAAAAATGCGTTACCTGGCCGTAAGTCGGCTTTGCACGACTGGCATGATAAGGTAAAGACACATCTTAAGAGGGAGTAAGACATGGCTTATCGTCGTCCGACAGTGGCTGCTATTTTCGATATGGATGGACTGCTGATTGATTCAGAACCGCTGTGGGATCGCGCAGAGCTGGCGACCCTTGCCAGCGTGGGTGTCGATGTATCGCGACGCCACGAACTCCCGGATACGCTGGGTCTGCGCATCGACCAGACGGTGCGGCTCTGGTATGACGCGTTTCCCTGGCAGGGGCCAAGTCAGGCAGACGTTGCTGAGCGCATCATTACGCACACGCTCGCGCAAATTGAAGCCACGCGTCCGCTGCTGCCGGGCGTTGAGCAGGCCCTGCAGCGCTGTCAGCAGCAGGGATTACGCATCGCCCTCGCCTCCGCCTCGCCGCTGCATATGCTGGAGCGGGTGCTCGAGATCTTTAATCTGCGTCACTATTTTTCCGCGCTGGCGTCAGCGGAAACGCTGCCCTACAGTAAGCCGCATCCGCAGGTCTATCTTGATGCGGCGGCGAAACTGGATGTTGATCCGCTGCAGTGCGTCACCTTCGAAGATTCGTTCAACGGCATGATCGCCACAAAAGCCGCGCGAATGCGATCTATTGTGGTGCCCGCCGCCCAACATCGCGATGATGGGCGCTGGGCGCTGGCAGAGGTCAAATTGGACTCGCTGCTGGCGCTCCGTTCTGAACATCTTTTTGACTAACTCACCTTTCAGTTAGGGCATGCGCATCGTGCTCATGCCCCGCTTGACCCAGATCCGATCCGTGGCGCAAATAAGACGCTGATCCTTTCATGCCATCGTCCTTCACCCCTTCATGATGAGCACCGACGTTTTTCTGGCCTCCGCGATCGCGGATAACGTTCAGGGCTGCAGGCTGGCGCTGGAAGGGAAAAGGCTGACGCGTTCAATAGCCGCACTTTTTCTGCCTCAACGTGTAGCAGGGAAAAAAGCACTTTTTTAACGCTTAGTTACACCGTCACCGTTCTCATTTACTGGATAAATCCCTATACTGGATGCATTGACAGTTTTTGCAGCCAGGTTTCTCATGACGGCCGAAGGCCATATCATTTTCGCCATTGCTAGCGCGATCTTCGCCAAGCGCGCGGAGTTAACGCCAGTGCTGGCCAGCGCTGACTGGTGGCATCTGGTGCCGGCTGCGTTGTTGACCTGCCTGCTGCCCGATATTGACCACCCTAAATCGCTTCTCGGCCAGCGGCTAAAGTGGATTTCACAGCCCATTGCACGTGCCTTTGGGCATCGCGGCTTTACCCACAGTCTACTGGCGGTGGCCGTTAGCCTTTGGCTATTTCAGGTTAATGTACCGGCAGACTGGCTATTGCCAGCGGATGTGCTGCAGGGTATGACGCTGGGCTACTTAAGTCATATTGTCGCCGATATGCTGACGCCCGCCGGGGTACCGCTGCTATGGCCTATCCGCATGCGTTTTCGGTTTCCGGTACTCAACAGCCAAAAAGGTAACCAGCTTGAGCGCGTATTGTGCCTGGCGCTGGTGGGCTACGCCCTCTGGTTCCCCGCCGGGATGCCGACGTTTGGTGCAAACGGTTGGCCTGAACAGCTGTTTAGTACGCTACAAAATGGCGTTGGTCGCATTATCAATACGCGAAGCGACTAAAAAAAGCGCAAATTGCAGCATTAAGTTATAAGCCATTCTTTTTGGGTATAAGCCTGCACTTTCGTGAACTGGTAACATTCCTGACATTCCCTGACGGGAACTTACTGTTCTCCGCTCCCTTTACCGGGGCGGCATATCGCTGGAGCTAAGTATGGATTTCCCCTTAATCATAAATATCGTGGCATTTGTCGCGCTATTGGTGCTGCTTAATCGCATCGGCAGCGCGCGCTGGAGCCTGTCCAAACGCGTCTTAACCGGCCTGGTGTTTGGCGTCCTCTTTGGCCTTGCGCTGCAGGCTATCTACGGTGAAAACAGCGCGGTGCTCAAAGCGTCCATCAGCTGGTTTAACATTGTCGGTAATGGCTATGTGCAGCTGCTGCAGATGATTGTCATGCCGCTGGTGTTTGCCTCCATTCTGAGCGCCGTCGCCCGACTCCACAATGCGTCGGCGCTGGGCAAAATCAGCGTATTGACCATTGGCGTCCTGCTGTTTACCACGGCCATTTCGGCGCTGGTCGGCGTATTAGTAACCGGCCTGTTCGGCCTGAGCGCAGAAGGGTTGGTGCAAGGGGCGCAGGAAACCGCACGCCTGAGCGCGATTCAAAGCAACTATGTTGGCAAAGTGGCTGACCTCAGCACCCCACAGCTGCTGCTCTCCTTTATTCCTAAAAATCCGTTTGCCGATATGGCCGGTGCCAATCCCACCTCCATTATCAGCGTGGTGATTTTTGCCGCCTTCCTTGGCGTCGCTGCCCTGCAGCTGCTAAAGGATGACAAAACCAAAGGCGAGCGCGTGCTGGTCGCGATCGATACGTTGCAGTCATGGGTAATGAAACTGGTCAGATTGATCATGAAGCTGACGCCCTACGGCGTGCTGGCGCTAATGACCAAAGTGGTAGCCGGTTCCAACCTGCAAGATATCATTAAGCTGGGTAGCTTTGTGCTGGCCTCGTATCTGGGTCTGGCTATCATGTTCGCGGTGCACGCGCTGCTGCTGTCGGTGAATGGCATCAACCCCCTGCGCTTCTTCCGCAAAGTGTGGCCCGTGATCACGTTCGCGTTCACCAGCCGCTCCAGCGCTGCCAGTATTCCGCTGAATGTGGAAACGCAGACCCGTCGCCTGGGCGTGCCGGAATCTATCGCCAGCTTCTCAGCGTCGTTTGGTGCCACCATTGGCCAGAACGGCTGTGCCGGTCTCTATCCCACCATGCTGGCCGTAATGGTCGCTCCAACGGTGGGTATTAACCCGTTTGATCCGATGTGGATTGCCATGCTGGTGGGGATTGTCACTCTTAGCTCAGCCGGTGTGGCGGGCGTTGGTGGCGGTGCCACGTTTGCCGCACTCATTGTGCTGCCGGCGATGGGCCTGCCGGTCACGCTGGTGGCACTGCTGATCTCCATTGAGCCGCTCATCGACATGGGGCGCACCGCGTTGAACGTCAACGGCTCGATGACCGCAGGCTCGCTCACCAGCCGCTGGCTGGGCCAAACCAACCGTGACGTGCTGGAAAGCGATGAACACGCCGAATTGGCTCATCGCTAACGCACAGGTCACATAAGCGCCAGACGGCAGGTCAAATGACCTGCCGTTTTTTTTTGCGCCGCATGCGCATTTCATCGCAATCATGGCGAGGTCGTTAGGAAAGCGTTAAGCGTGGTAAACAGACGAAACATCCCGCACTTTCCGCTTGAACTCCGCTGATAAAAAGCCAATTCTGCTGACATCATACCAGGAGAGTCATCATGAAAAACGTTATCGCCTCGCTGCTGGCGCTGACCCTGATTGCGCCAGCCACCAGTTTTGCCTATCCCGGCGGTTGGGATCACGGTCCCGGCCCGCACTGGGGCGGTTGGCCACACGATCGCCACTGGGGTGGTCCTGGCCCGCTGCGTTTCCTGCCGGATGCCGCCACGGCGGTACTGATTGGCGGTCTGACCTACTATTTGCTCAACGACCACTATTATCAGCGTCAAGGTGACACTTACGTCATGGTGCAGCCGCCAGAGACGGTGCCGGACGGGGGCATGCGGGTGCTGGACTTCAACGGGAAGCGCTACTACGTGCAAGCGGGTCACTATTATGAGCGGGAGTTAGGCGGGCGTTACGTGGAAGTGCCACGTCCCTATGGGCTATAAGCCCGAAAACAAAACGGCCCGTCTTTGACGGGCCGTTATCTGTTCCGCGACGCTTACTGCGCAGCTTGCGGATCGGTATCGTAATCCTTACAGCTCTGGAAGCCGTAGTTCATCACGCGACCGGTGTCGTTATAGCTCACGAAGTAGGTCTGCTGCTTGCCATCACGCTCGCCAATCACGTAGGTCTGGCACGTACCGCGCGCATGAACCATGGTGATTTCGGTTGAAGCAGGGCCCGCAATCTGGCGCACCTGTTCACGCGTCATGCCTTTCTTCACATCTTTGACCACTGGCTTAGTCACATAGCTTTCCGCGCGATCGTAAGTCGTACAACCTGACAGAGCTGCCAGCGTCATAGCGGCAGCGATACATCCCAGCACTTTATTCATATTGTTGTTCCTCATACGTTGTCCATGTCGGAATAAGCCTGGAACAGAAAGTTCGATTTATCAAATCACTGGCTGCGTTTTCCTGCATTTTTCATTGATGCCTCAAGGTACTCACGTTAGCGCCCTTTCTGCAATTGAACATCCGGGCTGCGCACGCGACGTCGCGGGGGTAAAAATCGTCTTAAATTGCGGCGATTAGCCATGCCCATCGCCGTTCGGCTTGTTGTTTTAAGGCAGAGGCGTTAGCTTTAGCAAAGCATTCGCACGGTGCCGTCAGGCGACAGACTTGAGGAGACGTTCATGTCATTGCAGCAGGAAATCATTCACGCATTAGGGGTTAAACCGGTTATCGATCCGCAGGAGGAAATCCGCGTCAGCGTGGATTTTTTGAAGTCTTACCTGAAAGCTCACCCGTTTATTAAAACGCTGGTGCTGGGGATCAGCGGCGGCCAGGACTCTACTCTGGCGGGCATGCTGACACAAACCGCTATCCGCGAACTGCGTGACGAGACCGGTGACAGCGAATATGCGTTTATTGCGGTGCGCCTGCCCTATGGCGTGCAGGCCGATGAGCAGGATTGCCAGGACGCGCTGGCCTTTATCAAGCCGGACCGTACATTAGTGGTCAACATCAAAGAAGCCGTATTAGCCAGTGAGCGCGCACTCCAGGACGCGGGTATCGCGGTCTCTGATTTTGTGCGCGGCAACGAAAAAGCACGCGAGCGTATGAAAGCGCAGTACAGCATTGCGGGCATGACCAAAGGCGTGGTGGTTGGCACCGATCACGCCGCCGAGGCCGTCACCGGCTTCTTTACCAAGTACGGCGACGGCGGCAGCGATATCAATCCGCTGTTCCGCCTGAACAAAGGCCAGGGTAAGCAACTGCTCAAAGCCTTGGGCTGTCCAGAACACCTCTATTTGAAACACCCTACCGCCGATCTCGAAGATGATCGCCCTGGCCTGCAGGATGAGGTGGCCCTTGGCGTGACATACCAGCAAATTGATGATTACCTCGAAGGCAAAACCATTGACGCCGACGCCGCCCGCACCATTGAAGGCTGGTATTTGAAAACCGAGCATAAGCGTCGCCCGCCTATCACCGTTTTTGACGATTTTTGGAAAAAGTAACCGCCTGCCTCGCGTTTCTCGTCAGCGGGCGAGAAACGCCTATTCTTGCGCCACTGGCGAGAAAACAGCCGCGCTGATATACTGGACAGACAACCAGTAATCGGAGTACGTTTTGGTCAGACGCGCAGCCAGCCACCGCCTGGATTTTGATGCGGCGGCAATCTATCAATATCCCGAACACTTACGCCAATGGCTCGACGGTTTACCCAACGTGCCCGGCGTCTACACCTTCCACGGCGATAGCGAAAATCTTCCGCTGTATATCGGCAAAAGCATTAACCTGCGCAGTCGGGTGATGGCGCATTTCCGCACCGCTGACGAAGCCAGTATGCTACGCCAGGCGCGGCGCGTGAGCTGGATCCCTACGGCGGGCGATCTCGGTGCACAGCTGCTGGAAGCACAGATGATTAAAACGCAGCAGCCGCTGTTTAATAAGCGGCTGCGTAAAAATCGCCAGCTCTGCTCTTTGCAGCTGGGCGACAGCGCCCCGCAGGTGGTCTACGCGCGCGATCTCGATTTTTCCTGCTCGCCTAATTTATATGGCCTGTTTCGCAGCCGCTTTGCCGCGCTGGAAAAACTGAAAGCCCTTGCCGACGAGCAGCGTCTTTGCCATGGGCTGCTGGGCCTTGAGAGTCTCCGCCCCGGACGCGGCTGCTTTCGCGCGGCGCTTAAGCGCTGCGCCGGTGCGTGCTGCGGTCACGAGCCGGTGGCCGCGCATCAGCAGCGATTACAGGCGGCGCTGGAGCAAATGCGCGTGGTGTGCTGGCCGTGGCAAGGCCCGGTCGGTATCGTGGAAACCCGCCCCGAGATGACGCAAATCCACGTTATCGACCACTGGTTTTGGCTGGGATCGGTGAGCACCGAAGACGAAGCGCGTACCCTTCAACGCGCGCGCGCGGGATTTGACCACGACGGCTATAAAATCCTCTGCCGCCCGCTGCTTTCAGGCGCATTTCCGCTGATTGAGTTATAAAAAAAACCGCCCTGCTGCCCAGTGCGATTCACACACTGGACAGCATTGACGGTCTCTTAGAGGGTCAGCTGAGGCTTATTCTGCGTCAGCCGGTGGCGGCATTTTGCCTTCGTGAGGGCCTTTCTCCGTGAGACGTTTCTCGAAGTTGGCGTTGTACTGTTTTTTCTGCTCCGGCGTCAGCACGTTATAAATCTTGTTCTGCGTTTCCATCATCTGCAGCGCGCGCGCTTTGGCGTCGGCGCTCATTTTTTCTGCCTGCGCCTCGGCTTTTGCACTGTCGAAAGTATCGGATGCGATGATGTCATGCATCGCCTTACGCTCGTCCACGGAAGGACGCTTCATCTCTTTGTGGCCATCGCGCATGATGGTCTTGATCTGCGTTTTTTGCGCCTCGGTCAGATTCAGATCTTTAAACATCATCTCCATGCCGTGATGGCGCATCGGTTTATGCATGGGTGTTTCGCTGCCTGCTGGCGGCGGCGTGAGGTTATCTGCAGCGGCGTGGACGATATTGGCCGCGCCCAGTGCCAGCGTGGTAGCCAGGAACAGAGAGGTGAGTTTACGCATAATATTGTCCTTTTTTATCAGTAAAGTTGCGACAGTCTGTATCGCGTCGACGGAGACCACTATACGAATCTGAACGTCAACTACTCAGAGGGTGAGTAAAGCCGTGAAAGCGTAAATGACAACATTCATTCAATCATGGAGAGAAAGCGAAGAAAGGCGTGAAGAAATGCAAAAAAGTATGACAAAAACGGGAATCGAGCAGAAATTAAGGAAGATTGTAATGGTATTGTCGGTTTTGAGGAAGCAAATATCGTGATTCTGCCTGATAGTTGCTGCCGGTTTCCTCGCCGCATGCAAGGAAACCGGACTTGACCCGCCGCTACAGCGCCAGCGCCTGAGTTTGCGGCGTCTCTTCTACCAGCATCAGCCCGGCACGCAGGCCTGGCGCCACGTGCGGGTTAGGAAACAGCACAAACTCCCGCGCCTGCTGCACGTAATAGCGCTGACTGCCCTCTTCCGCCAGCAGCGTGCCTTGAGGAAACGCGGTGAAATTCAATGTCTCATCATCCATGTGCAACACAAAGTCATCTCCCTGACGCGTAATTTGCTGCGCCACGCGGTAATGGCGCGGCGGTTGTCGTACCGGTGGGAGCGCCTCGCCGTACAATAGGGCCGCCAGCGCCTGCTGGGCCCCGGTGAACTGGCTGAGCTCGTTGTGCCCAAACGGTAGCGCTTTCCCCAGCTCCAGCGTGCAGCTCGCGGCGTCGTGATGTTCACAGCTATAGTGCGTAAAGGTGCCGCCCGGCGCGCGATGAAACACCAGCGCTTCCATGTCGGCAGCGGCCAGCCACTCGAGAAACGGCTGCGGCCAAGGCTGCTCACGCTGCGGCAACACGCCAAAACGCGTATGCCAGGAGCCCCGGATCGCGGTGTGCAGATCCAGGTGCCAACGCTGTTCATGCTCGCGGCAGGTGCGCCAAAACGTTTCCAGCGCTTGCTCTAGCTGCAGCGCGCGCTGCGCCTCTGCCAGCTCCGACACCCTTTGCCAGCGACCGCTGAACAGGCGATTGAGATCGTACTGCTGATAGCGTTTGCCGCTGCGCAGCGCCGCCGGATTGCCGAGCACCACCAGAAGTCGCACCGCCAGCGAACGCGCCCCGGTTAACAGCGGCGCGAGCAGCGCGTTGAGTATTTCTACCGGTGCCGTTTCATTGCCATGAATGCCCGCTGAAAGCACCAGCGCCTGATGCGTTGCCTGATGCGGCGTCAGCGATAAAATGCCTTCGCCATGCCATGCCCACTCCAGGTGCGCCGTACTGCCGCGGCGCGCACGCGGGGGGTCACCTGACAGGGTTTGCTGTAGAAAATCCTGCATAATCCCTCCTTTTAACTCGGGCCGACGCGCGTGGCCCGCGATTAACGCTGAAACGCGTAAACACAGCCTAAGTCTAGCAGCTGCGTCAGCTCGTCCAGCGCGGTGCGTCCCTCACGTAACAGCGCGGGATCGGCCAAATCGGCCTGCGTCAGGCGATCGCGGTAGTGCTTGTCTACCCAGCCGTTAAGCGTGGCGAAAAGGGGGTCATTCATCAGCACCGCCGGATTGAGCGCCGCGCGCTCGGCCTCGGTCAGCACCACGCGTAACCGCAGACACGCTGGCCCGCCGCCATTGCACATGCTTTCACGCAGATCGAACACCTTGAGCTCACGAATGGGCCCACCGCTCGCCACCAGCTGGTTAAGGTAACGCCATACGCCGGGGTGCTGCCGCGACTCTTCCGGTAGCACCAAGAGCATGCCGCCTTCGGGCCGCTGCAGCAATTGGCTGTTAAACAGGTAGGTGTTGACCGCATCCGCCACCGAAACTTGGGCACGCGGCACCACAATAGGCTGAAAATCCGGGACGCACGCGGCAAGCGAGGCCAATAGCTGAGGCTGATCGACAAACGCGTCTTCATGGCAAAACAGCACCTGCTGATTGCTCACCGCAATGACGTCGTTGTGAAACACGCCCTGATCGATCACGCCAGGATGTTGCTGCGCAAACAGCGTGCGCTGCGCATCGAGCTGATGCAGGCGCGCCACCGCTGCGCTGGCTTCTCGCGTCTGGCGGGCCGGATAACGCTGCGGCGCGGCAGTGGGTTGCCGGTCGTCGCGGCCATACACAAACAGTTGCACGCCAGGGTCGCCGTAAACTGCGCCGAAGCGGTTATGGTTGGCGGCGCCCTCATCGCCAAACAGCGCCACCTGCGGCAGTGGGTCGTGCACGCTAAAGTGCCGGGTATCACGGAAAATAGCCCGCAGTAGCGCGGCGGTTTGCGGTGCTTCGATGGCGCGATGAAACTTATTATTAAGGTTGGCGACGGTGAAATGGACGCGCCCGTCCGCGCTGTCCGCCGACGGTGAGACGGTCGCGGCGTTGGCCACCCACATCGCCGACGCCGAACTGGCTGCGGACAACAGATGCGGCGCCTGCGCCGCGGCCTTGGCCAGCACCTGCTCATCGCTGCCGCTGAATCCCAACTGCCGCAGCAGCGGGATATTCGGCCGCTCATGAGGCGGGATGACGCCCTGCACGTAGCCCATATCCGCCAGCGCTTTCATCTTCTGCAGCCCTTGCTTAGCGGCCAGACGCGGATTAGAAGGCTGCAATTGGTTGCGGGTGGAGGCTTCATTGCCGAACGATAAGCCCGCGTAGTGATGCGTTAGCCCAACCAGGCCGTCAAAATTGGCTTCACAGGCAGTCATCATGCGTGCTCTCCGGCAGAGAAGTCGAGACCCGGCGAGAGGCTGCCCGGCAGCGCCTGGCTGGCGCTTTCCAGTGAAGCCATCGGCCAGGCACAGTAGTCAGCGGCATACCACGCGCTGGCGCGGTGATTGCCCGAGGCGCCCACGCCGCCAAAGGGTGCGGTACTGGCTGCGCCGGTCAGCGGCTTGTTCCAGTTCACGATGCCCGCGCGCGCTTCCAGCAGTAACTGGTCGAACTGCTCACGCTGTGGTGAGATCAGCCCGCAGGACAGGCCGTAGCGCGTATGGTTGGCGAGACGGATCGCGTCGGCGTAGTCGTCATAGCGAATCACCTGCAGTAGCGGGCCAAACACCTCTTCATCCGGTAGCACCGCGACGTCTGTCATGTCGATAATACCGGGCGTCAGGATGGCGCTGTTGCGATCGGGCCAGCGCATCGCCAGCAGCACCGTGCCGCCTAACGCGACACGTGCCTGCCACGCCGCAAAAATCTGACCGGCCGCTACGGGAGAAATCACACTGCCCATAAACGGCTGCGGGTCAGCATTCCACGCGCCCGGCTGCAAGCGCGCGCTAACCTCCACCAGGCGCTGCAGAAAAGCGTCGCCGGCGGCGCCCCGCTTCACCAGCAGGCGACGCGCACAGGTACAGCGCTGTCCCGCGGTAATAAACGCAGACTGGATGGCAATATGCACCGCGCCGTCGCAATCCTCTGGGTTTTCTACAATCAGCGCATTGTTACCGCCCATCTCCAGTGCCAGCATCTTTTCCGGCTGTCCGGCGAACTGGCGATGCAGGTGATACCCGGTGGCGGCGCTGCCGGTAAACAATAAACCGTCAATATCGCGCGCGTTCGCCAACGCCTGCCCGGTTTCGCGTCCCCCCTGAAGCAGCGCCATAACGCCCGCTGGCAGCCCGGCTTGCGCCCACAGCGCCACGGTTTTCTCCGCCGTCATGGGGGTCAGCTCGCTGGGTTTAAACACCACGCAGTTCCCCGCCAGCAGCGCGGGCACAATATGTCCGTTGGGCAGATGACCGGGAAAGTTATACGGGCCAAACACCGCAAGCACGCCATGCGGACGGTGGCGCAGCGAACTCTCGCCTTGCGCCTGGTCGCCCGTGCGCGCGTGATAAGCCTTAACGGAAATCGCCACTTTATTGATCATCGCCTGCACTTCGGTCAGCGTTTCCCAGCGAGGTTTACCGGTTTCACGGGCAATGATTTCTGCCAGCGTCATTTTGTCTTGTTCCAACAAGTTAGCGAACTGCTCGACTATCGCCTGGCGCGCGGCGAACGGCGTGCGCGCCCAGTCAGGAAAAGCGGCGCGGGCCGCCGCACAGGCGTGCGCAACCTGTTCCGCTGACGCGGCATGGCCCTGCCACAGCGTCTCGCCGCTGACCGGATCCTGTTTAGTGAGCTTTTCCGCGTCGCCAGACAACCACTCTCCCTGAATAAAATGCGTCATGCTTTTTTCTCCTCGCGGCACAGCGTGACCACACGCAGCGCATCACCATAGTTGCAGCACAGCGCGGCGCGCTGGCTGTCATTGAGCTGAACCACGCCTGATTCGATCTCTACCGGCAGTAAAATGACCCGGAAGCGTTGGTAGTCGGTATTGGCCACCAGACACAGCGGCCATGATTCGGCGGCCTCGCCTGCCTCGGCCGTCAACAGCTGGCTCTTGCGGATGGCGCGGATGCGATCAATTTCACATTCAAGCGTCGGGCCGCCGTCAAAAATATCGATGTAGTTTTGATAGCGAAACCCCTCCGCCTCGAGCACAGCGCGTGCGGGTGCCGTCTGCGGATGCACTTCGCCGATCACCTTTTGCGCCGCCTCACTGAGATAATGAATATAAAGCGGATGTTTCGGCATCAGCTCGGCGATAAACGCTTTCTGCCCGGTGCCGCTGAGAAAATCCGCTTGGGTAAAGGGCATGGAGAAAAAATGGCTGCCCACGCTGTCCCAAAACGGCGAGTGCCCCTGCGCATCGCTGATACCGCGCATCTCCGCCACCACATGCTGGGTAAAATGCTCGCGAAAGTTGGCCATAAACATAAAGCGCGATTTCGACAGCAGATAGCCGTTTTTCCCCGCGCGGTAGTCAGGATCGAGAAACAGCGTGCACAGTTCGCTGCTGCCTGTGTGATCGTTACTCAGCGACAGCGTAGGCAGGCTGGCATAGACATTGAGCTCTTTAGAAGCATGCACTTGGGTGCCCACGCGGAAGTTATACCAGGGATCCTGTAACCCCACGGCCACTTCAATCGCGCAGATGCCCACGGCGCGATTGTCCTCGCTGTCAGCCAGCACAAACACATAGCCCTGCTCGCTGCGCGGCAGAACCCCCTGCCACGTCAGTAAAGCGCGTTCGATACGCGCTTTCAGCGTATCGCTGTCCGCCGGCAGTGACGTTAAGCCGCCGCCGGTTTTGCCCGCCAGCGCCAGCAGCTGCGCCAGATCGTCGCGCTCGACGGGGCGAATCACCATCATGATGCGGCCCCGCTGAGCATACGCTCACAGGCCCGTTCAAAGCGCGCCAGGCCCGCTTTCACATCGGCTTCACTGATGTTTAACGCCGGCGCAAAACGCACCACGTTGGCCCCGGCAATCAGCACCATCACGCCCTCTTCGGCCGCCAGCAGATTGAACTGTTTCGCCTTGCCGGCAAAATCCTCGTTGAGGACGGCACCGATCAGCAGCCCTATGCCGCGTATCTCTTTGAACACCGGCAGACGTTGATTTAGCGCCTGCAGCTGGTCAACAAACCAGTCATGGCGCATTGACACGCCCGCCAGAAAATCGGGCTGATTGATCAGTGACATCACCGTGCCCGCCACCGCGCCTGCCAGCGGGTTACCGCCATAGGTGGTGCCGTGCGTGCCCACGCCCATGACCTGCGCCAAATCCTCACGCGTAAGCATCGCGCCAATGGGGAAGCCGCCGCCTAGCGCTTTGGCCGTGGTCAACGCATCCGGCGTGACGCCATAGTGCATATAGGCATAGAGCGACCCCGTGCGGCCGACCCCGCTCTGCACTTCGTCGAAGATAAGCGTGGCATGATGCTTGTCACACAGCTCGCGCAATCCGCGTAAAAATGCGCCATCGGCGGGTACTACGCCCCCTTCGCCCTGAATCGGCTCCACGATCACCGCGCAGGTACGATCGTTGATCAGCGCCGCCGCCGAGGCTAAATCATTGAACTCCGCGTGTTCAATAGCCGGTGGCAGCGGTGCAAAATCACGCGAATAGGCCGGCTGCCCGCCCGCCGACACGGTAAACAGCGTGCGACCGTGAAACGCGTTTTTAAACGCCACAATGCCGTTTTTCTCGGCGCCAAAGCGGTCATGCGCCACTTTACGCGCCAGCTTGAGCGCGGCCTCGTTGGCCTCGGCGCCGGAGTTACAAAAGAACACGCGATCGGCAAAGGTGGCGTCAATCAGCTGTTTTGCCAGCCGTAAAATCGGCTCATTGGTATAGCCATTGCCGGTGTGCCACAGTTTGGCCGCCTGGTCCGTTAACGCTTGCTGTAGCGCAGGATGCGCATGGCCGAGCGCATTGACCGCAATACCACCTGCAAAATCGATATAGGCCTTGCCCTGCTGATCCCACAGGGTTGAGCCTTCCGCACGCACCGGCACAAATGCCGCAGGGGCATAAACCGGCATCATCCATTGATCAAAATCGTGACGAGATACTTGCAGTGACATGGCCATTTCTCCTGCCCCACAAAACGTGAAGCGTTTGTTTTAGAATTGTTAACAGCGTGATAGTGCTGCTCTACTGTAAATTGCAGTAAGCGTGCCAGCCAGCGGAAAAATGCATAAAATGCGTTCTTCGGCGTAAAATCAATGACTTAGAAGGAGCCGCTATTCACAATAAATGCATAAAAAGTGAATAATTGTCTGATGCAGGCGGTCAAAAAGCGGTTTATTTAGCGGATTTATGCAACGGCAAAACGAAATATTACTTTTGTGATCGAACAGCAAATATCACACCAAAATAGCGCAGGTTCGGCACTGAAAAAGGGCAGCCTGCGCAGTGTCGGTGCAGCCGTTGTTCGCTGTAATAAAAAAAGATGAGACGCAGAAATTACCCTCAGGCAAGAAAGTTGAATAAAAAACACCCATATTTGAAAGTAAATAAAATGCGCCGGAACAGAGTGCTTTCGCATGTTATCATCAGCAGTGAAATAAAATGACATGCGCTGTGAGTTAAAAACATTACCCTGCTAAGCATCCTATCAAAAAAATAGCTTTCTTAAGCACAAGAACGCATAGGACGGGGTTATTTCACTTAAATGAATTCATTAAAATCGCTTTTACTGCAAATGAATATAATTCGATTAAAAACAATAAGATAATTAAATATTAAATACGTTAATTCCCGAAAATTGTGATAAGTAAATGCGATTGCTAATGGGTAATAAACACTAGCAAGCACAAAATTCGCACACATCGTTAAACTGAAATATATTGTTACATATATTGCACTTTTGATTTTGAACCTTTTATGTCATTTTCTTTCAACCCCGCAACGGGGATACAATTAAAAAATATCACAGGGTAAACAATAAATGATGAAGCGCACGTTACTGGCAGCAGTGATGCCCTTACTGCTGGCTATGCCTTCGGCTCACGCGGCCGAAATCTATAACAAAGATGGCAACAAACTGGATCTGACCGGAAAAATTAACGTTTCCCATCTGTTCTCCAATGACAGCAATAACGATGGCGATACCAGCTCTTATGCGCGTCTTGGTTTTAAAGGTGAAACGAAAATCAATGACCAGCTTACCGGCTATGGTCAATGGCAGTACCAGTACAGCCTGCGCAACTCAGAAGGCAGCGATGCGCAGTCGGGTAACCGTACCCGTTTGGGCTTTGCCGGTCTGAAATTTGGTCAGTTTGGATCCGTAGACTACGGCCGCAACTACGGTCTGGTTTATGATGCGCTGGGCTATACCGATATGCTGCCATTCTTCGGTGGCGACTCCGGTTACACGGATGCGTTCCTGTCAGGCCGCTCGGCGGGCGTGCTGACCTGGCGCAACAAAGATTTCTTTGGCCTGGTTAAAGGCTGGAACGTTGCCGCGCAGTATGAAGGCAAAAATGAGCGCAGCGACACCAGCGGCAGTAACCTATCTGTACGCCGCTCCAACGGCGACGGCTACGCCCTCTCCACCTCTTACGACTTCGATTTTGGTTTGAGCCTGGTGGGTGCCTATGCCAGCCTCGATCGCGTGACCGCGCAGAACAGCGCCACGTTCGGCAAAGGCGACAAAGCGCAAAGCTGGGCAACCGGTCTGAAATATGACGCCAATCAGATCTATCTGGCGACGATTTATGGCGAAACGCTGAATGCTACCCCGGTGCGCAACACCAACGCTGGCTTTGCTAACAAAGCGGTCAACTTTGAAGCCGTGGCACAATATCAGTTCCTCAACGGCTTGCGTCCTTCACTGGGCTATGTCTCTTCAAAGGCCAAGGATCTGGAAAACGTAGGCGACACCTATCTGTTTAAATACGTTGCCGTGGGTGCCACCTACTACTTCAACAAAAATATGTCGGCGTACGCGGAATATAAAATCAACCTGCTGAAAGACAACAACCCGCTGGGTCTGGCAACGGATGATGTGACCGCCGTGGGCCTGGTGTACCAGTTCTAAGCGTTTTACCCTCATTGCACAGGGGCAGTGTCAACCCTGTGCCGCAAGGGCAGCGTAAGCTGCCCTTTTTTATTGCTGAGAAAAACACCTTCTGTTGCAGGTACTTAATCGCGATCGAGGACGCCATTCCCGGCCAGAAGCGTCACGATCTCCCGCTCATTAACTGTGGAGATCGCTATGTACCGCTTTATCATGACCACGCTGTTCATCTTTATCCTCGCGCTTCCCGGGTATGCCAGCGTCGGATTTCGACAGCTTACCCTGGATGCACAAA
Source organism: Pantoea sp. Mb-10 (assembly GCF_021272205.1). Taxonomy (GTDB): domain Bacteria; phylum Pseudomonadota; class Gammaproteobacteria; order Enterobacterales; family Enterobacteriaceae; genus Pantoea. The sequence goes on along the minus strand of NZ_JAJSDX010000005.1, from coordinate 78,680 downwards.
GCTCACGTCCTCTTCCCATCACGCTTTGGTATCCCACGCGGGCAAGCGGACCGCCACAAGCCACAGGCGAAAACGCCGCCTTTTATGGTGAGTCAGTGATACGCAATGCCGAGCCTGAGGCTGGCATCCATCCGCTGGTGCTGTTGTCCCATGGCTACGGCGGCAGCTGGCGTAATCTGAACTGGCTCGCCGTCGCGCTGGTGGCACAGGGGTACAGCGTCGCCGCGCCGGATCATCCCGGCACCAGCAGCGAAAACCGTGATCCCGCGGCTGCACGCGCGCTGTGGCATCGCCCCGAGGATATCTCGCGCTTGCTCGACGCCCTATTGCAGCAGCCCGCACTGGCGGGACGCATCGATGCCACGCGTATCGCCGCGATGGGACACTCTCTTGGCGGCTGGACGGTCATGGCGCTGGCCGGTGCCCGTTTTTCAGCACCGGCATTTTTAGCGGATTGCCACCAGCATCGCGCCTTCTCCGACTGCAAACTGGCGGAAAAGCTCGGCATCACGTCACCCGAAAACGCGCCGTTGCTCGCGGCGAACTTTCGCGATGGGCGTATTCGTGCGGTAGTGACACTGGATGCTGGCGTGACGCGGGGTTTTACAAAAGTGACACTGTCACAAATGGCGTTACCCGTGCTGTTACTGGCGGCGGAAAAAGATGCGCCCGATCTGCCCGCATCGCTGGAATCCGGCTTTTTGGCAGCCCATCTTCCCCCCTCTCGGGTGCAGGTTTATCGCGTGGGCGGTGCCAACCACTTTAGTTTTATGCAGCGCTGTAAACCGGAGGGTGCGGCCATCATTGAACGCGCCTCACCCGGCGACGGGATGATTTGTCATGATGGCGATGCGCGCGGTCGAGCGGTTATTCATCAGGCCGCGCTGGCGCGCATCCTGCCCTTTCTGACGGCGGCGCTGGCGCCCGCTGCTGGCGAAAAGCACTCGGCGTCTGCCCGGTGATGCGCAGAAATTCGCGATTGAAATTGGACTTGGTGATAAAGCCAGAAGCCAGCATCACCTCTGTGACTGAAGCGCTATCCGTGTGCAAAAGCGCGCAGGCGTGACGCACGCGATAACCGTTGATCCACTGCGACACATTGCAGTGGTGCACAGCATTGACCGCCGCGGAAAGATGCCGCGTCGTGATGCCCGTTTTGCGCGCCAGTCGCGCGAGCGTGAGCGCTGAATCCAGAAACAGCGTCTGCGCCAGCATCTGGCTATCCAGCTGCTGGCAAAGTGCCACTTGCGCGGGGGACGACGCTGTCGCGGCGGGCACAGATGCCAACGAGCCCGATTCGTCAGCTGAGACGGGCTGGCGGCGTGCCACCCGCATGATGGCGAGCGTCAGAAACGGCAGCAACAGGGTTTGCAGCGCGGCAATCATCGGCACCACGCGTGCGCCTTGATGCCAGTGAAACGCCAGCGCTACCGTGAGATCGCTTAGGGCCGAAAGCAGCAGAAAACCCCCGACCGCCAGCGCCACCTTCGCCGTTCCGGGCAGTGCGCGAATGCGCCTTAAGCCTGCCCCTTCGCTGACGCGCAGGCCGGCGGCGATCAGCGCCACGCCGTACCCGGTATAAAGCGCAAACAGCAGGAGATCGATGGCGACAGGGATAACGCAGGCTAGCGCCACTGCGAGCGCAACGGGCGCCAGGGATAACCGTGAGAAGCGGTGCGCGCTGGACGGCCAGAAACCGTGCCATGCCAGCATCGGCAACAGCAGTGCCAGTGCAACCCGAAGCAGCGTCAGCGGCACACTTGGCCAGATCCAGCCTGCCGTATTGAGCGCCATCAGCAGCAGGCTAACCAGTAAGAAGAAGCGTGCGCGGCGATAGCGTACGCGATCGTGCGTCCACAACGTCAACGTGAGAATTGCGAGCGCCAACAAGGTCAACGCCGGCAACGGAATGGTGGGCATAGCGGTGGCATCCTTTCCTGCAACAGAGTCCGTATCTTACGTTATCTTCACGCCGGCAGTGCGTGTTTCGCTGATGCTTTACTAGGGTGCCAGCAGATCAAAGCGGCTGTCCGGCCCGGAGTCGATAGTAAACGGCTCCTGCACCTGCAGCGTGATCGTGTTTGAGGTTACGCGGTTGCCACGGCTGTCTTCCAGCGTCACCGCCAAATGATACGTGTTGCTGGCGTCCGCCGCGCTGTCCCACTGCGGCACGATAATACTCCAGCCTTGCGGATCGTTGGGGTTGGCACCCGGCGTCAGGCTCAGCGCTTGAGTATCGCCCTGCCATTCAACGTGCGCGATCGGGCTGGCGTGACGAATTTGCAGCTTGAGCGGCAGGCTCTCGCCGCCGTTAAGCTGCCACGGCGGCGTTGCCAGGAATACGGTCAATGTTTTGCGCGCGCGCGTCTCACGTACCGGCGTGTAGTTGCGCGTGACGCTGTCGTAGCGGCTGCCGCGCAGCGAACGTGCTTCCGCCACGTTGCTGGCGCTCAGCTGCTGGCTTAGCGGCACGCCAAAGCGGTAGTTGAGGCGTAAACCGAGCTGATCCTGACTTTCGCCCTCATTGCTGGCTTTGTGGCTGGCGGAGACAGTCACCAGCGGCACCGGTGTATACGAGATGCCCAACGTGAGCGCTGAGGGGTTGTGGTAGGCATTACCGCTGTTAAAAAGATCAACATTGTTACCGAGATACTGCTCCCAGCTCACGGACATGCCGAGTTGGCGATAGAACGGCAAATACCCCTGCGTCGTCACGTCATACCCGCGCGCCAGACGCTGCTGCTGGAACGGATTGCGGTTTTGCCAGCCAGAGAGCGGCGTGTAGTAGTTTGCCGAAAAGCGCAGGAAATCGCTCCATGCCTCGGTACCCAGCGACGCCCGCTGCAAACCGCTGTTGAATTGACGATCGACAAATCCGTTGTAGCCCAGCAGCCAGTTCCCGGTCATCCAGCGCTGTCCAAGACCGGCATTGCCCACCAGCCCGTCCTCGGTTTGGTGAAAACCCACCTGGCTAAAGGTCAGCGAGCGATAGCGGTCGGCCCAAGGCGTCAGCAGCGAGGCGCCGCTGCCGTTAAAATTGCCGTCCATGTCCACGTTGAAATCAATTTGCGCATTACCGTAAGGAGAAAGCAGCGATTGCCCTTGGTTTTCTACCCGGTCAGCAACCTCATCGCGAAAATGATTAAAGGCCCAGATGCCCGCCTGATGGCCAATGGAGCTATCACCCTCGCCACGTTGACTGGCTTCGCCGATACTTTTGGCCACGCTGGCGATGCGTTTACTGAACGCGTCGCTCTCCTGTTGCGAACCCAGTTCGGGTAGCGCAGCAGCCATTGTTTGAAAGTGATTCGGATCGCCAAACGGCGCGTCCGGCACGGAAGACTCGCTCACTAAGGCCCGCGCAGGCGCGCTGGCAGCCAGCATCAGGCCAATGAGCAGCGGGAAACGTTTTGGACTATAAAACACAGGCAACATGACCGAAAATAATCACTCCCGTTGAATCTTCAGAGATGAAGAGTTTGATGTATCTCACAAAATTTCACTCCTTTACCCTAACACATTCTGGCTAAGGTGCAGGACAAGTCTGGAAGGATTCAGATTACAGGCCATGAAATGGCGCCAGGAGGGCAGACAATGTGACGTGTTTTAATACGGAAACCTGTCAATCGCGACGCTGAGCCGTGAAGCGCGCCCTACTGACGTACGCAAAGGCGTTACCGCGGTGGAAAGGTGTAATCAGCAAAGGATGTGCAGGGCCAGCAAGCAGGAAGGATAATTCTGCGCGCGGCGTGGTGGAGTAAGCCACCGCGCCGGAGGAAAACGACGTTTCCTCCGGACTGCGATGCCGCAGGCGTACGGGTTTAAGCGGACGCCAGACGTGGGATCAGAAGCCTAAGCTATCGAGCAGATCGTCAACCTGATCCTGCCCTGAGACCACACCCGGTGCGTCTGGATGGATCTGCGGGCCATTCAACAGGCTGTGTGCATCTTTGCGCTGGCTGGCATTGACTTCTGGCATGTTTTCCAGCAACACCATCAGCAGCTGACGTTCGATCTCCTGGATCACATCCATCATGCGCTTGATGACCTGACCGGTAAGGTCCTGGAAATCCTGCGCCATCATGATCTCAAGCAGCTGCTTGTTGGTGAATGCCGTGTGCGTGGGCACGTCGCCGAGAAATGCGCGCGTATCCGAAACCAACTCGCGTGCATCCGTCAACTCAATCGGGTTCTCAAACCACGCGTCCCAGCGGCCTTTCAGCTGGTTAGCGTTAGCTTCCATTTGATCTTGATGTGGCTGCGCCGCTTCAACGCAGTTCAGCGCGCGGTCGGCGGCTTGCGCGGTCATTTGCACCACATAGTCCAGGCGATCGCGCGCATCCGGAATCGCTTCCGCCGCTTCTGCAATGGCCTGATCCAGTCCCAGTTCGCGCAGGCTTTCGCGCAACATGCGCGTCAGCGAGCCAATCCGGGAAATAATGTCGTGTGCCGAGGCTTCTTCAGTTGATTTCGGAAGGTCGCTCATCACATCTCCTTACATACCCAGTTTTTCAAAAATTTTACCCAGCTTCTCTTCAAGCGTGGCGGCGGTGAACGGCTTAACGACGTAGCCACTGGCTCCGGCTTGGGCGGCAGCGATGATGTTCTCTTTTTTCGCTTCCGCCGTGACCATCAGCACCGGCAGTTTGTTGAGCGTGGCGTCGGCGCGGATGGTTTGCAGCAGCTCCAGCCCGTCCATGTTGGGCATGTTCCAGTCGGATACCACGAAGTCAAACCCGCCTGCGCGCAGTTTGCTCAGCGCGTCAACACCGTCTTCGGCTTCTTCTACGTTGTTAAAACCCAGCTCTTTCAGTAGGTTGCGCACAATACGACGCATCGTATTGAAGTCGTCTACTACCAAAAAGCGCATATTCTTGTCAGCCATATCTACTCCTGTGTTGTCTTGTCCGGCAGGACCGGCCCGTTAAATTCGCAATGCCTGTCCGGCGCTAATTTTTGCCAGCATGTGCTGGCTGATTTGACCTAAATCGACCACTTCACTGGCGCCGCCCATCGCAATTGCTTCGCGCGGCATACCAAATACGACGCAGCTGGCTTCATCCTGCGCGATGGTCCAGGCACCCGCGCGATGCATTTCCAGCATGCCCGCGGCGCCGTCATTGCCCATCCCGGTGAGGATCACGCCCACTGCATTTCGACCTGCATTCACCGCCACTGAGCGGAACAGCACGTCTACCGACGGCTTGTGCCGATTCACTGGCGGACCATCGTTCAGTTTTACAACGTAGTTTGCGCCACTGCGTCCCAGCTCCATGTGCATCGCGCCCGGTGCGATATACGCATGGCCGGGCAGGATGCGTTCGCCGTCTTCCGCCTCTTTCACGGTGATCTGGCACAGCTTATTAAGACGCTCAGCAAACGACCGGGTAAAGCCCGGTGGCATATGCTGCGTGATCAGCAGCGCTGGGCTGGTGGCCGGCAGCGGCTGCAGTACGTGGCGAATCGCTTCGGTGCCACCGGTTGAAGAGCCGATGGCGATCAATTTTTCACTGCTCAGCAGCGGGCCCGCTTTTAACGTCACTGGCGCAGGCATATTGGTGCGCACGTGCAATCTGGCGCGCGCGGCGGCGCGGATTTTATCGGCGATCATCTGGCTGTACGCCAGCATGCCTTCGCGGATGCCCAATTGCGGCTTGGTGACAAAATCCACCGCACCCAACTCCAGCGCGCGCAGCGTCACTTCCGATCCTTTTCCGGTCAGTGAGGAGACCATCACCACCGGCATCGGGCGCAAGCGCATCAATTTTTCGAGGAAATCAAGGCCATCCATGCGCGGCATTTCCACATCCAGCGTGAGCACCTGTGGGTTGTACTGTTTGATTAAATCCCGCGCCGCCAGCGGATCGGGCGCCGTCGCCACCATTTCCATGTCGGGGTGGCTGTTGATGATCTCGGTCATCAACTGACGCATCAGCGCGGAGTCATCCACGCACATCACGGTGATCTTGCTCATCGTCTTTCCTTAGTCAATCCATAGACCGTCTGTCCACGCAGCCAGAACTCTTTACTGATCTGACTGAAGTTCTCCGAGTGCCCGGCAAACAACAGACCGCCTGGCTTTAGCAGGGGTACGAAGCGGCGCAGAATCTTCTCCTGCGTCTCTTTATCAAAATAAATCATGACGTTACGGCAAAATATCGCGTCGAACGGGCCGGGTAATGCCCAGTCATTACTGAGTAAGTTCAGCTGGGAATAGTTCACCATTCCCGCCAGCTCGCTGCGCACGCGCACCATGCCTTCATGAGGACCGGTGCCGCGCAAAAAGAAGCGCTGAAGCTGCTGCTGCGAGAGCGTGCGCAGCTCTTCGTGGCGATAGACACCCGCCACCGCTTTTTCCAGCACCTGCGTATCAATGTCGCTGGCGTGTACCTGGAATTTTCCGGGGCCCGTACCCAGCGTCTCGGCCAACGTCATGGCGATGGAGTACGGCTCCTCACCGGTTGACGCGGCGGTGCTCCACACGCTGTAGCTGCCGCTGCGTTTGCGCGCATGTTCCGCCAAAATCGGAAAATGGTGCGCCTCGCGGAAAAAAGAGGTCAGGTTGGTGGTCAGCGCATTGATAAATGCCTGCCACTCCGCGCTGTTTTGATCCTGCTCCAGCAGGGCCAAATAGCGGCCAAAGTCATCAATATTCAGCGTGCGTAAACGGCGCACCAGGCGGTTGTACACCATCTCCCGCTTGTGGTCGGCGAGCACAATGCCGGCGCGCTGATAGATAAGCTGGCTGATACGACGAAAGTGAGTATCTGAAAGCGGCAGACGCTGCACCATTTGTGACAGCAGCGTTGTCGATTCACTTTGATCCAATACCGTCGATTTCTTCATTTCGGGTCACCCGGCAACAATTTTATGTAATGGCGTTAATGCGGCGACTGCGATGCTGCCAGTCAGGCCGCCCTGCGGCGGCCTGAAGGGTTAAAAGGTTTCCCAATTATTGTCCGCGTTACGTAGCGCTGACGGTTGCGCGGCGGTACTGACCGGATGCCGCAACATTTTTGGCGCTGTAGTTACGTTAACGGCCTGGCCGGAGAATTCTTTACCAATATTGAACACCGCAACAGATTGTTTCAGTCGGCTGGCCTGATCTTCGAGCGAAGAGGCCGCCGTAGCTGACTCTTCGACCAGCGCGGCGTTCTGCTGTGTCACGCGATCCATTTCGTTCACCGCAATGCCCACCTGATCGATACCGCGGCTCTGCTCGTCGGACGCAGAGGCGATTTCGCCCATGATGTCGGTGACGCGCGTCACCGCGTTAACGATGTTGGTCATGGTTTCGCCTGCGCTCTCAACCAGCACGGAACCCGTGTTCACACGGCTCACCGAGTCCTCAATCAGCCCTTTGATCTCTTTCGCCGCCTGGGCACTGCGCTGCGCCAGGCTGCGTACCTCACCGGCGACCACGGCAAAGCCGCGCCCCTGCTCGCCCGCACGCGCGGCTTCCACCGCGGCGTTCAGCGCCAGGATGTTGGTTTGGAAGGCGATGCCGTCGATCACGCTGATGATGTCAGCAATTTTCTTCGAACTGCCGGAGATCTCTTTCATGGTGCTTACCACGCCATCCACCACTTTGCCGCCGTGCTGCGCGGTTTCCGAGGCGGTCAGCGCCAGCTTCGACGCCTGACGGGCGTTTTCTGCATTGAGCTTCACGGTCGCGGTCAGCTCTTCCATGCTGGCTGCAGTCTGCTCCAGCGAGGCGGCCTGCTGTTCCGTGCGGGAAGAGAGATCGTTATTGCCCTGCGCAATTTCACTGGCGCCGGTATAAATGGCGTCAGAACCGTCACGCACAATGCGCACGGTTTGCGTCAGCGACTGCTGCATCTCGTGCAGTGAGGTGAGCAATTCGCCCATTTCGTTACGCACATTCACGTTTACCGGCTGGGTGAGATCGCCGCGCGCGATGTGACGAATGTGGTCAATGCTCTGACGCAGCGGACGGATCAGCGCGGTGCGCATCCCGGTCCACACCAGCGCAATCACCAGCAGCGTGGTCAGCAGCGTACCCACGACCAACCCAATCGAGCGCTGATAGGCCGATTCATTGGCGTCTACACCCTGCTGTGCCAGCACCTGGTTGTAGCTCAGCCAGGCGTTGTAATCGGTTTCAAATTTATCCTGAAAAGATTGCGTCGGCTGGTCAACAAAGCCCTTGAAGTTGCCGCTGCTCAAGAAGCCAATCAGCTCACCCAGCGCGCCACGATAGGCGTTGTAGTTGGCCTGCAGCGTCTTCACGTTGTCCGCCGACTTGCCTTTTTCTGACAGATTAGCGTTAAACTCGGCAAAGCCTTGGTCAGCCACTTTGAGCTCTTTATTCGCCAGCTCCACCAGATCGGTGATCGTGGCGCCAGAACCCGCCTGCTGACTGTCCAACAAATAGCGGATGCCTGCGCGGTTCAGCGTGTTACGTGCCTGAACCAGCGATACCCAAGAGGTGCCCATTGCCCGCTGTAGCGTGCTCAGACGCTGGTTATAGGCAAAATTATCTTTATCGGCTTTCACCGTGGTAAAAAACACTCCGCCGGAAAAGAGCTGCAGCAAGGCAAAGAGCGCCAGGACGCACAGCAGTCCGGATACGACACGAATACGACTAAACATAAACACCTCATTGGTTTGCGATCTCTAGCGTTATCGGCGTGACCAAAAAGAACTTTATGTGCGGTAGCAGGGGTTGGACCAGCGGGCAAGTCGGACGCGGGCTGCGAGCAAAAAAAACGGGGCCGTCAGCAAGACGGCCCCGATGAGCGTGCCCGTGTGGGCGCTGACGTAAGGGATTAGAAGGTTTCCCAGTTGTTGTCGCCTGCCGCTGCGGTCACCGCTTTGCGCGGCTGCGCCACGGTTTGCGGTGCAATCTGCGGATGGCTCACCAGCGGACTTTGCGCGGCGCGCGGAATGCGGAACACCGCCACCGCCTGGCTCAAACGGCTTGCCTGCGCTTCCAGCGACGCCGCTGCGGAAGCGGACTCTTCAACCAGCGAGGCGTTCTGCTGTGTGACGCGATCCATTTCCGTTACTGCCTGGCCCACCTGGTCAATGCCGCGGCTCTGCTCGTCAGAGGCGGAGGCAATTTCCCCCATGATATCGGTGACGCGCGTGACGGCGCCGACGATATCCTGCATGGTGGCACCGGCGGTCCCCACCAGCTGTGAGCCGCTGTTGACGCGGTTCACCGAGTCTTCGATCAGTCCTTTGATCTCTTTTGCCGCCTGGGCGCTACGCTGCGCCAGGTTGCGCACTTCGCCAGCCACCACGGCAAAACCACGGCCCTGCTCGCCAGCGCGCGCCGCTTCCACCGCGGCGTTCAGCGCCAGAATGTTGGTCTGGAACGCAATGCCGTCGATCACGCTGATAATATCGGCAATTTTCTTCGAACTGCCGGCAATATCCTGCATGGTGCGCACGACGCCATCCACCACATCTCCGCCTTTGCGCGCGGTGTCAGAGGCGTTAAGTGCCAGCTGCGATGCCTGACGCGCATTTTCGGCGTTCTGCTTCACGGTCGCGGTCAGCTGCTCCATGCTCGCTGCCGTCTGCTCCAGTGACGCCGCCTGCTCTTCCGTACGGGCAGAAAGATCGTTATTGCCCGCGGCGATTTCGCTGGCGCCAGTGAAGATCGCGTCCGATCCGTCGCGCACGTTACCCACGGTGCGCACCAGCGCCTGCTGCATCTCGTGCAAACTGGACGCCAGCTGGCTCATTTCATTGCGCCCTTCCACCGGGATCGGCTGCGTAAGATCGCCCGCGGCGATATGGCGAATGTGACCCAGCATCTGGTGCAGCGGCTGAATCAGTACGCTGCGCAGGCCAAACCAGCAGCCGACGATCACCGCGACCACCGCCAGCGTTACTGATCCTAATAGCCACATCATGCTGGTGAAGGCACGTTGGTTTTGCGCCACGCCCTCGGCCGCCAAATCGCTCTGCACGCTACGCCACTCGGCATAAGTGGCCTTCATCTTCACCTGTTTGGTTTCGATGTTCTGCGCAAACATGCCCTGCAAATCGTTGGCTTTCAGGCGTTCCAGCATCGCTTTAAGGCCGTCGTTGAACGCGTTGTAATCGTTCTCCAGACGCTCAGTTAGCGCCGCCGGCATGCCGGGCGTCGCAGGCAGGTTGTAGTAGCGCTGATAGTGTCCAGCGGCCACGCTCAGCTGCTTCTCGGTTTGCGCAATCAGGGCCGCCAGCTGTCCGCCGTTGGCCTGCGCCGCCGCATTGCCCTGCATACGCAGCATTGCGCGGTTCAGCACGGTGCGGGTCTGGTTGAGCTCGATCCACGCGTCTGAGAGTGCTGACACGTTATTGGTAGAGGTTTGCGCGACCGCAAACGCATTTTTGTCATTCTGCAGGGCATTCCAGAACAGACCGCCAGACAGCAGCTGCAAAGCGCCAAAGATCAGCAGTACCGCCAGCAGGCTGGTGACGACGTTGATTCGTTTTAACATGGGTTCTCCAGATAGGGTTTCACTCCCGCTGTTATCGACCGCTTTGCGTAATGTTTGAGGATATTTATGCCTTCTTTACAAAATATCATGCTGAGTATTAAGCATTAATTAGTGTTTAATAACTAAAGAAAGCGAAACTCACGCGTAAACGGGAATGCAGCGTAAAGCCTGACAATACACAGTGGACGGCATGCAGCTGCGGGCACGCCGCCGCGAGCAGCGATGTTTCTCTGCTTATAAAAAAGACAAAAAAAAACGGGCTGCCCATGGGCAGCCCGTTTTCGCTCAACCCTTATGCGCTACGCAGCGTATCCACCAGCGCCATCTCGTCGCTGCTCAGCAGCTTCTCGATATCGACCAGAATCAGCATACGCTCGCCGAGCGCGCCCAGACCGGTGAGGTATTCGGTCGACATGGTCACCGCGAATTCCGGGGCCGGGCGAATTTGATCCTGCGTCAGCGACAGCACGTCAGACACGCCATCTACCACGATACCCACGACGCGCTGTACCAAATTCAGCACAATCACCACGGTGTTTTCGTTGTAGTCCACGTCCGGCTGCGAGAACTTCACGCGCAGATCGATGATGGGAACGATCACGCCGCGCAGGTTAGTTACGCCTTTGATGAATTCAGGCGTGTTGGCGATGCGCGTGACCTGATCGTAACCGCGAATCTCCTGCACTTTCAGAATATCGATGCCGTACTCTTCATCACCGAGCGTGAACACTAAGAATTCCTGGCCGACGGTTTCGCCAGCGATTTTGGTCACGGTTGCCATGTCAGTCATTTTTTTTACCCTTTGGTTATCTATTACGCTGCGGCACCGGCCACACGCTTTTCACGGTTCAACGATTGCAGTGCGGACACGTCCACAATCAGCGCGACGCTGCCATCGCCCAGAATGGTGGCGGCAGAAATGCCCGGCACTTTGCGATAGTTGCTCTCAAGGTTTTTCACCACAACCTGGTGCTGGCCAATCAGCTGGTCAACCAGCAGCGCATAGCGGCGCCCTGCGCTCTGCAGAATCACGACAATACCCTGCGTGGCATCGGTTTTGGCGTTCTGCACATCGAACACATTCCACAGCTCCACCAGCGGCAGGTATTCGCCACGCACTTCCAGTACGCGCTCGCCACCGGCCAGCGGCTTCAGCTCTTCGGCGGTCGGCTGCAGTGATTCCATTACCGCGTTGAGCGGCAGGATAAAGACTTCGTCTGCCACGCGCACGGACATGCCGTCGAGGATCGCCAGCGTCAGCGGCAGCAGAATGCGAATGGTGGTGCCTTTGCCCTCTTTCGAGGCGATCTCAACGTGCCCGCCCATCTCCTGAATGTTTCGCTTCACCACATCCATGCCCACGCCACGGCCGGAAACGTCCGTGACCTGCTCGGCAGTGGAGAAGCCCGGCGCGAAGATCAGCATGCCCACTTCTTCGTCGCTCATGCTGTCGCTGACCGGCAGGCCGGACGAGAGCGCTTTAGCGAGAATACGCTGGCGGTTGAGGCCGGCACCGTCATCGATCACTTCGATGCAGATGTTGCCACCCTGATGCTCTGCGGAGAGCGTCAGGTTGCCCACAGCGGTTTTGTGCGCCGCGAGGCGTTTTTCCGGGGTCTCGATACCGTGGTCAAGGCTGTTACGCACCAGGTGCGTTAATGGATCGATGATGCGTTCGATCAAGCTCTTATCCAGTTCGGTAGAGCTACCCAGCAGCGTCAGTTCCACTTCTTTACCGAGCTTGCTGGCCAAGTCACGAACCAGACGTGGGAAGCGGCTGAACACATACTCCATTGGCATCATGCGGATCGACATGACCGATTCCTGCAGATCGCGCGCGTTGCGCTCCAGCTGTCCCATGCTGTTCAGCAGGTCGCCGTGCGCCACCGGATCCAGTTCACCGGAGCGCTGTGCCAGCATTGACTGCGTGATCACCAGTTCACCCACGAGGTTGATGAGCTGATCCACTTTTTCTACCGCCACGCGAATACTGCTGGACTCGCTGGTTTTTGCCGGTGCCGCCGCGCGTTTGCTTTCGCGTTTCGCCGGGGCGATTTCCGTGACTGTGGCTACCGGTGCTGCGGCTTCGATCGGCGCGGACGCGACCTCGGCGTTCGCCGCAGGCGCAGGCGTCTCCCCTTCCGGGAAGCGGATCTGCCCTTCTTCAATCACAAAGCACAGCACCGCAACGATATCGTCTTTATCCACGCCTTCAATCGTGACGTCCAGCGTGTCTGCGCCTTTGACCACGTTAGAGAGCGCACCGAGGTTGCCCAGCTCTTCTAACAGCAAGTCCGGCTCTTTCTCTTTTAGCGAGACCAGCTGAACGTGCAAACCTTTTGGCGCAGCCGCAGGCGCGCTCGCGATATCAATCACTTCCGCTACGGGTGCAGCGACCGGCGCCAGGCCTTTTGCTTCTAGCGCCAACTGACGCAGGGCTTCGCAGATGTAATTAAAACTTTCTGCATTCGGCTCCTGCGCGGTTTTATAGGCATCGAGCTGTTCCTGCATAATATCTTTGGTTTCCAAAAACAGGTTGATGATGTCGGTGCTGAGCTGCATTTCGCCACGGCGTGCACCATCCAAAATGTTCTCCAGGATGTGGGTCGTTTCCTGTAAAACGGTAAAGCCAAACGTACCGGCTCCGCCCTTGATGGAGTGGGCGGCGCGGAAGATGGCGTTTAACTGCTCGGAATCTGGTTCCTGGGGATCCAGTCCCAACAGGTGCTGCTCCATATCCGCTAACAGCTCGTCGGCCTCATCAAAAAACGTTTGGTAAAAATCGCTGATGTCCATGCTCACGGGATCACCTCGGCTGTGAGGGTTGGTCTGGTGTCACCGCGCCCGCTGCTTTCGGCGCTGCTGTCGTGGGGGCCGCTGCCGCAGCCGCAGGGGCTGTGGTGCTGGAACCCGCGGCGGCGGCAGGCGCTTTTGGCCCGGCAGGTGCGGTAATCTCGGGAATAATCTGTGCCGGGTCGGTCACCTGAACGGCGTCGCTCTCGGCATTCTCTTTTTCAATCGCAGCCTGGGTGTCATGGTTCAGCACCAGCAGGCTTATGCGGCGGTTTACTGCATCGTTCGCGCCGCGATTTTTCAGACGCATCGTGTCGGCCATGCCCACTACGCGCAGCATTTTGGAACCGTCCATACCGCCCAGCACCAACTCACGGCGCGAAGCATTGGCGCGGTCGGCTGACAGCTCCCAGTTGCTGTATCCTCTGTCGCCGTTGGCATACTGGAAGTCATCGGTATGCCCCGCCAAACTGATTTTGTTCGGAATATCGTTCAGAATCGGCGCAATCGCACGTAAAATGTCACGCATATAGGGCTCCACTTCCGCGCTGCCGGTTTTAAACATCGGCCGATTCTGGCTGTCAATAATCTGAATACGCAGTCCCTCTTCCACCATGTTAATGATCAGGTGCGGGCGCAGCGCTTTCAGCCGCGGATCGGCTTCAATCATCTGATCGAGCTTTTCCCGCAGGCGATTAAGCCGAATTTCTTCCAGCTTCTTCTTCTGCGCATCCAAATCGACCACTTTTTTCACTTCACCCTCTTTGCGCGTCGGATCGTCTCCGCCGCCGGGAATCGGGCTTTCACTGTCACTGCTGCGATTTCCGCCCGTTAACGCGACTTTCAAAGGCGTACGGAAGTATTCGGCAATTTGTACCAACTCTTTAGGGCTGGCGATGGAGAGAAGCCACATCACCATAAAAAAAGCCATCATCGCCGTCATAAAGTCGGCATAAGCGATTTTCCACGAACCGTGACTGCCATGATGACCTTTATGTTTGCGCTTTCTAACCAGCACAATGGGGCGATTGCCATGCTTCATGAGCTCTCTTCCGATGTCTGTTTCGCCGGATTCTTGGCGTTACGCACATGCTCTTCCAGTTCAGAGAAAGAGGGGCGATCTGTGGAGTACAGGGTTTTACGCCCAAACTCGACGGCGATCTGCGGCGCATAGCCATTCAGGCTTGAGAGCAAGGTCACTTTGACGCACTGCATCATTTTGGTGGTTTCAGAACACTTCTGGCGCAGTACGGAAGCCAGGGGCGAAATAAAGCCGTAGGCCAGCAGAATGCCGAGGAAGGTTCCCACCATGGCATGCGCCACCAGTGCGCCTAATTCCGCAGCGGGACGATCCGCCGAGGCCAGTGCGTGCACGACGCCCATTACCGCCGCTACGATCCCGAACGCTGGCAGGCCATCACCCATCGCGGATAAACTTTGCGCTGGGACTTCACATTCGTGCTCGTAAGTCTCAATCTCTTCGTCCATCAGCGCTTCAATTTCAAACGCGTTCATATTTCCGCTGACCATCAAACGCAAATAATCGGTAATAAAATCCACCAATTGTTTATCGGCTAAGATGCGTGGATAGTTAGTGAAGATTTCACTTTGGCTTGGATCTTCAATATCCCGTTCCAGCGACAGCATCCCTTGTTGGCGAGACTTGGCCATCAGGCGATAAAGCAGCGCCATTAAATCCATGTAAACAGATTTGTTATATTTTGATCCACGCATTAATAAAGGCAGTGCTTTTAAGGTTTTCTTAATCGCCTTACCGTTATTACCCACTAAAAATGCGCCGATACCGGCTCCGCCAATAATAACCAGCTCAGCAGGTTGATATAATGCGCCCAGATGGCCACCGACCATCATATAGCCGCCCAACACGGAAGCGACGACCACGATATAACCCAGAATAATCAGCACAAATAATCCTTACGTCCGTAACGTGTGGGTGGAAGTTAAGCCAGAGAGCCGAAGGCGTTATCCGTAAACCGTGGGCAAAAAAAAAGCAGCGGGGTTAACCGCTGCTGGATGTTTTCCACGATGCGAACAAACTTAAACGGCGTGTTTAACCTGTTCATCCAGCAGTTGTGGAAAGGTATCGGCAGATTCTGCAGAAAGTTTACGTCTTTTTACCGCGCGTGATGGCGGCTGGCACAGGCTGCAAACAAAGCTGCCCGGCGGTTGGTGCGCATGGTTAATGAAGCTGCCGCTGCAGCATTTGCAGTCCGAAAGCTCCAGCATACCGCTCTCCACGAATCGCACCAGGGTCCAGGCGCGCGTCAGCGCCAACAGCGGGCCCTCGTCCGATTGTGGACACTGTTCCAAATACAAACGGTACGCTTTGATCACGGCTTCAACGCCACTGTTCAGGCCGGTTTTCAGCAAGAACTGCCACGCGTTGCAGAACATGGATGCGTGAATATTTTGCTCCCACGTCATGAACCAGTCGGTTGAGAACGGCAACATGCCTTTTGGCGGTGGTGCGCCACGTAGCTCTTTATACAGCTTGATCAGTCGACCGCGGCTGAGCTGGGTTTCACTCTCAAGCATTTGCAGTCTGGCACCTAATGAAATCAGCTCCATTGCCAGCTGAATATCGCGCGCTTCCTGAACGATACTTTTTTCGCTCATTATACCGCCCTCTTCTTCGCAGACACGTCATTTTTAGACGCGCTACGGAGTAAACGGCTCGATAATAAAATACCGGTGTGAATCTGCTGCAAATCGTCAACGCGTGATTCTTGCGTTAAGCGCGTAATATGATTGTGATCGGTGAACCGGAACTGGCACACCAACTGGTTGGTTTCCGCTAATTTTACCATTTCGGGCAACGTCAGCTGAGATAATGCGTCAGCCATTGCTTCATCAATTCCCAAACGAAACATTGCAGAGGCTTTTTCCTGGTTAATTAAACGCTGTGCGAGAAGCAAATATGACAGGTTGATGTCATAAATATGTTTTAATAATTCTGATGTACCCATTTTTTTCCATCCTGATAACACGACATTTACGGCCACAAAATAAGATTATCTGTGGTTCGGGTTGCTGGTTGGTAAATCTAAAGATGGCAAAAAATAATCAGGCTTAAACCAACATGTACTGAACTGTTTCACTTCCCGCCGGGACACTGATTCAGTAGTAGTCAAAACTCCAGGCCATTCTTTTCTTGAGTTGTAACCATCTTCCGTGACGTCTGCTTACAGTTTTTTAGGACTAATCTGAAAACAACGCAAATCTATATCGTCTGATTTCGACATACAACGTGAGTGGAGCGAAATTTTAGATAAAGTGTGATCTGCGTCACACTTTTAAGGCAAATTTTTTTCCAAAAGGTTCAGCGTCGCTTTTATTTTGTTCACTTTTTAGCCATTAGCGAATCGTTTCGCTAATAAGACTCCTCCTAAAAGGCACATTTTACCCCCTCCGCTTTTACCGTCCGTCTTCTGCGCATTTATCCATATGATTGCCGTTAGCAAGTGATAACCTTCCAGCAGTGAAGAACAAGCCAGCATAAAATGCTAAAAACAGGTGGAATTATCCCTTTTTAAATTAATCACTTACAGGGAATATTTCTGGGCAGGCATAAATGGGTGATGTAAACGTCGCGTGAAGCATGCGCGCAGCGCCGCTGCGATTCGTCAGCGTTTTGTAAGGGAGGTCAAGGATATGGCAAGCGATGTAACTGGTGGTTACATTAGGATTATGAATCTATTGCGGAAATTGCATACCGATGCACATTAAGTATCGGCATGACCACCAAAAACTTTAGGATTGGGGTAAAAAAAAACCATTTTGTCGATAAAGCGCACATTCTTTGTGCAACTATCATGGAAATTTCTGATGAATTTGCCGCGGATCGCACTGCGAAAATGAAATCGATTTCTCCGCGGCAGTTTTCGGTGAAGTGAGGTGGAATTTTAACGGAAATTTTACTGACGCATCGGCTACCGTCATCGCGCGTCAGAATTAATAAGGCGCGTCATTAATGCGCCTTATTAACCAGACTCATGCTAAACGTGGAAAGGTGGCCACCTTGTTCTGCGTACCGTGATCGGCGCTGCGAACCGGCAGGCGATCCAAGTCCGCCAGGAAGCTTTCGCGCCAGCGCGTGATATCTTGCTTGCGCAGCACGGCCATCATGTCGTTGTAACGGGAAATACGCTCGGTGCGTGGCATCGTCAGCGCGCGGTTCAATGCTGCGGCGACGTCATCCCTGTCATAGGGGTTCACGATCAGCGCAGAGGTCAGCTCGTGCGCCGCGCCAGCAAAGCGTGACAGCACCAGCACACCCGGGTCATCCGGATCTTGCGCGGCCACATACTCTTTCGCTACCAGGTTCATCCCGTCACGCAGTGGCGTGATCAGGCCGACATCGGTGAGGCGGAAGATTTTCATCAGCAGGCGGCGATCGAAGTGCTGATTAAGGTAGTAAAGCGGCGTCCAGCCCAGCGTGCCGTATTTACCGTTGATGCGCCCTGCCTCGGTCTGCAGCTGCGCGCGAATATCCTGATAGGCTTGCACATCACCGCGTGAGGTCGGTGCGATCTGCGAATAGCGAATTTTACCGCGATGTTCCGGATAGTTTTCCAGCAGCGCTTCATACGCCAGGAAACGCTCCGGCAAGCCCTTGGAGTAATCCAGGCGCTCACAGGCGATGATATTTTGCAAATCGCCCAGCTCGCGCTTCATGGCCGCCATCTTCGGTGGCAGCGGGCCTTGAGCCATCTCTTTAATGCTGTCTGGCTCGATCCCGATGGGATAGACCTCGGTCATAAAGGTATTGCCGAAGGCGCGATGGCACTTCTCTCCTTTATTCTGCAGCTGCGTGAGCTGACTCAGGCTGTCGAGGAACGCCACGCGATCGGATTCTGTCTGGAAACCCAACAAGTCATAGTCGCTCATCATCTCTAACAGCTCTTGATGTGGCGGCAGTGCGTTGAAAATTTCCGGCGTCGGGAACGGGATATGCAGAAAGAATCCGATACGGTTGTTAATGCCCAGCTTGCGCAGCTCAGCCGCGAAAGGCAGCAGGTGATAATCGTGGATCCACAAGATGTCATCTGGCTTGATCAACGGCTGCAAACGCTTCGCCAGCAGGTGGTTAACGCGGCAATACCCTTCCCACGCTTCGCGCTGGTATTGCACTAAGTCGAGGCGATAGTGAAACGCGGGCCAGAGCACGGTGTTAGAGAACTGACAGTAATATTGATCGTAATCATCTTGATTAAGCGGCAGAGAGGCATAGGTGATGCCGTCATGTTCAACCTGTGAGACTTCCTCTTCCTCGCCGGTAAATTCACTGATCTCGCCGTTCCAGCCAAACCACAGACCGCCAGTGTTTTTCAGCGCATCTAAAATGCCCACTGCCAGGCCGCCTGCGCTAGATTTGCTTCCGTCTGGAATCGCGATACGGTTTGATACTACGACTAAACGACTCATAACCTTCACTCCTTACCAACTGTGTCGTGCTCTAATTGTAATAATAGTTGCTCAAGCCAGTGCCAGACCGCCTCAACGTCCTGTAAGCGGTAGTGGGCGTGCGTGGCACCTTCACCCACCTTCACGGAGATCCCTTGCAGGGCGTTCACCGCTGAAAATCCTTTCTCGTCAGTGAGATCGTCACCCACGAAAACCGGAATACGTCCGTTAAAAGGCGCTTCCTGCATAAACGCCTGCACTGCGGCACCCTTGTCCACACCCTGCGGTTTTAATTCAACCACGCACTTGCCGGGCTGCAGCGTGAGAAGCGGAAAGCGCGCTACGGCATCATGGGCCAACGCCAGTATGGCGTTTTCATAATCAGGTGCGTTGCGGTAGTGCAGCGCAAAGGCCATGCCTTTGACCTCCAACAGCGTGCCTGGCCACTGGTCCAGGGTGGCTTGCAGCTCACTCTGCAAAGTCTGCGCGATGTCATCAGGCAACGTATGACGATGAATCTGCCCGGTGGCATCACGGCGTTCTGCGCCATGCACGCCTGCTGCGGGCGCTTCCAGCGGCGCAACGAGCGCATCCAATTGTGCAATCGGCCGCCCTGATACCAGCGCAACAGCGCCGTGAGTAAGATTAGAGAGTTGTTGCAGATGCTGACGAACCAACGCGGGGATTGAAACGGACTCGGGTTGAGACTGGATGGTCGCCAACGTCCCGTCGACATCAAAAAAGAAGGCGTAAAGCCCACCACTTAACGACGGCAAGGTGCTGTTTTCATTAACCGCAGGGGTCACATCTCCTCCTGTATCTGGATTTCATCAAAACAGTGTTCTAAGCGGGTTGCGAGCGAGGTCGTGAGGAATGGAAACGAGATTTCGGGGAGGTCAACGCCAAAAATACTCGCTGGACGTACCAACGCAGCAACCAGACAACGAACATCTGAGCGAATAAGTGTAGACAACAATTGAGGTTTCGCCAGTAAAGGGCGGCGAACACACTGTGCAAAGTGGCTCTTTTACGCATTGCTATCGAAAATGGCGCGATTCCTGCTGTTTCTCTCACGCTTCGCTTGGCGATGCCGCGCGTACCGGATGCCACAGTTAGACTCACGTGACGAAGCATTACCGGATTTTCCTCACTTGCATCGGTGCTGCAGATTCGCTTACCGTGGGAATTCCAGCAGCAAACAGACCGTTCAGCGTCATCCGACGCCTTGAGTCAGGCAAATCACAAAGATGAAAAATCGATGGCGATCGTCCTTCCACCCATGCTTCGCAGGTAGCCACTTATGATGACGCAGAGCTACAGTCAGCGCGTCCACTTTTACTACTGCGTGCTGGTGGCGCTTAAAATTCATGCCAACACCCGTAAAGCGCGCGGCGTGCGGAGCCAGAACAATTTTTTGCTCAAATGGCTGCGCAATGCGCAAAACAACGCGCTGTTTGCCGCTGACGTCACCAGCGAAATTGTGTGGCTACGCAGCAAAATTATTAGCGCGGGCCCCGACGCCGACCTTGAACCGATGTTGCAGTACGTTTATGACACCGCAAAACGCGCTGAGGCGCTGCGCATGGGGCGGTGATTTCATGCGTGCATCGGTTGGGTTTTCTCCACTGGCCTGCTAAATTACCGCCCTGAAAAAACAGCGCAAGCGCGGGAACCCGCTGTAATCAGCGCCACAAGAATAAGGATATCCACCATGAATTTTAGCCTGCGTAACGCCCAGTTTGAGGATGCGCCGCTGCTGCATCAATTGGGCCGAATGACCTACCGCGCCCATTTTCAACATATGTGGATATCGCCGGAAGAGATGGATGCGTTTATCGATAAAGAGTACGGCTTAGCGGTGTTGCAGAGCAGCCTGGCGGCAACCCATGAAAGCTGGTTAATTGCCGAGACCGATCGCCCGATTGGCTTCGCGAAAGTGACCTGGAATACGCCGGTACCCGACTCAGGCATGACCGGCGCGCAGCTCAATAAACTCTACCTTGATCCTGCCCACACCGGCAAAAACTATGGACGCCTGATGTTTGAACGGATCATTTGTGAGGCGCGCAACCGACACGAAGGGTATATGTGGCTGGAAGTGATGGCGGAAAACGTGCGCGCACGTAAGTTCTGGGAAGGGTTTGGCATGCAGCACATTAAAGATATTCCTTTCATCACTGCGTCTCAGCAAAGCACGCTGCTGATTCTGGGCATGGTCATTTAGCGTTGGCCGCCTTACCACTTATTCAGATTTAATCTAACGATATAATCAGTTTTTCTTTTAAGGCGCTTCTTTGCATGCTGTGTGCAACTAAGGAGCGCATATGGCTGAGATTTCCCTCCCTCTAAAAAAACGCGGCGTGGCGCCGCTTATTCCCGGCGTCCTGCTGACCGCAAGCGTCGCCCTGTGCACCGCCTGGCTGAGCACTCTGTCTGTCGTAGCGTCATGGGGACTCGGTGCGCTTACGCTGGCGATCGTGGGCGGCATTCTCCTGGGCAACACGGTTTACGGTCGTCTGCATATTCACTGCGACGCAGGCGTGCAGTTCGCCAAGCAGAAACTGCTGCGTATCGGTATTGTGCTGTTCGGCTTTCGCCTGACCTTTCAGCAGGTGCTGGATGTCGGCATCAGCGGCGTTGTCACCGATGTGCTGACATTATCCAGCACTTTTCTGCTCGCCTGCTGGCTAGGCATTCGCTGGCTGAAAATGGATGCCCGCACCGTCTGGCTCATCGGCGCAGGCAGCAGCATCTGCGGAGCGGCGGCAGTGCTGGCAACCGGGCCGGTGGTCAAAGCGGAAGCGGCCAAAATCGCGGTGGCCGTTGCCACCGTGGTACTGTTTGGCACCGCCGCGATTTTTCTTTATCCGTTGATTTGGCATCTTGCCGCGCCTCTGCTGCCTGGCCTGACGCTGCATGCGTTTGGTATTTACACGGGCTCAACCCTGCATGAAGTGGCGCAGGTGGTGGCTGCTGGACACGCCGTGGGCGCGGAGGCAGAAAACGCGGCAGTGATTGCAAAAATGCTGCGAGTAATGATGCTGGCCCCCTTTTTAATGGGGCTGGGAGAATATGTGCGCCGCTGTATGCCCCAAACAACCGGCATCAAAACGCCCGTGACATTCCCTTGGTTTGCCCTGGCGTTTATCGCGGTGGCGCTGTTTAATTCGCTGCACCTTGTGCCCGCTCATGCTATAGCGGTGATCAACCAGATCGACAATGTGCTATTGGCCATGGCGATGGCGGCGCTGGGATTAACGACTTACCTCAGCCAGCTGAAACAGGCCGGTTTACGCCCGCTACTGCTTGGACTGCTGCTGTTTATTTGGTTAGTGATTGGCGGCGGCGCAATTAATTTTTGCGTTGGCGCGTTGGTAAACTAATGCTTCTCCACGCGCGCAATGCGCGTGGTTTATTTTTTATTTAAGCGAAGCGCCAATATACGAAACACGTTTACCGCTGCGGTAATATTTCATCCTGGGCATAATAAATCATTAACGCTCCGCTTTTTATTTTCTCTCAACAGATAATTCTGGAAACGGTGAAATGCCGTTCATTCGCTCCTGTTTTAATCTGCCTTACACCACGTTGTGCCATACTCATTTTTCTTAAGAATAAAGGAATTGTGGGTTATGTTTCGCTTATTTGCTTCACTTTTCAACAGTCCCGAATCTTTGCTGCAGGTCATGAGCCAAGAAGACAGAGCCGAGTCAATTCAGGAAGGTGACAGAATTATTATCGATGAAGACGGCAATGCCTCGGTGAATCCGTTGAGTCCCGAAGTACAGCGAGACTTTTCCCGCCATATTGACGCGTTAAAGGATATATAAATGGGAACGGCAATCTTTATGGTGTTAATGGTGTGCGGCTATTGGTACACCAACCGCGACATGTCCAGCCGGTTGAAAATAAAGCGCTCATTTGGGTGGGACGTCTATTTTTTGATCGCGCTTTATGGCTGTATTTTCGTGGTACAAGGGGTATTAGCCACGGCCTTTATCTGGCTGGTGCTACTGGCCGCATCGGCGCTGAACAATGCGCTGGCGTTGAGCGAGGCGATGCACGCCCGCTGGCACGTTGACTTTATGACCTGGAGTTTTCTCGGCATCCAGGCACCGGTCGTAGTGATGCTTACCTTTGCCGTCCTGTTTTGCGTTTATCGCTCTAACTGGGCCGGCAGCGCGCGTCTGACCGCCAGCAGGCGTAAAGACCTCTATCAACGCCTCTCCCGCTCAAACGGTATCGAGCAATTGCTGCTCCAGTGTATGGAGGAAGGCGAACTGGCGTGGGTGACGTTGAAATCTCGCCGCATTTATATCGGTATGATTCACGCCGCGACGTTTGAATATGCGAATACCGCGAATATCGTGATCATTCCTATGCTGAGCGGCTATCGCGATGCCCGCACCCTCAATCTGGCCATTGAGCATAATTACAGCCGATGGTATGACCAGCACAGCATCAATTTTGTTTCTGAGCCCAAATCGGCGCTCGACTTCCGTAAAGTGATTATGGTGTCGCAGATTGAAAGTTTGTCGCTGTTTGATCCGGCCAGCGCGAGCGCACTGGCACTCGATCAGCCTCAACGCAAAATAATTCGCTCCTCGCCGCTTGGCTGCCACGACGAGGCATAATTATACTTTTTTGACCTGACCGAATGAGCAAGGAGAGTGTTATGACCGATCGTCCTCTGCATGGCGAGCTACCTGATGATCATTCCCGTACGCCTGCGCCAGACGCACCGGCGAAAGATGATGATACCGGCGCGCCTGAATCCGGCGATAAGCAGCCGGATTAAACGTTAAACCGCCGCTCAGGCGGTTTATTTTTATCTCCCTTTCCAGCGCCAGTTATGCACCTCTGGCAGATCCTCTCCTTTTTCCCTTACGTAAGCCTGATGATGGGCGAGTTTCGCCTCCAGATCCGCCAGCACATCCGCGTGACGCGCTGCCAGCGACGGCGTATGACGGATAGCCGCTTGGGCCAGATGATAGCGATCAAGTCCGTTTAATACCGTCATATCAAACGGCGTGGTGGTGGTGCCCTCTTCGTTGAAACCGTGCACGTGAAAATTGCGATGATTGGTACGCGCATAGGTCAGACGATGAATCAGGCTGGGGTAGCCGTGGAAGGCAAAAATCACCGGTTTGTCCGGCGTGAACAGCGCATCAAACGCGTCATCAGATTTGCCATGTGGATGCATCGCCTGGGGCTGCAGGGCCATGAGATCGACCACGTTTACGACGCGCACGCGCACCCCAGGCACAGCGTCACGCAGCAGGTCCACCGCTGCCAGCGTTTCAATGGTTGGCACATCGCCTGCGCAAGCCATCACCACGTCCGGCTCCCCTTCGTCACTGGCCCAGCGCCACTCCCCCATGCCCGCTTCACAGTGGGCGATAGCGCTTTCCATGTCCAGCCACTGCGGCGACGGCTGCTTACCTGCCACAATCACATTGATGCGATCCCACGTGCGTAGACAGTGGTCGCCTACCCACAGCAAGGTATTCGCATCGGGCGGCAAATAGATGCGCACGATATCGGCTTTTTTGTTCGCCACGTGATCCATAAAGCCGGGATCCTGATGGCTGTAGCCATTATGATCCTGTCGCCAGACGTGCGAGGAGAGCAGGTAATTGAGCGAGGAGATAGGCTGGCGCCAGGGCAGCTTACGCGCCACCTTGAGCCATTTCGCATGCTGGTTAAACATCGAGTCGATGATGTGGATAAAGGCTTCGTAGCAGTTGAACAGGCCGTGACGGCCGGTTAACAGATACCCTTCCAGCCACCCCTGACACTGATGCTCGCTCAGGATTTCCATCACCCTTCCTTCACGGCTCAGCTGTTCGTCATACGGTTCACGCGGCGCCATCCAGCGCCGCTCTGTCACGTCAAATACGGCTGACAGCCGGTTCGATGCGGTTTCATCCGGGCCAAATAGCCGAAAATTGTCCTGATTCAGGCGAAAAATTTCGCTGAGGTAGTGGCCAAATTGTGCGGTGGCCTGCCCTTCGGTACTGCCGGGTTGGTCAATTTGCAGGGCAAAGCGCCGGATGTCCGGCACCTTGAGGTCGCGTCGCAGACGACCGCCGTTGGCATAGGGTGACGCGCTCATGCGTTTGTCGCCCTCGGGTGCCTGCGCACGAATGTCGGCGCGCAGACGTCCGTGTTGATCAAACAGTTCTTGCGGTTGATAGCTGCGTAACCACGCTTCCAGAATCTCTCGGTGTGCCGCATTTTCCCGACAGGCGGAAACCGGCACCTGATGGGCGCGCCAAAAGTCCTCCACTTTTTTGCCATCAACCTGCTGCGGTCCGGTCCAGCCTTTGGGGCTGCGCAGAATGATCATCGGCCAGCGTGGAACCTCGCTCTCAGCCTGCCCCGTGCGCGCCTGCCGCTGGTAAAACGCAATACGGTCAAATGCGCGGTCCAGCGCTTGGGCCATCTGCTGGTGCATGTCGCTGGGCTCATGGCCGCTAACAAACAGCGGTTCGTAGCCATAGCCGCTGAACAGCTGCATTAAATCCTCGTCGCGTGTGCGCCCTAGCAGTGTGGGATTGGCAATTTTATAGCCGTTCAAATGCAGAATCGGCAGCACCGCGCCGTCGTGCGCGGCATTAAGAAATTTGCTGCCGTGCCAGCTGGCCGCAAGCGGGCCGGTTTCCGCTTCGCCGTCGCCAATCACGCAGGGTACAATCAAATCAGGATTATCAAAGACGGCACCAAACGCGTGCGCCAGTGAATAGCCCAGCTCGCCTCCTTCGTTGATTGACCCTGGCGTCTCCGGTGCGGCGTGGCTGGGTATACCGCCGGGAAAAGAGAACTGTTTAAACAGTCGCTGCATGCCCGCTTCGTCCTCGCTGACGTGCGGATAAATCTCGCTGTAGCTGCCCTCCAGCCACGCATTCGCCACCATGCCCGGCCCGCCGTGGCCGGGTCCGCACACGTAGAGAAGATCGACCTTCCGCTGTCGAATAATGCGATTCAGGTGCGCGTAAATAAAATTCAGTCCTGGTGTCGTGCCCCAGTGTCCCAGCAAGCGCGGCTTGATGTGCTCCGCTTTGAGCGGCTCGCGCAGCAGTGGATTTTCCATTAAATAAATCTGCCCTACCGACAGATAATTCGCGGCGCGCCAGTAGCGATCCAGTAAGGTGAACTCTTCAATTGCCATCGCATTCGCCATGCCTTCCCCCTTTACATATTTATCGTCTATTAAAGCTAATAGAGATCGGGTGAAGCTGCGAACCTGTGGGGAGTGACGAGCGCGCGTTTACCGTTATAAACGTAACGCGAATGCGACTCGACCGTTCAAATAGGTAATCGATCGAAAACCTTACAAAAATATTGCCCACTCACATGGCATTTCTCTGATCTTCAGCTATTTTACTTTCAGCCTTCGGGCGACGATGTTATGAGAATGTATAAGGATAATAACGTGGAATTTACAAAATTTGAGGCCAGACTCAATCTTTGGCAACACTTGAAATTTAGCGCCATTGAGATTCATCCGCGCAGCGATAAATTTGAATTATATGCCACTGCCAATAATCATCAGACGCTCAGTCAGCTGTTTATTTGTTGTGTTAATAGTGCAGAAGATGCAGGAGTTTTACGTAAACAGTTTCAAAGCTGGCTGCTTAAATGCAATATCTCCCGCCATCGCCGTACGGCTGCAAAAATTACCCGGAACGTTTCGGTTAATGTTCCTGGCCAGCCGACCATTACGCTGAGATAACGCTACAGGGTGTATAAAAAAGGGATAAAAGGCGTTTAGCGGATACTTTGCTCGGATTAGCCGTCGCAGGCGAGACAGAGAAGGGGAACTTGCGACGTGCCGAGACAAAGCAGTTAGCGCCCACAGCCACGAAAAAAGCGGGCCGGAATAATAAACGCGGGCAGCGTCGCGTGCGGTGCAAATACCTAAAGGAGTAAAGCGGTGGGAGTGCGATCAGGCGTCGTCTGGCGTGTATCCCACCACGATCTCCAGCGTACGTCTTAGCGTCGCCGCCTGCGCTTCATCCTCTGTGGCTTCCAACGCCATAATCAGACGTAAAATCACCGACTTGTTACTGACCTTGCCTTCCGTTGCCAGCAAATTACGAATAATAGTGCCCAATACCGTGGCCTCATTGCCCAGTGATTCGCCCGCTTCCCGAAAGTGTTTTGCGAGCGCCGTGTCAGGCAGCGCATCATAAATATTGTAATTATTCGCCATAATTCCCGTACCGTCATGTTAGCGATAAAACGCTTATTATACCCAGAAGAATCAGTGTTTTCTTCCGTCAGTTTGCGGCGAGTGAGTGAATAGCTGGTGAACGTTATCACTGCTCCCCTGCTTCTCTCGCGTTTTTTGACCTGACGACAGACTGTGATGCACTTCTTTTATTGCAGCGCTTATTGCCTCACGCTGCGTTTCATCCGACGCTTGGGTGTGCATCGCATTTAATTGTTCAATTAATGCGCTGGTATTGACTGGCCCCGCGCGCTCTAAGAGCGCGAGCGTCGCCTCACCAATTATTTCGTCGATTAATTTCTGTTTTTCATCTTGATTCATGGCATATCTCTGATTGCCGCTTACCTGAATGACATTACGGCAGAGAAACGGCGTTGCATAATAAGCGTAGCGCGGCGAGCGCGTCACAAGTTATACATAAAAAGCACGTTATCAGAGTAAAGACTTATAGTTGTACAACCTGGACAATGAACAATGTATCAGTTTCTGCGAAAATCTGTATCAGTTTTCGCGCTCAAACAGTAAGCCAATGAGCTGCTGATAATGGTGCTCTTCTTCGGTGTTCTGTGCGCACTCCAGCTTGCGTAATAGCTTTGTGCACAGGGACTTACGATTCAAACTACGGCCTTCACGCAGAATTTCTACCACGATTTTACCCAGCGTTTCCTGCTGTGACGGCAGCGTCGCTTTACTAAAATAGTTCGCAATGGCTTCGACCGAACCTGGTACATATCCGTTCTGACGCATAAGTCACCCCAACAAGTGATCAAAAAAACGGGCGCTACACCCGAATAAAATTGTACAAAACACCTTAAATCTATACAGAAATTCTATAGAAATTCGTAGCAGGCAATTTTTGCAAAAAATGCTATTGGGAAAGATTAGGAAGACAGGATTTTTGCCGTATCGCGTCCGGGCCTGATGCCCGGCACGCTACTTTTTATTTTTTTCGTCGGAAGGCATGCGCACACTGCCGGATTGCGCGCTCAAACCGCGTAATGGGGAAACGGTTCGGTTGTCGGGTTCTGAATGCCCGCGATGCGCCAACAGCCACTGCTGGGCGCCAATAATTTCCTGATGTCGCTCAGGCGAAACGTTATTCTCAGCCATGCGGCCGAGTTCTTTAACAAGGCTGCTGACCGTCACCGCCTCACGTCGCATCAGCAAGGCGTAGGCAGCTTCACCGATGACATTTTGCTCTGCGTTTTCCATTATTACCTCCTGAGAAAGTGGGCTTTCGCTTTGTTCTCACCTGCCAGTATAGCGCAAAAAGGCACCTACCTGTACAGGTTTACAGTAATAACGTACAACTTAGCCAACCTGACTCATTTTGCGATCGGCAGATCGCGGTAGCGCGTCGTATAAGCGGGCGATAGCATCTCGCGCTTCATCGCCCAAGGTTTTTGAATACCCTGCCCGGCAAACCAGAGCGTGCCGTTACCGCGTTGGTTAACGCTGTCCATAACGCGCATCAGCGCCTCGCTATTGGGCCGCGGGGGATGTTCATCGAAAAGGTTCAGCTGAGCCACGCCCTGGCTGTAAAAATCACTCAGTATCACGCCCGCTTTCATATAGCGGCCGCCCTCCTGCCAGATAGTGTCGAGCGCTTGCGTGGCCACCTCGATAATGTCGCGGGTGTCGTTGGTTGGGATGTGCAGCATACCCATGGCCTGATTGCCGTAAAACGCTTCGCCCACGGCGTGCGGACTGGTACGAATAAACACCGCAATTTGTCGGCAGTATTGCCGCTGCACGCGCAGTTTTTCCGCTGCGCGAACGGCGTAGTTACATACCGCCTCGCGCACCTCGCTGTACGCCGTAGTGCGCTCAGCAAATGAGCGAGAACACATAATCTGCTGCTTTATCGGCATAAACTCTTCCATCGCCAGGCAAGGTTCACCGCGCAGTTCCCGCACCGTACGCTCCAGTACCACGTTGAAGTGCTTACGGATCAGTGATGTGCTCTGATTGGCTAAATCGCTGGCGGTCATGATGCCCATGGCATTCAGCCTTTTGCTAATACGCCGCCCCACGCCCCAAACATCTTCCACCGCGATTAGCGGCAGCAGCTTTTTCTGGCGATCAACGTTGGACAGATCCAGCACGCCACGCGTTTGCGGCCATTTTTTTGCCGCAAAATTCGCCAGCTTGGCCAGCGTTTTGGTTTGGGCAATGCCGACCCCCACGGTAAGGTGCGTTTCCCGCTTGAGCCGCGTGCGTATTTCATGTCCAAACGTATCAAGTACACAGCAGTTGCGCACGCCGCTAAGATCGAGAAAGGCTTCGTCAATGGAGTAGATTTCAACACTCGGCGCCATCTCTTCAAGGAGCGTCATCACGCGCTCGCTCATGTCGGCGTACAGCGCGTAGTTCGAGCTGAAAACGGCAACCTGATGATGATGCAGCGCCTCTTTAATCTTGAAGTAGGGGCTGCCCATTGGGATGTCCAGCCTTTTCGCCTCTGCGGAACGGGCAATCACGCAGCCGTCGTTGTTACTGAGAACCACAACCGGCTTTCCTTTGAGGTCCGGGCGGAACACCGTCTCGCAGGA
The DNA here is from genome assembly GCF_021272205.1 of Pantoea sp. Mb-10. Lineage (GTDB taxonomy): Bacteria > Pseudomonadota > Gammaproteobacteria > Enterobacterales > Enterobacteriaceae > Pantoea. Next base: position 49,221 of record NZ_JAJSDX010000005.1, on the reverse strand, counting down.
AGCATAAAAACTGTTTACATCCACCAGGGCAAACATCATTTCCCCAGCGTTTTAATCACGTGTTTCACCACGCCAAAAATTTCAAACTGATCGGGATCGGGAACCGGAATGATGCCGTAAGCCGCGTTCATCGGCCGCAGATGAAGCACCGGTTTCACCATCAGCTGCTTCACCGTAAACTCTCCCCCCAGTGCGGCCACCACCACATCTCCGTGCTCGGCGCCGATCGCGCTGTCCACCACCAGCATATCGCCATCGCTGATGCCGCCTTCAATCATGGAGTCGCCACTCACCTTAATGAAGTAGGTCGAGCTCGGATGGCTCACCAGCAAGTGGTTGAGGTCGATGCGCTGCTCAACGTAGTCCTGTGCGGGCGAGGGAAAACCGCAGGGCACCCGACTAATAAAAAGCGGCAAGCTAAGCAGGACGCGCAGTTCCGCTGGCTGATAAAACTCCATGTTCATGGCCTTATAATAATAACTGTATATAAAAACAGTATTACCATTTTTTTCACGCGATCAAGCCAGATTTTTTACCGCTTCGACAAAGTGATTGGTGAGAAAGACATTTTTATTTTTTATACGCTTATGTCGTCGGCGGGCGCCTTTGCCTTAGGGTGCGCTGCCCGTCGCGCACGCAATGAACACTGCGTCCGGTTGAATTCAGTGCCGCACGCCCCTATGTTGAGGGTTTAGTCCTGAAAGGAGCAAAATACATGGCAACCGAATATGCGGTGATCGCGGGCGGCTGTTTCTGGTGCACTGAAGCCGTTTTTAAAGATGTCATTGGCGTAGAGTCCGTTGAAAGTGGCTATACCGGCGGTGAGCGCCCCAACCCCACCTATGAGCAGGTGTGCAGCGGCGCAACCGGGCATGCAGAAGCGATCCGTATCGGTTTCGATCCCGAGAAAGTGCGCTATGGCGATCTGTTGGATATCAGCTTCGCCACACACGATCCCACGCAGTTGAACCGTCAGGGCAACGATGTGGGTACCCAGTACCGCTCGGCCATTTTCCCGGCCACGCCCGAGCAGGAAGCGGAAGCGGTCGCGGCCATCGCCCGCGCGCAAGCGGACCACAGCGATCCCGTGGTCACCACCATTGAGCCGCTAAAAGCCTGGTATCCGGCGGAAGCGTATCATCAGGATTACTGGGACGGCGCGGGCCAGCGCAACGGCTACTGCCTGGCCGTCATTCCGCCTAAGCTACAAAAATTGCGCAAAAGTTTTGCCAACCGGGTGAAATCTGCCTGATGGCGCGCGGTGCATCGCCTGATGCACCGCCGCCGTTCCCTGCCGTGAAATCGCCGTATGCCCTCGCCTGATTCTCCGTCATAATAGCCCCTCTTCTTTTCAGGGAGCGATGATGACTGCGCCACATCCGATTACCGCCGTGCGCAAACGGCCAATGAAACTGAATACGCTGGTCACGCTGATGCTCAGCGCCGTCATCGTGCTCGTGCTGTTCAGCGTGCATATGTTCTATTTTTTCCAGATTGGGGCCGCCACCCGCACCCAGCTGGAGGATAAAGCCATGGCGGTGGCGCGTACGCTGGCACGATCGCCGGAAATTCAGCACGCCCTGACCTTACCGCCCGATCGCGCCGCCATTCAGCCCATCGCCAAAGCCGTTGAAGAGAGCAATAACCTGCTGTTTATCAGCATCACCAACATGGCGGGCATTCGCTATTCGCACCGCAATCCTCAGCTGGTCGGCAAACATTTTATTGGCGAAGATCTGCAGCCCGCGCTGCGCGGACATGAAAATGTCTCGGTTAATCAGGGATCGCTGGCGAAAGCGCTGCGGGTCTTCACGCCGGTGTATGACGCGCAGGATCGGCAGATTGGCGTGGTGGCGATTGGCATTTCGCTGGATGCCGTCGCCGATCAGATCAACGAAAGCCGCTGGAGTATTCTCTGGACAATATTGATCGGCACCGTCGCGGGCGCCATTGGCACCTTTATACTGGTCCGCGTCCTGAAACGCATTCTGTTTGGCCTTGAACCGTATGAAATCTCCACGCTGTTTGAACAGCGTCAGGCCATTCTCAATTCGGTCAAAGAGGGGGTTGTTGCCATGGACGATGGCGGCGACGTGACGCTGATTAATCAGGCTGCCCGCACGCTATTGAACGATGCCGTGCCGCACAGCAGCACACCCACGACGTCTTTGGATGACGCGCCGGTGTTTCACCACCATTTGCAGGATGCCCTGCATCACGGCCGCGCACGGCGCGATGAAGAACTGCACGTAAACGGCCGCGTGCTGGTCAGCAATACGGTGCCGGTACGCAGCCAAGGGCGCATTATCGGCGCGGTGTGCACGTTCAGGGATAAAACCGAGATCAGCCAACTGCTGCAGCGTCTGTCGGGCATGGTAAACTACGTGGATGCGCTGCGTGAGCGCTCGCATGAATTTATGAATAAGCTGCACGTCATCCTCGGCTTACTGCATATGAAAAACTATGCGCAGGTAGAGGCCTATATTTTAAAGACGGCCAATAATTATCAAACAGAGATTGGCTATCTGCTCGACAAGATAAAATCGCCGGTGATTGCCGGTTTCCTGCTGAGTAAAATCAACCGCGCTTCCGACTGCGGCCATCGCCTCACCATTAGCGATGCCAGCTTTCTCCCCGACACGGGCAATGAAGCGCAACTCGCCGCACTGATTACCGTGATCGGTAATCTGATTGAAAACGCGATTGATGCGCTTAGCGGGCAAACCGAGGGTGAAATTCACCTGATGCTGCATTACCAGAACGGCTGGCTGGCGTGCGAAGTCAGCGATGACGGGCCGGGCATTGCGCCTGATATTCTCGCCTCAATTTTTGACAAAGGGTTTTCCACCAAAGGTGAGAACCGCGGCGTAGGGCTGTCGCTGCTCAAGCAGCAAACGGAGAGCTTGGGCGGCGGGGTGAGCGTCGAGTCAGAGCCCGGTGTGTTTACGCAATTTTTAGTTCAATTACCCTGGGATGGAGGAAACCAATCCGCATGATCAACGTGTTAGTGGTCGATGATGACGCCATGGTCGCCGAGCTGAACCGCTCCTTTATCGGACAGGTCGCAGGATTCACCTGCTGCGGCACCGCGTCGACGCTGCAGCAGGCCAAAGAGATCCTCTTTAACAGCGAAACGCCGGTGGATCTGGTGCTGCTCGACATCTACATGCAGCAGGAAAATGGCCTCGATCTGCTGCCCGAACTGCGCAAAGCGCAGAGCCCGGTAGAGGTCATCATTATCTCCTCCGCCGCCGATGCGGAAAACATTAAAACCTCGCTGCACTACGGCGTGGTGGATTACCTGATCAAGCCGTTCCAGTTCCCGCGCTTTGAAGAGGCGCTGACCAGCTGGCGGCAGAAGAAATCGCTGATGGACAATCACCCCTACTACCAGCAATCAGATGTGGATTTACTGATTCACGGCAGCCCGGCCACCCAGCATGATAACAAGCGCCTGCCCAAAGGATTGACGCCGCAAACTCTGCGCACGCTGTGTCAGTGGATTGACGCCCATCCGGGCCAGGAGTTCTCTACCGACGAGCTGGCCACGGAGGTCAACATTTCGCGCGTCTCCTGCCGCAAATACCTGATTTGGCTAGCGCAAATTAATATTCTGTTCACCAGCATTCACTATGGCGCCACCGGCCGGCCGGTGTACCGCTATCGGCTACAGCCCGAATACCACTCGCTGCTGCAGCAGTACTGTCAATAACGCAGCTGCCAGCTGAAATCCTGCTGCTGAAAGCGAAAGTGGCGCGGCGCAGAGCAGACAATCTGCCGATCGCGCGTCACAAATATCACGTCAAGATCGGGGCGGCTGGCCACATATGCCAGTCCGCGTTCCACGCCCATTCCGTACAGAAGCGTGGTATAGATATCGCCGTCCAGCGATCGATCGGCGATCACCGTGACGCTCAGCAGTTCGTTATCCAGCGGATAGCCGGTACGCGGATCGAAAATGTGATGCCAGCAGCGGTCATCCTGCAGAAAGTAACGTTCATAAATTCCCGACGTGACCACGGATTTCTCTTTGACCTGCAGCACGCCCAGCAGCGCATCATCGGTGGCAAACGGGGTTTTCAGCCCGATTTGCCAGCCTGCGGGCTCGTGCGGTGGCGCACCCAGCGTCTGCACGTTACCGCCGAGATTGATCAGCGCCTGCGTGACGCCCTGCTGGCGCAAAAAAGCCTGCACCACGTCGGCGATGTAGCCTTTGGCAATCGCGCCTAAATCGATCTCCATGCCTGGCTGACACAACATCACCGAGCGCGCACGGGCATCCAGTATCACCTGATGCGGATCGGTAAGGCGTAACAGCGCATGAATGTCATCGGCGGGCGGCACCGCGCGTCCCTGAAAGCCAATTTTCCAGCGCTTCACCACCGGGCCGATAGTGAGATTAAAGGCGCTGTCCGGCAGCAGACTGACCGCGTGCGCCACGCGAATCAACTCAAATACCGGCTCGCTCACCACCACCGCATGCTGACCCGCCGCCTGATTGATCGCCATTACGGCAGAATCTGCGCGATTCACGGTGAACAGGTTCTCCTGCTGCTTGATCAGCTGAAACACCTGACGCGCCAAAGTCGGGTTGCTGTCAAACAGCTTCAGCAGGATGGGCGATCCCATTAAAACCGCGGAATAGGCATAAACGCCCGGCTGCGTTGTCATGCGTGCCCTCCTAAAAAAAGCCCGCGCGTGGCGGGCTGTCAGACCGTTTAGCGTTGGGCGGCCAGTTTCGCCGCGTTGTGTCCGGCTTTGATACCAAAAATGATAATATCCGCGATGGCATTGCCGCCGATGCGGTTGGCACCATGGATGCCGCCGACCACCTCGCCTGCGGCCCACGCGCCGGGGATCACCTGTTGCGCCGCATTCAGCACTGCCGTCTCGGTATTGATGGTCACGCCGCCCATGGTGTGGTGCACGCCGGGCGCGATGCGAATCGCATAGTAGGGCCCCTGATTCAGTGGATGGCGCAGCGCAGTGGTGCGGCCAAACTCCTCATCTTTTTGGTTGATCACACATTCGTTGTAACGTCCCAGCGTGGTTTGCAGCTGCTCCTGATCCATGTTGAGCTTGACCGCCAGCTCATGCGGCGTTGGCGCGCTGATCACAAAGCCTTTGGCGATATACTCATCGGCCGCTTTGTTGTTGGCTCGCACCTGATCGTCAAACACAATCCACGCGCTTTTCTCCGGCAGCGCGATAATCTGCGCCGACACTTTGTCGCGGGTTTCCATTTCATTGCAGAAGCGCTGGCCCGCCTGGCTGACCAAAATGGCGCCGCCGCCGCGTATCGCTTCAGAGATCAGATAAGAGGTGGTCTGCTCCACCGTGGGGTGAATTTGTATTTCGCCCATGTCTACGGTCGCCGCGCCGATATGCTGCAGCATCGCGATACCGCTCCCCGTGGCGCCTTTGTGGTTGGTGGTGACGAAGCCGTCCAGCTCAGGACGGTATTTCACCACCATTTCCCGGTTAGCGCTGAAGCCGCCGGTGGCCACAATCACGCTTTTGGCGTTGAGGATGCGGCTCTCGTTGTACTCATCCACCACTTTCACGCCCGCGACCGCGCCGTTCTCCAGCAGAATTTCCTCGACAGAGGTCTCCAGCAGCACCTCAATGTTGCGCTGGTTGATGTTTTTCACCAGGCCGCTGATCAGGAAGCCGCCGACCGCCGAGCGATCTTCCGGGCGGTGGGTACGATCGATGCTCATGCCGCCGGTGATGGTGATATCGCACAGTTCGATACCTTTCGCCGCCAGCCACTCAATGGCTTGCGGGCCTTGCTCAACGAATTCGCGCAGCAGCGTCGGGTTATTTTTGAACTTACCCCCTTTGAGCGTCTCGTCGTAGAACAGATCTTTGCTATCCGCGATGCCTTTCAGCTTCTGATAGCGGGTTTCAGCCGCGTTCATACCCACCGATGCTTTAATGGTGTTACCGCCGATAGTGGGCATTTTTTCAATGATGGCGACGCGTGCGCCGTCATCGTGCGCCTGAATTGCCGCGGCCAGGCCCGCACCGCCGCTGCCGATCACCACCACATCGTAGCTGACCGGCGCATTCGGATTGCCCCCCTCTTCCAGCACGTACTCTTTACTGGAAGTGGTCAACGCGCGTGACACCGCTTTTTTCAGCGCCTCACTCTGCGTGGTCGCGCCGGTAATGGCGTCTACGTGCGGGCTGTTCGCCACCAGGATACGCTCGCGCAAGCTTTCAAACGTGCTGGTGAAATCGACGTCCAGATTGGGGTCCGGCACCAGCGCAATGTCAGTGATACGATCGGTATCAAGCGTTACATTGATTTTCAGCTTCAGCGCTTCTGCTTCCACTTTCGCCTGATACACCCCCGCTTTGTATTTGCGATGACCGTCGCTCACGTCGCGGATCATCGCGTCCACCAGCGAGAAGCGCCACAGCGGTTCAGGAATGGTCAGGGCTTCGCGCCTGGTGCTGTCAATCCACAGCTCCATATGCTGATGATGAATAGCGCGATCGGCCCAGTCGGGATAGGCGATACAGGCTTTGCCGATGGCCACCAAATCAAAGCCGCTCTCCAGCGCCAGCTCGGCATCCTCGCGGTTGACCACACCGCCGACGCCAATGACCGGCACTTTCGCCAAGGTTGGCGAACGCTGCGCGAGGTATTTGGTAATCAGCGGCGTCGGATCCTGGGTATCCACGATAGAAGGACGCAGCAGCTGGCCGACCGAAAAGTGCACGTAGTCCAGACCGCGCGCCGCGAGTTTTTCCAGCAGATACAGCGTGTCATCCCAGCGAATGCCAGGCACTTCCAACTCTTCCGGCGAGAAGCGATAGCCAATAATAAAGTCCGCGGCCGCAAAGCGGTCTGCCATCTGGTGGGTGATATCCAGCACCGCCAGCGGGAAGCGGGCGCGATTTTCACGGCTGCCGCCCCATTTGTCGTCACGCTGATTGGAGTTCGGGGAGTAGAACTGTTGGATCAAATAGGTGTTCGCGCCGTGGATCTCAACGCCGTCAAATCCCGCTTTGATCGCGCGGTTAACCGCATCACCGAACTTGGTGATCATGGTCTCCACGTCTTCACCGCTCATGGCCTGCGGCGTAGTGGCACCTTCACGCGGCGCGGCAATGGCGCTCGGCGCAATCGGGGTTTTTCCGCCAATCAGCGATGGTTCGACCATACGGCCGCCGTGATAGATCTGCAGAATGGCTTTTGAACCCTGGGTTTTAATGGCGTGGGCGATTTTTGCCAGGCCGGCAATCTTGTTGTCGCTGTCGATACCTAACGCACCGGGGAAGGCCGCACCGCGATTATCCACAAAACAGCACTCGACGATGACGGTGCCGATGCTGCCAGCGCGCACGCGATAATACTCGACGAGGTCACTGGTGACACCGCCGTCATAGTAGCCGGTGCAGGTGGTCATGGGCGCCATGACCAGACGGTTTTTCAGTACGGCGCCTTTGGGCAAGGTCAGTGGGTTAAGAATGGGGGTGAGCGTATTCATATGTTCAACTCCAGAATGTTAAATCGCCTATTAATTCTTTTGGCAGCTCGGCGCTAAATTGAATTATTTAAGTGGTCCGACTTCATGCGATTAATATACCACTTTCTTTAGTTAAATAATGCTTTGTTTTAGCTTTATAAGTTTTAGCTGGAAATAAACAAATAATAATGAAAACATAAAAAAACGCACCAGGTTAAATTTTAACCTACTATTAACAAAAATCAAAATCTGCTCACCTCCCAAATAAAATATTTATAAATCAATATAATAAAAAAATCTCCTATCATAAGAAAACGGCTTTATCCCCATTGTAATGGCCCTTACCCCTGTCACGAAAATGAAATCAGCTTTACGCTCACCGAACAAAACTCCGCGTGAGAAAATAAATGTGCTTTTTATTGATCTGGATCAATTCCGGGTTTTTAATTAATCGCATCACGGCAGCAAATAATAGATAATTCGCGTAGAAAATTTAAAAGCCAGTGTGTATTTAAGCGTTTATTCGTCTTGCTACGGTAGCGCGTGAGTTAACGCAAAAGCGAGCCGGGGCAATCCATCGCATTCTTTCTAACTTGCAGATCAAAACTATGAACACACCACTACATCGTGAACCGCCTAAAGCGCCTCCGGTGACGCCGGAGAAAAAACACCGCCTGCTGATGCTCAGCCTGCCCGCTATCGTCGCGGTGCTGCTGCTGCTGGTCCCTACCCCGGCCGGGCTGGAGCCCTACGCCTGGCACTTCTTCGCCATCTTTGTCGGCGTGATCGTCGGACTGATTTTTGAACCGCTGCCGGGTGCAGTGATTGGCCTGACCGGGGTCGTTGTTATCGCCCTGTTCAGTCCGTGGCTGCTGTTTAGCCCGGCGGAGTTGGCTGACCCTGCTTTTAAAACGGCGGCGCAGTCATTCAAATGGGCAGTGAGCGGCTTCGGCAACTCCACCGTATGGCTGATTTTCGGAGCCTTTATGTTTGCCGCCGGTTACGACAAAACCCAGTTTGGTCGCCGTCTGGCGCTGATTCTGGTGAAATATTTGGGGCGGCGCAGCCTGACGCTGGGTTACGCGATTACGTTTGCGGACCTGCTGCTGGCGCCGTTTACGCCTTCGAACACCGCTCGCAGCGGCGGTACCATCTACCCGATTATCGCCAACCTGCCGCCGCTGTATGGCTCAAAACCCAACGACCCGAGCGCGCGCAAGATTGGGTCTTATCTGATGTGGGTAGCCATTACCGCGGCCTGTATCACCAGCTCGATGTTCCTGTCGGCACTGGCGCCGAACCTGCTGGCACTGGCGCTGGTGAAAAGCGTGGTAGGGTTTGATATCAGCTGGGGAATGTGGTTCCTGGCCTTCCTGCCGCTGGGCCTGCTGCTGATCCTGACCATGCCGTTGCTGGCGTACTGGCTCTATCCGCCCGAAGTCAAAATCAATGATGAAGTGCCGCGCTGGGCGAGCGCGGAGCTGGCGAAGCTGGGCCGCTTGTCGCGTAACGAAATCCTGCTGCTGGTGTTTGTGGTGGCGGCGCTGATGATGTGGATCTTCGCCACCGCCTGGATTGAGCCCGCCATGGCTGCGCTGTTGGTGATTGTGCTGATGCTGTGGACCGGCGTGCTGAACTGGAGCGACATCACCAGCAACAAGGCGGCGTGGAATACCTTTGCCTGGTTTGCCACCCTGGTGGCACTGGCCGATGGCTTGGCCCGCGTAGGCTTTATCGCCTGGCTGGGTAAAGAGGGCGCAACGTTACTGCACGGCTACGATCCGCAGATTTCCGCCGTGGTCTTGCTGGTGGCGTTCTACCTGCTGCACTATCTGTTTGCCAGCACCACCGCGCACACCACGGCGCTACTGCCCGCCATGTTGACCATTGCGGCTTCGATTCCTGGCATTAATATGCCGGTGTTCTGCCTGATGATGTGCACCTCGCTGGGTGTCATGGGCATCATTACCCCTTACGGCACCGGCCCAAGCCCCATCTATTACGGTAGCGGCTATTTGCCCACCAAAGATTATTGGCGGCTGGGCACGATTTTTGGCGCGCTGTTCCTGGTGGCGCTGATGGCCATCGCCTATCCGTGGATGGTAATGATGTTCTGATGATGTTGCTTCCATGTTAAAAACGGCGCCGCGCTGCGCTGTGAAAGTGTTATGATGCTCGCCAGTCAGCCCTTGCGGAGGGCTGGCGAGAGAAAACTCGAATACCTGATCGCCTAATTTGACGCCCGCCGATCCGGCGTGCGACACGAAAGCTAAGTGAGCCAACATGTCGAACAAACCCTTCTACTACCAGAATCCCTTTCCTCTCGCCGACGATGACACCGACTACTATCTGCTGAGCCAAGACTATGTCTCTGTGGCCAACTTCGATGGCGAAGAGGTGCTGAAAGTCGATCCCAAAGCCCTGACGCTGCTGGCGAAACAGGCGTTCCATGACGCCTCTTTTATGCTGCGTCCCGCGCACCAGGCGCAGGTCGCGGCCATTCTCGCCGACGACGAAGCCAGTCAAAACGATAAATACGTGGCCCTGCAGTTCCTGCGCAACTCGGAAATCGCCGCTAAAGGCGTACTGCCGACCTGCCAGGACACCGGCACCGCCATCATCATGGGTAAAAAAGGCCAGCGCGTCTGGACCGGCGGCGGCGACGAAGCCGCGCTGTCTGAGGGCGTTTATCAAACCTTTATCGAAGATAACCTGCGCTATTCGCAAAACGCCGCGCTGGATATGTACAAAGAGGTCAACACCGGCACTAACCTGCCCGCGCAAATCGATCTCTACAGCGTGGACGGCGACGAGTACAAATTCCTGTGTATCGCGAAAGGCGGCGGTTCAGCCAACAAAACCTATCTCTATCAGGAAACCAAAGCGCTGATCACCCCGGCCAAGCTCAAGAACTACCTGATCGACAAAATGATGTCGCTGGGTACCGCCGCCTGCCCGCCGTACCACATTGCCTTTGTGATTGGCGGCACCTCCGCTGAAAGCACCCTCAAAACCGTGAAGCTGGCGTCCACGCACTATTACGATTCGCTGCCGACCGAAGGCAACGAGCACGGCCAGGCGTTCCGCGATACCCAGCTGGAGCAAGAGCTGCTGAAAGCCTCGCAAGAGCTGGGCCTGGGCGCGCAGTTTGGCGGCAAATATTTTGCGCACGACATTCGCGTCATCCGCCTGCCGCGTCACGGGGCTTCTTGCCCGGTCGGCATGGGCGTTTCCTGTTCCGCCGACCGCAACATCAAAGCCAAGATTAACCGCGAAGGGATCTGGATCGAGAAGCTGGAAGACAATCCCGGCCGCTACATTCCCGAGGCGCTACGCCAGCAGGGCGAAGGTGAAGTGGTTCACGTTGATCTTAACCGTCCCATGTCGGAGATTCTGGCGCAGCTCTCTTCTTACCCGGTGGCCACGCGTCTGTCGCTGAACGGGACCATTATCGTGGCGCGTGATATTGCACACGCCAAGCTGAAAGAGCGCATCGATAACGGCGAAGGGCTGCCGCAGTACATCAAGGATCATCCGGTCTACTACGCCGGTCCGGCCAAAACCCCGGAAGGTTACGCGTCCGGCTCGTTGGGCCCCACTACCGCAGGCCGCATGGATTCGTATGTTGATCTGCTCCAGGCCAACGGTGGCAGCATGGTGATGCTGGCCAAAGGCAACCGTAGCAAACAGGTGACGGATGCCTGTCAGAAACACGGTGGCTTCTATCTGGGCAGCATTGGCGGCCCTGCAGCGGTGCTGGCGCAGCAGAGCATCAAAAGCCTGGAGTGCGTGGAGTATGCCGAACTGGGCATGGAAGCGATCTGGAAAATTGAAGTAGAGAACTTCCCGGCGTTTATTCTGGTGGACAACAAAGGTAACGACTTCTTCCAGCAGATCCACAATCAGTGTGCTGCTTGCGTAAAATAACCCGTTAGCCTTCTGGCAAAAAAAATCCGCGGCGTCACGGCTGCGGATTTTTTTATGGGAGCGCTAAGCGGCGGACATTACATCCCGTGTCGCGACGCATCAAACCTTGCCTCTGCCGCGTCGTGGTGGTGGCCAACCCGCGAGGCAGGCTGGCGGTCGGGCAGATTCACGGTAATAAGATTCTCTTCAATGGCGTCCAGCACGTCATCCTGCTCTACGCTGTCATATAGCGTGTTCATGTTTTCTCCTTAACAAGGGCACGATATTACCGATTGCTTACGCTTACTATCGACAAGACAAGACTTAAATGTAGCGGAATATTCCGCTTTCGTACCTGCGACACGCTGTCACAAAGGGGTGACAGGATGATGACACCGGGCTGCCGCCTGCGCGACAGCCCGCATTATCAGAAGAAGCCCAGCGGCTGCGTGCTGTAGCTCACCAGCAGGTTCTTGGTTTGCTGATAGTGGTCCAGCATCATTTTGTGAGTTTCACGTCCAATGCCCGACTTCTTGTACCCACCAAACGCAGCGTGCGCTGGATAGAGGTGATAGCAGTTGGTCCAGACGCGGCCCGCCTTAATCGCCCGGCCCACGCGGTAGGCCCGGTTGATGTCACGCGTCCAGACGCCCGCCCCCAGCCCGTAGATCGAGTCATTGGCGATGGCGATGGCTTCCGCTTCGTCTTTAAACGTCAGCACCCCCACCACCGGCCCAAAGATCTCTTCCTGGAACACGCGCATGCTGTTATCCCCTTTTAGCAGCGTAGGCTGAATGTAGTACCCGCTGCTAAAGGCTTCACCGACGTGTTCCACGCTGCCGCCGTGCAGCACTTGCGCGCCCTCCTGCTGGGCAATCTCCAGATAGGAAAGAATTTTATCGAACTGCTGCTGCGACGCTTGGGCACCAATCATGGTGTCGGTATCCAGCGGATCGCCGCGCTTGATGGTTTGAATGCGCTTCATTACCGCTGCCATAAACGGCTCAAAGATCGACTCCTGCACCAGCGCGCGTGAGGGGCACGTGCAGACTTCGCCTTGATTCAAAAAGCCCAGTACCACGCCCTCGGCCGCTTTTTCAATAAAGCTCGCTTCCGCCTGCATAATGTCTTCGAAGAAAATGTTGGGGGATTTGCCGCCCAGCTCCACCGTGGAAGGAATCAGGCTTTTCGCCGCCAGCTCCAAAATATGTCCGCCGGTGGCGGTGGAGCCAGTAAAGGCGATTTTGGCGATGCCGGGGTGCGAGGCCAGCGCCTCACCCGCTTCCTTCCCGTAACCGTGCACTACGTTGATCACGCCCGGCGGCACCAGATCGCCAATCAGTTCCATAAAGAGCGTGATAGAAAGCGGCGTTTGCTCAGCCGGTTTTAACACCACGCAGTTGCCCGCGCCCAACGCCGGGGCCAATTTCCACGCCGCCATCAGCAGCGGAAAGTTCCAGGGAATGATCTGCCCCACTACGCCAAGCGGTTCGTGAAAATGGTAGGCGGCGGTGAACTCATCGATTTCCGCCGCACTGCCTTCCTGCGCACGCACGCAGCCAGCAAAATAGCGGAAGTGGTCCACCGCCAGCGGCAAATCGGCGGCCAGCGTTTCGCGCACCGGCTTACCGTTATCCCAGGTTTCATTCACCGCCATGTATTCGAGATTGGCCTCCAGCCGATCGGCAATTTTTAACAGCACCAGCGAGCGTGCCTGCGGCGATGTTTTTCCCCACGCTTCCGCTGCGGCGTGGGCGGCGGCCACCGCCTTGTCGATATCGCTGCGGTCCGAACGCGGAAATTCGCCGATGGGCGTGCCGTTGACCGGGCTGGTGTTGGTGAAATAATGGCCCTGCGTCGGGGCGACAAATTCGCCGTTGATGTAGTTTCCATAACGTGATTTCAGCGTAATAAGAGAATCCTGTTCTCCGGGGGCAGCGTAACGCATGATCTATCTCCTTGCGGCAGTGGTGTGCGATTAACAAAGTTCAAACGTGTTATTAACACTGAGAGATCATTGCCAGCCTGTCAGATCGCCATGCGGGAAACTGTGACCGCGCCGGAAGAAATCTGGCGCGGGACAGCGCGGCAACGCGGGGAGCGCACCATGGCCCTCGCGGACGAGCTTTTAGCACCTCGCTCCAGAAAATTCCTAATTCTTCCCATAATCCCGAGAAAAAGCGGAACCTGAGCGTGATATGCGGTCAATATCAAGCAGAACCCTAATCAGGAGAGAAAGATGTTGGCTTCAGCTCTGACGTTAATGCGCGAGAAGGCGACTTTTGTGCAGCAGTTCATCCGCAATCCGCGCAAAATGGGCAGCATCACGCCCTCCTCCGCCGCGCTCTGCCGCACCATGTGCCGCGCCGTCGACTGGGATCAGAGTCTGCGCATCGCCGAATTGGGTGCCGGCGACGGTGTGCTCACGCGTCACCTGCTGGCAAATATGGCCCCGCAGGCGCAGTTAGAGGTGTTTGAGATTTGTCCCGAGCTGGTAACGAACCTGCAGGCGCTGCACGATCCGCGCATGCAGATCCGCGCCTGTTCAGCGGAATACCTGTCAGGGCACTACGATGCCGTGTTCTCAGGCTTGCCGCTGCTGTCACTGCCGCCGGAGACGCGCGAGGCGATTCTGCACGCCGTGCATGATGCATTGAGTCCGCAGGGTGTGTTTGTGCAGTTTCAATACACGTCGCTGACGCAGCCGTTGCTGTCGCGCTACTTTACCTGGCAGCGTCAGCGGGTACTAAAAAATGTACCGCCAGCGTGGGTGTACCGCTGCACCCGCCACTATTTGCCCTGATCGCAGCGCGCCCGCGTTTGCTGCCAAAAGCGCTCGAGCAGTTCACGCGGCCAATCTTTACCGGGCATATCGACGGGTTTCTCCTGCTCGTCAGACTGGCAGGCACAGACGATGGCGTGGGTAAATTCCGGATGGAACTGCAGGGATATCGCCTGCGGCGCGTAGCGAATAATCTGGCAGCTTTCCTGCGCTGAGTGCGCCAGTACCTTTGCGTGCGGCGGCGGGATAAGCACCGACTGGCGATGCGACAGCCACGCCGGGAACGTCGCAGGGAGCTGCGTCAGCCAAGGGTCGTCATGCACGTTTTGCGTCACTGTTTTCAATCCCCCTTCCCAACCGTGCGGGTTATCGCCCACTTCACCGCCTAGCGCATGCGCCATCAACTGATGTCCGTAGCAGACGCCCAACAGCGGCAATGACGCACCGACGGCATCGCGTATCCATGCTGCCGTGCGTTCACTCCATTCAGGCCGATCGGTGACCATCGCCCACGAGCCGCTCAGGATCGCGCCGCTGATCTGCTCGAAATCGGGCAGCGGCTCGCCAAGATGGGGCCGGACAATGACATAGTCCGCGGGCTGCAGTTTGAGCGCCGCAATAAACCACGCGGGCTGCTCGCCCACCTGCTTCACCACCTCCGGCGGCGGCACGTCCAGTTGAATCAGCGCAAGGGGTAATGCGTGGGAATGGGTCATGCGAAATCGGTCCTTTTAGCCTCGGTTGGATTTTATTACTCTGGCACCGATTGCGCGCACTGTCGCGAAATTTTGCGTACTAAGTCTCTGCGCATGCTAAAAAAAGGCTGGCATCCATCACAGAAACGTGGCGCTTCGTGCCATCATTAGAGCGTGACATTTCTTTGGCAAGGCAGGGTGATATTGTGGCGTTGCGGCATTTTTTTTTAATTTTGATGGTGGTGTCGATCTGGGCGTTCAATAACGTGGCGGTGAAGTGGGGCTTGCTGGAGCTGCTGACGCTGGCTTTTACCTTTGGCTTTATGCACTTCTCCCTGCTGTTTGTGGGCATGCGCTATACCGACGCGGGTACGGGTGCGATCGTGGTCCAGCTCGGCACCCCAATTGCCATGCTGCTGGCGATGGTGGTACTCAAAGAGAAGCTGCGCCTGATTCAGCTGGTAGGCATTGCGATTTCCCTCAGCGGCGTGGCGGTGCTCTCTGGCAGCCCCACTATTCCCGCGTGGTGGGTGCTGTGCATACTGCTGTGCAGCGCATTCGGCTGGGCGATAAGCAATATGATTGTGAAAAAGTCGCCGCCGATCAAACCGCTGACGCTGACCGGTTGGATCTCCTTCCTTGCGGTGCCCATCGTGGGTACCGCCTCCTGGCTCACCGAGTCACAGCAGTTCTTCGCGTTAAGCCACGCAGGCTGGCGTGGCTGGTTCGGTATTCTCTACAGCGCCATCGCCTCGTCGATTGTGGCTTATACGCTGTGGTACTGGCTGTTGAAGAAGTACAACGTCAATTTGATCATGCCCTATTCGCTGTTGACGCCGGTGCTGGCGGTGCTGATGGGGGTGCTGGTGCTGGGTGACAGCATGAACAGTTTTAAATTGCTGGGCGCGTCGCTGGTGGTCATCGGCACCGCGATCGCGGTGATCAACGTGCGCAGTTTACGCATGCATGCGCGTTTCCCCCGGTTACGGCGGCGCTGACGCGCTCTGCTATGCTTGAGTCTCGCGCTTATTTCGGAGACGCATTATGGATACGCACTGCGCTGCCGCCCTGTGGCAGCAACTTTGGCAAGGATTGCGCGGCGCCGATCCCCTGCCTCACCTTCAGTTTGAACACACGGACACCCTCTCTTCTGCCTTTGCCGTCAGCGAACTGGCGGCCACCAGCATCGGTCTCGCCGCCCAGGCGCTCAGTGATTTATTGGGCAACGCTGCGCCGGTCAGCGTCGATGTGCGTCTGGCCTCGCGCTGGTTTCAGCAGAGCGTAAAACCGGTCAACCGACCCGCAGCAGCAAGCTGGGATGCGCTGGCAGGCGATTACGCCACGCGGGATGGCTGGATTCGTCTGCACACCAATGCACCGCATCACCGCGCCGCACTGCTGCGTACGGTGGGCCACGCGGGCGATCGCCTTGCACTGGCCGATGCGGTAGCCGCGTGGCGCGGCGACGCGCTGGAACAGGCGGTGATCGATGCCGGAGGCTGCGCGGCGGTGATGCGCAGTGAGCAAGAATGGCTGGCGCATCCGCAAGGGATGGCGGTTGAGCGGGAAGCGCTGATTGCCCAGCAGGCCGTGGGCGAAGCGCCCACGCCGGGCTGGCCGCTGCATCCGGCGCGGCCTCTGCGCGGCGTGCGTGTGCTGGATCTGACGCGTATTATCGCCGGGCCCGTGGCCACGCGCTTTTTGGCCAGCCTCGGCGCACAGGTGCTGCGCATCGACCCGCCTGACTGGCAGGAGCCGACGCTGGAAGAAGAGATGACCTGCGGCAAACGCTGCGCCCGACTGGATCTGCACACCCACGATGGACGCCAGCAGCTGCGCACGCTGATCGCCCATAGTGACGTACTGGTGCACGGCTATCGCGCGGATGCGCTGGAGAACCTGGGCTTCGATGCCGAAACGCGCCGTCAGCTGGCGCCAGGATTGGTGGACGTGAGTTTGAATGCCTGGGGATGGCGTGGCCCGTGGCGCAATCGACGCGGTTTTGATAGCCTGGTGCAGATGGGCTGCGGCATTGCTGAGCGCGGGATGGCTTGGCGCGACAGCGCGGTCCCGACACCGCTGCCGGTGCAGGGGCTGGATCACGCCACCGGCTACATGATGGCCGCCGCCGTGCTGGAAGGATTGCGCCAGCGGCGCACCCACCACGTCGGCTGGCAGGCGCACCTTTCGCTCGCGCGCACGGCACGGCTGCTGCAAACCGCCGGGGCCGCACCGCAAGGGGTGCAAAACGGCATTATGCCCCGGCCGCAGGATACGTTGAGTGCGCTGGAGGTCAATCGCTGGGGCATTGCGGAACGGCTGCGCGCCGCCGCTTATCTGCCCGGCACGCC
Source organism: Pantoea sp. Mb-10 (assembly GCF_021272205.1). Lineage (GTDB taxonomy): Bacteria > Pseudomonadota > Gammaproteobacteria > Enterobacterales > Enterobacteriaceae > Pantoea. Next base: position 32,009 of record NZ_JAJSDX010000005.1, on the reverse strand, counting down.
GATGGTGTGCGCGACGCCAGCCGCTGGACTCGGCAGCAGCATCGCGTGCTGGTAATCAGTCCGCCTGATCTTCGTTAAGCTCGTCATACATCGCCTGAATGGCTTCACGGCTCAGCTCGGCCAGGGTGCGATAAAAGGCGGTGGTGGCGTGCGCCTCCACTTTGCCCAGAAACGCACCGCACCACGGCAGCAGGTAGTCATTGAAGAGCGCCAGTTGCGCAGCCGACTCATCGGCGCTGGACTGGTCTTCCAGCCACGACGCCGCCAGTAGCAGCACGCCAAAGTGATCGGCAGGCGCATCGCTCAGCGGCATACCGCGTGAGGTGAGAAAGGCGCGCACCTCAGCTTCCTGCGGGCCGTTGGGCCACTGCGAGGCATACGGCGGCACGCTGCAATCGCTGCCAACAAACAGGGCGTTGTAGTCCGCCGCCAGCGTTTGAGGATCGCTGTGCTGTTGCAGACGCTGCAGCAACGCCTCCTGCTCCAGCGGCCACTGCTCTTTAAGTTTGCCTTCGCGCAGCAGCGTAAACAGCGGCACCAGCAGCGGATCCTGCGGCTGGCGGTTGAACAGCGAGCCAATGACCCGACAGAGAATGGAAAACTCATTCATGCAACAGAAATCCTTGAGGTAAAAGTGGGCAATGTCTGCACTATCTGACCGGCAAGGGCCGAAACGATAGCGCAAGCGGCGTGACATTTAACACGCGATCGGCGGGAAAAGCTACCTTGCGGGTGATGGGGGTGTGTTGGGCCTAAGGCGAGATGGCATGTAGCCACAAAGCGCGAACGGCGATAAGAGAAATGAGCTTGAATAAGCCATTGCGACAGTTGTGTTCACTGCTATTAAGCGTGAGAGCGTAATACACCACACATCATAAAAGCCCCCTTTTCAATTAGTAAAACACTTGCAATGATTAGATAAAATATAGATTATCTAATCCCCCTTGCGGGGTATGTTCTTTGATATTTGGGGGCATAATGGTTGAAGTAGTTTGGTCTAAGCGTGCATTGAAGCATCTTGCGAAGATCGATAGCCGCTACCGGAAAGCCATTAACGAGAAGACGAAGCAGTTAGTCACCTTCCCACTTGTGATGTTAGACATAAAGAAGTTACAAGATAGCGATAACCAGTACCGGTTACGTGTTGGTGATTACAGGATAATCTTTGAATTGATAGAGGGCGAGCCAGTAGTGCTAAGGATCGAAGAAGTGACGCGCAGAACATCGAAGACTTACTGATACAAGGCGGGGCAACCCGCCGATTATGCGCCATGACATGAACCGCGACGCGAAAACACCCGGATAAACTATGTCAAAACAGTACATTTATGACGAAGCAGGCAAGCCACAATTTGTGGTATTGCCTGTTGCGGAGTATGAAAAGCTTCTTTCAGACGCTGAGGGCGAATGGGAGAGTATACCGATTGATGGTGGCCCAGATGATGACGAAACCGTACCTGGAGCCGTAGTAAACATCATGATTGAGCAGGATGTAAGCCTACAAGCTGCCTGGCGTATCCATCGTGGCTTAAGCCAGTATGACGTCGCCGAGAAGTTAGGGATGACGCAGAGCGCCATCTCTCAATTGGAGCGTGTCGAAAGTAAGCCACAGAAGAAAACGCGTGAGCGGCTGGCGAAACTCTATCAGTGCCGTCCAGAACAGCTGGTGCTTTAAAAGATACAAAGCCACCTTCACGGTGGCTTTTATGATAGGGAAGATTTTTAATTTGCGTGTTGAACGCAAAAAAATACCCACGCATTTTGCAGCATCATTCTCTCAGATGAAGTAAGCGTCATCCTCTCCCAACTTATTCATCGAGCACATCCCTCGACGCCGCAATCGGCACGCTTCATCCAGCGTGCCCACTGTTAAAACGCCGCCAACTCCGCGATCTGCTTACCGGTGCGCTGCTCGAGGAAATCCAGCAGGCGACGCGGCGTGACGTTTAATATGCGATCTTCGGGGAAATTCACGTCGCGCGTGATGCGCAGGCAGTGCTGAAAATCGCCCAGCGTAAAGGCGGTGTGCGAGTCGGAACCGAACGCCAGCAGGCCGCCCGCATCCCGCACCGCTTCCGCAATCGCGCGGCAGTTGGGTTCACTGCCCGGGCGCGAGTGGGTAAACGACGAGTTGTTGATCTCCAACGCCACGTTGTATTTGGCCGCTGCGTCGGCAATCGCGCGGATATCAACGGGGAATTTCGGGTTGCCGGGATGGCTGATGATATGCACTATTCCGCCCGCCATGGCGGCAATCATCGCCTCGGTATGGTGTGCCTTGTCGCGCGGGGCGTAGACCGGCTCATGGAAGCCCGCGACGATCAGATCCAGCGCGTCCAGCATCGGCCCGCTGCAGTCAATCTCGCCCTGCTGATTTTTGATATTGGCTTCAATACCGCGCAGCACGCCGACGCCGTCGATCACGCGCGGCCAGATACGCATATTCACGAAGTGCCAGTAGTGCGGCGCATCGGCCATGTCCGGCCCGTGATCGGTGATAGCAAACAGCTTAAGGCCGTTCTGTTTGGCCTGCGCAACATAATCATGCAGCGTACTGTAAGCGTGCGTGCTGGCAACGGTGTGCATATGCAAATCTACGGGATACATCCTCTTCTCCTGTCAACGAGTGAATTAATAACCGCGCTGGCGATCCACCAACCCGTCCGGCATGTTGCCCTGCTCCAGCGTCAGAATGGCTGAAGCAATAAAGTCCATCGCTTCGTCCGGCAGCGTGATGGCCGCAGTATGCGGCGTCATCATGACGTTTGGATGAGACCACAGCGGATGCGCGGCAGGCAGTGGCTCGGTTTGATAAACATCCAGCGCCGCAGCGGCCAGTTGTCCGCTGTCGAGCGCGCGCAGCAGATCGGCCTCAACTACGTGTGCGCCGCGGGCCAAGTTAAGGAAACAGGCACCGCGCGGCAGTTGATGAAGCAGCGGGGCATCAATCAGATTGGTGGTTTCCGGCGTGGCGGGCAGCAGATCGATCAGCACCTGCGTGTCGGACAAAAAAGCGGAAAGCTGCTCGGGGCCATGAAACGTCTCCACGCCATCGATGTTTTTCGGTGAGCGGCTCCAGCTGCGCAGCGGAAATCCCCACTGGCGCAAACTCTCCAGCACGCTGCGGCCCAGCACCCCGGCGCCGAGTACCCCTATCGTGAAGCGTTCACGCGCAGGCGGCGTCAGCGGCTGCCATTGACTCTGCTGTTGCTGCTGGCGATAGTCGGCAAAGCGGCGGTACCAACCCAGCACGCACCAGGTGGCATACTCTTGCATCTGCCGCGCCATGCCGGTGTCTTCCAAACGAAACAGCGGCACCGTCTCGGGCAGCATCGCCGGATTATCACGCAGCTGCTGTAGGATCTCATCCACGCCCGCGCCCATGGCGAAGACGCCGCGTAGCGTGCGATCCGTTAACATCTCAGCGGGCGGCGAACGCACGATCGCATAGTCCGCAGGCGCGTTATCGCCTACCTGCCACTGACGCACCTGCGCCTGCGGCAGGCGCTGCCGCAGGCCGTTAAGCCACGTTTCAGGATCTTGTGAGGGGTGATACCAAATAATCTCCATACCGCACTCCTTTTTTCTTTTCAGCCTCAGGTAAATTGCGGTGCAGGGCAAGCGAAATTCCGCCCAGGATCATAATTTCGCGCGTGATTAAGTGCGCACGCTTCACATTTCCACGGCCGCGCGCGGATAAGCGGCGCGATAGCAGCTAAAGTTGTCAGGGTGGTCAACGCGTTAGCACACCACCTTTTCGGACAAGGAGAAAAACCGATGATAAGAAATGTCGTATTTACGCCAGCACGTCTCGCTTTCCTGCTCAGTGCTGCACTGCTGACCGGCGCTACCGCCGCGCAGGCCGAGGACAGCAGCCGTATGTTGAACAGCCAGCCGCAGCCGCCCGATGTGCGCCTGGGCCCCTTGTTTGAGGCCGTGCAAAAGGCGAAATTTTACCCGGATCAAAAAACCTTTGCTGACGCGGTGCCAAAATACAATCCGTCTTCCATCTTAGCCGACTGGCAGATGCAGAAAGGCCAACGCAATTTCGACTTAAAACGCTTTGTCAACGCCAACTTTACCCTGCCGAAAGCGCAAGATACTTATGTGCCGCCTGCCGGACAAAGCCTGCGCGAGCACATTAACGGCCTGTGGCCGGTGCTGACGCGCTCTACCCCCGAGGTGAACCAGTACGATTCTTTACTGCCGCTGCCCAAACCCTATGTGGTGCCGGGGGGCCGCTTCCGCGAGGTCTATTACTGGGACAGCTATTTCACCATGCTCGGCCTGGCTGAGAGCGGCCATTGGGATCGCGTGCAGGACATGGTGGACAACTTCGCCACCGAACTGGATAAGTATGGCCATATCCCCAACGGCAACCGCAGCTACTATTTGAGCCGTTCTCAGCCGCCTTTCTTTAGCTTGATGGTGGACTTGCTGGCGACCCACGGCGGAGACGATGTCTACCGCCGCTACCTGCCGCAGCTGCAAAAAGAGTACGCCTATTGGATGGCGGGCAGCGATAAGCTTGCCGCCGGCAGCGCCGCGCAGCGCGTGGTCAAATTGCAGGACGGCACGCTGCTTAACCGCTACTGGGACGACCGCGACGCCCCCCGCACCGAGTCGTGGCTGGATGACGTGAACACCGCAAACAAAGCGCCGGAACGCAACAAACAGCAGGTTTATCGCGATCTGCGCGCCGGTGCCGCTTCGGGGTGGGATTTCAGTTCGCGCTGGTTCAGTGACGCACACAACCTTGCCTCCATCCGTACCACGCAGATCGCGCCGGTGGATCTCAACAGCCTGATGTTCCATCTGGAGCAGGTACTGGCAAAAGCTTCTGGCCTCGCCAATCACGCCGATCAGGCCAGACACTATGCGGCGGATGCTGAAAAACGCCAGGCAGCGATCAATCGCTACCTGTGGAATGAAAAACAGGGCTGGTATGCCGACTATAACTGGGAGAAAAAGCAGGTTCAGCCGCAGCTGACCGCCGCCGCGCTCTTCCCGCTTTATGTTCAAGCTGCCGGGGATAAGCCAGCCGCGCGCACCGCGCAAGCGGTTGAAAAACAGCTGCTGAAACCTGGCGGGCTGGTGACAACCACCGTCAACAATGGCCAGCAATGGGATGCGCCTAACGGCTGGGCACCGTTACAGTGGGTAGCCGTGGAAGGGCTCGAGCAGTACCGTCAGCCGAAACTGGCCCAGCAGATTGGCCAGCGCTTCCTGCAAAACGTGCAGGCCACTTATGACAAAGAACATAAGCTGGTGGAAAAATATGTGGTAGAAGGCAAACAGCTGGGCGGCGGTGGCGGTGGCGAATACCCGCTGCAGGATGGCTTTGGCTGGACCAACGGCGTCACGCTGAAACTGCTGGATAAATACTGCCCGAAAGAGAAAACCTGTAACAGCGCGCACGATATTCCCAATCTGCCTGCGATCAACCGCGCGCCATAGCGTCCGTTGGTCTCATCTGCGGGGTCAAGATGGCGTTGACCCCGCGCTTTTTATCCCTGTTTTCTCGCCCCCTCGCTTGCCAATACGTTCAGTACTTGAAACTCACCCGCATTAAAGATAATAATTCTCACTATCAAACTAAATCTTGTTCTCATTTTACTGCAGGCCGAGTGACGGCTGCGTTTGTTTGTGTTCATCATTAAGGAAAAACGATGTTGCCCTTCCCTCTTAATCGCGTTGGCCTGTGCTGCGCGCTGGCGTTGTCGCTGCCCGGCGTCAGCGCGGCTGAAGATGCGCTGATTGTTACAGCACAACCGCAGGAGACCGCCACCTCCCCCACCCAAGGCTATCTGGCGACCCAAAGCAACGGCGCGAGTAAAATTGACCGTCCGCTGATCACCACCCCGCAGTCGGTTTCGGTGATAACGCGTCAGCAAATCGATGACCAAGGCGCGCGCGATCTCAATGAGGCGCTCAATTATACGCCGGGCGTGTTTACCAACTTTGGCGGCGCCGCCACGCGCTACGATACGGTTTCGCTGCGCGGCTTCCACGGCGGCGACGTCGACAACACGTTCCTTGATGGGCTGCGCGTCATGAGCGATGGCGGCAGCTTTAACGTGATGCAGGTAGACAACTGGTTCCTGGAACGGGTGGATGTGATCAAAGGCCCTTCGTCCTCGCTCTATGGTCAAACCGTACCGGGTGGGCTGGTCAACATGGTGAGTAAACGCCCGCAGTACGCCGAAGAGGGCCATTTCCGCCTCTCCACCGGGACCAACGCGACCAACAGCGCCGCCTTTGATTACACCAACGCCATCAATAACCAGTGGGCATTTCGTCTCACCGGTATTACGCGTAACAGCGACACGCAATACGCGCACACGCGCGAGGAAAAGTACGCGATTTCGCCGCAGCTGATGTGGCAGCCGGATGAAGACACCAGCCTGAACCTGCGTGCCTATTTACAAAAAGATCCTTCGGGCGGCTATCACGGTTCCGTGCCCGCCGAAGGCAGCCTGTATGCGCACAATGGCCGCATGCTGCCCAAGGGCTACTACGAAGGCGACAGCGGCTTGGATCAGTTCAAGCGCAACGAGCAAATTTACAGCTACGACTTCTCACATCGCTTCAACGATGTCTGGTCGGTGGCGTCCACCTCCAGCTACAGCCACAGCAACGTCGATCTCGATCAGGTTTATCAACTTGGCTGGGATACGGCCAATTCCGACCTGCTCAACCGCTACTATTCCGGGGAGCGCTCGTCGCTTAGCGCCTGGGCCACGGACAACCGCGTGCAGGCTGACTTTGCCACCGGTGCGGTGCAGCATCAGTTGGTGATCGGCGCAGAGTATCACCGCTATAAAAATGAACTGAGCAATGCGAGCGGCTACGCCAATCAGCTAAATCCGTGGACGGGAGAAGCGGTGGGTGCGATGCCGGACTTTAGCTGGACCGCATCCACCCGCCGCTACGCGCAAACCGGCCTTTATCTGCAAGATGCGCTGCAGCTTGACCGCTGGCACCTGGATCTCTCGGGTCGCTACGATCGCATCGTGTCCGACAATGGCACCCGTCGCCGCCAGGACGATCACGTCAGCGGGCGCGCCGCGCTGCTGTATGCGTTCGACAGCGGCATTTCACCTTACGTGAGCTGGAGCCAGGCGATTACGCCAGCGTCTCTGACCGATCCCGACGGCAATCAGCTTAAACCCACCACTGCCGAACAGTATGAAGCGGGTGTGAAATACCAGCCGCCGGGCACGCGCGATATGTATTCGGTTGCGCTATACGACCTGACGCAGAAAGACGTCGCCAACCGTAATGTTATCGACAGCAGCTATTCCCCGTCGGGCAAAGTGCATGCGCAGGGTATTGAGTTCGAAGCCAAGAGCCAGATCACGCAGCGCCTCAGCGTGCTGGCGGGCTATTCGCTGAATCACGTGCGCTTCAAAGACTCGGTGGACGGCAACAGCGGCCATACCCCTTACGTGACGCCAAACAGCATGGCATCGCTGTGGGGACGCTATCAGTTTGATTACGGCCTGAGCGCGGGCGCGGGCGTGCGTTACATCGGCAAACAGTGGGCAGACAATGAAAACACCACCCGTCTGCCGTCTGCCACGCTGTTTGACGTCAGCGTCCGTGCGGATTTGGGCGCATGGAATCCCCAGCTGAAAGGGGCATGGGTGCAGCTTGCGGCGAATAACCTTACGGATAAGGATTATCTTGCTGCCTGCTACGGCACGGGTTACTGCTACCGCGGCGCAGAGCGCACCGTCACGGCGACCGTGGGCTACGACTTCTAATAACGAAAAAAAACCGCAGCGTAAGCTGCGGTTTTTCTAAAGGGGTTGTACGCTGGCTAGCTGCGCACTTTACGGTAGATCCACAGCACCACAATGGCACCGACTACCGCGACGGCAAAGCTGCCGAGGTTGAAGCCGTCCACTTTCCCAAAGCCAAACAGGGTACTGATCCAGCCACCCACCACCGCACCGACAATCCCCAGTACCACGGTGAGAATAAATCCGCCGCCATCTTTACCGGGCATGATCCATTTAGCGATAATACCGGCGATCAGACCAAAAATAATCCATGAAAGAATACCCATTTACTGCTCCTTACGTTATTTATCAAGGTGTTCACCGCGTAAGTATAGTCAGGGATTTTCGCTCTGCCTGATTAACGTCACTGGAAAGTGCCGCAGGTCGATTAAAGCTTTACACGCCGCCGTCGATAATCGTTCAAGCGCGTGTATTCATATTAGACCCATCCCGAAGTGGAGCAGGACGTGAAAGAAGCGGACAACGAACAATATTTAAAACGCGGCACGCTGGCCGTGCTTAACGTCATGAAAGATTTACTGCGGATCCAGGCACCGCTGATGGCCAGCTTTGCGCGCGGTCAGTTTATCAGCCGTATGCTATTTGCCGACGAAGATCGCCTCATTTTCGACCTCGGCAGTAATCAACTGGATAACCAGCTGGCGCTGGAAAGCGGCGAGGTCAACATCACCGCGGAAACGTACGGCGCGAAAGTCGAATTTAGCCTGTCTAACCTCGAACAGACAGAATATGAGGGGTTGCCCGCCTTTGCCGCGCCGCTGCCCGAGCTGCTGTGGCAGATTCAACGCCGCGAGTTCTTCCGCATCGGTGTCCCTATCGAGCCAACGTTTTACTGTCACGCGCAGTGGCCGAATGGCAATCCAGTGCGCTTCCGCCTGCAGGACTTATCGGTGGGTGGCGCCGGCGTGCTGGTTGACGAAGCCCTGCCGGACGATCTGCATAACGGCGATCGCTTCGATAATTTACGCGTTGATTTGGGCGAATACGGCCACTTTGCCGTGACCGCCCAACTGCTGCAGATTGGCGAACGCAGCGTCATTACCAGCAAAAACGAAACCCGCGTGACGCCGCGTCTCAGCTTCCGCTTTATTGCTATCGATCCGGTACAGGAGCGCCAGCTGCAGCAGGTAATCTTCGCGCTGGAGCGCCAGGCGCGCGATAAGGCCACCCGCTTTCAGTAATCACGCCGTCGCGGTCGCAGTCAGGTCGCGATAAGCTATGCTTTCTCCTTGCTTCTTTTACCGTCCCCAGCAAGGAGAATATCCCCAATGGAAAACTGGCTTTCCGCCGAACGCTTACACTTTCTGTTTTTTAATCACACTTTCTGGATTAACAGCCTCGTGGTTGTCTTGGGCACGCTGGTTATCTGGTGGCTGCTGCGCAACATTATCCGCTTTGTCTCCAACCGCATCGCCCGCTACAGCGAACAGCGCCATCTGCGCATCACCGGTATTGTGGTGGAAATTCTGCGCAGCACCAGCCAACTGCTGCTGCTGATCTTCTCGCTGCTTATCACGCTAAAATTTATTGATCTTCCCCCCAGCTGGAGCGTGACGATTGCGCACGGCTGGTTTTTGGCGCTGATTCTGCAGCTGACCCTGTGGCTGGATTGCGGCATCCGCCTGTGGCTGCACAGCCTACTGCGCGATCCGCTGCACGTGCGTAATCCGGTGACCACGGTAATTCTGGGCATTTTGCTGCGCATGGTGGTGTGGGTGATGATGCTGCTGGCCATCCTCTCCAATATGGGCATCGACATCACGGCGCTGGTTGCCAGCTTGGGCGTGGGCGGGATCGCGATCGCGTTAGCGATTCAAACGGTCTTAAGCGATGTGTTTGCCTCGCTGGCCATCGGCTTCGACAAGCCGTTTGAACACGGTGATTTTATCGTGTTTGGCGATATCGCCGGATCGATTGAGCACATTGGCCTAAAAACCACGCGGCTGCGCAGCCTTGGCGGGGAGCAGATTGTCTGTTCGAACACCATTTTGTTGCAGCAGACCATCCACAACTATAAGCGCATGCAGCAGCGCCGCATCGTGTTCAAATTTGGCGTTCATTACGATACGCCTGCGGAGAAAGTGCGCCAGATTGGCGATCGGGTGAAGGGCATTATCGAGGGGGTGCCCAATACGCGCTTTGACCGCGCCCATTTTCTGGCGTTTGATGAATCGCAACTTACGTTTGAGGTCGTGTACTTTGTGCTAAGCGCCGACTACAACACGTACATGGATGTCCAGCAGGAGATCAATCTGCAGATCATGGCGACGCTAGAGGAGCAGCAGATCCGCTTTGGTTTCCCTATGCGACACGTGGCGTTCACCGGCGGCGTCCTGCCGCGCATCAATATCGCCGAGGAGCCCTCCACCGCAGCAACGGCACAGCAGTAGTTAATTGGCAGGCGGCAGACGTCGCCTGCCGAGCATTAGCCGATGGTGCGATACGCCGTGGTGACTTTCCACAAGTAGCGCGGTGCCTGCGCGGCCGGGTGTTTGTTTTGCACGTGCTGATAAAACTCGTCTGGCGTCATGGCGTTGATCATCGCAATGGCGCGATCGCGGTCGCGTGAGAAGGTGCGCAGCAGCGCCCCCGCACCGTTGGCATAAGACACGATCGTGGCGTAACGCAGGGTTAAAGGATCGCGGATCCCTGCCAGGGCGGAGTCTTGTAAAATCTTGAGATAGGCCGCGCCAATATCGATGTTGCGCGCCGGATCGCGCAGCTCTGAGGCGCTCGGCTGCCCCCGACGGCCCTGCGCGCGATACACTTCACGCCCGGCGGTTGCCGCTTTAATCTGCATCAGGCCGACGGCGTTGGAGCGGCTTATCACACGCGGATTTCCACCGGATTCGACACTGATAATGGCGCTAATCAATTTTTGATCAACGCCATAATGACTGGCGGCATCTTCGGCAAACAGGGACCAGGCATCATTGACTTTAGACGGCGGTGCCTGCGTTAAAGGGGTATTTTTTTGCGGGACCACGATATTTTTTTCCGGCTCGCTTGCACAGCCCGCGAGTAACAGCGCTGATAGCATAAGTAGTCGAATTTTCACTTATTTTGGGTTCCGTAATGAGGTTAGCGCAGGCTATCATACTGACACGACCGCAATACAACATTGCCGTTAATCCTAATTCACGCCAACGGGGCCGCTTTCGTGACGTCGCTGACGCATTTTGTCCTCACGCCAGGCCCTTTTCAGCAGGATGCCCGCTATGCTCACCGCTCGCTCCATTCGTCTTATCGCCCCTTCTGGCTACTGCCACAATCAAGACGCCGCCGCGTGCGCCGTGGCGCGCCTGCAGGCTGAAGGTCATACCGTCGAGAACCAAGCGGCTATCACGCGTCGTTTTCAACGCTTCGCGGGTGACGATAGAGAACGGCTGGCAGACATCAATCAGCTGGCCCAGCTCCCCACGCTGCCGGATATTGTGCTCGCGGTGCGCGGCGGCTATGGCGCCTCGCGCCTGCTGGACCAGCTGGATTATGTGGGGTTGCAGCGTCGGCTGCTGAATCAGCCTGTGGCGCTCTGCGGGCACAGCGATTTTACCGTTATTCAGCTGGCGCTGCTGGCGCAAACCGGCCTCATGACCTTTAGCGGACCGATGCTGGCGGGCAATTTTGGTGCGCCGACATTGTCTGAATTTACCCATTCCCACTTTTGGCAGGCGCTGACATCGCCTACAGTCAAGGTAAACTGGCATAGCGAAAGCCCGAATAACGGACGCTGGCAAGGCACGCTGTGGGGCGGTAATTTGGCCATGATCACGACGCTAATCGGCACACCGTGGATGCCGCAGATTGACGGCGGCATTCTGGTGATCGAGGATGTGAACGAGCACCCGTTCCGCATTGAACGCATGCTGATTCAACTGCACCAGAGCGGTATTCTTGCCCGTCAACGGGCGATCGTTACCGGCAGCTTTACCAGCACCGCGCTATCGGCGTATGACAACGGCTTTGACTTTGCCACCGTTTGGCAGCGCATTCGTGATGAGTATCAGATCCCGGTGGTGAGCGAGTTGGCGTTTGGTCATGATACCGACACGGTGACGTTAGCGCTGGGTGCCAGCGCCACGCTAACCTGTCAAGACGGTGCCGCGCAGCTCGCGTTTACCGGCCACCCCACGCTGCGCTGAACCGCTGTCGCAGGAGACCGACATTGAAGCCACTGTACGAAGACTTGTGGATCTCCACGCCGGAATTTCCTGCCGTAGAGAAAGCGAATGACATCATGATGCACGGCTTTATGCTCAAGCATCCACGCGGTAATTTGCTGATTGGCCGGGTTGAAAACCCGCTCGACCACGAAGTCATTGCCGATGCCGGTGGCGTGATCCGGCATTACCTCACCCATTGGCATGAGGCCGCGCCCGGCGCACGCCTGATCCAACAGCGTTTTAGCAGCGCGCTGTATTGTCATAGCCGCTCATTAGGGCCGGTCAGCCTGATGGTGGAGCCGGATGAAACCTTTAGCCAGCAGGAGACGCATTTCGGCGATGTTCACCTGCTGCCCACGCCTGGCCATACGCCCGGCAGCGCCAGCTATCTGTATCAATCGCCGCTCGGTCACACCTACTTGTTCGTGGGCGACACGCTTACCCGCGATTACGATCGCTGGATCAGCGTGTTAGTGCCGGAGAGCAGCCCGGCGGAACTGCGCGATTCGCTGGAGTTTTACCGAGGCCTGCGCCCGGATGTGGTGTTAATGAGCACCACGCGCGGGCACCTTTCCTGGATGCAGGTTGATCTGCAAACCTGGCTGGCGGCCATTGATGAAGCGGAGCAGTCGCCGCTGGATGTGCGCCAGCACTCTCTCCTGCGCTGATTAAAGCGGTTTGGTCAAGTAATGGCGCTGATGATGGCGCGGATAGTGGCTGAGGCTGAAACGCAGCGTGTAGCCCAGCTTTTCATAGAAGGGCCGCGCCTGAAAGCTTGCGGTATCCACCTGCGCATAGCAGCACCCTCGGGCGCGCGCCTCAGCTTCCGCCGCGCGTATGAGCGCGCTCCCCTTGCCCTGCCCGCGCAGCCCGTCGCTGACCCACAGCATATCAATCCGCAACCAGTTACCGCAGGTGGTGCCCGTTAATCCGGCTAACTTATGCCCGTTAGCGTCGGTAATAAAAACGCCCAGCGGGCTGATCTCATTAATGTCGATGTGACGGCTGTTAAACGCGGTGAGAGCTAACCGCATGTCGTCTAAATCTTGCTGACTTACGGCAGCGGTGACGTGCATTTCCATGGCGATCTCCAGAAGCAATCAGGCATTAGGACGCTGGCTATTGTCGTTGCGCTCCAGAGAGAGCACTTCAACGTCACGCTTTTCACTGCGCATACATTCCAGCAGTTTGTTGCTGTTGGCGAACACAAAAAAAGTCTCATCGGTGTCTTGGTTCACGATGAGCTGGTCGCCGTTGCGAAAGCGGGTGATGGCGACCTTGTCGCCCTGTTTTAATCGCGTACGCTGCTGCCCGGCCGCCACCTGAAAGTGGTGTTTCGGCCACATCAGCGTGCTTAAGCCGTACTCGGCGCGTCCTACCGTCATGGTGGGTCGGCCTGGACAGGTAATTTGGAATTCGGTTTCACCCCATGCGGGCGCGCTGAGACAGGCCAGTAGGCCAAGAACGGGTAGGATCGCCTTCACAAGAGTCTCCCTGCAAGTGACGTGATGATTTTATTGAGGTTTTGAGCAGGAAGCGTAACACACTTAGGCGGCGGGATTGAATGAGCCACCCGCATGCGGCAGGCGGCGGTTAAAAGCGAGGGAACTGAGCAGATCAGTTAACCGAGTTCATCTCTTTGATTTGATTCCGGTTTATCTGCTGTTCTTTGCCATCGATATCTTTGTAAGTAATCATGCCGGTGTCTTCATCCACCACAGGCTTACCTTGCGCCACGATGGTTTTACCGTCGGTGGTTTGCAACACGTGATCTGAAGCACAGCCTGCTAACGCCAGGCCAAGGCTAAACGTCGCGATAAAACAGAGCGTTTTTTTCATCGGTTCCTCCTTCTACATTTCGTCTCCACGTTAACAAAGCGCTGCGGAATGTGAACCAGGATAAAGATGAATGCGCTATGATCGCGCCCGGAGGAGAGTATGCAAAACGAAAATCATCTGTTTGCCCGGCTGGCGCGGTCACCCTTCCGTCGCCGTTTTCATTTGGGTGCCAAAGAGCGGCAATACTGCATTGAGAAAGGACCCGAGATCATTGATCGTCACGCCGGCGACTTTGTACAGCAGCGACTGGCGGCCGCAGAGCCGAAAAATGACGGCAAGCAAACGCCAATGCGCGGACATCCGGTATTTATCGCCCAGCATGCCACCGCGACCTGCTGTCGGGGCTGCCTGGCAAAATGGCATGGCATCGCTGCACATCAGCCGTTGTCGGCGGAACAACAGCACTATGTGGTGCGCATCATTCACCGCTGGTTGGTAACAGAATTAACCCGCGCGTGATGGTTATTCAGCAGCGGTTTGGGCGGCCACCAGCATTAAAGCCAGCCCGGCAGCTTCGGCATTGAATGGACTCATCGCCTCACGAATGGCGGCGACGCAGTGCAACACTTGCTGCTTTTTGTCGGCCTCGAGATTGTCGATAGCGTGTTGAAGAATCATTAAATTGGCTTCTTCTTCTTTCATAAATCTACCCTTGCTTTGCTTAATTGTGCGCAATGCTGGCAAGAATACCGTTTACCTGCTAGCAAAGTCACCCTTTTACATTCTTACCGCTTAACAATTGTGCAAAGGCAAATGAGCCACGGCAGCAAAACTGCTATTATCCTTACTCAGGGCGAAGTGCGAGCCATGGCAAACCAGGGAACGAATCAGGACCACATCATGTTGCGACTCAGCACCCTCATGGCGCTTTTCTTGTTGGCAGGCTGCAGCTCCACGCCAAAAGGCGTTGACTGCCCCGGCGAAGTCGCCAGTCTCTCCGGTCAATCGATGGGATATACTCAGGCACGCATTTTTGATCTGGTTAACGCCTTTACCGTGACGCGTGATGACGTGACGGTAAACAGCGGCGCGTTGCACTCTACCGATCGCTTTCTCTATGTGCCCTCTGCGGTTACGCCCGAGGGCTTTACCGCCCAACGTTTATCAGACAAGCAGTTTCGTCTGATTAATCCTTATCAGGATGCGTTGATCACCTGGACGTGCCCATAAGCCGTGCGTCCTTGCCGAAGAAGGCGTATGGTCAGACTTCGTTGATTTGTGGAATGGCATATGGAAAAGCGTCTCGACAATAACGGCTACATCGACTTCCCCTTTCCCGCGATTACCCAGCCCGATGGCTCGGTCAACCCCTGCGGGTTTGATCTAACGCGCGAAACGGAACGCATCGAGGAGATCGTGCCAGGCCATCACTCCGAAAATCTGCGGCGTTTGCTGGAAGAGGTGAATTTGCAGGACGGTCTGTTTATGACGCTGGCCTGCGATTGGCAGCAGCGTGAAAACGGCGTGTGCGGATTTATTGATGTCGCGTTTCGTCCGACCTACTGCGCAGAGAGCGCGCAGGCCGGACCACTGCTCGATGTGGCGTTTGAAACGTATCTTGGCCAGCAGGAGGCGCAGCACGGTTTGGCGTCAGGTGCGCTCATCAATTATGCCCGAGCGGTACTGGACTGGGGATGGTCGCCGCTCAATCTGCGGCAGCAGCATTATGAAAAGATCACCGTGCGCTACTATTGCCAGCAGGCTGAGGACGCCGAATGGTGCTTTGATCATCTGCGCCACTTCCTGGTCACATGGTATTCGGCGCAGCGCACCCCCTCCGGCATGGCTTAAGGCTTGACCAGCCGGATGGCGTGCTCGAGCATCCGCTGCTCATCGCGCTCATCATGGGCGCGCTGCTGGCGCGTGCGCGTGAGCAGACGCGTGATGTCCGTCCTATGCGTGTCGTGGCCGCTCTCGGCCAGCACAATCACCGCATCACCCACCACCCGGCACACCTCATCGTAATCGTCATCGCTAAGCACATCGCGTTTCATCTCTCCCCCCTTTCCTGTTTTTTATGTAGCCCACTTCAATTTTGGTGCATAAATGTCCTTCTGCAAACCGCTGTTACATTCTAACCGGTGACCGGGTTGCCGCCTGCCGGTTCTCTTACTACGCTGAAACATAACATTCACAACCAGCAGGGAGTCACTATGACTGATAGAGCGGAAGCAAAATTGAATGAAGCGGCAGGCGCAATTCAGGAGAAATTTGGCGAGGCGATTGGCTCGCATAAGCATCAGGCACGCGGTGCTGCGCGCCGCTATCCGGCGCAGGCCAGCTACGCGGTGCAGGATGCAGCAGCCTGCATGGTGAAATCCGTGCGCGACAATCCCACCACCGGTTTGGCCGTCGCGGCCAGCGTCGGTGTGATCATCGGCTTCCTGTTAGGCCGTAAATAATGCGAAAGGGGCCACGATGGCCCCTTTTACTGTTTATAGAGCGTTACTGCTGCGCGCGCCGCGCTTTATAACGGCCCACCATGGTTATCAACGCTTGATAAATTAATCCCGCATATAAACTGGTCACAATGGCTAATCCGGGCGCCTTACCTTCGGCTTTCCACGATACAAACCACATGAATATGCCCCAGAGCACCGAAAACAGCAGCCAGCCTTTGGCAAATTTGATCACACCTTGCATACCACCTCCTGACAAAATCTCCCTGACCATAGCGGTTTGTGACGCAAATTACACGCGCGGCGATCGCGGGGTGTTAACCGTTTCAAATATTGCGCATTTGTCGCATATCTCGCGTGATACAACTGTGGTTGAATGCACGCCAATCTTGTCAGGCATGTGGTTGAAATGAGTTATCTACACGAAATCCAGACCTTCATAGAAGGTAATTCCACCCTCTCCGCGACGTTCAGCCTGCTGCTGCTGGTTGTGGTCGCCATGGTGGCGCACCTGCTGTGTAAATTCCTGTTGGTCAAAGTGGTGCGAAAGGTTTTCTTTAGCGCGCACAAAAAAGAGGTGCCGCTGGATAAAGATGTGCGCCTTTCGGAGAAGCTCTCTAATTTTGTGCCGGTGATTACGGTTTATTTCCTGCTGCAGTTTATGACCGGCTTGCCTGAGCACCTGGAAATTGCGGTCAAAACCATCTGCGGCATTTTGTTCTTTGTCTATTTATCGCTGTTCTTCACCGAAGTGCTGGAGATCGTTAACAATTCGTATTCGCGAAAATCGCGGCGTAAGAATCATTCGATCAAAGGCTATATCCAGGTGGGGAAAATTCTGGTTCATATCCTCTCTGCGATCATGATTTTGGCGATCATGTCGAACAAATCACCGGTGATTATTATCTCCAGCTTGGGTGCGGTGGCGGCCGTGCTGATGTTGGTATTTCAGCATACGCTGCTGTCACTGGTGGCGAATATTCAGGTCTCTTCCAACGATGTCTTGCAGCTGGGCGATTGGATTGAAATGCCAGATAACGGCATCAGCGGCGAAGTGATTGACATTGCCCTGCATACCATCACCATTCGCAACTGGGATAACACCCTATCGCGCATTCCCACCAAGAACTTTCTCACCGAAACCTATACCAACTGGCAGGCGATGTTCTCGTCTGGCGCACGCCGTATTATGCGCAGTTTCGTGCTGGATCAAACCTCTATCCGCTTTCTTGACCAGAATATGGTGCAGCAAATGACGCAACTCCGCGGCGTTAGCGAACAGCTATCGGTACTGATGGATGGACGCGACAGCAGCGTGGTGGGCGACCGCTGGTTTGCGGAGAATGGCATTACAAATCTGACGGTGTTTCGTCATTTTCTCACCGCCTGGCTGACCCAGCGCGACGACATCAAAAAAGACATGTACATCGTGGTGCGCGCCATGAAACCGTCACCCGAGGGCCTGCCGGTCGAGGTGTATTGCTTTACCTCCTCGGTGCTGTGGGCGGATTACGAAAACTCCCAGTCGGCAATATTCGAGTACATTTACGCCATTCTCAGCCAGTTTTCGCTACGGATTTATCAGCATCCCGCCGGCCATGATTTTTGGCGGCTTTCGCAGGCGCGCGAGGACGAGTTCGCCACCCGGAACAGCGCCGAATAGCGCATAAAAAAACGGGAGCCACTGGCTCCCGCTTTGGTTTCACCCGCAAGCGGATTACATGTTAGCGATGATCGCGTCACCAAACTCTGAACATTTCAGCAGTTTAGCGCCATCCATCAGACGCTCGAAGTCATAGGTCACGGTCTTAGCAGCGATTGCGCCTTCCATGCCTTTAACAATCAGGTCAGCCGCTTCGAACCACTCCATATGACGCAGCATTACATGAAACAAATTACTGTATGGCAATGATTTATATAGAAAATAACAGGTTTGCAAAGATACTATTAGTCCTTAGTGAGGCTTTTGCTTAAGTCATATAAATCAACGATTTGATTATAGTTTTGCAGAATGGTTTTACCGCTTCGCTAGTGCTTAACCGATGCTCACCCTTCATAAAAGCTTGTTGGGAGTATCTGATGTAGCGGCTGCATTCAAACCTCACTTCGCAACGATAAGGGACGAATAACTTATTGTTTATGCCGATGACAGTATGTTTCTCTTCATGGCCCACGCTTTTTTTCTTTCTGAGAGTCGCCTCAAGCGGATTAAAGCAATCGGACGGAAAGCCCGCTCTGTGCCAACAGCAGAAGTTGGAGTGCTAGCGTGGCTTTTGCACCCTTTGCGAAAGGCATGACAGCATGATTGATTTGTATGGGGAAATTTGCTAGGTGATATTTTCTAAACTTGATCACGGTCTTGCTATGCCAGTTGCTTTAGATAATAGGTCTGCGTAGCCTTCTATTGAATGTGCCTTTATGCTTGATAACAGCTTTGGAACATGGCCCGCCAGCCCGAATGTATCGGTGCGCTCAGTCAAAGCAATCAATCCGCTATCAGTGATCTCGTACTCCTTACTACTGTCAGTGAAGCCCATTTTTCTAAACGGCACGGTTGGTACGAGGTCTTTCTTTCTATAAATATGGTGGGGACTCGGAAAAGTACATACGCTACCAAGTCCACAATAGCGAGGCATGCCAAATGTGTACGCACAAACGGCATGGCCTGGAATATTCTCAGTATGATGCGCAGTGTGAATCGCGTAGCCTACAGCGGCCATTGCTCCACCTAATGAGTGGCCAGTCCAAATAATCTTGAGGTTCTTTCCCGAACTATTTCGTTGGTTAATGTGGTTAGAAATAGATGCGAACTGAGGAATGATGGACTCAAAGAACCCTCGGTGAAAGAACTGGTCGTCAAATTCAACATGACCATCATAATGAAAAGGATGAAAGGGTTGGCACTCCCGAACATTGTACTTTTCGGCATCTATATTTGCTTTCCAGTCCCAAAGCCTACGGAACACGGTGCCTCTTATAGCAAGAATCACGACGTCATCAAAAATTGTACCTAGCACTAGCGCATATCGACCACGAACCGCGAAAAACCTAGCATCCAGATTTGCTTCACTCAGGTCATCAAGAATTGAGTTGGTAGTGCGATTTTCAATCAAGCGCCTATAAGTGTCGCTTGCAAAGAGATGAATTCGACTTGCCTTCTCCAATTCATACTCTTGAACATCTTCATATACTATAGAGGATAATTCGACGCACACTTGGGCTTTATTGAGAGAAAAAGATTCGTCTTCCCACTCTTGCTGATTCGCCAAACTAAGAATTCCATTTAAGCGATTTATAAGCTTTGCATCCATGTTTTTCCTCCGCAGCATTGTCGCCTAACAGCCAATTTTACCGACCATGCAAGGTCAGCTACCTTAAAAGTTAATCTACCCTGCAAGGTTTTAAATTCCAATGTCCGTTTTTCGCTCATAGCGGACATTACCATAGCTAAAAAGTTTATCTGGTTCATGTTTTGAGACCTGAGCCGTTTAGCGCAATAAGACTTGGCCGACTTGCGTCCCTTCCACTCAGCCAGGTAACACGTCTGACTGGTAGGAAGTATCTGCTGCAGCGGCTTAAGTATAAAAATCACTTCGCAACGGGAAGGTCCGAATACCTTGTTGTGTATGCCGGTGACAACATCTCTCGCTTCATGGCCCACGCTTTCTGGATGCCCTGCCCCGCAAACCATAGTTTCCCCTTACCGCTCTGGTTTATGCCGTCTACAACGCGCATGAGCGCCTCGCTGTTGGCCTGTGGTTTAAATTCATCAAAAAGGTTGAGCTGTGCAACGCCCTGGCTGAAAAAATCACCCAGCATGACGCCAGCTTTCATATAGCGATGACCGCTCAGCCAGATATGATCCAGTGCCTCCATAGCGACACGGATAATGTCTCTGGTGTCGTTGGTCGGGGTGCTCAGCTTTCTCATGGCCTGATTGCCATAAAAAACCTCACCTACGGCGTGAGGGCTGGTTCTGACGAATACGGCGACATGGCGGCAATACTGTTTTTCGCCCCGTAGCTTTTCGGCAGCGCGCTCAGCGAAAGCACACACCGCCTGCCTCATCTCCATGTAATCGGTGATGCGGTGTCCAAAGGACCTGGAGCAGACAATCTGCTGCTTGGTTGGCGCAAACTCTTCCAGCTCAAGGCATGGCTCGCCGCGCAGTTCTCTGACCGTTCTCTCGAGAACCACATTGAAGTGTTTGCGTATGATGTACGTGCTCTGCTCTGACAGGTCTTTAGCCGTGACGATGCCCATGGCGTTGAGCTTTTTGCTGATGCGGCGCCCCACGCCCCACACATCCTCAACCGCCACCAGCGCCATGAGTTTTTTCTGCCGTTCAACGTCAGATAAATCCACGACGCCACCCGTCTGGCTCCACTTCTTGGCTGCATGATTTGCCAGCTTTGCCAGCGTCTTGGTTTGCGCTATCCCGATGCCCACGGTCAAATGCGTTTCGCTTTTTACCCGTTCCCGTATATCGCGCCCGTAATTCTCAAGCGGCTTAAGCCGGCGCATGCCTGAAAGGTTCAGGAAAGCTTCGTCAATCGAATAAATTTCTACGTTGGGCGCCATATCTTCCAGCGTCGTCATCACGCGGCTGCTCATGTCGGCATTTATGTGGAATGCAATTTAAACAAAAAAAATCAGTTACCATTCCTCTGAAGTTTATTTTCTGAACAGGAATTATTCAGCCTTGAACTACCTCAGTATGCTTACTGACAGGGGGGAAGGTTGAGGGTGGTAAGACATAGTCGGAAAATCGATTTCCCCGCCAGGATTTAATCTGCCATGCTTACTCTGAAGCCCTCAATCGGGCAATGAGTCTTATCCCTTACCCACCCCAATGCAGGAAAAATGATGATAAAAAAATACAGGATCCCGGGACTGACCGCGGTGGCGTTTCTTCTTATCAGCACCCTCGCCGGTGCCGCAGAGGAACGCTGGACGTTTGACGGCGATATCCACAACAATTCCCTTGCTGTCAGTCCCGATGAGAAAACGGCGGTGGCGTCCTACAGTGAGCGCTCTGAGGTGGTGGTCTACGACCTGGCTGCCGGGAAAGTCAGAAAGGTGCTTAAGGGATACGTCACGCCCCGCAATGCGCTTTTCTCCCCCGACGGGAAGGCCGTATATCTTTCAGACAGCAGCCTCGGCGTGGTCAGAAAAATCAGCACCGGGACGCTTGACGTGGAGACCTCGCTGCCGCTGGGGCCCGGGGCATTCGGCACAGCTATCAGCCGTGACGGTCAGCGCCTGTATGTGAATAACGAGGCCGCCAGCACGCTCTCGGTGTATGACCTGACGCACAACCGGCCCGTTGCGGTCGTGACGGGTTTTGCCCAGCCCCGTCAGGGCATAAAAATCAGCCCGGACGGCAAAACCGTCTACGTCACTAACTTTAAGGGCGATAAAATTACCCTGGTTGACGCCGTAACGGGCGAGATTCGCGGCGAGATAACAGGCTTCAGCAAGCTGCGCGCCATTTCAGTCAGCGCCGACGGCCGCACACTGTACGCGGCTAACAGCGGCAGCAACACCATCGCCGTGGTTGACACGCAGAAGCTCGCCATTACGGCAACCATTCCCGTGGGGCAGGATCCTTACGGTGCCGCCCTGACGCCGGATAACCGCTATGTTTACAGCGGCAACCTGGGCGACAACAGCCTCTCCGTTATTGATACCGCCGCCGGTAAGGTGGTCTCCACCGTTACCGGACTGGATGCGCCCCGTCAGGCCATCGTTTTCAGCAAAGACGGTGCCCGCGCGTGGGTGCTGAATAAAGACCTCAGCATTGCGGTCGTTGACCTGAAACAGAACCGCGTCACGGCCACGATTAAAAGCCCGCCGCAGGCCTGATTCAGTCCTTCCCTCACTCCGGCGGTGTGACGGTCCTTCCCGGAGTGGGAGAGTCTAACCACTTTTACTGGTTTATTTTAACTGAATAACCTGTTTTAAAGATTTAACCCGACGTGCCTATACTCTTTCTGTCTACTCAGGAGATTACGGCATGAACGATAAAATATTTACCCTGCATAACGGAGCGCGCCCGCTGAGCGCGCTGAGCAGCCCGAAAGAGGCTATACGTCAGTTCACGCCTAACTGGTTCGCCGCGACCATGGGGACCGGTATCCTGTCTCTGTCTCTGGCGCAGTTCCCCTGGCCGGTTCCGGGATTACGCCTCGTCGCCGAGGGACTCTGGATGTTTAACATCTTCCTGTTCAGCGTCTTTGCCGTGATGTATCTGGCCCGCTGGGTGATGTACTTCGGTGAGGCAAAGCGCATCTTTGGCCATTCAACGGTGTCCATGTTCTTCGGCACCATCCCGATGGGCATGGCCACCATCATCAACGGGCTGCTGGCGTTTGGCCTCCCCCGGTGGGGGGCTGACGTCATTCCCGTAGCGCACGCCCTGTGGTGGCTGGACGTGGCGATGTCGCTGCTGTGTGGCGTGTGTATTCCCTACATGATGTTTACCCGGCAGCAGCACAGCATTGACCAGATGACCGCCGTCTGGTTACTGCCGGTCGTGGCCGCCGAGGTTGCGGCAGTCAGTGGCGGCCTGCTGGCACCGCACATTGCCGACCCCCACGCGCAGCTCGGCATCATTATTACCAGCTACGTGCTGTGGGCGTACTCGGTGCCGGTGGCGCTGAGCATCCTCGCCATCCTGCTGCTGCGTATGGCGCTGCACAAGCTACCACACGAAAGCATGGCGGCCTCAAGCTGGCTGGCACTGGGGCCGATTGGTACCGGCTCGCTGGGGATGCTGGTCATCGGCGGAGATGCGCCCGGGGTGTTTGCCGCGGCGGGCATGCCGGAAATCGGTCATATCGCGCAAGGCGTGGGGTTCGTTGCCGGCATTCTCTTCTGGGGCTGCGGCCTGTGGTGGATGCTGCTGGCCACGCTGATAACCGTGCGATACTTCCGTGAAGGCATTCCGTTCAATCTGGGATGGTGGGGCTTTACCTTCCCGCTGGGCGTGTACACGGTCGCCACGCTGAAGCTGTCCACCCTCGTTGACCTGGCGTTCTTTAAAGGCTTCGGTGCGCTTCTTGTCGTCATGCTGGCCGCCATGTGGCTGCTGGTCGCGGTGAAGACGGTGCGCGGGGCATGGAGCGGGAAACTGTTTGTTTCCCCCTGTCTGGCAGGCCTGGACCGGAAGCCGTGAGTGAAACCTGCACGTCGCTGCTGGACCCGTTTTTACGCGAGGAACGCCTCGCGGCAGTCACCGCGCCGCACGTGGCCGCGCTGAATCGCTGGGTCAGCGGGCTGCGTCAGCACGGCGTGGAGCTGCCGTGGTTTGATCCGGCCGACGGCGGGACCGGGGCCGGACTGCTCGTCCTGCTGCAGTCGCCGGCGCGCAGCAGCCCGTCACCCCGGTTTGTGTCGCGGGATAACCCGGGGCCGGCCCAGCAGAACCTGGGGCGGTTTCTGGCGGAAGCCGGTATTGCGCGCCGGGACAGCGTGCTGTGGAATACGGTGCCCTGGGTCAGCGACGGGCCGCAGAAACGGCCCTCAGCGGCGGACATCCGCAGCGGCTGCGCCTGGCTTGAGGACGTGCTGGCGTATCTGCCCGCGCTGCGCGTGGTGGTGCTGGCCGGTGCCGTAGCGGCTCAGGCCCGCGGGACGGTCAGTCATCAGTGCCCCGGCGTCACGGTGCTGAAGATGCCTCACCCCAGTCCGCTTTCACTTTGCACAAGCCCGGCGGTGCCGGAAAACATCCGCCGGGTGCTCCGCGAGGCACGCGCTGCGCTGGCGGGCTGAGGGTGCCAGCAGAATAATACTGACAGGCTTTCCGTCTGGCTCTATACTCAGAGTACAGGGTGATGGCGTTCCACCTTTCCCAACCGCTCCGTTCCGGAGCTGATGACGCCTGATGTGACTCTTGATTTTCAGGAGGTACGTCAGGCCGTCCTTACTTTCCTCCCGGCCTGCGTACTTCCCTTTACGGGGAGAGACCCTTGATACACGTTTTTGGCCACATCAATCCTGACAGCGACGCCATCTGCACGGCGGTCGTCACCGCTCACTGGCTGACCGGGCGCGGCATGGACGCCCGCGCATGGCGTCTCGGCGAGGCTAACCGGGAAACCCGCTTTATCTTTGACACCGCCGGTCTTACGCTGCCGCCGCTGCTCGCTATTCCGCTGCAGGATGAACGGGTGTGGCTGGTCGATTTCACCGAGCCGGCGCAGGGGCCTGACGACCTGCTCCGGAGCAACGTCGTGGGCATCACTGACCACCACCGGCTGGGCGGGCTGATAACGCAACTGCCGCCGGAGGTGCATATCCGCCCGGTTGGCAGCAGCGCCACGCTGCTCTGGCTGCTGATGGACGCTGAAGCGCGCCGCACGCTGCCCCCGACGCTCGCCGTGCTTCTGCTGGGCGCACTCCTGAGTGACACCGTGAATCTTCGCTCGCCGACCACCACCGAAGACGATATCCGTTCGGCGACCGAACTGGGCGTGCTGTCCGGCGTAAACCGCAGAGCCTTCGCCCGTGACCTCCTCACCGCCAAAACGGACGTCAGCGGCCTCAGCGCCCAGCAGCTGCTGGGCAGGGATCTCAAGGCCTTCGTCATTGCCGGCACCGACGTGCGCATTGCCCAGATTGAGGTCAGCTCACCGACACAGGTTGCCCCCGTGATGGACGACCTGCTCGCTGCCCTGGCGTATCTGGCGGACCAGTCGGGTGCCGGGCTGACGGTGCTGATGTTGACCGACATTCGCGCCGGGTTTTCAACGCTTTACTTCGCCGGGCGGGAGAGCGTTAACGCGGCCTCCTGCTCCGTACCGGGCATGCTCAGCCGCAAAAAACAGCTTCTGCCGTGGCTTGAGTCCCGCCTTAACCAGAACGGGAGTTCATTATGACCTGCTACACCCACGCACTGATACTTGTGAACGACAAAGACGACGGCACCCTCCTGCTGAAACGGGCGGTCGCGCTGGCGCAGCCGCTCGGCATGAAAATCACCCTGGCCCACATCAGCGACGACTACCGGGAAATGAACTACGTGTCCGACAGCCTGATGGACGACGTCGTGTCGGAAGAGGTGCTGAAAGCCAAAGCGTTTATGAGCGAGCTGGCGGCCTCCGTGCCTGAGGCGGTAGACACGCGGGAGCTGGTGACCATGCGCCGCTTTGAGGACGTGGAGAAGTGCATCAATGAGCTGGGCGTGGACCTCGTGCTTGCCGGGCACCGCAACCGCTTTATGGGAATGCTGACGTCCCGCTCGGCGGAATACATCAACCACCTCACGGTGGATGTGCTTATTACTCACCTGAATGACTAAACCGGGAGAAACGCTATGCACTTTACACTGGATAACGTGACCGCCCGGGAAATTCTTGACTCTCGCGGCAACCCCACCGTTGAAGTTGAGGCCCGGACCCCGGACGGGATGATGGCACGCGCCTCGGTGCCTTCCGGGGCCAGCACCGGGTCGCGCGAGGCCGCAGAGCGCCGCGACGGTGACGCACAACGTTTTGGCGGCAAAGGCGTGCTGGATGCCGTCAGGGCGGTTAATACGGAAATCTGCGAAGCCGTGCGCGGCCTGGACGTGCGCGAGCAGCGGCAGCTGGACAACATCATGCTGATGCTGGACGGCACGGAGAACAAGAGTCGCCTGGGTGCCAATGCCATTCTGGGCGTATCGCTGGCGGTGGCCCGGCTGGCGGCACAGGCCTCGCACGAGCCGCTGTGGCGCTACCTGGGGGGCCTGCAGGCGAATCTGCTGCCCGTGCCGTGCATGAACATCATCAACGGCGGCGTGCACGCCCGCGGTCAGGGCGCGGACTTCCAGGAGTTCATGATAGCGCCACACGGGGCACCCACGCTGCGCGAGGCCGTGCGTCAGGGCAGCGAGGTCTACCAGGCGCTGCGCCAGATCCTGCTGGACAAAAAACTCTCAGCGGCAGTGGGCGACGAAGGCGGTTTTGCGCCCGCCGTGTCGTCGAACCGTGACCCGCTGGCGTTTATCGTACAGGCGATTGAGAAGGCGGGATACAGGCCCGGAGAGGACATCAGCATCTGCATGGACCCTGCCTCAAGTGAGTTTTTCGCTGACGGTCAGTATCATCTGCGCACCGAGGGCAGCGCGCTGAGCGCGGCGGAAATGACGGCATACTACGGCGAGCTGATGGACCAGTTTCCGGTCATCCTGCTGGAAGACGGCCTGGCCGAGGACGACTGGGCGGGCTGGAAGCATCTGCACCAGCAGCTTGCGGGCAGGGCCGAGCTGGTTGGTGACGACCTGTTTGTAACCAACGTGAAGTACATCCAGCGCGGCATTGACGAAAACCTCGCCAGCGCCGCGCTGATCAAGCTCAATCAGATAGGCTCGCTCAGCGAAACGCTGGACGCCGTGGCTCTCTGCCAGCGGCACGGCTGGGGTGCGTTCATGTCTCACCGCAGCGGGGAAACCACGGACACGTTCCTTGCCGATCTGACGGTGGCCCTGCGCGCGGGACACCTGAAAACCGGCGCGCCGTGCCGCGGCGAACGCGTGGAAAAGTACAACCAGCTGATGCGCATTGAGCAGGCGCTGGGTGAGGACGCGCACTACGCGGGGCTTCATGCGTTTGTGCGCCGCACGTAACACATCCGCCGGACGGTCCCCGTCCGGCAAAGAAGGAATGCCTGTGGCCCCTGCAACGCTGATCCTCCTGCGGCACGGCGAAAGCCAGTGGAACCGGGAAAACCGTTTTACCGGCTGGACGGACGTGCCGCTGACGGTCAGGGGGCGGCAGGAGGCCGACCGAGCCGGTGACGCGCTGCGGGCAGTGGGCCTTATGCCCGACCGTGTCTTCACCTCGGTGATGACACGCTGCGTTCACACGGTCTGGCGGGTGCTGGACCGTCTTGACCGAAGCTGGACGCCCGTGGAAAAGAGCTGGCGACTGAACGAGCGCCACTACGGTGCGCTGCAGGGGCTGAACAAGGACGACGCTGCCCGGATGATGGGGGAAGAGACCGTCCGGCTATGGCGCAAAAGCTTCAGCGGCATTCCGCCCGCAGACGCGGAGGCTCCGGCGCAGCTGCGTCGGGATCTGCGCTATCGCCGCGTTGCGCTGGCCGACCTGCCTGCAACGGAAAGCCTGGAAATGACCCTGCGTCGCGTCATGCCATACTGGCACCACGTTGTGGTGCCACAGCTGCGCTGCGGAAGTACCGTTCTGATTGTGGCGCACGGCAACACGCTGCGCGCCCTGACCGCCTTTCTGAACGGCATGCCCCACGACAGCGTGGCACAGCTGCACATCCCGACCGGCGTGCCGGTTGTATATGAAATGGATACGGCCGCACAGGTCGTGTGCCGTTATGTTCTGAATATTAAAAAAAAGGAATGAACGTGAATCAGCTTTTTGCCGTCATCACCGGCGGTGCTTTAGGGTGTGTTATCCGCTGGCAACTGGGCGCGCGCCTGAACGCGCTTTTTCCGGACCTGCCGCCGGGGACGCTGCTGGTCAACCTGCTGGGTGGATTTATCATCGGGGCGGCGCTGGCGTATTTTCTGCGCCATCCCGGCCTCGATCCGGCCTGGCGGCTGCTCATTACCACCGGGCTGTGTGGCGGAATGACGACCTTCTCCACATTCTCAACTGAGGTTTTTGCCCTGCTGCAGTCAGGCAGCTATGCCTGGGCAGCCGCCTCGGTGCTGATACACGTGCTGGGTTCGCTGGCCATGACGGCGGCCGGATTTTATATCATGACGCTGTGTGGTTAACCCGGACCGTACGGCCTCTATCCAGGGGAGACCTCAGTGCAGCGACCGCTGCACTGAGGTCAGACAGTTCAGTATATTGTTCAGAAGCGCTCTCTGCGGGCCTGATCCGACAGGGTTTACGCCTGTAAGGCTTCCCCTAAATCCGGGACACTGTCGTGACAGAGTTTCAGGTCTGCCTGTTCTGGTAAAGGTCCCAGCGATTGCCATAGATGTCCTCAAACACGACAACCATTCCGTATTCTTCCTCGCGCGGCTCCTGACAGAAGTGGACGCCTTTTGCCTTCATAGCATTGTAGTCGCGCCAGAAGTCGTCGGTCTGCAGGAACAGAAAAACCCGTCCGCCGCACTGGTTGCCGATAAAGCCTTCCTGCCGGTCGTTCGACGCGCGGGCAAGAAGAATAGCACAGTCGCTGTCAGGGTCCGGCGTCACCACGACCCAGCGCTTACCCGGCTGCGGCGTGTCCTCAATCAGGGTAAAGCCCAGCTTATCGGTGTAATACTCAATTGCACGATCGTAGTCATCGACCACGACAGCCACATACCCCATACATCGCTTCTGTTTTCTCATCTGCTGTTCCATCAGTTACGTCATAACGCCCGCTATAATCAGATTCATATCAAATACGACGTTCGGTCGTCTGTACTGACTCTGAACTGACACCCTCAGACCGGACATTGAAAGCATTTGAGCACTCAGGATTTTGGGCCCAATTTTGTAAGAGCCTGCTCAACCTTTTCAGCATCCTGCTCCAGTACGGCTTTCTCATCGGGAGTGAGCGGGACCTCTTCGAGATAACGCCGGATGGATGCTTTACTCTCCAGAATAAGCCCGCGCGCGCTGTCCTTCAGCAGGTTAAAATCGCAGCCGATGCAGGCCATCCGGTGCGGGCAGCTGCTCCAGAACGGATTTGTGCAGTATGAATCACCTAAATCATAATACGTTGCAGGTCCGGTCAGGCTGGCGGCGTCAGGGTCGCGATCAATCAGTACGCTGATCATGTGCGCGACTCTGTCTGCTTTTACAAACGAGGCGGCCAGCTGTGTCGGGCGGATACGGAGATAATGCATGGTGGACTGGGGCGTTGAGTGACCAGCCCACTGCATCAGTTCATACAGTGACATGCCCTGCGGTACGCTGGCCAGTGCGGTCACGGCTGAGGCGCGTCCCCGATGGCTGGTTATCACTCCGCCGCTGTCTTCAGAAGGAACGCCCGCTCTTGCGCAGAGCATCGGTATCACCGTGCGGTTGAGGATAGCGCTGCCGGCAGGCTTCCCCCGGTACTGAAACAGCAGCCGGACCTTCTCACCGGTCCGCTCATCAGCCAGCATGGCCTGTTCTGCCGGGCGTTCGGCCAGCCAGATGTCGACATATTTTTTTACCACTGTCGCCACGGGTTTAACAAAGGCTTTTGATGTTTTTCCGGCGGGGACATGCAGGTAACAAAGGGTTCCGGCCGGGATGACGCTGCCGTCATCTTTCGTTATTTCATCTGCCTGCGGCGCGATGCAACCGGTAGTCAGGCGGAGCAGCTCATTTTTCCTCAGCCCCGCATGGGTCCAGATGACGGCCATCGCCTGCAGCATGGCCAGCGGATAATGTATTTCAGTAAGCAGGTCTTCCTGACGCAGATTGAGGCTGGCCCAGATGAGCTTGAGCCAGACCGGATCGTCGATAACACGGGGATTGACGTCGCGCCGAAACAGGGTGGTATCCGGTGTGGAAAGATGACGGGCAGGGCTGAAGCGCAGGCGACCCCAGCCCCAGTTTTCGTAGTCGACCATAAAACGGCGCAGTGAGTAGATAAAATGCGCCCTTGAATGCGGCATCATAGGCTCACCGGATCGCACCGATTTTCGGGTGCCCCTTTCCGTGCCCAACTGTAGCTCATCCACGTTCATCCGGCCGACCGCAGCGATAAAGCTGGCGCAGATTTCCATGCTCCAGTCTGACGGTTCACGCACCTCCGGATGCGCCTTTGCCAGCCAGAGGCCGCAGCGCAGTATAAAACTGTACTGGCCTTCACGGGTGCGAGGCCTCAGCACAGACGTTTCCCGCCAGCGCCGGCACCACCTGACCCAGGCCGGATCGATCCCGTCTACGGGTTTTTCATACCATCGGGTATAATTACGCATCCTCATCGGGGCGCTGAAGATGCCCAGCGCAGCAAGGCCGTGTGAAATCCGGCCAATGTACCGGGATGTCCCGCTATCTGTGTTGTTCTGGGCTTCCCACAGCAGTTCAGGCGTAAAGGTTTCAAGACGGGGATCTCTGTTCATGACCATCAGCGTGGCCAGTATGCCCGACAGATGCGTGACCTGACTACCCGCAGCATAGCCCAGCGATTTCAGGGTTTCAGTCAGGCGGTGAAGCTCCCGGAAGTAAATAGCCTGACCAAAAATGGCACAGGTATACAGGGCAGGTTTTCTGATGTCTGGCAGGCTGAGGGGATCATACCGTCCGGCGAAATGCCATGCAAAGGCGGCCATCAGCGGCCGTCCTTTTCCGTCCGTCCGGCTGAATGTCTGCCAGCGTTCCTGCGGCCATCGCCAGTACGGTATACCCGAAAGGTGCATCTCACGCAGGAGGTCCAGTATTATCAGGTCAGCAACCTCGCGGCTGCATCCGCTTTCTGCTGCGATGTCTTTCAGCGGCCTGATAAACTCAGGAGCAGGTTTCATCCGCAGCAGCCTGCCCCGGCTGTGAGAGGTGGCCAGTGCGGCCTTTTCAGGCTCAGTCAGTAAAGCATCAAGCCTGTAAGCGGAGAGGTCGAAGGGAAGCCACACATTCTCAGGCTGTTCAGACGCTGCCATATTATTCCTCCGTGCCGAAAATGAGGTTCGCCATCCTGATATCTGCCGTTTCAATTGCTCCTGCCATCCGGGCGGCAAGATCCCTGCCGGAAAGGTGAATATAAATCTGAGTGGTGCGCGGATCACGGTGACCTGCGTAGGTGGCAAGTTCGTGCAGTTTCCAGCCCGCACGGGCCAGATGCGTCAACCGCAGGTGGCGGAAAGTATGGGTTGAAATGTCGGGCAGCCCTGACTCAAGCGCCCATTTCCGTACCGTTTTGCTCCAGCTCCAGTAAGAGAGCGGTGCCCCCTGATTACGATCGGACTCAGAGCGGAACAGGGCTCCTTTTACCATCCCCGACAGCTTCATCTGTAAAAGATGAGCCGCCAGCACCGGCGTCAGGGCGGGACTGTAACAGACGATCCGTTCATGACGGTTCTTGGTGGTTTCAGCCCGGACGCGGATGAGGCGGTGGGCAAAGTCAAGGTCATCAGTACTCAGCGCGGTGACTTCCGATCGTCGCAGCGCACCGCAGTAGGTTAACGCCAGCATCAGCCGGTCACGAAGCGGAGAATCCGCGGCATGAGCCTGAAAAAGCTGCCACTGTGCATCGTCAGGAATACGCGGCAGCTTTACGATACGGGGAACCAGCCCCCGTGCGGAACACAGCATGCCCGGCGTGCCGGAACGGGGCAGCGGATTTACCTTACACAGGTCAAGATACATCAGGAAGTCGTACCAGAGACGGACAGCCGACAGGCGCAGCTGGAGCGTGGCGCTTGCGGCCGGGAAAGGCATACCGGGTAACTGAGGACGGATGTAGGCAGCCATGTCATCAAACCTGACCTTTTCAGGTTCAATCCTGTTCCGGCTGCAGAACGCAAAATAATGACAGAGGGCTGCGCGGTAGGCGGTCAGGGTGGCGGGTGCCCGCCCCAGGTCGGACAGCAGCTTCAGCCAGCGTTCCGCCAGTAAAATGGCACTGTTGTTTAGTGGAGTCGTCATTGCGTTTACCTCTGAGGTCAGCGTTGCTGTTCAAAGTCTATACGATCAATGTTGCATTCCACTTAACTTACTAAAGCGCGTAGTTTGAACTGAAAACCTGCACCCTGTGGCGGCGCAGGTCATCTTTCATTTTGAAGAACGGATCGCCCATTTTTATGCCGAGCTTCTTCGCTTCAGCAGACCGGGCAATTACGCAGCCGTCATTGTTACTGAGAACGACGACGGGTAGCCCCCGCAGGTCTGGACGAAATACCGTTTCGCACGAGGCATAAA
>NZ_JAJSDX010000004.1 GCF_021272205.1 Pantoea sp. Mb-10 | reverse complement strand
ACGCTTTCCTCCTTCAGAGTCAAACACTTTTTTCAGCGTTTTTCTCCGGCGGGCCGAATCACTCCGCGCCCTGCTGAGCCGTCTGCGTTGCCGCTTTGCCGTCTCAGTGGTGGCGCATTATAGGGCGAGTCTGAGGAAGCGCAAGTGCAAATTTAAACTTTTTTATCGTTCGCTTATAATTTGAGCTAATCGCCCTGTTTTAGCCCTTTTTAAGGCGTGCAGGTAGATCCGCGAGGCTATCAATCACCCAATCTGCGGCTGCCTCGCCCTCTTCTGTCACCGGTTTACCGGTGCGCACCAGCACTTTTGTGCCGACGCCAGCGGCCAATGCAGCCTGCATATCTTCCAGCTTATCGCCCACCATATAAGAAGCAGCCATGTCGATATTCAATTCCTGCTGCGCAGAGAGCAGCATGCCTGGCTGCGGTTTCCGACAATCACACTGCTGGCGATAGGCCTCGACCTTGGCATCAGGCAGATGTGGACAGAAATAGATGCCATCCAGATCCACATCGCGATCGGCCAATGACCAATCCATCCACTCCGTAAGCTGCATAAACTGATCTTCAGAGTACATGCCCCGCGCAATGCCAGATTGATTGGTGACCAATACCAGCGCGAAACCCATCTTTTTCAGCGCTTGCAGCGCCTCAATGGTGTCGTCGATAAACTCAAAATTATCGATTTCATGAACATAGCCGTGATCGACATTCAGGGTGCCATCACGATCGAGAAATATAGCCGGGACTTTGTTCGCCACGTAAAAACTCCTGCTGCAAATAATGCTGCACAGTATCGCATGATTGCGTTGAACGAGAGAATGGCAGATTGATTGACTTCGATTGATTTAGCCGTCTGGATGCCTTACCATCCATTCAAATTTCACACAGCGTGGCTGGGTGAAAGCCGACACACCACGGAAAACGCATTGCGATAACAATTAAACTAATGATTAAACTCGAAAATATCACCAAAGTGTTTCAGCAAGGTTCCCGAACTGTACAAGCGTTGTCAAACGTTAGCTTGCACGTTCCTGCTGGACAGATTTATGGCGTTATCGGCTCATCTGGAGCGGGTAAGAGCACGTTGATTCGCTGCGTCAATCTATTAGAGCGCCCCACCTCGGGCCGCGTGTTAGTGGACGGTCAGGATCTCACCGCCCTTTCATCCAGTCAGCTTACGCTGGCGCGTCGTCAGATTGGCATGATCTTCCAGCATTTTAATCTGATGAACTCACGCACCGTTTCTGGCAACGTGGCGCTGCCGCTTGAGCTGGGCAATTTGTCACGCGCTCAGATCAAACAGCGCGTCACCGAGTTACTGGAGCTGGTTGGCTTGGCGGACAAGCATGACAGCTGGCCGGCTAACCTCTCGGGCGGTCAGAAGCAGCGCGTGGCGATTGCCCGCGCCTTGGCCAGCAACCCCAAAGTGCTGCTGTGCGATGAAGCCACTAGCGCACTCGATCCCGCCACCACGCGCTCGATTCTTGAATTGCTCAAAGATATTAATCGCCGTCTTGGTATCACCGTTCTGCTGATCACGCACGAAATGGATGTGGTTAAGCGCATTTGCGATCAGGTCGCGGTGATCAGCCACGGGGAATTGATTGAAAAAGACAGCGTGAGCGAAGTGTTCTCGCACCCGAAAACGCCGCTGGCGCAGCAGTTTATTCAGTCAACGCTGCATCTGGATATTCCAGAAGATTACCAACAGCGCATGGCCGCGACGGCCTCAGCGCAGAGCGTGCCCTTGCTGCGCCTGGAGTTCACGGGAAAATCGGTCGATGCGCCGCTGTTGTCTGAAGTCGCGCGACGCTACAACGTCAATAACAATATTATTAGCGCGCAGATGGACTACGCCGGTGGCGTCAAGTTCGGCATTATGCTGGCGGAGATGCACGGCAGCGCGCCAGATACACAGGCTGCCATTGCGTGGCTGCAGGAAAATCATGTGAAAGTAGAGGTATTGGGTTATGTCTGAAGCGATGATGTGGTTACTGACGCGCGGCGTCTGGGAAACGCTGATGATGACCTTTGTCTCCGGCTTTTTTGGTTTTGTACTCGGTTTGCCAGTCGGCGTTTTGCTCTACGTCACTCGCCCAGGCCAAATTTTGGCCAATACAGCCCTGTATCGCGTGCTGTCCGCGGTAGTGAATATCTTCCGCTCAATCCCGTTCATTATCTTATTGGTGTGGATGATTCCCTTTACGCGGGCCATCGTCGGCACGTCGATTGGTCTGCAAGCGGCCATTGTGCCCCTCACCGTTGGCGCCGCGCCTTTCATTGCCCGTATGGTAGAAAACGCGCTGCTGGAGCTGCCAACGGGTCTGATTGAGGCATCACGCGCCATGGGTGCGGCACCGCTGCAGATCATCCGTAAAGTGCTGCTGCCTGAAGCGCTGCCGGGGCTGGTCAATGCCGCAACCATTACGCTGATTACCCTGGTGGGCTACTCGGCGATGGGTGGCGCGGTGGGTGCAGGCGGCTTGGGTCAAATAGGCTATCAGTATGGTTACATCGGCTATAACGCTACCGTAATGAATACCGTGCTGATTTTGCTGGTTGTACTGGTGTATGTCATACAGTTCTGTGGTGACCGCATCGTGCGTGCTGTGTCCCATAAATAAGTTAACAACGTCGATACTCCTCTATTAAGGAAGGGATATGTCTTTTACATTTAAAAAGATTGCCGCTGTGGGTGCTCTGATTGGCGCTATCGCGCTGGCTGGATGCGATCAAAAAGCCAAAGATCCAAATCATATTAAGGTTGGCGTCATCGTGGGCGCGGAGCAGCAGGTCGCGGAAACCGCAGTTAAAGTGGCCAAAGAGAAGTACAACCTGGATGTTGAACTGGTGACCTTCAACGATTACGTGCTGCCAAACGAAGCGTTAAGCAAAGGCGATATCGATGTGAATGCGTTCCAGCACAAGCCGTACCTCGATCAGCAAATCAAGGATCGTGGTTACAAGCTGGTACCGGTTGGCAACACCTTCGTTTACCCGATCGCGGGCTACTCCAAGAAAATCAAATCGCTGGATGAGCTGCAGAACGGTGCGCAGATTGCTATCCCGAACGATCCTACCAATCTGGGCCGTTCACTGCTGCTGCTGCAGAAAGTGGGCCTGATCAAGTTGAAAGATGGCGTGGGCCTGCTGCCGACCTCACTGGATATCGTGGAAAATCCCAAGAACCTGAAGATTGTTGAGCTGGAAGCGCCGCAGCTGCCGCGCTCTCTGGACGACCAGCAGATTGCGCTTGCCGTCATTAACACCACCTATGCCAGCCAGATTGGCCTGACGCCAGCTAAAGACGGCATCTTTGTCGAAGATAAAGATTCGCCTTACGTTAACCTGCTGGTTAGCCGCGAAGATAATAAAGACGCGGAAAACGTGAAGAAATTTGTTCAGGCCTATCAGTCTGATGAAGTCGCTGAAGCCGCAAACAAAATCTTCAACGGTGGCGCGGTAAAAGGTTGGTAATCTCCTTTTACGCCATTGGGCAGCTCAGGCTGCCCTTTTTTATGGGTTTGGCTTCCCCAGCCGCGCCTTCCGTGCTGTCAGCGGCATAACCGCGCGAAAAATTTGGCTTATGCCGCTGACTTGTTATTTAATCCCGTCCTTGTTTCAATAACGCCACTTTTTGCCATATGAGGATGTTGCCATGCGCTTTTTACCGCTCTGCTTGTTAGCATTAATGCTAACCGGGTGCGTTCATGAATATCACCCCATAAGCAGTGCCCCCGTTCGTCCGCAGCATTCATCCAGCGAACCACAGCGTAAGCCTGCCACGCGACCGGCCCCGGTTAAAATTTATACCGACGCGACTGCGCTCGTGAGCAACCCATTCCGCGATCTCGGCGAGGTGTCCGCGGAAGACTGCCAGAGCAGCAATCAGGATTCGCCCCCGAACATGAATACCGCGCGTAAACGCCTGCAGATCAAAGCCGCAGGAATGAAAGCCAACGCCGTGTTGCTGCACAAATGCGAAATCGTCTCCAGCACGCCGGGCTGCTACCGCCAAGCCGTTTGTCAGGGCTCAGCGCTGAAAGTCTCTAATCAATGAGCGACTTTGCCTTTGCGCAAATCGGCGTGATTCATTCCCCGTGGAAAGAGAAATTCGCGGTGCCGCGCCAGCCCGGCTTGGTGCAAGACGGCGGTGGCGAGTTGCATTTGCTGCCGCCGTATAACCAGCCGGAAGCCGTGCGCGGGCTGGAGGCGTTCAGTCATCTGTGGGTGCTGTTTGTGTTTCATCAAACCCAAGCGGGCGGCTGGCGGCCCACCGTGCGCCCACCGCGCTTGGGGGGAAATGCGCGCATGGGCGTATTCGCCACGCGCTCAACCTTCCGCCCAAATCCGATCGGTATGTCGTTGGTTGAGCTGAAAGGCATTCGCTGTGACAAACAGCAGGTGATTTTGCAACTCGGCAGCCTGGATCTGGTGGACGGCACGCCAGTGGTAGATATTAAGCCTTATCTGCCGTTTGCCGAAGCCCTGCCAGACGCGCGCGCGGGCTTTGCGCAGCACGCACCGGATGCCAGCATGCCGGTACGTTTCTCGGCGCTGGCGCAGAGTCAGCTACAGCAGCAGCAGCACACCCATCCGCATCTGGCGCGTTTTATCAGTGAGGTTCTGGCGCAGGATCCCCGCCCCGCCTACCGAAAAGGCGAAACGCAGGAGCGTGAGTATGCCGCCTGGCTGCTCGACTTTAACGTGCGCTGGCGCATCGACGATCGCGGCACGGAAGTGATCGCCCTGGACCCGCGCGAAAACAAGCTTTTGAGTGATTGATCTCGCTGGTACACTAGCCGCCAGCAAATTTTTCGTTCGTATCCTTCCGTACAACTGGAATCGTAATCAATGCGTACTACTCAATATCTGCTCTCCACCCTTAAGGAGACGCCTTCCGATGCGGAAGTCATTAGCCACCAGCTGATGCTGCGCGCCGGGATGATCCGCAAACTGGCTTCTGGACTTTATACCTGGCTGCCAACCGGCATGCGCGTGCTGCGAAAAGTTGAAAACATCGTGCGCGAAGAGATGAATAACGCCGGTGCTATCGAGATTGCCATGCCGGTGGTTCAGCCTGCTGACCTGTGGGAAGAGAGCGGCCGTTGGGAACAGTATGGCCCGGAGCTGCTGCGCATTAAAGATCGCCACGAGCGCCCTTTCGTGCTGGGTCCCACGCACGAAGAAGTGATCACCGATCTCATCCGTAACGAACTGAGCTCGTACAAACAGCTGCCGCTGAATCTGTACCAGATTCAGACCAAATTCCGCGACGAAGTGCGCCCGCGTTTTGGCGTCATGCGTTCACGCGAGTTCATCATGAAAGATGCGTACTCGTTCCATACCTCGCAGGAATCACTGCAGGAAACCTATGATGCGATGTATCGCGCCTACAGCCAAAGCTTCAGCCGCATGGGGCTGGACTTCCGTGCGGTTCAGGCGGACACCGGCTCCATTGGCGGCAGCGGTTCGCATGAGTTCCAGGTGCTGGCGCAGAGCGGTGAAGACGATGTGATCTTCTCTACCGAGTCCGATTACGCGGCCAACATTGAGAAAGCGGAAGCGGTCGCGCCTGCCGGTGAACGTGCCGCGGCCACCCAGGCGATGACGCAGTTTGCCACCCCACATGCCAAAACCATTGCGGAACTGGTCGAGCAGCATCAGATTCCGGTTGAGAAAACCGTGAAAACGCTGATCGTGAAAGGCGCAGAAGAGAGTGGTCACGCGCTGGTTGCCCTGCTGGTGCGCGGCGATCACGAACTCAATGAAATCAAGGCGGAGCATCTGGATATTGTTGCTGCGCCACTGGAGATGGCCAGTGAAGAAGCGATCCGCGCCGTAATCGGTGCCGGTTTTGGCTCGCTGGGCCCAGTGGGATTAACCATGCCGATCGTCGCCGATCGCACCGTGGCCAAAATGAGCGACTTCGCCGCGGGCGCAAACATTGATGGTCAGCATTTTGCTGGCATCAACTGGGGCCGCGATCTGCCCGAACCGCGCGTTGAAGATATTCGTAACGTCGTAGAAGGCGATCCTAGCCCGGATGGCAAAGGCGTACTGCAGATCAAACGCGGTATTGAAGTCGGCCATATTTTCCAGCTCGGCACCAAATATTCTGACGCGATGAAAGCTGCGGTGCAGGGCGAAGATGGCCGCAACCAGATCATGACCATGGGCTGCTACGGCATTGGTATCACGCGCGTGGTGGCTGCCGCCATTGAGCAGAATCACGACGAGCGCGGTATTATTTGGCCAGCGGCGCTGGCGCCGTTTGAAGTGGCGATTCTGCC
This sequence comes from Pantoea sp. Mb-10, assembly GCF_021272205.1. GTDB lineage: Bacteria > Pseudomonadota > Gammaproteobacteria > Enterobacterales > Enterobacteriaceae > Pantoea. The sequence goes on along the minus strand of NZ_JAJSDX010000004.1, from coordinate 553,773 downwards.
CATGAACATGCACAAATCTTTCCGCGTGAAAGAGCTGGCCGAGAGCCTGTATAACGAACTGCGCGCCAAAGGCGTTGACGTGATTCTGGACGATCGTAAAGAGCGTCCGGGCGTGATGTTCGCGGATATGGAACTGATTGGCGTGCCGCACACCATCGTTATCGGCGATCGCAACCTCGATAACCAAGAGATCGAGTACAAGGCCCGTGCCGCCAGTGAGAAGCAGATGATCAAGCAGCATGAGATCGTCGACTTCCTGACCCGCGCGCTGAACAAGTAATGGCAAACGCCTCCTGCGGGAGGCGTTTTTTTTAGCGCACTTTCCCGCGCAGGGCTTTAACGCTGCTGCGTCGGGTTTTCCCCTCCAGTCGTCGCTCTTTAGACGCACGCGTCGGCCGTGTGGCCCGCCGCGCTTTCTCTACGGTGGTCAGCTCGCGAATCAAATTGATCAGCCGCTGAATAGCCGCCTCGCGATTCATCTCCTGGCTGCGGTACTCCTGCGCTTTAATGATCACCACGCCTTCCGCCGTGATCAAATGGTGACGGGCCTCGAGCAGCCGCGTTTTATAAAACGGCGGCAGCGACGACGCCTGTATATCGAACCGCAGGTGAATGGCCGTGGACGCTTTGTTCACATGCTGGCCGCCCGCGCCTTGGGCGCGGATGGCGGTAATTTCGATTTCGCTGTCCGGTAGCAGCACGGTACGTGAAATTTCAATCATGCTGCGTTTGACCCAGCGCAAAGCGCGTTGTTGCAAAATCCCCTTTTGATGGCCTTCTCCTTTTTAGTGCCGCTTCGCCGTACCATACGCGGCGGCCATTCTCTTTTTTCTTCGTGTGCTGCGCCGATGCGCTGGCTGATTTCCATGAAAATCCTGTGATATAGTCGCCAGTCAACCAGAGTATTTATGCTCTGCTGAGGAGGTGTACGTGCAAAAGTATTGTGAGTTAGTTCGCCAAAAATATGCCGAAATCGGCAGTGGCGATCTGGGTTATGTGCCAGACGCAATCGGCTGCGCGCTGAATGCACTGAATGATATTGCCGCTAATTCTGCGCTAAACTCTTCTGTCAGGGAACAGGCAGCCTACGCTGCTGCAAACTTATTGGTGAGCGATTATGTTGACGAATGAAGCTTATAAACCCATCAATTGTGATGACTACGACAACCTCGAACTCGCCTGCCAACGACACTGGATGCTGAAGCTGGAGTTAAAAAACGGCAGTCGGCTTGAGGCAAAAGCCGTTGATATGGTCTCACGGAAAAATGTTGAGTACCTGCAGGTTGATCTCTCCGGCGAGTCCCGTGAGTTGCGTCTCGACCACATCGCCAGCTTTAGCCATCCTGAGCTCGGCACCGTTATCGTCAGCGAAGACGAGTAGCGCCTTCAGGCGGGAAGTCCCTTCCCGCCTTCTCCCTCAGGGCTTCATCGCCGCGTAATACGCCGATAAATCCTCCATATCCTCATCACTCAATCCGGCGACAAACGCCTTCATCACCTCTGCCTGACCACCGTTGCGCTCGCCGGTTTTATACGCTTGCAGCGCATGCTGAAGGTAAGGCGCGTTTTGTCCCGCCAGATGCGGATAGATCGGCACCGCACTTTTGCCATCGCCACCGTGACAAGCTACGCAGCGGGCCGCTTTCGCCGCCCCCGCGCTGGCCTCACTAGCGGCCAGAACCGGCCATGCTGCGCTGAGAATCACCCATGTGAATGCCTGCTTGATCATGCATGTGCCTGTTGTTGTGATAACCAGATAGCTCGCCAGGCTGGCATCCCCTGACGTGCGGCACCTTCCCGTGTAACAAACAGTCCCGGCGCGGCAATCAACGTCTGGTTGTAGTAAATCAGGGGCGTGCGTTCCCGCTGCCACGGCGGCACACCCAGCTCCTGCCATAGCTTTTTCATCTCTCGCCCGCCGGCACGTCCCTGCAAATGGTAGTAGCCGTGCGCCGCAAAGCGTATGGTCACCCCCTCATCCGGCGTAGGGAGCCGCATTTCGCCCGCGTCGTGGCTGGCGCGAAGTTCACCCAATCCATCCGGCAAGCGCAGCGATGCTTCGCCGATATGCCAAGTAAGCACATACTCACGTAATGACGGCTGCGGCGGCAGCCAGTAAAGCCGCTGGCGATAGCGCCGCAGCGTAAAGGTGCCGAAACGCAGGCAAGGATTCGCATCCTCCCGGCTTTGCATCACTTCTGTGGTAATGCGTTTCAACGCCTCGCGTGAGGGCATGGCGCCGCCTTGCTGGGCGATCCAGCGCCGCAGCAGCGCATGACGCCGCGCCTCGCTGGCCGCCAGCAGCGGATGAAACGCCAGCGCGCCGTGGGGATCGCACAGTTCTGTCAGCTGCTCGGCGAGCAGTTCATCCAGCAGCTGTTCTTGCTCTGCACATAACGCCGCGCTGCGGGCGCTTGCGGCGCTGAAATGCGGCCAGCGCGCCTGAAGCAGCGGTAAAACATGCAGGCGCAAAAAGTTGCGATCGAAGCGGCTATCGCCGTTGCTCTCATCTTCAATCCAGCGCAGCTGATGCGCAGCGGCGTAGGCTTCCAGCTGCTCACGCGAGGTGTGCAGTAGCGGCCGCAGATGCCAAAAACCGTCCAGCTGGCGCTGGGTCGGCATCGCCGCTAATCCCGCAGGACCGCTGCCGCGCTTGAGCGCCAACAGCAGCGTTTCGCACTGATCGTCCAGATGCTGAGCGGTAAGTAAGCGCTCACCGGGTTGCAGCTGATGCCGCAGCGCCTGATAGCGCGCCTCGCGCGCGGCCGCCTCAACGCCCTGCATTTTGGCATCAAGCTGCACATGGAGCACATCACAGGCGAGATGCCACTCTTGGCACAGCGCCTGACAGTGCGCTGCCCAGCGATCCGCGTTGGGGCTTAAGCCATGGTGAACGTGCAGCGCGCGCACCCGCAGTTGCGGCTGCTGACGCTGCCAGCTCAGCAGCTGATGCAGTAATACCGTGGAATCGAGCCCGCCGCTAAAGGCCACAACGCAATGGGCGTCCGGCGGCAGCAGTGAGGCAAGATGAGAGAAGGACATGCGCACGTTCCATCAGGGCGAGCCGCCTGATTGCGGCTCGCGGGCGCTATTTTACGCCTGATACAGCTCCAGCGGCAAACCGTCTGGATCGCGGAAGAAGGTACACGCCTTGCCGGTGAGCGCATCAATGCGGATCGGTTCGCACGTGACGCCTTTGGCTTCGAGCGCCGCCACCGACTGTGCTACGTCCTCAACGCTAAAGGCCAAATGGCGCAAGCCACAGGCTTCCGGTCCGCTGACGCGCGGCGGCGGCGTGGGAAACGAAAACAGTTCAATCATGTACTCGCCTTTCAACGCCAGATCGCCTTTCCATGAGTCGCGCTCGGCGCGGTAATATTCACGCAGTAACGCAAAGCCCAGCACGTCGCAATAAAAAGCCTTACTGCGCGCATAGTCGGTGGCGATGATGGCAATATGGTGGATCTTTTGCAGTTGCAGCATAGCGGCTCCGAATGTCTCGTCAGCCGCCTACCCTACCCGTTCAGCACGGCGCTGAAAAGAGGCAAATATCTGAAGTTATTCTGTATTCTCTTCACGCAGCACGCGCACCAGATAGCGCCCGTCCTCGGTGAGCGTGGCGCCGTGAATGTCCGTTTCAAAACCGGGATAGTGCCGTCCGATAGTGCACAGCATCAGCAGGAAATCCAGCACCGCCCGGCTCTGCGCGGTGATCATCTCCCCCGGCATCACCAGCGGCACGCCCGGTGGATACGGCAAGATCATATTGGCTGATACGCGTCCCACCAGTTCGCGCAGCTCCACCGTTTCCACCTGCCCCTGCACCTGGCGCTGGAATGCCTGATGCGGCGTCATTTTGGCTTCCGGTAGCACGTCAAATGCTTTCAACATCAGGCGCGGCAGGTCGTGCTGCACGATCAGCTGATGAATGCCCTGCGCCAGCGTTTGAATACGCATCGTGCGATAGAAGTCGGGATCTTCGGCATACAGATCCGGCAGCATGTTTTTGACCCGCAGATTGAGATCGTAGGCGCGTTTAAATTCGGTCAGTCCACGCAGCACGCTCATGGCTTTGGTTTTATCAATACCGATGCTAAACAGGAACAATAGGTTGTATGGCCCAGTTTTTTCCACCACGATCCCGCGCTGATCGAGGAATTTCGCCACCAGCGCTGCGGGTATCCCCTCCTGTGCCATGTCGCCCAGCTCGCTCATGCCTGGCGTCAGAATAGTGACTTTGATGGGATCGAGATACATATGATCGCGATCGGCCTGCTGAAAGCCATGCCACGCTTCTTCGCCCGGCTGGATCGGCCAGCATTCCGCTTCGTCGATCTCCTCAGGCTGCCAGATATCAAAGAACCAGCCGTCACACTCCTCACGCAGGCGTTGGATCTCCCGGCGGAAATGCAGCGCCCGTTCCACCGAACGGTTGATCAAGCGCTTACCTGGATTACCGCGCAGCATGGCCGCCGCCGTCTCGATCGAAGAGACAATGCCGTAGCTCGGCGACGTGGTGGTGTGCATCATATAGGCTTCGTTGAAGGTGTCATGATCGTAGTCGCCTTTGATGTGGATCAGCGAGGCTTGTGAAAACGCCGCCAGCAATTTGTGCGTGGATTGCGTCTCATAAATCACTTTGCCGGGAACGCGATCGCCGCTCATGCCGCTTTTACCGGCATAAATGGGATGGAAATTGGTGTAAGGCACCCATGCAGAATCGAAATGAATGGAGGGGACGTCGAGCGTCTTTTTGATGAACTCGGTGTTGTACAGCAGTCCGTCGTAGGTTGAGTTGGTGATCACCGCGTGCACCGGCCAGCTGGCGCGCGGTGTGCTCTCCACCTTTTGCTGAATGCTGTCGCGGGTAAATTCCCGTTGAGGAATACCGCCCAAGATGCCCAGCGCATTGCGCGTGGGTTTGAGCCAAACCGGTACGATGTCGCTCATCATCAGCAGGTGCGTGAGCGACTTATGGCAGTTGCGGTCAATCAACACGGTGCTGCCGGCGGGCGCGGCGTACATGCCAACGATCTTGTTCGAGGTTGAGGTGCCATTGGTCACCATGTAGCTCTGCTCGGCCCCGAAGGTGCGCGCGATATACTCCTCGGCTTCCAGGTGCGGGCCGGTGTGATCCAGTAGCGAACCCAATTCAGTGACGGAAATCGAGACATCCGCTTTCAGCGTGTTTGCGCCAAAAAAGTCGTAGAACAAACTGCCTACCGGGCTTTTCTGGAACGCCGTGCCGCCCATGTGGCCCGGCGTGCAAAACGTGTATTTGCCCTCTTTCACATAGGTGAAAAGCGCGCGGGTGAGCGGCGGCATAATCTTGTCGATGTATTCATCGGTGTACTGACGGATATGGAGCGCAATGTCATCCGCGGCGTTGAGCGTGTATTCAAAAAAGTGCAGCGCCATGCGCATCTCATTGATACTGACGTCCATCTGGGAGTGGGTATTGATAAACGCGTACAGCGGGAGCGACTCGTTGAGCTGATGAATGTCGCTGCACAGCGCCAGGCTGTAGTCATCCCAGTCAAAAATCACGCCACAAATACGCGGATTGTGTTCAATCAGCTTGAGTAAATCGCTGGCATTGCTGGGGTAAACCGTCTGGAAGCCCTGTAGCTTAAGCGCCGCATCCAGTTCACGAATGGGTTCATCTTTGTAGAACGCGCCGTGCGGTCCCATGATTGCAATGATATTCAATGCTCACCTCCTGTGGTGTTGTCGCACTGAATAAGGATAGCGAAATGTGGCGCAGCGCAGACCTGGAATGCTCTGCTGTTGTCATTTTCGGGAAAAATAACGGATTGCAGCCATAAAAAAAGCGGACCGAAGTCCGCTTAATCAGCCTCTGAGCCGATCTATCAGGCGTAGCCGTAGCTCATCAGGCGCTGATAGCGACGGTCGAGCAGCTCTTCGGTGCTCAATCCATCCAGTTCTGCGAGGTCAGACAGCAGCTGAGTTTTCAGTGAAGCCGCCATGTCAACCGGATGACGGTGCGCACCGCCCAGTGGCTCGGGCACGATGGAATCAATCAGTTTCAGCTCTTTCAGACGCTCAGCCGTAATGCCCATCGCTTCTGCGGCCAGCGGCGCTTTGTCAGCGCTTTTCCATAAAATCGATGCGCAGCCTTCCGGTGAAATCACCGAGTAGGTGCTGTACTGCAGCATGTTGACTTTGTCGCCCACGCCAATGGCCAGCGCGCCGCCGGAGCCGCCTTCGCCGATCACCGTGCAGATCACGGGAATTTTCAAGCCAGACATTTCGCGCAGGTTGCGAGCGATGGCTTCAGACTGACCGCGCTCTTCCGCGCCCACGCCCGGGTAGGCACCCGGCGTGTCGATGAAGGTGATCAGCGGCATCTTAAAGCGCTCGGCCATTTCCATCAGGCGCAGCGCTTTACGATACCCTTCTGGCGCGGGCATACCAAAGTTACGACGAATTTTCTCTTTGGTTTCACGGCCTTTTTGATGACCAATGATCATCACGGGACGGCCGTCAAGACGCGCAATCCCACCAACAATCGCTTTGTCGTCGGCATAGGCGCGGTCACCTGCCAGCTCGTCAAACTCATCAAACGCGTGACGAACATAATCCAGCGTGTAGGGACGCAGCGGATGGCGCGCAAGCTGCGCAACCTGCCATGCTCCTAAGTCCGAGAAGATTTTACGGGTCAGCTCAACGCTCTTCTCGCGCAGACGCTGCACTTCTTCATCCAGATTAATATCGTGTTTTTCATCCGAACGGCCAATAGACTTCAGCGAATCAATTTTCGCTTCCAGTTCAGCAATAGGCTGCTCAAAATCCAGGTAATTAAGACTCATAATGTTCCTGTTTTAGTCAAACTCCAGTTCCACCTGCTCCGATCCCACCAACGACCGTAAATCGTTAAGTAGACGATCGCTGGGCGAAATGCGCCACGCAGCACCAAAACGTAGCTTCGCCCGCGCATCTGCTCTCTGATAGTAGAGATGCACCGGAATTGTCCCCGAGCGATGCGGCTCCAGGGACTGGCGGAGACGGTTTAAAAGCTGGTCATCAATTTGCCTGTCCGTCAGCGAGATAGCAAGTCCGCGCGCGTATTTTTCCCGCGCTTCGTCGATGTCCATGACTTCACGGGCGGTCATTTTAAGCCCACCGCTAAAGTCATCAAAGCTGACCTGTCCACTGACGATCAGGATACGGTCTTTCTCCAGCAACTGCTGGTATTTGTCTAACGCATCGGTAAATAGCATCACTTCAAGACGACCTGAACGATCGTCCAGCGTACAAATACCAATTCGGTTTCCGCGCTTGGTGACCATTACGCGGGCAGCGATGACCAGCCCCGCCGCCACGGTAATTTTACCACGTTCCGTTGGGTGCATGTCTTTCAGGCGCATGCCGCCAACGTAGCGCTCGATTTCTTTCAGATACTGATTGATCGGATGGCCGGTGAGGTAGAGGCCAAGCGTTTCCCGCTCACCGTCCAACTGCACCTGTTCAGGCCACGGCGTGATGCTGGCATACGATTTCTCTACCTGTTCAGGCTCTTCCGCCAACACGCCGAACATGTCAGCCTGGCCTATCGCTTCCGCTTTAGCATGCTGATCCGCCGCTTTGAGCGCATCGCCCAGCGCGCTCATCAACGCTGCGCGGTGCGGCCCGAGGCGATCAAACGCACCGGACATGATCAGCTTTTCCATGACGCGGCGATTAAGCTTTTTGGTGTCCGTACGGGCGCAGAGATCAAACAGCTCTTTAAAGTAGCCGCCCTGATTTCGCGCCTCAAGGATCGCTTCAATCGGGCCTTCGCCTACGCCTTTGATCGCGCCGATGCCGTACACGATTTCGCCTTCATCATTCACGTGAAACGGGTAAAGTCCGGCGTTGATATCGGGCGGCAACACTTTCAGCCCCATCCGCCAGCACTCGTCCACCAGGCCGACCACTTTCTCGGTGTTATCCATATCGGCCGTCATGACCGCTGCCATAAACTCGGCGGGATAGTGGGCTTTCAGCCAGAGCGTCTGGTAGGACACCAGCGCGTAGGCTGCCGAGTGCGACTTGTTGAAGCCATATCCCGCAAACTTCTCAACCAGGTCAAAGATTTTCATCGACAATTCGCCGTCGATGCCCATGCTCTCCGCGCCGTCTTTAAACACCGAGCGCTGTTTAGCCATCTCTTCCGGTTTCTTTTTCCCCATCGCACGGCGCAGCATGTCTGCGCCACCCAGCGTGTAGCCGGACAGCACCTGCGCAATCTGCATAACCTGTTCTTGATACAGGATGATGCCGTAAGTGGGTTCAAGTACCGGCTTCAGTGACTCATGCTGCCACTGGATGTCAGGATACGAGATCGCCTCACGCCCATGTTTACGGTCAATGAAGTTATCGACCATGCCGGACTGCAGCGGGCCGGGACGGAACAGCGCCACAAGCGCGATCATATCTTCAAAGCAGTCTGGCTTCAGGCGCTTGATCAGATCTTTCATGCCGCGCGATTCAAGCTGGAACACCGCCGTGGTTTCTGACCGCTGCAGCATGTCGAAACTTTTCTTGTCATCCAGCGGAATGGCCGCAATATCAATCGGTGGTAATCCCTGCTTTTCACGGCGCGGGTTAATCATCTTGAGCGCCCAGTCGATAATCGTGAGCGTGCGCAGCCCCAGGAAGTCAAACTTCACCAGCCCGGCATATTCCACGTCGTTTTTATCAAACTGCGTGACCGGGAACTGACCGTTTTCGTCGCAGTAGAGCGGCGCGAAATCAGTAATTTTGGTCGGGGCAATAACGACGCCCCCGGCGTGCTTACCGGCGTTACGCGTGACGCCTTCCAGCTTGCGCGCCATGTCGATCAGCGCCTTGACCTCTTCGTCTGCCTCATAGATTTCGGGCAGTTGCGGTTCAGCCTGGAACGCTTTCTCCAGCGTCATGCCGGGATCGGGCGGGATCAGCTTGGAGATACGATCGACGAAACCGTAAGGGTGGCCCAGCACGCGTCCAACGTCACGAATCACCGCTTTCGCCGCCATGGTACCGAAGGTGATGATCTGCGAGACTGCCTCACGTCCGTACATCTCGGCGACGTGATCGATCACCTGATCGCGTTTCTCCATGCAGAAGTCGACGTCAAAGTCGGGCATGGAAACGCGCTCAGGGTTAAGGAAGCGTTCAAACAGCAGGTCAAATTCCAGCGGATCCAGGTCGGTGATTTTTAACGCATAGGCCACCAGCGAGCCCGCGCCGGAACCACGGCCCGGTCCAACCGGAATGCCGTTGTCTTTCGACCACTGGATAAACTCCATCACGATCAAAAAGTAGCCGGGGAAGCCCATCTGGTTAATGACATTAAGTTCAATGTCCAGACGCTCGTCGTATTCCGGACGGCGTTCGGCACGCACTTGCTCATCCGGGAAGAGAAATGCCAGGCGCTCCTCAAGACCTTCTCGCGATTTCATCACCAGAAAATCTTCGGTAGACATCTCTCCTGTGGGGAACTGCGGCAGGAAATATTCGCCGAGACGCACGGTAACGTTACAGCGCTTAGCAATCTCTACGCTGTTCTCCAGCGCTTCGGGAATGTCCGAAAACAGCTCGCACATCTCCGCTTCGCTGCGTAAGTATTGCTGAGGACTGTAATGACGGGGACGCTTGGGATCGTCGAGCGTATAGCCGTCGTGAATAGCCACGCGGATCTCATGCGCATCAAAGTCGTCGGGTTCCAGGAAGCAGACGTCATTGGTGGCCACCACGGGAACGCCCTGCGACACGGCAAGCTCCACTGCCGCATGCAGATACGTCTCTTCGTCCGGCCGGCCCGTGCGGGTCAGTTCGAGGTAGTAGCGATTCGGAAAATACGTTTGATAAAAGCTCAAACACTGCGTGACCAACCCAGCATTGCCGCGCAGCAGGCTGCGCCCCACATCGCCACGACGACCACCCGACAGCAGAATCAACCCTTCGTTGAGTTCCGCCAGCCACTCACGATCGATGATGGGGCCGGCAATGCCGTAACCACGCTGATAGGCACGGGAAATCAGCAAGGTGAGATTCTGATAACCCGTATTGTTGGCTGCCAGCACGGTGAGCGGCGTGAGTTCGTCGCCCATCAGCTCGCTCGCGATCTGGAAGTCTGCGCCGATAATCGGTTTGACCCCTGCATCGTGGGCGCTGCCGTAGAAACGCACCAGCCCGCAAAGGTTCATGTAGTCGGTGATGGCGATTGCAGGCATGCCCAGCGCCGCGGCTTTTTTCACCAGCGGTTTGGTTTTCGCCAAGCCATCAACCATGGAGTAATCGCTATGGACGTGCAGATGTATAAAACGGGGTTCAGCCATATCAGTTTCCGGTTAAAACAGCGTCAGGCTAGTACAGCGTAGCGGGCTGCGAGGCGGCCAGCACCTCAGCATCAATCAGGGCATTACGCACCGGCGCAAAGCTGCGTCGGTGATGCGGAGTCGCCCCGAACTGCATCAGTTTTTCTCGGTGCAGCGCGGTAGGATATCCTTTGTGTTGCGCAAAGCCATACTGCGGAAATAATCGATCCAACTCGGCCATTTCACCATCGCGCGTGACTTTGGCGAGGATGGACGCGGCGCTGATCTCCTGTACCACACTGTCGCCCTTCACCACCGCCTGCGCAGGCATCGCCAATGCCGGGCAGCGATTGCCGTCAATTAACACAAAATCTGGCGTGATGGATAAGCCAGCGACCGCGCGCTGCATCGCCAACATAGTGGCGTGCAGAATGTTTAACCGATCGATCTCCTCTGGAACCGCTCGGCCAATGCACCACGCCAGCGCTTTATCCTTGATTTCGTGATACAGCGCCACGCGGCGTTTTTCAGAGAGTTTTTTGGAATCCGCCAATCCTGCAATCGGCCTGGCCGGATCGAGGATCACCGCCGCCGTGACCACATCGCCCACCAGCGGACCGCGTCCGACTTCATCGACACCCGCAATGTACTGCGCGACAGGATACGTAAACTCAGCCATGGGCGATCTCCAGCACGGCATCCGCTGCCTGTTCGTCAGCATTCCAGCGAATGTGTTGGTGTAATTCCGTGAAAGTGTGCAGCAGCGCATCCCGCTCAGGGCCCGCGTGCAGCAGCGGCTCCAGGGCGGTGGCCAAGGCTTCTGGCTGACACGCCTCCTGGAGCAGCTCTTTAACCAGCTCGCGTCCAGCCAGCAGGTTGGGCAATGAAACGTAAGGTGTTTTCACCAGACGTTTTGCCAGCCAGTAGGTGAAGGGCTTCATGCGATAGCCCACCACCATCGGACATTTCGCGAGCATACACTCTAACGCTGCGGTCCCGGACGCCAAAATCGCGGCATCGCTGGCGATCATCGCCTGGCGGCCTTTGCCATCCAGCAGATGCATCGGCAGCTCGGGCGCCACCTCCGCTTTAATCTGTTCAAACTGCGTGCGCCGCCTGGCGTTCACCAACGGCACAACGATTTCAAGCTTCGGATAGCGCTGGCGTAATAGCTGCGCGGCGCGCAAAAAGTCTGCGCTGAGCATCTCCACTTCCGCCCCGCGGCTGCCCGGCAATAATCCTAAACAGAGCGCGTCGTCGGCAATGCCCAGTTCGCGCCGCGCAGCAGATTTGTCCGGCTGCAACGGCATCGCATCAGCCATGGTATGACCAATAAAGCGGCACGGTACGTTAAAGCGATCGTAAAACGCCTTTTCAAACGGCAGAAACGCCAACACTAAGTCAGTGTTGCGGCCAATTTTAAACACGCGCTTCTGGCGCCACGCCCAGACGGAGGGGCTGACGTAATGAATGGTACGAATGCCCGCGCGTTTGAGGTTGCCTTCAAGCGTGATGTTGAAATCTGGCGCATCAATGCCGACAAACACGTCCGGCTGAAGATCGATAAAGCGCTGCGTTAAGGTTTTACGGATGTGCAATAATCGGCGCAGCCGTCCGAGCACTTCCACAATGCCCATCACCGCCAGCTCTTCCATCTCGTACCAGGCTTCACACCCTTCTGCCTGCATGAGCGGTCCCGCCACGCCCACAAAGCGCGCATCAGGATGACGAGCTTTAAGGGCGCGAATCAGGCCGGCACCAAGAATATCGCCGGAGGTTTCTCCGGCGACCAGGGCAATCGTTAAGGGACGCACTGACATGAACTAACGAATCAATCCACGGGTTGAACGGGCAAAGAAGTCGTAGAAAGGCTGCACTTCACTGTGCTGCTGCGCCAGTGCCTCGATTTCAGGTTTTACCTCATCCAGCGTTCTGCCGCTGCGGTAAAGCAGTTTGTAGGCATTACGGATGGCATGCAGCGCTTCTTTGCTAAAGCCGCGACGCTTCAGGCCTTCGATGTTAATACCGAATGGCGTGGCGTGGTTGCCCTGTGCGATCACGTACGGCGGTACGTCCTGCGCGACGCCTGAGCATCCGCCCACCATCACGTGGGCACCAATAGTGCACCACTGATGCACCGCCGTCATGCCGCCAATAATGGCGAAATCGTCCACGGTAACGTGACCACCGAGCGTGGCATTGTTAGCAAAGATACAGCGATTGCCAATCACACAGTCATGCGCGATGTGCGCGTTGACCATGAGCAGGTTATCACTGCCAACTTTGGTCACGTTGCCGCCTTGCGTGGTGCCGCGATGAATCGTCACGCTTTCGCGAATACGATTACGATCGCCAATTTCCACACGGGTTGGCTCGCCAGCATATTTGAGATCCTGGTTCACCTCACCGATGGAAGCGAACTGGTAAATCTGGTTGTCTTTCCCAATACGCGTATGGCCGTTCACCACGACGTGCGATTTGAGCATCGTGCCTTCACCAATCTCCACGTTCGCCCCGATGAAACAAAATGGGCCGATGTGAACATTGGCGCCAATTACGGCACCCTCTTCAATAACGGAACTGGGATGGATGTTGGCAGTTGGATCAATCACTAATTATGCCTCCCGGCTACGGGCACACATCATGGTTGCTTCACAGACAATTTTACCGTCTACGGTGGCGACGCCCTTGAAGCGCGTCAGACCACGACGGGTTTTCTCGAAGGTCACTTCCATGATCATCTGATCGCCTGGAACGACAGGACGCTTAAAGCGCGCTTCATCGATTCCGGCGAAGTAATAGAGTTCACCTGGCTCCAGTTTTCCCACGCTTTTAAACGCCAGAATACCGGTTGCCTGCGCCATCGCTTCCAGAATCAGAACGCCTGGGAAAATCGGCTTACCAGGGAAATGGCCCTGGAAAAACGGTTCATTAACAGAAACATTCTTCACCGCGCGCAGGTACTTGTGCTCTTCAAACTCCAGCACGCGATCAACCAGTAAGAAAGGATAGCGGTGCGGCAGCAGTTCTAAAATCTCTTCAATTTTCAGAGTATGCGTTTCAGTTGTCAAAATACTCTTCCTGTCCTAAAAATTCTGATGGCAACAATAATACGGCCTGCACGGATCGTAACGATCTCCCGCAGGCCGCAAATCAGTTCGGTGGCGCAAGCTTACCAGCGTTACCTACTTTGGCATGGGACCAAGCCCGATGCGGAGAGGAGGTACGCAGCTTTGTTATGTAAGCCGTTAGCGTGGGATGTGCTTAGTCGTCTTTGCCGACCTTGCGCTCAATGGCTTTTAAGCGTTTGCTCATGTCATCGATGTTCATCACCAGCGCTGCTGTTTTACGCCAGGTTTTGTTGGGTTGCAGTGGAATCCCCGACGAGTAAACCCCGGGCTCTGTGATGGGACGCATAACCATGCCCATGCCGGTGACGGTCACTTTGTCACAGATTTCCATATGGCCGTTAATGACGCTGGCGCCGCCAATCATACAGTAACGTCCAATCTTCAGACTACCCGCCATGATCACACCCCCTGCAACGGCGGTGTTATCCCCAATCACGACGTTATGCGCAATCTGACACTGGTTGTCTATGATAACACCATTGCCGATCAGAGTGTTATCCAGCGCACCGCGATCGATGGTGGTGCAGGCGCCAATTTCCACTTTATCGCCAATAATCACCGTGCCTAACTGGGGGATTTTCACCCAATTACCGCGATCGTTAGCATAACCAAACCCGTCAGCACCGATAACGGTACCGGACTGAATCAGACAATCCTGACCAATCTGTACCTCGTGATAAACGGTGACGTTGGCCCATAAACGGGAGCCGCGGCCAATACGCGTCTGCTTACCCACAAAACAGCCTGGGCCAATCACGGTATCATCACCCAGCTCTACGCCGGACTCAATGACCGCATTTGCACCCACCGAAACGTTCTTACCCAGCTTTGCTGTGGGATCAATCACCGCACTGGGCGCGATATTTTGCGCGGGCTGCGGCGTTGTGTCCAGCAGTTGTGCCATACGTGCATAGGTAAGATAAGGATTTTTCACCACCAAGGCGGCCGTTTTACACCACGCCAGATCCGCTTCCGTCAGCACCACGGCTGAAGCCTGAATGTGTTCGAGCTGCTCGCGGTAGCGGCTGTTTGCTAGAAAAGTGATTTGACCAGTGGTGGCGGATTGCATAGAAGCAATGCCGGAGATGGCGATATCGCCATCTCCGTGCAATTCTGCATCCAACTGCTGGGCTAAATCAGCCAGTCGAATCGATGACATTAATTATTTAACCTGTTTAACAACGTCAGCAGTGATGTCTTTGGCATCAGAAGAGGAGTACAGCACGGCCTGAGAATCCAGCACCAGATCGTAACCCTCGCTTTTCGCTACAGACTGAACGGCTGTCTGGATTTTAGCCAGCAGCTTGTTACGCTCTTGCATCTGGCGAGTCTGATTGTCTTTGTCGAAAGCCTGCGCTTTTTGCTCAAAGGCAGCACGCTCAGAAGCGATCTGCTTCTCTTTTTTGCTGCGGTCGCTGGCTTTCATGGTTGATGCATTGCGCTGCAGATCTTGCATCTCACCCTGGATTTTTTGCTGCTGGGCCTGCAGCTCAGAGGCACGGCCTTTGAACTCGCTTTCCAACTGCTTGGCAACCGTCGCGCGCTGCGGAGACTGCTGGAACACCTGGCTCAGGTTAACAACGGCGATTTTATCGGCCGCCTGGGCACCCGCAGAAGCAGCTAATGCAACACCCAGAGCAGCAGCACAGAACAACTTTTTCACTATAAACTCCTTACCTCAACGTGTGTGTTTGCAGCGTGTCGCCCTCAAGGCGACACGGGTGCAAGACGGTATTTACACTTCCTTGTTCAGAGCCTTACCAGGTTTTACCAATGTTAAACTGGAACTGCTCTGACTTGTCTCCCTCGACTTTCTTCACCGGCTGGGCATACGAGAATACCAACGGGCCCAGCGGCGACATCCACTGCAGGGCAACACCTGCAGAGACGCGGATATTGTTTGGATCGCTGTAATCTGGAATACCCGCTGCACGCGACTCAGGGGTGTTCTCCCATTTCGTATCCCACACGGTACCGGCATCCATAAACACCGAGGTGCGCACCGAGTTTGCATACTTCTCGCTCAGGAACGGCGTGGGGGTAATCAGCTCCAGGCTGGCAATCGCCATGGCGTTACCGCCGACGGCATCGCTGGATTTACAGATACCGTTTGGATCGGTCAGATTACAGTTCGAAGAGTGGTCATTAAAGTACGCCGCTTTTGGACCAATGGTATTGGACTGGAAACCGCGAACCGTGCTTGAGCCACCGGCATAGAAGTTCTCGTAGAACGGCATCTCTTTGCCATCCAGGCCACCGCCGTAACCAACGCGTCCACGCCCCAGCACAACCCACGTCCCATCGCGATTCAGCGGAACATACTGTTGCGAATCCAGCGTCGCTTTGTAGAACGCATTATCTGAGCCAGGAATAGTCACTTTACCGTTCAGGTTAGTGCGGTTACCGCGCGTTGGGAAGAAGCCGCGGTCCAGCGTGTTATACGTCCAACCGTAGTTGAAGGTATAGTCATCGGCGGAGAAATCACCGCGGCTGTTGATGCTTTGCGGATGGCCTACGGAATCAAGATAACGCCACATCGCCACCTGCGGACGCATGTCCGACAGATCGTTATGGACGTAGCCTAATCCTACACGCAGCGTATTGTTTTCATTGACCGGGAAGCCCAGCGTACCGTCTAAGCCATAGCTTTTGTTGGTATAGTCAGACAGGTCAGCGTTGTCGGCTTTGAAGTCGTTATAGAACAGACGTCCGCCCAGGCTCACGCCATCGACCGTAAAGTAAGGATCGGTCAGGGAGAATTCTGCGTAAGTCTGGTAGTCGTTTTTGGTACCGCTGATGCCGACCGTATTACCGGTGCCCAGCCAGTTGTCCTGGGTGACACCCACCTGGAAACTGACGCCGCTCTCGGTACCGTAGCCCACACCAAAGTTAAATGTTCCGGTGTTACGCTCTTTTACTTTGTAGACGACATCCACCTGATCTGGCGACCCCGGAACGCGCTGAGTGTCCACATCGACCGTCTCAAAATAACCGGTGCGGTTAAGACGCTCTTTACCCTGGTCTACCAAGTCGCTGCCCAGCCACGCGCCTTCCATCTGTCGCATTTCACGACGTAAAACCGCATCTTTAGACGTGTCATTCCCTTCAAAGCGAACTTTACGGACGTAGTAGCGGTTACCCGCATCGACGTTGATGTGGAGCTTAACGGTTTTATCGGCGTCATTGATTTCAGGCTGCGTCACCACGCGTGGGTAAGCATACCCGTAGCGGCCCAGCAGCTTTTTGATGTCATCTTCCATCTGCGTCACCTTGGTGCCGTTGTACAGCTCACCATTAGGGATTTGCGTCAGATGTTCAATTTCTGCCGAATGACCAGCCATGCTGCCGTTCACGATCACGCCGGCAATTTTGTATTGATCGCCTTCGGTGACGTTAACGGTAATGTAGATACCTTTTTTGTCTGGCGTCAGGCTGACCTGCGTCGAATCAATGTTGAAGCGCGCGTAGCCGCGATCCAGGTAGAAGCTGCGCAGGGTTTCGAGATCGCCTGCCAGTTTCTGTTTCTGGTATTTACGATCGCCCACGACATTCCACCACGGCACTTCATCACGCAGCTGGAAACGTGAGATCAGTTCGTCAGAGCTAAACGCTTTGTTGCCAACGATGTTGATCTGCTGAATTTTTGCAGAAACGCCTTCCTGGAAGACAAATTTCAAATCAACGCGGTTACGCGGCAGCGGCGTTGCAATGGCTTTGACGCTGGCGGTGTATTTTCCGACGCTGTAGTAGAAATCTTCCAGCCCCTTCTCAATGGAAGAGAGGGTGGTGCGGTCAAGCGCTTCGCCCACGCGCACGCCTGAAGCTTCAAGGTTCTGCTTCAGCTGCTCCTCTTTCACGGCTTTGTTACCTGAAAAAGTGATGCTGGCAATGGTTGGACGTTCTTTCACCTGAACAATCAGGGTTGTTCCGTCGCGCAGAACCTGAACATCTTCGAAGTTACCGGTGGCAAACAGTGACCGAATGGTATTTCTGATGTCATCATCATTCACCGTGTCGCCGACGCGAACTGGCATGCTGAGGAGAGCCGCGCCGACGGCGACTCGCTGTAGACCTTCGAAATGAATGTCCTTCACTACGAAATCGTCTGCACCGTAAACGGTGGCGCTGCTAAACAGCAGCGACGCTATGAGCAACTTTTTCATCGCCATCGTTGTTATGCGTTTTCCTAACACATCCCTCACCTGCTTGCGTTCCAGCATTACAGGCGTGAGAAATCATTGAAAAGTGCAAGCCCCATTAACAGCACCAGCAAAATAGAACCGATGCGATAGCTGAAGTCCTGAACTCGTTCGGACACCGGTCCACCTTTGATCTTTTCGATCGCCAGAAAGAGCAGATGTCCACCATCTAAAACCGGCAGAGGGAAGAGATTAATGATGCCCAGGTTAACGCTGATCAGCGCCAGGAACATCAGATAATAAATCACCCCGTACTCTGCTGATAAACCCGCCCCCTGCGCGATCGAAATCGGTCCGCTGAGGTTATTGAGTTTGACGTCTCCGGTTATCAGCTTGCCCAGCATGGAAACCGTGAGCTTCATCAGCTGCCAGGTTTTGACACTGGCTTCGCCAATCGCGGCAAACGGCCCATATTGTTTTACCGTCTTGTACTCATCTGGCAGCGGGATTACGCGTGGTATAACGCCCGCAAAGCCCGCTGCTTTATCCCCGGCTTTAGCCTGCGGCGTAAGCGTTACCGCGAGCGGCTCCCCGTTGCGCTCAATATCCAATGCCATGGGTTTACCCGGATTATCGCGAACCTGCGCCGCAAAATCCTGCCACTGCATCAATGGCTGACCCTCGACTTTAACGATCCTGTCGCCAGCTTGCAAACCAGCGAAACTGGCTGGTGAGTCAGGCTGAACCTCTGCCAGCGTCGTTTCAATCTGCGGCCCGCGAGGACGGATACCTAAAGCGACCACGGGGTCCTGTTTATCCGGTTCAAACTGCCAGTCGCGCAAATTTAACTGCTTTTGCTGCGTCGCGTCCTGACCAAATTGAGAGACGGTAAGTGTCGCGCTGCTGTCACCAATTTTGCCCACCAGCGCCATGCGCACCGCATCCCAATCAGGCGTTTCGATACCATCTACCGCTTTAAGTTCCATGCCGGAAGTAATTTGCGCTTCGGCGGCGACGGAGCCGCTCATTATTTCGCCAACAACCGGCCGAACGCCGGGAACGCCGTGAATAAAAACGACCCAGTAGGCGAACACCGCAAAGATAAAATTCGCGACAGGACCTGCGGCGATAATCGCGGCGCGCTGCAGCACCGTTTTATTGTTGAACGCCTGATGACGAAGCTCTGGGGGCACGCTCTCGACGCGCTCGTCCAGCATTTTGACATAGCCGCCGAGCGGAATCAGCGCAATCACGTACTCCGTCCCTTGGCGGTCAGTACGTCGCCACAGCGCTTTACCAAACCCCACCGAAAAACGTTCCACCTTCACGCCGCAGCGACGCGCGACCCAAAAGTGGCCAAATTCATGCACGGTAATCAATACGCCCAGCGCGACGATAAAGGCGACCAAACTCCAGAGAATACTTAACATGGCTGCCGAGTCCTCAGAGTGTGCGGAAAACCAGCAGCAGCAAGCAGGCGAAAACCGGCACTGCCGCTGTCAGGCTGTCTATACGATCGAGGATACCGCCGTGTCCAGGAATCAAGTTTCCGCTGTCTTTGATACCCGCTTCGCGCTTGAACATACTTTCCGTCAGGTCGCCGAGCACCGAGGCCAGCGTAGCAACAACGGCACAGATGATGAGCGTAACCGGCGCCACCGCCAGCGGGGCAAACACGGCAAACAGCCAGGCAATGATCGCCGAGGAGAGTAAACCGCCAAAAAAGCCTTCCCACGTCTTACCGGGCGAGACTTTGGGCGCCAGCTTGTGCTTGCCAAACAGCCGGCCGAACATGTAAGCGCCTGAATCAGCGCCCCACACCAGTACCATGATGAACAGCAGCCACCATGCGCCCGCAAAGTGGTCGCTTTCGTAGTGATATTGACGCAGCGCCACCATGCCCCAGAAAAACGGCACCACGGTCAGCACGCCAAAAATCAGACGCAGCGGACGCGATGAACGCCATAGCGCGGCGGACGCTGGATAAGACAAAACGAGAAGCAGCGCAACCAGCCACCATCCCAGCGCGGCCCAAAGTGAGCCTTCAACTTGGTACTGATGCAAATTGCGTTGATAAGGTTGAAGCGTGAAGAGCATTGCCGCGAGCAGCAGGCCGCAAATGACGGCCAGCCAAATACGCTGCTGGCGAGTTTTTAAACCCGCCAGTTGCCCCCATTCCCAGGCGGCAAGCATGCAAATGACAATTGTGGTAATCGCAAATCCGGACAGCGGTAACCAAAAGAGTGCAGCAATCACCAGCGGAATGAGAATGAATGCGGTGATTAAACGAGACTTCAGCAAAGATTACCCCCAGGTAGCTTAGGCGCCGCCTGGTGCAGCGCCGCCGTAGCGTCGCTCCCGCAGAGAGAATGCATTCAGTGCACCTTCAAAAACGTGTTCATCAAAATCAGGCCAAAGAACATCGGTAAACCAAAACTCAGCATAGGCGATTTGCCACAGCAGGAAGTTGCTAATCCGATGCTCTCCCCCGGTCCTTATCACTAAATCTACCGGCGCCAGTTCCTGCATACAAAGATGCGGTGCCAGGCTCTCTTCGGTTATTTGGTCAGGACGTAACAAACCTTCCTGCACCTGTTCAGCTACCTTCTTCACTCCCTGAATAATATCCCAACGCCCACCATAGTTAGCGGCAACGTTAAGCGTTAGTCCATCATTATGCTGAGTGAGTTCCTCGGCGCGACGAATACGTTCCTGGATGCGATTGTTGAAGCGACTGATGTCACCAATGATGCGCAGCCGGACATTGTGCTTGTGTAGGCTTTTGACTTCGCTGTCCAATGCCCAAACAAACAGTTCCATTAAAGCCGTGACTTCCTGCACGGGCCGGCTCCAGTTTTCACTGCTGAACGCATAAAGCGTGAGCGCTTCTAGCTTATGGCTAACCGCAAAGCTGACGGCCCGGCGTACTGATTTTACGCCGGCTTTGTGGCCTGTAATACGCAGTTTGCCCTGATTTTTTGCCCAGCGACCATTGCCATCCATAATGATGGCCACGTGACGTGGTGTGCAATATAACCCGTCATCGATTGTATTGTGATTGTTGGACGACATAACGCGTAATAATTCCTTTGATCAGAAATGCTGTGGTTTCTGAATACATTGTGCCTGCGGCAAACTCCGGCAAACATGCAGGATGACATCGAAACAATGTCGAGCCGAAAAACGCGAGCGAGCGACTATACCATTTTCACCGAGAGCGAACAAATAGCGGGACAATCAACCTGCTAAACCAAAGCGCGGCAGCATCTCCGTGGCGCAGCGTCGCGCGATTCCATCGATCTCCATCACCGCGTCAATGCTGTCTGGCTCCTGAACGTTCAGGGTTGCCAGTACCTCACTGTTAATGGCCGCGATATCGGTAAAACGAATCTGATGCTGCAGAAATGCCGCTACGGCAACTTCATTGGCCGCATTCAACAACGTGGTGGCCGCCTGACCTGTTGCGCAGGCGTCAATTGCCAGCTTCAGGCAGGGATAGCGCGCGTAGTCGGGCTCAGCGAACGTGAGCGCTTTCATTCGGGTGAAATCCAGCGGCGTTACGCCAGCAGAAATACGCGCGGGCCACGCCATGCTGTGGGCAATTGGCGTTCGCATATCCGGTGAACCCAGCTGCGCCAGAACGCTTCCGTCGCAATAACGCACCATCGAATGGATCACCGACTGCGGATGCAGGATAACTTCCATTTGTGCGTCGGTGGCGTTAAATAACCAGCGAGCTTCAATGTATTCAAGACCTTTATTCATCATGGTGGCCGAATCAACGGAAATTTTACGCCCCATTGACCAGTTCGGATGCGCACAAGCCTGATCTGGCGTCATGGCCGACAGATCCGCCAATGGCGTGTCACGAAAAGGACCACCCGATCCCGTAAGGAGAATCGACTCAATGCCGTTTTCCCGCAGATCAGCGTACCCCAACTGATGCTGTATGGAAGCGGGTAAACTCTGAAAAATGGCGTTGTGCTCGCTGTCCACCGGTAATAACTGGGCCTGATGCTGACGGACTGCCTCCATAAACAAGCGGCCGCACGTGACAAGTGACTCTTTGTTGGCCAGCAGCACCGTTTTGCCCGCGCGAATAGCAGCTAAGGTCGGCTGCAGGCCCGAGGCGCCCACAATGGCCGCCATCACCTGATCGACCTCGTCTAATGCCGCCAGCTCGCAGGCTGCCTGAACGCCGGAGAGCACTTCCGTCGAGATATTCAGTGCTCTCAGTCGCTCACGCAGCGCCTGCGCCGAAGATTCATCGGACATTGAGGCATAGCGCGGCTGGAATTGTTGGCACTGTTCGGCCATCAGCGCCACGTTTTGCCCTGCGACCAGCGCCGTTACCTGATACAACTCTGGATTGGCGGCTATCACCGCTAAGGTGCTGGTTCCAATGGAGCCGGTTGAACCCAATAGCGTTAATCGCTTCATCTTGCTATCCCTGTGAAGTCATAGATGGCGCCCGCCATCGCAGCGGGCACAATGTAAAACGCCGCCAGAGTCGTGCAACGTCTCTGAACGGCGTTTTATACCTGATATCCCTTGCGCGCTACACGCCCGAGGCTGTTATCGCCCGCAAGCACGACGCGAATCTCGGCAGATATCAGATACAGCAGGCAGCGATGGAATTAAAACTCCATCAGCTCCTTCTCTTTCTCGGCCAGTGCCGCATCAACGTTTTTGATACGTGCATCGGTCATTTTCTGGATCTCTTCCTGCGAGCGACGTTCGTCGTCTTCGCTGATCTCTTTGTCTTTCAGCAGCGCTTTGATTTTATCGTTGGCGTCACGGCGCACATTGCGCACGGAAACACGGCCCTGCTCTGCTTCACCGCGTACGATCTTGATCAGATCTTTACGGCGCTCTTCGGTCAGCGCAGGCAGCGGAACGCGAATATCGCTGCCCGCCGAGCTCGGGTTTAACCCCAGATCGGAAGCCATGATCGCTTTCTCAACCGCTGGCCCCATGGAGCGGTCAAAGACGTTGATTTTAAGCGTACGAGAATCTTCCACCGTTACGCTGGCCAGCTGGCGCAGTGGCGTTGGCGTGCCGTAGTACTCCACCACAATGCCGTCGAGCAGCGAGGGAGAAGCGCGACCGGTACGCACTTTGCTGATGGTGTTTTTAAACGCTTCCACGCATTTGTCCATGCGCGTTTCAGCATCTTTTTTAATATCGTTAATCACGTTGAAACCCTTGGATTCGGTTTGACCTGGCCATTTCCGAGCGAGTCGGAAGCGGTATCGATAAACATCGATGATCCTGATACCCGCTACCGTTGACGTTGCAGAATATCTACAGGTGCGTGCGCTTGAATAGCGCCTTTGCCCACTTCTGCAACGACGAGGATGACGGATAAAATGCGCGGCAAATATGCATCACGCCCACAGAATATACCTTATTTTATCTTGCGTCGGGTATTAATGCGTAATCAGGGTACCTTCTTTTTCACCCATGACCACACGACGCAGTGCGCCAGGCTTGTTCATATTAAAGACGCGGATCGGCAATTGGTGATCGCGCGCCAGCGTAAAGGCAGCCAGATCCATCACCTTAAGCTCTTTATCCAGCACCTCGGCATAGCTGAGCTGGTCGTACAGCGTTGCGTCCGGGTTTTTCACCGGATCGGCAGAGAACACACCGTCGACTTTGGTGGCTTTCAGGACGACATCCGCTTCGATTTCAATACCACGCAGGCAAGCAGCCGAGTCGGTGGTGAAGAACGGATTGCCGGTACCCGCGGAGAAGATCACCACGCGATTGTTGCGCAGCAGGCTGATGGCTTCCGCCCAGCTGTAGTTATCGCATACGCCGTTCAGCGGAATGGCAGACATCAGACGCGCGTTGACGTAAGCACGGTGCAGTGCATCGCGCATGGCCAAGCCGTTCATCACCGTCGCCAACATGCCCATGTGATCGCCGACGACGCGGTTCATGCCCGCCTGTGCCAGGCCCGCGCCACGAAACAGGTTACCACCACCAATGACCACACCAACCTGGATGCCCAGCTCAACCAGCTCTTTCACCTCTTGTGCCATACGGTCAAGCACACTCGCGTCGATACCAAAACCTTCGGCGCCTTGCAGGGCCTCGCCACTCAGTTTTAGCAGGATACGTTGATATACAGGTTTTGCGTTGGTCGCCATGGTCAATTCTTCCTGGAAGATATGATGAATGAGAAGTTAGATGTGATTGATCATCCGCTTAGCGTCGTAAAAAAGCTATTGGGATGAGACTGAAAATGCGGTCTACGCGAAACGCAGACAAAAAAGAACCGCCTTTCGGCGGCTCTTACAAACCATTAAGACTTTTTAGACATGGCAGCAACTTCTGCTGCGAAGTCAGATTCCACTTTCTCAATGCCTTCACCCACTTCGAAGCGGATAAAGTTGATGACGTCAGCGCCTTTCTCTTTCAGCGCCTGGCCAACAGTTTTGCTTGGATCGATAACGAAAGCCTGGCCGGTCAGAGACACTTCGCCGGTGAATTTCTTCATGCGGCCTTCAACCATTTTCTCAGCGATCTCTTTTGGCTTGCCAGACTGCATCGCGATGTCCAGCTGAACCTGGTACTCTTTATCAACCACGTCCGCAGAAACGTCTTCTGGCTTCACGAACTCAGGCTTGCTTGCCGCAACGTGCATTGCGATCTGCTTGCTCAGCTCTTCGTCAGCACCGGTGGTAGAAACCACAACGCCGATACGCGCGCCGTGCTGATAGCTGTTCAGCTCTGCGCCTTCCAGGATAGCAACACGACGGATGTTGATGTTCTCACCGATTTTCGCAACCAGTGCAACGCGCTCTTCTTCGAACTGCGCTTTCAGAACTTCTACATCAGTGATTTTGCCTTTAACAGCCGCGTCCAGGGCTTTGTCAGCAAACGCCTGGAAACCGCCATCTTTAGCAACGAAGTCGGTCTGGCAGTTAACTTCCAGAATCACCGCGTAGCCGTCAGCGATTTTGGTTTTGATCACGCCATCAGCAGCAACGTTACCGGCTTTTTTAGCGGCTTTGATTGCGCCAGACTTACGCATGTTCTCAATTGCCAGCTCGATGTCGCCGTTCGCTTCGGTCAGCGCTTTTTTGCAATCCATCATGCCTGCGCCAGTACGCTCGCGCAGTTCTTTTACCAATGCAGCGGTAATTTCAGCCATTCAAGAATCCTCGATTCGTCTCCGGGTGTTCTCACACGCGCAGAAACTTGTTGCGGAAAAGGTATTCTGCCCCGCTCACCTCAGGGGAACGCGACAAAATGAGATAAAATAAAGGGGCCGTTTAGGCCCCTTAACAGATCACATCTGATGTCTAAGGGCGCTCAATGAGAGCAAGCCTTATTAACCTTCTAAGGCAGCTTCTTCAGCCTGCTCAGCCAGGTCCTGTGAACGGCCTTCGCGAACGGTGGTCGCAACAGCATTCAGGTACAGGCTTACAGCACGGATTGCATCGTCGTTACCTGGGATAACGAAGTCAACGCCGTCTGGATCAGAGTTGGTATCAACGATAGCAAATACTGGGATACCCAGGTTGTTTGCTTCTTTGATTGCGATGTGTTCGTGGTCAGCGTCAACAACGAACAGTGCATCCGGCAGACCGCCCATATCTTTGATACCGCCCAGGCTGTTTTCCAGCTTGGCCAGCTCACGCGCACGCATCAGCGCTTCTTTCTTGGTCAGTTTGTCGAAAGTACCGTCCTGAGACTGAGTTTCCAGATCTTTCAGGCGTTTGATTGACTGACGAACGGTTTTCCAGTTGGTCAGCATACCACCCAACCAGCGGTGGTTAACGAAGAACTGGTCGCAGCTCAGTGCTGACTCTTTTACCGCTTCGGCAGCCGCGCGCTTGGTACCTACAAACAGAATCTTGCCTTTACGGGAAGAGATCTTGTTCAGCTCAGCCAGGGCTTCGTTGAACATAGGTACGGTTTTCTCAAGGTTGATGATATGAACTTTGTTACGCGCACCGAAGATGAATGGCTTCATTTTCGGGTTCCAGTAACGGGTCTGGTGACCGAAGTGAACACCAGCCTTGAGCATGTCGCGCATGGAAACAGTTGCCATGATTACCTCTAAAAGTTTGATTGGGGTTGGGCCTCCATGCATCCCATACAACCGACCTTTTTCAAGGCACCCCGGCGTATGTGTCGATGCATGTGTGTTTTAGTACACATAGTGAGATTTTCACGCTTCCGGCCTGCCCGAAGGCTGACACAGAATCGTCGGCGCGCTTTATACCATACTGAGCAGTAATACGCCAACAGTAGTTGCGTGTTTAAGGCATGGGCAATCACGATTTGGCAGCCCTTTTGCTGACTGCTAACATGTCTGCCACAGAACTCATTATTGTCGAAAATATCGGCGATCGCGGAAATATTAATGGCTATTTCAATCAAAACCCCCGAAGAAATTGAGAAAATGCGCGTGGCGGGCCGCCTGGCGGCTGAAGTGCTGGAGATGATCGCGCCGCACGTGGTGCCCGGCGTGACCACTGGCGAACTTGACCGCCTCTGCCACGAACATATCACCCAGAAACAGCAGGCGGTTTCTGCCTGCCTCGGCTATCACGGTTTCCCAAAATCGGTATGCATCTCCATCAACGAAGTGGTGTGCCACGGCATCCCTAGCGACGATCGCGTGCTTAAAGATGGCGATATCGTCAACGTGGATGTCACGGTCATCAAAGATGCGTATCACGGTGATACCTCAAAGATGTTTATCGTCGGCAAGCCAACCATCTTGGGCGAGCGCCTGTGCCGCGTGACGCAAGAGAGTCTTTACATTGCGCTGCGTCTGGTGAAGCCGGGTATTCGCCTGCGTGAACTGGGCCGCGCGATTCAGAAATACGTTGAGGCGCAAGATTTCTCTGTGGTACGGGAATACTGCGGGCACGGCATTGGCAAGGGCTTCCATGAAGAACCGCAGGTGCTGCACTACGATGCGGACGACAGCGGCGTGGTGCTGCAGGCGGGCATGACGTTTACCGTTGAACCCATGGTCAATGCTGGCGATTACCGCATTCGTACCATGAAGGATGGCTGGACGGTGAAAACCAAAGATCGCAGCTTGTCCGCGCAGTACGAGCATACTATTGTGGTGACAGAAAACGGCTGTGAGATTTTGACGCTGCGTGAAGACGACACCATTCCAGCGGTGCTCAATAACGCGTAGGCGTTCTCGTTACAGTATCAGGCCGGCTCAATGCCGGCCTTTTTTATGGCGCAGACGAGGCATGTCGATGAGTGGTAGCGTGACCGAAGCAGTACACAAAGGCCTGACCGATTCCCCCGCCAGCTGGCCCGATGAAGCCCTGACGCGTGATAACCTCAAACAGTATCTGGAGCAATTTCAGCAGCACCTCGGCATGGCCTTTGACGCCGGCACCGATGTTGAATCCCTGATTGATACCCGCACGCTCTTTATTGATCGCCTGCTGCGTCGGCTCTGGCGCTTCTTTGGGTTTGATCAGATGAGCGACATTGCGCTGGTCGCCGTGGGCGGCTACGGGCGCGCGGAGCTGCATCCGCTTTCAGATATTGATGTCCTGATCCTCAGCCGCCAGCCGCTGGATGACGACGCCGCCCAGCGTACCAGCGCCCTGCTGACGCTGATGTGGGATCTTAAACTGGAAGTCGGCCACAGCGTCCGCACGCTGGAAGAGTGCCTGCTGGAAGGGTTATCCGATCTTACGGTCGCCACCAATCTGATCGAATCGCGCATGTTGACTGGCGACGTGGCGCTATTTTTAGAATTGCAGAAAAATATTTTTAGCGAGGGTTTCTGGCCCTCTTCGCGCTTTTTTGCCGCCAAAATTCAAGAGCAGCAGGATCGCCACCAGCGCTATCACGGCACCAGCTACAACCTCGAGCCTGACATAAAAAGCAGCCCCGGCGGCCTGCGCGATATCCACACGTTACAGTGGGTGGCGCGCCGCCATTTTGGCGCTACCACCATGGATGAAATGGTCGGTTTTGGCTTTATTACCGAAGCGGAACGCAACGAAATCAACGAGTGTCAGACCTTTCTATGGCGTATTCGCTTTGCGCTGCATCTCACGTTGCCGCGCTACGACAATCGTCTGCTGTTCGACCGCCAGCTGACCGTGGCTCAGCGCCTCAACTATGTTGGCGAGGGCAACGAGCCGGTTGAGCGCATGATGAAAGATTTTTACCGCGTAACGCGCCGCATCGGCGAACTCAATCAAATGCTGTTACAGCTGTTCGACGAAGCCATTCTGGCGCTCTCCACGACCGAAAAACCGCGCAGCATTGATGATGATTTTCAACTGCGTGGCAACCTGATCGATCTGCGCGATCCCAGCCTGTTTGAACGCGAGCCTCAGGCGATTCTGCGCATGTTTTATGTGATGGTGCGTAACGCGCATATTGCAGGCATTTACTCCACGACACTGCGTCAGCTGCGCCATGCACGCCGCCACCTCAAGCAGCCGCTCAGCCAGATCCCGGAAGCGCGGCAGATCTTCATGGCCATTTTGCGCCATCCGGGCGCGGTCAAGCGCGCCCTGCTGCCGATGCATCGCCATAGCGTGCTCTGGGCATACACGCCGCTGTGGGGCAACATTGTGGGCCAGATGCAATTTGACCTGTTTCACGCCTACACCGTGGATGAGCACACCATTCGCGTGCTGCAAAAACTGGAGAGTTTTGCCAGTGAAAGCACGCGGCCTATGCATCCGCTGTGCGTAGAGCTCTGGCCGCGTCTGCCCCAGCCAGAGCTGCTGCTGATGGCCGCGCTGCTGCACGATATCGCCAAAGGACGCGGCGGCGACCACTCTATTCTGGGCGCGCAAGATGCGCTGGATTTTGCCGAACTGCACGGTCTCAACTCACGCGAAACCCAGCTGGTAGCGTGGCTGGTGCGCCATCATCTGCTGATGTCGGTGACGGCTCAGCGCCGTGATATCCAGGATCCCACCGTGATTCAGCAATTTGCTGAAGTGATGCAAAACGAAAATCGCCTGCGCTACTTGGTGTGCCTGACGGTGGCGGACATCTGCGCCACCAACGAGAGCCTCTGGAACAGCTGGAAACAGAGCCTGCTGCGTGAGCTGTTCTTTGCCACCGAAAAACAGCTGCGGCGCGGCATGGAAAACAGCCCGGATCTGCGCGAGCGCGTCCGCCATCATCGCTTACAGGCGCTGGCGCTGCTGCGCATGGAAAATTTGGACGAAGCGCGGTTACACCACATCTGGAGCCGCTGCCGTGCGGACTATTTTTTACGCCACACGCCGAATCAGCTGGCCTGGCACGCCCGTCATCTTATTTACCACGATCTCACTCAACCGCTGGTGCTGGTGAGCCCACAGGCCACGCGCGGCGGGACTGAAATCTTTATCTGGAGCCCGGATCGCCCCTATCTGTTTGCCGCCGTGGCGGGAGAGCTCGATCGGCGTAATTTAAGCGTGCACGATGCGCAAATCTTTACCAGCCGCGACGGCATGGCAATGGACACCTTTATTGTACTGGAGCCCGACGGCAGCCCGCTGGCGGCCGATCGTCACGCGATGATCAAGCAGGCGCTGGAGCAAGCGATCGCCCAGACCGAGTGGGTGCCGCCACGCACCCGACGCCAATCCTCTCGCCTCAAGCACTTTAGCGTAGAGACTGAGGTGAAGTTTCTGCCCACGCATACCGATCGCCGCAGCTACCTTGAACTGGTGGCGCTGGATCAGCCAGGCTTGCTGGCGCGGGTGGGCGAAGTCTTCGCCGATCTCGGCGTATCGCTACACGGCGCGCGCATCAGCACCATCGGCGAACGCGTGGAGGATCTGTTCATTCTGGCCAATAGCGAACGTCGGGCACTTAATGCGCAAATGCGCAATGAATTACAGCAACGGTTGACACAGGCCCTTAATCCAAACGATAAAGTGTGACCCTGGTTCACCTGATTGCTGCCAATCAGGCGAACCGACCTTTCGAATTGTGTCTGGTTATCCCAGACGCCCTTATGACAGACTCAGGAATTAAATATGCAACAGTTACAGAGCGTTATCGAATCTGCCTTTGAGCGCCGCGCCGACATTACGCCCGCCAGCGTGGACAGCGCTACCCGTGAAGCTATCAACCAGGTCATCGGTCTGCTGGACAGCGGTGAGCTGCGCGTCGCTGAAAAAATCAACGGCGAATGGGTAACGCATCAGTGGCTGAAAAAAGCGGTACTGCTGTCTTTCCGCATCAACGACAATCAGGTCATTGACGGCGCAGAAACGCGCTTTTACGACAAAGTTCCGATGAAATTCGCCAGCTGGGATGAAGCGCGCTTTAAAAACGCAGGCTTCCGCGTGGTCCCGCCCGCTGCGGTGCGTCAAGGCGCGTTCATTGCCCGCAACACCGTCCTGATGCCTTCGTATGTCAACATCGGTGCCTATGTGGATGAAGGCTCGATGGTCGATACGTGGGCCACGGTAGGTTCTTGTGCGCAGATCGGTAAAAACGTGCATCTGTCGGGCGGCGTGGGCATTGGTGGCGTCCTGGAGCCGCTGCAGGCGAATCCAACGATCATCGAAGACAACTGCTTCATTGGTGCACGCTCTGAAATCGTTGAAGGCGTGATTGTTGAAGAAGGCTCCGTGATCTCGATGGGCGTATACATTGGCCAAAGCACCAAAATTTACGACCGTGAAACCGGTGAAGTGCACTACGGCCGCGTCCCGGCTGGTTCGGTCGTGGTTTCCGGCAACCTGCCTTCTAAAGACGGTAGCTACAGCCTCTACTGCGCGGTGATTGTGAAGAAAGTGGATGCGAAAACGCTGGCAAAAACCGGTATCAACGAACTGCTGCGCACCATCGACTGATCCCTTCCAGGGTAGACTTTCACGTCATGACGGGCCTGTATTCAGGCCCGTCATTTTTTGTTTACACTTTGACCACCCCTTGATGATTTGCGCCGCGAATTAACTGGTGCGTTTATTTTTCATCCAGGTCATAATCCGCGCCAGTTAAATCCGACCGCGCACTGTTCCCGGTTTTGCGTCTACAGTTGATAAAGTCTGCCGAAAGCGTTCAGGCCTTGGCATGCTGCTGCCGCCTGAATGAGGATCACCCTGCTGCGCGCTCACCACATCCTGGATGGAAATAAACGCTATGTACGATAATCTGAAAAGCTTAGGTATCAGTAATCCCGACGACATTGACCGCTACAGCCTGCGTCAGGAAGCCAGCAACGACATTCTTAAAATCTACTTCCGTAAAGATAAGGGCGAGTTTTTCGCAAAAAGCGTGAAATTCAAATACCCGCGTCAGCGCAAAACCGTCGTGGCCGATCACACCAGTCAGGGCTATAAAGAAGTGCAGGAGATCAGCCCAAACCTGCGCTATGTGATCGATGAACTCGATCAGATCTGTCAGCGTGACCAGGTTGAAGTGGATCTGAAGCGTAAGATCCTCGACGATCTGCGTCATCTGGAAAACGTCGTGTCGAACAAAATTGCTGAAATCGAATCCGATTTGGAGCAGCTGACCCGTAACGGGCGCTGATTTTTGGCACCGCCAGGCCAGCGCACGCTGGCCTTTTTTATGCCTCAAACGCCTGATCGGGCCGTCTTTTCTAGCTTTGTTCATCCAGCTGCAGCGCGATGTAGAGCAGCAAACGGTCATCAAAATTGCCCAATTTTAGCCCCGTCAGCTCAGCGATGCGGTTCAGGCGGTACTCCAGCGTATTACGATGAATAAACAGCGCGCGTGCGGTGGCGCTGGGCTGCACATTATGGCTGAACCATGCCACCAGCGTGCGGCGCAGCAGGCCGTTGCTGTCGTGCGCTTTAAGCTTCACCAGCGGACGGGCCAGCTCGTTGGCCTGCCAGCCGCCGCGCAGACTATCCAGCAGCACCGGCAGCACCAGATCCTGATAAAAATAACAGCGCTGCGATGGCATGCGCTGTTTCCCCACTGTCATTGTCGTGCGCGCAGTACGCCAGGAGCGCGCAATACTGCCCGGTCCGGTAAAAAAATTCCCTAACGCAATGCGCATGCGCACTTGTCCGCTCTCTTTCATGCGCTTCAGCAGCTGATCCACACGGCGGCGATGCTCATCCTGATCGTAACGACCGTGCGGGTTGAGCGCCGGTTTCAGCACCACCATTTCCGTCAGCGATACAATGGCGATCAAATTGTCGCGGTCCGGCGTCGTGAGCAGCGTTTGCAGCTGCTGCAGCTCGGCCATTGCGCTGTCAACGCCCAACTGCCCGCTGTCTACTTCAATTACCGCCGCCACGCGCGGTTCATTGAGATCGATACCAAGGCGCTGCGCCCACTCGTTCAGCGCGGGCGACACGGTTTCACTGCGGATCAGATTCAGCACCAGCTCCTCACGCAAACGGCTGTCTTGAGCCAGCAAATGCAGCAACCGCGCCTGCTCAAGCATCATTTCCGCCGCCATGCACACCAGTTCGCCATAGTGACGCAGCGATGCTGGCTGGCCGGTGAGCCCAATCACGCCGACAATTTCACCGTCAATGTGCAGCGGAAGATTGACGCCGGGCCGCACGCCGTGGAGGTGCTTGGCCACGGCTTCATCAATGTCCACTACCCTGCCCTGCGACAGCGCCAATAGCGCGCCTTCGTGCAATTCACCAATGCGCGTCCGGTCGCCGCTGCCAATAATGCGACCGCGCGCATCCATCACATTGACATTGCTATCAATAATTTGCATGGTGCGGGCGACAATGTCCTGCGCCAGCCGCGCATCAAGAGGATAGAGAGCCATCGACCCCTCGCGTAATAAAGCAAAACCAGCAGAATACGCAGCGAAAGCAACGCTGGCATTGTGCAACCGCCCATAGCGGGACAGTGATTACAGGAATTGCGGTGGAGGTCACACTCAGTGGCTTATCGCCGAGCAGCGGGCACAAAAAAAGCGGGCTGGCGCCCGCTTAGATAGCGTGATGCTGCGCTTACTGCATCAGCAGATAGAGGCTGCTGTCGCCGCGCTGAACGTTCAGTGCCAGCACAGACGGTTTAGTATCGAGGATTTTGCGCAGTTCTCCCAGATTTGCCACCGGCTGCTGGTTAACGCCGAGGATCACATCGCCTTTTTTCAGACCGATGCGCGCCGCCGCGCTGCCTGGCTTCACGCTGTCAACGCGCACGCCTTTTGGCGCATTGCTGAGATCGGCGCCTTCAATGCCGTTGTAAATCGTGGCGGACTGCACCTTATCCTGCGTGCTCTGTTGCAATTCGACCGTGACATTTACCGGTTTACCGTCACGCAGCAGGCCCAGCTGGAGTTTGGTACCCACCGGCAGCGAGCCCACTTCAGCACGCAGCGCCGCGAAGCTGGTCAGCGGTTTGCCGTTCATGGATACCACCACGTCACCGGCTTTCACCCCGGCTTTTGCCGCGGCGGAGTTGGGCAGCACCTGGCTTACGAAGCCGCCGCGCTGGGCATCAACCTTCATGGCTTTCGCCAGCTCAGAGTTGAGCTCTGTGCCGACGATCCCCAGCTCACCGCGTTTAACCTGACCGTACTCAATCATCTGCGCGGTCAGGTTTTTCACCATCGCGCTGGGGATAGCGAAACCGATACCGATGTTGCCGCCATCTGGCGCCAGAATGGCCGTATTGATCCCGATCAGCTCGCCGTTGAGATTCACCAGCGCACCGCCCGAGTTACCGCGGTTAATGGCCGCATCGGTCTGGATAAAGTTTTCGTAGTTTTCGACATTCAGGCCGCTGCGCCCCAGGGCCGACACGATGCCGGAGGTCACGGTTTCGCCCAGTCCATAAGGGTTACCGATAGCCACGGTGTAATCCCCAACGCGCAGGTTGTCAGAGTCCGCCATCTTAATCGCGGTGAGGTTTTTCGCGTCTTTGAGCTGAATCAGGGCGATATCCGACTGCGGATCTTTGCCGATCACTTTGGCATCATAGCGACGACCGTCGCTGAGCTGGACCTGAATTTTAGTGGCGTTATCAACCACATGGTTGTTGGTGACCACATAGCCTTTGTCAGCGTCAATGATGACGCCCGATCCCAGCGCGCGAAATGCCTGTTTTTGTGCATCTGCGCCGCCGTTAGGGTCGCCGCCGCCCTGGCAAAGCGGCGAGGCCTGGAAGGGCGAACCATCCTGACAGAACGGCGAATCGTCGCCGAAAAATTGCTGGAACTGCTGCGGCATACGCGGCGTTTTAACGGTGGTGCTGCCTTCTACGCTAATACTGACAACAGAAGGCATCACTTTTTCCAGCATGGGCGCGAGGCTCGGCAGCTGTTGGCTTGAGGAAGACGCGGTTTCTGCCGCGAATACGCTAACCGGACTCATCGCCATGCCAAGACTGAGCGCAAGCGCCAAGGCTAATGTGTTCTTTTTCATTGTTGTATCTCTCTGAAATTAACGTCCAGACCGTTGCTGTGGTCGTGATATGAGATGTATTTTTTAGCGCGAAGTTCCTGAATAAGTGTTGGCTAAAGGTAAAAAATTATTCTCCATCTTTACAAATGAAAGTTTATTCTACCGCCATTAAACGCCGATATTCATCCCATGCGTAATTATCCGTCATTCCACTAATATAATCCTGAATCAATCTTGAACGATAATAGCGTTCCCACAGAAGCCGCTGATATTTATGCTCCACAATACGTGCACGCATCTGCTGCTGATACGCCTTGCGGTGCTTTCCGGAAAGCTTATGAAAAAGCCGGGTTTCAATGGGATGGCCGGGCAAAAAATCATCGTTCATCAAGGTGGTAAACTGCTCATAGTCGAGCTGCATCAGCGAATGATAGATTTCCAATAATCCTTTAATGACCCGATAACCCTGTAATTCCAGCTGTTCAACCTCAGGGTGGTTAAATACCCGCTGGCGCGCCACGGTTTTAAACAGGGATAATAAACGCCCTTCCTCGCCATCATCCTCAAGCAACGCGTGATTAAAGTTACCTTCAAAGATAGCCGGCAGGTTATCCACAAATCGACGCACTGCATGTCCTACTAATACGCTTTGAACGTTCACCCGCAGCGACATGAAAAATTGATCGCTGAGGCTGCGGCGTTTTTTCTGATTCGCCTCTTTCCATGCCTCGCCGATGGTGCGGCTAAATGCATCACCATTATTCACCGGCCCCCAAATCGCGAGCATGTATTTATAAAGTGCTTCGACATCAAAGATATCTTTTTCTACCGCGTCGTCGAGGTCGGCGATGCAGTACGAGATATCGTCTGCCGCCTCCATAATCCAGGTCAACGGAAATCGGTGATGCTCTTTAATATTGGTCGCTGCACGCAGCTCGGCGACATATTCACGCTCCGATAAATAAAACCCCGGTTTTTTCATGAGTACGCTGAACGCGTCGGGCTTATTTCCCTGCCACCAGGCGGGAGCGGTATATTTCAAAATACAGGCGACTTGGGCATAACTTAAATTCAGCTGCAGCAGCGTGTGTACCAGTCGAATCGCCTGTGCGTTACCTTCAAAATGGCACAAATCCTGACGAATCATTGCATTCAGCTGGTCAAAATCAGCCCGCTGCGCGTCATTCGCCACGCCCGCCACCAGCGGATCCACCAGCTCGGCTGGCAGGTTAGCGTCGAACCAGTCATTGATGGCCGCTTCACCGAAGTGACCAAACGGCGGATTGCCGACGTCATGCAGCAGGCAGGCCATTTCCACCAGGCTTTCAAAGGCACCTTCGTAATCATCCAGCCCGTAACCTGCCAGGCCACCCTCCTGCATTTTCAGGGTATGCAGAATCTCTTTGGTGATATAACGCCCGGTTTGCTGTACCTCCAGCGAGTGCGTCAGGCGCGAGCGCACTGCCGCATTGCGCTCCAGCGGAAAGACCTGCGTTTTTTGCTGTAACCGACGAATTGCCGCGGAGTTAATAATACGCCCACGGTCACTCTCAAAATGGCGGGTAATAAGGTATTCACCTTCAGGAGCTTTGCGACTGGTATAAGGACGGGTGAAGCTGATCTTCTTCCTGAAATTGATCGTCGCCATCATAACCTCGTATTTTTAGGTGAATTGTTCCCTTGTCAGCCATGATAGACTATGCCTCACTTTTACGGTTTACATCCATAACTACAGCGAGATTCTTTATGAAAGCAGGCATTATTGGCGCGATGGAGCAGGAAGTCACACTGCTGCGTGACAAAATTGAAAACCGCCAGACGCTGAGCCTGGCCGGCTGCGAAATTTACACCGGCACGTTGAATGGCGTTGAGGTGGCTCTGCTGAAATCAGGCATCGGTAAGACGGCGGCGGCGCTGGGTACCACGCTGCTGCTGCAGTTGTGCAAGCCGGATGTGGTGATCAATACCGGCTCGGCGGGCGGTCTGGCCTCGACCTTGAAGGTGGGCGATATCGTGGTCTCTGACGAAGTGCGCTATCACGATGCCGATGTGACTGCATTTGGCTATGCGCCTGGTCAGATGGCAGGCTGTCCAGCGGCTTTTACTGCTGACGTTAAGCTGATTGAGGCCACTGAGCAGGTGATACAGCAGTTGAATCTGAATGCCGTGCGCGGCTTGGTCGTGAGCGGCGATGCCTTTATCAATGGCGGTGACGCGCTGGCGCGCATCCGCACCACCTTCCCGCAGGCCGTTGCCGTAGAGATGGAAGCCACAGCAATCGGTCATGTGTGCCACCAATTTGCCGTGCCGTTTGTGGTGGTGCGCGCCATTTCTGACGTCGCCGATCAGGCTTCCCACCTCAGCTTCGACGAATTCCTTAGCGTCGCAGCGACCCAATCTTCGCTGATGGTTGAAAACCTGCTGACGCAGCTGGCGCGTGGTTAAATACCTGCTGTTCGGGCTATTGCTGATTGGCAGTAGCCTGCTGGCTGCTCCCCCGCGCGTCATTACGCTTGCCCCGCATCTCACAGAGCTGGCTTTTGCCGCGGGCATTACGCCCGTGGCGGTCAGCGCCTGGTCAGATTACCCTGCGCAAGCCGCCTCCCTTGAGCAGGTGGCGAACTGGCAGGGAATCAAAGTCGAACGCATTATTCAACTTAAGCCGGATGTGGTGCTGGCATGGCGCGGAGGAAATCCACAGCGTCAGATAGACCAGCTGCGCCAGCTGGGACTGAATATCGTGTGGATCGATCCGCAAAACCTGGAGGCGATGATTGACGCGCTAGCCAGCCTACAGCGCTGGAGCCCACAGCCACAGAAAGCCGCCGCTGCAGCACAGGCATTACGCACACAGTTGGCGGCCCTGCGTCAGTACCCTCGGCCGCGTATACCCGTTCCGCTGTTTCTGCAATTTGGTCAGCAGCCGCTGTTTACTGCCGCGCGAAATACCCTGCAAAACGAGGTGATCGCGCTGTGCGGGGGGCGAAATATTTTTGCCGACAGCCCGGTAAGCTGGCCGCAAGTTAGCCGAGAGCAGGTGCTGGCACGGCATCCCCACGCGATTGTCACAGTCGGTGACGCACAAAAAGCCGCTAACGTCGCCGATTTCTGGCGGCCTCAGCTCAACGTGCCCGTCATCGCCATTGATGAGAACGAGTTCAGCCGGCCCGGCCCGCGCATGCTGCTGGCCGCCAAACAGCTGTGTGCTCAACTCCACGCGCAAGAAAAATAAACGGCCCTAAGGCTAAAGATTCCGCCCCTCGCGCCGAGGTATGTATAACAAGGTACCGCGCCACGTAAGCACGGTGCCCATCTCGCGCTATGCGCCTTTAAAACACCAGGACTACACCATGACCAGACTGCTTCTGCTGGCCATCGGGCTGGCGATCGCTGCGCCATCGGGCGCGAGCACCTCAACCGGCTCTATTGCCGCAACATTAACGCTATTTTATCGCTGTGACATTTCGCGCTTAAGCGACCGTACTCTGCCTTCTGTAGCCTGCGGTGGACAGGTTAACGCCCAGCCGCGCATGACGCAAAGCGCGCTTAAACGCGATGCGAAAA
Source organism: Pantoea sp. Mb-10 (assembly GCF_021272205.1). Taxonomy (GTDB): domain Bacteria; phylum Pseudomonadota; class Gammaproteobacteria; order Enterobacterales; family Enterobacteriaceae; genus Pantoea. Next base: position 516,325 of record NZ_JAJSDX010000004.1, on the reverse strand, counting down.
AGCGTGAAACTTCACGATTAGTGACACTGGAGTGGTAAGCGCTGACCGCCTGAACGGCGGTCAGATTATCAATTAGATGCTGAACGAAGAGCCGCAGCCGCAGGTGGTTTTTGCATTGGGATTGGTCACGATAAAACGTGAGCCTTCCAGACCTTCGGTGTAATCCACCGAGCCGCCGACCAAATATTGCAGGCTCATGGGATCCACCACCAGCGAGACGCCCTGTTTTTCGATGGTCATGTCGCCGTCGTTCAGCTGATCGTCAAAAGTAAAACCATACTGGAAGCCGCTGCATCCACCGCCGGTAATGTATACGCGTAATTTCAGCGCCGGGTTCTCTTCATCGGCAATCAGGTTTTTCACTTTTTTTGCTGCTGCATCAGTAAATTGCAAAGGCAGCGCTGCTACGTCGTCACTCATCTTATACTCCGGGTAAACGTCCAGGTCAGAAAACGACCTCAATTCCGCTATTATCTGCCAGCCCCTCGGTGCAATCAAGTGCCGCGCTTGGCACTGTGTGCCGCGTGGGGTGCGCTAAAGTATAGCGTGGCAACAGGCTTTCGCCCCCGTTCGCCTTTTATCGCAGCCCGTTCTTCCCGTAGAATGGCGCCAGATTTTTTAGAACAGCAGGAGCCGATCCATGAGTAAGTCAGAAAACCTGTACGCCAGCGCGCAGCGCCGCATTCCCGGCGGCGTCAATTCACCGGTACGCGCCTTTACCGGTGTCGGCGGCGTGCCGCTGTTCATCGAACGCGCCGATGGGGCGTATCTGTACGATGCCGATGGCAAAGCCTACATTGACTACGTGGGTTCCTGGGGGCCGATGGTGCTGGGGCACAATAACGCGACCATTCGCAACGCGGTGATTGATGCCGCCGCGCAGGGGCTAAGCTTCGGCGCCCCCACCGAAATGGAAGTGAAAATGGCCGAGCTGGTGTGCGAGCTGGTGCCCAGCATGGACATGGTGCGCATGGTGAACTCTGGCACCGAAGCCACCATGAGCGCCATTCGCCTGGCGCGCGGTTTCACCCATCGCGACAAAATCATCAAGTTTGAAGGATGCTATCACGGCCACGCCGATTGCCTGTTGGTGAAAGCAGGCTCCGGCGCACTGACGCTGGGTCAGCCGAACTCTCCCGGTGTGCCCGCGGATTTTGCCAAACACACCCTGACCTGCACCTTTAACGATCTGGCGTCAGTACGCGCGGCGTTTGAGCAATATCCCGACGATATTGCCTGCATCATCGTAGAGCCGGTCGCGGGCAATATGAACTGCATTCCGCCGCAGCCTGATTTCCTGCCCGGCTTGCGAGCCCTGTGCGATGAGTTTGGTGCCCTGTTGATCATCGACGAAGTGATGACCGGCTTCCGCGTCGCGCTCGGTGGCGCGCAGGCACACTATGGCGTGACGCCCGATCTGACCTGCCTTGGCAAAATCATCGGCGGCGGCATGCCGGTGGGCGCCTTCGGCGGCCGTCGTGACGTGATGGAAGCACTGGCGCCGACCGGCCCGGTATACCAGGCGGGAACGCTTTCCGGCAACCCAATCGCCATGGCTGCGGGCTTTGCCTGCCTGACGCAGATTGCCCAGCCGGGGACACACGCCACCCTGACGGCACGCACCACACAGTTGGCAGAGGGATTACTGGCCGCAGCCAAAGCGGAAAACATTCCGCTGGTGGTGAACCACGTCGGCGGCATGTTTGGCGTGTTCTTTACCGATGCGGAGCAGGTGACCTGCTATGCCGACGTTACCCGCTGCGACGTCGAGCGCTTTAAGCGTTTCTTCCATTTGATGCTGGCGGAGGGGGTTTATCTGGCGCCGTCAGCGTTTGAAGCAGGCTTTATGTCATTGGCGCACACCGAAGAGGACATCGCGCGTACCGTTGAGGCGGCACGTCGCTGTTTCGCACAGCTGTAAGCTGTCGTTTTACCGGTGTTAGTGGGCGCTCGAGAGAGCGCCCTTTTTATTGGCTGCGACGCAGCAGCCAGATAAAGTACGGCGCGCCCAAAAACGTCGCCATCAACCCCGCCGGCACCTGATCGGGGAACGCCAGCATTCTGCCGCACCAATCCGCCACGATCATTAGTCCACTTCCGAGCAGCCCTGCCATAACCAACTGGGGCAGCGCACGGCGGAAGCCGAGCATACGCGCAATATGCGGCGCCATGAGGCCGATGAAGCTCAGCGGCCCGATGGTTAACGTGGCGGTAGCGGTCAACGCGGCCGCCAACAACAGCAGGCAAAGGCGGGATGACGTCAGCGCCATGCCCGCCGATCGCGCCGTGGCGCTGCCCAGCGGTAGCAGAGTAAGCCAGCGGCTGGCTAACGGTGCCAGCGCCACCAGCACGGCGCCCACGCCCGCGCTCTGCAGCGCCTGAGGCCAGGAGAGGTTGTAGGTGGAGCCGGAAATCCAGCTCAGCAGCCCGGCCATGCGCGGATCGCCGCTGGCAAGCAGCACCATCAGCAAGGTCACAAAGGCACTGTTGAGCGCCATGCCCGCCAGCAGCATGCGCGCCGGTGAAAAGCCGCCGCGACTCGCCACCAGCAGGATAATCGCCAGGGTGAGCGCCGCGCCCAGCGCGCCCGCCGGCAGCAGCCAGGCCACGGCGTCGCCCGGTACAAAAAACAGCATCATCACCACGCCGCACGCCGCGCCCGAACTCACGCCCAACACTTCCGGGCTGGCCATGGGATTCCCGGTGAGACGCTGGATCAACGCCCCTGCCACGCCCAGCATCATGCCGACGGTAAGCGCCCCCAGCACGCGCGGTGCACGCCACGGCAGTAAGCGATCGCGCATGTCGCCGCTCGCCCACGTCCAGCTGTGCGCATCGTGCCCCATGCTCAGCGCCGCCAGGCTGAGTATCGCCACCAGCGCCACGCCGCACAGCCCCCATCGCCATACCGCCTGACGCTCCGCAGGCACCCGATCGCCGATGTTCATTGCTGGCGGCACTGAGCCATTGCGCAGTCGCGGCAGTAACCACAGCAGCACCGGTACGCCAATCAGCGCCGTTGCGGTGCCGGTTGAAATTTCGCGCCAGTGTCGAGTCAGCCACCACACGCTCTGATCCGCCAGCCACAGCAGCAGTGCGCCAATCAGCGGCGCCAGCAGCATCCGGCTCAGCAGACGACGTCCGCCGAGCAGCCTCGCCAGCAGCGGCGCAAACAGGCCGATAAAGCCAATGATGCCCGCCACGTTGACCAACTGGGCGCTGAGCAGAATAGCCAGCGCCAGCGCCGCCACCCGCGCCAGCGACAGGGAGAGTCCGAGGTTTTTCGCCACGCTGTCATCCAGCCCCATCAGCGTCAGCGGGCGCAACAGCGCCAGCGCCAGCGCGCACGCCACCAGCAAACGCGGCCAGAGCTGCGCAACGTTGCGCCAGTCCAGCTGGTTCAGCGATCCGGTGCCCCATAAAAACAGGTTTTGCAGCTGATCGTGGTTAAAAATGGCAAAAATTTGGTTCACCGCGCCGGTGTAGAGGCTCAGCACCAGGCCCGCGAGGATCAGCGTGACCGGTGACAGCCGTTTTCCCCAGGCGACGCCAAACACCAGCAGCCCCACCAGCACTGCGCCAGCGAGCGCCGCGAACTGTTCCGTCAGCGCCCCGCCGGGCAGCTGCCACAGGGTCGCGACGGTAATGCCCAACTGCGCGCCCGACGACACGCCCAGCGTGGTGGGCTCAGCTAACGGGTTACGCAGCACCTGCTGAAACAGCAGTCCCGCCAGGCCCAGCCCGGCCCCCACCAGCAGTGCCAGCACCAGCCGTGAAAGCTGGCTGGCGTGAAACACCATCTGCTGGATATTGGTCAGGTCAGGCGCGCGCGCGGCCTGAAGCCACTGGCCGATGGGAAGCGTTTGTGACAGGTTCAAGACGGTTAATGCCAGGGCCAGCGCAAACATGGCGCTTAACAGAACAACGGGAAAAAGGCGCTGACGCATCATGATGACTCCAGCGCGTCGGTTAATACGCGGACAAATTTCAGTGTTGAATAAGTGGCGCCGTAATACCACACCGCCGGCACGCGCTGAAAGCGTCCGGCGCGCACGAACGGCAGTGCCTGCCACAGCGCGGTGGCCTGCACCTGCTGCATGTCGCGTGCATTGTCGTGATCAAAGCAGATCACCTGCACATCCCCCACGTCAGCCAGCCGCTCCAGTCCCACCACGGCGCTGCCCCAAAAATTGGTTTCACCCTGCCAGGCATTGCGTAGGCCAAGCGTTTGCATGACTTCAAGAAACAGGCTGTTGGCCCCAAAGGTGATGGCGTGACGGCTATCCAGCAGCGACATCAGCAGCAGCGGACGCGATGCAAACGGCTTCAGGCGCTCGCGGGCCGCCGCCAGCTGCGCATCCATTTCATATAAGTGCTGCTGCGCCTGTGCCTCCCGACCAAGACGCGCGCCGAGCGCTTGCAGCGACTTGCGCGCGGTCGTCAGGGGTTTGCCGTCGCCGCTGTTGAGATCAAACCCCATTGACGGGGCGATGCGATCGAGCTTGTCCAGCGACGGTCCATAGCCATTGGAGTGCAGAATCAACGAGGGGTGTAATTGCGTCATCAATTCCAGATTGGGCTCGGTACGCAGACCGAGATCCACCGTGCTGGCTGGCAGCACCGGATCGCCCACCCAAATGCGGTAGTTGCGCGTGTCCGCCACGCCGAGCGGTGCCACGCCCAGCGCCATGAGCAGCTCCACCGGTAGCCACTCCATGGCAAGAATGCGCGTGGGATCGGGCACGACAGCACGCAGCGGCGCGACCTGCATCAACGGTGTCAGCGCCAGGGCGGTAAGTAAACGACGGCGAGAAAGGGTCAGCATCACGCCCTCACACCACGAAACTGACGGGCGCACCGCCCGCCGGATGCGGCAAAATCCCCATCGGGATGCCGTAGATATTATCCAGCACTTCCGGCTGCATAATCATGTCAGGCGTGCCTTCGGCCAGCATTTCGCCTCCGCGCAGCGCCACCAGTCTATCGCAGTAGCGCGCCGCCATATTGATATCGTGCAGTACCGCAATGACCGTTAACCCCCTGGCGCGACTCAGGTGTTGTATCAGCGTCAACACCTCAACCTGATGGGCAATATCCAGCGCCGATGTCGGCTCATCCAACAACAGGCAGCGGCTGTTTTGCGCCACCAGCATGGCCAGCCACGCCCGCTGCCGCTCGCCGCCGGATAAGCTATCCACCAACCGCCCGGCAAATGGACTCAGCCCTACCTGAGCGATGGCCTCGTCGACGTGCAGCCGATCTTCCCGACCAAAGCGTCCCAATGCGCCGTGCCAGGGATAGCGTCCAATCGCCACCAGCTCTCGCACCGTCATGCCTTCGGCGGCGGGCAGCTGCTGCGGCAAATAGGCCACCTGTCGCGCAAACACCTTGCTGTTCCACTCGACCACCGGCTTATCGTCAAGCAGCACGCGTCCGGTACTGGCGGCGTGGTGACGCCCCAGCAGTTTCAACAGCGTGGATTTACCCGAGCCATTATGGCCGATGAGCGCCGTGACGTTACCCGCGGCAAAGGTCAGCGAAAGTGGATGCAGCAGGGTGCGGCCCGGTACGCGGAAGCTGACATTATCCAGCGAAAAGGTGCTCTCTGTGGCGTGCGGATGCAGCATGGTAATCCTTGGTGTCTGCGCACGAGGCGCCCGACTCGTTATCGGTTCTGCGCTTGCTTAGCGGCTAAAAGCGAATGAAAACGAGAATGATTATTATGACGGAGGGATTTTAGGCGAAGAGCGCGGGCCGTCGCAAGATGAAATGCCCTTAGCCGTAACCGTCTGAGCAAAACCTCTGTGTTTTTGCGCGCTTATACTTCAGAGCGGGCATAAAAAAGGGCGCCGCAGCGCCCTTTGGGATAGCAACCGATTATTTGCTGCCAAACATATCCTTGATCCAGCCTGCCACGCCGTCGGCGTCCTTCTGCTCTTGCTGCGGCTGTTGCTGTTGCTGTTGCTGCTGCTGCTGCTGCTGTTGCTGTTGCTGCTGGAACAGCTGCTGCTGGACTTGCTGCTGTTGCTGACACAGCCCGTTAGCATCCAGCGTCCAGACCGGCAGCGAGCGCCATGTGCTGCTGCCCGTGCCGCAGACAAAGTTCCCGGCAGAATCCACATTCATCTGCGTGATGTCTTCCGGCGGCGTCAGCGTCAGCGGCATCGGTGCCTGATTGTCCAGATAGCGGCGATAGATCTGCATCGCGCCGCTCGAACCATACAGCTTCGACGTTTGGTTGTTATCGCGTCCCACCCACGTGATCGCCACTTCTTTACCATCAATACCGGCATACCAGCTGTCGATCAGATCGTTGGTGGTGCCGGTTTTGCCCGCCAGATGCGCGCTCGGATAGCGAGCACCGATAGCACGGGCGGTACCGTGATCCACCACCTGCTGCAGCGTATAGAGGGTGAGATAGGCCGCCTGGGCCGGTTCCACGCGCTGCGCCTGCGGATAACTCTGATACAGCACCGTACCGTCTTCCGCAATCACTGAACGCACCGCCGAGAGATCGGCTCGGTTGCCGCCGCTGGCAATGGACTGGAAAGCCTGCGCCACTTCAACCGGCGTCAGGTTAAGCGCACCCAGCAGCATCGCTGGCACCGGATGCAGCTGATCTTTCGCCACGCCCAGCTTGTTCCAGGTGTCCACCACCGCATCCAGACCCAGCGTCATACCGAGGTTAACGGTCGGCACGTTCATGGAGTTGGTGAGCGCGTCCACCAGCATCACTTTGCCGCTGAAACGACGATCGTCGTTCATCGGCTTCCAGATGCTGCCGTTGGGCTGCTTCAGCGCGATGGGCTCATCCGCCAGCCACGTATTAAGCCGATAGCTGTTGGGCTGACTCAGCGCCGTGAGGTAGGTCGCCGGTTTCGCCAGTGAACCGATTGAACGGCGCGCCTGCAGCGCACGGTTGTATCCGGCAAACTGCGGATCGGCACCGCCTACCATCGCGCGCACTTCGCCGCTGAAGCGGTCAACGACCACCATGGCGGTTTCCAGATCTTTCAGGCCACGCTGTTTTTTCAGCGTCGGAATGCCGTCTTCCACCGCTTTTTCCGCCGCATCCTGCGAAATCGGATCGAGCGTGGTGAAGATCTTCACGCCAGAAAGATCTTTGGTTTTATCGCCCAGCTTCGCCTGCAGCTCGTTGCGTACCATCTGCATAAAGGCGGGCTGCGGGGTGATCACGCCGCCTTTGGGCTGCACGCCGAGCGGACGCGCCGACAGCATGTCGTACAGTTCCTGATCGATCACGTTCTGCTGCTGCAGCAGACGCAGCACCAGGTTACGTCGCTCCAGCGCCAGCTTGGGATTGCGCCACGGGTTATAGAGCGACGCCCCTTTCACCATGCCCACCAGCATGGCCTGCTGATCGAGACTGAGTTCATCCACCGGACGGCCAAAGTAGTACAGGCTGGCCAGCGGGAAACCGCGGATCTGATCGTTGCCCGCCTGGCCGAGATACACCTCGTTCAGGTAGAGCTCCAGGATGCGATCTTTGCTGTAGCGCGCATCCATGATCACCGCCATGTAAGCTTCACGGGCTTTACGCCACAGTGAACGCTCATTGGTGAGGAACAGGTTTTTCACCAGCTGCTGCGTCAGCGTACTGCCGCCCTGCACCGCTTTGCCGGCGGTGATGTTGGCGAGGAAAGCACGGCCGATGGAGTACGGGCTGATGCCGTCATGCTCGTAGAAGTGGCGATCCTCGGTGGCAATCAACGTACTCACCAGCAGATCCGGGAATCCGGCGCGCGGCACAAACAGCCGCTGCTCGCCGTTCGGCGACTGCAGCATGGTGATCAAGCGCGGATCGAGGCGGAAGAAGCCAAAATCACGGCCGGTGTCGAGGTTTTTGATCTCGCTTAGTTCGTTATTGCTGAAGGTCAGCCGCGCGCTGATCTGCCCCTCTTTGCTGTCCGGGAAATCAAAGGGACGGCGCAGCAGGTCGATGGTATTGCCCTTCACGCTAAACTCGCCAGGGCGGGTAATGCGCGACACTTCGCGATACTGCGTACCTTCCAGCAGGGCAATCATCTCTTTTTTGTCATAGGACATGCCTGGCTCAAGGCTGACCATGCGCCCATACACCGCGGCAGGTAGCTGCCACACTTTGCCATCAATACGGCTGCGGATTTCGGAATCCAAATAGATGCCCCAGGCCACCATCACGACCACGAACACCAGCAGCAGCTTGATAATCCAGCCTAACCAGCGACGCTTGCCACGGGGTGGACGTTTTCCTTTACCTTTACCTTTGGGTGGCACCGGCGCACTCTCCTCATTATCTTCGTCAAAATCGTGCTGATCGATATCGTCATCCAGCTCCCTGCGGCGACCCCGCCGCGCAGCGTTGCGCGGCGGCTTTGGTGCTTTTCCTTTGCGTCCAATGGGTTCGCGATCGTTCCCAGACATGCTTTTTTCTCCAGGCATAGCGGCGGTTGCGGCCGTTACTCTAACTGCTTTCACGCATCGCGCATGGCAGAACCCTCTGATTTCGGCCCATGCATTACGATGAAAATTTCTTGGTGCGCCGCGTCGGCACGGCGCTGGCCGGATCGTCTGGCCACGGGTGCTTTGGATAGCGCCCCTTCATCTCTTTCTTTACGTCAGGATAGGCACCGCGCCAGAACGCCGCGAGATCGCGGGTGATTTGCAGCGGACGCTGCGCGGGGGACAGCAGTTCCAGAACCAGTGCGACGCGGCCTTCTGCGACGGTGGGATTGTGCGCTTCACCAAACATCTCCTGAATCCGCACCGCCAGCGCCGGCGGCTTTTCCGCATCATAGCGAATCGGCAGGCGGCTTCCGGTCGGCACAGTGTAATGAGTTGGCAACGCACTATCCAGCCGCTGACGCTGCGACCATGTGAGCAAATGTAAGAGTGCGCTGGTCAGATTCACGGCCTGCAAGCCTTTGAGATCGCGCACCGCGCGCATCTCCGGCAGCAGCCAGCGCGCCAGCGAAGCCAGCAACGTTTCGTCATCCATGGCGGGCCACGCCTCTTCCGGCAGCCACTGCGCCGCACAATGCAGACGCAAGCGTAGCTGCTCTGCTTCCGGTGTCCAGCCCAGCACCGATAATCCAGCTTCACGCACCCAGCGCAGCATCGCCGGATGCAGTACGTCGGCGTCCGGTCGCGCCTGCGGCTGCGCGCTAAGCACCAGTGCCCCAACGCGCTCGCGCTTCCAGGCGCGCAGCGTGCCTTTCTCCGCGTCCCACTCCACGTCCGTTTGCTGCTCCACCAACGTCGGGCAGCGTCGACGCAGGTCGTCGATGTCCACCGGCAGCGCCAGCAGGATACGCGCGTCGGCGGCGCTCGCCCCCTGCAGCAACGTGGGGGCGACCAGCCAGCCATAGCGGCTCAACGCATCCTGCTCGTCAAGCATGCCGCCAATGCCGTTGGCCAGCTGATAGCGGGCGCTGTCGCCGCGCCGCTGCGCCAGGCGATCGGCAAAGCCGGCGACCAACAGCGACGGGAACACGTCGGGATTGACGCGCCCACCGCGCGCGTTTAAACGCTGTTGCCATTGACGGGCGCGCTGCTGCCAGTGCGGCTGCGGCGCGTTCAGGGCATCACGCAAATCCGCACTGCCGCTGCGGGGAGGATCTTCTAAAATCGCCACCAGCAGCGCCGCGCTGGCGATGGCATCGGCATCATCGCCAGCGGCGCAGAGCATCGCCGCCAGGCGGGGTTCCGTTCCCAGCGCCGCCATTTTTCTCCCGCGCGCATTGAGCCGCAGCTTCTCGTCCAGCGCCCCTAAACGCTGTAGCAGTGCGGTAGCAGCAAGCACGCTGCGCGCGGGCGGCGTATCCAACCAGCGCAGCTGAGAGGCATCCTGGCATCCCCACAGCAGCAGATCGCTCACCAGTGCGCTGAGATCGCTGTGCAGGATTTCCGGCTCGCTGTGCGCGGCGGCGCGCAGCGCCTGCTCCTGCGGCAGCAAATGCAGGCACAGGCCGGGTGCCAGTCGACCGGCGCGGCCGGCACGCTGCGTCATCGACGCCTGACTGATACGCTGCGTGGTCAGCCGCGTCACGCCGCTGCGCGCATCGAACTGCGCGGTGCGCTCCAGCGCACTGTCGACCACCAGCCGAATACCCTCAATGGTGAGGCTGGTTTCCGCGATATTGGTCGCCAGCACCACTTTTCGCCGTCCTGCAGGCGCAGGCAAGATGGCACGGCGCTGAGCCTCCAGTGGCAGCGCCCCGTAGAGCGGGCACAAATCTACCTCGTCGCTGACGCGCGCGACCAGTTCGCGCCTGACGCGCTCAATTTCCGCGACGCCCGGCAGAAACAGCAGCAGCGAACCGGTTTCTTCGCGCAGCAGCTGCGCCACGTCGCGCGCCACCGTCTCCTCAAAACGCCCCTGCGTATTGAGCGCGGCATAGCGGCGCGCCACCGGATAGCTTCGCCCTTCCGAGACGATAAAAGGCGCGTCGGGCAATAACTGACGCAGACGATCGTTGTCCAGGGTGGCGGACATCAGCAGGACGCGCAAATCGTCGCGCAGGCCTTGCTGGACATCAAGCAGTAGCGCCAGCGCCATATCCGCCTGCAGGCTGCGCTCGTGGAATTCATCCAGGATCACCAAGGAAATCCCTTCCAGCATCGGATCGCGCTGAAGCATGCGCGTGAGGATGCCCTCGGTAACGACCTCTAGCCGCGTGTGCGCGCCGCAGCGCTGCTCACCGCGCAGGCGATAGCCCACCGTCTCACCTGGCTGTTCATTCAGCTGTTCTGCGAGGCGCTGCGCCACATTGCGCGCCGCCAGCCGTCGCGGCTCCAGCAGAATAATGCGACCGGGCAGCGCGGCCTGCTGCAACAGCTGAAGAGGAAGCCAGGTGGATTTCCCGGCCCCGGTGGGCGCGGCCAGTAACACCTGAGGCGACTGTGCCAGCGCGCGTAATAAGGCAGGCAGCACCTCGCTTACCGGTAACTCACTCAAACTCAACTCCCGCTCCTGTGCTAAGATGGCGCGCATTGTAGCACTACCCGGCCACGCCCACCCATGACCACGCAGCGCCTCTTTTTTGCCCTCGAACTGCCCGCCGCGCTTCAGCAGACGCTTGTGCAATGGCGAGCTGACAATTTCCCCGACGAGGCGGGAAAACCCGTGGCGGCGGCCAATCTGCATCTCACTCTGGCGTTTCTTGGCGAGGTCAACGCGGCGACGTCGCAGACGCTGCAACAGCTGGCTGCGCGCATCCATCAGCCGCGCTTTACCCTCGATCTGGATGATGCGGGCCATTGGCCGCGGCCAGGCGTTGTGTGGCTGGGCTGCCAGCGCGCGCCGCGCGGACTGCTGCAATTGGCGAGCCTGCTGCGCGCGCAGGCCGCACGCCACGGTTGCGCGCAGGGCACGCAGCCGTTTCATCCTCACGTCACGCTGCTGCGTCACGTCACGTCGCCTATCGCACTGCCGCCACGCGGTTTCCACTGGCAGATGCAGGTTACGCACTTTGCCCTGTTTGCCTCAACCTATGCGCAGGGACGCACGCGCTACAAACGCCTGGCGCAGTGGCCTCTCTCACCGCCTTCTGGAGCCTAAATGCTGTTTGATCCCCCGTTACAGCCGGCACGGCTGATCGCCCGTTACAAACGTTTTTTAGCCGATGTGGTCACCCCCGCCGGCGACACGCTGACGCTACACTGCGCCAACACCGGTGCCATGACGGGCTGCGCCACGCCCGGCGATACCGTGTGGTATTCCACGTCCTCCAGCACCACGCGCAAGTATCCCCACAGCTGGGAGCTCACTGAAACGCAGCAGGGCCATCTGATCTGCGTCAACACGCTACGCGCCAACGCGCTGGTACGTGAAGCCCTGGCGCATGATGCGATTCCGGAATTATCCGCTTACAGCTCGTGCCGCAGCGAAGTGAAATATGGCGCGGAAAAAAGCAGAATTGATTTCCTCTTACAGGCGGCGGACAAAGCGAACTGCTATATTGAAGTGAAATCCGTCACCCTGTTACAGCAGGGTAAAGGCTATTTTCCGGATGCGGTGACGACTCGTGGGCAGAAGCATCTGCGCGAATTGAGTAAGATTGTGGCGGAAGGCCATCGAGCCGTTTTGTTATTTGCTGTTCTGCACACGGGGATTGAGGACGTTTCCCCGGCGCATCATATTGATGCCCAGTACGCAGAACTGTTCGGACAGGCGCAGCGTTGCGGTGTGGAAGTGTTAGCATATCGCGCAGAGATCACGCCCGCTCAAATATTACTCACTCGGCCAGTGGCGCAGTCCATTTACCCCGTTCTGTAATAGTAAAAGCGATTTTGCGTGTCAAAATAGCCTTGAGCGAGCTGCAATTACGCTTTTTCGCACCGTGTTGTCAAGGTGTAGCGATGAATAATTGCCAACCTTGATGGCTTCTGCTATTTATAGCGACCTGTTTTTTTTCCCTGATGGGAATCGATATACCCTGAATACGTTGAGTTGCGGGAAGTCGGCAAGGGAGTGAGTCCAGGTGCAAGACATTGTCTGGCACTCGGACAAATGAGCACAGCCCTCGTGCAGCAACTTAATACAGGAAGGGTGGTGCGTGTTATCCAGGAGAAACAACATGCAAGAAGGGCAAAACCGTAAAACATCGTCCCTGAGTATCCTCGCCATCGCTGGTGTGGAGCCGTATCAGGAGAAACCGGGCGAAGAGTACATGAACGACGCCCAGCTGACCCATTTCCGCAAGATTCTGGAAGCCTGGCGTAACCAACTTCGGGATGAAGTTGACCGTACTGTGTCGCACATGCAGGACGAGGCCGCTAACTTCCCCGATCCGGTCGATCGTGCCGCGCAGGAAGAGGAATTCAGCCTGGAACTGCGAAACCGCGATCGCGAGCGTAAACTCATTAAAAAGATTGAGAAAACGCTGAAGAAAGTGGAAGACGACGACTTCGGCTACTGCGAATCCTGCGGCGTTGAAATTGGCATTCGTCGTCTGGAAGCGCGACCGACTGCCGACCTTTGCATTGATTGCAAAACGCTGGCAGAAATTCGCGAGAAGCAGATGGCGGGCTAATGACCGCGAGAAGACGGTTGCCGCACAGCGGAGGAAAAACGCATTTTTCCGCTGTGCGCACCACTGCATCATGAAGACCTCCCTCTCCCCCTGCATCGGACGTTTCGCTCCCTCTCCTTCCGGAGATTTGCACTTTGGTTCGCTGATCGCTGCGCTTGGCAGCTACCTGAGCGCGCGCGCGCAGCAGGGCCGCTGGCTGGTGCGTATAGAAGATATCGATCCGCCGCGCGAAGTGGCCGGTGCTGCAAGCCGTATTCTGAAGCAGCTTGAGCACTACGGCTTAGGGTGGGACGGCGAGGTGCTCTGGCAATCAGCGCGCCACGAGGCCTACCGCGCCGCGCTAAGCTGGCTGCAGCAGCATCGCCAGAGTTATTTCTGTACCTGTCCGCGTAGCCGGATTCAAAAAATAGGCGGCGTGTATGACGGGCACTGCCGCGACCGCCACCTGCCTGCGCAGAATGCGGCATTGCGTCTGCGCCAGCACGCGCCGGTCTACGGCTTTCACGATCGTTTGCATGGCTATCTGGCGGCGGACACGCGGCTGGCGGAAGAAGATTTTATTATCCATCGGCGCGACGGCCTGTTTGCCTACAACCTGGCGGTGGTGGTTGACGACCACTTTCAGGGTGTGACCGAGATTGTGCGCGGCGCGGATTTGATTGATCCCACCGTTAGGCAAATTGCGCTCTATCAGCAGTTTGGCTGGTCAGTACCGGACTATCTGCATCTGCCGCTGGCAATGAACCCCGACGGAAACAAGCTCTCCAAGCAGAATCATGCGCCGCCGCTGCCCGAGGGTGACGCGCGTCCTCTGCTGGTGCAGGCGCTGCGCTTTCTTGGTCAACCCGTTGCGCCAGGCTGGCAGGACGAAACGCGCGATAGGCTGCTGGAACGTGCGGTAGCGCAGTGGAATATCACGTCTCTTCCCCGAGACAACGCCCGAATCTCGCCCGAGATGACAACATCATTCCTAAATGGTTCGCAACAGGCTATGATTAGCCGCTGATTTTATTCACACCCATTTTCTCACTGTCGAGGTGTCCCATTTTTACCCGAGTCGCCAATTTTTGCCGGAGAGTCCTCAAGCGTGACGAGGAAGTGCCTGAAGAGGTGGAAACTGAAAGTCTGATGACGGTCATTCCCCGAGAAAGCCATAATATCTCACGCAAAGATATCAGCGAAAACGCCCTTAAGGTGCTGTATCGCCTCAACAAAGCCGGTTTTGAAGCTTACCTGGTAGGCGGCGGCGTGCGCGATCTGCTGCTGGGTAAAAAGCCGAAGGACTTTGATATCACCACCAACGCTACGCCAGACGAGATGCGCAAGCTGTTCCGCAATTGCCGTCTGGTCGGCCGCCGTTTTCGTCTTGCCCATGTGATGTTTGGACCGGAAGTGATTGAAGTGGCAACCTTCCGCGGCCACCATCAGGAAGAGCAGGACGACGATCGCAACAGTTCGCAGCGTGGCCAGAATGGCATGCTGCTGCGCGACAACATCTTTGGCAACATCGAAGACGATGCCCAGCGCCGCGATCTCACCATCAACAGCCTCTACTACAGCGTGGCGGACTTTACGGTGCGTGATTATGTGGGCGGACTGCAGGATCTTGAAGCGGGCGTCATTCGCCTGATTGGCGATCCGGAAACGCGCTACCGTGAAGATCCGGTGCGCATGCTGCGCGTGATACGCTTTGCGGCCAAGCTGGACATGCAAGTCGCCGCAGAGACCGCCGAGCCGATTCCTCGCCTGGCCACGCTGCTGAATGATATCCCGCCTGCGCGCCTGTTTGAGGAGTCGCTCAAACTGCTGCAGGCTGGCTACGGATTCCGCACCTATCAAATGCTGCGTGAATATCAGCTGTTCCAGCCCCTGTTCCCGACGCTGGCTCGTCATTTTACCGAACAGGGCGACAGCTTTATGGAACGCATGGTGGCGCAGGTGCTGAAAAACACCGATACCCGCCTGCACAATGATATGCGCGTGAATCCGGCGTTCTTGTTTGCCGCCATGTTCTGGTATCCGCAGCTGGAGTCGGCAGAGCGCATCGCCCAGGAGAGCGGTCTGACCTACTACGACGCGTTTGCCCTGTCGATGAATGAGACGCTGGATGAAGCCTGCCGCGCGCTGGCGATTCCAAAACGTATCACCACGCTGATCCGCGATATTTGGCAGCTACAGCTGCGGATCTCTCGCCGCCACGGCAAACGGGCGTGGAAGCTGATGGAGCATCCGAAATTCCGCGCCGCTTACGATCTGCTGGCGCTGCGCGCTGAGGTGGAGAACAATCCGGAGCTGCAGCGTCTGACACACTGGTGGGGCGAGTTCCAGTCCGCCGTGCCGGTGCAGCAGAAAACCATGCTCAACACGCTGGGCGACGATCCGGCGCCGCGCCGTAAACCACGCCGTCCGCGTCGTCGTCCTTCCGGTCCTCGCCGAGACAGTAACGCCCAATGATCCGGGCGTATCTGGCGCTGGGCAGTAACCTGGCCGATCCGCTACAGCAGGTGGACGCTGCGCTCGCCACGCTGGATGCGATACCGCATACTCACCGCGTGGCGACCTCCTCGTTCTATCGTACGCCGCCGTATGGTCCTGCTGACCAGCCCGATTACCTGAACGCGGTTGTGGCGCTGGATACCGAACTCGACGCCGACGCGCTGCTGGATCACACCCAGCGCATCGAACAGGAGCACGGTCGCGTGCGTAAAGCGGAGCGCTGGGGGCCGCGCACGCTGGATATCGACATCATGCTGTTCGGCAGCGCCGTGATCCATACGCCGCGTCTGACGGTGCCGCACTACGATATGCATAACCGCGCCTTTATGCTGCTGCCGTTGCTGGAGATTGCCCCTACGCTGCGCCTGCCGACCGGCCAGCCGCTGGCGGGCATCCTTGCCACGCTTGATTGCAGCGCCATTCACCCTTGGGTATCCTGACGGTGATAATACCGTAGCGAACGTATCGCGTTTTTCGCTAATCCAGTACACTGCGCGCAGCCGATTTACCTGGAGCGCGCAATGAAACCCACCACCCTTTCCCATCTCCGCCAAATGAAAGCTCGCGGGCAAAAGTTTGCCACGCTGACGGCGTATGATTTTAGCTTTGCCCGCCTGTTTGCCGACGAAGGTATTCAGGTGATGTTGATTGGCGATTCGCTCGGTATGACCGTGCAGGGCCATGACTCTACCCTGCCCGTCACCGTGGCGGACATTGCTTATCACACCACAGCCGTGCGCCGAGGCGCGCCCCATGCGCTGGTGATGGCCGATCTGCCCTTCATGAGTTATGCCACCCCAGAACAAACCTTTGACAGCGCCGCCCAGCTGATGCGCGCGGGCGCCAATCTGGTGAAGCTGGAGGGCGGCGCATGGCTGGCAGAAACGGTGAGCATGCTGACCGCGCGCGCCGTGCCGGTATGCGGCCATCTTGGACTCACGCCGCAGTCCGTAAATATCTTCGGGGGGTATAAAGTCCAGGGTCGCGATGAAGATGCGGCGGAGCAGCTGCTGGCAGATGCGCTGGCGCTGGAAGCCGCGGGCGCGCAGCTAATGGTATTGGAGTGCGTGCCGGTGGCGCTGGCCGCACGCGTCACCCAGGCGCTGCAGATCCCGGTGATCGGTATCGGCGCGGGCAATGTCACCGACGGCCAGATTTTAGTGATGCACGATGCGCTGGGCATTACCGGAGGTCACATCCCCAAATTCGCAAAAAATTTCCTCGCGGAAACCGGCGACATTCGCGCGGCGATTCGCCAGTATATTGCCGACGTTGAAGCAGGCCGGTATCCCGCTGCCGAACACAGTTTTCAGTAAACCAGGAGAGTTGCAGTGTTGATTATTGAATCACTGCCGATGCTGCGCCGTGAGATCCGACGCTGGCGGCAGGAAGGTAAACGTATTGCGCTGGTGCCGACCATGGGCAACCTGCACGATGGCCATCTTACCTTGGTGGATGAGGCACGCGAGCGCGCCGACATTGTGGTGGTCTCGATATTTGTGAACCCGATGCAATTCGAACGCGCCGACGATCTGGCGCGCTATCCGCGCACCCTGCAGGACGATTGCGAAAAGCTTAATCGTCACAGCGTGGACCTGGTGTTTGCGCCCGCCCCGGCGGAGATCTATCCGCAGGGGCTCGACAGCCAGACGTTTGTCGAGGTACCGGGCCTCTCGTCCCTGCTGGAAGGTGCCAGCCGACCCGGCCATTTTCGCGGGGTGGCCACCATTGTCAGCAAACTGTTCAATCTGGTGCAGCCCGATATCGCCTGCTTCGGCGAGAAAGATTTTCAGCAATTGGCAATTATTCGCAAGCTGGTGGCCGACATGGCCTTTGACATCCAGATTGTGGGCGTGCCGACCGTGCGCGCTAAAGATGGACTGGCATTGAGCTCGCGCAACGGCTATCTCACGGCCGAAGAGCGCCAAATTGCGCCGGGCTTGAGTCAGGTGATGAACAGCATGGCGGTGCGCTTGAGCAACGGCGAACGCCATATCGACGACATTATTGAACAGGCTGAAGCGCAGCTGCGTGAACGGGGCTTCCGCCCGGATGGCCTGGCGATCTGCGACGCCGACACGCTGCAACCGCTGACGGTGGACAGCCAGCGCGCCGTTATTTTGATGGCAGGCTGGCTGGGACATGCACGCCTGATCGATAATCAGCAAGTGGATTTGACGGAATAACACCGTTGTTTACTCGCAGCTTAATGAAGGTTAACCCGCTATGATTCGTACTGTTTTACAAGGCAAACTACACCGCGTGAAGGTGACGATGGCCGATCTGCACTATGAAGGTTCCTGCGCCATCGATCAGGATTTTCTCGACGCCGCCGGGATTCTGCAATATGAAGCCATCGACATCTATAACGTCACCAACGGCCAGCGCTTCTCCACTTACGCCATTGCGGCGGAGCGCGGCTCTAAAATCATCTCCGTGAACGGTGCCGCCGCTCGCTGCGCCTGCGCAGGCGATCTATTGATCATCTGCTCCTACGTGCAGGTTGAGGATGCTGTAGCGCGCAGCTGGCAGCCAAAAGTCGCCTACTTTGAGGGTGACAACGAGATGAAGCGCCTGGCCAAAGCGCTGCCGGTGCAGGTGGCCTGATCCGGCCGCGACAGACAGAAATAAAAAATGCAGCCGAGGCTGCATTTTTTGTATCAGGTGCGTAAGCCGCGCCCGCGCTGGATCAGCGCGTAAACCAGGATATAGAACACCACGATGAAGGCGATCAGCACCGACAGGGTAAACGCCAGCGGCACGTCATTAATGCCCAAAAAGCCGTAGCGGAAACCGCTGATCATATACACCACCGGATTCAGCTTCGACACCGCCTGCCAGAACGGCGGCAGCAGCGACAGCGAGTAGAACACGCCGCCGAGGTAGGTTAAGGGCGTCAACACAAACGTCGGAATCAGGCTGATATCGTCAAAAGTGCGTGCGAATACCGCATTCAGCAGGCCCGCCAGGGAGAACAGAATCGCCGTCAACAGTAAGGTCACGGCCACCATTGACCACGCATGAACGTGAAACGGCACGAAAAACAGCGAAATCGCCGTGACCAGCACGCCGACGCAGACGCCGCGTGCCACACCGCCGCCCACGTAACCGGCAATAATGATGTGCGTCGGCACCGGGGCCACCAGCAGCTCTTCAATGTTGCGCTGGAACTTGGCGCTGAAAAACGAGGACGCGACGTTGGCGTAGGCGTTAGTGATCACCGCCATCATAATCAGGCCCGGTACGATAAACTGCATGTAGCTGAAGCCATGCATGTCGCCAATACGCGATCCGATCAAGTTGCCGAAGATGATGAAATAGAGCGTCATGGTGATCACCGGCGGCACCAGCGTCTGGATCCAGATGCGGGCAAAGCGGTTGATCTCTTTTGCCCAAATACTCTTTAGGGCTACCCAATACAAACGGGTCATACTTTCGCTCCTTTTCCTTGGGTCAGGCCAACGAACAGCTCTTCCAGGCGGTTGGCTTTGTTACGCATACTCAGCACCTGCACGCCCTGCGCGCTCAACTGACTGAAGACGCTATTCAGGCCCTGCTCGCGCATCACTTCGACTTCCAGCGTGGAGGTATCAACCAGACGATACTGGAAGCCTTCCAGATGCGGCAGCGGACTGCGCGGGGCGAGATCGAGAATGAAGGTTTCCGATTTCAGCTTGGACAGCAGCCCTTTCATGGAGGTGTTTTCCACCAGCTCACCGCGCTGAATAATGCCGATATTACGGCACAGCATCTCGGCTTCTTCCAGATAGTGCGTGGTCAGAATAATGGTGGTGCCTTTGGCATTCAGCTCTTTCAGGAAGGCCCACATTGAACGGCGCAGCTCAATATCGACCCCTGCAGTAGGTTCGTCGAGAATCAGCAATTTCGGCTCGTGCATCAGCGCACGGGCAATCATCAAGCGGCGTTTCATCCCGCCCGACAGCATGCGCGCACGCTCGTTTCGCTTGCCCCATAAGTCGAGCTGATTGAGGTATTTTTCCGCGCGCGCATTGGCTTCGCGGCGCTCTACGCCGTAATAGCCCGCTTGATTGACCACAATCTGCATCACGGTTTCAAACGGATTAAAGTTGAATTCCTGCGGCACCAGGCCCAGCTGGCGCTTGGCGTTAACGACGTCTTTCTGCAGGTCATAGCCAAAGACGCGCACGCTGCCGCCGGATTTATTCACCAGCGAACTGATAATACCAATGGTGGTGGATTTACCGGCGCCGTTTGGCCCCAGCAGCGCGTAGAAATCACCTGCTTCCACGTTGAGATCCAGTCCTTTCAGCGCCTGTACGCCGCCGGGATAGGTCTTAGTCAGCCCGGAAAGTTCCAGTGCATTAGTCATTACGAATCCATATCCTGTTGTCGTGACATCATTGCCACATAGATGATAGTGCGCTTACGCCAGCTTTGCGGGGTTATTGAGCGATAACAGTTGTGAAATCAAAGGCGAAGCGCCGCGTCTGCGCCCTCAAGACGTTGACGCTACGCCACACGCCGAAAAGATGAACAGCGCCCGTGAGTCAATGACTTACGGGCTGCGCATCTTAACGTAAGCGAGCGGCGTTGGCCTTGGAAGATTGTGCGGTTATTCGCCAGTGGGGATCACTTTTCCGATGTACGGTAGATGGCGATAACGCTGCGCGTAGTCAATGCCGAAGCCCACCACAAACTCATCGGGAATGGTAAAGCCGACAAACTCCACCGGCACCTCAACTTCGCGGCGCTCTGGCTTATCCAACAGCGTACAAATTGCCAGGGAAGTGGGCGCACGCAGCTGCAGAATTTCGCGCACTTTGCTCAGCGTATTGCCAGAGTCAATGATGTCTTCAACGATCAGCACGTCTTTGCCGCGAATGTCTTCATCCAGGTCTTTTAAGATCTTCACATCACGCGTGGAAGACATTCCGCTGCCGTAGCTGGAGGCAGTAATAAAATCCACTTCGTGCGGCACGGTAATGGCGCGGCAGAGGTCGGCCATAAACATAAACGATCCGCGCAGCAGGCCGACCAGCACCAGCTCTTTGCCGCTGTCGCGGTAGTGTTCGCTAATCTGTGCGCCCAGTGCGGCCACACGGGTTGCGATCTCCTGCTCAGAGATCATCACGTCGACGGTGTGTTTCATTGCATTCGCCCGATTGAAGGTGTTCAGAAAGGGGCGAAGTTTACCATATTCAGTGCATCCTCTAACCCGGCGCACAGAACGCAAACGATACCGTGGCGAATTTTATTGCGCTGGTTTTTACTGGATGTCATCTCTCTGCCGCGATCGCGGCGACCTCAGGAGTCATCTATGGCTGATTCATCCAGTAAGAAAACGCACCTCGGCGCGCGCGAGCTGCATCCGGAAACCCAGATGCTTAATTACGGTTACGATCCTCGTCTGTCAGAAGGAGCGGTGAAACCGCCGGTGTTTCTGACCTCCACCTTCGTGTTCAACAGCGCGGAAGAGGGGCAGGATTTTTTCGATTTCGTCGCAGGACGCAAGCAGCCGCCGGAAGGTAAAAGTGGCGGACTGGTCTATTCACGGTTCAACCACCCCAACAGTGAAATTGTTGAGGATCGCCTCGCCATCTATGAAGGCGCAGAGCGGGCGGCGCTGTTTTCATCGGGCATGTCTGCTATCGCCACCACGCTGCTCACGTTCGCCCGTCCCGGCGAAGTGATTTTGCACTCGCAGCCGCTTTACGGCGGCACCGAGACGCTGTTAAGCAAGACGCTGCACGATTTGGAGATCAAATCGGTAGGGTTCAGCGACGGTACCGATGAAGACAAAGTTTACGAGGCGGCGAAGCTGGCCTGGCAGCGCGGGCGGGTGGCGATCATTCTGATCGAAACGCCGGCCAATCCCACGAACAGCCTGGTGGACATTCAGCTCATGCAGCAGGTGGCCGATGTTATCGCCCAGCAGCAGGGATCGCGCCCGATTCTCGCCTGCGACAATACCCTGCTCGGCCCGCTGTTCCAGCATCCGCTGCAGCACGGTGCTGACCTGTCGCTCTACTCGCTCACCAAATACGTGGGCGGCCACTCTGATCTGATCGCTGGCGCAGTAATGGGCAGCAAAGCGTTGATCGATAAGGTGCGTTCGCTGCGCAGCGCCATCGGCACCCAGCTCGATCCCCACTCCAGCTGGATGCTGGGGCGCTCGCTGGAGACACTCTCGCTGCGCATGGAAAAAGCCGCCAGTAACGCCGAGCAGGTCGCTGCGTTTCTGCGCGCGCATCCGCAGGTGGAGAAGCTGCACTGGCTGCCGTACCTGGATGCCGAGAGCGCGGCAGGTAAAACCTGGCAGCGGCAGTGCAGCGGCGCAGGGTCTACTTTCTCCTTCGATATTCAAGGCGGCCAGCCTGCCGCTTTCCGTTTTCTCAACGCGCTGGCGTTATTCAAATTGGCGGTCAGCCTGGGTGGCACGGAATCGCTGGCGAGTCACCCCGGCAGCACCACGCATTCAGGCGTTCCGCAGGAGGTGCGTGAGCGCATTGGCATTACCGAGGCTACAGTGCGCTTGTCGATCGGTATCGAAAATGCGCAGGATTTGATCGAGGATATTCGTCTGGCGCTGGACGCCGCGCGCTAAAAGCGCAGCGTCCGGCGCGTTAGGTCACGGTAAAGCCCAGCATCATGCCGGTGTCTTCGTGCTCAAGAAGATGACAATGCGCCATATAAGCGTTGTCGGCATTGGCCACGTAGTCAAACTGCACCAGCACCTCGCTGCGCCAGCCGTTCACGCTCACCATGTCCTTCCAGCCCGCGCGGTGTGGCGCGGGCGGTTTACCGTTCTCAGACAGGATGCGGAACTGCGCGCCGTGAATGTGGAACGGATGCAGCATGGCGTCACCCTCGCCGGAGATCGTCCATTTCTCCACGTTGCCGAGCCTGGCGTTAAACATCGGCTTGGTCATGTCAAAGGCCTGGCCATTGATCTTGTTGCCGTTGTGGAAATCATATTCTCCGGCGGGAGCCTGCGCGCCGTGATCCATGTCCATGCCGCCGTGACCCATCGCCATGCTGCCATGATCCCTTGCCATGCTGCCGTGCCCGGCGTGGGCGTTGCTATCCGCGTCAGGCTGTTTGGCGGCCGATGCGCCATGTCCCGCCATCTGGCCCATGGCGTTGTCGCCATATTGCTGCATTAATGCCTGCATGCCCAACCGGTCAAGCTCAGGATCCATCATGAGCTGCAGCCAGCGGGTTTGCGCCCCCTCAGCCGACGGCAGCGGCGGCAGCTCGGCCAGCTTATCCGGCAGCGAGCCACTGGCCATGATGCGCAGCGGCAGGATCTGCACCAGCGGCAGCGGACGATCAAACGGCGCGAGCGTCATACCCATTTGCGTCACCGGACGCGTGACCACATCAAACGCTTTGCCGTCGGAGGTATCAATCAGCACCTCGAAGCGCTCCCCCGGCAGCATCGGCAGGCTCTCTACGCTCACTGGCTCAGCCAGCAATCCGCCATCGCTGCCAATCACGTACAGCGCCCGCCCGTCGCTGGTGGCGATGTCCAGCGACCGCGCGTTACAGCCATTGAGCAGCCGCAGGCGCAGCCAGCCGCGCGGTACGGCATGCTGGGGATACTGTTCGCCGTTGGTGAGCATCATGTCGCCAAACCACCCCACCGCCGCGCGCATCACATCCAGCGCGTAGTCGATGCGCGTGCCGTCCGGCGTCAGCTGTTTATCCTGAAAAATCAGCGGCACGTCGTCTTCGCCCCACTGCATCGGCAAACGCAGTTGGCCATACGCCTGATCTTCCAGCAGCACCAGCCCCGCGAGTCCCTGCGCGACCTGATGACCGGTTTTACCGTGCAGATGCGGATGAAACCAGCAGGTAGCGGCGGGCTGATCGGGGGTAAAACGCACCTGCCTCGACGCGCCGGGCGCAATAATCGCCTGCGGACCGCCATCCACGTCACCGGGAATCGCCAGGCCATGCCAGTGCACCGTGGTCGCCTCGGGCAGCCGATTATGAATATTGACCGTCACCGCTTTTTCACGCTGCAAGCGCAGCGCAGGCCCCAGAAGATTGCCGTTATAGCCCCATGTCGGTACGGCATTGCCCTTCCATTGCGTGGTGCCGCGCATTGCGGTCAGCGTATATTCGCCGCGCGCATCCGGCGCCAGCAGCGTGGGGATCGGCAGCAGAGGCCGCGTCGCCGCCATGAGCTGACGGCTCCACAGCGGCAGGGCACCTGCGGCGCTGAGTGCCGCGGTCAGTTTGAGAAAATGGCGACGTTGCATAGGCATGTCCTTGTCGAAACCGGGCACACAGCGTAAACCCTTCCCCCGTGGGAGGGTCAAGTGTGGAAACCGCACGACGCGTGAAAAAAAAGGTTCGCCGCCCGTTTTGGCAAATTTAGCGGAAACCCCGCCGTAACTGTGCTAACGTCACTCAATTGTCCCTTATTGAGAATGATTATGACGAAAAGCATCAGGCTCCTGCTGTTGGCGGGACTCGTTAGCTTCTCCTCCACCAGTTTTGCCCTGAGCGAGTCCGAAGCAGAAGATCTGGCCGATCTCACCGCGGTGTTTGTCTATCTCAAAAACGATTGCGGCTATCAGGATTTACCTGACGCGCAAATCCGTAAAGCGCTGGTGTTTTTCGCTCAACAAAACCGTTGGGATTTGAGTAATTACAGCAACTACAATATGAAAGCACTCGGTGAAGAGAGCTATAAAGACCTGAGCGGTATTGCGGTGACAAACGACAAAAAATGTAAGTCGTTAGCCCGAGATTCGCTGAGCCTGCTCGCTTACGTAAAATAGCCCGCCCCTGCTCTGCTGCTGAGGATTTGACCGTGCAACCACGGTCATTATTCGCTATTCTTTTCGCCCATTTTTATGGTGTTGCGACAGCAGGAGAGCCCTTCATGGCCCAGAATGACATGTGGTATGAAACGCTTCATACCGGTTTTGGACAATACTTCACCGTCGATAAACTGCTTTATCGGGACAAAACGGCGCATCAGGATCTGGTGATCTTTGAAAACGCGGCCTTTGGTCGGGTCATGGCGCTGGACGGCGTCGTACAAACCACCGAACGCGATGAATTTATCTACCACGAAATGATGACTCATGTGCCGCTGCTGGCGCACGGTGAGGCGCGCCGCGTACTGATTATCGGCGGCGGCGACGGCGCCATGCTGCGTGAAGTGTCGCGTCACGCAGACGTTGAGCACATCACCATGGTGGAAATTGATGCTGGCGTTGTGGATTTCTGCAAAACCTACCTGCCGAATCATAGCGCTGGCGCCTATGACGATCCTCGCTTGAATCTGGTGATTGCTGATGGCGTCGATTTCGTTACCCAGACCGAAGAAACGTTTGACGTGATCATTTCAGACTGCACCGATCCCATTGGTCCGGGTGAAAGCCTGTTTACCTCCGCCTTTTACGCAGGCTGCAAAAAAGCGCTGAATCCAGGCGGCATTTTTGTGGCGCAGAACGGCGTCTGCTTCCTGCAGCAGGATGAAGCAGTGAATAGCCACCGCAAGCTTAGCCACTATTTTACCGACGTGAGCTTTTATCAGGCGGCGGTGCCCACATACTACGGCGGCATCATGACGTTTGCCTGGGCCAGTGATAACCCTGCCCTGCGCACGCTTGACACCGCCACGCTGCAACAGCGCTTTGCCGCCGCGAACCTGCCCTGTCGCTACTATACGCCCGCGATCCACTCTGGCAGTTTCGCCCTGCCGCGCTATCTGCTGGATGCCTTGTCAGATGAGGATGAAACAAATTGCAAAAGCTGAAATTACACGGCTTTAACAACCTGACCAAAAGCCTGAGTTTCTGTATTTACGACATTTGCTACGCCAACACCGAAGCCGAGCGCGACGGTTATATTGCCTATATTGATGAGCAGTATAATGCGACGCGTCTGACTGAGATTCTGACGGAAACCTGTTCTATTATTGGTGCCAACGTGCTGAATATTGCGCGTCAGGATTATGAGCCGCAGGGTGCCAGCGTCACGATTCTGGTGAGCGAAGAGCCGATTAACCCGAAGGACATTGATAATTCGGAGCATCCTGGCCCGCTGCCAAACTCTGTTGTGGCGCATCTCGATAAAAGCCATATCTGCGTGCACACCTATCCCGAGAGTCATCCCGAGGGCGGACTGTGCACCTTCCGCGCGGACATTGAAGTCTCAACCTGCGGCGTTATCTCTCCGCTGAAAGCGCTGAACTACCTGATCCATCAGCTGGAATCTGACATCGTTACCATCGATTATCGCGTGCGCGGTTTCACCCGTGATGTGAACGGCGTGAAGCATTTTATCGACCATGAGATCAATTCGATTCAGAATTTTATGTCGGAAGATATGAAGTCGATGTATGACATGGTCGATGTGAACGTGTATCAAGAAAATATTTTCCACACCAAGATGTTGCTGAAAGAGTTTGATTTGAAATATTACCTGTTTAACACGCGCCCCGATGATTTGGCGCCTGAGGAGCACAAGCGCATTACCGATTTGCTGTGGAAGGAGATGCGGGAGATTTATTACGGCAGGAATATTCCGGCCACGGGGTTGCGGATTTCGTGATAGGGCCGGGGCTTGTGCCGCAGGCCGGGGCGGGGCTTGTGCCGCAGGCAGCGGCTCGGTGCTTTTCCGCTGGCGCGGTGCTGGCGTTAGCACGGCGCAAATTTCGTTCGCCATGGCACTGGCAGGTGCCTTTGCCGCGGTGCGGCGACCGAGCAGAGGGCGCCAGGCCGTGCCCTCTGCACTCCCCGGCCCTGCGCCAGCCCCGCTCGCCGCTGCGCGGTGCCTTCACTCCCTCAGCCTTCCTGACGGACCGGCGTCGATTCGCTCCTGCTCAACGCCGCCTTTCGCCGCATCCATGCGGCTCATCCTGGAAGCCTTCAGTCGTTCAGCGAGTGGGGATGGCGCTACCAAACCTCGCTGTGGGTCTTTTATGTTTTTCGCAGCCGCCGCGTGGCGGTAAGACTTTTAAGGTGCGTTCAGGCTGTGCTGCTTTAAGCAAACCTCTATTTCGCGTTTTTTATCTTTAGACGCCAGTGCGTGTCTGAAAGGTTTTTAAGTAACGTCCCGCCCGTGCAGTTTTAAACAGAACTTTTTTTACTTTCTTTTTCAGCCCGTTGTCATCTATGCAGAACTGCTTACAGACAACCAGACAACCAGACAACACCAGACCAAAACAAGAAAAGATCCCCACAGGCGGCGGTGTTGAGCGCCATCCGGAGCGCCGAACGGAGCGTGACGGCCAGGACGAAGCGGCAGGGATGCCGCTGAGAGCGCGGAATGAGCCAGGGATGGCGAATCCGCGCGGTCCGTGAGGCTGGCGCGGCGGAGTGAGGGAACAGCGGAGGCTGGCGCAGGGCGCGGATTGCAAAGGGCCGCGCCCATCGGCCCTTTGCCCGTACGCCGCAGCGGGGCGGATGAAACTGCCGTGCGGTTAGCGGGCGGAACCCGCTCAGGGTCAGGCCAGCGCAGCGGCCAACGCGCGAGCCCGCGCAACTCAAAACCGCCAGTTGAGCGGGCCGGCCCCCGCTCACCACTCATCGGCTTTGCGGACCGGACTCCCGCAGCGCCCGGCCATCGCCATGGCCGCTATTTCCCTGCCAGAAACGCCCGATATGCTGCCATCACCGCCAGGAAATCTTCCACACCGCAGAAAGAGAGACTCTCTTCATCGTAGTAAGTCATCCCCTCTTCCAGCCCCTCATCCTCCAGCGCCAGCTGATTGGCACGAATCATCACCTCTTCCTCGTCCAGCCACAGCGTATATTCGTGCCCTACGCGCTGCCACTGCTGATGCGTGCCCTTAACCTGTTTGATGGCGGCCTCAACCTCATCCAGCAGCGTCAGATTCTCTCTTACCTCTTCGTTGAACCAGTGCCCGACGGCTTCGTGGTCCATCGACATACGCACTCTGACCTGACCGGTCAGGTCACGCAAAAATTCATATTCCATGGGGGCCTCATGCTGGCGGCTCGCCAATATTGCGAGCATTTTGTGCGCAGCGTGTTGAATAAAATGGGATCGGGGTCGCATTATGCCCGCTCACCCCAACGGAAAAAAGGCATAAAAAAAGGGACGGTTCGCATCGTCCCTTTTGGCGTTACGCGTACGGCTTAAACCGCAGTCTGGAAGATCACGCTGTCGGCTTTCTCAGTGTATTGACCCAGCTGGTCAAAGTTGAGGTAGCGATAGGTGTCATCGGCGGTTTTATCTACCTGCACCATAAACTGCTGATACTCTTCCGGCGTCGGCAGTTTACCCAGCAGGGACGCGACCGCAGCCAGCTCCGCAGAGGCCAGGAACACGTTCGCACCGGTGCCCAGACGGTTCGGGAAGTTACGCGTCGAGGTGGAAACCACCGTCGCGCCATCCTGCACGCGTGCCTGGTTACCCATGCACAGTGAACAACCTGGGATCTCGATACGCGCGCCGCTCTTACCAAACACGCTGTAGTAGCCCTCTTCGGTCAGCTGCGCCGCATCCATCTTGGTTGGCGGTGCCACCCACAGACGCGTTGGCAGCTGGCCTTTGTGCGCATCCAGCAGTTTACCTGCCGCACGGAAGTGACCGATATTGGTCATGCACGAGCCAATGAACACTTCGTCAATCTTCTCGCCCTGCACGTCAGACAGCCAGCGCGCATCGTCCGGATCGTTCGGCGCGCACAGAATCGGCTCTTTGATGTCGGCGAGGTCGATTTCGATGACCGCCGCGTATTCGGCATCGGCATCGGCTTCCAGCAGCTGCGGATCGGCCAGCCATTTTTCCATACCCTGGATACGGCGCTCCAGCGTGCGGCGATCGCCGTAGCCTTCGGAGATCATCCACTTCAGCAGTACGATGTTCGAGTTGAGGTACTCGATAATCGGCTCTTTATCCAGCTTGATGGTACAACCTGCCGCTGAGCGCTCGGCAGACGCATCGGTCAGTTCAAACGCCTGCTCAACCTTCAGCTTCGGCAAGCCTTCAATTTCCAGTACGCGACCCGAGAAGATGTTCTTTTTGCCTTTCTTCTCAACGGTCAGCAAACCTTGTTTGATGGCGTAAAGCGGGATTGCATGCACCAGGTCACGCAGCGTGATACCCGGCTGCATTTCCCCTTTGAAACGTACCAGCACTGACTCAGGCATATCCAGCGGCATCACGCCAGTTGCAGCAGCAAACGCCACCAGACCAGAACCCGCCGGGAAAGAGATGCCGATCGGGAAGCGGGTGTGGGAGTCACCGCCAGTGCCGACGGTATCCGGCAGCAGCATGCGGTTCAGCCAGCTGTGAATTACGCCGTCGCCCGGACGCAGCGATACACCGCCGCGGTTCATGATGAAGTCAGGCAGCGTATGGTGCGTGGTCACGTCAACCGGCTTCGGATAAGCCGCCGTGTGGCAGAATGACTGCATCACCAGATCCGACGAGAAGCCCAGGCACGCCAGGTCTTTCAGTTCGTCGCGGGTCATTGGGCCAGTGGTATCCTGCGAGCCGACAGAGGTCATTTTCGGTTCGCAGTAAGCACCTGGGCGTACGCCGTCAACGCCACAGGCGCGGCCTACCATTTTCTGCGCCAGAGAGTAACCGCGCGTGCTGGTCGCAACGTCTTTCGCCTGAGCAAAAACGTCGCTGTGCGGCAGCCCCAGCGACTCACGTGCTTTCGTGGTCAAACCGCGGCCGATAATCAGCGGAATACGGCCGCCGGCGCGCACTTCATCCAGCAGTACGTCGGTTTTCAGTGCGAAGGTTGCCAACAGTTCGTTGGTCTCGTGATTGCGCACTTCGCCTTTGTACGGGTACACGTCGATCACGTCACCCATGTTCAGGCGCTCAACGTCCAGTTCGATTGGCAGGGCGCCCGCATCTTCCATGGTGTTGAAGAAAATCGGCGCGATTTTACCGCCGAGGCACAGTCCGCCACCTTTTTTGTTCGGCACATACGGAATGTCTTCGCCCATAAACCACAGCACCGAGTTGGTGGCAGATTTACGTGAAGAACCGGTACCGACAACGTCGCCCACGTAGGTCAACGGGAAGCCTTTTTCCAGCAGCGCGTTAATCTGCTTGATCGGGCCAATGTTGCCGGGCTCGTCAGGCTCGATCCCTTCGCGTGGGTTTTTCAGCATCGCCAACGCGTGCAGTGGAATATCAGGACGCGACCAGGCATCCGGTGCCGGAGAGAGATCGTCGGTGTTGGTTTCGCCGGTCACTTTGAACACGGTCGTGGTGATCTTTTCAGCCAGTTTTGGACGCTTAAGGAACCATTCAGCATCGGCCCACGACTGGAGAATCTGTTTCGCGTGCGGGTTGCCCGCTTTCGCTTTTTCTTCAACGTCGTAGAAGTTATCGAACATCAGCAGCGTGTGCGACAGGGCCTTGGCGGCAATCGGCGCCAGCGCCTCGTCGTCGAGTGCTTCAATCAGCGCGTGGATGTTATAACCGCCCTGCATGGTGCCGAGCAGCTCAACGGCTTTTTCACGAGTGACCAGAGGAGAGTGCGCTTCGCCTTTCGCGATAGCAGCCAGGAATCCGGCTTTAACATACGCCGCTTCATCAACACCCGGCGGGACACGGTTGACCAACAGATCGGTCAGGAATTCTTCTTCACCCGCTGGCGGGTTTTTCAGCAGTTCAACCAGCGCGGCCATTTGGGATGCATCTAAAGGTTTAGGCACAATTCCCTGGGCAGCACGCTCGGCAACGTGCTTACGGTATTCTTCTAGCACGACGTTCTCCTCGCTCTCATTGTAAAGCTTTCCGGTGCACCTGTGATGCTGTCAGACAGTAGGGTGAGGTGCCCGGTTCTGCGTCGGCCAGCATAGCAGGATTTCAACTCTTTGTTAATCTGTTTACAAAAAAGCAACATTAACAGTGAAGGCAGCATAATTGTCTGCGACTAATGGTATTTCCACGAAAGGGGAAGAATCGGCCATAACTGTTTGCATAGCCTTACCACGGATAGGTTAACTTTTGGTTATGTTATCAATCGCTAAAACGGCAAAAAAAACGGCTCCCTGGGGAGCCGTGATGGGTGCGGATGCAACCCGATTATTTCTTTTTCGCTTTGGGATTTGGCAGGTCGGTAATGCTACCTTCAAACACTTCTGCTGCCAGGCCAACGGATTCGTGCAGCGTGGGGTGCGCGTGAATGGTCAGCGCGATGTCTTCTGCATCGCAGCCCATTTCGATCGCCAGACCGATCTCACCCAGCAGCTCGCCGCCGTTGGTGCCGACCACGGCGCCACCGATCACGCGGTGGGTCTCTTTGTCGAAGATCAGTTTGGTCATGCCATCCGCGCAATCGGAAGCGATAGCACGGCCAGACGCGGCCCATGGGAAGGTCGACACTTCGTAGCTGATGCCTTTCTCTTTGGCTTCTTTCTCTGTCAGGCCTACCCAGGCAACTTCTGGCTCGGTATACGCGATGGAAGGAATCACTTTCGGATCGAAGTAGTGCTTCATGCCTGCGATAACTTCGGCCGCCACGTGGCCTTCGTGCACGCCTTTATGCGCCAGCATCGGCTGGCCGACGATATCGCCGATCGCATAGATATGTGGCACGTTGGTACGCATCTGCTTGTCGACGCGGATAAAGCCACGATCGTCAACTTCCACGCCCGCTTTGCCGGCGTCCAGACCTTTACCGTTAGGTACGCGACCAATCGCCACCAGCACGGCGTCATAGCGCTGCGCTTCAGCTGGCGCTTTTTTACCTTCCATTGACACATAGATACCGTCATCTTTCGCGTCAACCGCGGTGACTTTGGTTTCCAGCATCAGGTTGAATTTCTTGCTGATACGCTTGGTGAACACTTTCACCACGTCTTTGTCAGCCGCGGGGATAACCTGGTCGAACATCTCAACCACGTCAATTTTTGAACCCAGCGCATGGTAAACGGTGGCCATTTCCAGACCGATAATGCCGCCGCCCATCACCAGCAGACGCTCAGGCACTTCTTTCAATTCCAGCGCGTCGGTGGAATCCCACACGCGTGGATCGCTGTGCGGAATGAACGGCAGTTCGATAGGACGTGAACCTGCAGCGATGATCGCATTGTCGAAGTTGATGGTGGTCGCACCGCCTTCACCTTCCACCACCAGCGTATTGGCACCGGTAAATTTACCGAGGCCGTTTACCACGGTGACTTTACGGCCTTTCGCCATACCAGCCAGGCCGCCAGTGAGCTGATTGATGACTTTTTCTTTCCAGGTACGGACTTTATTGATGTCCGTTTGCGGCTGGCCAAACACGATACCGTGCTCTTCCAGTGCTTTCGCTTCTTCAATCACTTTCGCTACGTGCAGCAGCGCTTTTGACGGGATACAACCTACGTTCAGACACACGCCGCCGAGGGTGCTGTAGCGCTCTACCAGCACAGTTTCCAGACCTAAATCAGCGCAACGGAAGGCTGCAGAGTAACCTGCAGGACCTGCCCCAAGTACCACGACTTGAGTTTTAATCTCTGTACTCATCATGACCTCTTGTTAGATTGCCGGCGGGCAAAAGCGAGCCTGTCCCAGACTCTTGATGCCCTATTCTCCACCGGGACATTTCACCGCGAGAGTTTACAGAATTGTTAAAAAACTGCAAACGGCAGTAAAACTGAAAACTTACAACAAGGCCGGCATATGCCGGCCTTGATTAATGTCACATCACCAGACGGCGAATGTCTGACAGCATATTGTTAATGATGGTGATGAAGCGCGCACCATCTGCCCCGTCGATCACGCGGTGGTCGAAGGAGAGCGAGATCGGCATCATCAGGCGCGGAGTGAACTCTTTTCCGTTCCACACCGGCTCCATCGCAGACTTGGACACCCCAAGAATCGCCACTTCTGGCGCGTTCACGATAGGCGCAAAGTGCGTGGTTCCCAAACCACCCAGGCTAGAGATGGTGAAGCAGCCGCCCTGCATATCGCTGGCGGTCAGCTTGCCATCACGTGCCTTCTTCGAGGTCGCCATCAGCTCACGCGACAGCTCGGTGATGCCCTTCTTGTTCACGTCTTTGAACACCGGAACCACCAGGCCGTTTGGCGTATCTACCGCCACGCCGATGTTGATGTATTTTTTCAGCGTTAGCTTCTGGCCATCTTCCGACAGCGAGCTGTTAAAGCGCGGCATCTGCTCCAGCGCCGCGGCTACCGCTTTCATGATGAACACCACCGGGGTGAACTTCACATCAAGCTTGCGCTTTTCCGCTTCGGCATTCTGCTGTTTGCGGAACGCTTCGAGGTCAGTGATATCGGTTTTATCAAAGTGCGTAACGTGCGGGATCATCACCCAGTTGCGGCTCAGGTTCGCGCCTGAGATCTTCTGGATGCGGCCCAGCTCCACTTCTTCGATTTCACCAAACTTGCTGAAGTCCACTTTTGGCCATGGCAGCATGCCCGGCAGACCGCCACCGCTGGCGGCTGCGGGTGCGGCTTCCGCACGCTTCACCGCGTCTTTCACATAAGCCTGCACGTCTTCTTTCAGGATGCGGCCTTTGCGTCCGGTGCCTTTGACTTTCGCCAGGTTGACGCCGAACTCGCGTGCCAGACGGCGGATCACAGGGGTAGCGTGAACGTAGGCGTCATTCTCAGCGAATTCACCTTTGCTCTCGGCTTTCGCCGCAGGCGCAGGGGCGGCTTTTGCCGGCGCGGCAGCAGGCGCTGCATCCTGCTTGGCAGGCGCTGGCGCGGCGGCCGGTGCGGCACCTTCAACCTCAAACACCATGATCAGTTTGCCAGTGGTGACTTTGTCGCCGGTAGCCACTTTCAGCTCTTTGACCGTACCCGCGAACGGCGCGGGGACTTCCATTGACGCTTTGTCGCCTTCAACCACAATCAGTGACTGCTCAGCAGCGACTTTATCGCCCACTTTCACCAACACCTCGGTGACTTCCACTTCGTCGCCGCCGATATCTGGCACGTTAACGTCTTTGGCCCCCGCGGCGGCTGCCGGAGCAGACGCAGCCTGCTCTTTGACTTCCGGTTTCGCGGCAGCTTCAGGCGCGGCGCCTTCGGCTTCAAAAATCATGATCAGCGAGCCGGTGTTCACTTTGTCACCGGTGGCGATCTTGATCTCTTTGACTTTACCGGCAAACGGCGCAGGCACTTCCATGGAGGCTTTGTCGCCTTCAACGGTGATCAGTGACTGCTCAGCAGCCACGGTATCGCCTACTTTTACCAGAATCTCGGTCACTTCGACTTCGTCACCGCCGATATCCGGCACGTTTACCTCTTTGCTCTCTGCCGCCGCAGAGGCCGCCGGGGCGGCGTCCGCTTTTTTCTCTTCGGCTGCAGGCGCAGGCGCATCAGCGCCTTCAGCCTCAAAGATCATGATCGGCGAACCGGTATTCACTTTGTCGCCGACGGCGATTTTAATCTCTTTCACCACGCCGGCCTGCGGCGAGGGCACTTCCATGGACGCTTTGTCGCCTTCCACGGAGATCAGCGACTGTTCAGCTTCAACCTTGTCGCCAACCTTCACCAGAATTTCGGTGACTTCAACTTCGTCGGACCCGATATCCGGAACGTTGATTTCGATAGCCATTACTCTCTTACCTCTTAAGCCAGACGCGGGTTAACTTTATCGGCATCGATATTGAATTTCGCGATGGCGTCCGCCACGACCTTCTTCTCGATTTCGCCGCGTTTAGCCAGTTCGCCCAGCGCAGCAACCACCACGTAAGATGCGTCCACTTCAAAGTGGTGACGCAGATTCTCGCGGCTGTCGGAACGGCCAAAACCATCGGTACCCAGCACGCGATAATCGCTTGATGGCACATAGCTGCGAACCTGCTCAGCGAACAGCTTCATGTAGTCCGTGGAGGCCACTGCTGGTGCGTCGTTCATGACCTGCGCGATGTAAGGCACGCGCGGCGTTTCGGTTGGATGCAGCATGTTCCAGCGCTCACAGTCCTGACCATCGCGCGCCAGCTCGGTGAACGAGGTTACGCTGTAAACGTCAGAGCCGATGCCGTAGTCATTCGCAAGGATCTGCGCGGCTTCACGTACGTGACGCAGAATAGAACCTGAACCCAACAGCTGCACTTTGCCCTTGCTGCCTGCTACCGTTTCCAGCTTGTAGATACCCTTACGGATACCCTCTTCCGCGCCTTCTGGCATGGCTGGCATGTGGTAGTTTTCGTTCAGCGTGGTGATGTAGTAGTAGATGTTCTCTTGCGCTTCACCGTACATACGCACCAGGCCGTCATGCATGATGACTGCCACTTCATAGGCGTAAGACGGATCGTAGGAGATGCAGTTAGGGATGGTCAGCGACTGAATATGGCTGTGACCATCTTCGTGCTGCAGACCTTCGCCGTTGAGCGTGGTACGGCCGGACGTCCCGCCTACCAGGAAGCCACGCGCCTGCTGATCGCCTGCCAGCCACATCAGATCGCCGATACGCTGGAAACCGAACATCGAGTAGTAGATGTAGAACGGAATCATCGGCAAGTTGTTAGTGCTGTAAGAGGTCGCCGCCGCCAGCCAGGATGAACCCGCGCCCAGCTCGTTGATCCCTTCCTGCAGGATCTGCCCTTTCTCATCTTCTTTATAGTAAGCAACCTGCTCACGGTCCTGTGGGGTATATTGCTGACCGTTCGGGCTGTAAATACCAATTTGACGGAACAGACCTTCCATACCAAAGGTACGCGCTTCGTCCGCGAGGATAGGGACTAAGCGATCTTTGATCGACTTGTTTTTGAGCATCACGTTCAATGCACGGACAAAGGCGATGGTGGTTGAGATCTCTTTGCTCTGCTCTTCCAGCAGCGGACGGAACTCTTCCAGCGCAGGCATTTCCAACTTCTCGGTGAACTCAGCCTGGCGGGTCGGCAGATAGCCACCCAGCTTCTCACGCTGGCCGTGCAGATAGTTGTACTCTTCTGAGCCTTTTTCAAAGGTCACATACGGCAGTTTTTCGATCTGATCGTCAGCCACAGGCACATTGAAGCGATCGCGGATGTAGCGAACGCCATCCATGTTCATCTTCTTAACCTGATGGGCGATGTTTTTGCCTTCCGCCGTGTCGCCCATACCGTAGCCTTTAATGGTATGTGCAAGGATCAGCGTCGGCTGGCCTGTGGTGTCCTGCGCTTTTTTCAGCGCGGCAAAGATTTTCTTCGGATCGTGGCCGCCACGGTTCAGCGCAAAGATCTCTTCGTCTGACCAGTCTTTCACCAGCGCCGCAGTTTCCGGATATTTGCCGAAGAAGTGCTCACGCACGTAGGCACCGTCGCGTGATTTAAAGGTCTGATAGTCGCCATCGACCGTTTCATTCATCAGCTGGATCAGCTTGCCGCTGGTGTCCTGCTTCAGCAGCTCATCCCAACGACCGCCCCAGATCACTTTGATCACGTTCCAGCCTGCACCCGCAAAGATGCCTTCCAGTTCGTTGATGATCTTGCCGTTACCGGTGACCGGGCCGTCCAGACGCTGCAGGTTACAGTTGATGATGAACACCAGGTTATCCAACTTCTCGCGGGTGGCGATGGTGATCGCACCTTTGGATTCTGGCTCGTCCATTTCGCCGTCACCGAGGAAGGCGTAAACGGTCTGTTTCGAGGTGTCTTTCAGACCACGGTGTTCCAGATATTTCAGGAACTTCGCCTGATAAATAGCGTTCAGCGGGCCAAGACCCATAGACACGGTAGGGAACTGCCAGAAGTCCGGCATCAGTTTCGGGTGTGGATAAGATGACAGGCCGTTGCCGTGCACTTCCTGACGGAAGTTGTTCATCTGCTCTTCGGTCAGGCGTCCTTCAAGGAAGGCGCGCGCATAAATGCCCGGAGAAATATGTCCCTGGAAATAAACCAGATCGCCGCCGTCTTTGTCGCTACGCGCGCGGAAGAAGTGGTTGAAACACACTTCGTAGATCGTGGCAGAAGACTGGAAAGAAGAGAGGTGACCACCCAGCTCCAGATCTTTCTTCGATGCACGCAGAACCGACATGATGGCGTTCCAGCGAATTGCGGAACGGATACGACGTTCAAGAGAGGTGTTGCCCGGATACGCCGGCTCATCTTCAACAGCGATGGTGTTGATGTAGTTGCTGATAGCAGATGCGCCACCGGCCACTTTCACGCCACCTTTACGCGCGGTGTTCAATACCTGATCAAGCAGATACTGTGCGCGCTCAACACCTTCTTCACGGATGACCGATTCGATCGCCTGTAGCCAGTCACGAGTTTCGATCGGATCCACGTCATTCTGTAAACGTTCTGACATGGGGTGTGTTCCTTATCTGTGTCTAATACGTTGAATTTTCAGGAGCCTGTCTGCTTGTGCTGTGCTTCTGGTTCACAGCACAAGAAGACAGGCCCGTCGTTTTATTTCGCACGTTCGTTGCCGTGCGTTAATCCTTGCGTTGCTGTAAACGACGCAGGGAGCGTTCACGACGACTCTGCTCCCGACTTCTGTCCAGCAAGATTTCCTCAATGAACGCCAGGTGACGATGGGAGGCCTCGCGTGCTTGTTCTGGCTCACGAGCCACAATCGCCTCGAAGATTCTGGCGCGGTGACCGCTCACTTTCGCCAGCATTTCACGGCGAGCGTAGAGCAATTCGAAATTCTGCCGGACGTTTTGTTCCAGCATAGGGCCCATGGAACGCAGCAAATGCAAAAGCACCACATTATGGGCCGCTTCTGTGACAGCGATCTGATACTTCATTACCGCATCCGCTTCGGCATCCAGATCGCCGCTGTCCTGCGCCTGTTGGATATTCACGTGGCAATCGCGTATGCGCGCCAGGTCTTCGTCCGTGCCGCGCAGCGCGGCATAGTAGGCCGCAACGCCTTCCAGCGCATGGCGGGTTTCCAACAGGTCAAACTGTGATTCGGGATGTTCAGCCAGCAGACCGATCAGCGGGTCGCTCAGGCTTTGCCACAGATTGGTTTGGACATAGGTGCCACCGCCCTGACGGCGCAGCAGCAGGCCTTTAGCTTCCAGGCTCTGAATGGCTTCGCGCAAAGATGGACGTGAGACATCAAACTGTTTCGCCAGTTCGCGCTCGGGGAGGAGTTTTTCACCCGGCTGGAGCGTCCCTTCCATAATGAGGGACTCCAGCTGCTGCTCGATGGCATCGGAGAGCTTGGGTTGGCGTATTTTACTGTAAGCCATCTTCCCTTCTTATGAGCCGAACGTCCGGAGTAAATTGGTAATACCAATTGAAAAATGGTGCCCGTAAAGTAACAAAGTATTCACCTTGTGTCTATATGGCGAACACCGTGCGCCTGCGTGTCAGCCCTGTTATCGCCTGCTAACTCACCGGGTTTAAGGCAAAAGCCTCGCAAATGCTGAATTGTTAACAGATTTCACTTTTACCAAACCTTACACTGAGCCGCTCGTTCTGCGGGCCTATCTATAAGGCAACCCTATTCGTGTTGTTACAGAATTCGTGGCAGAAATACGGTGAGGCCAGACCGGCAGATGCTGTTTTTCCAGGCAACGCCCAGCACGAAAGGCAAAAGCAGGTGCAATGCGGCGCGCTTATCACTATTCTGGTCGCCGGGGTAGCCTCGACACGCACACAACCGGCGAGACACCGTAAAGAAATTTATACATTTGGAAAAGCCTTACAGTGCGCGCACTGCAGGCGCACAATAACAACATCATGAGGTTTGTATGGAACAACAGCATGGCGATACGCTGCATCGCGGCTTAAAAAATCGTCATATTCAGCTGATTGCGCTGGGCGGGGCTGTGGGTACCGGCCTGTTTCTGGGCAGCGCATCGGTGATTAAATCTGCCGGGCCTGGCGTTATTCTCGGTTACGCTATCGCCGGATTTATTGCCTTTCTCATTATGCGTCAGCTCGGCGAGATGGTGGTTGAAGAGCCGGTCGCCGGCAGCTTTAGTCACTTCGCTTACAAATACTGGGGTAACTTCGCCGGTTTCGCCTCTGGCTGGAACTATTGGGTGCTCTACGTGCTGGTCGCCATGGCCGAATTGAGCGCCGTGGGTAAGTATATTCAATTCTGGTGGCCTGGTTTTCCTACGTGGGCTACCGCTGCGATCTTTTTCGTGGCCATCAACGCCATTAACCTGACCAACGTTAAAGTGTTTGGTGAAATGGAGTTTTGGTTTGCCATCATTAAAGTAGTGGCGGTAATCGCCATGATTCTGTTTGGCGGTTGGCTCCTGTTCAGCGGCAACGCCGGCCCGCAGGCCAGCGTCAGCAACCTGTGGAACCAGGGCGGTTTTCTGCCTAACGGCATGAGCGGGCTGGTCATGATGATGGCCATTATCATGTTCTCGTTTGGCGGCCTGGAGCTGGTGGGCATCACCGCTGCTGAAGCGGATAATCCGCAGGAAAGTATCCCTAAAGCCACCAATCAAGTGCTGTGGCGCATCCTGATTTTCTATATTGGCTCGCTGGCAGTCTTGCTTTCCCTGCTGCCCTGGACCCGCGTCACCGCCGACACCAGCCCGTTTGTCCTGATTTTCCATGAGCTGGGCGACTCGCTGGTGGCCAATGCTCTTAACGTGGTGATCCTGACGGCGGCGCTGTCGGTGTATAACAGCTGCGTTTACTGCAACAGCCGCATGCTTTTCGGCCTCGCACAGCAGGGCAATGCACCAAAAGCGTTGTTGAAAGTGGACCGCCGTGGCGTACCGGTTGCGACCATTTTGGTTTCCGCACTGGCAACGGCGCTCTGCGTGCTGATTAACTACCTGATGCCGGGTGAAGCCTTTGGTCTGCTGATGTCGCTGGTGGTCTCCGCGCTGGTGATTAACTGGGCGATGATCAGCCTTGCCCATATGAAATTCCGCAAGAAGAAAGATCAGCAGGGCGTAACAACGCGCTTCCGCGCCGTTCTCTATCCCGTCGGCAACTGGATCTGCCTGGTATTTATGGCTGCAGTGCTGGTCATCATGGCGATCACGCCAGGCATGGCCATTTCTGTATGGCTGATTCCGGTCTGGCTGGTGGTGCTGGCGATAGGCTACGCCATCAAAAACAAAGTCCAAAAACCCTAATGTATTTCGGCCCGGCACATTGCTGCCGGGCCGCTCGACCGATCTGCCTCACACTTCTTTGCCGCCGCGCGTTTTGTCCATCTACCTGACCGAATCCTTACCAGCAGCCTGCTGATTTTGGGCAGATAATTTTTGCTCCACCGGTCGCAGGAGACGACAATGAAAGGAGCAGCCCTCTCGTTCAGAGAAAAACTTGGCTACGGCATGGGCGATGCCGGATGCAACATGATCGGCGGCGCCATCATGTTATTCCTTAACTATTTTTATACTGATGTGTTTGGCCTTGCGCCCGCGCTGGTCGGCACGCTGCTGCTGTCGGTGCGCGTGCTGGATGCAGTCACCGACCCCATCATGGGCGCCATTGCCGACCGCACGCAGAGCCGCTGGGGCCGTTTTCGCCCGTGGCTGCTGTGGATCTCCGTGCCCTATGTCCTGTTTAGCGTACTGATGTTTACGACGCCGGACTGGTCATATGAATACAAAGTTGTCTGGGCGTTTGTCACCTACTTCCTGATGTCATTGACCTATACCGCCATCAATATTCCCTACTGCTCGCTAGGCGGCGTGATCACCAACGATCCCGGCGAACGCGTCTCTTGCCAATCCTACCGCTTTGTTATGGTCGGCGTGGCCACCCTGATTCTCTCCCTTTCACTGCTGCCTATGGCCGAATGGTTTGGCGGCGGTAACAAAGCGCGCGGCTATCAGCTGGCCATGAGCGTGCTGGCGCTGATAGGTCTGGGGATGTTTCTCTTTTGCTTTGCCACGGTGCGCGAGCGCATTCGCCCTGCCGTACCCAGTCATGATGATTTGAAGAAAGATTTGCGCGATGTGTGGAAAAACGACCAATGGGTGCGCATTTTGCTGCTGACGTTCTGTAATGTGTGCCCCGGCTTTATTCGCATGGCTGCCACAATGTATTACGTGACGTGGGTGATGGGCCAGTCCACGCATTTCGCCACGCTGTTTATCAGCCTGGGCGTGATCGGCATGATGCTGGGCAGTACGCTGGCAAAATACCTTACCGACCGCTGGTGCAAACTGAAAATCTTTTTCTGGACCAACATCGCACTGGCGTTGTTTTCCTGCGGCTTCTACTGGATTGATCCGCACGCTACCGTGGCCGTGGTCGTCGCCTACTTCTTGCTGAATATTCTGCACCAGATTCCGTCGCCGTTGCACTGGTCGCTGATGGCGGACGTGGATGATTATGGCGAATGGAAAACCGGCAAGCGCATCACCGGCATGAGCTTCTCGGGCAACCTGTTTTTCCTGAAAGTTGGGCTGGCAGTGGCGGGGGCGATGGTGGGCTTTTTATTGTCCATTTACGGCTACGACGCGGGCGCCAAACAGCAAGCCCCTAACGCTATCAACGGAATTATGCTGCTGTTTACCGTCATCCCCGGTGTTGGCTATCTGATCACCGCGGGCGTGGTGCGCCTGCTAAAAGTCGATCGCACCCTGATGCGCACCATTCAAGACGATCTGGCTCTTCGCCGCGCCAACTTCCATGACCTCAATCTGCCTGTAACGACGGCGACCTCGCAACCTGGAGAGATAAAATGAGCTGGCCAAATCCCTTTATTACCCAGCGTGCCGATCCCTTTATTTTGCGGCATGACGCCGGCTACTACTTTGTTGCTTCGGTACCCGAGTACGATCGGCTGGAGATCCGTTACGCAGAGACGCTTAACGGCTTAGTGAATGCCACGCCGGTCACCGTCTGGCATAAGCCCGATACCGGACCTTACAGCGCGTTGATTTGGGCGCCGGAGCTGCACCGTATTAACGGACAATGGGTGATTTACTTCGCTGCGGCGCCGACGCGTGAGATCAAAGACGGGCTTTTCCAGCATCGTATGTACGCGCTGGTGTGTGACGATGCCGATCCCCTGACCGGCCATTGGCAACCGTGCCGTCGGGTTTATACGCCCATCGACAGCTTCTCACTGGATGCCACCCATTTCGTTCACCAGGGCAAAAACTGGTATCTGTGGGCGCAGAAAGATCCCAATATCCCCGGCAACTCCAATTTGTACTTGGCTGAGCTGCTCAATCCGTGGACGCTAAAAAGCCCCCCGGTCATGCTCAGTCGGCCGGAGTATCAGTGGGAGTGTGCAGGGTTCAGCGTCAATGAAGGGCCGGCGGCGATTCGCCACGGTGACCGCTTGTTTATCACCTACTCCGCCAGCGCCACCGATGAAAACTACTGTCTTGGCCTGTTAAGCATTGATGCAAGGGCTAATCCGCTGGACAGCCTCGCCTGGCACAAATCGGCGCGGCCGGTCTTTACCACCAGTTGGACAAACCAGCAGTATGGCCCGGGGCACAACAGTTTTACGGTCGATGAGGAGGGGCGTGATGTGCTGGTTTACCACGCCCGTAATTACACGGAAATCGAGGGCGATCCCCTCTGGGATCCCAATCGCCACACGCGATTAAAGTACGTTGCCTGGCGCGAGGACGGTATGCCGGATTTCGGCGTACCGCCTGCCGATCACACCAGCGCGCCGTAGATCGTCAACAGCGCCACCACGACCACCAATACCCATGATGTGCGCTTTGCCAACGCCACGGCCACCCGTGGCGTTTCAACTTTATCGAGGTGGGGATCGCGCGCCAGGGAAAACTGCGCCAGGCTGGTCAGCACCTGATAGGGCGAGCGGTGCAGATCGCTCAAGGAGGCGAACCACGCGGGTAAAGCGCGCTCACCGTGTCCCAGCAGCGCATAGGCCACGCCGGCCAGCCGCGCGGGGATCCAGTCCAGCACGTGCAATATGCGATCGACGCCCGACTGCGCGCGCGCGAGCGCACCTTGATATTTTGCCAGCCAGCTTTGCCAGGCACGCAGGAAGGCATAGCCCACCAGCAGCACCGGCCCATAGGGTCCCCCCACCACGAACCAGAACAGCGGCGCGAGGTAGTAACGGAAATTAATCCAGATTAGCGCGTTTTGCAGTTCGCGCAGGAACTCGCGCTCGCTGCAGGCCACCGGCACCCCGTGAATCAGCGTCAGTTCAGCGGCCATCGCCTGA
Source organism: Pantoea sp. Mb-10 (assembly GCF_021272205.1). Lineage (GTDB taxonomy): Bacteria > Pseudomonadota > Gammaproteobacteria > Enterobacterales > Enterobacteriaceae > Pantoea. Next base: position 473,816 of record NZ_JAJSDX010000004.1, on the reverse strand, counting down.
TGCGCAGCTTCATCATCGTGGCTTGCGGCTTTGAGATAGCGGTGATAGTGAATACGCACCGATCCCGCGCCAATGCACAGCAACCCCACGAGAATCCAGAACAGGAGCTGCGCGACACCAAACAGAATCCCCTTCAGGCTGACCACCATGAGCCAGACGATCAGCATGGCGGTCACCGTCATGAGCACCGTGCGAGTCAGTGAAAAACGCGATATTTTGCGAAACAACGGCGCCAGGCGATGATCGAATTGCCAGTGTTCGCCAAGTTTAAAAAGACGCTCCCAACCTAACACTAATAACAAGCTAAACAATGTCATACCTGCTCCTGCGGTTTCAGGGATTCTCCTGCTTAAGGGAATGGTGATAGCGCGCCCAGTCAAAAGCGGGACCTGGATCGGTTTTCCGCTGCGGCGCGATGTCGCTGTGACCCGTGATACGATCGTGCGTCAGCGGATAATATTGCATCAGTAGCTTACTGACCTGCTGCAATGTCTGATATTGCTCGACGGTATAAGGCAGCGTATCCGTGCCTTCAAGCTCAATCCCGATGGAAAAATCGTTGCAGTTTTCCCGACCATTAAATTGTGAGACGCCTGCGTGCCATGCGCGCTGGTCGAAGGAGACGTACTGCACCAGCTCACCGTCGCGGCGAATCAGGCAGTGTGCTGCCACGCGCAAATGCGCAATCTCAGCAAAATAGGGATGATCGTCCGGCGAGAGCGTGCCGGTAAAAAGCCTGTCGATCCACGGCCCGCCAAATTCACCCGGCGGTAAGCTGATATTGTGAATCACTAACAGCGACGGCTTTTCATCGTTGGGTCGCGCATTAAAATGCGGCGACGGCACCTTGCGCGCGCTGGTCACCCAGCCATCTTCGAGCTTCATGACATTTATCCTGCACCAAATCTGGCTGAGAATACCATGATTCAGAGCAGGCGCTTGCGACATAATGCGGCAAGGCAGCCATGTTTAGTATACTAAACAATTTTCTGCCATAAGCTGGAAAAGGACGTTCTTTCGGGCTAAGGTGAGGGCTCCTCACCCTACCCTGAAGAGAGAACAGCATGGCGTCACGTCGTTACGATCCTGCCCAACGCCGGCAAACACTGCTGAAAACTATCGCGTTAGATATCCCAGAAACCGTACGTGCTGCACTGCGCGAGGACTTGGGCGGTGAAGTCGATGCCGAACGCGATATCACCGCGCAATTGCTGGACAAGCGCGAACAGGCGCATGCGCAGGTGATAACGCGTGAAGCGGGTGTTTTCTGTGGTAAACGCTGGGTGCAGGAGGTGTTCAGGCAATTGGGCCAAAGCGTTGAGATTATCTGGCATGTCGACGACGGGGAGAGCCTCGCACCAGAACAGCGTCTGTTTGAGCTCAAGGGCCCCGCGCACATCCTGCTCACGGCTGAACGCACGGCGCTGAACTTTGTGCAAACGCTCTCTGGCGTGGCGACCGAGACGCGGCGCTATGTCACCTTGCTGGCAGGTAGCACCACACAACTGCTCGATACCCGCAAGACTTTGCCAGGTCTGCGAAGCGCCCTGAAATACGCGGTGCTGTGCGGCGGCGGCGGCAATCACCGTCTGGGGCTAGCAGATGCCTTTCTTATTAAAGAAAACCACATCATTGCCTGCGGCTCGGTGCACGCGGCGGTCGCCAAAGCACAGCAGTTACAGCCTGATGTGCCCGTAGAAGTTGAGGTTGAAACGCTGGGAGAACTGCAGGAAGCCATTGACGCTGGCGCAGACATTATCATGCTGGATAACTTCAGTTTTGCCATGATGCAGCAGGCGGTCGCGCTGACGGCGAACCGCGCGCTGCTTGAAGTGTCTGGTAATGTTACCGAAGCCACGCTGCCACGCATTGCGCAGACCGGCGTCGATTACGTTTCGGTGGGCGCCCTGACCAAACATGTGCACGCCCTGGATCTGTCGATGCGCTTTCGCCCCCGCTAACGCTACGCTCAGTAAAACGCCGAGGCCTCTTCCAAAATTTTGCTGAGCGGTATGCAATCCATCACCTTTATTTCGTGACGTTTCCCACTCCGCGTGCGCGTCACTTTTCCTGTTGATCGCCCTTCTTTACCGTAGCCGCTCCCACACAAGGAGCCTACGCATGGACACACAACGCGGTTTTACCCTGATTGAACTCATGATTGTGATTGGCATCGTCGCCATTCTCAGCGCAATTGGTTTACCCAGCTATCAACGCTATCTGCAGCGCGCCGCCCTCACCGACATGCTGCAAACGATGCTGCCGTACAAAACCGCCGTCGAACTCTGCGCGATCGAGCGCGGTGGGCCAGCGCAGTGCCAGGGGGGCGCGGGTGGTATTCCGGCAGCAAAAGGTTCGCGCTACGTGGCCTCGCTGAGTGTGGCAAACGGCGTCATCAGCATGACGGGGCAAGAGAGCTTAGCAGGCTTGAGTGTCGAAATGACGCCGAGCTGGGATGAAACGGAAGGCGCGGTTAACTGGCAGCGCAGTTGCAGTAGCGCCAGCCAGAGCCTACGCGATAGCTGCCTTGAACAGTTCCGCTTTGCTGACAAAGAGGTGAACTGATGGCCGACTGCACCGCAGCGCTGTACGCCTTGTGCGCACGACAGCACGCACTGATTTTACAGCACGACGCCACGCTACTGCGCGTGGCGATGGCGAAGGCGCCCGATCCACAACTGCTGGAAGCGCTACGCTTCGCCAGTCAGTGCGAAGTGGAGGTGGAGTGCTGGCCTGCCGCTCGCCTGGAACAAGCGCTGCATGCCAAGGAGAGCACTGACGCACCGCGTGAACAGCGTTCGGCTGAATCGGCAATTGCCGCAGTGGATCAGATTTTGCGGCAGGCGCTTCAGCGTCGCGCTTCTGACGTACATCTGGAACCACAGCGCCATGGATTACGCGTTCGCCTCCGCATTGATGGCGTCCTGCATGCGCTACCCAATCCGCTGGACGCTCAACCCTCGGCGGTCCTGGCACGGCTGAAAATTTTAGGTGGATTAGATATCGCCGAACGACGCCTGCCGCAGGACGGGCAGTTTACCCTCGACATTGATGGCTCCCACGCCGCTTTTCGCCTCGCAACATTGCCGGTTAATCGCGGTGAAAAGGCCGTAGTCCGTTTGCTGCAAAGTGAAAACAGCGCCCTCACGTTGGACAAGATCGGCATGCCCGCCGTCCAGCTTCGCCTGTTCAAAAATGCCTTACTGGAACCGCAAGGGCTCATTTTAGTAACCGGCCCCACTGGCAGCGGTAAAACCTTCACGCTGTACAGTGGGCTCAATGCGCTTAACGTGCCCGAAAAAAATCTGTGCAGCGTCGAAGATCCGGTGGAGATACCGCTGGAGGGGATCAATCAAACTCAAATTCAGACGCGCAGCGGCCTCGACTTCAACCGGGTGCTCCGCTCGCTGCTGCGGCAGGATCCCGATGTCATTATGGTTGGCGAGATTCGCGATGCCGAAACCGCTCAGATTGCCGTGAAAGCGGCACAAACCGGGCATCTGGTCCTTTCTACTCTGCATACCAACTCCACGGCGGAGACGTTAACGCGCCTGCGACAAATGGAGATTCCGGGCTATCTTCTCGGACCCGCGCTGCAGCTGATCGTTGCGCAGCGCCTCGTCAGGCGATTGTGCGTACACTGCCGCAAACCGGCACAGGCCATTGCCCATTTGCCCCACGGCATGTGGCCTGGCACCTTGCAAACCTGGCGAGCCCCCGGCTGCGATCACTGTTTTTCGGGCTATTACGGGCGCCTGCCGCTGTTCGAAATGTTACCCATGAGCAATAAGCTCAAAAATGCCGTGTCGGCGGAAATGCCGCTGGAACATGTGCTGTCGCTGGCGCAGGAGCAAGGCATGAAAACGTTGCTGGCGGCCGGGCTGGAAGCCGTCAGCCGCGGCGATACCTCTTTTGAAGAGATGCAGCGCGTGGTCGGTTGCAGCGATGGCTAATCTTGAGCATTTCCACTGGCAAGCGCTGGATACCATGGGCACGTTACAGCAAGGCGAATCGCTGCAAGCTAATCAGGAGGCATTGCTCAACCACTTATCCGATCGCGGTATGCTGCCAGTGAGCTGGCAGCGGGTGAGACGTTGGCGTGTACGAGACTGGACGTGGCAGCAAAAGATTGATTTCGTCCGTCAGCTGGCGACGCTGCTTAAAGCGGGTCTGCCGCTGGCGGAGAGCCTGCTGCTGCTGGCGGAAGGTCATCCCCACGCAGGTTGGCGCGTCCTGCTCAACGCTTTGCAGCAGCAAGTCATGACGGGCCTTCCTTTTTCGCAGAGTCTGCAACAATGGCCGCAGATCTTCCCACCGCTGTTTGCGGCGCTGATGCAGGTGGGTGAGCTTACCGGGCAGCTCGACGAATGCTGTTGCCAGCTGGCTCAGCAGCAAACCCAGCAGCTGTTTCTCAGGCAGAAAGTCATGAAGGCGCTGCGCTACCCGTTGTTTATCCTGCTCGTGGCGCTGGCCGTGAGCGCCGGTATGCTGCTGTTTGTCTTGCCGGAGTTTGTCGCCGTCTATGCCAGCTTCGATGCACCGCTGCCTGCCTTTACCGCAGTCGTCATGTCGCTGTCTGCCCTGCTGCAGCAGGCGGCCCTGCCGCTGGCGGTTGTGCTGATTATACTGGTGGCAAGTGGATTGCAGATCTACCGCCGCTCGACGCCGTGGCAGAAACGCCTGCAGCGAGGCGTGCTGCGTATACCTTGGCTTTCTGTACTGTGGCGCGGTGGTCAACTCAGTCAGATCTTCGCCATCCTGCAGCTCACACAGCGTGCCGGGTTGACGCTGCTGCACAGTTTACAGGCGGTGGAAACGACGCTGCTCTCAGCGCTGTGGCGGGAGAGTGTGAGTGCTCTCCAGCAGCATATTGCTGCCGGCATGCCGATGCATCAGGCATTGGCGCAGGATGAACTGTTCACACCGCTTTGCAAACAGCTGATCCGCGTGGGTGAAGAGGCCGGTGCGCTCGACGTGATGTTTTCACGACTCGCGGAGTGGCATGAGGCGCAAACGCTGGCGCGCGCAGATAACCTCGCCGCTGCGCTGGAGCCCGCAATGATGATCGTGATTGGCGGCATTGTGGGTACGCTGGTAATTGCCATGTACTTGCCCGTATTTGGCCTGGGAGACGCCATCCGTTAAGCAGGGGCGTGCACGCACCTGCTTAACGCAATTAGCGATTAAAAACGCGATTTTCCTGTTCGGCGACCCGGATAAAGGTGGTGCGCTTAGTCAACTCCTTCAAACGGGCAGCGCCGACGTAAGTACAGGCCGAACGTAATCCGCCGAGAATATCTTGCAGCGTTTCTTCAACCGGGCCGCGCAGTGGAAGACGGACGGTTTTGCCTTCGGCCGCGCGATAGTGCGCAACGCCCCCCACGTGACGCTTCATCGCTGATTCTGAACTCATGCCGTAAAAGAGCATAAATTTCTCTCCGTGCTCCTCGACGACCGTGCCCTCACACTCATCGTGTGCCGCTAACATACCGCCCAACATGACAAAGTCGGCGCCGCCGCCAAAGGCTTTTGCAATGTCCCCCGGTACGGTACATCCCCCATCGCTGACAATTTGCCCGCCCAGCCCGTGTGCGGCATCGGCGCATTCAATCACAGCAGAAAGCTGTGGGTAGCCGACGCCCGTTTTGACTCGCGTCGTGCACACTGAGCCGGGGCCAATTCCCACCTTTACGATATCCGCACCGGATAAGATCAGCTCCTCGACCATCTCGCCGGTGACGACGTTACCCGCACAGATTGTTTTATCCGGATACCTTTCACGTGCGCGCTGAAGAAACGTTACGAAATGCTCGGAATAGCCATTCGCCACATCAATGCAGATAAAATTGAGCTGCGTAGAGAGCGACAGGATCGCGTTTAGCTTGCTGAAGTCCGCGTCAGATGTGCCGGTCGACACCATGACATTACGCAGCACGTTATCAGGTACACGCTGAATGAACGTTTGCCACGCCTCCACGCTGTAATGTTTATGGACCGCAGTGAGCACATCCCTCTGTGCCAGGGCTTCCGCCATGGTGAAGGTCCCTACGCTATCCATATTAGCGGCAATCACGGGCACGCCAGTCCAGCTGTGATGGGTATGTTTAAAGGTATAAGTGCGCGCCAGTTCAACCTCGGAGCGACTTTTCAAGGTAGAGCGTTTAGGACGGATCAATACATCTTTAAACCCCAGTTTTACATCTTCTTCGATACGCATAGTACGATGTCCCGATGAGTGATGGCGAACCACAGTCTGGGCCAGTCTCACCGCAGCGATATCGGCATCATGCGTGCCATTTGCCCGGCAACAAGACTGCGAATTTCACTTAATTTACGCTACAATCGCTTAAATTTAGCTGAGAAAAATGATGGTAGTCATGATCTCATGCTCCTGCGGAAATGCTCCGCCCGATGACGCTATTCTGAGAGAACGTTATGCCTTTTACCGTAGCACTCACCGGCGGAATAGGCAGTGGTAAAAGCACCATTGCCAACGCGTTCGCCGCGTTAGGCGTCGATATTATTGATGCCGATGTGATTGCCCGCGACGTGGTCGCTCCTGGTACGCCTGCGCTTGAGGCGATTGTCCGCCGACATGGTGACGCCATTTTGACCGCAGAGCGTACGCTTTACCGTGCCAGATTGCGGGAGATTATTTTCCAAAATCCACGCGAGAAAAATTGGCTCAATCAACTGCTTCACCCTCTCATTAACGCGCGCACCCAGCAGCTTAAATCCCAGGCACGCTCACCTTATGTGCTGTGGGTCGTGCCGCTGTTAGTGGAGAACGGCTTACAGCATCAGGCTGACCGCGTGCTGGTTGTGGATGTTGATGAGGCCACCCAGCTGCAGCGAACCCAGCAGCGCGATGGCGTGACGCTTGCACAAGCCAAAAATATTTTAGCCGCCCAGGCCAGCCGGGAGCAGCGTTTAGCCTGTGCGGACGACATCATTGATAATCGTGGCACACCCGAAGAGGTGTTGCCGCGTGTTGCTGAACTTCACCAGCGCTATTTACGCCTGGCGGCAACCAGACAGGATTAACACCATGAGTACACCGGTTCTTTTTGAACATCCCCTAAATGAAAAGATGCGCACATGGCTGCGCGTTGAGTTTCTGCTTAATCAGCTGCATGACAGCGTTCCCATCAGCCATTCGGTCTCCGCATTAGGCGTGTTCCGCTGCCTCAGCGATCTACTGGATATTTTTGAGCGGGGCGACATGCGCACCGAATTGCTCAAGGAGTTGGACAGGCAGCAGCAAAAATTACGTGCATGGCTGGACGTGCCCGGTGTGGATGAACAGGCGGTCAAAGGGTTAAGCCAGCGTCTTAAACAGCAATCTGCAGAGCTACTCAGTGCACCACGCATGGGTCAACAGCTGCGCGAGGACCGATTAATCGCGCTGGTGCGTCAACGCCTGAGCATTCCCGGTGGATGCTGTAGCTTTGATTTACCCGGATTGCACATTTGGCTACATCAGCCGCAGGCGATGCGCGATGCGCAAGTCAACGGCTGGCTGGACTCCTTGCTGCCGCTGCGCAACAGCCTGTCACTTATTCTCGATTTAATCCGCCAGTCCGGGGTGTTTCGCCATCAAACCAGCCTGAATGGTTTTTACCAGGATAACGCCGAAGGGGCTGACCTGCTGCGCTTGCAGCTGTCGCTGGAAGAGGCGCTTTATCCGCAGGTTTCAGGCCATAAAAGCCGCTACGCCATTCGCTTTATGCCGCTGGATACCGAGCGTGGTGAAGTACCTGCCCGATTGAACTTTGAACTGGCCTGTTGCTAGAGGGTGTTATGCAGGAAGAGATGATTGTTGTACCTTGCCCAAACTGTCAGAAAGACGTGATGTGGGACGAATTGAGCCCGTGGCGACCATTTTGCAGCAAACGCTGTCAACTTATCGACCTCGGCGAATGGGCGGCAGAAGAAAAGCGCATTCCCAGCGAGAGCGATCTGACGGACAGCGATGGCTGGAGTGAAGAACAAAACTGACGTTTAAGGGGCACTGCCCCTTTGGTTATATTTCACCCGCCACCAGCTTGGCGATCAGCGCATGGTTAGCGGCAGGAAACTCTTCTGCCACTAAATCTCGCTGCGCCACCCAGCGCTGTGGCTGCCCTTCCCGACCATAAGGTTCACCCTGCCAGCCCTCAACCAAAAAGAAATGCAGGGTCACGCGCAGATCGTCGTAGCTATGGTCTGCCTCGCCTAGCGCTTGCGCGCGCGTCACGTCAATGCCGGTCTCTTCCATCAGCTCGCGCTTCAAGGCCTGTTCAGGTGTTTCGTTGTCTTCGATCTTCCCTCCAGGAAACTCCCACTTATTGGCCATATAGGAACTGGCTGAACGCTGGGCAAGAAAGATTTGCTGATGGGCATTGCGAATGATACCCACCGCGACTTGCAGGTGTTTCATAAACTGGATTCCGCTGTTATTCAAAGAGCGCCGATTCTAAAACAGACGCCGCTGGATGTTAACCGTGCCGCCTTCAGGCGGGCACGTGCTGGGCTTAATAATGAATTGAGACAGGTCGTAATGCTTTCCGGTCGCCGCACCGTGAATACTCACCGCCAGTGTATTCACCGCTTGGCCAGACAATCATGGAATCTTCAAAACCGTTTACCTTGACGCAGGATGCCCCGAAACAGTTAAACGTCATGCGTCATCTCGTGTTTCACGATATCTTGACGCTGGATACAGCCAATAACACGCTGACCTGGCATCGAGGCAACACGATCATCCCATTAAACGAATCGCAAAAACGTTTTTTTTCCTGCCTGTTACTGCGCATCACGTCTAAACGGCAGATTATCGCTACCGTCTGGAACGAAAATTACCCCTGCGTGAGCGACAATAACTATCACCAGCTGCTGTTTCAAAGTCGAGCGCTTTTGAAACGCCACGGTTTGCCAGACGGTTTACTGATCACCATTCCTTATCACGGCGTACGCCTGAACGAAGAAAAGCTGATGTCACTGGCGAATTAGGTTTTTGCTGCGTAAAAAAAAGGAGCCCGAGGGCTCCTTTTTTCAATCAGGCCAGTCGGCCATGACACTGTTTGTATTTTTTGCCTGAGCCGCACGGACAAGGATCGTTACGCCCCACTTTGCGCTCTCCGCTCTGTGAAGCCAAGGATGCGGCTGCAAGTACTTCATCATCTGCATGACTCAGCTGCTGCTGCTGCGCCAGACGTTCAGCTTCTTCACGACGCTGTTGCTCCATCGCTTCCACCTCCTCCGGCATACGCACCTGCACTTTGCTCAGCGTGCTGATGACTTCATATTTCAGCGACTCCAGCATTGCAGCAAACATGGCGAAGGATTCACGTTTGTACTCTTGCTTGGGATCTTTTTGCGCATAGCCGCGTAAGTGAATGCCCTGACGCAGGTAGTCCATGGCGGCAAGATGCTCTTTCCACAGCGAATCCAGGGTTTGCAGCATCACGCCTTTTTCGAAGTTGCGCATCATATCGGCGCCCACAACCTCTTCCTTCTCCGCATAGTTTTCGCTCGCGCGCTGCATAATGCGCTCACGCAGCGTCTCTTCATGCAAATCAGGCTCTTTATCCAGCCATTCGGCAATGGGCAGATCGAGGTCGAAATCGTTGCGCAAGCGCTCCTCTAAGCCCGGCACATCCCACATTTCCTCCAGCGACTGCGGTGGAATGTAGGTATCGATGGTGCTTTTGAAGACATCCTCACGGATGCTGTTGATGGTGTCAGATACATCAGAAACATCCAGCAGTTCGTTACGCTGGCTGTAGATAGCTCGGCGCTGGTCATTAGCGACGTCATCATATTCCAGCAGCTGCTTACGAATGTCGAAGTTACGGCTTTCTACTTTGCGTTGCGCATTGGCAATCGCTTTGGTGACCCACGGATGCTCAATGGCTTCACCCGGTTTCATGCCTAACTTACGCATCATATTGGAGACGCGATCGGAGGCAAAGATACGCATCAGCGCATCTTCCATCGACAGATAGAAACGTGATGAACCGGCGTCCCCCTGGCGACCTGCGCGGCCGCGCAGCTGGTTATCAATACGGCGCGATTCATGACGTTCTGTACCGATAATATGCAAACCGCCTGCTGCCAACACCGCATCGTGGCGCAGCTTCCAGGCCTCTTTGATGGCTTGGATTTGCTCTTCGGTAGGTGCATCCAGCGCGGCCACCTCTGCCTGCCAGCTTCCACCCAGCACGATATCGGTACCGCGACCTGCCATGTTTGTTGCAATGGTCACTGCGCCAGGCTGTCCCGCCTGAGCAACAATGTCCGCTTCACTCGCGTGGAACTTGGCGTTCAGTACGCTGTGCTTGATGCCTGCGCGCGTCAGCTCACGGGAAACCACTTCCGATTTTTCAATCGAGATGGTACCCACCAGTACCGGCTGGCCTTTTGCCGTGCAGGTACGGATGTCTTCAATAATGGCGTCGATCTTCTCTTTTTCGGTCATGTAGACCAGATCGGCCATATCTTTACGCACCATAGGCCGGTTGGTTGGCACGACGATGGTATCGAGCTTGTAAATGGAGCTGAACTCAAACGCTTCGGTGTCGGCGGTTCCCGTCATACCCGCCAGCTTCTCGTAGATACGGAAGTAGTTCTGGAAGGTGATGGACGCCAGCGTCTGGTTCTCGTTCTGAATGTCGACGCCTTCTTTGGCTTCAACGGCCTGGTGCAGACCGTCTGACCAGCGACGACCTTGCATAGTACGCCCGGTGTGCTCATCAACGATGATGACTTCGCCGTCTTTCACGATATAGTCGACGTCGCGCGTAAACAGCGCGTGGGCACGCAGGGCTGCCGTGACGTGATGCATCAGCATGATGTTGGTTGGGGAGTATAGCGACTCGCCCTCTTCCATGATGCCCTGGCTAACCAGCAACTCTTCAACCTTGACCAGACCGCGCTCTGTCATGTGCGCCTGACGGGCCTTCTCATCAACCCAGAAATCACCCTCACCCTGAAACGTGTCAGAGTCTTCCTTTTCCTGACGAACCAGGTGAGGAATGATCTTGTTCACTTTGATGTAGAGATCGGAGCTGTCTTCCGCTGGCCCCGAGATAATCAGCGGGGTACGCGCTTCATCGATCAGAATGGAGTCGACTTCGTCCACCAGCGCATAGTGCAGTTTACGCTGTACACGCTCTTCCGGGCTGAACGCCATGTTGTCGCGCAGATAGTCAAAACCGTATTCGTTGTTCGTGCCGTAGGTAATATCGGCTGCGTAAGCGGCACGCTTGGCGACGGCAGGCATGCCCGGCAAGTTGATGCCGACGCTCAGACCGAGAAACTCAAACAGCGGACGGTTATTTTCGGCATCACGCTGCGCCAGGTAATCGTTGACGGTCACCACGTGTACGCCTTTGCCGGTGAGGGCGTTCAAATAGGCTGGCAGGGTAGCGGTGAGCGTTTTACCTTCACCGGTACGCATTTCGGCAATGCAGCGTTCGTTCAACACCATGCCGCCGATCAGCTGAACGTCAAAATGGCGCATGCCAAATACGCGCTTGCTGGCCTCACGCACGGTGGCAAACGCTTCCGGGATGAGACTTTCAAGGCTTTCGCCATTTTTCAAACGCTCGCGGAACAGGTCAGTCTTGCCTTTTAATTCATCATCAGAGAGTTTGACGAAATCCGGTTCCATTTTGTTGATGGTATCAACCACTTTGCGCATACGGCGCAGAGTACGATCGTTACTGCTGCCAAAGACTTTGGTTAAAAGCTTGATTAACATGTTAATTTCTCGATTCAGTCGTGATAACACGAACTGCAAAAATCAAATATAAAGAGGCGAAAAAAAGAAGCAGTTAAGCGTTGAACGGCCCGGCGCGGATACCGTGCGCAGCCGCCAGCCAGTTGGCAGCAGAAGAAGATGGGAATGAAAACGTGCGCGGCGCAGCCTGTAACGTGGGGGTGACATCGGGCTGCGCGGGAGAAATCAGCAGGGCCTGTAATGAGTCAATCAGCGCCAGTTTCTGCGCGGCCAGCGGTGCCGCACTGGCGCAGTGCAGTTCGCCACAGGGCGCCATGCTGAATGAGAGATGGCGAATCACGGTGCGAATGGCATGCTGATGCCAGTAGTCCACGTTGACACTGGGTCGACGGGCCGTTTCCTGCAGGCGAATCAGGTGATCAAAGTGAACAACGTTGCCGACAAACAGGCTGCTGATGGGTGAGTCATTGGACGTGGGCTCGGCGTTCTGCGCGCAGGCAGGCAGGCCAAAACTGGCAGCTACCATGCCCAACAGGAGATGAGGCCAGAAGTAGCGCCTGCCTAATTGTCGCCAGCGTGAAAAAATCCCGATCACAACCTGTCCACAGTGAATAAAAAGATAAGCGGCTAAATGTTGTTAGCCCCGCTCATACCAGCGCAAGATAATAGCATCTATGTCGCATCTCGACAGTACTGATTAGCGGACTTACGCGGGATTTCGCGTTTATTTGCGCAGGCTTTCACCAGTGGACAAGACTCATGCGAGTCAGCACGGCAGAAGGAAGTACAATGGGGAGAAATAAAAAAACGGCGCACTGCGCTGGCCGGAGAGAGTGCCAGGCAACACGCCGTTTTTTGTCTGACTTACGCCAGCACCAGATTAGGGGCTTTGAAGGCCAGCGGCAATTCAGCTTCGTCTTCGAAGGTCGCCCATTCCCAGGCTTCCTGCTTGGCGAGAACCGCTTGCAGCAGTTTGTTGTTTAACGCATGGCCCGATTTAAACGCACTGAATGCGCCAATGATGTTGTGACCACACATAAACAGGTCGCCAATCGCATCAAGCATTTTATGGCGAACAAACTCGTCTTCAAAACGCAAACCGTCTTCGTTGAGCACGCGGAAATCGTCGAGACCAATCGCACAATCTAAGCTACCGCCCAGGCACAGGCCTTTAGACTGCAGATATTCGATTTCACGCATGAAGCCAAACGTGCGCGCGCGGCTGATTTGGCGAACAAACGCATCAGCCGAGAAGTTCAGTTGGTAACGTTGTGAACTTGAATCAATGGCCGGATGCTTGAAGTCGATAGTGAAGTCGAGTGAAAAACCGTTGTACGGTTTAATCTCGGCCCACTTATCGCCGTCTTCAACACGAATCGCCTGCTTAACGCGCACGAATTTTTTGGCGCTGTTAAGTTCCTGCACGCCTGCGTCCATCAGCAGATAGACAAACGGCGCAGCGCTGCCATCCATGATCGGGATCTCAGGGGCATCAACTTCGACAATGATGTTATCGATGCCAAGACCCGCAAGGGCAGCATTCAGGTGTTCGACCGTAGAAATACGCACGCCGTCATCATTCACCAGGCAGGTACTCAGCATGGTGTCGCGCACGTATTTTGCATCAGCCGGAAAATCAACCGGTGGATTCAAGTCAGTGCGACGATAGATGACCCCGGTGTTAGCCGACGCAGGGCGTAATGTCAGCGTGACTTTTTTGCCGGTATGCAAACCGACGCCAGTCGCCTGAACAATACGTTTTAATGTCCTTTGTTTGATCATCGCATTATCTCGCAATATTACCCATCCGACCGCCAGTATAAATCACCGGCGGGCGAACACTTTAGCACAAAGAGCGGGGAACCCCAATTCTCAGGATATTCTTAATCGGCCTGTTTACGCAGGAAGGCCGGAATATCCAGATAATCAGGTTCTTTACCCGAGGCTGCAGGTTGGTCGTTAACCACTTTTGCCGCCGGCTTCTGCTCTTGTGGCAGAGGCGCCATACCGTGCTGCTGGTAACGGTGGTCCATAACGGGCTGCGAAGCAGGCTTGTTAGTGACCAAAGTAATTTCTGGGCGCTTGTCCATGCCAATACCGGTTGCTACGACGGTCACGCGCAGTTCGTCGTTCATCTCTGGATCCAGAGAAGTACCGATGACGACCGTGGCATTGTCTGAAGCGAAAGCACGGATGGTGTTACCGACGGTTTCGAACTCATCCAGACGCAGATCAAAGCCGGCAGTGATGTTGACCAGTACGCCGCGCGCGCCAGAGAGGTCGATATCTTCCAGCAGCGGACTGGAGATCGCCATTTCTGCCGCTTCTTCCGCACGATCTTCGCCGCAAGCCACGCCGGAACCCATCATGGCGTAGCCCATCTCAGACATCACCGTACGCACATCCGCGAAGTCGACGTTCATCAGGCCCGGACGCGTAATCAGTTCCGCGATACCCTGTACAGCCCCTTTCAGCACGTCGTTGGCCGCACCGAAAGCGTCCAGCAGAGAGATGCCGCGACCCAGCACTTTCAGCAGTTTGTCGTTAGGAATGGTAATCAGTGAATCGACATGCTTAGACAGCTCGGCGATACCCTGCTCGGCAAAGGCCATGCGCTTTTTGCCTTCAAAGTTGAAAGGCTTAGTGACCACGGCAACGGTCAGAATGCCCAGTTCTTTTGCCACTTCGGCCACGACTGGCGCGGCGCCAGTCCCGGTACCGCCGCCCATGCCAGCGGCGATGAACACCATGTCTGCCCCATCCAGCGCAGAACGCAGTGCTTCACGATCTTCTTCCGCTGAAGTACGACCGACTTCCGGGTTTGCACCCGCACCGAGACCCTTAGTGATGTTGGTCCCGATTTGAATCGTCTGGCCGACCGCCGTTTTACGCAATGCTTGCGCATCGGTATTCACAGCAAAGAATTCCACACCTTCGATACGCTCGCGTACCATGTGCTCTACGGCGTTGCCACCGCCACCGCCGACGCCGATGACTTTAATCACCGCGTCATTGGTTAATTCCATAGGTTCAAACATGATTTCTCTCCGTTATGTGCCTGTCGCCTGGAGATCATAAACATTGCCACCATGATCTCCTTTAAAAAAATTAGAACTCTTTCTTCAGCCAGCTATTGATACGCTTGAACCAATTGCCCACTGAAGCACGTTTTTCCGTTTCTGCGTCACCGTTCATGTGTGACTCTTTACCATAGTGCAGCAGGCCAACCGCCGTTGAGTAATACGGCTCCTGTGCATAATCGGTAAGCCCGGTAATATTTAACGGCTGACCGATACGTACCTGCGTGTGAAACACGCGCTGGGCGCAGGCGGCTAAACCTTCAATCTGCGCCGCGCCACCGGTTAATACAATGCCGGCAGCAAGATGGTGTTTAACGCCCTGCTGGCGGAGCTGCTCTTGCAGCTGCAAAATCTCGTCATTCACTAAATTCAACAGTTCGGTATAGCGCGGCTCAATCACCTCAGCCAGCGTCTGACGCTGTAAGCTGCGCGGCGGACGTCCACCCACGCTCGGGACTTCGACGTTTTCGTCTTTGCCCACAATCGAACCCAGCGCACAGCCGTGACGCACTTTGATGGCCTCTGCGTCAGTCGGCGGCGTGCCAAAAGCGTAAGCGATGTCGCTGGTCACCACGTTCCCCGCGTAAGGGATCACTTTGGTGTGGCGCAGCGCGCCGCCGGTATACACCGCGATATCCATTGTACCGCCACCGATGTCCACAACACAGACGCCCAGCTCACGTTCGTCTTCAGTCAGTACGGAGAAGCTCGACGCCAGCCCGGCAAAAATCAGTTGGTCAACTTTAAGGCCACATCGTTCAACCGCTTTCACGATATTTTTCGCCATGTCGTTGTGACAGGTGATTAAATGCACTTTTGCCTGCATGCGCACGCCGGAAAGCCCAACCGGATTCTTGATGCCTTCCTGATAATCGATGGCATATTCCTGTGGAATCACATGCAGAATACGATGTTCGTCACGCACGCGTACGGATTTCGCCGTATGTACCACGTTCTCTACATCATCCTGAGTCACTTCTTCTTCCGAAATCGGAACCATCCCGATTTCGTTCTGACAACTGATATGTTTGCCCGATAAAGCAAGGTAAACCGAAGAAATCTGGCAGTCCGCCATTAACTCAGCCTGGTCAATCGCGCGCTGTACGCATTTCACGACTGACTCAAGGTCATTTACGCCGCCTTTATCCATACCGCGAGACGGGCAGCTGCCCACCCCGATAATGTTGACCATACCATCGGGCAGAATTTCCCCAACCAGGGCGGCAACCTTCGCGGTGCCGATTTCGAGTCCTACTACCAGTTTTCTGTCCGTTGCCTTGATCATTGTGGTTTAGCCTGTGCCTGGTTTTGTTGCTGATTACTGTCCTGTTGCTCCAACGGCAGCGCAGCCCAGCCAACGGCGGCTCCGGAGTCGTAACGCAAATCAACGTAGGTAACACGTCGGTTTTGACTCTGGCCCTGCTGCTGCAACTCCGGATAGAGCTCAATAAAGCGGTTCAGACGCTTCATGGTATCGCTGCGCCCCAGTTCGATCCGTACATCATCGCTGGTGACCAGCTGCCATGAGCGCCGCGCCGTCATCGACGCGACCTTCAGGGTAAACTTGTTGGCACGGAGCACGTCGCTCATGTTGTGATAACCGGCCAACACCTCTTTTTCACTGCCTTCCGGACCATACAACATCGGCAACGTTTCTTTGCCGAGGTGGCTGGTCGGGACGCTGAAGGAGACGCCATCGGCGTCGACCATGTGTGAATCATTCCAGCGTGCAACCGGAACGTACTCCACCAGGTTTATCTTCAGCTCATCAGGCCACTGCTTACGCACGCTGACCTGTTTAATCCACGGTAAACGCTCTATCTGCTGCTGAATAATATCCACGTCCTGCGACATGAACGTACCCGGTGCGCCCAATGACAAAATGGCCTGGCGGATATCGTCATGCGTGGTGTAATGCGTGGGGCCCGTCACCACTAATTTTGACAGCGGCAAACGCGACGCATCGTTCATCCACTTCAACACCACCAAACCACCCGCGCCCATCACGCCCAGCACAATCAGCAGAAACACAATGCCAAACAGCCGTGCTCCATTACTGCGGCCGGAACGGGCCCGTTCTTGAGTTTCGCGATTTCGAACGCGCAGTGCTGCCTGAGACATATCAGTCAGCCAACTCCAAAATACGCGCCACCAGCTGCGGGAAACTGTAACCTGCCTGCTTGGCGGCCATCGGCACCAGGCTGTGGCTGGTCATTCCCGGAGACGTATTCACTTCCAGCAGATGGAAACGGCCTTCGCTGTCGGTCAAGACGTCAACGCGTCCCCAGCCGCTGCAGCCCAAGGCGCGCCAGGCAGCCAGGACTATAGACTGTAATTCTGCTTCCTGCTCGTCACTCAGGCCCGATGGACAGAAATACTGAGTATCGTCAGAAATGTATTTTGCTTCATAGTCATAGAACTCGCTGACGGTATTAATTCTGATTGAGGGCAGGATCTCATCTCCTACGATGCCAACGGTGTACTCTGCCCCACTCAAAAAGGCCTCAATCAGCACATCGTCATCGTGACGAAACGCTTCGTCCAGCGCCGCCGGCAGCGCGTCTGTGGTGTTAACACGGCTGATGCCGACGCTTGACCCTTCACAGCTGGGTTTAACAAACAGCGGCAGGCCGAGTTGCTCAATGGCCTGGCGGGTTGCGGCATCAAAGCCCTGCGCATAGTGTTGACGCGTGACCCAGACAAATTTGCCCGAGGGTAATCCCCTGCCCTGCCACAGCAGCTTGGTGCGCAATTTATCCATGGTAATGGCCGAGGCCATCACGCCGCTGCCGGTGTACGGTAGGCCGATAAAATCCAGCACCGCCTGCAGCGTGCCATCCTCACCGCCGCGGCCATGCAGGGCGATGAACGCTTTATCAAAGCCCAGCTGCTTTAACGTCAACGCTGAGGTATCACGCGTGTCCACGGCGTGCGCATCAATGCCCATTTCGCGTAGACCGTTTAATACCGCATTGCCTGACATCAGCGACACTTCACGCTCCGCCGAAGTGCCCCCCATCAACACCGCTACTTTTTCAGCCATGACGGGCCTCCGTGTTCAGCGCAGGCTGTAACTGAATGTCAGCCAATTTGCGCGCAATTTTACCGATGTTACCTGCCCCCTGGACGATAATCAGATCGTCACCCGCCAGCAGCGGTGCCAGTGCGTCCGGCAGCGCATCGTGGTCAGAGACCAAAATCGGGTCGACTTTCCCCCGGTTGCGGATTGCACGGCACAGCGAACGGCTATCTGCGCCGGGAATGGCCGTCTCACCTGCGGGATACACTTCCAGCATCAGCAGCACATCCACCTGTGACAGCACGTTGGCGAAATCGTCAAACAGATCGCGGGTGCGCGTGTAGCGGTGCGGCTGGAACACCATTACCAATTTTTTCTCAGGCCAGCCGGCGCGTGCCGCTTTGATCGTGACGTCGACTTCCGTGGGATGGTGTCCGTAGTCGTCCACCAGCATCGCGCTGCCTGGCGTCCCGTTGACCGCCTCGGTGTCAAACTCGCCCAGCACATCAAAACGGCGTCCAGTGCCCTGGAAGCTCTCCAGCGCGGCCAGAATCGCCTCGTCTTCAATGCCTTCCTCGCTGGCGACCGCCACGGCCGCCGCGGCGTTCAACGCATTGTGACGACCTGGCGCATTCAGCGTGACCTGCAGCGTCGGCTTGTCGTGACGAATAATCGAAAAATGCCCCTGCGCGCCGCGCTGTTCATAATTCTCTACGCGTACATCGGCATCGTCGCTAAAGCCGTAAGTGGTGATTTGACGCCCAACGCGCGGGATAAGATCGCGAATCACGACATCATCAACGCACAGCACTGCGCGCCCGTAGAACGGCAGGTTGTGTAAAAAGTTGATAAACGTCTGCTTCAAATTCTCGAAATCGCCCTGGTACGTGTCCATATGGTCGGCTTCGATATTGGTCACAATCGCCACCATCGGCTGTAGATGCAGGAAAGACGCATCGCTTTCATCCGCTTCGGCAATGAGATAACGGCTGGAGCCAAGGCGCGCATGCGTGCCTGCCGCTTTGACTAAGCCGCCGTTGACGAAAGTGGGATCTAAGCCACCTTCGGCATAAATACTGGTGACCATCGCCGTGGTCGTGGTTTTACCGTGCGTGCCGGCAATGGCGATGCCGTGCCGGAAGCGCATCAGTTCCGCGAGCATTTCAGCGCGGCGAATCACTGGAATACGCTGTTCACGCGCAGCCACCAGCTCCGGGTTATCCTGCGCCACGGCGGTCGACACCACCACGACGCTGGCGTCGGTGACGTTTTCCGGACGGTGGTTGAAATAAATGGTGGCGCCCAGCGACGTCAAATGCTGCGTCACCGCGTTAGGGGCCAAATCAGAACCGCTGATATGGTAGCCTTCGTTCGCCAACACTTCGGCAATACCGCCCATGCCAGCACCACCGATGCCGACAAAGTGAATGTGCCTGACGCGACGCATCTCGGGCACAATAGAACGCAGTTTTGCCAATTGTTGTGTATTCATCTGCCTCAATTACCTGTTTTCCTCTAGGTACCTGCTTTCAGGTACGGGGCCAGCGTGCGCCCATGAACCTATTTCGCGACACGTGCCACTTCTTGGGCCACGCGTTCGGTGGCATCGGGAATCGCAACCTGGCGGGCTTTTTCCGCCATAGTGATTAATGTGGCGCGATCCCACTGGCGTAGCGTGTCGGCTACTGCAGCCGCGGTAAATTGCGGCTGCTCGAAAATTTTGGCGGCACCAGCCTGTTCGAGCGGCAAGGCGTTCCAATATTGCTGGCGATCTTTATGCTGAAAGGGCACAAAGATAGCGGGCAATCCGGCTGCGGCAATCTCGCTAACCGTGAGCGCGCCAGAACGGCAAACCACCACATCAGCCCAGGCATAAGCCGCCGCCATGTCGTCAATAAATTCGGTGACCTTATGCTGCGCTTGGCCAACCTCGCCATATGCCTGCAGTACGCTTTCGCGCGCACCTTTTCCGGTCTGGTGCCAAAGCGTAATGGCGTCACCCAGTTCGGCTGCCACCTGCGGCACCACCTGGTTGAGAATACGTGCGCCCTGGCTTCCGCCAATCACGAGCACGCGTATCGGTCCCGTGCGCGAAGGCAAACGCGCGGCGGGCAGCGGCAGCGCCAGAACATCGGTGCGCACCGGGTTTCCTACCACCTCGGCGTTCGGAAACGCACCGGGGAAGGCCTGCATCACTTTGGTGGCAATTTTCGCCAGCCCTTTGTTGGTAAGCCCGGCAATGCCGTTTTGTTCGTGGAGCACCACCGGAATACCGCAGCTCCAGGCGGCCAGTCCGCCAGGGCCTGACACGTAACCGCCCATGCCCAATACCACATCTGGCTGCCAGCGCTTCATAATAGTGCGCGCCTGACGCCAGGCATTGACGATGCGGAACGGCGCCAGCAACAGCGCTTTCAGGCCCTTGCCGCGCAGCCCGCTGATACGGATGAAATCAATCTCAATGCCGTGCTTCGGCACTAAATCCGCTTCCATACGATCGGCGGTTCCCAGCCAGCGCACTTGCCAGCCCTGTTCCATCAGATGATGCGCCACTGCCAGGCCGGGAAAAACGTGTCCGCCCGTACCGCCCGCCATGACCATCAGCCGTTTGCCACTCATCGAGCACCTCGGGTAAACGCCTGCGCTTTCGCCAGGCGCGTTTCATAATCAATACGCAACAAGAAAACGATCGCCGTCGACATAATAATCAGGCTCGAACCGCCATAGCTGATCAGCGGTAGCGTCAGGCCTTTGGTCGGCAGCATGCCCGCTGCCGCGCCGACGTTAACCAGCGCCTGAAAGCTAAACCACACGCCAATTGAACAAGCGAGGAAGCCCGAAAAACGCTGGTCAATCTCCAGCGCGCGTCGGCCAATCGACATCGCACGAAAAGCCACGAAGAATACCATTAACAGCGCCAAAACCACACCGACATAACCCAACTCTTCACCAATGATGGAGAAGATGAAATCGGTGTGCGCTTCGGGCAAATACTCCAGCTTTTGCACGGAGTTTCCGAGCCCTTGTCCCCAAAATTCGCCACGGCCAAATGCCATCAACGATTGCGTCAGCTGGTAGCCGCTGCCAAAGGGATCTTCCCACGGATTCCAGAACGAGGTGACGCGGCGCATACGGTAGGGTTCGGCGATGATCAGCAAAATCACCGCGAAAATACCGGATCCGATAATCGCCAAAAACTGCCACAGCTTGGCACCGGCCAGGAACAGCATGGCCAACGTCGTGACAAACAACACCACCACCGTGCCGAGGTCAGGCTGGGCAAGCAACAGCACCGCCAGCACCACCATTACGCCCATGGGCTTACAGAAGCCCCAGAAGTTATTGCGGACCTCTTCAACCTTGCGCACCAGATAGCTGGCGAGGTAGCAAAACAGCGAGAGTTTCGATAACTCGGCAGGCTGAATACGCAGCGGGCCGAGCGCAATCCAGCGTGACGCCCCGTTTACCGAACTGCCCACCACCAGCACAATCAGCAGAAGCAGTACGGAGGTCATTAGCATGGCGTTGCTGTAGCGCTGCCAGAAATCCATCGGCACGCGCAGTGTGACCAGCGCCATACCAAATGCCAGCGCAATATAAAAGGCATCGCGCTTGGCGAAATAGAATGGGTCTTCATTCAGGCGTTGGCCAACAGGCATGGACGCCGACGTCACCATCACGAAACCAATGATGGCCAACCCAAACGTTAGCCACAGCAAGGTGCGATCGTAGAGTACGATCGGCGCATCGTCGCTTTCGCGCGCGCCCATTACCCAGTCTCTAAGCCGCAGCGATAAAAAATTGGCCAGCATGGCGCCCGGGATCCGCATCAGCCTAACTCCCGCGCCAGTTGCGCGAAGACGTCGCCGCGCTGTTCAAAATTGCGAAACTGATCCAGGCTCGCACATGCAGGGGATAACAGCACCATATCGCCTGCCGAAACCTGGGACGCAATCTGCGCGATTGCCTGCTGTAAGGTCTCGGTGCGCGTGGCGATATCCGGGCGCAGCGCGGCCAGCGCATCCCCATCACGGCCGAAACAGTACAGCCTCACGCGATCGCCCTGTAAGTAGCGCGCCAGCGGCGTAAAGTCAGCCGCCTTGCCATCACCGCCGAGCAGGAGCCACAGCGTGCCTTTCACCTGCAGGCCATTCAGTGCGGCTTCGGTACTGCCCACGTTGGTGGCTTTTGAGTCATTGATCCAGCGCACGCCTTTGGCTTCATGCACCAATTGGAAACGGTGCGCCAGCCCGCCAAAGGTGGTGAGTGCTTTTAGACTGGAGGCGCGCGGGATATTCACCGCATCCGCCAGCGCCAGCGCAGCCAGTGCGTTGGTATAGTTGTGCTGTCCCACCAGTTTCATTTCGTCGGCGTTAAGCACTTTCTCGCCTCTCACGCGCAGCCAGGTACTGCCCTGCTGCTGATTGAGGTGATAATCGCCGAGATTAATACCAAAGCTAACGCAGCGCGCGTCGACCCCACGGACCGGCATAGTCATCCCATCATCCGCATTGACGACGCAAACGCTGGCATGTTCATAAATACGCAACTTCGCGGCGCGATACTGCTGCATGCCCAACGGATAGCGATCCATGTGATCTTCCGTCACGTTGAGGATGGTGGCCGCGGCAGCTTTAAGGCTGTGGGTGGTTTCCAACTGGAAGCTCGAGAGCTCAAGCACGTATAGCTGAGCAGGCGATTTCAGTAAGGTCAGCGCGGGCAAACCAATGTTGCCGCCGACGCCTACCTGCCAGCCTGCGGCACGCGCCATTTCGCCCACCAGCGTGGTGACGGTGCTTTTGCCATTAGAACCGGTAATGGCGACGATAGGCGCTTGCGCTTCGCGACAGAAGAGTTCGATATCACCAATGATCTCAATGCCCGCATCGGCCGCTTCACTCAGCGCAGGATGCGCCAGCGCAATGCCGGGGCTGGCGATGATCAAATCCGCCGCCAATAGCCAGTCGCTGTTGATACCGCCAACGTAGCGCTCAACGGTATCCGGCAGTTTATCGACGCCCGGTGGCGATACGCGGGTGTCCATCACGCGCGGCGTTACGCCCTGCGCAAGAAAGAAATCAACACAGGACAGGCCGGTAAGACCCAATCCAATGATGACCACGCTTCTGCCCCGATAGTCAGCCATGATCAACGCACCTTCAGTGTTGCCAGGCCAATCAGCACCAGCATCAGCGAAATAATCCAGAAGCGCACGATGACGCGCGGCTCTGGCCAGCCTTTCAGTTCATAGTGGTGATGGATCGGCGCCATGCGAAAAATACGCTGACCACGCAGCTTGAATGAGCCTACTTGCAGGATCACCGACAGCGTTTCGACTACAAACACGCCACCCATAATCACCAGCAAAAATTCCTGTCGTAACAGCACGGCCAGCGTGCCTAACGCGCCGCCCAGCGCCAGCGAACCGACGTCGCCCATAAAAACTTGGGCTGGATAGGTGTTGAACCATAAAAAGCCCAGTCCGGCACCGACGATCGCGGTGCAGACAATCACCAGTTCCCCCGCATGGCGCAGATAGGGAATGTGCAGATATTCGGCAAACTTAACGTTGCCGGTGGCCCACGCCACCAGCGCAAAACCGGCGGCCACGAAGACCGTAGGCATTATCGCCAGCCCGTCCAGGCCGTCGGTGAGGTTAACCGCGTTACCGGTGCCAACAATCACGAAGTAGGCCAGCACCACGTAGAACAGCCCCAGCTGCGGCATGATGTCTTTAAAGAACGGTACCACCAATTGTGTGGCGGGCGTGCCTTTCCCAGCAGCGTAAAGCGCAAACGCGACGCCCAGTGAAATCACGGACATCCAGAAATATTTCCAGCGCGCAATCAGCCCTTTCGTGTCTTTGCGCACCACTTTGCGGTAATCATCGACAAACCCAATGATGCCGAACCCCACCAGCACCACCAGCACGCACCACACGTACGGATTAGAAGGATAAGCCCACATCAGCACGGAAATGGTGATGGACGTGAGGATCATGATCCCACCCATGGTCGGGGTGCCGCGCTTGCTGAAATGCGACTCGGGACCGTCGTTGCGTACCACCTGGCCGATTTGCAGCTTTTGCAGCCAGGCAATCAGGCGCGGTCCCATCCACAGCGAAATAAATAAGGCGGTCAGCAGGCTGACAATGGCGCGAAACGTCAGGTAAGAAAAGACGTTAAAACCGGAATAAAGTGCGACCAGATGTTCGGCCAGCCAGACTAGCATGTTGCTTTCTCCTGTAAGCTCTGTACTACCTGCTCCATGGCGGCACTACGTGAACCTTTTATCAAAATAGTCATGTCCTGATGCTGGGACATCAGCGCGTGCAAACGTTCAATGAGCTGCGTCTTAGTGGCGAAATGTTCGCCTCTTCCGCTGCTTTCACCGATCAGTTGGCTCAACTCACCCACGCTCAGGACGCAATCTACGCTGGCGGCTTTGGCGGCTTCACCGACCTGACGGTGACAGGCTTCTGCCTCATCGCCCAGCTCAGCCATGTCACCCACCACCATCACGCGATAGCCCGGCATATCACCCAGCACCTGCGCCGCCGCCGTCATGGATCCCACGTTGGCGTTATAGCTGTCATCAAGCAGCAATTTGCTGGCAGATAAACGAATCGGGAAGAGACGCCCAGGAACAGGCTGTAATGTTTTAAGGCCAGCCTGAATCGCACTCAGGGGCGCGTCGATAGCGAGGGCCAGCGCCGCCGCCGCCAGCGCATTCGCGACGTTATGACGTCCCGGCAGCGGCAATTCAATCGCCACGTCACCGCGCGGAGTGTGCAGCGTAAACAGCGTGGCATCGGCGCGCAGCACGATCTCGCTGGCGCGAAATTCCGCATCAGCCATAGGGTGCGGTGAGAAGCGCCACAGCGTTTTATCGCCAAACTGATGCTGCCAGTTAGCCAGATCGTTGCTGTCAGCGTTGACAATCGCGGTGCCGTGAACCGGCAAGCCGCCAAAAATTTCGCCTTTGGCTTTTGCGACGCCCGCGAGTGAGCCGAAGCCTTCAAGGTGCGCAGCAGAGAGGTTGTTGACCAGCGCCGCTTCAGGACGCACCAGGCTGGTGGTATAGGCAATTTCACCCTGATGATTGGCACCCATTTCAATCACGGCATAGTCGTGATGGTCGGTCAGGCGCAGCAGCGTCATGGGCACGCCGATGTCGTTATTTAAGTTCCCTGCGGTGTAGAGCGTCTCTCCGCACTGGCGCAGAATGGCCGCGGTCATCTCTTTTACCGAGGTTTTTCCGGACGATCCGGTCAGGCCGACCACGCGCGCGTTTGATTGCTGACGCACCCAAGCCGCGATTTGACCAAAGGCGATGCGCGTGTCCGCGACCACAACTTGCGGCACGCCAACCGGCAACGGTTTGTTGACCAGTAGTGCCACTGCCCCGTTGGCAATGGCCTCATCGGCAAAGTTGTGGGCGTCAAAGCGTTCACCCACCAAGGCCACGAACAGGCTGCCTTTAACCACTTTACGGGTATCCGTAGTGACATCGTCAATAGAGCAGTCATGTCCATGGAGCTCACCGGCACTGATTTCTGCCAGGGTTTTCAGGTAAAAAGGTATCATGCCATCACCCCTAACAGTCTTGCCACCGTATCGCGGTCAGAATAGTCCAGACGGCGATTGCCAATTATTTGATAATCTTCATGTCCTTTGCCCGCGACCAGCACAATGTCGTGTGCGTCAGCCTGCATGACGGCATGGGTCACCGCTTGGGCACGACCCGCTACCGCGCGCGCGCGGCCCGGATCGAGTAAACCGCTCAAAATGTCTTCAACGATGGCGGCGGGCTCCTCGCTGCGAGGATTGTCATCGGTAATCACCACGATATCGGCGAACTGCTCGGCGATGGCGCCCATCAATGGCCGCTTGCCTTTGTCACGATCGCCGCCGCAGCCAAATACGCACCACAGCTTGCCTTTACAGTGCAGCCGAGCCGCCTCTAGGGCTTTTTCCAGCGCATCCGGCGTATGGGCATAATCCACTACCACCGTAGGCTTATCGGGTGCCGAAAACACTTCCATGCGCCCGCAAACCGGCTTCAGCTGCGGCGCGGTTGCCAGCAGCGCATCCAATGGATAATCGAGTGCCAACAGCGTGGCCAGTGCCAGCAGCAGGTTGCTGACGTTGAATGCGCCCATCAGACGGCTGTCTACTGCACCTTCCCCCCAGCTTGAGCGGAAATGAATGTGCGCCCCGCCATCGTGGTAGGCCACCTGCGTAGCGTGCAGCCAGCGGCCGTGCCACGCGGCAGAGAGATCCTCATGCAGCGTCACTGCCACCGCGTCCGGCAGCTTTTCCAGCCAGCGACGGCCGACCGCATCATCGGCGTTGATCACCGCTAGGCCAACCTGATGTTCGGAGAAGAGCAACCATTTCGCCGACTCATAGCCTTGCATATCACCATGGTAATCAAGGTGATCGCGGCTCAAATTCGTAAAGACCGCTGCGGCGAACGGCAGCGCGGCCACGCGGTGCTGTACCAGACCGTGGGAAGAGACCTCCATCGCGGCCAGCGTTGCGCCTTTGCCGACGAAGTCGTGTAATACATGCTGAACATCGACCGCCGAGCCCGTGGTGTTTTCACTGGGAGCCAGCTGACCATAAAGCCCATTACCGATCGTGCCCATAACGGCAGAGGTCTCACCCAGCAGGCTGGCCCACTGCGCAATTAATTGGGTTGTGGTGGTCTTCCCGTTGGTGCCGGTGACCCCGATCGCTTTCAGCTGCTCGGCCGGCTGTTGATAAAAACGTCCGGCCAGCGCTGAAAGCCGCTGCGGCAGCTGTGCCAGATAGATCACCGGGACACCGTGCATCTCACGGATATCCCCATCGCTGGCTTCGCCTTCGGCTTCGGCAATCACGGCCGTTACCCCTTGCGCGATAGCCTGCGGAATAAAACGACGACCATCAGCGTGATGGCCCGCCACGGCGACAAACAGATCGCCAGCAGCCGCAGCGCGGCTGTCCAGAGTCATGTCTCGGAGTGGACGCGCCGGCGCGCCGGGCACCCACGGTGCCAGCAGGTCGCGCAGGTTACGATCTGTCACTGGATTCCTCACTTCTGTTCTTCACAAGCTCATTCTTATCAATGGTTGGCAGCGCATCAGGCTCAATATTCATGGTGCGCAGTACGCCGCCCATGATGGCGCCAAACACCGGCGCGGAAACCGCACCGCCATAATATTTACCGGCCTGCGGATCGTTAATCACCACCACCAGCGCAAAGCGCGGGCGGCTCGCCGGCGCGACGCCTGCGGTATAGGCGATATATTTATTCACGTAACGCCCATCGGGCCCCACTTTTTTCGCGGTGCCGGTTTTAATCGCAATGCGGTATCCCTTGATCGCCGCTTTTACGCCACCACCACCGGGCAAGGCCACACTTTCCATCATATGCATTACGGTTTTCACCAGATCTTCTGGGAATACCCGTTCCCCCGCGACAGGCGGGTCAACTTTGGTGATAGAGAGCGGACGGTTGATGCCATAGCTGCCTATGGTTGCGTAGACACGCGCTAACTGTAACGGCGTTACCATTAGCCCGTAGCCGAAAGAGAAGGTGGCCCTCTCTATGTCAGACCACCGTTGTTTTTGAGGGTATAAGCCACTACTTTCCCCGACCAGCCCCAAATTGGTCGGTTTTCCCAATCCAAAGCGCGCGTAAGTCTCTACAAGCGCTGAGGACGGCATCGCTAACGCCAGGCGTGAAACCCCGACGTTACTCGACTTCTGCAGTACCCCAGTAAGGGTCAATTCGTTATAGCGTGCCACATCTTTGATTTCATGGCCGTTAACACGATAAGGCACCGTGTTTAATACGCTGTTCTCTTTCACCACGCCGCGCTGCAGCGCCGTCATCACCACCATCGGTTTGACCGTGGAGCCGGGCTCGAAAATATCGGTGATGGCGCGGTTGCGCATCACATCTTTAGGCGTGTTGCTCAGGTTATTCGGGTTATAGGCCGGGCTGTTCGCCATCGCCAGTACTTCGCCCGTGTTCACATCGACCAGCACGGCGGTGCCGGATTCCGCCTTGTTAAAGGCCACGGCATTATTAAGCTCGCGATAAACCAGCGCCTGAAGACGTTCATCGATACTCAACGTCAAATTATGGGCCGCGCGGCTATCTACGGAAGAGATATCCTCAATGACGCGGCCATAGCGATCTTTACGCACGGTGCGCTCACCAGGCGATCCTGTTAGCCACTTATCAAAGCTTTTCTCGATGCCCTCAATGCCTTGGCCATCAATATTGGTGAAGCCGATGAGGTGCGCGGTGACTTGTCCAGCAGGATAGTAACGGCGCGATTCTTCGCGCAGATAGATGCCGGGCAGTTTGAGTTTCTTGACGTACTCACCAATGGCAGGGTTGACCTGCCGGGCCAGATAGATAAAGCGTCCTTTGGGATTCGCATTGATACGTGCAGCGAGCTGATCGAGGGGAATAGACAGCGCATCAGAAAGCGCTTTCCAACGGCTGTCCAGCGACACGCCGCCGTGCTCGGTGAGCTCTTTCGGATCGGCCCAGATCGCATTCACCGGCACGCTGACCGCCAGCGGACGTCCGGCGCGATCGCTGATCATGCCGCGCGCAGTCGGTACCGATTGCACGCGCAGAGAGCGCAAATCGCCCTCTTTGACCAACTTGTCCGGGCTGATAACCTGGAGCCAGGCAACACGTGATAACAAGCCCCCAAGCGCCAGCAGAATACAGCCGCACAGCAACGCAAAACGCCAGCTTACAAAGCTGGCCTTTTCTTCCTGTTTTCTCAACTTCAGCGGTTTGCCTGCGCCACTCATTGGGTTCGGTAATTCCTTATTTTTGCACCACAATATTTTCCTGAGAAGGATCAACGTGCTGCATCTGGAGCTTATCAGTTGCTATCCGCTCTACCCGGCTGTGATCGCCAAGGGCATTCTCTTCCAGAATCAGGTTGCGCCATTCAATGTCCAGCGCGTCGCGCTCCAGCACCAGCTGCTCACGCTGGGCCGTAAGTAAACGGGTCTTGTGCGTCGTGGTTACGACCAAAACAGACGACACCAGCACCGCAATCAGCAGCAGCAGCGGAATTTTGCCAAACCGCAAAATATCGCCTGCGATGACGCCGGGCAGGCTGTGCCTTTCGTTGCCGATCACGCGCCGGTCCTTTCCGCAATGCGAAGCACGGAGCTGCGCGCACGAGGATTTTCAGCGACCTCCGCTTCGCCAGGGATCAGTTTCCCGAGCGTTTTAAGTTCGCGTCCGCCCAGCGCTTTCAACTGCGATTCCGTCATAGGAATCCCCGCCGGTACTTGCGGGCCACGACTTTGGTCGCGCATAAATCGCTTCACCAGGCGGTCTTCCAGCGAATGGAAGCTGATCACTGACAGCCTGCCACCGGGCGCCAGCACCGACAGCGCCCCTTTCAGCGCGATCTCGATCTCTTCCAACTCGCTGTTTACCCAAATACGAATCGCTTGAAACGTTCGGGTTGCGGGGTGCTTGAACTTGTCCTTTACCGGCATCGCCGCGGCAATCACAGCCGCTAACTCTTTGGTACGCGTCATCGGCTGTTCGCGATTGCGCTCAACGATGGCGCGCGCGATACGCTTACCAAAGCGCTCTTCACCAAAGGTTTTGATCACCTTAGCGATATCGTCCTCTTCGGCGGTCATCAACCATTCCGCGGCAGACTGACCGCGCGTCGGGTCCATGCGCATATCCAGTGGGCCATCGCGCATAAACGAAAACCCGCGCTCTGCATCGTCGAGCTGCGGTGAAGAAACGCCTAAATCTAATAAAACGCCATCGATTTTGCCGGTCAGCCCGCGCGCCTCGACATACTCTGCCAGCGCAGAGAACGGCCCGTGCACGATCGAGAAACGGGGATCGTTGATCTCCGCCGCTGCCGCTATCGCCTGCGGATCGCGATCGATCGCGATCAGACGCCCGTGCTCTCCCAGCTTCGAGAGGATCAGACGTGAGTGACCGCCGCGCCCAAAAGTGCCGTCAATATAAATGCCGTCTTCCTTGATATTGAGGCCGTTAACCGCCTCATCGAGCAGCACCGTGGTGTGTTTAAAATTTTCCTGCATAAGCTATAGCGACAAGTCCTGCAACCGCTCAGATAAAGGCTCCTGAGCCGACTGTTCTGCGTCAATATCATCCTTGACTTGTTGATACCAGGTCTGTTCATCCCACAGCTCAAACTTGTTGAACTGTCCAACCAGCATCACTTCTTTGGTAAGGCCCGCATGTTGACGTAGCGTCCCCGCGAGCAACAAGCGTCCTGCATTATCCATCTGGCATTCGCTGGCATGTCCTAACAGCAGCCGCTGCACGCGGCGCTCATTGGGATTCATGCTGGATAAGCGAGCCAGCTTTTTTTCAATGATTTCCCATTCGGGCAGGGTATAAAGCAGCAGGCAGGGTTGATGAAGGTCAATGGTGCATACCATTTGCCCCTGAGACTCCGCGACAAGCAGATCCCGGTAGCGCATTGGAACCGCCAACCGACCTTTGCTGTCGAGATTGACTAACGTTGCGCCACGGAACATGTCAGTCCCACCCCTCAGTCACCCGTTTTCACCACTTTATCCCACTTTTTACCACGAAACGAGTTTACGGAGCCGATGAAATCCTTGTCAAGCCGCAACGGTAGGTGAATATCACTCTTTACAAGGAGAAGAAATTATTCAGATGACGTCGTGGTAGAAATAAAAGACAAATTTAAAAAATTAACCTAATGAATAGTGGAATAAAAATCTTTTCATTTTGCTAAATGGTGAAAATTAAAGCGCTTTTCAGACACAACCTATTTAGCCTGAGCGGGCCGACGCGCGCTGCATTTTAGGGGATTTCTGATAGGAAGCCTAGCGGTCATGCGGTCACACGGTGTGGCGCGGCGCGGAAGTGGTAAACAATTAAGAAAATTGCTGGAATTTAATTTGTTAGCTGGGATGACGTTAATTTATGCAGGGTTCTCAAGCGCGGCTGCCCAATAATAGTGGGTGAATTAATCGGCGTGGGCAATCTCTGCCCACGCTTTCATTTTGGTCGGCGACTCAATTGACCGCGTCGGAATAAATTACGGCGAATGCGCGTTAACCCCGGTTTCGGTTTGCGGGGTTCATCTAAAGAAGCCAAGACTAATTCCAGAACGCGCTCGGCAACATCCCGATGACGCTGTCCTACAGCCAGCACCGGACATTCAAGGAAGTCTAATAATTCGTGGTCGCCAAATGTCGCGATCGCCAAATCGGTTGGCAAGCGCCCCTCGCGCTTCAACGCCACATCCATCACTCCCTGCAATAAACCAAAAGAGGTAGTAAAGAGCGCATCGGGCATAGGGTTATCGTCGAGATAGCGTTCAAACAGCGTCGCCGCCGCCGCGCGATCAAAACTGTTGCAGTAGAGGTAATCGATGGGGCGCGGATCGTCTTTCCAGGCCTCGCGGAACCCCATTTCACGCAGAAAGCTTACTGACAGTTCAGGCAGCGCGCCGAGAAACAGCACATTCTTCACCGGGAGCTGACGCAATTCAGCTGCCAGCGTGCAGGCATCGTCCTGATCGGCGCCCACCACGCTGGTAAAGTGTTCACGATCCAGCGCGCGGTCTAGCGCAATGATGGGTAAGGCGTTGTTGATCCAGCGCTGGTAAAACGGGTGCTCCGGCGGCAGGGACGTGGAGACAATAATGGCGTCGACCTGACGCTGCAGTAAATGCTCAATACAGCGCATCTCGTTATCGGGCTGATCCTCGGAGCAGGCGATCAGTAGCTGATAACCGCGCTGACGCGCCTGACGTTCCAGGTAGTTGGCAATGCGCGTATAGCTGGTGTTTTCCAGATCGGGGATGACCAACCCAATCGATCGCGTACGTCCGGCACGCAAGCCCGCCGCCACGGCATTTGGGTGGTAGTTGTATTCGCGCACCACCGCCATAACTTTCTCAACGGTTTTTTCGCTGACACGATACTGCCGTGCTTTGCCGTTTATAACGTAGCTGGCTGTCGTCCGCGATACACCTGCCAGGCGCGCAATTTCATCGAGTTTCACGATAACACCTTCATTCTCAGAAGCCAGGCCTTGCGGAAATATCCGCAGAGTAGCTAAGGATAAAACGTTTGTAACATCTAACCGCAGAAAACCACGCTGAGCAACCGCTTTTGTCCGGCAAGCTCAGGCCACGCATAAAATAAAAAAACCCGGCATTACGCCGGGTTAGCTTCATTAACTCTGTTCATTCAACAGGCATTAGCGCATGACGCGATCGCCACGTGAAACGCCCACGATGCCGGACCGCGCCACTTCCACAATCTCCGCCACTTCACGTACCGTGTTCAGGAAGGCATCCAGCTTGTCGCTGGTGCCCGCGAGCTGAACCGTGTACAGCGTCGGCGTGACATCAACAATGTGGCCGCGGAAAATTTCTGCGCTGCGCTTTACCTCTTCGCGTCCGTATCCGCTGGCCTGAATTTTCACCAGCATGATTTCACGCTCAACGTAGGCGCCCTGCCCCAGCTCACTGACGCGCAGAACGTCTACTAGCTTGTGCAGCTGCTTCTCGATCTGCTCCAGCACCTTTTCGTCACCCACGGTCTGGATGGTCATGCGCGACAGCGTAGGATCGTCCGTTGGCGCAACCGTCAGGCTTTCAATATTGTAACCGCGCTGTGAAAACAGTCCGACCACGCGGGACAATGCGCCGGATTCGTTCTCCAGCAGAACCGATAACACACGACGCATAATTATGTCCTCTCCGTTTTGCTCAACCACATCTCATCCATCGCGCCACCGCGAATTTGCATCGGGTAAACGTGCTCACTGCCATCCACCGTGACGTCCACGAACACCAACCGGCCTTTTGCCAGGGTATCCAACGCCAGCTGCAGCTTCTCTTCAAGCTCAGCCGGATGCTGGATAGCAATGCCAACGTGACCATAGGCTTCCGCCAGGCGCACAAAATCAGGCAGCGACTCCATATAAGATTGCGAATGACGTCCGGAATAGATCATGTCTTGCCACTGCTTCACCATGCCAAGGAAGCGGTTGTTCAAGTTCAATACCAGTACCGGCAGATCATATTGCAGTGCGGTAGAGAGCTCCTGAATATTCATTTGGATACTGCCGTCGCCCGTCACGCAAATTACCGTTTCATCTGGCAGCGCCATTTTAACGCCCAGCGCGGCGGGCAGACCAAAGCCCATGGTGCCGAGCCCGCCTGAGTTAATCCAGCGACGCGGTTTATCGAACTGATAATAGAGCGCGGCAAACATCTGGTGCTGACCCACATCAGAGGTCACATACGCATCGCCATGGGTTAAACGGCAGATGGTTTCAATGACTGCCTGCGGTTTGATCTTCTCGCTGGTGCGATCGAACGCCAGGCAGTTGCGGCTGCGCCAGCCGTCAATGGTTTGCCACCAGTCGCGCAGGCTGTCTAACTCTTGCTGCGGCTCACTTTGCGCCAGCAGCTCCAACATCTGCACCAGCGTTTGCCTGGCATCGCCAACAATCGGGATATCCGCACTCACGGTTTTTGATATCGAGGTCGGGTCGACATCAATGTGCATGATGGTTGCGTTGGGGCAATACTTCGCCAGATTGTTGGTCGTGCGATCGTCAAAACGCACGCCAATGCCGAAAATCAGATCGGCGTTATGCATGGTCATGTTGGCTTCATAAGTGCCGTGCATGCCCAGCATGCCCACGCACTGGCGGTGTGAGCCGGGGAAAGCGCCCAGTCCCATCAGCGAGGTGGTCACCGGGATATTTAACTTTTCCGCCAGCTGCAGCAGCTCGGCTTCACAACCAGAGGTGATTGCACCGCCGCCGGCATAAATCACGGGCTTATGCGCCGCCAGCAGCGTTTGTAGCGCACGCTTGATCTGCCCTTTGTGCCCCTGAATGGTCGGGTTGTAAGAGCGCATGCTCACGGTTTCGGGCCAAACATAAGGCAGCTTATTGGCAGGGTTAAGAATGTCTTTCGGCAGATCGATGACCACAGGACCGGGACGGCCGCTGGCGGCCAGCCAGAAGGCTTTTTTCAGAACGGTCGGGATCTCTTCGGTATTTTTTACCAGAAAGCTGTGCTTTACCACGGGACGCGAAATGCCCACCATGTCGCACTCCTGGAAGGCATCGTAGCCAATTAGCGAAGACGGGACCTGCCCTGAGAGAATCACCAGCGGAATCGAATCCATATACGCGGTCGCAATGCCCGTGATGGCGTTGGTCGCGCCTGGGCCTGACGTCACCAGCACCACGCCGACTTCGCCGGTTGCGCGCGCTAAACCGTCAGCCATATGCACGGCGCCCTGCTCGTGACGCACCAGCACGTGGTCAATGCCACCGACCGTTTGCAGCGCATCATAAATGTCGAGCACCGCTCCGCCCGGATAACCGAATACTTGCTTAACGCCCTGATCGATCAACGAACGGACGACCATTTCGGCTCCTGACAACATCTCCATTTTCTGCCTCCAGGCGTCAGGAAAGAAGGCCAACAACGCGCATTATCCCTGCGTCATTTGCCTCCCGACCACTTTTCGCCAATTAAGATCAAAACCTTATGTTTATGCTCGAAAGAGAGAATTCATTTCTGTCTTCCAGGTACAGGGAGTCTACTTGCGTTGATTCTTTTGAGAGTAGGTCGATTACCATAACCGCAGAAAACTCTGCCTGCAAACGCCGCCCTTGCCCATACGGCGTAATTCGGCAGAAAAGGCTCTAACACGCCCGTTTAGCGCGCGAGGAATTAACTAATGCCTTGCGATAACCACAGATGAAAATGCTGGATAAAAGATTATTTGCAGCGTCTTCTAAGAAATAGGATTTTTATATTGCCGGCAGGCTCAGGCCACAATTTCCTGCACTCATAAGTTTATGGCGAGATTAACTCCCAATTCAGGATCTCACATCACATTCTGCTGAGAAATCCGGTTTGTCTTGATTCTTCAACAAGTCGCACAACGAATAAAAACCCTTTCATTACATTAGGTTATGGTATTAAAATTATTTCATCCACCCTATTTTTAGCGTTAATCGCTTATTTTTCCAATCGATTAACATCAATACGCTACCAGGAGAATTATTCTTAGAATATCGCCCTGATATCCCTTGCTGGCTGCCCCTACTTTCAGGGTTGACAAGCCATAATGATTCCAGTACCAATATACGCATCATTAAATTTCGGGGTTTGAGCTATGTTCCGTTTTTCTCGCCTACTTGGTCTACTACTTAACGCATCCAGTTTGCGCGGTAGACTCGTGGGCGAAAACGAGAATTGATTCGAACCCACTGACAGTTTAAAAACCCGCGCCACTGCGCGGGTTTTTTTATGCTCGTTGCACCGGCGAAGTCAATGTAAAAGGAAGAGCACCATGAGCCAGCAAGTTATTATTTTCGATACCACTTTGCGTGATGGTGAGCAGGCGCTGCAAGCCAGTCTGAGTGTGAAAGAAAAACTGCAGATCGCCCTGGCGCTGGAAAGAATGGGCGTTGATGTCATGGAGGTGGGTTTTCCGGTCTCTTCACCGGGTGACTTCGAGTCGGTGCAGACTATTGCGCGCACCATTAAAAACAGCCGTGTTTGCGGGCTGGCGCGCTGTGTAGAAAAAGATATTGACGCCGCATACGAGTCGCTGCGCGTCGCCGACGCATTTCGTATTCACACGTTCATTGCCACCTCGCCAATGCACATCGCCACCAAGCTGCGCAGTACGCTGCCAGAGGTGATTGAGCGCGCCGTTCACATGATCAAACGCGCGCGCAACTACACCAACGATGTCGAGTTTTCCTGCGAAGATGGCGGTCGCACACCTATCGACGATCTGTGCCGCATGGTAGAGGCCGCGATCAATGCCGGTGCAACCACCATCAACATTCCTGACACCGTGGGTTACACCACGCCGGGTGAATACGGCAATATCATTAGTCAGCTGATTAACCGCGTGCCGAACATTGATAACGCGATTTTGTCTGTTCACACCCATGACGATCTGGGTATGGCCACCGGCAACGCCATTGCCGCGGTACTGGCGGGTGCGCGTCAGGTAGAGGGCACGCTGAACGGACTGGGTGAGCGCGCCGGTAACTGTGCGCTGGAAGAAGTGATCATGGCCATCAAAACCCGCCAGCAGATCATGAATGTCCACACCAACATTAATCATCAAGAGATCTACCGCACCAGCCAAACCGTGAGCCAAATCTGCAACATGCCCATTCCGGCCAACAAAGCGGTGGTGGGCGCCAATGCGTTCGCGCACTCTTCGGGCATCCACCAGGATGGCGTGCTTAAAAACCGTGAAAACTACGAAATCCTGACGCCAGAATCGATCGGCCTGCACAAAATCCAGCTCAATCTGACCTCACGCTCCGGCCGCGCCGCGGTAAAACACCGTATGGAAGAGATGGGCTATCAGGAATCGGATTACAACCTGGATACCCTGTATGACGCTTTCCTGAAGCTGGCGGACAAAAAAGGCCAGGTGTTTGATTACGATCTGGAAGCCTTGGCCTTCATTAACAAGCAAAACGAAGAGCCGGAGTACTTCCAGCTGCATGAATTCAACGTGCAAACCGGCTCCAGCGTCACCGCCACCGCGTCTGTACAGTTGGGCTGTGGTGAAGAAACCAAAGCCGATGCTGCCACTGGTAACGGTCCGGTCGATGCGGTTTACCAGGCGATTAACCGTATTACCGGTTTCGAAGCCGAACTGCTGAATTACAAATTAACCGCCAAAGGCCACGGTGAAAATGCGCTGGGGCAAGTGGATATCGTGGTCAATTACAACCAACGTAAATTCCACGGCGTAGGCTTGGCGACCGACATCGTTGAGTCTTCAGCGAAAGCAATGGTGAATGCCCTGAACAACATCTGGCGCGCCAAACAGGTAGAAAAAGAACTGCAGCGTAAATTTAAAGATCAGAAGGAAACGGTGTAACTATGACTCAGTCTTATCATATTGCGGTAATGCCCGGCGACGGAATCGGCCCGGAAGTCATGGCGCAGGCCATGAAGGTGCTTGATGCGGTGCGCGAACGTTTTGCTCTGCGCATCACCACCAGCGAATATGATGTGGGCGGCATCGCTATTGATCGTCACGGCGAACCTCTGCCCCCCGCCACCGTTGCCGGCGCCGAACAGGCCGATGCGATTCTGTTTGGTTCCGTGGGTGGGCCAAAATGGGAGCATCTGCCGCCCGCGAACCAGCCTGAGCGCGGCGCCCTTTTGCCGCTGCGTAAGCACTTTAAATTGTTCAGTAATTTACGCCCCGCAGCGCTGTATAAGGGCCTGGAGGCATTCTGCCCGCTGCGCAGCGACATCGCCGCGCGCGGTTTCGATATTCTCTGCGTGCGTGAGCTGACCGGCGGCATTTACTTTGGCCAACCCAAAGGCCGCGAGGGCAGCGGCCCACACGAGCGCGCTTTCGATACCGAGGTTTATCACCGCTTTGAAATCGAGCGCATTGCGCGTAATGCTTTTGACGCCGCGCGCAAGCGCCGCAGTAAGGTCACCTCAGTGGATAAAGCCAACGTGCTGGCCACGTCGGTGATGTGGCGTGAAATCGTCAATGAGGTGGCAAAAGGGTACCCGGATGTGCAGCTGAATCACATGTACATCGACAATGCCACCATGCAGCTGATCAAAGATCCGTCACAATTCGATGTTTTACTCTGCTCTAACCTGTTTGGTGACATCCTGTCCGACGAGTGCGCCATGATCACTGGCTCAATGGGCATGCTGCCTTCTGCCAGCGTGAATGAAGAGGGTTTTGGCCTGTTTGAGCCGGCCGGCGGTTCCGCGCCGGATATTGCCGGGCAGAATATCGCTAACCCCATTGCGCAAATTCTGTCGCTGTCGATGCTGCTGCGCTTTAGCCTGAATGCAGTAGACGCCGCCGACAGCATTGAACGCGCGGTGAGCCGTGCGCTGGAAGCTGGCCACCGTACCCGTGATTTGTCCGGTAACGGCCCAGCCGTTAGCACAGATGAAATGGGCAGCCTGATTGCCGGTTTCATCACAGAGGAAAAATAATAAATGAAAAGCTTATACCAGAAGTTATTTGATGCACATGTCGTTCACGAAGCGCCTAACGAAACGCCGCTGCTGTATATCGATCGCCATCTGATCCACGAAGTGACCTCACCGCAGGCGTTTGACGGCCTGCGCGCGCACGGCCGCAAGGTGCGCCAGCCTGAGAAAACGTTCGCCACCATGGATCACAACGTCTCCACCCAGACCAAAGATATCAATGCCTCCGGCGAGATGGCGCGTATTCAGATGCAAGAGCTGATGAAGAACTGCGCCGAGTTTGGTATCCAGCTGTATGACCTGAACCACCCTTTCCAGGGCATTGTCCACGTCATCGGCCCGGAGCAAGGCATGACGCTGCCCGGTATGACAATTGTTTGCGGCGACTCTCACACGGCCACGCATGGCGCCTTTGGCGCGCTGGCCTTTGGGATCGGGACCTCTGAAGTCGAGCACGTCTTCGCCACGCAAACCCTCAAGCAGGGCCGTGCTAAAACCATGAAGATTGAAGTGCGGGGCCACGCAGCGCCCGGCATCACGGCTAAAGACATTGTGCTGGCCATCATTGGTAAAACCGGTAGCGCAGGCGGCACCGGCCATGTCGTCGAGTTCTGTGGCGAAGCCATCGAAGCGCTGAGCATGGAAGGGCGTATGACGCTGTGCAACATGGCGATTGAAATGGGTGCCAAAGCGGGTCTGGTTGCGCCGGATGACACCACGTTCGCCTACCTGAAAGACAAGCAGTTTGCGCCAAAAGGCGACGACTGGGAGCAAGCGGTAGCCTACTGGCGCACGCTGAAGTCGGACAGCGATGCCAAGTTCGATGCCGTGGTCACCCTGAACGCCGCGGATATCGCGCCGCAGGTCACTTGGGGCACCAATCCCGGTCAGGTGATGGCCGTTGACCAGGCGATTCCCAACCCACAGCAGTTCGCCGATCCCGTGGAGCGTGCTTCGGCAGAGAAAGCGCTGGCGTATATGGATCTCAAGCCGGGCATCCGCCTCACCGATGTTGCCATTGATAAAGTATTTATCGGCTCGTGCACCAACTCGCGCATTGAAGACTTACGCGCTGCCGCCGCGATTGCCAAAGGACGTAAAGTGGCACCGGGCGTGGTCGCCATGGTGGTGCCCGGTTCCGGCCCGGTAAAAGCCCAGGCGGAAGCCGAAGGGTTAGACAAAATTTTTCTCGATGCGGGCTTCGAATGGCGCCTGCCTGGGTGCTCCATGTGCCTGGCGATGAATAACGATCGTTTAAATCCTGGCGAGCGCTGCGCCTCCACCAGTAACCGCAACTTTGAAGGCCGTCAGGGCCGCGGCGGTCGTACACATCTGGTGAGTCCGGCCATGGCTGCCGCCGCCGCCGTAACCGGTCGCTTTGCCGACATTCGTGAACTGACTCAGGGAGCTTAACGCCATGGCGAACAAATTTACGCAACACACCGGCATTGTGGCCCCGCTGGATGCGGCCAATGTTGATACCGACGCCATCATTCCCAAGCAGTTTCTGCAGAAAGTGACGCGTACCGGTTTCGGCGCACACCTGTTCCACGACTGGCGCTTTGACGACGATGCAGGCACCCAGCCTACCGCGAGCTTTGTGCTGAATAAGCCGGAATTTCAGGGCGCCAGCATTTTACTGACGCGGGAGAACTTCGGCTGTGGATCTTCCCGTGAACATGCGCCTTGGGCGCTGACCGACTTTGGCTTCCACGTGGTGATCGCGCCCAGCTTCGCCGATATTTTCTATGGCAACAGCTTCAACAACCAGCTGCTGCCGGTCACGCTGAGTGAAGAGGAGGTGGACGCCCTGTTCAGTCTGGTCGCCGCACAGCCTGGCATCCGCTTTACCGTGGACCTGGAAGCGCAAACCGTGACCGCAGGCGACAAAACTTACCACTTCAACATTGACGGCTTCCGCCGCCACTGCATGATCAACGGCCTCGATAGCATTGGCCTGACGCTGCAGCACGAGGCGTCCATCGCCACGTATGAAGCTAACCAGCCGGCATTCTTACGCTAATCACACAAGGGCGACTCCGTCGCCCTTCTCCGCTATCGCACGTCACGCACCCGCGCCGCCAGCAGCAATGCCACAACGGCCATGATCAGTGCCAGCCAGTAAACCGCCTCATGACCGTAATGCTCACTCAGTGCGCCCTGAATCAGTCCCGCAATAATCAATCCGGTGGAAATAGAGGTCGTAAACAGCGTGGTCGCGGCACCGGCACGCCCCGGCATCAGATCCTGAAACCATAGCATGCCGATCCCGGCGATAATCCCAATAAAGGCCGCATTAAACAGCTGCAGTACCATCAGCGCGGTCTGCGAGGTAAACAGCACCAGCCCCAGATAAAACAGCACGGCCGAGACCAGCGCCAGTAGCATAAGCGCGCGTTTCCCGACGCGCCGCGCATAGTGGCCCGCGAGCAGCATAATCGGAATTTCCAGTCCCGCCGCCGTGCCCATGAGCAGCCCCGCCAGCTTCTCCGGCAGGCCCAGCGTGGCGCTAATATACAGCGGCATATCAATGATATACATGGTATTGCACGCCCACATCACCACCGACGCGATAAACAGCAGACGCACGTGGCTGTCTTTCCACGGGCTCAGCTGCAGCAGCACCTGTTCCGGCGTGACCACCACGCGCGGCACCGAAGGCAGCGTAAACCAGATCAGCAGCAGGCTCAGGAAGAAAATCCCCGCCGCTACGCTGAACAGCGTGACAAAGCCGTAATTGAGCGCCAGCGCAAACGACAGCGGCGGGCCAATCACCCACGCCAGCGACAGCTGCGCGCGCATCACCGAGCTAAACATCACCACTTCACGCGCCGAGCGATCGGCATATTCGCGGGCCAGCGCAAACACTTGCGGCATCGCCACGCTCGCCAGTCCTGATAGCAGGACGCCCAACGTAATCAGCGTAAGGTAGTGACGATTAAAGGCAAACAGCAGCGCGTTGAGCACGGCCATCAGGCAGCAAAACAGAATGAGATGGCGGCGATCGCCGCGGCTGTCCGAGCGCTTCGCCACCAGCAGGCTAATCACAATTCCGGCGAGGGCATTCACGGTAAAAAACAGCCCCACCCAAAAGGGCCGCACCTGCACTTCGCGGGTCAAAAACAGGCTCAGCGTGGGGGCCTGAAGCGCACCGGCAACGCCGGTCATAAACGACACCGCCATAAAAGCGAGGTAAACCGGATTAATGCGGCGCTGACGCGTTAACAGCGATTTCATCACGAAATCCCTTAAAACAGAGGGGTAGACAAGAAGAGAGAAGATTTTCATAGCCCCATGAAAAAAGCCAGCAGAGATAACGCTGCTGGCGGTGAAATGCACCCAACTCAGAAAAGGTTCCATTGAGGGAACCGCTGGCAGAGCGCCATTCGGTAGAATGCCTCCCGCTCTTCCATTGCCGCACAGTATGCCTCTACTATGAGGAAGGAAAAACTGAGCAATATTTCAATGGAGTTCCCCTTTTATGTCTTCGTCACGCCTGCAACACCAATTTATTCGCTTGTGGCAGCAGCGCCAGGGTCAAGACGGAGACACCACGCTGGCCGAATTGGCCGCCCTGCTGCACTGCTCGCGCCGTCACATGCGCAGCCTGCTCAACGCGATGCAGGCCGCAGGTTGGCTGCAATGGCAGGCCGAAGCGGGCAGAGGTAAACGCTCCCACTTACGCTTCTGTTACAGCGG
This sequence comes from Pantoea sp. Mb-10, assembly GCF_021272205.1. Taxonomy (GTDB): domain Bacteria; phylum Pseudomonadota; class Gammaproteobacteria; order Enterobacterales; family Enterobacteriaceae; genus Pantoea. The sequence continues at coordinate 432,255 of NZ_JAJSDX010000004.1, read as the reverse complement.
ATTGGCGCTGCAGCAGCAGCGCGCAGCGTCGCTGCTCGATCAGGATCGCATCGATCAGCTACTGCAGCTGGTCGGTGATAAAAACGCGGTGCGCCAGATGATTGCGGCGCACCTGGGGCGTAGCTTTCGTCAAGGCAAGCATATTCTGCGCGTACTCTACTACCGCCCTCTGCTCAATCTGCTGCCTGGCTCACCGCTGCGCCGTTCCGAAACCCACCTGGCGCGACAAATTTTCAACGGTCTGACACGCATAAATGAGGAAAAAGGGGAAATCGAGCCCGATATTGCGCATCACTGGCAGCAGCTCTCCCCGCTGCAGTGGCGTTTCTTTCTGCGTCCGGCCATCCGCTTTCACCATGGCCGCGAGCTGGAGATGGACGATGTGATTGCCTCGCTGACGCGCGCGCGTCAGCAGCCGCTGTTTTCACACCTTGCCCAGGTGGAGTCCCCGGCGCACTGGACGCTGGACATCACCCTCACGCAGCCCGACGCATGGCTGCCTTGGCTACTCGGCAGCGTCAGCGCGATGATTTTGCCGCGGGAATGGCCTACGCTGCCTGACTTTGCCCGCCAGCCCATCGGCACAGGGCCCTACCGCGTGATACGTAATCAGCAGAGTCAGCTAAAAATTGCCGCGTTTGATGACTATTTTGGCTTTCGCGCCTTGATAGATGATGTCTCCATTTGGGTGTTGCCGGAGATCGGTGATGAACTGGTGCCAGCGGGCGTCACGTTGGAGGGCGAAACGGCTGACGAAACCTCGGTTGAGAGCCGCCTGGAGGAAGGCTGCTATTTTCTGCTGTTCGACCAGCGCAGCGCGCACGGTCGTGACGCCCACATCCGGCGCTGGGTAAGCGATCTGCTCGCCCCTATTGCGGTGCTGCACCATGCCCAACGGGCGCATCAACGCGACTGGTTTCCGGCTAACGGCCTGCTGCCGCGTTGGCATCATCGGCGTGATGTCTCGCCCGTTAGCAAGCCCACAGGGTTAACGCAGCTGACAATCAGTGGATACCACCACCACGTAGAGCACGACGGTATTATGCAGGCGCTGCGTCCGCTGCTGGCGCAGCACGGCATCGCGCTGATTGCGCGCGAACTCAGCTATGAAGCCTGGTCAGCGGGCGAAGGAGAAAGCGATATCTGGCTGGGCAGCGTCAATTTCACGCTGCCGCTGGAGTATGCGCTGTTTGCCCAGCTGTATGAGCTGCCGCTGATGCAGCGCTGTATCCCGATCGACTGGGCGAACGATGCCGCACGCTGGCGCGAAAAAGCGCTGCCGCTGGCGGAATGGAGCCAGCAGTTGCTCACTCACCACTATCTTCATCCGCTCTTTCATCACTGGCTGCTGCTGCAGGGCCAGCGCAGCATGCGCGGCGTGCGGCTCAATACGCTGGGCTGGTTCGATTTTAAGTCAGCCTGGTTCGCGCCACCCGATTTGTGATGCTTTCCCGCCGCCGCAGAAGTGTCTACACTAGGCCGTTCTCAACGGGGTGCCTGCAGTTCAGGCTGAGAGAGACCCGTCGAACCTGATCCGGTTAATACCGGCGTAGGGATTTGAGAGGTACCCACTCAGATCCTTTGCGACTCAACCTTATTTTCTCCTCAAGGAGCGCAAAGTGTTAAATAAAGTGTTGCCCCTGTTACTGCTGATCGCTGCCCCGGCGTTTGCTGCCAAACCCGTCCTCACCGTGTACACCTATGACTCCTTTTCCGCCGAGTGGGGCCCCGGCCCAGCGGTAAAAAAAGCCTTTGAAGCGGAGTGCGGCTGCGAACTGCATTACGTCGCGCTGGAAGATGGCGTTTCGCTGCTGAACCGCGTGCGCATGGAAGGCAAGAATAGCAAAGCCGACGTGGTGCTTGGACTGGATAACAATCTTGTCGACGCCGCCGCAAAAACGGGTCTGTTTGCCAAAAGCCGCGTGAATACTACCGCGCTGCAGCTGCCTGATGGCTGGCACAGCGATACGTTTGTGCCTTATGACTACGGCTATTTTGCCTTCGTGTATGACAAAACCCGGCTAAAAAACCCGCCGCATAGCCTGAAAGAGCTGGTGGACAGCCCCGAAAAGTGGCGCGTGATTTATGAAGATCCGCGTACCAGCACGCCAGGATTGGGCCTGCTGCTGTGGATGCAAAAAGTTTACGGCGACAACGCCCCCGCCGCATGGCAAAAGCTGGCGCAGAAAACCGTGACCGTCACCAAAGGCTGGAGCGAGGCGTACGGCCTGTTTCTTAAAGGCGAAGGCGATCTGGTGCTGAGCTATACCACCTCTCCGGCATATCACCTTATTGAAGAGAAGAAAGATCGCTACGCCGCTGCGGCATTCAGTGAGGGACACTATCTGCAGGTCGAAGTGGCCGGGCAGCTCGCCAGTAGCAAGCAACCCAAGCTGGCGCAGCAGTTCCTGCAATTTATGCTGTCGCCTGCTTTCCAGCAGACGATCCCCACCGGTAACTGGATGTATCCCGTGATCAAGAGCGACCTGCCTGCGGGCTATGAAACACTGACCGTGCCCGCTCACGCACTGCAGTTTACGCCGGCTGACGTGGCTGAACATCGCGCCAGCTGGATCCGCGCATGGCAGCAAGCCGTCAGCCGTTAATGCCAGGCTGGCTGGTTCCAGGCAGCGCCGTGGCGCTGCTGCTGTGTGCGGTCGCGCTGCTGGCGTTTGGCGCCCTGTTTTCAGCGGCGCCTCTCGCCGACTGGCGGGGTTTACTCAGCGACAACTACCTGCACCACGTGCTGCGGTTCTCTTTTGAACAGGCGCTGCTCTCGTCGCTGCTCTCGGTGCTGCCCGCTATCCCGCTGGCGCGCGCGCTCTACCGTCGTCGTTTCCCCGGCCGTACTCTGCTGCTGCGCCTGTGCGCCATGACGCTGGTGCTGCCGGTGCTGGTGGCGGTGTTTGGCTTGCTGAGCGTCTATGGCCGCAACGGCTGGCTGGCCCAGCTCTGTCAGGCCATAGGCTTTGAGTATCACTTCTCGCCTTACGGCCTGCAGGGCATTTTGCTGGCGCACGTCTTCTTTAATCTACCGCTGGCCACGCGCATGCTGCTGCAAGCGCTGGAGAGCATCCCTGCCGAGCAGCGTCAGCTGGCCGCGCAGCTGGGTGTGCGCGGCTGGAACGCCTTTCGCCTGCTGGAGTGGCCGTGGCTGCGGCGCCAGCTTCTGCCGACGGCCGCGCTGATTTTTATGCTGTGCTTTGCCAGCTTCGCCACCGTGCTGGCGCTGGGCGGCGGTCCACGCGCCACAACGCTGGAGCTGGCGATTTATCAAGCGCTCAGTTTCGATTACGACCCCGCACGCGCTGCACTGCTTGCGCTGCTGCAGTTGGGCTGTTGCCTGCTGATGGTGTTGCTAAGCCAGCGCTTTAGCCAGACCATCCCCACGGGAAGCCAAACGCTGCGCGGCTGGCGCGATCCGCAGGACAGCGCGCTGGCGCGCATTGGCGATGGCGTTTGCCTTGCACTTGCCCTGTTGCTCCTGCTGCCGCCGCTGGCCGCGGTCATCGTCGATGGCTTGCGCGGCGGCATTGCCGGTGCGCTGCAGCAGGCGGCGCTGTGGCAGGCCACCTTTACGTCGGTGCGCATTGCCGTTGGCGCCAGCCTGCTGTGCGTCACGCTCACCGTGATGCTGCTGTGGAGCAGCCGCGAACTGCGCCAGCGCCAGCGGCGCGTGCTGGCGCAGACGCTGGAACTGAGCGGCATGCTAATTCTGGCAATGCCGGGCATTGTGCTGGCGAGCGGCTTCTTTCTGTTGTTCAACGCCACCATTGGCCTGCCGCAGCGCGCCGATGCGCTGGTGATCTTCACCAATGCGCTGATCGCGATTCCCTATGCCATGAAAGTGCTGGAAAATCCCATGCGCGACATCACCGCACGCTACAGCGTACTGTGCGCCTCGCTGGGTATTCAGGGGCTGAATCGACTGCGACTGATTGAACTGCGTGCGCTGCGGCGTCCGCTGGCCCAGGCGCTGGCTTTTGCCTGCGTGCTCTCGATCGGTGATTTTGGCGTCGTGGCGCTGTTTGGCAGCGCCGACTTTCGCACGCTACCTTTTTATCTGTTCCAGCAATTAGGCGCCTATCGCGGCGCGGACGGCGCGGTGACCGCGCTGCTGCTCTTACTGCTCTGTTTGCTACTGTTTACCCTGATGGAAAAACGCGCGGGTCGCCATGCTCACTCTGAATAACCTCACTTACCTTTACCAGCACTTGCCCATGCGCTTCGACCTCAGCGCCCAAGCCGGCGAACGCCTGGCGATCCTCGGCCCCAGCGGCGCAGGAAAAAGTACCCTGCTGAACCTGCTCGGCGGATTTTTACCGGTCAGCCACGGCACGGCGATCCTGAACGGGCGCGATCATACGCACAGCGTTCCCGCGGCGCGGCCCGTCTCCATGCTGTTCCAGGAAAATAACCTTTTTCCCCACCTCACCGTGCAGCAAAACATGGGCCTGGGGCTGCATCCGGGTCTCAAGCTGACCGCGGCACAGCAGCAGCAGGTAGCGGATATTGCCGAGCAAACCGGCCTGGAAGCCCTGCTGACGCGCCTGCCGGGCGAACTCTCCGGTGGCCAGCGCCAGCGCGTGGCGCTGGCGCGCTGTTTACTCCGCGATCGCCCCATTTTGCTGCTGGATGAGCCGTTTTCCGCGCTGGATCCTGCTCTGCGCAAAGAGATGCTGCAGCTGGTACGCAGCGTATGCGCAGCACGCAATATGACGCTGCTGATGGTGTCACACAGCCTGGAAGATGCGCAGCAAATTGCGCCGCGCAGCGTGGTGATTGTTGAGGGACGCGTCTGCTGGGATGGCCCCACCGAACGCTTACTGCGCGGCGAGAGCGAGGCTGCGGCCATCCTTGGCGTTGTGCCGCGTTAGGCGAAAAACACTTTCCATAACAGCTGGCGGAACAGCGGCATCATCGGGTGAAACTGCAGCGCGATAAATGCGCCCAAACCAACCGCAGCGCCCAACGGTGCCAGCCAGCGCAGGCGTGACGGCGGCAGATATTTCGTTGCCCAGTCTTGGGTTTTTCCACTGCGCCAGCGGCGCCACAGCAGCCATCCCCCCAGCCAGACCAGCAGCGTCACCAGCAGCAGCAGCCATTTAAAGCTACTGCCCTGCGCGGCCTGCGGCACATCAATGGCCACGCCCGCTAAAATCCCCGGCATCAGGTAGGCTGGCGGCCACAGGATGCAGCCGATGAGATTAGGCGGCAGAAACTTACGCACCGGCAGCTCCAGCATGCCCGCTGCCAGGGGAATGAGCGGACGCGTAGGCCCAACAAAGCGCCCCACCAGGATAGTAAACATGCTGTGTTCATGCAGCGCGTGCTCGGTTTTATCCAGCAGTCCCTGATACTTTTTGAGGTATTTCCAGCGGTGCAATGGCCCCTGAAACTTCCAGCCGATGCCAAACGACACCCAGTCGCCAATCAAACAGCCGGCAAACCCCGCCGCCCACGCCGGATACAGGCCAATCTGTCCGCTGCCGACCAGCGCCCCCAGGCTCGCCATTAACACCGTGCCCGGCAATAGCAATCCAACAAAGGCCAGCGACTCAAGAAAAGTAACCAGCGCGACGGCCATCAGCGCATACTCGAGCGATTGGGTAAACAGGTGTTGAATCCAGGCTTCCATAACGGTCCTCTGCGCAATATAGAGGCTGGATTGTCCGGAGCCGATGCCACCCCGTCAAGGCAAGATTTGTAGGAGGATGTTGACAGTTTGCTGACAAATTAACCGCCGCTCCCGCACTGTATAAATATCCATGATATACTGGCATGAAATCGCTACGGGAGTAACCGTGACTCAACCACGCGCAGGCTTTGTACTCACTCGCCACTGGCGAGACACCCCAACAGGCAGTGAAATTGTTCTCTGGCTGGCCACGGATAGCGGCCCTCAGCGCCTGGTCCTGCCTGCGCAGGAGTCAGTGGCGTTTATTCCTGAAGCATTTCGGGCCGAAGTAGAAACGCTGCTGCGCGACGAGCGCCACATGCGCTTGCAGCCGCTGACGCTGAAAGACTTCCGTCGCAGGCCGGTGTTTGGCCTTTACTGCCGCAGCTATCGCCAGCTGCAACAGCTGGAGAAACGCCTGCGCGAAAACGGCATTCCGGTCTATGAAGCGGATATTCGCCCACCGGAGCGCTATCTGATGGAGCGCTTTATTACCGCCCCGGTGTGGTTCGGCGGCGAAACGCGCGGCGACAGCATCGTGAATGCTCGCCTGAAACCGCATCCCGATTACCGTCCGCCGTTAAAATGGGTCTCTCTGGACATTGAAACCACGGAATACGGTGAGCTTTATTGTATTGGGCTAGAAGGATGCGGCCAGCGTCAGGTATTTATGCTCGGCCCGCCCAACGGCGACCCGGCCAACCTCGACTTTGATCTGATTTATGTGGATACCCGCCCGCAGCTGCTTGAACAGCTAAATGCCTGGTTCACTCGCCACGATCCCGATGTGCTCATCGGCTGGAACGTGGTGCAATTTGATCTGCGCGTCCTGCAAAAGCACAGCGACCGCTACGGCATTCCGCTGCGCCTTGGCCGACAGCAGCAGCCGCTGGAGTGGCGCGAACACGGTTTTAAGCCGGGCGTGTTTTTCGCGCAGGCAAATGGACGGTTGATCATTGACGGCATAGAGGCGCTGAAATCGGCGTTCTGGGATTTTCCGTCGTTCAGTCTTGAAGCCGTCTCGCGCGAGCTGCTGGGCGAAGGCAAGGCGATCAACAATCCGTGGCAGCGCATGGAAGAGATCAACTGGCGCTTTGCCCACGACAAACCCGCGCTCGCCACCTATAACCTGAAAGATTGTGAGCTGGTGACGCGCATTTTTCAGCACACCGCCATCATGCCGTTCTTACTGGAGCGCGCCACGGTCAACGGCCTGGCCGTGGATCGCCACGGTGGCTCAGTGGCGGCGTTCAGCCACCTCTATATTCCCCGCCTGCACCGCGCTGGATTTGTGGCCCCGAACATGGGCGAAGTGGCGCCGGAAGCCAGCCCTGGCGGTTACGTCATGGATTCCCGGCCAGGCCTGTACGACTCGGTGCTGGTGCTGGACTATAAAAGCCTGTATCCGTCCATTATCCGCACCTTTCTGATCGATCCCGTGGGGTTGGTCGAGGGATTGGCACATCCGAGCGATACCGACTCTATTCCCGGCTTTCGCGACGCGCGTTTCTCGCGGCAGACGCACTGCCTGCCTGCCATCGTCGAACAGATTTGGCAAGGGCGCGAAGCCGCTAAGCGCGACGGCAATAAACCGCTGTCGCAGGCGCTCAAAATCATTATGAACGCGCTTTACGGCGTGCTTGGCACCAGCGCGTGTCGCTTCTTCGATCCGCGTCTGGCGTCCTCCATCACGCTGCGCGGCCACGCCATCATGCAGCAAACGCGGGAGCTGATTGAGGCGGAAGGCTTTGATGTCATTTACGGCGATACCGACTCGACTTTTGTCTGGCTCAAAGGGCCGCAGAGTGAGACCGAGGCCGCCGCCATCGGTCAGCGGCTGGCCGATAACGTCAACCGCTGGTGGCAGGCACATCTGCGGCAAACGCTGGGACTGGAGAGCGCGCTGGAGCTGGAGTATGAGACCCATTTTCGTCGCTTTCTGATGCCAACTATTCGCGGTGCTGAACAGGGCAGCAAGAAACGCTACGCCGGACTGATTCGTCACGCCGACGGCGAACGGCTGGTTTTCAAGGGGCTGGAGTCGGTGCGCACGGACTGGACGCCGCTGGCGCAGCAGTTTCAGCAGACGCTTTACGGGCTTATTTTTCGTAATGAGCCTTGGCAGGACTATATCCGCACCACCGTGGCACAGCTGCTGGCGGGAGAGCTTGACCCTTTGCTGGTGTATAAAAAACGCCTGCGTCGACCGCTCAAAGACTACGAACGCAACGTGCCACCGCACGTGCGCGCCGCGCGCCTCGCCGATGAGCATAACCGCAAGCTGCAGCGGCCGCTGCAGTACCAAAACGGCGGATCGATTCGCTACGTGATGGCCACCGCCGGGCCGGAGCCGCTGGAAGCGCGCGTGACGCCGCTGGATTACGACCACTATGTTACGCGCCAGCTGCAGCCGGTCGCCGAGGGGATTCTGCCGTTTGTCGGTGATGACTTTGCTACACTGATTACCGGGCAGCTGGGGCTGTTTTGACAGGTGACGAATGCCTTTCCATCCAGTACCATAGCGCCCTTCCTGATTCTCACCGCACGCACAACCTGACCAGACACTCTGTTTGGCGGTTATGTATTGCCTGAGTGCAGGTGAACGTCTTTATGTCTTGTTAGAGAATCGAGCAAAAAATATATGGTATTTACACTGGGTCAACGCTGGATAAGTGATACGGAAAGTGAACTGGGACTGGGGACGGTGGTGGCGGTTGATACGCGCATGGTCACGCTCCTGTTTCCGGCAACCGGCGAAAACCGCCTGTATGCACGCAATGATTCTCCCGTCACGCGCGTCATTTTTAATCCGGGCGATACCGTTACCAGCCATGAAGGCTGGCAGATGCGCGTCGATGAAATTCGTAACGATAACGATGTGATCACCTACATCGGCACGCGTCTTGATACCGAAGAGAACAATGTCACGCTGCGTGAGGTGATGCTGGACAGTAAGCTGGTGTTCAGCAAACCGCAGGATCGCCTGTTCGCCGGTCAGCTGGATCGCATGGATCGCTTTGCGCTGCGCTTCCGCGCGCGTAAATACCAGAGTGAGCAGTATCGCTTAGCCATCAGCGGCCTGCGCGGCATGCGTACTAACCTGATTCCGCACCAGTTGCACATCGCCCACGACGTGGGCCGTCGCCATGCGCCACGCGTTTTGCTGGCAGATGAAGTGGGCTTGGGTAAAACCATCGAAGCGGGCATGATCATTCAGCAACAGCTGCTGGCAGGTCGCGCCGATCGCGTGCTGATCGTGGTGCCTGAAACGCTGCAGCATCAGTGGCTGGTTGAAATGCTGCGCCGCTTTAACCTCCGCTTTGCCCTGTTTGATGACGATCGCTACACCGAAGCTCAGCACGACAGCGACAACCCATTTGATACGGAACAGCTGGTGATCTGCTCGCTGGATTTTGTGCGTCGCAACAAACAGCGCCTTACGCAGCTGGCGGACGCCGAGTGGGATCTGCTGGTGGTGGATGAAGCGCACCATTTGGCCTGGAGCGAAGACGCGCCGAGCCGCGAGTATCAGGTGATTGAACAGCTGGCAGAACGCATCCCGGGCGTGCTGTTGCTGACTGCGACACCGGAGCAGCTTGGCCTTGAAAGCCACTTTGCCCGCCTGCGCCTGCTGGATCCCAACCGCTTCCACGACTTTGAGCAGTTTGTGGAAGAGCAGCAGCACTTCCGTCCCATTGCCGATGCGGTGACGTCGCTGCTGGCCGATCAGGCGATCAATAAAGAAGAGATAAACCTGATCAACGATCTGATCGGCGAACAGGATATTGAACCGCTGCTGCAGATAGCGAATAGCGATCGTCCCGGTAAAGAGGACGCGCGCAAAGAGCTGGTGTCCATGCTAATGGATCGCCACGGCACCAGCCGCGTGCTGTTCCGCAACACGCGTAACGGCGTGAAAGGGTTCCCTAAACGCGAACTGCACGCGATCCGCCTGCCGCTGCCCGCGCAGTATCAAACGGCCATCAAGGTCTCTGGCATCATGGCGGCGCGTAAAAGTGCGGAAGATCGCGCGCGCGATATGCTCTATCCCGAGCAGATTTATCAAGAATTTGAAGGCGACAGCGGCACGTGGTGGAACTTCGATCCGCGCGTAGAGTGGCTGATGGGCTATCTCACCAGCAACCGCAAAGAGAAAGTGCTGGTGATTTGCGCCAAAGCCGCCACGGCGTTGCAGCTTGAACAAGTGCTGCGCGAGCGGGAAGGTATTCGCGCAGCCGTGTTCCACGAAGGTTTGTCGATCATTGAGCGCGACCGCGCCGCCGCGTTTTTTGCTTCTCAAGAAGACGGGGCGCAGGTGCTGCTGTGTTCAGAAATCGGCTCTGAAGGCCGCAACTTCCAGTTTGCCAGCCGACTGGTGATGTTCGACCTGCCGTTTAACCCCGATCTGTTGGAGCAGCGTATCGGCCGCCTCGACCGTATCGGTCAGATGCACGATATTCAAATTCTGGTGCCGTGGCTGGAGAAAACCGCGCAGGCGGTACTGCTGCGCTGGTACCACGAAGGACTGGACGCGTTTGAGCATACCTGTCCTACGGGCCGCGCTATTTACGATAAGGCTTACCCGCAGCTGATTGATTTCCTTGCGTCGCCGGACAATCCCGAAGGCCTCGATACCTTCATCAGTGAAAGCCGCAAACAGCATGATGCGCTGAAAGCACAGCTTGAGCAGGGCCGTGACCGCCTGCTGGAGCTGAACTCCAACGGCGGCGAAGCGGCGCAGGCGCTGGCCAATGCCATTGCCGATCAGGACAACGATACCGAGCTGGTTAACTTTGCGCTGAATCTGTTTGATATCGTCGGCATCAATCAGGAAGACCGCAGCGATAACCTGATCGTGCTGACGCCTTCCGATCATATGCTGGTGCCGGATTTCCCGGGATTACCGGAAGAGGGTTGCACCGTGACCTTTAACCGTAACCAGGCGCTGTCGCGCGAAGATACCCAGTTTATTACCTGGGAACATCCGCTGATCCGCAACGGGCTCGATTTGATTCTTTCCGGCGATACCGGTAGCTGCGCCCTCTCCTTGTTAAAAAACAAGGCGCTGCCGGTCGGTACGCTGCTGGTAGAGATGATTTACGTGGTGGAAGCACAGGCACCGAAACATCTGCAGCTGACGCGCTTCTTGCCGCCTACGCCGGTGCGTTTGCTGATGGATCGCGCGGGCAATAACCTCGCGGGTAAAGTGGAGTTTGAAAGCTTTAACCGCCAGCTGAATGCCGTTAACCGCCACACTGGCAGCAAGCTGGTGAACGCGGTGCAACAGGAAGTGCACGACATTCTGGTTCAGGCCGACAAAGTCATCGTGCCGGAAGCGCAGGCAATCATCGCCGGCGCCAAAGCCGAAGCGGATGAAAAACTCAACGCGGAGCTTGCACGCCTGCAAGCCCTCAGGGCGGTCAATCCCAACATCCGCGATGACGAGATTGAAGCGCTGGAAAGTAACCGCGCGCAGGTGCTTGAGAGCCTGAGCGACGCCGGTTGGCGTCTGGACGCGCTGCGCCTGATTGTGGTGACACACCAATAACCACTGAGATCCCAATAACATGCTGATGGAACCTTACAATCCTCCCCGTGAGCCGTGGTTACATATCCTGTATCAGGATGCGCACATCATGGTGGTGAATAAGCCGAGCGGATTGCTGTCGGTACCGGGACGTCTGGCGGAGCACAAGGACAGCGTGATGACGCGCATCCAGCGTGATTTTCCGCAGGCAGAGTCGGTACATCGTCTGGATATGGCCACCAGCGGGGTGATTGTGGTTGCGCTCAATAAAGCCGCGGAACGGGAGTTGAAGCGGCAATTTCGCGAGCGCGAGCCGTCTAAAGTCTATGTCGCGCGCGTCTGGGGACACCCGTCGGCGGCAGAAGGCGTGATTGATTTGCCGCTGATCTGCGACTGGCCAAATCGCCCCAAGCAAATGGTGAGTTTCGAGCACGGTAAACCGGCGCAAACCGAGTATCAGGTGCTGGAACAGGAAGCGGGCAACAGCGCACGCGTCCTGCTGAAGCCGATCACCGGGCGCTCGCACCAGCTGCGCGTGCATTTGCTGGCGCTGGGGCACCCGATCCTGGGCGACAACTTTTACGCGCCGGAAGAGGCACGGCTGCTGGCGCCGCGCCTACAGCTGCACGCGGAGTCGCTCACTCTGACGCATCCGGCATTTGGTAACAGCATGACGTTCCGTCAGCCTGCGGACTTTTAATCGCGCGGCGCCACCCAGGCGCCGCCCGTTTCCGCCTTACTTAAAGCCTTTCTCTTTGCGGATCAGATCGTAGGCCGCCTGAATCTCCTGCGCTTTTTGCTTGGCCATCTCCATCATCTCTGGCGGCAGTCCTTTTGCCACCAGCTTGTCGGGGTGATGCTCGCTCATGAGCTTGCGGTAGGCACGTTTGATGGTGGTGCTGTCATCGCTGCTTTTCACGCCCAGCACGCTACAGGCGTCGTCCAGCGTGGGGCCGCGACGCGTTTGCTGGTAGGCACCGCCCTGATAGCCGCCGCCAAATTGCTGACCGCCTTCCATCATGCGCAGGAACTGATCGAACTGCGCGCGCGAAATGCCCAACTCTTCCGCAATCACATACAGCACCTGGCGCTCGTTGGGGTGCAAAGAACCGTCCGCATACGCCGCGTGGATTTGGATCTCCAGGAACACGCGAATCAGGTCGTAGCGACCAAAACAGGCGCTACGCAACTCGCGCAGCTTGCTGCGCAGCGGATAATCGCTCTGTTTCCCGTCGCGAAAAGCGCGCTGTGCAGCCGCGCGTGCTTCACCGTGCAGCTGAACGCGGTCCATTAATAAAGAAGCGGTCTGAATATCCGCCTCGGTTACGCGCCCCTTGGATTTGGTTAAATGTCCCATGATCTCAAAGGTGGTGCGGAAAAACAGGCTCTGACGCGCCTGCTGGTTGGCAAAATAGCCCTGCCCTTTTACGCTGCGCGCTTTATCAAACAGATGACCAATGACCAGACCAATCACAATGCCCCAAAAGCCAGCCCCGGAAAGAATGCCGAGAGCCAGACCGATAACTTTTCCCCAGTAGCGCATAAACTCCTCAATTCGCCATGCTTGCGGCTGAAAATTGCATTATCATACCTGTCATTTATCTCAGCGCCTAACGGCAGCGCGGTCGTAAAAGGATTAACACTGGCGGAACGCCGGGCAGTAAGTTAGTCTCTGACCGGATTGTCGGCATGATGCCCGTTTTCATGGAATTTTCGAAACCGCGTATGAAAAAACGTATACCTACCCTGCTGGCTACCATGATTGGTGCAGCGCTTTACAGTCAGCATTCGCTCGCCGACGATCTCATGTCGCAATGTATGCTGGGCGTACCGAGCTATAACCGTCCCGTGGTCAATGGTGATGCCAATTCACTGCCCGTCACCATTAACTCTGACTCAGCCAAAGGGAACTATCCGGATGACGCGGTGTTCACCGGAAACGTTGATGTTCAGCAGGGCAATAGCCGCATGCTCGCCGACGAAGTCCAGCTGCATCAGCGCCAAAAAGAGGGGCAAACCACCCCGGTGCGCACCGTCGATGCGCTGGGTAATGTGCACTACGATGACAATCAGGTCATCTTGAAAGGTCCTAAAGCCTGGTCGAATCTGAATACCAAAGACACCAACGTCTGGAACGGTGATTACCAGATGGTGGATCGTCAGGGGCGCGGTACCGCCGATCAAATGAAGCTGCGCGGTGAAAACCGCTATACCATTCTTGAAAACGGCAGCTTTACGTCGTGTTTGCCTGGCTACAACAGCTGGAGCGTGGTGGGTTCGGAAGTGATCCAGGACCGCCAGGAAGAAGTGGCGGAGATCTGGAACGCGCGCTTTAAGCTCGGCAGCGTCCCGGTGTTCTACAGCCCTTACCTGCAGCTGCCTATTGGCGATCGCCGTCGCTCCGGCTTCCTGATCCCCAATGCCAAATACGGCAGCAGCAACGGCTTCGAATTTATTCTGCCTTACTACTGGAACATCGCGCCGCAGGCGGATGCCACGATTACGCCGCACTATATGAGCAAACGCGGCATGCAGCTGGAAAACGAATTCCGCTACCTGACGGTGTTTGGTGCCGGCCTGATGGAATTCGACTACCTGCCGTCAGATAACCAGTATAACAAAGACAAGGCCGCCCGCCCGCTGGCCCAGAAAGACAGCAGCGATGACCGCTGGTTGTTCTACTGGCAGCACGCTGGCGTGTATGAAAGCCACTGGCGCTTCAACGCCAACTACACCAAGGTCAGCGATCCGTACTACTTCAACGATCTCTATTCGAAGTATTACAGCTCAACCGATGGCTACGCGACACAAAAATTCAGCGTAGGCTATGCGGACACCAACTGGGACGCCACGCTCTCCAGTAAAGATTTCCAGGTGTTTGGTGATACCACCACCAGCAACGTTTACCGTGCGCAGCCGCAGCTTGACGTCAATCTTTACCAGAATGATATTGGCCCGTTTGACGGTCGCATTTACGGCCAGGCGGTGAAGTTCACTAACGTTAACAGCCGGATGCCAGAAGCAACGCGCCTGCACATTGAACCCACCCTGGATCTGCCGCTGTCGAACGGCTGGGCCAGCTTAGACACTGAAGCCAAGCTGCTGGCCACGCACTATCAGCAAGACAATATCGATCGCTACAACAACGGCCAAGTGGGGGGTGTAGCCGCCCCAACCAATCCGCTCGATAGCACCGTTAACCGCACGCTGCCGCAGTTTAAAGTGGACGGTCGCCTGGTGTTCGATCGCGATATGGACTGGCAGCCGGGCTATACCCAGACGCTGGAGCCGCGCGTACAGTATCTCTACATTCCCTACCGGGACCAGAGCAATATTTATCCGTATGACTCTACGCTGCTGCAAACCGACTATACCGGCCTGTTCCGCGATCGCACTTACAGCGGCCTGGATCGCATCGCGTCGGCGAACGAAGTCGCTTCCGGCGTCACTACGCGCATTTATGATAACGATCTGGTTGAACGTTTTAACGTTTCTGTGGGTCAAATCTACTCGTTTACCCCGTCTCGTACCGGTGTAAACCAGACGAATAAAGAAGATGACACGGGCAGCCTGGTGTGGGCCGGCGACTCCTACTGGAAAATCAGCGACAATTGGTCTGCGCGCGGCGGGCTGCAATACGATACGCGCCTTGATAACGTCTCGCAGGGCAACGCCGTGCTGGAGTGGCGTCAGGACCAGGATCGCATGGTGCAGCTGAGCTATCGCTACAGCAGCCCGGAATATGTGGCACAGGCGCTGAATAACACCAGCTTGCTGACCAACCCTATTTATGAAAAGGGGATTTCGCAGGTGGGTACCACCGCCAGCTGGCCCATTGCTGACGCCTGGTCCCTGGTGGGCGCGTACTATTACGATACGCGCAACAGCCGCCCGGCCGATCAGCTGGTTGGCCTGCAGTACAGCTCCTGCTGCTACGCTATTCGTCTGGGTTACGAACGTAAGATCAACGGTTGGGAAAACAACGACAGTAAGTATGACAACCAAATCTCATTCAACATTGAGCTGCGTGGTCTGAGTTCTAACTATGGCTTGGGTACCGACAAAATGCTGCGCGGGGGCATCATCCCTTACCAGCGCGCTTTCTGATGTTGTGATGTTTGACAGGCTCTCCCGCAGTGCGGAAACAACAATGGATAAAGTATGAAGAACTGGAGAATGCTGATTCTTGGTGTGGCGGTCGCCGCTAACACTGCGTTCGCAGCCCCTCAGGTGGTTGATAAAGTTGCCGCCGTCGTGAACAACGGCGTGGTGCTGGAAAGTGACGTTGATAACATGCTGCGCACGGTGAAATCACAGGCGAAGCAGGCTGGTCAGCAGCTTCCAGATGACAAAACGCTCCGTCATCAAATCCTTGAACGCCAGATCATGGATAACATCATCCTGCAAATGGGTGAAAAAGCGGGATTACAGGTTACCGATCAACAGCTTGATGAGGCTATTCAGAACATCGCGGCGCAAAACCATATGACGCGGGATCAGCTGCGTAGCCGTCTGGCTTACGATGGCATGAACTACAGCGACTACCGCACGCAGATTCGTAAAGAGATGATGATTGCAGAAGTGCGCAATAACGAAGTGCGTCGCCGCGTCACGATTCTTCCGCAGGAAGTGGATACGTTAGCCACGCAGATTGGCGCACAGAACACCAAGGGAACCGAACTTAACGTCAGCCAAATTCTGCTGCCGCTGTCTGAAAACCCGACGCAGCAGCAGGTTGACGATCAGGAAGCGCTGGCGCGCAAGCTGGTTGGCGAGCTGAAAAATGGCGCGGACTTCGGCAAAATGGCGGTAACCTACTCTGCGGATCCGCAGGCGCTCAAAGGCGGAAACATGGGCTGGGCGAAAATCGAAGAGTTGCCTACCCTGTTCTCGCAGGCGCTGAGCACGGCGAAGAAAGGCGACATTGTTGGCCCCATTCGCTCCGGTGTGGGCTTCCACATTCTGAAAGTGAACGATCTGCGCGGCGAGAGCAAAAACATCTCCGTCACCGAAGTGCATGCCCGCCACATTCTGCTTAAGCCGTCGCCGATTCTCAGTGACGACCAGGCCCGTGCCAAAATTGAACAAATTGCTGCGGATATCAAGAGTGGCAAAACCACGTTTGCGGCGGCCGCTAAGCAGTTCTCTGACGATCCGGGCTCCGCGAATCAGGGTGGCGATCTTGGCTGGGCAACGCCGGAAATCTACGATCCTGCTTTCCGCGATGCCTTGCTCAAGCTGCAAAAAGGCCAGGTTAGTGCCCCTGTGCACTCCTCCTTTGGCTGGCATTTGATTCAGCTGTTAGATACCCGTCAGGTTGATAAAACCGATGCGGCTCAGAAAGAGCGCGCGTATCGCCTGCTGTTTAACCGCAAGTTTGCGGAAGAAGCACAGACCTGGATGCAGGAGCAGCGCGCCAGTGCCTACGTGAAGATTCTGGATAACAATGGTCAATAGTTATCGCGTGGCGATCACTCCCGGCGAACCCGCCGGGATTGGTCCCGACCTCACCGTTCAGCTGGCGCAGCAGAACTGGCCCGTTGAACTGGTGGTGTGCGCCGATGGCGCGATGCTTGAAGCTCGCGCTGCTCAGCTGGGTTTACCGCTGACGTTACACACTTATCAGCCAGGATCAACGCCCAAACCGCAGCAAGCCGGCACCTTAACATTGTTGCAAATCGACGCCCCTCACGCTGTGCGCCCGGGTGAACTTAATGTTGCCAATGCGCACTATGTGCTGGACACGCTGGCGCGTGCCTGTGATGGGTGTCTGCAGCAGGAATTTGCCGCGTTGATTACCGGTCCGGTGCATAAAGGCGTCATCAATGACGCCGGCATCGCCTTTACCGGACATACCGAATTTTTCGCCGATCGCGCTGGCGGGCATCGGGTGGTGATGATGCTGGCGACCGAAGCGCTGCGCGTTGCGCTTGCCACCACGCATCTGCCGCTTAAAGATGTGTCTGCGGCGATTACCCGTGAATGTCTGCATGAGGTCATTACCCTTCTACATCACGATCTCCAGCAAAAATTTGGCATCGCGCATCCCCACATTTTCGTCTGCGGTCTTAATCCACACGCGGGCGAAGGCGGCCATATGGGCCGTGAGGAAATTGACACTATCATCCCTGCCCTTGACGCGTTGCGTCAGCAGGGCGTGCAATTAACCGGGCCATTACCGGCCGATACGCTGTTCCAGCCCAAATATCTTCAGCATGCCGACGCTGTCCTGGCGATGTACCATGACCAGGGCTTACCGGTTCTGAAATTTCAGGGATTCGGCCGCGCGGTAAATATCACGCTGGGCCTGCCTTTTATCCGCACGTCTGTTGACCACGGTACCGCGCTGTCATTAGCCGGTCTGGGTCAGGCAGAACCCGGCAGCTTTATCACGGCGCTTAACCTCGCCATCACTATGATCAAGAGCAGTAATGAATAATCGCGTCCATCAGGGGCACTATGCCCGCAAACGTTTCGGGCAGAACTTCCTGAACGATCAATACATTATCGACAGCATCGTCTCCGCTATCCATCCACAAAAAGGAGAAGCGCTGGTGGAGATCGGCCCCGGTCTCGGTGCATTAACCGAGCCCGTGGGTGAGCGCCTTGATGCGCTGACCGTTGTTGAACTGGACCGCGATCTTGCCGCGCGTTTGCAGACCCATCCGTTTCTCGGACCCAAGCTGACCATTTTCCAGCAGGATGCGATGACCTTTGATTTTGCTGCGCTGGCGCAGGAAAAAGGTCAGCCGCTGCGCGTCTTCGGCAACTTGCCTTACAACATCTCGACCCCGCTGATGTTTCATCTTTTCAGCTATACTGGGTCGATTAAAGACATGCACTTCATGCTGCAAAAAGAGGTGGTCAATCGTCTGGTTGCCGGCCCGGGCAGCAAAGCTTATGGCCGCCTAAGCGTCATGGCACAGTATTACTGTCAGGTGATCCCGGTACTGGAAGTGCCGCCACACTCCTTTACGCCACCGCCTAAGGTGGACTCTGCCGTGGTGCGTCTGGTGCCTTATACACAGGCACCGTATCCGGTCAGCGATATTCGCTTGCTGAGTCGCATTACTACAGAAGCGTTTGGCAAGCGGCGTAAAACCCTGCGTAACAGTCTGGCCCATATGTTTACGGCTGGCGCGCTGGATGAACTGAACATTGATGCCTCGCTCCGTGCCGAAAACGTTACGGTGGCGCAGTATTGCGAACTGGCAAACTGGTTAGGCAATCATCAGGCTGCAACCCCGGAGAGCTAAGCGAATGAGTGACCTGGCCCGCGTGTGTGTTCATGTACAGAGTCAGTATGTGGCGTCACAATCTTCCCCGGAAGACGAACGGTACGTGTTTGCCTACACCATTACCTTGCGCAACATTGGCCGCGCCAACGTGCAGTTGCTCAGCCGCTACTGGCTGATTACCAATGGCAACGGGCGCGAAACCGAGGTGCAAGGTGAAGGCGTTGTCGGCGAGCAACCGCACATCGCGGCCGGCGGTGAGTTTCAGTATACCAGCGGCGCCGTTCTTGAAACGCCGATGGGCACCATGCAAGGTCACTACGTGATGATCGACGAACAGGGCGAAACCTTCCACGTCGAGATACCGGTCTTTCGGCTGGCCATCAATACCCACATACATTAATTCTCCTCCGCCCGGTCTGTCCGGGCGGCGCGTTTTATCGGACGATCGAATGAGTACATACCTGATTGGCGATGTTCATGGCTGTTATGACGAGCTACGCGCTCTGCTGGCGCAGGTTAACTTTGATCCCCAGCAGGATACGCTCTGGTTAACGGGCGATCTGGTCGCACGTGGCCCCGGATCGCTTGACGTGCTGCGCTACGTCAAGTCGCTGGGTAGCAGCGTACGCATGGTATTAGGCAATCACGATCTCCATCTGCTGGCCGTGTACGCTGGTATCAGCCGTAACAAGCCTAAAGATCGGCTCACGCCGCTGCTGGAAGCGGATGATGCCGATGATTTAATTAACTGGCTGCGCCGCCAGCCGCTGCTGCAGGTGGACGAAGAGAAAAAACTGCTGATGGCCCATGCAGGCATTACGCCGCAGTGGGATCTCGATACTGCAAAAATGTGCGCCCGCGAAGTCGAGGCCGTGCTGGCCAGCGACAGCTATCCGCTGTTTCTGGACGCGATGTACGGTGACATGCCCAATAACTGGACACCCGAACTCACCGGATTAGCCCGCCTGCGCTTCAGTACTAACGCACTCACGCGCATGCGCTTCTGCTTCCCCAATGGTCAGCTGGATATGATCTGCAAAGAGTCACCCGCAGACGCCCCGCCGCCGCTTAAACCCTGGTTCTCTGTGCCGGGCAAAATTGGCCCTGACTATACGCAGGTGTTTGGTCACTGGGCATCGCTAGAGGGCAAAGGCACGCCACCGCACGTTATCGGGCTGGATACCGGTTGCTGCTGGGGCGGCACGCTCACCCTGCTCCATTGGGAAAGCGGTGAATACTTCACGCAAACCTCAAACCGCGAGCCGGCACTGGCCGAGCCTGTCGCGACCGCCTCGTCGCCGCTTGACGATACCGCTTCCTAAAAAAAAGCCCCGCGGATTAGCGGGGCTTTTTTATCGGCATGCTTACACCCCAGACTCCGTGCGGCGATCCAGGATCTCAAAGCAATAGCTGTGTGAGTTCTGCGCGTCGGCATCGTGAAACTCGCTGAAGGTCGACTGCCACTCATCCGGCTCATAATCGGGGAACTGCGTGTCGCCCTCAACTTCAGCGTCGATATGCGTCAGATAGAGGCGATCGGCGCGCGCCAGCATCTGTTCGTAAATGCGACCGCCACCAATCACCATGATCTCTTGCGCATCGCCCGCGATCGCGATCGCTTCTTCCAGGGACGTGGCCCAGGTCACTCCCTCATGGGTACCTGGCTGACGGCTGACCACAATATTGAGTCGTCCAGGCAGCGGGCGACCAATGGATTCAAAGGTCAAACGCCCCATAATAACGGGCTTGTTCAGCGTATTACGCTTGAACCATGCCAAATCCGCGGACAGGTTCCATGGCATGGCATTTTCCATACCAATAATGCGATCCGCAGCCAGTGCCGCGATCAGACTAATCATGTTTAAAGACCTACAGGAAAAAATTGGCGCCATCATACGGAAAGGCGAAAGTTTCGTCGATAGGGCGACCGCGCTATTTACGTAAAGCACCTTTGCCACCGCATTTTTGCGGCACGGCAGAGTATTACTCCAGTATTTAAGACAAGGCTGGAAAGAGCCGCCATCCTTAGCCCAGGTCACGGCACAATTCAGGGGTCAATCGGGAGGTCGCGGCAATCAAATGTAAAGAAACCAATGACCCCCGCAGGGGCCGTTGGCTAAGCCCTTAGAAATCGTAGCGCAGGCGAACCAGGTTGACGTTGCCCAGAGACTTATCGGTGCTGGAGGTAATCACGTATTCGTAATCCACACGGAAACCGTAGTCGAGCTGCGCACTGACGCCGACGCCGTTATCAATGCGCTTGTAGTTACGGCCATTGACGAACTCCAGTCGGTCGCCCATGACGTAAGGCTGCACCGATTTCACCGCATAGTGCCCCACCGGGAATTTATAGCCCGCGAAGTACTCAACGCCCCATGCATCGTCAGCAAAATAAGTGTTGGCATTTTTAATGCCGGTTGGCGCAAAGTTCTGATACCAGCCTGCGCCCGCTGAAAGCGTCCAGCTATCCGGTGTCCAGCTCAGCGCCGTGCCATAAATGTTTTGGTTGTAATCTTTGCTGTCGCCGCTGGCGTTGTTGCGCATCGTCGCGCGGGTGAAGTTCCACGCGGTGCCCCAGGTCAGATCGTGCGCAAGGTGGTAGTCCACGCCAAGCGAGCCACCGCCCTTACGCTGATAGCGCAGGTTATTACCGCGCTGCAGCAGCGCATTGTCCTCAAACAGATAGGCAGCATAGACATCTGCATCGCCGAAACTGTTCTTATATTTAAGCATTTTACGTGAACGGTAGGTGCCATCGTAATCGCCGTTGATCCCCACGCCCGAGCCCTGGGCTTTCATGTCGTAATCCCAGATGTCGGTTTTGGCACCCACCACATCATAGAAGACGCTGTTTTGCTGGCCGAACGTCAGCTGGCCCCAGGTTTTACTTTTGAAACCGGTATAAAGCTGACGGCGGGTGGTGTCGCGGTCAGTGGTGGCATAGTGGTGATCCCAGTTGAACTGGGCGGGAATATTTACGCCCAGCTCGTAATAGCTCACCCAGCTTACGTCGTCAAACAACGCATAATCTGCGCCAAAGCGGAAACGGGTGCCGCCGTCGTAGCCGTTGCGTTTATACGACTTGTCGTTGACGCCGTTTTGATGCAGAAATTGTGGACGGATACTGCCGCCCACTTTGAATGTCAGCCGACTAAGTGGATCGCCCGCCTGGGGATCTTGTTTTAACAAGGTAATTTCCGCCTGGCTGGCAAGCGGCGCAGCGGCGAGTAACGCGGCGACCGCGCAAAGAGTGAAAGCACGCATTTTCATTTTTATATCCCGATAAGGTAAACGCTCTTTTCATGAGCGAGCGAGATAGTAAGGGGTGACTGACGGGGATACGTTTATAAATTTGTGCGAATATTCCTAAAAATGCGTTTTACCGCATGATTAGACAAACCTTATGTCAAATTACTACTTTCACTGTCTTAAACGCTAACCATAAGTTAAATCGATAAAAAAAGCGGCGCACTTAGGCGCCGCTGAGAGACGTAATCACCGCTTGTTGCAGACGTTATTTTATCTGCGCGTGCATCTCCTGCACGGAAATGACTTTTTCCGTGGGATCCGCGTTAAGCGCCATGGCAGTAGCAAAGCCACCATTCAGGGTAGTGTCGTAGTGCACTTTATACTGCAGCGCGCTGCGGCGAATCAGCTTGGAATCCTCAATCGCCTGACGTCCCGCCGTGGTGTTCACGATATAGGTATATTCACCGTTCTTCAGGCGATCCTGGATATGCGGACGGCCTTCGTGCACTTTGTTCACCAAGCGCGGATTGATGCCGGCTTCGCCCAGCACCACGGCGGTGCCGTGGGTCGCATCCAGCTCAAAGCCAAACTTCTGCAGCTTCGCCGCGAGGTCGACGATACGCTTCTTATCGCCCTCACGCACTGACAGCAGCGCACGACCGGTTTTTTTCATGTTGCTTTGCGCGCCCAGCATCGCTTTCGCGAAGGCTTCCGCAAAGGTACGGCCCACGCCCATGACTTCGCCGGTGGAGCGCATTTCTGGCCCCAGAATCGGATCGACGCCCTGGAACTTGTTGAACGGCAGCACCACTTCTTTTACCGAGTAATACGGCGGGATAACTTCTTCCGTCACGCCCTGCTCGGCCAGGGTTTTACCGGCCATCACGCGTGCGGCCACCTTGGCCAGCGGCACACCGGTGGCTTTCGAGACAAATGGCACGGTACGCGCGGCGCGCGGGTTCACCTCAATCAGGTAAACTTCGTTGTCCTTCACCGCAAACTGCACGTTCATCAACCCGCGCACGTTCAGCTCAAAGGCGAGTTTTTCAACCTGCTGACGCATCACGTTCTGAATGTCCGTGCTCAGCGTGTAGGCGGGCAGTGAACAGGCGGAGTCACCTGAGTGTACGCCGGCTTGTTCGATGTGCTCCATAATACCGCCAATCAGCACGCGCTCGCCGTCGCAAATGGCGTCAACATCCACCTCAACGGCATCGTCCAGGAAGCGATCCAGCAGCACCGGCGCATCGTTGGACACCGAGACGGCGTTCTGGAAGTAGCGTTTCAGGTCGATTTCGTCATAGACGATCTCCATGGCGCGACCGCCCAGCACATAGGAAGGACGCACCACCAGCGGATAACCGATGGCGACGGCTTTTTCCACCGCCTGTTCCAGCGTGGTCACCGTGGCGTTGGCCGGCTGTTTCAGGCTCAGACGTTCAACGGCCTGCTGGAAGCGTTCGCGGTCTTCCGCACGGTCAATCGCGTCCGGGCTGGTGCCGATCACCGGCACACCGGCCGCTTCCAGCGCACGCGCCAGCTTCAGCGGCGTTTGACCGCCGTATTGCACAATCACCCCTTTAGGCTGTTCGATGCGCACGATTTCCAGCACATCTTCCAGCGTCACAGGTTCAAAGTAGAGGCGGTCAGAGGTATCGTAATCGGTGGAAACGGTTTCTGGGTTACAGTTGACCATGATGGTCTCGTAACCGTCTTCACGCAGCGCCAGCGCGGCGTGCACGCAGCAGTAATCAAACTCAATGCCTTGGCCGATACGGTTTGGACCGCCGCCCAACACCATGATTTTGTCACGGCCCTGGCTTGGATTCGATTCGCACTCTTCTTCATAGGTGGAGTACATGTAGGCCGTGTCGGTGGCAAACTCTGCCGCACAGGTGTCCACGCGCTTGTACACCGGATGCAGGTTAAACTGGTGACGCAGCTTGCGAATTTCACTTTCGGCTACGCCGGCCAGCGCCGCCAGGCGGGAATCGGCGAAACCTTTACGTTTCAGCGCGCGCAAGAACTCGGCATTCAGGCCATTGACGCCTTCACGTGCCACCTGCTCTTCCAGACGCACCAGCTCTTCAATCTGAACCAGGAACCAGCGATCGACATTGGTCAGATTGAAGACGCCATCCACTGACATGCCCGCGCGGAACGCATCGGCGATGTACCAAATGCGGTCAGAGCCCGCATCTTTCAGCTCGCGACGGATGCGGGTTAACGCTTCTGCGTCATCCAGATCAACTTTTGGATCGAATCCGTTGGCACCCACTTCCAGGCCGCGCAGCGCTTTCTGCATCGACTCCTGGAAGGTACGACCAATCGCCATGACTTCACCCACGGATTTCATTTGCGTGGTGAGGCGATCGTTCGCGCCGGCGAATTTTTCAAAGTTAAAGCGAGGGATCTTGGTGACAACGTAGTCGATAGACGGCTCAAAGGACGCCGGCGTGCGGCCGCCGGTGATGTCATTCATCAGTTCATCAAGCGTGAAGCCTACCGCCAGCTTGGCCGCGACTTTTGCAATCGGGAAGCCAGTCGCTTTCGATGCCAGCGCCGACGAACGTGACACGCGCGGGTTCATTTCAATAACGATCAGGCGACCATCTTTTGGGTTGACCGAAAACTGCACGTTCGAGCCGCCCGTTTCCACGCCGATTTCACGCAGCACCGCCAACGAGGCGTTACGCATGATCTGGTACTCTTTATCAGTCAGCGTCTGCGCGGGTGCTACCGTAATAGAGTCACCGGTATGAATGCCCATGGCATCGAAGTTTTCAATGGAGCAGACAATAATGCAGTTGTCATTTTTGTCGCGTACCACTTCCATCTCATACTCTTTCCAGCCAATCAGCGACTCGTCAATCAGCAGCTCATTGGTGGGCGACAGGTCGAGACCGCGTTCGCAGATCTCTTCAAACTCTTCACGGTTGTAGGCGATACCCCCGCCGGTGCCGCCCATGGTAAAGGATGGACGAATGATGCAGGGGAAGCCAACGTCTTCCGCCACCTGCAGCGCCTCTTCCATGCTATGGGCAATGCCGGAGCGCGCGGTATCGAGACCAATGCTCTTCATCGCCACGTCAAAGCGACGACGATCTTCGGCTTTATCGATGGCATCAGCGGTGGCGCCGATCATGGTTACACCAAACTCTTCCAGCACGCCCTGGCGCTCAAGCTCCAGCGCACAGTTCAGCGCCGTTTGTCCACCCATGGTCGGCAGAACGGCATCCGGACGCTCTTTTTCGATGATTTTGCGTACCACTTCCCAGTGGATAGGCTCAATGTAGGTGGCATCCGCCATTTCCGGGTCGGTCATGATGGTCGCCGGGTTGGAGTTCACCAGAATGACGCGGTATCCCTCCTCACGCAGCGCTTTGCACGCCTGCGCGCCGGAGTAGTCAAATTCACATGCCTGGCCAATCACAATCGGGCCAGCGCCAAGGATCAGGATAGATTTTATGTCAGTACGTTTTGGCATCGTGGGCTCCTGATTACTTCGCGTTTGAACGGTAGGCTTCAATCAGTTCGATAAAGTGATCGAACAGTGGCGCCGCATCGTGCGGGCCTGGGCTCGCTTCGGGGTGTCCCTGGAAGCTGAAAGCCGGTTTATCGGTGCGGTGAATACCCTGCACCGTTTGGTCGAACAGCGACACATGCGTGACGCGCAGATTGGCAGGCAGTTGAGCATCATCCACTGCGAAACCGTGGTTCTGCGCGGTGATCATCACCGTGTTATTGTCGAGATCTTTCACCGGATGGTTGCCGCCGTGGTGGCCTAATTTCATTTTCACCGTCTTGGCACCGCTCGCCAGCGCCAGCAGCTGATGACCCAGGCAGATACCAAATACCGGAATGTCGGTGGTCAAGAAGGTTTGAATAGCCTGAATCGCGTAATCACACGGCTCCGGGTCACCGGGTCCGTTGGACAGGAAGATACCGTCTGGATTCATGGCCAGCACTTCTTCCGCCGGGGTTTTCGCAGGCACCACCGTCAGGCGGCAGCCGCGATCCACCAGCATGCGCAGGATGTTACGCTTCGCGCCGTAATCGTAAGCCACAACATGATAAGGCAGCGCTTCTGCCGTTTGTTGCTCAGGCAGATCGTTTGCCAGCGTCCAGCTGCCTTGCTGCCAACGGTAGGTCTCTGCGGTCGTGACTTCTTTGGCCAGATCCATGCCCTTCAAACCGGGGAACGCCTGCGCTTTTTGCAACGCCAGCGCCGCATCCGGGTTATCGCCCGCGATGATGCAGCCGCTCTGCGCGCCTTTCTCGCGCAGCAGACGGGTCAGTTTGCGGGTATCGATATCCGCAATGCCGACAATATTATTGCGCTGCAAATACGCTGACAAACTCTCTTCGCTGCGGAAGTTGCTGGTAATCAGCGGTAAATCGCGGATAACGAGCCCTTGCGCATGGATTTGGCTGGATTCTTCATCAGCGCGGTTGACGCCAACATTGCCGATATGGGGATAAGTGAGAGTAACGATCTGGCGGGAATAGGAAGGATCAGTGAGAATTTCTTGATAACCGGTCATTGACGTGTTGAAAACGACCTCACCCACTGCCGACCCCGTTGCCCCTATGGCCCGACCGTGGAATTGGGTTCCGTCTTCCAGAACCAAGAGCGCTGACTTAATCAAAACATCCTCCAGGGAATAAACAGTCACAATATCTGCATATTAATTCAAAACAGACGTCTGAATCAACGTAAAAACCGCCTGACTGCTCGATTTTTGGCAAATTGCGCGCATTCTAATGATCACCCTGGTGAAAGTCTACACTTTAGGGCTATTTTTTTAGGTTTTATACGTCACTGGAGATAAAACTTGTCGAAAACCAGTAAAAGATCGCAATAACTCAGTCAATTAAACGGTTGCCTGATGAAATCAACCGCCGCAGTGCGCCAACCGGAGGATATTTTTGACCAAATGGTCAAAATTTGCGTTTGCGACAGGAAAAACGCAGGGTAAAAACAATAAAACGCGCAACTCACCTTATTTTTTAATGCTCCCTGCTACTTTTAGGACAAAATAAAGGGCAATAATAATATTGCCCTTTTCAATCAATGTATTGCTGATTGAAATAACCACATCACGATGGTTCACAACACAGGTTAAACCGGCAAATCCAGCACATCACGCATATTAAAAAGCCCGTTTTCTTTACACTTAACCCATAACGCCGCTTTAACCGCCCCTTTTGCAAAGGTCATACGGCTGGTAGCTTTGTGGGTGATCTCTACGCGCTCGCCAATGTCCGCAAACATCGCTGTATGCTCGCCCACGATGTCACCCGCGCGCACGGTGGCAAACCCTATGGTATGAGACTTGCGCTCGCCGGTATGGCCCTCACGGGCATAGACGGCGTGATCGTCCAACTTCCATTCCATGGCGTCTGCAATCGCTTCCCCCATGGCCAAGGCCGTCCCGGACGGTGCATCGACTTTATGGCGGTGGTGCGCTTCCACGATCTCGATATCCGCATAGTCGCCCATGACTTTGGCGGCCTGCTGCAGCAAATTGAGCACCAGGTTAACCCCCACGCTAAAGTTTGCTGCGAACACGATGCCGATCTCTTGCGAGGCCGCCTGAATGGCGGCTTTCCCCGCCTCATCAAAACCGGTGGTGCCAATCACCATCGCCTTACCGTGCGCGCGACAAAATGCCAGGTAAGCTAACGTGCCCTCGGGGCGCGTAAAATCGATTAACACATCAAAGTGTTCGACCACCTTCAGCAAATCATCGGTTATCGCGACGCCAATATTGCCTACGCCCGCCATTTCACCAGCATCCGCACCCAGCAGGGAGGAACCTTCTCGTGCCAGCGCCGCCCCCAGCACCACGCCTTCTGCTTCGTGAACGGCCTGGATCAAATTACGCCCCATACGGCCAGGGGCACCCACGATAGCTACGCGGATCTCACTCATATTTATTCATTCCTGATACAAAACTATGCATGCACGTGAACAGGTTAACGGTCAGATAACCCTCACGCCACCTTAAAAAAGCCATAATTAGAATTTTGTACTCGCCGCCCAAGATCATCAGTAAAAGCAATGTCCGCCCGGCAAGTACGCGGACGCCAGGCAAAAAAAAGACCGAACAGCGTCGGTCTTTTTTGTTTGTCGTTCGGTTACTGAACGTTGCGTACGTCAACGCGCAGCTCTTTGGGCACTTCGAACACAATATTCTCTTCCCGACCAATAAGCTCAACCGCTGCTTCGCCGCCGAGTTCGCGCAAGCGCTCAACCACCTGCTGCACCAGAATATCCGGCGCCGAGGCACCGGCCGTCACGCCAATGGTTGCGCGATCTTTAACCCACTCTTCCTGGATATCGTCCGCGGAGTCAATCAGCTTGGCAAGTTTGCCCGCGCGCTGGGCCAGTTCGGCCAACCGGTTAGAGTTTGATGAGTTTTTTGATCCTACGACCAGCACCACATCCGCATCGCGCGCCAGCACGCGAACGGCTTCCTGACGGTTAGTCGTGGCATAGCAGATGTCATCTTTGCGCGGCCCCACGATCGCCGGGAAGCGCTGACGCAGCGCGTCAATCACATCGGAGGTGTCGTCAACGGAGAGCGTGGTTTGCGTCATAAAACAGAGATTGCTCTCGTCTTTAACGTTGAGCTTGAACACATCTTCCGGTGATTCCACCAAATACATGCCGCCAGCGGGGTTGTTGTACTGCCCCATGGTGCCTTCCACTTCAGGATGCCCGGCATGGCCGATAAGGATAGCCTCCACGCCTTTGCGACTGGCACGCGCCACTTCCATATGCACTTTGGTCACCAGCGGGCAGGTGGCATCAAATAACATCGTCAGATTGCGCGATTTTGCTTCGGCGCGCACTGCCTGAGAGACGCCGTGCGCCGAGAAGATCAAAATGGCGTTGTCCGGCACTTCACTGATCTCTTCGATGAAGATCGCACCGCGTTCACGCAGGCCGTTGACCACATAGCGGTTGTGCACCACTTCGTGTCGGACGTAGATAGGGGCGCCGTACATCTCCAGCGCGCGCTCAACAATGCTGATCGCACGGTCGACGCCCGCGCAAAAGCCGCGCGGGTTAGCTAACAGAATTTGCATCGTTTGCCTCCAGGACCGGATCGATTTCCAGCACTTCAATCTCAAATTGAATGCGCTGACCGGCCAGCGGATGGTTGAAGTCCACGGTGATTGAATCGCCGGAGACTTCGCGGATCACGCCGGGCATTTCACTGCCGCCCATGCCGCTGAATAGCATAATCGCCCCGACTTCCGGCTCACCGGCGTCGATGAAATCACGGCGCGAGAAGTACTGAATCAGGTCTGGGCTACTGGCACCAAACGCATCTTCTGGCGCCAGGGTAAAGGTATGCTTATCGCCGGCCTGGCGACCGAGTAATTCCTGCTCAAGCGCGGCTGACAGGCTGCCATCTCCCAGACGGAACAGCGCTGGTTTGCCGTTGGCGCGCGTGGATTCGGCCGTTGAGCCATCTTCCAGCTTGAGAATAAAATGCACCAGCAACGCGCTGTCGCGCTGAACTAAGTCTGTCATTGATTACCCTTTCTCTTTAAACCTTGGGAGTGGCCTGTTTGCTTTTAGGGCTCAGGAAACCTTCCAGCACGATGAGCGCGGCCCCAATGCAAATGCCGCAGTCGGCGATGTTAAAGGTGGCAAAGTGCCAATTACCGACGTAGAAGTCGATAAAGTCCACCACAAAGCCGTGATAAGCGCGATCGAACAAATTGCCCAGCGCCCCGCCAATGATCAGCGCATAAGCGATATTGGTGAGCTTGTGACGCGCATCGTTGCGGTACATCATCGCCAGCAGCGACACCACAATCGCTACTGCTATGCCCGCAAAGAACCAGCGCTGCCAGCCGCCTTTGTCCGCCAGAAAGCTGAACGCTGCACCGTAGTTGTGCGCATAGAACAGATTCAGGAACGGCATCAGCGGCTGCGTTTCGTGCAGCTGCATATTGTTCATGACCCACTGCTTGCTGGCGAAATCGATGGCGATCACCACCAGCACCAGCCATATCCAGCGCAAGCCGGTTGAAAACAGTTTATTCATCAGGCAAATTTCCGCGTTTCACCGTCGCCGGCGACGTTGGTATAGCACCGTCCACACACCGCTGCGTGCTCCGGGTTCTGCCCCACATCGGTGGTGTAGTGCCAGCAGCGCGGGCACTTCTCACCGGCGGCTTTATGCAGCGCCACTTTCAGCCCTTTCAACAGCTCGCTTTGCTGCGCCTCTTCGCTGGCCAGCGCGTAATCCGCCACGCTGGCGCCGGAAGTCAGCAGAACGAAGCGCAGTTCATCGCCAAGGGCCTGCAGCTTCGCCGCCAGCTCTGCGTCGGCGTAGAGGGTGACGTTGGCCTCAAGTGCACCGCCGATGCGCTTGTCGCTGCGCGCCTGCTCGATCACTTTGTTCACTTCGCCACGCACTTTCAGCAGCGTTTCCCAGTAAGCATCATTCAGCGCTTCGTTGTCGGCAAGACCGAACAGGCCGGTGTACCACTCTTCGGTGAACACATACTTGGCGCGGTCGCCCGGCAGGTAGCCCCAAATTTCATCAGCGGTAAAGGACATGATCGGCGCCATCCAGCGAACCAGCGCTTCTGCAATGTGCCACAGCGCGGTCTGGCAGCTGCGACGCGCCAGGCTATCGCCTTTTGCCGTGTACTGACGATCTTTGATCACATCCAGATAGAACGAGCCCATCTCAATGGAGCAGAAGTGCATCAGGCGCTGCACCACTTCGTGGAAGTCGTAGTGCTCGTAAGAGGTAATGATATCTTGCTGCGCCGCCAGCGCACGCCCGACTGCCCAGCGGTCCACCACCACCATGTCATCCGGCTGAACGCAATCGGTGGCCGGGTTGAAGCCCGCCAGGTTTGCCAGCAAGAAACGCGCGGTGTTGCGGATGCGACGATAGCTGTCCGCTGCGCGTTTGAGAATTTCATCCGACACCGCCATCTCGCCGGAATAGTCAGTTGAGGCCACCCACAGGCGCAGAATGTCGGCGCCCAGTTTGTCCATCACATCCTGCGGTGCCACGGTATTGCCGATGGATTTCGACATTTTGCGGCCCTGACCGTCCACGGTGAAGCCATGGGTCAGTACCTGACGATAAGGCGCTTTGCCCTTCATCGCGGTAGAGATCATCAGCGAGGACATAAACCAGCCGCGGTGCTGATCCGAACCTTCCAGATACATATCCGGCGCGTGCCCGGCAAACTCAGGGCGGGCATCGACCACGGCGTAGCTGGTTGAGCCGGAATCGAACCATACATCAAGCGTATCGGGCACTTTGACATAGCGATCGGCGTCGTCGCCCATCAGATCGCGCGGGTCAAGATCCCACCACGCCTGAATGCCGTCCTGCTCGACGCGCTGCGCGACTTTCTCCATCAGTTCCAGCGTATCGGGATGCAGCTGCTCGGTCTCTTTATGGACGAACAGCGCCATCGGTACGCCCCAGGTACGCTGACGCGAAATGCACCAGTCTGGACGGTTAGCGACCATGGATTCAATGCGCGCCTGGCCCCAGTCTGGGATCCACTGCACGCCTTTGATCTCTTTCAGCGACTGCGCGCGCAGTCCCTTTTGGTCCATGCTGATGAACCACTGTGGCGTGGCACGGAAGATAATTGGCGTCTTGTGGCGCCAGCAGTGCGGATAGCTGTGCAGCAGCTTTTCAACGTGCAGCAGCGCGCCCTTTTCTTTCAGCAGCTCAACGACCTTGTCGTTGGCTTTGAATACGTTTACGCCATCCAGCGTGGGGTACGTCCCCGGCAGGTAAGCGCCGTCTGGCCCCACCGGATTGGCGGTTTCCAGACCGTACTTTTGGCCGATCACATAATCGTCCGGACCGTGGCCAGGCGCCGTGTGCACCGCACCGGTACCGGCATCGAGGGTCACGTGCTCGCCCAACACCACTTTGGACTGAATCTGCTCGAGGAAAGGATGCTGGAACAGCTGCAGCTCAAGCGCTGCGCCTTTGCACTCACCGAGCACGGTCCAGTCGCTAACACCGGCGCGCTTCATCACGCTCTCAACCAGATCTTTCGCGAGGATCACGCTGCGCCCGTCGAGTTGCAGCAGCTGATAGTCAAACTCGGGGTGAAGTGAGATGCCCCGGTTGGCCGGCAGGGTCCACGGCGTGGTGGTCCAGATGACCAGCGCCACCGGCCCTTCTGAGGACGCAACGCCAAATTTCGCGCGCACGGCATCCGCATCCACCGCATTGAACATCACATCAATGGAGGGCGAGGTTTTGTCGTAATATTCAACTTCCGCTTCGGCCAGCGCCGAACGGCAGTCCATGCACCAGTGCACGGGCTTGGCGCCTTTGTGCAGGTGCCCATTGCCAATGATTTTCCCCAGCGCGCGAATGATGTTGGCTTCGGTGGTGAAATCCATGGTGAGGTAGGGACGCTGCCAGTCACCCAGCACGCCCAAGCGGATAAAGTCCTTTTTCTGGCCTTCAACCTGCTCTGCCGCGTAGTTACGGCATGCCTCGCGGAACTCCGCGGCGCTCACTTTCTCGCCGGGCTTACCGATCATCTGCTCAACTTTGTGTTCGATCGGCAAGCCATGGCAGTCCCAACCCGGCACATAAGGCGAGTCAAAGCCCGCCATGCCTTTCGACTTAACGATAATGTCTTTCAGAATTTTATTAACGGAGTGACCAATATGAATGCTGCCGTTCGCATAGGGAGGGCCATCATGCAAAATAAAGGTTTTTTTCCCTTTTTTGGCTTCGCGGATGATGCCGTACAGGTTGTCATCATACCAACGTTGCAGCATTCCCGGTTCGCGTTTGGCCAGGTCGCCACGCATTGGGAACCCCGTTTCCGGCAAATTCAGGGTAGATTTATAGTCACTCATCAGATTATCGGTTCCGTATTTCGGTCATTACACCGGTGTTTTAAGCCCAAAAAATTGGCGGGCCGTTACCACATCTTTCGCAATTTGTTCTTTCAAGGCATCCAGCGACGCAAAACGCTGTTCGTCGCGGATCTTTTGCTTCAGCACCACATCAATGTGGCGCCCGTAGAGATTCATATGTGTGTCGAGCAGGTGGACTTCAAGCTGCTGACGCAAACCTTTCACCGTGGGCCGCGTGCCAATGTTGGCGACGCCAGGAACAGGCGTATCGCCTAGCCCCATGACCTCAACCGCGAAAACGCCTTTAACGGGCGTCACGGTGCGTCGCAGAGGAATATTCGCGGTAGGAAAACCAATGGTGCGCCCCAGGGCATCACCGTGCACCACGCGCCCTGAAATGCTGAACGGATGGCCCAGCAGCGCCTGCGCGTGCGCAAAATCGTCGTTTGCCAGCGCCTGGCGTACCGCCGTGCTGCTGATACGCTTACCACCGTCGCAATACGTTTGGGTGCTGATCACATCAAAGCCGTACTCCGCACCGGCCTTCTGTAATAGCAGGAAATCCCCGATGCGACCAGCGCCGAAGCGGAAATCATCCCCGACGGCCAGGAACTTCACATTGAGTTTCTTCACCAGCAAATCGGAGATAAAACCTTGCGCGGTATAGGCGGCGAAGCGGCGGTCAAAACGCACGCACAGCACCGCATCCACCCCCGCCTGCTCCAGCAGCTTCAGCTTCTCGCGCAAGCGCGTCAGGCGAGCCGGTGCTTTTTCACCGGCGAACAGCTCAAGCGGCTGCGGCTCGAACAACATCACGACCACCGGCAGATTGCGTTTGCGCCCTTCTGCAATCAATTCGGCCATCAGCGCCTGGTGCCCGCGATGTACGCCATCAAAATTACCAATGGTCAAGACGCAGCCACGATGCTGCTCGGTCAAATTATAAATACCGCGGATAAACTTCATGGCTGACTCAAACCGGTGGAAATCGGCGGATTATACCCTCGAATAGACCTGAGGTTAACCCGTCATGGCGTCTTTCCTGCCCCAGACGGGCAGTATTCTACGTCCCAGTCGCCGCCGGGGTCAGTTTGTAAGATTTTTATTGCGAAATACTGTATTCGAATCGGTGTTGCTGGTAGAATCTTGCGCCATCAATTACGTAAGCGGGTGTCGTGGTTAAAACGACGCTTATTTGCACAAATCCATTGACAAAAGAAGGCGCAAAAGGCATAGTCCTCGGCCTTTGATTTGTCCATATAGAACACATTTGGGAGTTGGACCTTGGCTAATATCAAATCAGCTAAGAAACGCGCCGTAACATCTGAGAAACGTCGCAAGCATAACGCGAGCAACCGTTCTATGATGCGTACTTTCATCAAGAAAGTATACGCGGCTATCGCAACCGGCGATAAAGCTGCTGCGCAGAACGCATTCAATGAAATGCAACCAATCGTGGACCGTCAGGCTGCTAAAGGTCTGATCCACAAAAACAAAGCTGCACGCCATAAAGCAAACTTGGTTGCACAGATCAACAAACTGGCTTAATTGCCTGTCTGTTTATCGCTTTGTTAAAAGAACCGGCGCTTAGCCGGTTTTTTTATGGGCGTTGTTCGGGATCGCTATCCCCTCTTCAGCCTAACGTGAAAAAGGAGGCCTTTGCCTCCTTTGTCGTTCTTGCTGGAACGTGAGTATTACCGCAGTTTAATGCGCAACAGCGTATAACCCAGCACGGCTGACAGCAGCGAACCGCTGAGGATCCCCAGCTTGGAGAACGTCACCAGCTGCTCGTGAGCGGCATCAAACGCCAGCGAGCTGATGAAGATCGACATGGTGAAGCCAATACCACACAGCACGCCAATCGCCATAATGTCCCGCAGCGTGGTGCCGCCAGGCAATGCTGCCAGCCTGAGTTTGACCGCCAGCCAGCAAAACAGCGTAATACCGAGCGGTTTACCGATCAGCAGGCCAAGAATAATGCCCAACGGCTCTGGCGATAAGACGTCACCGAAGGTGATGCCACTCAAAGAAATCCCGGCATTGGCAAAGGCGAACAGCGGCAGAATCAGCCAGTTTACCCACGGCATCAAACCGTGCGCCAAATGCTCCGCAGGTGAGTGCCCGTCTTTTTCTTCTAACGGTACGAAGAACCCCACAATCACGCCCGCCAGCGTTGCGTGCACGCCCGATTTCAGCACCGCTGTCCACAGCACTATGCCGACCAACATATACACAGCGATGTTACGTACGCCACAGCGATTCAGTATTGCCAACAGGACAATCGCGCCCGCCGCTACGCTGAGCGAAAGCAGCGACAGATCGCTGGTATAGAACAGCGCAATGATAACGATAGCGCCAAGGTCATCAATGATCGCCAGCGCCATCAGGAACACCTTCAGGGCCGCTGGCACGCGACTTCCGAGCAGCGCGAGTACGCCCAAGGCAAACGCGATATCCGTGGCGGTCGGGATCGCCCAACCGCTGCTGGCGATCGGATCGCCATGATTAAACAGCAGGAAAATCACCGCGGGGGCGGCCATGCCACCGAGCGCCGCAATAACCGGGAAAATGGCGCGATCGCGGCTCGCTAATTCACCGGTGATCAGCTCACGTTTCACTTCCAGACCAATCAGCAAAAAGAACAGCGCCATCATTGCGTCGTTGATCCACAGCAGCAGATTTTTACTGATGTCCAGTGCACCAAAACGGATCTGTACCGGTTCAGCCAACAGCGACTGATAGCCCTGCGCCGTCGTGGCACTGTTAGCCAAAATCATGGCTGCCACGGCCGCCAAAATCAGCACAACGCCGTTGCTGGCATCGCTGGCAATAAAGCTTTTAAGCAGACTCCGAATGTTACGAGGTTTCGTCATTACTCCTCCTGAGCAGAAAATCAAAGAGAGCAGTGTAACGGTACGGGCAGAGGGTGAGTAGCCGTTAATGTCTCGATCACGTCATAAAACGCGGCGCAGGCATCATGCCCGGAAGAGGTGCGGATGCAAATAGAAGTAGAGCATGTACCATGCCGCATACGCCGCCAGCAAAAACAGCGCCAGGGTGGTCACAAAGGCCAGGGTGCTGCCCCACGCTGTACGGCACAGCGGTACACGCCGCGGCACCAGCAGAATTGCTGTTAAGGGCACGATAAACAGAAAGTGGCCGATGAAATCGATCATACCAAAGGGGATCACCGCGCCGATGACAAAGAATGCCATCAGTCCGATTCCGGCATAGCCCGCAGCACGCCCGCTGAAAATGTGCCAGGCGCAGCAGAACTCGACAAAACCGGAAGCGCGGATAAAAAAGTCGGAATTCAATCCCATCGTCAGGTAGGGATAGTCCTTCAAAAGCTGATGAAATAGCGCTGGCTGCATGAATTTTTCAATGGCGCCCCATAAAAAAGAGTAGGCCAGTGTGAATCGCACCACTTCCATCGGCAAACCGCGAACCCGATTGCCGCAGAGCGTTTGTGAAATGAGATGAACGCCGACGCCAATAAACACCAGATAGTCCAGCATATGAAACGTGCCGTAGAGCTGCGTAGCGTAACTGTAGAGAAATAAAATCCCGGCGCCGGCAATTAAACTGGTTCGACGGTGTAAGGCCATCACGGCAATAATCGCATGAACATAGCGCATAGCCGGATTAGGGATCACTAACTCTGGCGTTAAAATAATATGCGGGAACCCGAGCGTGAGCGTGAGGAAAAAAAAGGCGGTGCCGTAACGTAACACCCCAGGCGCAAAGCGTTCTAACCTGATCAGTGCAGGCTGCCAGGCGCTGACATCCACGGGCGAGGGCAATTTTCTGTCGAGTATCGACGTAAAAAAAATCACGCCTGTCGCCAGCATCACCAGCGCCATAAAATCACCCGACTGCACTAAATGGAGCAGCGCCGCCGGGCGATGCTCCATGTTGTAATCCACAAACCATTTCACATGCGCGGCGGCGGCAAACGGCAATGACAGCATTCCCATGGCAAGAAATCGACGAACAAACATAATGCGACAACGCTCCACGCTTTCTCATGATATTTTTATTTATTGACGTCAGCGCGCAAAAAACGCGCAACATACATCCTTCGCTGTCAATATCCAGCAAAGGCGTATTATTCGGCGTCAAAAGAAAAAGTGAAGGCGATTAAAGAAGCATTAATGTTTTAAAGACAGGCGTAAGAAAAAAGCAAAAAAAAGCGGAGAATCAGGCTCTCCGCTTAGCATTAATAACGCACGATTAACGCGTTAGGTCGTCAAAGAATTTCTTCACACCGTCGAAGAAGCTCTTGGATCGAGGGCTGTTTTTCTCACCGCTGGGCCCACCGAAGCTCTCTTCCAGTTCACGCAGCAGCGATTTCTGTTTCTCGCTCAGGCTCACCGGCGTTTCGACCACCACGCGACAGAGCAGGTCGCCCACTGCGCCACCGCGCACGGACTTCACGCCCTTTCCGCGCATGCGGAACAGTTTGCCGGTCTGGGTTTCTGCAGGCACCTTAAGCTTCACACGGCCATCAAGGGTTGGCACTTCAATTTCGCCACCCAATGCAGCCATTGCAAAGTTGATCGGCACTTCACAGTACAGGTTATTGTCCTCACGCTCGAAGATCGGGTGCTTTTTCACCGACACTTGAACATAGAGATCGCCCGCCGGTGCGCCGTGCTCGCCCGCTTCACCCTCACCGCTCAGGCGAATACGATCGCCGGTATCCACGCCCGCCGGGATTTTCACCGACAGCGTTTTCTGACGCTCTACGCGGCCGTGTCCATGACAGGCATTGCACGGATCTTTGATCACCGAGCCACGCCCGTGACAGGTTGGACACGCCTGCTGCACGGTAAAGAACCCCTGCCGCATCTGTACCTGACCCGCACCGTGACAGGTTGGGCACGTTTGCGGCTGCGTGCCTGCTTTCGCCCCGCTGCCGTGGCAAACATCACACTCTTCTAACGTAGGAATGCGGATCTCTTTGGTCACGCCGCGAACCGCTTCTTCCAGCGTTAGCTCCATGTTGTAGCGTAAATCGGCACCGCGGGCAGCGCGCTGACGGCGGCCGCCTCCAAAAATATCGCCGAATACGTCGCCAAAGATATCGCTGAAGTCAGCACCGCCGCCGCCGAAGCCGCCGCCAAACCCACCGCCGCCGCCGCCTTGTTCAAAGGCTGCATGACCGTACTGATCGTAGGCCGCACGCTTTTGCGCATCGGTCAGAATCTCGTAGGCTTCCTTGACCTCTTTGAATTTGGCTTCCGCTTCTTTATCACCGGGATTACGGTCCGGGTGATATTTCATTGCAAGGCGCTTGTAGGCCTTTTTAATTTCGCGCTCATCTGCGGATTTTGAGACGCCTAAGATCTCGTAAAAATCACTCTTAGCCATTTTTCTCTGCCCTTAACATGATCGCACGGGCGTGGAGGAAACTCCTACGCCCGTGCTGGTTTCAACGGCTGTCAGGCCAGCCGTCGCGCCCGGTCAGGGGCAATTATTTTTTATCTTTAACTTCTTCGAATTCAGCGTCGACAACATCGTCCTCTTTCTTCGCAGAAGCGTCACCGGCATCGGCTGCGCCGCCTGCCTGAGCCTGCTGCTGCGCCAGCTCCATCAGTTTGCTTGACACTTCCATCAGCGCCTGCATTTTGGCTTCGATAGCGGCTTTGTCTTCGCCTTTCAGCGCTGTGTTCAGCTCGGTAAGTGCGGCTTCAATCGGTGCTTTATCCTCAGCGGAGAGTTTGTCACCGGCTTCATCCAGCTGCTTACGCGTGCTGTGCGCAATCTGGTCGCCTTGGTTACGCGTCTGCACCAGCTCTTCGAACTTACGGTCAGATTCAGCGTTTGCTTCTGCGTCACGCACCATTTTTTCGATCTCTTCCTCATTCAGGCCTGAAGAAGCTTTGATGGTGATTTTCTGCTCTTTACCGCTGTTCTTGTCTTTCGCAGACACGTGCAGGATACCGTCAGCATCGATATCGAAGGTAACTTCGATCTGCGGCATACCGCGCGGTGCCGGCTGAATACCGTCCAGGTTGAACTGACCCAGCGATTTGTTATCGCCAGCGCGTTTACGTTCACCCTGCAGAACGTGAATGGTCACGGCAGACTGATTGTCTTCAGCCGTTGAGAACACCTGGCTGTGCTTGGTTGGGATGGTGGTGTTCTTGGAAATCAGTGATGTCATGACACCGCCCATGGTTTCGATACCCAGCGACAGCGGGGTAACGTCCAGCAGCAGAACGTCTTTTACATCACCGGCCAACACACCGCCCTGCACCGCAGCGCCCACGGCAACCGCTTCGTCCGGGTTAACGTCTTTACGCGGCTCTTTGCCGAAGAACTCAGACACTTTCGCCTGCACCATTGGCATGCGCGTCTGTCCACCCACCAGAATCACGTCGTTGATGTCAGAAACAGACAGGCCTGCGTCCTGCAGTGCGACTTTCAGCGGCTCAATGGAGCGCGTAACCAGATCCTCAACCAGCGACTCCAGTTTTGCACGGGTCACTTTGATGTTCAGGTGTTTTGGACCGGTAGCGTCTGCTGTGATGTACGGCAGATTAACGTCGGTCTGCTGAGCAGAAGAGAGCTCAATTTTCGCTTTTTCTGCGGCTTCTTTCAGACGCTGCATCGCCAGCGGATCGTTGTGCAGATCGATGCCCTGGTCTTTCTTAAATTCCGCAACCAGATAGTTAATCAGACGGCTGTCGAAGTCTTCACCACCCAAGTGGGTGTCACCGTTGGTCGCCAGTACTTCGAAGGTTTTTTCGCCATCAACATCATCAATTTCGATGATTGAGATATCGAAGGTACCGCCACCCAGGTCATAGACGGCGATGGTGCGGTTGCCCTGACCTTTATCCAGACCGTAAGCCAGCGCGGCGGCGGTCGGTTCGTTGATGATACGCTTAACGTCCAGACCTGCGATACGACCGGCATCTTTGGTTGCCTGACGCTGTGCATCGTTGAAGTAGGCAGGCACGGTAATAACCGCTTCCGTCACCGGCTCACCCAAGTAATCTTCGGCAGTTTTCTTCATTTTTTTCAGCACTTCCGCAGAGATCTGCGGAGGCGCCATTTTCTGGCCTTTCACGTCCAGCCATGCGTCACCGTTGTCTGAGCCGATGATTTTGTAAGGCATGATTTTAATATCACGCTGAACTTCTTCATCCTGGAAACGGCGGCCAATCAGGCGCTTAATCGCGAACAGGGTGTTCTGCGGGTTCGTCACCGCCTGACGTTTAGCCGGTTGACCAACCAGAGTTTCGCCATCTTGCGTGTACGCAATGATTGACGGCGTGGTGCGATCGCCTTCGGCGTTTTCCAGCACGCGTGCTTTACCGCCATCCATGATTGCAACACAAGAGTTGGTTGTACCCAAGTCAATACCAATAATCTTACCCATCTAAACGTCTCCCACGTAAATTCTTTGCCAAGGTTGGTTGTGAAGCAGAAATGCGGTCAATCTGACGCTTTTCAACAGCCTTTGCAGGCTTTTTTTGCTGCCTCACAACGCTCGATGACAACTAGATGGGGCCGCTTCGCAGCGCATCAAGGGTTAAAACTAAAAAAAATTTCAATCTTTTCACGCTAGCGAGAACGAAGCGGCATTCTATACGGTTATGCGGCACCCGCAGCCCGTCAGGATGAGTGCAGCGAGACGTCGTACACGGCTTGCGGCTGGCGGCTATCGCGCCAGAGCACAAGGCCCACCAGCAGGCCCATTGCCGCCAGCGCCAGCACATACCAGGCGGGCGCCATCGGCGTCAGCTGCAGCATGAGCGTGACGGTAATCGGCGTTAGGCCGCCAAAAATGGCGTAGGCGACGTTGTAGGAAAAGGAGATGCCGGTAAACCGCACGGCGGCCGGAAAAGCGCGAACCATCACGCACGGCACCACGCCGACCACCCCGACGCATAACCCCGCGAGGGCATACCCGATAACGATCTCGCTGGTTGAGCCATCGAGCTGATGGAAAAAACGCCAGCTGAAAAACGCCAGCGGCACCGCGCCGCCCATTAGCACCCGCGCCGCGCCAACGCGATCCACCAACCAGCCTGCGCCCACGCAGCCAATCAGCAGCATCACGGTAGCCACACTGTTCGCCTGCAGGCTGATCGCGGCGGAAATGCCGTGCTGTTTTTGCATCAACGTGGGTGCCATTAAGATCACAACCACAATGCAGGCTGACAGTAGCCACGTCAGGAGCATCGACACCGCAATGGCGCGCTTGTGGTTGGCAAGAATCGTCCGTAACGGCATCTTGCCGGACAGCGCTTTGTGCTGCTGCATCTGCTGAAAAACGGGCGTTTCATGTAACCAGCGGCGCAGATACATGGCGAACAAGCCAAATACGCCGCCAAGGAAAAACGGAATACGCCAGCCGTAATCGCGGATGGCCGCCGGTGAAAGCGTGGTGTTCAACACCGTTGCCACCAGCGATCCCAGTAAAATCCCTGCGGTTAGACCTGCGGTGAGCGTGCCGCAGGCGAAGCCCACACGCTTGTGCGGGACGTGTTCGGCCACAAAGACCCACGCGCCCGGCACTTCCCCCCCAATCGCCGCCCCTTGCAGAACGCGCAGCAGCAGCATTAACAGCGGCGCGGCGATCCCCAACGTGGCATAGGTGGGCAGCATGCCCATTGCCAGCGTGGGTAAAGCCATAAGCAGAATGCTCAAGCTGAACATCTTTTTGCGGCCGACTTTGTCGCCAAAATGCGCCATCACGATGCCGCCAAGCGGCCGTGCCAAATACCCTGCCGCGAAGATGCCGAATGTTTGTACCTGACGCAGCCACTCGGGCATCTCCGCCGGGAAAAACAGCTCACCTATTGCTGCTGCAAAAAAAACGAAAATAATGAAGTCATAAAACTCCAGCGCGCCCCCCAGGGCGGCCAGAGAAAGGGTTTTATAATCTTGTCGCGTGAGGCGAGAGGCGGGCTGTGCGTCCATCATGAGGCAATATCCGGCGGCAAAAGGTACGGTTGTAAAGTTTGAATTACTATACCGTCAATAATTTGCCACACCAGCAGGGCTGGATTTTATGCCTGAAGTGTCAATTTTCAGGAGTTTGTCTCACGCCGCGCGCTTTTCGGGCGAAATGCTGCTACGACACTGCTGTGCGTCTCAATATACGGGCCTTCCAGCAGCTGAATACAATAAGGCACCGCGGCAAAAATTCCCGGCACGCTGACGGAGCCGTCTGCGTGCTTCACCCCTTCAAGCGTCTCTTTAATCGATTTGGGCTGCCCCGGCAGGTTTAGCACCAGCGACTGTTTGCGAATCACCCCGACCTGGCGCGATAGAATCGCCGTTGGCACAAACTGCAGGCTGATTTGACGCATCTGTTCACCGAAACCGGGCATTTCACGATCGGCGACCGCCAGCGTGGCATCCGGCGTCACATCGCGGCGCGCGGGGCCGGTGCCGCCGGTGGTGAGCACGAGGTGGCAAAACCGCTCATCCACCAGCTCACAAATGGCCTGCTCGATCAGCGGCTGTTCGTCGGGCACTAACCGGGTTTCAATCGAGAAGGGGGTGGCAAGCGCCGTGGTCAACCACGCTTCCAGCGCCGGAATGCCTAAATCCTGATAAAGGCCGTTGGCCGCACGATCCGAGACCGAAATAAGTCCAATACGCAAAGTATCCATGAAATTGTCACTGTGATTGCAGGCTATAAAGCGGGAATGCAAAAAGGATAATACAAACTGAGAGGGAAAAGTGAAACGCGTGGCAACGGGTGTCGCCACGCGGGGTGTGATTACAGCAACTCGGCAATCATCTTCTCAAGTTTGCCCTGGTCAACGGCAAAGTTACGAATGCCTTCGGCCAGTTTGGTCACGGCCATGGGATCCTGATTATGCTGCCACAGGAACTCGGCTTCCGTCATTTTTGCGGGGCGCGCTTTCACGTCACCGCTGTAGCTCAGCTTGCGCTCAACGCTGCCTTCGCTCTCCGCCAGCTCTTTCAGCAGCGCAGGTGAAATGGTCAGGCGATCGCAGCCCGCCAGCTCAATGATTTCGCCCACGTTACGGAAGCTTGCGCCCATGACCACGGTTTCATAACCGTGCTGCTTGTAGTAGTTGTAGATTTCAGACACGGAAACCACGCCTGGATCTTCGTGCGCCGCATACTCTTTTTTGTCGGTGTTCTGCTTGTACCAGTCCAGAATACGGCCAACAAACGGCGAAATCAGGAACACGCCCGCTTCAGCACACGCACGCGCCTGCGCGAAGGAGAACAGCAGCGTCAGGTTACAGTTGATGCCCTCTTTTTCCAGCTGTTCGGCGGCACGGATGCCCTGCCACGTGGAAGCCAGCTTGATCAAGATACGGTCATTGCTGATACCCGCATCGTTGTACAGTTTAATCAGGCTACGCGCTTTCGCGATGCTGGCTTCGGTGTCGTAAGAGAGACGCGCGTCGACTTCGGTAGAGATGCGGCCCGGGATCAGCTTAAGAATTTCCAGACCAATATTGACGGCGAGCTTGTCTGACACCAGAGCCAGCTGCTCTTCCTTGTTGCTGCTCTGCTGACGCGCCCACGTAATCGCTTCGTCGATCAGCTTACGGTATTCAGGAATTTGGGCAGCGTTGAGGATCAGAGAAGGGTTAGTGGTAGCATCTTGCGGCTGATAGAGTTTCATTGCCGCGATATCACCGGTGTCGGCAACCACGGTAGTCAGCTGACGCAAGGAAGTAAGTTTGTCCGTCATGGTTCTCTTTTCTCTTAAGTTGACTGTCAGGGTAAAAAAGGCTGGAGCGATAATATCACGCAGCCTCCGCTGCGCAACATCACCGGATGCGCTTAACGATAGCGCTAACAAATGGCAGTGATTTGCCGAAGCGTGCCGCTTTTTTGCTACACTCAGCGCGAAAATTTACGCCCTATTGCCCGTTTGAACGGGTGGCTCAACGAGGACCTAAAACGATGCTGATGGTTATTTCGCCCGCCAAGACG
This sequence comes from Pantoea sp. Mb-10, assembly GCF_021272205.1. GTDB lineage: Bacteria > Pseudomonadota > Gammaproteobacteria > Enterobacterales > Enterobacteriaceae > Pantoea. Next base: position 388,735 of record NZ_JAJSDX010000004.1, on the reverse strand, counting down.
CTGGACTACGAAAGCCCGCTGGCAACTCAGCGCTTCACGCAGCCCGAACTGTTAGACCAGTCACAGAAGTTGATTGATGTGGCACGCGATCTGTCACCGGCGCAAATTGCCTCGCTCATGAGCATCAGCGATAAACTCGCCCACCTGAACGCCGAGCGGTTCAATCAATGGCAGCCGCCCTTCTCGCTCGACAATGCGCGTCAGGCGATTTTGGCCTTTAAAGGTGACGTGTATACCGGTCTGCAGGCCGAAACGCTGGATGAGGCCGATTTCGACTATGCGCAACAGCATTTGCGCATGCTCTCCGGTCTGTACGGCCTGCTGCGCCCGCTGGATTTAATGCAGCCTTATCGTCTTGAAATGGGCACCAAACTCACTCACCCGGCGGGTAAAGACCTCTACAGTTTCTGGGGCGATCTCCTCACCGAGAAACTCAACGAGGCGCTCGCGGAGCAAGGCGATGACGTCCTCATCAATCTGGCGTCGGATGAATATTTTAAGGCTATCAAGCCCAAGAAATTGCGCGGGGAGATCGTGAAGCCGGTGTTTCTTGACGAGAAAAACGGCACGTTCAAAGTGATCAGCTTTTACGCGAAAAAAGCGCGCGGTTTGATGAGTCGCTACGTGATTCAGCATCGCCTGCGCGATCCCGAGCAGCTTAAACGCTTCGACAGTGACGGCTACGTGTTCGCTGCCGCGGAAAGCAAAGGCAACGAGCTGGTGTTTAAACGTCGCGAGCAGAAGTAATGCGGGCCGCCCAGGGCGGCCCGTTTTTTTCCCGTTTACTTCAGCAGGAACTGACGCAGCGCGGCGAAATCCGCCGGCATAGTATGCGAAAGCAGCGGCAGTTCGGCCCGCTCAGCCAGTGCCGTCGGCAGCGGCAGCGTCTGTCCCAGAATTGACTCCACGCTCTCTTTAAACTTCGCCGGATGCGCAGTGCCCAGGAACAGACCGTACTCGCCGTCCTGCAGCTGATCGCGCAGCAGTCGGTAGGCGATCGCGGCATGCGGTTCCGATACGTAACCGATCTCTGCGAGTTCACGCATCGTGGACTCGGTGGTGGTATCCGACACTGCGCCATAAGCGAGGTCTGTCAGACGCCAGGTTTTACGGCGGAACAGCTCTTCCACGCGCGGCCAGTTGTTGGGCTGGCTTACGTCCATAGCATTCGATAACGTCGCCACGGTGAGGTTAGGCTGCCACTCTCCTTTTTCCAGGAAGCGCGGCACCGTATCGTTGGCATTGGTGGCCGCGATAAAACGTTTTACCGGCAGCCCCAGTGACTTAGCCAGCAGACCCGCCGTCAAATCGCCAAAGTTACCGCTGGGTACGGAGATCACCAGCTGATTACGTTTTTCCTGCGGCAGCTGAGCCACCGCTTCGAAGTAGTAGCAGATCTGTGCCAGTAAACGGCTAATGTTGATAGAGTTCGCCGAGTTCAGACCAATTTTTTTCTTCAGGTCTTCGTCGTCAAACGCCTGCTTTACCAGCGCCTGACAGGCATCAAAATCGCCGTCAATGGCCAGCGTTTCAATGTTGCCGCCCAAGGTGCAGAACAGCTTTTCCTGCAGCGGGCTGATTTTGCCCTGCGGATAGAGAATCACCACGCGCACGTTTTCCATGCCGTAGAAGGCGTGGGCAACCGCCGCACCGGTGTCACCTGAGGTCGCGGTGAGAATCGTGACCTGCTCATCGGCCCCCGATACGTACGCCAGCATTTGCGCCATAAAGCGCCCGCCAAAATCCTTAAACGCCAGCGTAGGCCCGTGGAACAGCTCCAGACAGGCCACATCCGCGCTCACGGACTGCACCGGCGCCGGGAAGGCAAACGCATTTTTTACCCGCTCATTTAGCTGATGCGGCGCGATTTCGTCGCCAATATATGCCGAGAGGATTTTGCTGCTGCGCGTGACAAAATCCATCTCCAGCATGGCGTCGATTTCAGTGAGTTCAAACTCAGGCAGTTCCAGCGGAAAAAACAGTCCCTGCTGCGAGCCAAGGCCCTGCTTGACCGCCTGCGCGAAGCTGACCTGTTCGTTGTGATCCTTGAGGTTGTAGAGTTTCATGCGTTATCCCAATTTACGTGCGCCAGCCGTGTCAAGACGGCAAATGTGGACGAAACCTTCATCGTTCTGCAGATAGTGCTGGCTCAGCCAGTCTGCCATCCGCTGTGCCGTTGCCATTTCATTGCACACGGCGAAAAGCGTGGGGCCGGAGCCCGAAATACCGCAGGCCAGTGCGCCAATATCCACCGCCGCCTGCCGGGCTTCAGCAAAGCCTGGCAGCAGTTTTGTCCGGTAGGGTTCGGCGATCACATCTTGCATCAGTTTAGCGGCCAGCTGCGGCTGGCGCGTGTGGCAGGCGTGTATGAAGCCCGCCAGTAAACGACCATGTTTGATCGCATCCTGCTTGCGGTACTGCGCTGGCAAAATAGCGCGCGCTTCCGCGGTGGACACCTTAATGCCCGGATAAGCCATCACCCACAGCCACTCATCAAAGCAAGGCACATGCTGGCTGATGATGCCATTTTCTTCAATCATCAACTGCACGCCCCCCAGGAAGCAGGGAGCCACGTTATCGTAATGCACGCTGCCGGAAATTCGCCCTTCCAGTTCCCCCATCAGCGCCAGCAATTCGGTGTCGCTGAGCGGCTTGCCACAAAATTCGTTCATGGCCATTAAGCCGGCGACAACCGAGCAGGCGCTGGAGCCGAGACCGGAGCCAATCGGCATATTTTTTTCCAGCGTCATTGCCACGGGTACCGACTTACCGATCGCCTGGCAGAAGCGCTCCCAGCACTGATAGACAATGTTTTCCTGCGGGTCAGTCGGCAGCTTGCTCACAAAGCGCCCTTTGTTTTGCAGGCTAAAGCTATCGGCGGCTTCCACCGAGACGCAATCGCCCAGCAGTGAACCGTCTATCGGCGAAACCGCCGCCCCCAGCACATCAAATCCAACGCTGACGTTGCCAATGGAGGCTGGCGCATAAATTTTTACCATCATTAAACTCCCAACTTCCATGACAGCGTGCGCAGCAGATCGGCAAATACGCCTGCCGCCGTCACATCATTTCCCGCGCCGTACCCACGCAGCACCAGCGGAATAGGCTGATAATAACGGCTGTAAAACGCCAGCGCATTCTCGCCGTTTTTCACTTTGTAGAGCGGATCGTTGCCGTCCACCGCCGCGATGCTTACTTTGCAGACGCCACCCTCTTCGATCGCGCCCACGAAGCGCAATACTTTACCTTGGTCCCGCGCACTGGCAACGCGCGTTGCCATCGCATCATCCAGCTCAGGCAAGCGGGCCATAAATTGCTCAACGTCATCGATCGCCGTCAGGCTTTCCGGCAGCAGAGGCTCAATGTCAATGTCGGCCATTTCAAGCTGATATCCCGCTTCACGCGCCAGAATCAACAGCTTGCGTGCCACATCGGTGCCAGCCAGATCCTCGCGCGGATCCGGTTCGGTAAAGCCCATATCGCGCGCCATGCGGGTGGCTTCTGATAGAGAGACGCCTTCGTCGAGCTTGCCAAAAATAAAGGAGAGCGAGCCGGAAAGGATGCCGGAGAATTTGATCAGCTCATCACCCGCATTCAGCAAATTTTGCAGGTTTTCAATCACCGGCAAACCGGCGCCGACGTTGGTGTCATAAAGGAATTTACGGCGCGATTTCACCGCGGCTGCACGCATCTGCTGATAATAGTTCCACGACGAGGTGTTGGCCTTCTTATTGGGCGTCACGACATGGAAGCCTTCGGCGAGAAAATCGGCATACTGGTCAGCCACAGCCTGGCTGGAGGTACAGTCTACGATCACCGGATTGAGCAAATGGTACTCTTTCACCAGGCGGATCAGCCGCCCAAGATTAAACGGCTCTTTTGCCTCGCCCAGCGCAGCTTTCCACTGATTAAGATCGATGCCGTGTACGTTGGTCAACAGCGCGCGCGAATTGGCGATACCGCACACGCGGAGATCGATATGCTTCTCTTTTAGCCACGCCTGCTGGCGATGAAGCTGATCCAGCAGTGCGCCGCCCACGCCGCCCACGCCTACCACAAATACCTCAATCACCTGGTCGGTGGCGAACAGCATCTGGTGCACCACGCGTACCCCAGTGGTGGCGTCATCGTTGCTCACCACCACTGAAATGGAACGCTCAGACGAGCCTTGCGCAATGGCGACAATATTGATGTTGGCGCGTGCCAGCGCCGAGAAGAATTTGGCTGAAATGCCGCGCAGAGTCCGCATGCCATCGCCCACGACGGAGATCACCGCCAGCTGCTCCAGCACATCCAGCGGATCAAGCAGGCCATCTTTCAGTTCAAGATAGAACTCTTCCTCGAGCACGCGGCGCGCGCGCGCCTGATCGCTCTGCGGTACGCAAAAGCTGATGCTGTATTCGGACGAGGATTGCGTGATCAATACCACGGAAATACCGCTGCGTGACATGGCGGCAAACACCCGCGCCGCCATCCCCACCATGCCTTTCATGCCAGGGCCGGAGACGTTAAACATCGCCATGTTATTAAGGTTAGTGATGCCTTTTACCGGATTTTCGTCGGGTTCGCCTTCGCCACCGATCAGCGTGCCGGGCGCCTGCGGGTTAGCGGTGTTTTTGATAAGGCAAGGAATTTGAAATTGGGCAATCGGAGAAATAGTACGGGGATGCAGCACTTTGGCGCCGAAGTAGGAGAGCTCCATCGCTTCCTGATAAGACATCGACTTCAGCAGCCGCGCGTCGGGTACTTGACGCGGATCGCAGGTGTAAACCCCGTCCACATCGGTCCAGATTTCACAGCAGTCCGCGCGCAAACACGCCGCCAGCACGGCAGCGGAGTAGTCGGAGCCGTTGCGGCCCAGCACCACCAGCTCGCCTTTTTCATTGCCGGCGGTAAAGCCCGCCATGAGAATCATATGATCGCCGGGAATTTGGCTGGCCGCAATGCGACGCGTAGACTCCGCAATATCCACAGTGGATTCCAGGTAATGACCAATCGCCAGCAGTTTCTCAACCGGATCAATCACTGTGACCTTGTGGCCGCGCGCCTGCAGCAGCGCATCCATGATCGCAATAGAGAGTTTTTCGCCGCGGCAGATGATACCGGCGTTGACCGCATCCGGGCACTGTCCCAGCAGGCTGATACCGTGCAACACCTGTTTAAGATGCGCAAATTCCAACGCCACGCGGGTCTTCATCCCGTCAAAATCGAAACCAGGCTGTGCGTCTTTCAGCCCTTGCAGCAGTTCGGCAAAAATACGCTCGGCATCGCTGATGTTTGGCAACGCATCCTGACCGCTGATGGTTTTTTCAATCATCGCCACCAAATGATTGGTGATTTTCGCTGGCGCAGAGAGCACGGTGGCAACCTGTCCCTGTTGCGCATTGCTTTCCAGAATATCCGCTACGCGGAGAAATCGTTCCGCATTAGCGACCGAGGTTCCACCGAATTTCAGCACTCGCATAATTAAAGCTCTCCTGAATTTTTGCCGAAAAAAAAGCCCGCACTGTCAAGGTGCGGGCTTTTTTCTTTGTTTTTCCTGTATGCGTCAGCCCGCACCGTTACCTGGGGTAATGGTGGTGGTAATAATAATTGTGTTGTTCAGGCTGTGTTTACGCATTGAGATTTTTTCTGTCTGTCTTTGTCTTGTCCGTCTGCTTTCCAGAAGTAAAGCAAAGCGCACGTTAAGTCAACGAATTTGTCCAGCGCAACCGCAAGCGGCGGCTGCGTGGTGCTGCGCTTCACATCTGAAAATCATATTGGGATCGTTCAACACCACGCCATAATGAACGATCAGTCACTACAAATCCGGCTATTTGCCGATTATTTATCTATAAGTTTTTTTTCTATGTCATGCAGCAATCGGTGCAACATGGCGCTGTCGCGCTGTTCCAACAGGCCAATGCGTTGATTGATCCAGTCTGCCATTTTGGCGTCGTCGCTGACCTCAAGTTTAATTAACAGCTGGTGCAAACGCTCGCGTAGCGCCTGAAGCTGATGCGCATTCGCCGTGTCCTGTCCCGCAGCAACCACCTGATTCAACGCCGAAAGCTGGTAGCAATACACCATGACCGCCTGCCCCAAATTCAGCGAGGGATAGTCGTTCGCCATAGGGATCCCGGTGAGCAAATCCACCTGCTCCAGCTCCTCATTGGTTAACCCGCTGTCTTCGCGACCAAATACCAGTGCGATGCGCCCAAGCCACTGGCGCTTTTCCTGCAAAATGGTTTCAACCTGCTGCGGCGTGGCGTAGTAGCGAAACTTCGCGCGGCTGCGCGCGGTGGTGGCGACGGAAAAATCGACGTCTGCCAGCGCCTGCTGCAGCGTGTCATAGGTTTTTACGCTGTCCAGAATCTCACCCGCGCCGTGCGCCACGCGCCGGGCTGCGGGGTCTTGCCAGGCATCGCTGGCGACGATGCGCAGTTCGCTAAATCCCATGGTTTTCATGGCGCGCGCCGCAGCGCCAATATTTTCAGGTCGGGCGGGTGAAACGAGAATCAAAGGAAAATGCATGTTTATTCCATCGAACGATTAACATCACGCGTATGTTGACATGCGCCCTTCAAAATACCAACCATTGCCGCCTCGTGATGGCAAGCTTGATCGTGTTAAAGGTGTTAAATAGCCGTCATCACGCTTAATGTTTTATATAAGGGAAATTTTGGCGCCTATTTAATTTAAAATCATTAAATTTCATAGTGATAAAATATCTTTATGCGACGATAGATAACGCGCTAACCTGCAGCATAAATGTAGCAAAAATGCTGCTTTATGTGAGCTAAGCTGGCAATCCTGGACAAGTTTTTAATAAAAAGGTTAACGTGCTACAATTGCATTTGATATAAGTCAACGAAGCGTTGTTTTTGTGCTTCTCGGTTGTTGTTGGTGCTGTTAGGTTGCTGTTAATACGGTTAGGATAAATGCCAGTCCGATATCCACAGGGCATACAAATATTCATCCTGCCTGGCTGAGCGAACACTGACGTTGACGTAGATGGATAGTGTATTCCTAAAAATATTTCGTGCATCGGTGCGCAGTCATCGCATTTTGGCGAAAAAATCCGCAACCGGCGCACGCCCTGTTTTCGATTTGTTGGCAAATTTTAGGTAGCGAAACATGCAGACCCCGCACATTCTTATCGTTGAAGACGAACTGGTCACGCGCAATACCCTCAAAAGTATTTTTGAAGCAGAGGGTTATGTGGTCTATGAGGCCACCGACGGTGCCGAAATGCATCAGGTATTGACAGAAAACGACGTCAACCTGGTGATCATGGATATCAACCTGCCAGGGAAAAATGGTTTGTTGCTGGCGCGTGAACTGCGCGAACAGGCGAACGTGGCGCTGATGTTTCTGACCGGACGCGATAACGAAGTGGATAAGATCCTCGGCCTGGAAATTGGGGCGGATGATTACATCACCAAGCCTTTCAATCCTCGCGAGCTGACGATCCGTGCGCGCAATCTCCTGTCACGCACCATGAATCTGGCGATGCCTACCGAAGAACGCCGCCAGGTTGAGCGCTATCGCTTCAACGGCTGGGAGTTGGACATCAATAGCCGCTCGCTGATCAGTCCGCAAGGCGATCAGTACAAGCTGCCGCGCAGTGAATTTCGCGCCATGCTCCACTTTTGTGAAAATCCCGGCAAAATTCAGACCCGTGCCGACCTGCTGAAGAAGATGACCGGCCGCGAACTGAAACCCCACGATCGCACCGTGGATGTGACCATTCGCCGCATCCGCAAACATTTCGAGTCCACCCCCGACACGCCGGAAATTATTGCCACCATTCATGGCGAAGGCTACCGTTTTTGCGGCGATCTCGCCGACTAAGCTTCGGTTGTGATAGGAAAGAAAAGGAGAGCCTGGCGTGCTCTCCTTTTTACATTGTGCGTCGCGGGCTTTTACACGCAAAAAACCGGGACACTGTCCCGGTTTGGTCTTCGTGGCGCAATCGGCCACCGTGATAAATTGAACTCAGGCCTCTTAAGAATTTTTCTCTTTATAACGTGATAGCGTCGTGTCATTACTCAAACGGCAGCAGGCTGCCGTTACGGCGTAGCAGGCGCGGTGTTCCACGGCATGATCGGCACCGCGCTCAGCGCGTTTTTCGGTGAGCCGTTGACCACTTTGTCGGAGTAGCTCAGGTAAACCAGCGCGTGGCGTTTCTGGTCGAAGAAACGCACTACCTGTAATTTTTTAAACACCAGCGAAGTGCGTTTACGGAATACCACCTCCCCCTGCGCCTTGCCTTGTGCAATTTTATCGCTAAGCTCTACGGGCCCCACCTGCTGGCAGGAAATGGCGGCGTCGGACGTATCTTCCGCTAGCCCCAATCCACCTTTGATCCCACCGGTTTTTGCTCGGCTGATGTAGCAGGTGACATTTTTGACGTCGGGATCGTCAAACGCTTCCACCACGATCTTGTGGTCAGGACCGAATATTTTGAATACCGTATCCACCGAACCGATCTCTTCAGCCTGCGCGCTGGCGCAGAAGGTGAAAGTTGCGAGCGTGATTATAAGAATGCGAGCTATTGTCATCGAGTTACCATTGCCAATTGAATAGATGAGAATGTAATGTATTGTCTATCAAATCAGGCACGCAACCTGACGTGACAGACCCTACCTTGATTAGCATAGCCGATGCCGTACCGCTCCCACGATTTTGTGCATTAAGTGCTATTATTCGACGACGCCGTCGTTGCGCCACCAGAGAGTTATGAGGATGTTTTATGGACCAAGCCGGTATCATTCGCGATTTGCTTGTCTGGCTGGAGAGCCATCTGGATCAGCCGCTTTCATTAGATAACGTTGCGCTGAAAGCAGGCTACTCCAAATGGCATTTGCAGCGTATGTTCAAAGAAGTGACAAGCCATGCGATCGGCGCCTATATTCGCGCCCGTCGGCTCTCAAAAGCGGCCGTCGCGCTGCGTCTGACCAGCCGCCCCATTCTCGATATTGCCCTGCAATACCGGTTTGACTCGCAGCAGACGTTTACCCGCGCGTTTAAAAAACAGTTTAATCAAACGCCCGCGTGGTATCGCCGCGCATCAGAATGGAACTCCTACGGGATCCGTCCGCCGATCCGCCTTGACGATCAGCCGCTGCCGCAGGCCGAGTTTGTTACGCTGCCTGAAACCGTGCTGGTAGGGCAAACGCAAAGCTATACCTGCACGCTGGAACAGATTTCGCGCTACCGCGACGAGATGCGCCTGCACTTCTGGAAGCAGTTCCTGCTGGAGACCGATACCGTACCGCCGGTGCTCTATGGCCTGCACCAGGTGCGCCCCAGTCAGGAAAAAGAGGATGAGCAGGAGATTCTCTATACCACGGCGGTGCCTGCCGATCAGCTGGCGAAAAGCATGCAGTCGAATCAAAGCGTGATTTTAGAAGCGGGCGAGTACGTGCAGTTTACTTACAACGGTCCGCGTAGCGCACTGCAGGACTTTATCCTGCTGCTCTACGGCACCTGTATGCCCACGCTGGGTCTGGTGCGACGCCAGGGCCAGGATATTGAGCGGTTCTACACGCACGGCGGCAAGAAGCGCAGCGAACCGCCGACGGAAATTCGCTGTGAATACCTGATTCCGATTCGCCCGGTGTAATCCGCACGAATAAAAATGCCGTCAGCAAGACGGCATTTTTTTTAGCGGTTTAGCGCTGCAACTCATCCAGCGCTGGCGCATCAAGGTGCGAGATATCCCCGGCCATTTCAACGATCCAGCCCGGTGCCAGCCAGGCGCTCTGTTGATAATCCACGCGCGACAGCGAGCAGTTACGCAAACGCAGGCGACGCTCAGCGTGTGCCGGCAGTCCCAGTAGGGTGCTGACCAGCGCGCCCAGCGCCATGCCGTGACTCACCAGCAGCGGACGGCTTCCTTCTGGCAGCGCCAGCAGCGCGTTCAGCGCGGCGTGCATGCGCGTCGCCAGCTCTTGCATGGATTCGCCGCCGGGGATACGCCCCCCTTCGGTGCCATCCACCAGCGCTTTACGCCAGCTCTCCTCTTCCGCGGTCAGTTTATCGAGCTCGCGCTGCTCCAGGCAGCCCATATCGAGTTCGCGCAGCCGCGCATCCAGCGTCACCTCGCAGCCACAGGCATCGGCGATGATTTCCGCCGTGCGGCGCGTGCGTCCCAAATCGCTGGCAATCACGTGGGTGATGCCCAGCGATTTAACCCGCTCGCCCACCTGATGGGCTTGCTGCTCACCTTTTTCCGTCAGCGGACTGTCGGACTGCCCCTGAATGCGTCGGGCCGCATTCCAAACCGTTTCACCGTGACGAACAAGATAGACCTGTAGCATGCTGAGTTTCCGTTATACTGCGACAAATTTGCCTTGAGGGTTCAAACAATTATGTACCAAGTTGTCGCAGCCACCATTAATCCGGCAAAAATTCGTGCCATTAGCCAGGCGTTCAACGACGTTTTCGGCGACGGATCCTGCCATATTCAAGGGGTCGAGGTCGAGAGCGGCGTGGCCGCACAGCCGTTAAGCGACAGCGAGACGCGTACCGGCGCACGCCAGCGCGTGGCGCATGCGCGCCAGCTGCGCCCGGCAGCGGATTTTTGGGTGGCGATTGAAGCGGGAATCGAGGGCGACAGTGCGTTTGCGTGGATGGTGATTGAGAATACCGCCCAGCGCGGTGAATCGCGCTCTGCCAGTTTCACGCTGCCGCCGGTGGTGATGGCTGGGCTTTCCGCGGGACGCGAGCTGGGGGACGAGATGGCGCGCCTGACTGGCGTCGACAATATCAAGCACAAAGGCGGGGCCATCGGCGCGTTTACGCAAGGCCGGCTCACCCGCGCCAGCGTCTATCATCAGGCGCTGATTCTGGCTTTATGCCCGTTTACGCATCCGCTCTATCACTCGTGATTGTCCGCCTGACCAAGCTGTGCCGTCAGCCAGCGTTTAAGCTCTGGCGGCGCCTCTTTGAGGCTGTTTGACCCGCGCGTGATGGTGGCAATGCCCACGCCCAGCGCATTTTTCAACTCCCGCTGGCTCATTTCGCCGTGCATTAGTTCCTCAATAATGCGCAAGCGCGTGCCAAATGCCTCCCGCTCGTCGGGCGTCATCATCAGCTGCAGCAGCGGCAGCGCAACGTCGTCGGCGAAGGCGTTTTGCATTAAGCGAACAAAACGTGGCCAGTTATCGTCACCGGACGAGTCCGACGCAATAGGGGCAGAAAGGGGATGCGGCATGAAGGGGCTTCCGTACTCATTAACGAGTACGGAAGCATAGCACAGCTAGTAGCGGCGATTCCACTCGCCGTCGGTCAGAATCTTATCCGGCTGGTCCATGAAATAGCGGTAGTAGGCATCATACGCCAACACGTTTTTCACGTAGCCGCGCGTTTCTGAGAACGGAATGGTTTCAATAAACGCCACCGGATCGAGCTTGCCCGCGCTGTTATTCAGCCAGCTGCGTACACGACCCGGCCCGGCATTATAGGCCGCTGACGAGAAGATACGGTTTTGGCCAAACTGCTGGAAGACATACTCCAGATACTGCGTACCGATCTGGATATTGGTCTGCGGATCCAGCAGTTGGCTACTGTTCACATAGCCGGGAATGTTGTACATCTTCACGGTATGCGTCGCCGTGGCAGGCATCACCTGCATCAGGCCGCTGGCTCCCACTGGCGAACGCGCTTTCGGGTTCCAGGCGCTCTCCTGGCGCGAAATCGCCATCGCGTAGCTGGGCGGGATGCTTTTATCACGCGTGTACTGCTGATAGAGGTTCTGCCACGCCAGCGGGAAGCGCTCTTTCAGGCTGTCCCACATTTTCGCGGTGATGGTGGCCTGCACGCTGAGATCCCACCAGTCTTGCTCATTGGCGTAACGCGCCAGCATCTGCTGCTGCGACAGGTTTTTACTGGCGATCAGATTGGCCCACTCGCTGCGCGCCAGGTTGTCCATGCCCCAGTACATCAGCTCGCGCACCCGCGCCATCTCCGGCCCTTGCACCACGCTGTTGTCCGCCGCAGGCGCCTTATCCACTTTCAGCGGATAGTCTACGCCCAGGCGCTGCGCGGCGACCATCGGATAAAAACCGCGCGCCTGCATCAGCTTCCGCAGCATCTCCTCGCCTTCTTCTTTACGCCCCTGCGACAGCAACAGGTCGGCCTGCCAGTATTGCCATTCATCTTTCTCTTTGGCTTCCACCGGCAACCGCGCGATCCAGGTATTCAACCCGCGGCGGTCGTTCTCACTGAGCGCCAGCCGCACGCGGCGCTCGACCAGCGCCGTAGAGTCGCTGTTCATGACGACCGCGTCACGCCAGCGCGCCTGCTCGGAAGTGAGATCGGCCCCCATCATGCGCCACACCACAATCTCTTTGAGATCCTGCTCTTCGGCCTGGCTCATTTTCTGCGCCTTCACCAGCTGCGGGATCATCATGCGCGCGTTGTCCATATCCTCCCGCGCCACGCGAGCGAACGCGTAGTTTGTCGCCATACGCGTAAAGTCCGTGGGGCCCAGCGTGCTGGCAAAGGTGGTCACGGTTTGCGGGTTTTGCTGCAAGGCAATCAGCGCGCTCGCGGTCGTTTGATAATCGGCTGGCAGCATCTTCGCCAGATAGTTCACCAGGCTGTCGTTGCCCGCCTTCATCGCCAGGCGAATACGCTCAAGGATGGTGATGGGCGAAAGTTGGCCGCTGGCCTGCCATACCGAAAACAGCCTGTCGCAATCGTTAGGCAACGCGGTGCCGCGCAGCCAAATCTGTTTGGCGCCGTCAAACGCCGCCTGCTGCTGCCCGGTGGCCCACTTCGCGTAATACCAGTTACAGCGCGCCTGCACCGGTTTGGGTTCCTGTTGGCTAAAGCTGATGATCCCTTGCCAATCCTGACGATGCGCCAGCACGTTCACAAACCGGGTGGAGAGCGAACGCGCAGGCGGCAGCGTCGGGTATTGCTGAATAAAGTTATTCACCGCCAGCGGCGTCTCTTGATCGAGATCCTGCGCCAGCAAGCGATATTGCAAATAAGGATAGAGCGGATAGTCCTGCAGGGTCGGCATGAGCTGCGCCACCTGGTCCATCTGATTGTTATCCCAGGCCTGCTTAATTTGCGCATAGCGCTGCCGCTGCTGATCCAGCGAGTCGGCCCATACGCTGCTGGCCGTGCTGACCAGGCAAACACCTATCATCCAGTTACGCCACTTCTCCACTACGCTCTCCTCTCAGTGCTGCGATCCGCTTATGCCAAACCCCTTTCATGCTAACCAGGGCCGCTCAGTGTTGCCATGTTCTTCACAAAATTTACCCAAACGCACCGCGATAGCACACGCTCTGCGCCGCACGTGTGCACGGAAACATAACAAAAACGTATTACTCATCATGGAGTTAAATCTAATCAGTGCGTTAGCGATTTGGCACGCGCTTTGCTCTGTTGAATGCCATCTTGTATACCAGCTGGAATTTTTTTATGGCACCCACCTTCGGTTACACCCTTCAGGCGTGGCAGCAGCGTTATCAACAGGACCCGCAGCAACTTCGTACGCTGCTGACCGCCCATCTCGACGCGCTTAACGCGCAAGACAATGCCTGGATCTACCTCGCGACACCCGCTCAGCTTGAGGCACAGATCGCCCCGCTGCTGGATCGCTACCAGCAGGATCCCACGGCGCTGCCGCTGTTCGGCGTGCCCTTTGCGGTCAAGGACAACATTGATGTGGCGGGTTGGCCCACCTCGGCCGCCTGCCCGGCGTTCACGTATACCGCGCAAGCCGATGCCACCGTAGTGGCGCGCCTGAAAGCGGCGGGCGCCGTGGTCGTGGGCAAAACCAATCTCGATCAATACGCCACCGGCCTGGTGGGAACCCGATCGCCGTTTGGCGCGGTGAGCAACACCTTTAACCCCGATTACGTGAGCGGCGGCTCCAGCTCCGGCTCGGCGTCGGTGCTGGCACGCGGGCTGGTGGCGTTCTCGCTCGGCACCGACACCGCAGGCTCCGGTCGCGTCCCGGCAGGGTTTAACAATATCATTGGGCTCAAACCCACCAAAGGCTGGCTCTCTGCGCGCGGCGTGGTGCCAGCCTGCCGCCTGAACGATACCGTGTCGGTATTTGCCTTAACGGTGGAGGATGCGTTCACCGTGGCCAACCTCGCCGCCGGGTATGACAAGGAAGATGCCTACTCGCGCATCTCGCCGCGCACTGCACCCGCCAGCCTCAATGCGCGTCCCCGCTTCGCCATTCCCGCTGCGGTGGAGTTTTTTGGCGATCGCCAGGCCGAGGACGCGTGGCTTGCCGCGCTGGCGCAACTTGAGGCGGAAGGAGCCACGCTGCATCCCATCGACTTTACCCCGTTCCACCAGCTTGCCGAGCAGCTCTATTACGGCCCGTGGGTAGCCGAACGCACCGTGGCGGTGGGCGAGATGATTCACCGCCCGCAGGAGATGGATCCGGTGGTGCACGGTATCGTCAGCAGCGGCCTGAAATACAGCGCGGTGGAGGCCTTCCAGGCAGAGTACCTGCGGGCAGAATACACGCGCCAGATTGCCGAGGCGCTGGCACCGTTCGACGCGCTGGTGGTGCCCACGTCGCCCACCATTCACACGCTGGACGAGATGAAACAGGAGCCGGTGCGCTACAACTCGCAGTTTGGCACTTACACCAACTTCACTAACCTCGCCGATTTAAGCGCGCTGGCGCTGCCCGGTCCCTTCCGCGCCGACGGCCTGCCCGCTGGCATTACGCTGATTGCTCCCGCCTGGCACGATCGCGCCCTCGCGGCGTTTGGTCTGCGCTGGCAGCACCGCCTGGCGCTGCCGCTGGGGGCCACCGGTGAGGCGCTGCCCGCCCAGCCTGCCGTGCTGCCGCCCTCAACGGCGCACGTGCGCGTGGCGGTGGTCGGCGCGCACCTCACCGGCATGCCGCTTAACCATCAGCTCACCTCGCGCGACGCGGTGCTGGTCACCGAGACGCACACCGCCGATAGCTACCGCCTGTTCGCCCTGCTGGACGGCCCCATCAAGAAACCGGGGCTGCTGCGCAGCGACCGCGGCGCCGCCATTACCGTTGAGCTGTGGGATATCCCGCTGGCGCGCTTTGGCGAGTTTGTCGCGGAGATCCCGGCCCCGCTGGGAATCGGATCGCTGACGCTGGCCGACGGCAGCAGCGTTAAAGGCTTTATTTGCGAGCCTGCGGCACTGACGCAGGCGCTGGAGATTACTGAATTTGGCGGCTGGCGTAACTGGCTCGCTGCGCAGGGGAGCAACTGATCATGTTCACAACTGTCCTGATTGCCAATCGTGGCGAGATTGCCTGTCGCGCCATTCGCACCCTCAAGCGCCTCGGCGTAAAAAGCGTGGCGGTCTATGCCGACGTCGATCGCAATGCCCAGCACGTTCGGGAGGCCGATATCGCCGTGGCGCTGGGCGGCGATAAAGCCAGCGACAGCTATCTGCGCATCGATAAAATTCTTGCGGCAGCGGAGGCAAGCGGCGCGCAGGCGATCTGGCCTGGCTACGGCTTCCTGTCGGAAAGCCTGCCCTTTGCCCACGCCTGCGAGCAGGCGGGCATGACGTTTATCGGCCCCACCGCCCAGCAGATCGGTGAGTTTGGTCTAAAACACCGCGCGCGCGAACTGGCGGCCGAAGCGGGCGTGCCGATGACGCCCGGCACGCCGCTGCTTGATACGCTGGATCAGGCGTTACAGGCGGCCGAGCGCATCGGCTATCCGGTGATGTTGAAAAGCACGGCGGGCGGTGGCGGCATCGGCCTGACGCGCTGCGCCGACGCTGCGGCACTGACCAGCGCCTGGGCGAGCGTGCGCCGCCTCGGCGAACAGTTCTTTAGCGATGCCGGGGTATTTCTGGAGCGCTGCATCGATCGCGCGCGCCACATTGAAGTGCAGATTTTTGGCGACGGGCGCGGCACCGTGGTGGCGCTGGGCGAGCGCGACTGTACATTGCAGCGCCGCAATCAAAAAGTGGTTGAAGAGACGCCCGCCCCCAACCTGCCGCAGGCCACGCGCGACGCCATGCTGGCGGCAGCGGTGCGCCTGGGCGAACGCGTAAACTACCGCAGCGCGGGCACGGTGGAGTACATCTACGATGCCGCGCAGGACGCCTTTTACTTTCTGGAGGTGAACACCCGCCTGCAGGTCGAGCATCCGATCACCGAGTGCGTCACCGGGCTGGATTTGGTGGAGTGCATGCTGAAGGTGGCCGCTGGCGAGGCGCTCGACTGGGCGCGCCTACAGCAGCCGCCACGGGGTGCCGCCATAGAAGTGCGGCTGTATGCCGAAGACCCGCTGAAAAACTTTCAGCCCAGCCCCGGCGTCCTCACCCACGTTGCGTTCCCGGGAGGCGTGCGCGTCGACAGCGGCGTCACCACCGGTAGCGAGGTCTCCGCCTTTTACGATCCGATGGTCGCCAAGCTGATCGTCCACGCCGAGACGCGCGACGCCGCGCTGGCCAACATGCAGCAGGCGCTGGCCGCAACGCAGCTGCACGGCATTGCCACCAACCTCGACTACCTGCGTCAGATTGTCGCCACCGAGGCGTTTCGCCACGCCGAGATGTGGACGCGCTTTCTGGACAGCTTTACTCCCGCCGCCAGCGCCATCGAAGTGCTGCAGCCCGGCACGTTTAGCAGCGTACAGGATTACCCTGGCCGTTTGGGCTATTGGGACATTGGCGTTCCGCCGTCCGGGCCGATGGACGATTACGCCTTTCGCCTGGCGAACCGCATAGTGGGCAACCACGACAGCGCCGCCGGGCTGGAATTCACGCTGCAAGGCCCGACGCTGCGCTTTCATGCCGCCGCCACGGTCGCACTGACCGGGGCAGACTGCCCGGCCGATCTGGATGGTGTACCGGTGGATTACTGGCAGCCCATTATGATCCGCGCCGGACAAACCCTGACGCTGGGCCGCGCGCGCAGCGGCTGCCGCACCTATCTGGCGGTGCGCAACGGCCTGGATGTGCCGGAATACCTCGGCAGCCGCGCCACCTTTACGCTGGGTCAGTTTGGCGGACACGCCGGGCGCACCCTGCGCGTGGCGGATATGCTGCCGATTGCGCAACCGGCGCTCGCTGCCTGCACCACGCCGGCGCCCGTCGATACCCCTTGCCCGCTCGACCCGGCGCGGGTGCCGCACTACGGCAGCGAATGGCGCATCGGCGTGCTCTATGGGCCGCACGGCGCGCCCGACTTCTTCACGCAAGCGGCCATCGACGAATTTTTTGCCAGCGACTGGCAGGTGCACTACAACTCCAACCGCCTTGGCGTGCGCCTGGTCGGCCCCAAACCGAGCTGGACCCGCGCCAACGGCGGCGAGGCCGGCTTGCATCCCTCTAACGTGCACGACTGCGAATACGCCATTGGCGCCGTGAACTTTACCGGCGATTTCCCGGTGATCCTGACGCACGACGGCCCGAGCCTGGGCGGTTTTGTCTGTCCGGTGACCATCGCCAAAGCCGAACTGTGGAAGGTGGGCCAGGTGAAGCCGGGCGATCGCATCCGCTTCTATCCCATCAGCGCGGAGGACGCGGTAGCGCGCGAGAAAGCGCAGACGCACAGCATCGCCACGCTGCGCCCAAGCCACGCGCCAGAGGCTGCGATGCCGTCGCTGGCCGCCACCGCCATGGGCTCCGCCACGCTGCTGGCCGCCCTGCCCGCCAGCGATACCACGCCAGCGGTGGCCTACCGCCAGGCGGGTGACAAATACGTCCTGATTGAATACGGCGACAACGTGCTGGACTTGGCGCTGCGCCTGCGCGTACACCTGCTGATGCAGGCGCTGCGCGCGCGTGCGGTGCCGGGGATTGCGGAGCTGTCACCGGGGGTGCGCTCGCTGCAGGTGCGCTATGACAGCCAGATACTGAGCCAGCCGCAGCTGATCGCGCTGCTGCTGGAACTGGAGGCGGAACTTGGCGATGTTAGCCAGCTAAAAGTGCCGTCGCGCACGGTATGGCTGCCGATGGCGTTCGAAGACAGCGCCACACTTGGCGCGGTGACGCGCTATCAAGAAACGGTGCGCGCCACCGCGCCGTGGCTGCCCAATAATGTCGACTTTATTCAACGCATCAACGGCCTGCCGAGCCGCGAGGCGGTGCGCGAGACGATTTTTTCCGCCAGCTATCTGATTCTGGGACTCGGCGACGTTTACCTCGGTGCGCCCTGCGCCGTGCCGATCGATCCCCGCCATCGCCTGCTGAGCTCCAAATACAGCCCGGCGCGCACCTTTACCGCCGAAGGCACGGTGGGTATCGGCGGCATGTACATGTGCATCTACGGCATGGATTCTCCCGGCGGCTACCAGCTGGTGGGTCGTACGCTGCCGATCTGGAACACGTTCTTGAAAAATGAGCAGTTTGCGGCGGGCCAGCCGTGGCTGTTGAAATTCTTTGATCAGGTGCGCTTCTATCCGGTGAGCGAAGCGGAGCTGACGCAGCTGCGCGACGATTTCCGCGAGGGGCGCGCCGCCATCCGCATTGAACACACCGAGTTTGATTTCGCCGCCCACCAGCACTTCCTCACCGAGCACGCCGCGTCCATTGCCGACTTCCGTCAGCGTCAGGCGGCAGCCTTTGAACAGGAGGTGGCCCACTGGGCGCACGAAGAGGAGAGCGCGCCGCCGATGCCGGAAGCCGCACCTGACGTGGGCGCGGAGGCGAGCGACGGCCACGCCGTGTGCGCCGACATGAACGGCAATATCTGGAAAGTGCTGGTGCAGCCTGGCGACGCGGTCGAGGCGGGCCAGACGCTGATCATCGTCGAAGCCATGAAAATGGAGCTGGCGATTGTGGCGCCGCAGTCGGGGGTGGTCGCACGCATTGCCTGTCAGGCGGGTCGCCCGGTCAGTCCCGGCGATACCCTGCTATGGCTGGCATAAACGGAGGCGCTATGGCGCAAAGCAGAAGTAAGCCGGAAGCGCTGGCGGAGAAAGTCTACCAGGCGCTCAAGCAGGATATTTTCGCCTTTCGCCTGATGCCGGGCGACCGCTTCAGCGAAAACGAAATCGCCGAGCGCCTCGGCGTGAGCCGCACGCCGGTCCGTCAGGCGCTGTTCTGGCTGGCCCGTGAGAACTACGTCGAGGTGTGGTTCCGCAGCGGCTGGCAGGTGCGTCCCTTTGATTTTGCCTATTTTGAGGAGCTGTACGATCTGCGCACCGTGCTGGAGCGCGAGGCAGTCAGGCGTCTGTGTGCGCTACCGCCGCTGGCCTGCGCCACCCAGCTCAACGCCCTGAAAGCGTTCTGGATGGACGCCGCCCCGCTCGATGAAGGCAAAGCGGTTTCTACCCACGATGAGGCGTTTCACATCGCACTGGTTGAGGCTGCGGGCAATCAGGAGATGACGCGCATTCACACGGAAATCACCGAGAAGATCCGCATTATCCGGCACCTCGATTTCACGCGGGAAGACCGCATTGCGGCCACCTATCGCGAACACGCGCTGATCCTGCGGGCCATTTTTCAGCAGCACACCGAGGAGGCGCAGCGCATTTTGACCGATCACATCGCCGTCAGTAAGGCGGAGGTCAGAAAGATCACCGTGCATATGTTACAGCAGGCTCGACTTCAACCAATTGAATGACAACATCCACACAGGCAGGGGTTTACTGATGAAGAGACGTTCATTGCTTAAGGTTTTTGCACTTTCCGCCACCGTGGTCGGCATGGGCCTCGCGTTTAGCGCGCAGGCCGCGGACACCATCAAAGTGGGCATCATGCATTCGCTCTCCGGCACCATGGCCATCTCTGAAACGCCGCTGAAGAACGTGGCGCTGATGACCATTGACGATATCAACGCCCACGGCGGTGTGCTGGGCAAAAAGCTGGAGCCGGTGGTGGTCGATCCCGCCTCTAACTGGCCGCTGTTCGCTGAGAAAGCGCGCCAGCTGCTGACGCAGGATAAGGTGGCGGTGGTGTTTGGCTGCTGGACGTCGGTGTCGCGTAAATCGGTGCTGCCGGTGTTTGAGGAGCTGAACGGCCTGCTGTTTTATCCGGTGCAGTACGAAGGCGAAGAGATGTCGCCCAACGTGTTTTATACCGGCGCGGCGCCGAATCAGCAGGCTATTCCGGCGGTGCAGTACCTGATGAGCGAAGACGGTGGCGCCGCCAAGCGCTTCTTCCTGCTGGGCACCGATTATGTCTATCCGCGCACCACCAATAAGATCCTGCGCGCCTTCCTGCACAGCAAAGGCGTGCAGGACAAGGATATCGAAGAGGTTTATACCCCGTTTGGCTACAGCGATTATCAAACCATTGTCGCCAACATCAAGAAGTTCTCCGCGGGCGGCAAAACCGCGGTGGTCTCCACCATTAACGGTGACTCCAACGTGCCGTTCTACAAAGAGCTGGCGAACCAGGGCATCACGGCCACCGATATTCCCGTCGTGGCGTTCTCGGTGGGCGAAGAAGAGCTGCGCGGCATCGATACCAAACCGCTGGTGGGGCAACTGGCGGCGTGGAACTACTTTGAGTCGGTGGACAACCCCACCAACGCCAAGTTTGTGGCGGATTACCGCGCCTGGGCTAAAGCGCATAACCTGCCGAAAGCCAACACCGTGGTCACCAACGATCCGATGGAAGCCACGTGGGTCGGCCTGCATATGTGGGCGCAGGCCGTGGAGAAAGCGGGCACCACCGACGTGGATAAAGTACGGGCGGCCATGGCGGGCCAGACCTTCAAGGCGCCGGACGGCTTCACGCTCACTATGGACCAAACCAACCACCATCTGCATAAGCCGGTGATGATTGGCGAAGTGGAAGACAACGGCCAATTTAACGTGGTGTGGCAAACCGATCAGCCGATTCGCGCGCAGCCGTGGAGCCCGTATATCGCCGGTAACGATAAAAAACCGGATCACCCGGTGAAGTCAGCGCCGTAACGCGGCGGCCCGCGCTATCGTCATCCCCGCACGACGGACGCGCCCGCTGGCGCCCCGTCGTGCCTACCTTTACAAGGTTCGAATCATGCGTGTGTATCACTCTTTTTTCAGCCTGCTGCTGGTGCTGCTGCCGTGGCTGGCGCAGGCGGGCGATGCCGCCGATTTCGTGGCCGCCAGCCGCAGCAACCAAGCCACGCTGCTGCAACAGTGGGCCGCCGCGCCGCAACCTGCTCGTCTGCCGCTGTTGCAGGCGCTGCGTGATGAAACGGTGGTGGTGGATACCCAGCACCAGCCGTTCAGCCGCCAGGCGGACCGTCTGGTGCCGCTTGACCAGGCGCAACAGCCCAGCGGCGACAGCAAAAAGCTGTTTATGAATAACCGCCTGCGCGTGTTGGTTGCCCGCGCCCTTGCCGCCCACCAGCTGGTGAGTGACCAGGCCGACGTGCGCCTGCACGCCGCGCAGCAGTTGCAAAACGCGGACAGCAGCGATCTGCTGCCGCTGCTGGAACAGCGGCTGGCCGTAGAAAAAGAGGCGACGGTCCACGCCGCGCTGGCGATGGCCGTCGCCACTGTGCAACTCAGTAGCCCCGAGCCCGCCGCGCGCCTGCGTGCCGTCACCCTGCTGGGCACCTCAGACGATCCGCTGATGCAGGCCAGCCTGACGCGCCTGACGCAGGCCAGCAATGAGCCGGACGCGCAGGTGCGTGCCGCCGCCGCCGCCAGTTTGCAGCAGATCAAACAGCGCCTGATGTGGGGCGATCTGCTCGGCCAAGCCTTTAGCGGCCTGTCTCTGGGGTCGATTCTGCTGCTGGCCGCGCTGGGCCTGGCGATCACCTACGGGCTGCTCGGGGTGATCAACATGGCGCACGGCGAAATGCTGATGCTGGGCGCCTATGCCACCTGGCTGGTGCAAAACCTGTTTCAGCAGTATGCCCCGCAGTGGCTGGCGTGGTATCCGCTGCTGGCGCTGCCGGTGGCGTTTTGCCTCACGGCCGCGATGGGCATGCTGCTGGAGCGCACCGTGATCCGCCACCTGTATGGCCGCCCGCTGGAGACGCTGCTGGCCACGTGGGGCATTAGCCTAATGCTGATTCAGCTGGTGCGCATGCTGTTTGGCACGCAGAACCTCGAGGTCGCCAACCCAAGCTGGCTCTCCGGCGGCTGGCAGATCCTGCCGAATCTTGTGCTGCCGTATAACCGGCTGGCGGTGATCCTGTTTGTGGTGGCCATTTTGGTGCTCACCTGGCTACTGCTGAACAAAACGCGGCTGGGCCTGAGCGTGCGCGCCGTGACGCAAAACCGCGCCATGGCGGACTGCTGCGGTGTGCCCACCGGGCGTATCGATATGCTGGCGTTTGGCCTGGGCTCTGGCATTGCCGGTCTCGGCGGCGTAGCGCTGTCGCAGTTGGGCAATGTCGGCCCAGAGCTGGGCCAGGGCTACATCATCGACTCGTTTTTGGTGGTGGTGCTGGGCGGCGTGGGCCAGCTGGCGGGCACCGTGGTCGCCGCGCTGGGGTTAGGCATTCTCAACAAGCTGCTGGAGCCGCAAATTGGCGCGGTGCTGGGCAAAATCTTGATTCTGGGACTGATTGTGTTGTTTATCCAAAAACGGCCGCAGGGGCTGTTTGCCGTGAAAGGGAGGGTGATTGACTGATGAGCTTACCCCTGACGTTACGCGCGGTGCGCCATGCGCCCCGCCTCTCGCTTGGCGCAGGCGCCATCGCCACCGCCCTGCTGCTGCTGCTGCCGTTCTGCGCGCTGCTGCCTGCCACGCACCCGCTGGCGGTATCAACCTATACGCTCACGCTGGTGGGCAAGATCCTCTGCTACGCCACCGTGGCGGTGGCGCTGGATTTGGTGTGGGGCTACGCCGGTTTACTGTCGCTGGGGCACGGTCTGTTTTTTGCGCTGGGCGGGTATGCC
Source organism: Pantoea sp. Mb-10 (assembly GCF_021272205.1). GTDB lineage: Bacteria > Pseudomonadota > Gammaproteobacteria > Enterobacterales > Enterobacteriaceae > Pantoea. The sequence goes on along the minus strand of NZ_JAJSDX010000004.1, from coordinate 365,975 downwards.
ATGGGCATGTACCTGATGCGCCAGGCCGCCGGAGACGGGCTGCCGGCGTTTATGTCGTTTCTGTCGTGGCGCGCGCTGCCGTGGTTCTGGACCGGAACACAGCACTTTATGTGGGCACTGTGCCTGATTGTACTGGTGCCCGGCCTGCTGGCGCTGGTGTTTGGCTTCTTTGCCTTTCGTTCGAAAATCAAAGGCGTTTACTTCTCCATCATGACGCAGGCGTTAACCTGGGCAGGCATGCTGCTGTTCTTCCGCAATGAAACCGGCTTTGGCGGCAACAACGGCTTCACCGGCTTTACCACGCTGCTGGGCTTCAACGTGACCGCCACCGGCACGCGCATTGGGCTGTTTATCGCCACCGTGCTGCTGCTGCTGTTCAGCCTCGCGCTGGGGTTTGCGCTGGCGCGCAGCAAGTTTGGTCGCGTGCTTACCGCCGTGCGCGATGCGGAGAATCGCCTGCTGTTCATCGGCTACGATCCGCGCGGGTTTAAGCTGTTCGTCTGGACGCTTTCGGCGGTGCTGTGTGGCCTGGCCGGCGCGCTCTATGTGCCGCAGGTGGGCATCATCAATCCCAGCGAGATGTCCCCGACCAATTCCATTGAGGCGGCGATCTGGGTGGCGCTGGGCGGGCGCGGCACGCTGATTGGACCGCTACTGGGGGCCGGCATTGTCAACGGGGCCAAAAGCTGGTTTACCGTGGCCTTCCCGGAGTACTGGCTCTTTTTCCTCGGCCTGATGTTTATCCTCGTTACGCTGTTTTTGCCGCGCGGCGTAATCGGCTTATTACGCGGGAGGCGCCATGACTGACGCACTGTTTACCCAACCGCAAGCGGCCGATCGCCACCGCGTTCAAACCGATCCGGTGCTGCAACTGGAGGCGATCAGCGTTGCGTTCGACGGCTTTCGCGCCTTGACCGATCTGTCGTTACAGATAGGCGTCGGCGAACTGCGCTGTGTCATCGGCCCCAACGGCGCGGGAAAAACCACATTAATGGATGTGATCACTGGCAAAACCCGCCCTGACGCGGGCCGCGTTTTCTACGATCAGGACACCGATCTTACCGCGCTGTCGCCGGTGGCGATCGCCCGTGCCGGCATTGGCCGCAAGTTTCAAAAGCCCACGGTATTTGAAGCCCTCACGGTGTTTGAGAATCTGGAGATCGCCCTGAAAAATGACAAATCGGTGTGGGCCAGCCTGCGCGCGCGCTTAACCAGCGCGCAGCGCGATCGCATCGACGAAACCCTCACGCTGCTGCGGCTGGGCGGGGAACGCCAGCGCCCGGCCGGGCTGCTGTCGCACGGGCAAAAGCAGTTTTTGGAGATCGGCATGCTGCTGGTGCAAGACCCGCATTTGCTGCTACTGGACGAACCCGCAGCGGGCATGACCGACGCCGAGACCGCGTATACCGCCGAGCTGTTTCGCGGCCTCGCGGGCAAACACTCGTTGATGGTGGTGGAGCACGACATGGGCTTTGTGGAGAGCATCGCCGATCGCGTGACGGTACTGCACCAGGGCCAGGTGCTGGCGGAAGGATCGCTGCGCGAGGTGCAGGCCAACGAGCAGGTTATTGAGGTTTACTTGGGGCGCTAACATGTTACAGGTATCGGATCTGAATCAATATTATGGCGGCAGCCACATCTTGCGCGGCCTGTCGTTCGAGGCGCAGCCAGGGGAAATCACCTGTCTGCTGGGGCGTAACGGCGTTGGCAAGACCACGCTGTTAAAGTGCCTGATGGGCTTGATTCCGGCGAAGTCCGGCGAGATCCGCTGGCAGGGCCACCTGATCAACGGCCGACGGCCACACCAGCGCGTACAGGCGGGTATTGCCTATGTGCCGCAGGGGCGCGAAATTTTCCCCCGGCTCACCGTGGAAGAGAATCTGCTGCTGGGGCTGTCGCGCTTTCCCGCCGCGCAGGCTAACCGCGTCCCTGACGAGATTTACCAACTGTTTCCCGTGTTGCACCAGATGCGCACGCGACGCGGCGGCGATCTCTCCGGCGGCCAACAGCAGCAGTTGGCCATTGGCCGCGCGCTGGCGTGTCGGCCGCAGCTGCTGATTCTGGATGAGCCCACCGAAGGGATCCAACCCTCGGTGATCAAAGAGATCGGCGCGGTGATCCACCAGCTGGCACAGCGCGGTGACATGGCGATCCTGCTGGTAGAGCAGTTTTATGATTTCGCCGCCGAGCTGGCAGACCGCTATCTGGTGATGTCACGCGGCGAGATTGTGCAGCGCGGCGCGGGCAGCGACATGGAGACCGACGGCGTGCGTGGGCTTGTGGCGATTTGAGAGGCAAACGGACGGCAATTTAAGGTAAGATGACGTCCGCCCAGCGCAGGCGTGCTCAATCCCTTCATTTTTGTGAAGTTTGTCATGATCGCGCGCGTAAAGCGGCTGCACCGCTGCCGCCAGGGGCGACGTCAACATACCGCGGATGACACACCACAGAGAGACGCATGGAAACCCGGCGCGAAGAACGTATCAACAAGCTGGCGCAGGCGCTGAAACGCACCGATAAGCTGCACTTAAAAGAGGCGGCCCAGCTGCTGGGCGTCTCGGAGATGACGGTGCGCCGCGATCTCGCCGAGCCCGCCTCCACGGTGGTGCTGCTCGGCGGCTATATCGTGAGCGATCCGAAACACCACGCCGGGCGCTACTTTATCTCCGACCAGTACGGACAAAACGCCGTGCGCAAGCAGCGGCTGGCGCAGGCGGCCGTGACGCTTATCGACGAAAATGACACGGTGTTTTTCGACTGCGGCACCACCCTGCCCTACGTGATTGACGCACTGCCGGACACGCTGCGGTTTACCGCTATTTGCTGCGCCATGAATACTTTTCTGGCGCTGAAAGAGAAACCGGCGTGCACCGTGATTCTAAGCGGCGGCGAGTTTCATGCCGACAACGCGCTGTTTACGCCGGTGGGCGAACACGCCATCCTTGACCATCTCTGCCCGACGCTGGCGTTTATCTCGGCGGCGGGTATTGATGCCCAGCAGGGCGCCACCTGTTACAACCTCAACGAGGTTGCGATCAAGCACTACGCCATGCGGCGATCGCGCCGGCGCGTGCTGGTGGCCGACAGCAGTAAATATGGCAAGGTGCTGCCCGCGCGCATTGGGCCGTTGACCCAGTTCGATCTGCTGGTGAGCGACAGCGCGCCCGACGATGCGCTGCGCAGCTGGCTCCAGCAGCAAGCGCTGCCGCTGTGCCTGCCGTCCCCCTGACTGCTCTTGCCTTCGCTTGCTGAGGGCGTTTGCTGAATAAGAATCAGGCGGTTACTCACCGGCGTGCACGGCATCGCACGTTTCCCCGAGGAAGCGGCTGTGATTGCCGGGTGAAAACCGCTAAACTTCTGCCTTTGACGTTCCACCACTCACAGACCAAGAGGCTCATTCCAACGTGGCTCAATTCGTCTATAGCATGCATCGCGTCGGCAAAGTGGTTCCGCCGAAGCGTCACATTCTGAAGAACATCTCCCTTAGCTTCTTCCCCGGCGCCAAAATTGGCGTGCTCGGCCTGAACGGCGCGGGTAAATCTACCCTGCTGCGCATCATGGCGGGCATCGATAAAGATATCGAAGGGGAAGCACGCCCGCAGCCGGGCATTAAAGTGGGTTATCTGCCGCAGGAGCCGCAGCTCAATCCTGAACACACCGTGCGTGAATCGGTTGAAGAAGCCGTCTCCGAAGTGGTTGGCGCGCTGAAGCGCCTGGACGAGGTGTACGCGCTGTACGCCGATCCCGATGCCGACTTCGACAAACTGGCCGCTGAGCAAGGCCGTCTGGAAGAGGTTATCCAGGCGCACGACGGTCACAACCTGGAAACCCAGCTGAACCGCGCCGCCGACGCCATGCGTCTGCCGGAGTGGGATGCCAAGATCGGCACGCTGTCGGGCGGTGAACGCCGTCGCGTCGCGCTGTGTCGTCTGCTGCTGGAAAAGCCGGACATGCTGCTGCTCGACGAACCCACCAACCACCTGGATGCAGAATCCGTGGCGTGGCTGGAGCGCTTCCTGCATGACTTCGAAGGCACCGTGGTGGCGATCACCCACGACCGTTACTTCCTGGATAACGTCGCCGGCTGGATTCTGGAGCTGGACCGCGGTGAAGGTATTCCGTGGGAAGGCAACTACTCCTCGTGGCTGGAGCAGAAAGATCAGCGTCTGGCGCAGGAAGCGTCTCAGGAAGCGGCACGCCGTAAATCCATTGAGAAAGAGCTGGAGTGGGTGCGTCAGGGCACCAAAGGCCGTCAGTCCAAGGGCAAAGCCCGTCTGGCGCGCTTTGAAGAGCTGAACAACAGCGATTACCAGAAGCGTAACGAAACCAACGAACTGTTCATTCCACCTGGCGCGCGCCTCGGCGATAAAGTGCTGGAAGTGAAAAACCTGAGCAAGTCGTACGGCGATCGCGTGCTGATCGACGATCTCTCCTTCTCGCTGCCGAAAGGCGCGATCGTCGGCATCATCGGCCCCAACGGTGCGGGTAAATCCACGCTGTTCCGCATGATGTCGGGTCAGGAGCAGCCGGATTCCGGCACCATTGAGCTGGGTGAAACCGTTAAGCTGGCGTCGGTGGATCAGTTCCGTGACGCCATGGATAACGCGAAAACCGTGTGGGAAGAAGTATCCGGTGGTCAGGACATTATGCGCATCGGCAACACCGAGATGCCGAGCCGCGCCTATGTCGGCCGCTTTAACTTCAAAGGCACCGATCAGGGCAAACGCGTCGGCGAACTGTCGGGCGGTGAGCGCGGTCGTCTGCACCTGGCAAAACTGCTGCAGGTGGGCGGCAACTTGCTGCTGCTGGATGAACCGACCAACGACCTGGATATCGAAACCCTGCGCGCGCTGGAAAACGCCCTGCTGGAGTTCCCAGGCTGCGCGATGGTGATCTCGCACGACCGCTGGTTCCTCGACCGCATCGCCACCCACATCATCGATTATCAGGATGAGGGCAAGGTGGAGTTCTTCGAAGGTAACTTCACCGAATACGAAGAGTACAAAAAACGCACGCTGGGCGCGGAAGCGCTGGAGCCGAAGCGTATCAAGTACAAGCGTATGGCGAAGTAATCGCTACGATGAAAAAAGGCGCCGCAAGGCGCCTTTTTTATGTCGCGTTAGCTGCCCAGCATCTGCCGGACCAGCTCGACGCAGCGCAGGAAGCGCGTGTCATAGTCATCTTCTTTGACATGCACAAACGCGATGTTGTTTTCACGCAGCATGGTGATCAGCATCGACTGAAACTCACGGCGATCCATTGAACTGCCCAGGCTGCGTAAGCCGTCGGCCACCCACGGCACATTGTTCTCCAGCAGGATCACCAGATCGAAGCGATACTCATCCACCAGCGCCTGCACGAACGGGTGCTCGCGCCCCTCGTACTTCAGGCAAAACGCCTGCGTGGTAATAAAGTCGGTGTCGATAAACGCCACTTTATTGGCATATTTCACTGCAAAATCAATGTACTGCGCTTGGCCGAGCGCAATCTTGTCATAGTCAGAATATTGCAGCGCCATCTCATCGCCACCGAGGTGGGAAAACACATAATCGCGGCCATACTCCCAGGCGCTGGTGGTGTTGAAGATGTTGGCCAGCTTATTCACCAGCGTGGATTTGCCGCTGGATTCGCCGCCGAGCACCGCCACGGTGCGCACAAAGAACGGTTTCACTTCCGTGGGAATGTACTCCCAATAGCGGAAAGGATCTTCGCGGATCTGACTGCCGCTGATATTCATAAACGAGCGGCTGGGATCGATCACCACCGCCGGGATCCCCAGATGCTGTTGATACATCGGCGCATCCGGCGCCTCGCTGGTGTAGACGCAGTCCGGCTCAATGCCCTGATTGGCAAGGAACGCTTTTACCCCATTGCTCCACACATCCCAGCCGTGGGGATACGGCTCAATGCCCTCTTCATTGAAGGAGTGGATGCGGATATTTTTCTGATACTTAAACGTTTGCAGCAGCCAACGCAGACGATCGCTGACGGTGGGCTGCCGTGACATCGCGCTCTGCTCAAACAGCTCGCGGTCGCGCGGCTCATCATGGCCCATGATGATGTGCAGCTCGTCCACCTGGCTGCAGGCGCGCTGAATTAAGTAAATATGCCCGGTGTGCAGCGGGTAAAACTTACCGAACACCACGCCCACGGTTTTCTCACGGCGAGGAAACTCCAGCCCGAGGAAGCGGTGCAGCGCTTCGAGCTTTTGCGCGCTCGGGCTTTTGATCTTGGCGTTCAGCAGTTGGCTCAGATAGCCTTTGGTCATGCCGCTGGCGTCAGCCACCTGCTGCAACGTGTGTCCCTGCTGGCGAATGGCGGTTTTTAGGTAGTCGAACGAGGACATGATGAGCCTCCTGCGTAAAAAAGAAAGCGGCGAGCCAAACGCTTACAGCTCGTCCAGAATGGCCAGCGCATCCGCCAGTTTTTTGGCACTAAACACCTGCATGCCATCCATCGCTTTTTTGGGCGCGTTGCCCGCGGGCACGATCGCGCGTTTAAAGCCGTGCTTGGCCGCCTCAGAAATACGCTCCTGACCGCTGGGCACCGGACGGATCTCGCCTGCCAGCCCCACTTCGCCGAAGATCACCAGATCCTGCGGCAGCGGGCGATCGCGCAGGCTGGAGACCATCGCCAGCAGCAGCGCCAGATCGGCGCTGGTCTCGGTGACTTTCACCCCGCCGACCACATTCACGAACACGTCCTGATCCGCCATTTGTAAGCCGCCGTGACGGTGCAGCACCGCCAGCAGGATCGCCAGGCGGTTCTGCTCAAGCCCTACTGCCACGCGGCGCGGATTGCCCATCATGGAGTGATCCACCAGCGCCTGAATCTCCACAAGCAGCGGGCGCGTGCCTTCCCACACCACCATCACCGAGCTGCCGGCGGTGATTTCGTCGCCGCGCGACAGGAAAATCGCTGAGGGATTGCTGACTTCGCGCATGCCCTGCTCGGTCATGGCGAACACGCCTAACTCGTTGACTGCGCCAAAGCGGTTTTTGTGGCTGCGCAGGGTGCGGAAACGCGAATCGGCATCGCCGTCCAGCATCACCGAGCAGTCAATGCAGTGCTCCAGCACCTTTGGCCCCGCCAGCGAGCCATCTTTGGTGACGTGGCCGACCATCACGATGGCCACGCCGCGCGTTTTGGCGAAGCGCGTCAGGTAGGCGGCGGTTTCGCGCACCTGCGCCACGCTGCCCGGCGACGACTGGATATCCGCCATGTGCATCACCTGGATCGAGTCAATCACCATCAGCTTTGGCTGCTCTTGTTCGGCGATCTGGCAGATCTGCTCAATGCTGGTTTCCGACAGCATATTGAGATTGTCCGCAGGCAGCCCGAGGCGGTGCGCGCGCATCGCCACCTGCTGCAAAGACTCTTCGCCGGTGACGTAGAGGGTTTTCATGTCCTGCGCCAGCTTGCACATCACTTGCAGCAGCAGCGTAGATTTCCCCGCGCCCGGATTGCCGCCAATCAGAATGGCGCTGCCCGGGACGACACCGCCGCCCAGCACGCGGTCGAACTCTTTAAACCCGGTGGAGAAACGCGGCAGCGCTTCAAGGCTGATTTCCGACAGCTTCTGCACCCGGCTCGGGCCAGCGCTGCCGGCGTAGCCGCTCAGACGCTCGTTGCGCGCCACGGTTGGCGAGGCGGCAATGCGCACCTCGGTAATGGTGTTCCATGCGTGGCAGGCGCTGCATTGCCCCTGCCAGCGCGGATAATCTGCGCCACATTCGTTACAAACGAAGGCGCGTTTTGCCGCTTTGGCCAAATCAACTCCTCAGTTAACGCTCTTCGTGAATCAGACTGCCGGTGAGAATGCAGAACACGCCCATCAGGTCCGCATGGCGGATAGTGATGGCCGCCTGCTCGTTCACTTTAGGTTTAGCATGGTAGGCGATACCCAGCGCGGCGGCTTTGATCATCGGCAGATCGTTGGCGCCGTCGCCAATCGCCACGGTTTGCTCCGGGGCGATGTCAAAACGCTGGGCCAGCGCCGTCAGGGTATCGGCTTTATATTGCGCATCGACGATCTGGCCGATCACTTCGCCGGTCAGCTTGCCGTCGCGCATCGCTAATTCGTTGGCCACCGCTGCCGCCAGATGCAGCGTTTGCCGCAGGTGATCCGCGTAGTAGGTGAAGCCGCCGGAGGCGATGGCCACCTGCCAGCCCAGCGCCTGTAACTTATGCACCAGCGTGGTCAGGCCGGGCATCAGCGGCAGCGCATCACGCACCTGCTTCAGAATGTTGGCATCGGCGCCCGCCAGCTTGCTGACGCGCTCGCGCAGGCTGGCTTTGAAATCCAGCTCGCCGCGCATCGCGCGCTCCGTGACGTCAGCCACTTCGTCACCGCAGCCCGCCAGTTTGGCGATTTCATCAATACATTCGATCTGAATGGCGGTGGAGTCCATGTCCATCACCAGCAAGCCCGGCGTTTTGAGGTGCGGGATCTTGCCCAGCGGCGCGACGTCAAAGCCTGCCGCATGCGCCAACTTGGTGGCGCGCGGCGTGAGGGAGCCCGCCAGCCGAATCACGTGATAGTCATCGACGTTCCAGGCGCTGACGATCACCATCGCGGCGCCCAGCTGATGCTGGTAATCGGTGAGTTTCTGCTTGTCGAGTCCGCGCCCATACAGCAGCCAGCCCGTACGGCCAGCACGGTAGTCCAGCGGCATCACTTCATCCCCGCTGAGAGAAAGAGGTAAACCCGGCCAGAGAGAGACATCGGTGGGCAGGTCGCACCAGGTAAGACGATTTGGCATTACAGCTCCTGTAGGGACAACAAAACCACGCAAGAGGCTACCTTGTCTGCGTCGGTTCTGGCAACATAATTGCCAGCCTTTCTGCTGTTACGTCACACGGGTCTCTGATGGTCAAAACCGCACTGAAATTCCGCCTGCATCGCACGGTGATCGTTCTCATCTCAATGGCCCTGCTGGTGGTTCTGATGCAAGGCGCATCCTGGTTTAGCCTCGGCCATCAAATGGCGCGATCGGAACAGGTGGAAGAGCTGGCCCATACGCTGACGCGCCAGGTGGCGTTCAGCTTAAAGCCGCTAATGGACAACAGCGATGATAACCGCGCGCAGATCGGCGCCATTCTTAATCAGCTCACCGACAACAGCCGGATTTTGGATGCCTCTGTGTATGCCGATGATGGCAGCCTGGTGGCGCACAGCGGTGAAAGCATTAACGTGCGCGATCGCCTGGCGCTGGACGGCAAACGGGCGGGCAGCTACTTCAATCATCAAATCGTCCAGCCGCTGGAAGGCAAAGAGGGGCCGCAGGGATTTTTGCGCGTCACGCTGGACACGCACGTTCTGGTGACGGAGTCGCGCCAGGTGGATAACACCACCAACATTCTGCGCTTGATGATGCTGCTGGCGCTGGCCATCGGCATTATTCTGACCCGAACGCTGTTGCGTCACCGCCGCACCCGCTGGCAGCAGTCGCCGTTCTTGCTCACCGCGAGCCGCACGGTACAGGAAGATCGGGACGAGGACGCCAGCGCCGCGGAGCGCGAGGAAAAGCGCTAAGCGCGAATCAGCCCTGCGTGAGCAACGCGTGCAGCTCGGCGAGGTTTTTCACCTGCCAGTCGGGTTTGATCGCGTCGGGCAGTGGCCGCGTACCGTGATCGATCCAGCACGTTTTCACCCCGGCATTCATTCCGCCTAAAATATCGGACTCCGGCGTGTCGCCCACCATCAGCACCCGGCGGCGATCCGGGTTGCCCAGCCGCGCCAGCGTATGATCAAAAATGGCCGCGTCTGGCTTGGGCACACCCACCTGCTCGGAGATCACCACCGCGTCAAACACGTCGCGGAAACCGGTGCGTTCGAGGCGCGCCTGCTGCAGCGCGGTGAAGCCATTGGTGATAATGGCGAGCTTGACCTGCCCTTTCAACATCGCCAGCAGTTCGGCGGCGCCGTCCAGCGGCAGGCAGATCTCTGCCATGGCGTTCAGAAAATCGCTGTTAAGCGCTTCCGGCGCCACGCTGAGTTTTTCTCCCCACAGCGTAAAACGGCGCGTTTGCAATTGCAGCGCCGAGATGGTGCCGTTTTGGTAATCCACCCACAGCGGTTTGTTCACCGCCTGATAGTCGGCGTAGTCGCTGTCGGTAAAGTGCACGTCGTAGCGGGCAAATACGCGCTGCAACCCCGCATAGGCGTCGAAATGGAAAAGGGTATCGTCCGCATCAAACAGAATGCAGTCCCAATCGTTTAACATGATTATCCTCAGCGTTGATTACAGCGTGAGCGCCATGATAATGGCATCTTCACGCCCATGGGCGGTAGGGTAATAGTTGGGCCGGCGGCTGACCTGATGAAAATCCAGCTGCTCATACAGGGCGATGGCGGGCTGATTCGAGGCGCGCACTTCCAGCCACAGCGTCATGACGTCGCGTTTTTCCAACTCGGCGATCACCTGCTGCAACAGCTGGCGTCCGTAGCCGCGGCGCTGGAAGTCGGGATCGATAGCAATATTGAACAGGGACGCTTCATCCAGCACCACCTGCGTAATGGCAAAACCGGCGAGGCGGCCTTCCGCCTCCAGGCGGTAATTCATAAAGCGCTCACCCTGATTGCTGACGAACGTCTGTTCACTCCACGGAAAGGCGTGGGCGCGGCGTTCAATCGCCAGCAGCTGCGGCAGATCGTCAGGGGTGATGAAAGAGAAGGTTGTCATGGTCACACATCTGTTGCCACAGCGCGCGTTTTGCCGCGCCGCTGCTGATTAATTCATTGAAAACGGCGGTATGCAGCGCCACGCCGCTGAAGGGATGCGGGCTGTCGATGCCCAGTAACCATCCGACGCATTCAACCTTTTCGGGCAGCATCGGCAGCTGCTCTGGCGTCAGCGTCATCACCTGCTCCGGTTGAATCTGCAATACGCGCAGCACATCGCCAATTAGCGGTTCCTGTAACGCTGGCGCATGTTCAGCCACCATCACCAGACGCGTGCCGGGCGCCAGCGTCACGGCGATTTCCCCTTGCAGCACCCGCGGACGCCGCAGCTGGTACTGCGTAATCCCCATTTGCTGTAGAAGCCAGTCACGCCTTGTGCTCATGCCATTACCCGTTAAGCCATCTGAATGCGACGCTATGCTAGCAAACCCATCGAACATGCGCCAACAAAGCACTATAATCGCCGCTCTGATTTAACAGGAGCGTTCCATGTCTGCTTTTACCCCGGCCAGCGAAGTGATTCTGCGCCACAGTGATGAATTTACCGCCCGCCACGTACTGTTTGCTGGCGATCTGCAGGATGACCTGCCCGCCCAGCTAGAGACGGCATCCAGTCGCGTGCACACCCAGCAGTACCATCACTGGCAGAACCTGAGCCGTCGCCTCGGTGAACAGGCGACGTTTAGCCTGATTGCCCGCGCTGAAGATGTTGCCGGTTGCGATACGCTGGTTTACTACTGGCCCAAAAACAAACCCGAAGCGCAGTTCCAGCTGCAAAACGTGCTGTCGCTGCTGCCCGTGGGCTGCGATATTTTTGTCGTGGGTGAAAACCGCAGCGGCGTGCGCAGTGCGGAAGGCATGCTGGACGCGTGGGCGACGCTGGAGAAAATCGACAGCGCCCGGCGCTGTGGCCTGTACCACGGTCGCCTCGACACGCAGCCGAGTTTCGATCCCAGCCGCTTTGGCCACACCTATCCGCTGGACGATCTCACCATTCACACGCTGCCGGGCGTATTTAGCCGTGACGGCCTGGATATGGGGAGCGATTTACTGCTTTCAACGCTCACCCCCCACACCAAAGGCAAAGTGCTGGACGTCGGCTGCGGCAGCGGCGTGCTCGCCACCGTGCTGGCGCAGCACTCGCCAAAAGTGCGCCTGTGGCTGTGCGACGTGCACGCGGCGGCGCTGGAAGCCAGTAAAGCCACGCTGGCCGCCAACGGCCTGGAAGGGGAAGTGTTTGCCAGTAACGTCTTCTCGGATGTCACCGGGCGCTTTGATCTGATCCTCTCGAATCCGCCGTTCCACGATGGCATGCAAACCAGTCTGGATGCCGCTCAGGCCCTGATTCGCGGCGCGCTCAAGCACCTGAACAGCGGCGGCGAACTGCGTATCGTGGCCAACGCCTTCCTGCCGTATCCGCAAATCCTTGATGAGGCGTTCGGCAATCACGAAGTCCTGGCGCAGACCGGACGGTTCAAAGTCTATCGCGCGGTGTATGGCCGCGGTGCCAAAGCGCGCTAATCGCCCCGTCTGACGCGTCGCGGCGGTGAAACGTTGCTTTTTGCAGCGATCGTTTCACCGTCGTGAAATATGTGTTGACGCAATGAGTAAAATCTCTAAAATGCGCCTCCGTGGTTAGCAATACTGTGAAGTATTGTCGGTATGCGAAGGTGGCGGAATTGGTAGACGCGCTAGCTTCAGGTGTTAGTGTCCTTACGGACGTGAGGGTTCAAGTCCCTCTCTTCGCACCACTCTAATCACAAGGTTTATATCGCGTGCACTGCGCGAAGGTGGCGGAATTGGTAGACGCGCTAGCTTCAGGTGTTAGTGTTCTTACGGACGTGAGGGTTCAAGTCCCTCTCTTCGCACCATGCGGTGATATAAACAGACAACGACGATGCGAAGGTGGCGGAATTGGTAGACGCGCTAGCTTCAGGTGTTAGTGTTCTTACGGACGTGAGGGTTCAAGTCCCTCTCTTCGCACCACTGTTGTCTTCCCTCTCTTTGAGCGTTCCTTCCCGACCGTTTTACGCCACCACACGCACACTGCGTGATTTTTGCGTTTCTGCCATCTATTAAACCGCGTCACAGCAGCGGAAATTTCACCACAACCGCCGCCGCACCGCCCGCCAGCGCCAGGCACGAGGGCAGCAACAGATAGTGACGCAAGCGATGATGAAACAGCATCACCAGCGTAAGCAGCAGCGCCACGACCATCACGGCGCGCCACTGGCTGAAACTCGGCTCCCACAGAGCAAAAACAGGCAGGGCCGCGCAAGGCAGCAGGATGCCCCATCCGCTATCCAGCCGTTTCCCCCTCACCCAGCTTACGCCCCATAGCCCGCAGGCAACCCATATGGCCATCACCATCGCCAACCCCACATACAAATGAGAATCACTCAAATTATCATATGTTAATCATTCTCATTTTGCAGCGACTTTTTTCATCACTTGTTGCAGGGGTGCCAGATGACAGATTTACTGGAAAATGCTAAATTGCCGCCGATAACAACGTTAATAACACAGCAATAATATGCTCACTATCCGGTTAGAGGAGTTATTTCCTTCGGGTAGCGCTTTGATATTTCAGGGCTGTCACGAGTAATAATAATGAAATTACAATCTTATGATGCATTGAAACACAGTAAATATCGGCTTTCGCTGATGCTGTTTTTGTTTTTAAATGTTGCCGTTGCCCTTTTTTGCCTGTTGCCTTTTACGGGTTCCGATATTGCTAACCGCTCGCTGCCTGCGCTGCTGGTGATGGTGCTCAGCGCCACGCTGCTCTTCTTGCTGTTAAGCATGCCTAAAAAGCAATTACCGCTATTAAATCCTGTCTCTTTTCTATTAGGTGGATTATGGGCCTGGCATATTAACTATCGCTATCAGCAAATTTTTTTTTACGACGGCAGTTTCCTGATAATTAGTTTGTTGAGTGTCTTTTTTATCAGCGCCATTGCCCTCAGCGATTATTTGCCTGCCTTTTGCTTACACATCACGCCGCCGGTGCTCACGGTCCTGCTGCTGGATGATGGTCAGCATTTGCTGATGATCCTTTTCACCATCACCTTGCCGCTGATTGGCTTCTCGCTGCACCACCTGATGCGCCGTCGCTTCGATCACTTCACGCGCCGTCTGGTGAGTCAACTCTACGAAGAGCGAGAAAATTTTAGCGATCTGAGCATGCTCGATCCGCTCACCGGCCTGTATAACCGCCGCGGGCTGAAAAATCGGCTGGATGCCATTCTGGAAAATCACGCGGGCAGCCACTTTGTGCTGCTGCTGGATATCGACCACTTCAAGGCGTACAACGACCATTACGGTCATGCCATGGGCGACCAGGCGCTGGCGCGCGTCTCAGCGGCGATCCGTGATGCCGTGCGCTCGCGCGATGTGGTAACGCGCTACGGCGGCGAAGAGTTCCTGGTGTTAATGACCAATGTCAACGCGTCGATTGCCATGAAGCTGGCAGAGCGCATCCGTCAGTACGTGGTGAACCTCGATATCCCTCACCGCTTTAATGAAGAGGTTTCCACCCACGTCACCATCAGCGCCGGTATCGCGCCCATTTTTGCTGATGACTTCGACCAGGCGGTAGCCAATGCGGACCGCGCGCTCTACGTGGCGAAAAACCGGGGCAGAAACACCATTCTCGCCTGGGAAGATCTCCCTACCCTGCCGCAGGTCAGTCACGATTTAGCCTGAACCTTGTGCACCTGCTTGCTCACTTGAGTGTTAACGATTATCATTTGGTTTTGATAATCGTTATCACTCAAGGAATGGCATGGCAACGTTTTCGCAGCAGCACCCGCGTTCAAACACCCTTCCGCTGATCTTTATGCAGCACGATCGTAGCCTTGCGCGCGTGCTGGACGATCTGCTGCGCGATCAGCAGCCTGCCATGCTGGATTACTTTACGCTGACCCAACCGGCGCCCGCTCACGCGATGACCCTTGCGCAGTGGTCAACGCCCGCCACCTTCCAACGCGTCACGCAGCGCTATTGTGACTACCTCTATCGCCATCACCCTGACGTCGCGCCAGAAGCCAAGCCGGTGCAGTCGCTGTGGGCGCAGTGGTATTTTGGGCTGCTGCTGGCACCGCTGCTGCAAATGCTGCTGTGCGAGCCGCGCGCGCTTAAGTGCGATCCCCATCTGATTCACGTCGTCTTTCATGAAAACGGGCACCCGTGCGCGTTCTGGATGGACGTTGAAGAGGACGAAGCGGCACGCCATATGAACGCCCAGCAGCGCATTGAGCGCCTGATTCAACGCTGCCTTATTCCTGCGGTTCAGGGCATCACCCAGCACGGTGATATCAACGCCAGGCTGATTTGGAACAATATGGGTTTCTCGTTTTACTGGTTCCTCGGTGAGTTAAAAAAACAGCTGCCCGCCTTCACCGTACTGCAGCTGGAACAGGCGATTTTTTTCCGTAAAACCCTGTTAGATGGCAGCGACAATCCGCTGTATCGCACCATGATCCCGCGCGAAGGCGAGATGGTGCGCCGCAGCTGCTGCCAGCGCTATCGCATTCCCGATGTCGCGCGCTGCGGCAACTGCACGCTGAGTGCGGCCCCGCCCGCAGACAATCTGTAACAGATTGCGCCTTTCTCTCGTTTACACTTTTTTTGCCGTATGGCAGCTTTAGGCTCCTTTTTTTTCGGAGACGATTATGAGCCTGGAGTCGGTACGGCACTTCTTTGCCGAACATGCACCGGATATCGCCATCATTGAGATGCCGCAGAGCACTGCCACCGTGGAGCAGGCCGCGCGCGTACACGGCGTGACGCCGGGGCAAATCGCTAAAACGCTGTCGCTAAAAGTGAAAGGTAGCGTCGTGCTTATTGTTACGCGCGGCGACGCACGCCTCGATAACCGCAAGCTGAAAGCCGCGCTGGGCAGCAAAGCGCGGATGTTAAGCGTGGATGAGGTGGTGAATTGGACCGGGCATCCGGTCGGCGGCGTCTGCCCGTTTGGGTTGGAAACGCCGCTGACCGTCTACTGTGATGTTTCGCTGCGCCAGTTTGATGAAGTGCTGCCCGCCGCCGGCTCCATCTTCAGTGCGGTGCGCATTACGCCGCAGCGCATGGCCGACCTTACGGCGGCCACGTGGATTGACGTCTGTGAAACGCCTTAGCGCGTCTCGCGCGCGGCGGTACCGGTAAGGGTGATGCCGCGCGTCTCCCGCCCAAAGGCCACAAACACACTGATCAGCACCGCCACCGTGCCCGCCACGATGGCCATGCCCAAGCCGTAGTTCCCCCCATGCGCTTCGGCAATGCGTGACTGCAGAGTGGCGTTCACC
The DNA here is from genome assembly GCF_021272205.1 of Pantoea sp. Mb-10. Taxonomy (GTDB): domain Bacteria; phylum Pseudomonadota; class Gammaproteobacteria; order Enterobacterales; family Enterobacteriaceae; genus Pantoea. Next base: position 349,985 of record NZ_JAJSDX010000004.1, on the reverse strand, counting down.
GACGCCAGCAAATTCCCCAGCTGGTACACAAAGCCCGGCAGCACCGCGCGCGCATTGGCGGGCACCAGTTCGGTGAGATAGGTTGGCACCACGCCCCACGCGCCCTGCACCATGAACTGCATTAAAAAGGCGCCCAGGCCAATCATCCAGGAACCGCTGGAGAACGCCCACAGCGGCAGCACCGGCAGCGCCAACAGCGATGCCAGTATAATCGCGCGCTTGCGGCCAATGCGCTCCGACAGCGTGCCAAAGGTGATGCCCCCCAGCATGGCGGCGATGTTGTAGCTGATGGCGATAATGCTCACCGTGTGCGGGTCAAATTGATGCTGCACTTTCAAGAACGTGGGATAGAGATCCTGCGTGCCGTGGCTGAAGAAGTTAAAGCAGGCCATCAGCAGCACCATGTAAATGCATAATTTCCAGTGCTGTTTGATGATCGGCAGCAGCGCGCTGCTCTCTTTGCGCTCGCGCGCCGCCAGCCACACCGGTGACTCCGGCACTTTGAACCAGATAAACGGCAGCAGCAGGATCGGCAGCGCCCCAATCAAGAACATGCCGCGCCACCCGACGTGGGAGAAGAACAGCCCAAACACCACCGAGGCCAGCAGGTACCCGCAGGGATAGCCCGCCTGAAAAATACCGGACATCAGCCCGCGCGAGCGATCGGGAATGGTTTCCATCGCCAGCGAAGAGGCCACGCCCCAGATGCCGCCCATCGCCACGCCGTAAATGATGCGAAACGCGAGAAACGCGCTGAACGTCGGCGACCACGCCGACAGCAGCTCAAACAGCGAAAACATCACGATATTGAGCATTAAGATCGGGCGGCGACCGTATTTTTCGGCCAGCCGACCAAACAGCAGCGCGCCCAGCGGCCTGACCGCCAGCGTCAGCATAATCGCCACCGAGACGTCGGACACGCTGGTGGAGAAGTAGGTCGCTAAGTCACTGAGTACAAACACCAAAATAAAGAAGTCGAACGCATCCAGCGTCCAACTGGCGAAGCTGGCAAACGCCACGTTGCGCTGGGTTGAAGTCCAGTTGAGCATGGGGGGTTTCCTGTCTGAGGTGTCGGCGAGGATCCGGCACAAAGGGAACATTACCCAGCGAATGGTTACGCTGGTTATTATTTTGTTAACTCTTTGTATATAGCACGTTAGCGTCGGGAAGCGCGGCGGGAATTGTCAGCGAGTGATTCGGGCTGTAAGCAGGCGTGTCGCGGCACACGCCCGCAAGCGCAGGGTTAGCCCGTATAGTCGTTCAGCGCCTGTTCGATCAGCGACAGCAGCAGGGGATTATTGACGCATTGCATCACGTGTACCAGCGCGCCCGCGTCCGGGGGAATGCCCACGTCAAGGCGCAGCGGTGGACGATAGCGCCAACTTTTGCCGCGCGTGGCGCCAGGGCGCAGTTCAATATCGACACAGTAATCCACACCGTCTGCCACGCGCTGATTCAGCAGCCAGGCCACCACCAGCGCATCGTGGATCCAGCATCCCGGCAGATGGCGCGTGCGGATTGAATAGTCGATCCACGGTCGCAGCGTGTCGCGCACAAACTGCGACAGCGGATGATCGCTGACCGTCAGGCGCTGCAGGTCCTGATGCGTCATCAGCGTCTGCGTCGTGGCATCCATGGGCACCAGCGTAATGGTGGCGCCGCTGTGCAACACCTGATGCGCTGCCTCCGGATCCAGGCCAAAGTTGGTGTCTTTGATGTAATCATCCAGCGCAAACACACCGCCCATGATGACGATCTCCGCCACGGCGTCCGCCATCTGCGGATAGCGCTGCAGCGCCAGCGCCACGTTGGTCAGCGGGCCAATCGCCACCAGCGTAAACTCGCCGGGATGATCGCAAATGAGCTGCCCCATCGCGCCGGCCGCATCGTAGCCGTCCGCCGCCACGGGTTCAGGCTCACGCACCCCGCGCCACAGCGCGCTAAGCGAATCGTCAAGTACGCCATCGAGCCGCGCGCGCCAGGGGGCCGGATCTTCGCGCAGCGCCTGTAACGCGCCCTGCACCACCGGCACCGTGCAGCCAAGACGGCGAAACAGATCTTTTACCACCCGCACGCCCACGGCGCTCGGCGTATTGCCCGTCACGGTGGTGACCAGCTCGACGTTAAGTGAAGGCGCGGCCAGTGCCAGCGCCAACGCCAGGCCGTCATCGGTGTTCGCGCCGGGTATACCGTTGCCGGGATCGCAATCAATAATCAGTCTTTTCATTGTGTTATCGTTTTATTTTCGGCAGGCCGGCAGCCGCACGACTCGCCGATTTCCAGCTGATGCGGAAATTCAGCGACACGGGCGTCGCCACCGCTGTTTTTCAACATGTGGATCGCGCAGCGCGCCATGTCACGCAGCGGCTGACGCACGGTGGTGAGCCTCGGCACGTGAAAGCTCGACTGGTCGGTCCCGTTAAAACACACCAGCGCCACATCCTGCGGCACGCGTAAACCGTGTTCAGCCAGCGCCCGAATACAGCCAATCGCCTGCCCTTCATTGCTGGTAAACAGCGCGCGCGGCATGCGTCCGCTGGCGATCATGCGCTGGGCGGCATCGAAGCCGCCCTGACGCGAATAGCTGGCGGGGAAAATCAGCGCCTCATCCACCAGCAATCCGTACGCTGCCATGGCATCGCGCCAGCCGTGAATACGATCCTGCGCGTTGAACATGTGTGACGGTCCACTGATCATCCCCACCTGCTGATAGCCGTGGCTGAGCAAATGCGCGGTGACCTGCCGCGCCGCGTCGCGTTCATTCACCCGCAGCATACTGACGCCGGGACGCGGCTCCACGCGATCCAGCATCACCAGCGGCGTACCGCTGGCCTGAATCAGATCGATGTACGGGTGGCGATCCACGCTGGTATAGAACAGCCCGTCAACCTGACGGTTCAAAAGCCCTTGAATCAGCTCCAGCTCGCGCTGGCGGTCGTCGCCCGCATCGCCCAGCAGCATCACGTGACCGTGATTCAGTGACTCCTGCAGCAGCATATGGGCCATTGAGGCGACAAACGGATTGTTGATGTTCGGCACCACTAAGCCAAAGGTCTTGGTGCTGCCGGAAGCCAGGGCGCGCGCCACGGCGTTAGGCCGATAGCCGGTCTCTTTGATCGCCTCCAGCACACGCTGACGCGTGGCTTCTGCCACCGGGCGCGGGCCATTGTTGATCACATAGCTCACCACGGCCACTGACGTGCCAGCGAGCCTGGCAACATCGCTGCGCGTGACATTGCCGCTGGGGGATTTCGCCAATGCCTTTGCCTCCTGCTTGTGCATGGGGCCACCGGTCGAGCTGCGACCCGGTGGCGAGAATAAGTGTGGGCGCTGTGGCTTAAATCGCGTCTTCCGGCAGGTTTAAATCGCGCCCGCGCGTTTCCGGTGCCACAAATGTGGTCAAAAAACCGATGCTGGCCATCAGCGTGAAGTACACGGCGATAGCCCACCAGTGCCCGGTGTAGGCCAGGAGCGCCGAGGCCACCAGCGGTGCCGTGCCGCCAGAGAGGATCGATCCCAGCTCTTTCGCCACCGCCATTTTGGTGTAGCGGTGCTTCACGCCAAACATCTCTACGCCCCAGGCCGCCTGCACGCCAAAAATCCCCAGCGAGGCCAGCGCCATGCCGACCACCATCACGGCGATAACCGTGGTGGGATCGCGGCTGTCCATGAGCGAGAAGGCAGGCCAGGCGTAGATCATCAGCAGCAGGCAGAATCCCCGGTAGGTCACGCGGCGGCCGATACGGTCGGAGAGCCAACCGGCAAAAGGAATGATCAAAAAGCCCAGCAGCGAGGCAATAAATACCGCCGTGGTGGGCACCGACTTATCGATCATCAGCACCTTGGCGACATAACCCACAATAAAGCCCTGTGCCAAATAAGAGGGGCCATTTTCGCCAATGCGCAGGCCGACCATGGTCCAGAACGCGCGGCTGCGCTGCCAGAAACCGCGCGTGTCGTGCGCGCGCTGCGCCTCTTGCAGCGTGGCGCTGCGCGCCGCCTGCAATTCAGCCTGCTGACGCTCAAACACCGGCGTTTCGCGCAGATGACGGCGGATCCACAGCGCAACGGCCGCGATCAGCACGCTGCTGAGAAACGGGATGCGCCAGCCCCAGGCCAGCAGCGTGGTTTTATCCATCTGGATCACCGCGAGCCACACCAGCGAGGCGATCAGCGTGCCGCTGTTAGAACCGAGCGCAATCACCGAGGAAACCAGCCCGCGCCGTGCTACTGGCGCATATTCGCCCAGCATCACCGTGCCGCCGGAGAGTTCCGCCCCCGCGCCCAGCCCTTGGGTAAAGCGCAGCAGCACCAGGCACGCGGGTGCCCACACGCCGATTGTCGCGTAGGAAGGAATCAGGCCGATAAGCGTAGTGGAGGCGCCCATCAGGATGATGGTGCTGATCATCACCACTTTCCGCCCCTTGCGATCGCCGATCCAGCCAAACAGCAGCGCGCCGATTGGCCGCGCAATAAAGCCCACAGACCAGGTGGCAAAGCTGGAGAGCAGCGCCATTGCGGGAGTTGCATTGGGGAAAAAGACATCGCCGAAGATAATGCCTGCGGCCAGACCATAGAGGGCAAAATCCGCGTATTCCATCGCGGTACCGAGCCAGCAGGAGAAGGTGGCACGCCAAAAATCCTGGCGTCCGGCAGGTGTTTCGAGCCGCGCGTCGGCGGCGGAGGTGGCTGCAGCGTGTTGCGTAACGGAGCGTTGAACCGTCATAACCGTGTCCCTGAGAGAAGTAAATACAGTAAACGCCCATCCGTGGGTCGGTTCCCTCACAACAAGCGGAACTCCCCGGTGGCGACGTTCGTAAGGCAAACTGGATGAAGTTAATGAATTCCCTGGTGTTGGAATTCGCTGCTTTGCCGCTGTTTGTCGATGTTAAATTCATCGATCGCATTAACACGGCAAATGAAACTACGCCATCGCATGCCCGGTAACGTCTGTGGCACCGTGAGTTATCACTGTCCCTACAGTCTATCTACGCGCGTAGATAAATCAAGCAGGCGAGGCAAAATAATGCCTAATTTTTATGCGCAAATTACGCAGTTAAAAATAAAGACTTATTAATCAGTAGCCTAAATGAAATACACTGTTGATGGCGATTAGATGCGGGGTGTGACTAAGCAATAATACTTATCATTACCCCTTTCTGATGCGCAATCGCATCGCGCTTTTTTTGCCACACTGTGGTTAAGTTTTTATGACACGTGGACAACGCTGCGCCGGGTGGCCGGGCGCGACGCAGCGCAAAACGCCCGCGTCAGTGCAGGCTAAAGTAGCTCAGTGCGTCGCAGCCCGCGCCCGCCTGCGGTACCGCGATCACCTTCATCAGAGCGAGATCGACAACGCTCAGCGCGCCCGCCTCTTCATGGGCGATCAGCAGCGTGCGGTTGTCTTCACTGAAACAGCCTTCGCTGGGCGGGTTTGCCACCTCAACGTCGCCCAGCGGATTGAGCAGGTCGTCGAAGAGTGTGACCACGGGTTCACCGGCGCCGATCGCTACCAGCCGATCGCCGTTCGCGCTAAAGCGTACTTGGTGGCAGGGCTGCTGATGCCCCTTCAGCAAAATACGCTGGCGCACGCGGTGGCTTTGACGATCCACCACGTAGAGCTGCGGCGCATCTGCCGCACACGCCACCAAATAGGGATGCTTGGGCGAGGCGGCGATCCCGGCGATCGGCCCCGCCAGCAGAATGTTATCGATAATGCGCCCTTCCGCTTCGCACAGATCCAGCACCGTGATGCTGGCGTCTGCGTGATTTTCAGTAAACAGTTTGCGTCCGCTGGGCGAGAGGCTTAGCCGGTGCGCATGATGCGCGGGCAGCGGAATGATTTTTTCCAGCCGATCGGTCAGCGGATCGATCACGGCCACCGCTGCGCTGCCTTCACAGCAGAAATAGACTTTACCGTCGCGGCCTAGCTGGCCGCTGTGCGGCCCGCGCAGCGGCGTTAAATCGACAAATCCCACCACATCACGCGCGCGCAAATCGATAATGGCCAGACCGTGGCGCCCGGACGACGCGGCATGATGCGGATCATCATGCGTTAAGGTGACATAGGCCTTCTCCATCGCGGGCAGCATTAGCAACTGCTGCGGGCGCGGCGGCAGCGCGTTAAGCACCTGCTGAATAGCAAAGGTTTCTGGATGCAGAAACAAGACGCGATTGCCCTGCCGGTCTACCGCCAGTAAGCCACGATGAGGGTGCGACATAGTGCCTCCTTTTTCTGAATACGCAGGTTTAAGCGTAGCTAACCGCTGACAATGCGGCACGATCGGCTATCAGGCCAGCAAAAATTGCAGGATTGATTACGTCTGGCCGCCGCGGATTTTGCCGCGTAATACGCGTGCATACGCCGCTGTTAATCGTTTTATTAGGATTAATCCTGGCGGCTTAAAATAAAAACGTTAGCCGAATAACACGTTATTCCCATTTATTTTTATTCATAACGGTATCTTCATTATCCGGTTTATCTGAAAGCAACAAAAAGACATAGCCATGATGCACAGAATACATTATTAAGCTGTTGTCAGTCTGTATTACACACAGCCGCAAGGACAGACCCGGCGCGTTTGACGCCAGCATCAGGGAATTTGCCACCCTAATTACAATAATCAGGTGCAACATGAATAAAAATCGCCTCGAACCCGCGCGTGCGCTCTGGCACGGTTGGAAACGTCTCGCGTTTACAAGTCAGACCTTATTCCAAAGAAAGCAATATGTTACATGCTGTGCGCCCGAGTATGAGCCGGGCGAGGACGAGACCCTGGTGTTGTTCTGCGCGGAAAAAGCGCTGCCGCCAATCCCGCAGAAAATCTGGATGTATTGGGATAATGAATATTTGCCGATTTCGCTGCGATTAAATATTGAGAAGCTTCGCAAAGATAATGCCGACCACGACGTACACGTAATAAATCGCAGAACGGTAAAAGAAGTTCTGCCCGATTTTATTTTTACATCAAGCCAATTAACGCCGCAGCAAAAAAGTGAAGTGATTCGTCTGGAATTGTTATTGCGCTACGGCGGTATTGCGATTGACTGCCATACCTTATTGTTTGAAGACCTCGCGTGGGTGCATCGCGCGCACGCAGCTCGCGCCATGGATGTGATTGGTTATTACCACGCGCCTTTCACCGTAAATTATTTGGCGCCGGTAATGGAGAGTGGGTTTATTGCCGCCGCGCCGAATAATCCTTTTATTCGTGAATGGCAAAAGCACTACGCGCCCATTAAGCATCTGGGGGCGAAAAACTATTATCACGAACTGACCAAGCGCGACGACTTTGCCCTGCTAACGCAGCAGATCGCCGATCCGCAACGGCACCTTGGCGCGCTGGCGCAGCAGGTCGCCATGCGGGAATATCGCCGGGTGAATCTTTCTCTACGCAAAGGGGAAGCCAACGTCTGGCTTCATGCGCAGCAGAGCGGCGGGCACAGTGAAACGCTGGCCCGCGCCGTGCTGTTCAACCTGCGACCGGCCACACCGCCGTCGGCGATCGCGCTCAGCGGCGAGGATCGGCGTTATCTCGATTTCAACCTGCGCATCGGCAACTACAGCCGCCATAGCCTGCTAGGGGCGATGATGCAGGCGCAGCGCAACGCCATTAAAACCGGGATTACCCCTCCGCAAAGCGCGCGCGTAACCAGTGGATAAAGGTGGTCACCGCGCGGGGAACCTGCGCGGCGTAAGGCCGGATCACCCACAGCCGATCGGCAAAGGCATCCACCGCCTGCCACTGCGGCAGCACGCGCTGCAGCGTGCCTGCCGCCAGCGCCGCCTGGGCGCTGAAATCAGGCAGCATGGCGATGCCGATGCCCTGTAGCGCCGCATCGCGGATCGATTCGCTGTTGTTGGTGGCGAAGTTACCGGCGATGCGCACCTGCACGGTTTCACTGCTGCCGTTCACCCGGCTAAAACGCCACTGCGGCGCCTCCAGCCCGCGCGGGTAATACAGGCAGTTGTGCTGCGCCAGCGCCTCGGGCGTCTCCGGCATGCCGCACTGCGTAAGGTAAGCGGGTGACGCCACCAGCAGCGCGCGCGTCTCGCACAGCGGCAGCGCGACGTAGGTTTCGGGGAGATTCTGGCTGTGACGGATGGCAAGGTCGAAGCCCTCGCTGGCGGGCGACACCAGCCTGTCGGTGACGTCCAGCTGCAGCCGCACCTGCGGGTAGTCGCGCAGGAAATCGCCCAGCATCGGCACCAGCTGCTGCCGGGCAAAGGCCACCGGCGCGGTGACGCGCACCAGACCGCGCACCGGCCCGGCCTCGTCACGCACGCTGAAAAAACTCTGCGCGATGCGGGCGAACGGCTCGCGCAACTCTTCCACCAGTTTTTCGCCCGCCGAGGTCAACCGCACGCTGCGCGTGGTGCGTTGCACCAGCGACACGCCGGCCATCTCCTCCAGCTCTTTAATCTTTTGGCTCATTGCCGCCTTGCTCACGTCCAGGCGCTCTGCCGCGCGGGTAAAACTGCCCGCTTCGGCCAGTACGGTGAGCCAATGCAGATGCACCCACAGGGTATCGGTTTTCATCGTCGTCATCGCAATTGTTCAAAATAATAAATAATCAATTCAGCCTGCGCGCTTTTTCTTTATGGTCACAGGCGGCAGCATAGCGACATTGCACAGCACCCTACGAGGAAATGTCATGCCACTGCTCACGTTTGATCTTATCGAAGGGCGTTCGCCCGACCAGATCCGCACGCTGCTGGACGCCGCGCACCGCGCCGTCTTAACCGCCTTTAACGTCCCGGCACGCGATCGTTACCAAATTGTTCACGAAAACAAAGCTTACCAGATGGTGTTTCAGGATACAGGGCTGGGTTTCACGCGCAGTACCAATCTGGTGATGGTGCGGGTTTACACCAGCCCGCGCAGTGAGGCGCAGAAAACGCGCTTTATGGCCGAACTGGCGCGCGAACTGCACACGCACTGCGGCGTAGCGGGCAGCGATGTCATGATCAGCTTTATCACCAACGACAAAGGCGACTGGAGCTTTGCCGACGGTGAAGCGCAGTATCTGACCGGCGCGCTGTAAGCGCCGTTTCGCTCACGGGGCCGCGCCAGCAGGCGGTTGCGGCCAGGCAAAACGGGACTTTCCGCCAACGCGCAGGGTGCGCCGCGCGGGGTATCCGCACAAATGTGATCGGCTGTATTGCAGCCGTGTGACACTCCAGATAGATTGGCGCCAAAGAGGGCCGACGGCATCAGGACCGTGTCACCGCTAACTGTGAGGATCAACGTTGGAATTGCTTTCGGTTGTACTTTTTTTAGCCGCTATCGTGGTCTATTCCTGCAAAGCCGGGCGCAATACGTTCTGGTTTATCCTGATGCTGCTGCTGCTCACCCTGTTTATCGTGCTGAACGCCACGCTGTTTGCCAGCAACTACTTCACCGGCGACGGCATTAACGATGCGGTGCTGTATACCCTGACCAATAGCCTGACCGGCGCGGGCGTCAGTAAATATGTGGTACCCGCCATTGGCTTACTCCTCGGCTTGTTTCTGCTGTTTTGTCTGCTCTCGTGGCTGTTGCGTCGCCATAAGCGGCCGCATCACGTCGGCTGGAGCCTGCTGGCGGTGGCCTGCGCAGCGGGTTCAGTGCAGACCGCCCCCGCATTTCGTCAGGTACAGGCGCTGATTGCCTCGCATACGCAGCCGGGCGATGCCGATTTTGCACGCTACTTTAAGACGCCGCGCACGGCGATCGACCATCCCACACTCAACGTGGTGTGGATTTATGGCGAGAGCCTGGAGCGCACCTACTTTGACGAGCAAGCCTTTCCCGGCCTCGCGCCCGAGCTGAGCCGCGAAAAAGAGCAGAGCCTGGATTTCAGCGACACCGAACAGCTGCCCGGCACCGACTACACCATTGCGGGGATGGTGGCGTCACAGTGCGGTATTCCGCTGTTCGCGCCGTTTGACGGCAATGCGTCGGGCTCGCTCTCCAGCTTCTACCCGCAGAACGTTTGCCTCGGCGATATCCTCAAGCATTCCGGCTATGAAAACTGGTTTATACAGGGCGCCGATTTGCGCTTCGCCGGCAAAGACACCTTTTTGCTGTCGCACGGTTTTCAGGCCGAGCACATGTTCGGCTCGCAGGAGCTGAAAAACCGCGTCGCCGATCCCAACTACCGCAATAACTGGGGCTTTTACGACGACACGGTGATGGACGCGGTCTATGACCAGTTCGACACGCTGTCGCGCCAGAACAAGCGCTTTGCGCTGTTCACCCTGACGGTAGACACCCACCATCCGGATGGCTTTATCTCGCGCAGCTGCCAGCGCAAGCGCTACAGCTATGACGGCAAACCCAATCAGTCATTTAGCGCCGTGGCCTGCTCGCAGGAGCACGTGGCGCGGCTGATTACGCGCATTAAAGCCTCGCCGTGGTTTAAAAACACGGTAATTGTGGTGAGTTCGGATCACCTGGCGATGAACAACACCGCGCATCCCTACCTGATCAAACACCCGCGTCGCGATCTGTTTATGGTGATCCGCGGCGATCGGCCGCAGGCGGAGGTGATCGACGGCAAACGCAGCACGCTGGATAACGGCGCAACCCTGCTCGATCTGCTCGGCGGCGATAACGCCATCGGGCTGGGACGCAGCGGGCTGTCGTCCACTTCGCTGTCGAGCCTGTTTCCCGATATGGCGCAGAAGGTCAACGCGTGGAAGCCTGACATCATCCAGCTGTGGAAATTCCCCACCCGGCTAGAGACCTTTACCGTGGATCAGACGCAAAATACCCTTAGCTTCTCGGGCTCGACGTTTAAGCTGCCGATTCTGTTCCGCATCGCGAAAGATCGCGTTGAGCCGCTGCCGGAAGGGGAATACGCCGCCCCGCTGCGCTATCAGCTGGCGGATTTCACCGCCGGAGAGAAGTTTGTCTGGGTGGATCGCTGCTTTAAGCAGGGCCGCGTGTGGCAGCCCGCGCTGGCGCTCTCGACCGATCTCTGCGTGGCGATGGGTCAGCTGGGTGCGCAGCCCACGGTAACGCACATTGATAAACCGGTATGGAAAGGCCAGGCGCGCTTCCCACACGCCGCGATCAGCGCGGCGACCTATCAGCAGACGGTGCAGCAGATGCGCATTGAGGATAACGCGATTCGCTATCCCGCCGACCGCTTCCTGTTGACCGTGCCCGGCGCGCCGCAGAGCGTGAAGCAATTCAGCGGTATCTCACGCCCGGAACCCTGGGGACGCTGGTCGAATGCCAACCTGGCACCGGAAGTGAAGATTGAATATGTCGATCCGCTGCCTACGCGCTTTGCGCTGGTGATCACCGCGCGCGCCTATGGCCCTAACGCCCACCGTCCCATTCCGGTGCGGGTCGGCGATCAGGTGCAGTCGCTTAATCTGAGTGACGCGTTCTCGACCACCACGCTGCATTTCACCAATCCCACGGGCAGCCACACCCTGATTATTGCGCCGCCGGAGCCTCAGCTCTCGAACGTCGGCAATATCACCGGACAGGATCCGCGTAAGCTTGGCATTGGCATGGTGGATATTACGATTGTGCCGCAGGAGTAGCGGGCGGGAAGAGACGCAGGCGCAGCGGGTGCGCCTGCGGGTAGGCGGTTAGCCTTTGAAGAAGATGTCGCCGGATTTGCCCATCACGATTTTGCCGCTGTCGTCGGTAATCAGGATGTAGTTGGCATTGATGTAAGCCCAGTGTGCGCCGTCCTGCGGGGCAGGCAGATGACGCGCCTTCCAATCTACGATGGTGTACTGCTTTTTACGGTACTCATCCGGCACCACGTCGCCCACTTTGTACTCTTTGTAGTCGATGATGATGGGATTGAGATCGTAATTGTTTGCCGCTGAAGGGGCCGTCGCCGAGTTATCGGGGGCCGGACGCACGGGCGCCACATCGCCGCTGGACTCGGCTGGCTCACTGCTGGCCGGCGCATCCGCTGCGGGCGCATCCGGCGCGGCTTGCTGCACCTGCGGCGGCGTGGGAACGGTGTTGGCGGCTTCCCCTTCGGCCATCGCGGCAGAAGTCAGACTTAACGCGCCCAGAAAAATACCTGCTGAAACAAGAGAGATGTGTGTCCTGCGCATGGATGATGTCCACTCCAGTGAATTATTTATTGTCCATCTTACTGACAAGCGCAGCGCGCGGAAGGTTCCCGGCCCGCCTGAAAGCAACGTCGTCGCACAGCATACCGCAGCTTGTTGCCATCGCGGTGCAGCAAAATTGCAAAGATCCGTTAGCGTCATGCGCGCGCCCGCCCCCTATGCTTCGGCACGCCGAGGCGTTGCGTGTTCGACGGCGTGGAAAAAACCGCAAAACCCGATGCATCCCGCTATAATCGCGCCCATTACGTTTACTGAGCCCACACCGCAGGAGATGCCGCATGAATCAAGGCCCGTTAACCGAAAAAGAGCTGAACTGGCTGGACGATATGCTGGAGAAACACGGCAACGATGCCTCCGTGGTCGATACCTCCGAGCTGGACGGCATGCTCACGGCGCTGCTCTCAGGGCCGAACGACATCGAACTCAGCAGCTGGATGGTGGCGATTTGGGGCGGCGAGAAGCAGATCCCTAAGTGGGAGAACGCGCGCGAGCGGGATCGCTTTATGGCGCTGGTGATCCAGCATTTTAACGACATCGCCGAGCGCCTGGCCTCCTACCCCGAGCAGTTCGATCCGCTGTTTGGCTGGCAGGAGATGGAAGGCCAGGAGTTCAGCGTGGTGGAAGACTGGTGCTACGGCTATCTGCGCGGCATGGCGCTGGACGCCGACTGGTCGCTGCTGCCGCCGGAACAGCAGCCCGCGCTGGACGCCATTACCTTACACGGCAGCGAGGCGCACCTCGCCACGCGGGAAGCGTTTTCGCCCGACGCGTTTGAAGCGAGCATCGAGGCGATTCGCCCCGCCGCGCTGGCGCTGCATGACTATTGGCAGGAACAGCGTATGGCGCAGCCCGATCCTGAGCCCTACCGCGCCGGAGACAAAGTGGGCCGTAACGATCCCTGCCCGTGCGGCAGCGGTAAAAAGTTCAAGCAGTGCTGCGGTAAGTAAGATTGCACAGGGCGCCAGGCGGCGCCCTGTTTGGCCGAGTCAGGCGGCGGGTTTGACGTTCGTGACCAGCGTCGGCAGCGGCCATGCGCCGCCGGCGCGGATCGCCCGGCACATGCCGGTGGTGGCATCGCTACTTTGTACAAAGGTTTTGCCGTCCCACACCCACTCGGCGGTGCTCCAGCAGTCGCCGATGCCGCGCCCTTTCTGCGCTTCGGTGATCACCCCTTCGCTGTAGTCGGTGCCCGAGTCGGTGATCAGCGTCGGTTTTTCTTTGAACTGCGGGTCCGTTAACCAGAAGCCATACCCTTCGTTATAGGCCCCGCGCCAGCACAGCGCGGCGATCAGCACGTGGTTGGCATCCACCGGCGTCAGGGTGGGCGGCTCCGCCCCCTCTTCCGGCTGGTCGTCGGACGGCGCTAAGTTGTCGCAGCTGTCATCGTCCGTGAGCGCCGCAATCAGCCTCGGTTTGAGCAGCGTCAGTTCGCTCTCCGTCAGCGGGCGCGCGTCGGCTTTGGCCACGCGCACCTGATGAATCACCGGCATCGCCACTGCGGGCGGTACGCTGCTCTCAGGCTGATTGCCTTTGCGCACCAGCGCACCGGGCGTGTTGATGCGGCCCTGCGCGTCATCCATTTTCAGCAGCGTGGCGAACGCGCCGTTGCTGGAGAGCTCGAAAGGCTCCTCACCGCCGCGAAATTCCACTTTGCCGCTGCCTTTAATGGCGGCAACCAGCGCCAGGGTTTGAGCATCGGTTAGCGTCCACTCGTCGTTGTCCGCTTTCACCGCCTCCCCTTGCGCGTGGTCATCGATCCACAGCGCGAGGTGATCCACCTGCTTGGAGTCATCATCGCCGGTGTCCGCCAGCACCACGCGACCGTGCACCGGCGCGTTTGGGCCGCCCGCGCGCGTGATCAGCACCGAGCCGCCCGCGCCCTCTTCGGCGCTGTAGCCCGCCGCGCGGCAGGTTAAGGTGTTGTCGCAGGCGAGCTCCCAATCTTTGTGGCTAAACGAGACGCCATCCTCAGCCATCGCCGTTGCACTCAAGGTTGCGCACAGCGCCAGCGCGTGCAGCAATCGGGTATTCATGCCCTCTCTCCATCATGATGTAAGGCGGCTAGTGTGCTGACTTTTTGCCCGCGCGAGAAGTGAATTTTTTGTCACTTCGCGGACGGATAAGGCGGGCGCTATTCGTAGAGCCAGCGCCCCGCCTCTGCCGAGGCGATCAGCATCGCCAGCGTGAAATCCGGCACGATCGGCACGTCACGCTTGGCAAAGGGATTGAGGATGTTGAACAGCGACGGTTCGGTGGGATAGTAGGTTTCAATGGCGAATGCGCCGCGATCCACGTCGAACTCGGCGAAAAACTCCTCCATCAGCGCAGCGGCCTCTTCACGTTCGAAGTTGAGATCGCTGTCGATATCAATCTGCGGCGTCAGCGTTTTCTGCTTAAACAAGTAGACGCCGTCATAGCGCCGCACCAGCTCATAGATCCGCTGTTCAAGGGAGTGCGTCATGAAAAGTATCCGTAAAATTGACCGGCGCATAGTTTGCCACGTTACGCCGCCAGGCGGAACTACGGCGGCCTGGCGCGCGGGCATCGTGCTCTGCTTTTGCTGCTGTCATGCCGGTTCGGTTAGCGCGGGCTTTATTTCTCATTTATCGCGGAAATACGCGCTACAAAAAAATGGAGGCAGTCACAATAAAGGATTTGTGGTTTAATTGAAGATTAGGATTTTTCCGCTTTTCATATTCTGGCAAATTTGGCTTAGGGATGCTTTATGAAAGAGAAAATAGACCGCGCGATAAAAAAAGGGGAGCTGTTCTTTTTAGGCACCAAATTGCCAGAGGATTTTTACTGCGGCTTTTTAGAGTGGCAGGCATTAGCCGAGGCGAATCAAGATCCTAAAGCCTATTACAATATGGGTTATTGCTATCGCTATGGCGAAGGCATCGATAAAGATATGAGCGCCTCGGTTAAATGTTACCGCTCCGCATTAGATGGCGGCATCGAACGGGCCGCTGAGAAATTGTATGAGTGCTTTGGCACCGATCCGTTAAGTAAAGAGATAAAGCTATTTGATGCCGAGTCCTCATTAGAGGAAGCGGAGCAGTATCACAAATCCGCCGTGAACTTCCTGAAGCTGCTTAACGTGCTGGTGGAGAAAGGCTACAGCGACTTTCGCAGCAAGATCAAGGCGGCGCAGACGGTAGTGGATGTTATCGAGCTGCACATCGGCTTTCTGACCGATAAAGCGGATTTTGAAGACTGTGCTGAGCGTCTGCGTAAGAAAGGCCACGAGTGGGCGGTAGACCTCATGCACTTTATGGATTGCCACCTGCTCTATGTGTATAAATACACCGAAGAGCGAGAGCAGCATCGGGTGGTGCGCGACGGTAATTCTTCGTATGTGCCGGGCAAGAAATTCCACACGCTGGCCATCGATAAATATCTGGTGAATAGCAGCAAAAAAACCTGTAAGCGTTATTATCCGAAGCCCACCGAGATCCCGGCGAACAACAGTCTGCTTATTCACGAAGATAAAAACCCGTGGAAGGCCGCCATCAATTATGATTTCAGTCAAAATATCCAGGCCGACGACGTCGCGTTTATTGAATTAAGCGATATCAATGAGGAGTTGGGCATCGCCACGCCGATTAACCTCATCAAACCCAAATTACCCATTAAATATGAGATCAAAGAGAAAGCGCTGGGCATGCGACCGGGCAATATCGCTATGTTGATCGGTGCCGTCACGTTGGCGGGCCTGTGTTTTTATTTTGCGGTGCGTTGATATTATCAGGGCCGTTTAGGGCGGCCTTTGTTGTGCATTCTTTATTGACACAAAACGAGTGAGGTATACAACAGTCTTCTGCTTAAATGAAGCATACGTTTTGGTGCCGATTACATGTTAACCAGTGAATTCATTGCACGCCCTTGTAAATCCCTAATCCGATGAAACGATGAATAATATCATCCCAGCTGAAGTAGGATTTAACCCAGCCGATAACGTTTTAGTGTGAATGTGGTGAAGTCTACAAAAAGGATTTGAGATGCTGAATGCCATTCTACAAGGGAAGTCAGGCCGCGTTGTAAAAGATGGGATTTCGCAAAGCTGGCGCTCCGTTTTCAAGCACTATGAAGATATGCTCACCGCCGCCTTCTGGACGCGTATCAACTATTTATCTTCGGACGCGATGGATCGCTTTTTGGACTCACTGCTAGGGATCAACCGAGATGATTGGGGTGAATTTGAGTGCATGTTGTTTTGGCCCAAATACGACTTTCCACAAATCATACCGAACAATATCAAGTTGGCGCTTGACGGCGAAGCGCGTTATGCAGAGCCCGATGTGGTGATGAACTTTGAGCATGCGGCGCTCATCGTGGAAGTGAAACATCCCGGCGGTGGCTGGCAGACCCAGGATCAGTGGCACCGAGAACTCTATACCTATGCAAAGGATGATGGTGCGAAATCCCAGGTACATTTTATGGCGCTTGGAAATGTTCCCCAAGCCGCTGGTCAATGGTTCAGTGAATTAGCACAAGAGTTTTCCAGCGTTTATTTTTATAGCAAAGAGTGGGACGACGTTCGTCAGCAGCTGCAGCATGCGGAATGGGATACGCCGCAAGATAAGCGCATCGTTGCCGATTGTTTGAACGCGTTATCTCTTTATGGGATTCGCGAGCCGCTGCTTCCCTGGAAAGATTTTTACCCGTTTATCGCCCAGCATCCTTTATCCACCGATTTCTCTTTTGTTAAGGCACAATCATGACCCACGATCCTTTTGCGCAAGTTCGTCAGGCGCACCGCATCTGCGCAGCCTTTTATCAACAGATACTGCCGATGATTAATAGGGCCGCCCAGAACGTGGGTACCAACTTCCTTGTCTGGGACGCGTGGAGCTTTTGTAAGCCACCGGGCCGTAGGGTAAATCCTTTGGAGACGTGGGCATGGGATTATCTGCCGATGATGGATGTATCTTTTGTCTTCGCAACGCCGCAACAACCCGGCTCCGCGCTTACTACCGCCGATTTCGTCCTGGATTTTAAGTTAGTGACAGACAGCGAACTTGAAGCTGACCAGCGCGTGGCACACTACGGTAAAGAGCAAGAACCGTTGGCAACGCAGTTAAAAACCGCTGTCGAGTCATCACAAACTTACCTCAACATTTATCTCTTTGCGCCGGTCAGTAAGGATACCTATTCAGCAGCAGAACAGATGTGGAAGTGCTATGACGGCTACCCCGTTACTGACGGGATAGTCCATTTATCTAAAGATAAAACGATAAAGAGCATTGGGTTTTCCATGCCCATCGTGGACATCGCGCATGATGATGGGGTGAAGGTACTGGTTGAGAAGATTGAAGGGCTGAAAGGTATTTTGGTAGATGTGGATGCTAATAGTGAAAAACCGACGGTGCTCGCGGCTGAGTAATTAAAAGAGCCGTTAGATAGTCATTCAAAGCAGTTAATACAGACATACTCCCCGTTGATTAACACACCACGATGTTAGTCATGTCTTCATAAGCCACGTGAGAACACCTTCATAGTGACTGGCGAATGAGCGGCTTCCGCTTCTTCGCCCAGATGCGCCGAATCTGACATGGTCGATGGATTTTGTCATGGATGCACTTGCCAGCGGCCGCCGGATTAAGTGCCTGACTTGTTTGGATGATTTCACGAAGGCGTGTCTGACGATCACCGTTGCTTTCGGTATTTCAGGCGTTCAGGTCACGCGTATTCTGGAAAGCATCGCGCTCTTTCGGGGCTATCCGGCGACAATAAGAACCGATCAGGGTCCGGAATTCACCTGCCGCGCGCTCGATCAATGGGCCTTTGAGCATGGTATGGAGTTGCGACTTATCCAGCCAGTTAAGCCAATGCAGAATGGATTTGTTGAGAGTTTCAACGGTCGCTTTTAGGATGAATGCCTGAATGAACACGGCTTCAGCGATATTCATCATGCACGGAAAATCATTTATGACTGGCAGCAGGACTATAACGAGTCCAGACCTCATTCATCGCTGAATTTCTAGACGCTGGCTGAATATGCAGCAACCTGGAGAGATGAAAAATTAGAACGTAAACAAGCCGACATTACTAACTGAGCGTTGTATCTAATACTGGGGCAGGTCAATCGGTATTGATGATAGTATGGAATTGGTAGTTTCTTAACGAGTTAACGGCACCAAAATCTTCGAAAAGGTGTTATTGAAACTTGAGGAAAATCGCTTTAGCCTAAAAAGCGGGAGTATCAGTCGTTGGAACAGTTTGTGAAATGGCACCGTTGATAGGTTTTTAGGTCATAATAGTTAGTATTCAAAATTTTCACTCATGTTCGCATTCACACAAACATAAAAGGACGTGTTACATATGGCGAAAATGATTCCTTCTTTTGGGCCACAGGAAACACAAAGTTACGGAGAGCGGACGGTATATAGTTTACTGGCCGAAGGTTTATCTGATGAATTCACTATCATCCATAGCCTTCCCTGGCTAAGTGCTGCAGTCAGTGAGTTAGGTACGTTCACCCCTCCAACAGGAGAAATCGATTTTCTTATACTTCATAAAGAACTGGGCGTGTTAGCACTTGAAGTAAAAAGCGGAGCCTATAGTGTAAATGGTCATATCTTTGTATATTTGAAATCTAAGAAACCTGTAGATGTCATTCGCCAAACGAGAAATAACGTTCATGGACTGGCACGCTGGTTAGGTGGGGCAACAAAATTACGTTTAAGAATAGGTTATGGATTTATTTTCCCTGATAGCCTTTTTCATAATGAATTTATAAACACAGCAATGATGGACACATCTGTGGATCCGTGGCGTCGTATATTCATTGATAAAAAAGATATACCTTCTATTTCTGAACATATTATTGACATTATGCACTATTGGAAAGAATCGCTTAACAATGGTGAACTTGGAGAGCACAAATTAGATATTATAAAAAAAACGATATGCGCAGATTATGATGGAACACCAAGTTGGGGATCTAGAGTTATATTTGATAACAAATTGTGGTTAAGGCTCACGAGAGAGCAAACTAGCGTTATAGACCTGCTATCAAATAATCGCCGCTTTGTAGTGACAGGATGGCCGGGAACGGGGAAAACATTAATTGGCATCGAATATTCACGGCGACTTGGTTCGGTCGGACTGAAAACATTGATCATAACTTTCAATAGCCGACTATCAGAATATATCTCTCAACAGATAGATAAATCCTCATGTGATGTTTTTACTTGGCATAAATTATGTCATAAAGCTAGAAGTAAATTACGTTTAAATCCGAATGTACCTGATAACTGGTTCAATACTGGATGTTGTGAAGATCTTGTTGAAGCTCTTAAACAAGAAATGTTAGGTCAATACGATGCTTTAATTATTGATGAAGCCCAAGCTTTACAACCTCAGTGGTTAATCATTCTAAGCCAATGGTTTAACGAAAAAATAATTTTGACGTTTTGTGATGAATCGCAAATTTTCACTTATGAAAAAGGCACCAGTCATCATGAATTATGCCAAATAATTAATGCCCCAACCCCATTTAATTTAACAATTGTAATTAGAACGCCCAAGGCTGTGACAGATTATCTCATTGCCGTACGACCTTCAACATACCAGCTAATTTCTCCGCGAGCGGAAGAAGCTGATACACTAAGAGAACTTATCGTTAGCGATCCGATTGAAATATTAACTGGTGAAATAACCAAACTAAAAAGTAAAAACATAAGTTCAAGCGACATTTGTATACTGCTACCTTCTGATAAATTTAAATATGATTTAGAAGACGATCTTGATAAATTTGGCGTGCAGTTTGAAACTGTTTCCAGATTTAGAGGGTTAGAATCTCCAATTATTATAGCGCTATATGCATCCAATATGGATGATTCACAACTTTTCTGTGCTTACTCTCGCGCTACGACTGCATTTATCGCGATTTACGATTCAGAAGAACTGGCTTGGAATAATGATAATAAATTTACCCGCTTATTAATTAATGTAGAGAATAATAAAAAAACCATACATTTAGCGAAAGAAAAATCCATGACACAATCGTTAATGGCAAAACATTTTAATTCGGGGGTTATCTTAGATCTAAAAACAGTACATCTAACGTGGTCTAAAAAATTCTCAGCATGGTTAATGGAATTTAAAAACAAAAACCCTCCAGAAATAACATGGCTGGACTATTTATGCTCAAGTTATTCATGGCCAGCTTTATATTGGAGTGAATCATCACGCAGAGAGTTATCATTAATAAAGAAAACCAAAAAAGACAATGATAATTTCGGTGCTGGAATGATACTCAGAGTCGGACAATGTATGAGTTGCAAAGACATTTCACCTATTTATAAGAATCAAATATGCATATGCTGCAACCCTATATATCCCACTACCAACCAGACTCCTTTGCAAGATGAAATTGAAAAAATAAAACTATATGATGAAATTATTCATTCACATCAAAAAAACAAAGAAAAAATAAAAATATTACCCGTTGCTTTAGCTGCTGCTGGCGCGAGACAGTATGGTTTCATGCATGCAAAAAGAAATAGTATAATATCTGATGAACTTCCTAATGGAAGGCTATTGTACCGTTCAGCACTAGCATTTGTTCATTCTCGAATTGCATTTTTGAAGCCAGGAAGTATCATTGAACTTGATAAATTGACTGATGAACTTAGAGAGCGTTATATCCACATTAATGAAATAGACAGAAAAGTTTGGCGACATGCATTGGCTTGTGCATTTTCAACCTGTATCGGCAAAAATTACATTACAAAGGAAGATAAAGGCAAATATTCTATAATTGATAAATGAAAATATTCATATGATTATAAAAATGAAAATAAATAATTAATGAAAACTTATCTGACAACCGCCATTTTATTTATAGAAATGGCTACCACATAAAGGAGATACTTATTCTGATATATTCAAAATAATTCATATATTTTTGAGGTGATTTTATCAAGTGAATCGCCACAGGTTAACGGACACCTTTATTTAATTCATCTTAAATGACTCTGAGGTGTCTTTTAAATCCATGTAGATTCATTGATATAGATTGGATCAGGTTGATTTGCACCGAGTGGAGAGCGAGGAGAACCCTGCAGATACTAAACGCCAGACACAAAAAAAGCCGCTCTTGAGCGACTTATTTGCATCACGTGGTGCGAAGGCCGGAATCGAAAAGAAAAGCAAACACTTGAAATTAAAGAATTAAAAAAAACAATAAACCAGAAGATGCCCCCTTTTGTGCCCCCATGTTACTTTGCACACATCTGTTAAAAACCTCACACAATTGGATAAATTTCAATCTATTCTGAACCGGTTAGGCTCCGAATAGCGTATCCTGACTGGGTGTTTGCGTTCACTTTACTATCCATTTGCATTTCTCTTAATCATATCTAACTAAAAGTGCAGACAAAACCCTATTAAGTTGACAACCAGCTTTAAGCAGAAATCGGAAGTACGAGATTATTCAAACCACAGAGGACGCATTACAAAAATCGCAGTATTTTAATTATCGGGAGGCAGGTCATAATGGTGAAAGATAATGACCATTCTAAAAATAGCATCATGTCAAGTTTATTGAAAGCCAACAGTTGTTCATGCCTTGGACTTTATTATATTTTTCATAAATTTCTTAAGTGTATTTCTGTGGTATCTATGATCTTTCAATTTCAACAAAAACCGCGAATCATCATATTCCTTGTTGATAATTGACCTTTCAATTAATCTCTCTCCCCAGTAATCTATTCTCCAGTCTTTATTCCAATGCGTAGAACCACCTGAATAGAATCTAACGTGAGAACCCATTATTTTAGAACTCACCTCTTCAATTTTTTTTATGTTGAATTCTATTGCATCATCAACCTTACCTAGCCTATAGGCATATTTTGCATCTCGTATATGTAACATTGTGGAAATTTCATCTGAGTTCAACGGCAAAGCCTGCATTGCCCCTTCAAATCCAAATAAAAATCGATCATCTAGAGCATTTATGCAAAAAATGCAGTTCCGAAGAGAAATATAGAGCACATCACAGAGCCAGTAATATCCATGCAGGCTATTTGGAAACCAAATTATTTCATTTATAAATTTAATGGTGTCTATAAGTGTCATTTCTATAAGGTTTTTAGAGGGCCTATACCCACTAAAAACGCCTATAAGCTCTGAATCGCCCTCTAGATACTTGGAATCAACATCCAAATGAGTTAAGAAAAGCGATCCTTTATCTTTCATTCTTTTAATGCAACTCAAGGAATAGAATGATGTTTCACCATAATTTTTATTTATACTGTCATAAGGTGGTTTCTCACCATGCCATATGCATAAAACATCTCTATCACTATTATTGTTAGCATCACCTCGCGCTACTGATCCACATTCCAAAATTACATATGTCATTATTTAACAATCCGTTTGACAATAATTGCCGTAACCACTGCACACCACGCCATAGACAACAACAAAAAAAGTATTGTTATCAACATTGGAATAAATTCCAGCTCTGGAGATAAATCCCCATAGCCAACAGTTGTAAATGAAACAGCAGAGAAATACAAAGCATTAAAAAAATCATGATTCCCGAACTTCAAATGCCCTTTGATAAGAAAAGCGAAGGTTGATATAATAACAATGGTGACTGACAATGTATTTTTAATACCGTAACCATACCCTAACAAATAGTCATATAAAAAGCTTAATATAAACTTACCCAACTGAGGTTTTTGCCCTCGTAAATATTCATACCTCTTGTAAAATTGAAATCTCTTATCAGCAGTCATTGCAAACTTTTCTTGATGCATATCTTTTGAGTTTCTATACAACGTCTGGAAAAACCAGACATTTACATTCGGCCAATACCAGTACCACAATGAAGAAAACTTAAACGACGCTGGATCGATGTAGGTTCTGGTTATTTTTGCTTTATTAAAGCTACATTCTATAAATGTACACTTGTGGAACTCACAATCACTAATCTGCGCACCATTGAAAATGCAATCAACAAATGAACATTTATTAAAAGTGTATTTCTGAATAGTGGCTTTAGAAAAAATACACTTTGTAAATTCGATCCCTTCTATTTTTAATTTATCAAGATAACCTGTGTTTTCAGGGAAGTAAATGCGAGAGAGTGACACGCTACCACTCATTTTTTTTGTTAATTGCACTACATTCGTGATCTGCTCTTTTATAGTGGGAAGTGGAAGGTTATCACGCTTCTTCCAGTTCCAAGCCCGCGTCAAATTTTCTTTAATTTTTTTTAATATCATTTTTGTTTTGTTTTTCATTTTTATTTAGCTGACCCCGATCAATTTATTTTGATGAGCAAGATACAAATACCATAAGTCACGCTGGGATACATATAGTATCATAAACAGCTATGACCTATCTCTCGGCTCATTAACAGAGACTGTTATATCAAAGTCCGCTCCTGGTAAATAGCAGACGCTAAGACGAAACCCTTTCACCTTCAACCCTATACGGCCAGATTTTGTCATCGGTGATCAAGTAAAATGCAAATGGGTCGGCAAGACAGGTGTAATTAAGCATCTAACCAATGAAGCATTGGCGTAAAAAAAGATTTTATGGAAGATCCTTCACACTGTTCACCCTTCATTTTTATGCATATTTAACAGTTTGTTAGGTGGTGATGAATGGGTGACTGATGACGAATATCCTTCACCACTGGTGAAGCATGGGCGTAAAAAAACCGGCTTTCGCCGGTTCGGATGGTCAGGCTACTGCAGGGTCATCGCACTTTGGCAGCCAGTCGGTGCTGCTTTCTTCCGTCAAGTCAAGGTTGGTCTGCATCCCCAGTTTTGTCCGGCGTTTCATGTAGTGTTGTCCGTATTCCCGCATGATGCTCTCCAGCGACAGGCCAAACATCTTCATGCTGAGCGGATTCTTGTAGCCGTTGGCCTCCATATAGGCCAGATAGGCATGGTAAAGGTAACGCCTGGGCTGAAGCGGCCTGATGCTGGCGTTCCCCATGTAAAGCGCGTTTGGCTCCGGCGTGGTGAACAGGTAGCCGCAGAAGTCCACCATCGGGTCCGCATCACGCTTGATGCGCATCGCCTCGTCAGAGTTCTGCTGCGACTGAAGCAGCGATCGGGCCTGCTGCGGCTGGCTGAACTGCTGCATCAGCTGGCGCACGATAACGGCCAGCTCACCGCCGATTTTTTCCTTCAGCTGCGGGTTGCGCTCGTCTGCAGGGATGATCTCCGGGAAATGCAGTATCACCCGGCGGCGTGATACGCCCCCGCTGCGGTCGGTGAAGCGCATCGGATTATTGTTCACCGCCAGAATCACCGCCGGAATGTGCGTTGAATAGGCGTCGCGGTACTTCGGGTCCACGGATACCGCATCGCCGCCGGTAATCGCCTTGATGCCCGCGCCGTCGCCGCTCCATTTTTCCTGGTCGGGCAGGATAATCAGCGAATACCCAATCACCGCCGCGCGTTCGCGCGATGACTCCAGCGTTTCGATGGTTGCTGAAGTGGTGTTGTCCGTTCCGGCCAGCATGGTGGCGATTTCCGCCATGATGCTCTTGCCGCTGCCGCCGGGGCCGGTGACCTCCAGAAACAGCTGCCAGTCATAGCGGTTCGCCAGCACCATAAACAGCGCGGCCAGAATGATGTCACGTTTGGCCGGGTCACGTCCGGCGGCGCGGTCGAGCCACTGCCAGAAGTGCGGCGCATGGTCTGCCAGCGTTTCACCCTGAACGGGCTTTGTGTAGTCCACCTCGCTGACCGTGCGCAGCCAGAAGTCTTTACTGTGCGGGCTGAAGCCGCCGGTGCGGGTGTCCAGCACGCCGTTACGGAAGCCAATCAGGCGGCGCGCCGGGTCGGCCTGCTGCGGCAGCATCAGCTTCAGCGTCTCCACCACGCCCGAAATCTTGCCCGCCGAAAACGGCGCGCGCAGGCGCTGGAACAGCTTCGCCACGTCCCGCTCGAACTGCTTCCCGGAAATCACCTTCCACGCGCCGGAGCGGTAGCGGGACAGAATTTCTCCGCTGGCGTCCACGGCCAGCGCGCTGCGGTAGTGCTCCGCAACCCGCTCCGCCTTTTCACTGGCGCTCATGGCTGAAAACTCCGCCTCGCTCATCACGTCGAACGGACTGGCGACGGGCGGCGTGGCGGCTTCGGCCAGCGCCCGCCGGGTGGTTTCCTCACCGTGCTGCATAAAGGCGTCATTCCAGTCACCGAATACCGGCGGCAGGGCCACGGCGGCGCGGCTGGCTTCGGCTGCCTGCTTTGCTTTCTTCTGGCCGTCGCCGTTCAGGTCGCGGTCGGCGGCAATCAGCAGCGGCAGCGTGGCGTGCTTTTCACGGGCAAGGCCAGCCAGAGAAAGGAGGTTAACGGACGACAGGGCTATCCACACCTCGTCACCGGTCAGATTATGCACGGTCAGGCCGGTGGCGTAGCCCTCCGTCAGCCAGATGCGCGCTGCCGGTTTACCGGTGCTGAGAACGTGGCATGCGCCTTTTACCTGTCCGCCCTTCAGCGTGCGCTTTTCGCCCGCGGCGTTAATCAGCTGCACGTTCACCAGCTGGCCGCCCGTATCGTGCAGGGGAACGAGCAAATCACCGGCACGATAGACAGTGAGCGCGACTTTCAGCGGCTTTGCCAGCGTCAGGCAGGACTGCTCCGGCCAGCCTTTGCGGGACAGGTAGGCGTTGCCGGTTGTCTGCTGCGCGGTGCTGACCAGCTGCTGTGCCTGCTTCACGGCGGCGGCACGGGCTGCTTCGTCATCTTCGCCTGCGCTGGCGGCAGGCGTGTTGTCCACCTGTGGCAGGCTGCCGGTCAGGCCGCTTACCCGCGCAGCGGCTTCGGTCAGGCTCAGTGAGAGGGCCTTTTTCACCAGGTCCATGCCGTCACCGGCACCGCACTGATTACAAATCCACGTGCCGCGTCCCTCCTGGTCGTCAAAGCGGAAGCGGTCGGTTCCGCCGCACACAGGGCAGGAGGTATGGCGGTTCTTTACCACCTTCACGCCCAGCGCGGGCAGGATGCGGGGCCACTGGCCTCGCGCGGCCTTTGCCGCGTCTGATACGGTCATTTTCATTGTTCTTTTCTCCCTCAGTGCAGCACCGGCGCGTCTTTCAGACGCCCGCAGAGTTCATCCATCACCACCTGTCCCAGAAAGCTCAGGCACGGGGCCGACTTGAGCGGCCCGGCGGCAAGCAGGTCGTCGAGCAGCGCGCAGGCAATTTCCTGACCGCGCTGGCGTCCGTGCTGGCGCAGATAGAAGCCTTCCAGCTCGGTTTCAATGGCGTGTTCAAGGCGCGCCAGCGTCAGGCCGGGATAGCGATTCTGTTCGCGGCAGACGGTCAGCCAGGCGCAGGCCACCGCGCGGCGTGAAAGCGCGGAATGCAGTTCGGGGGAAAGGGTACGTGTGCTCATGGCTCAACCTCCCCATTCATCCAGCCGTCCTGACAGCGGTTTACCACTCCGTCCAGCTGCTCGGTGATGAGGAAAATCAGCGAGTTCAGCTGCGCCTGCTGTGTGGCCGGTGGCTGTTCGTGGCACTCCTGAAGCAGGGTCATGTCGCTGATAAAGCGCCCGGCGTTGCGCAGGTGTTCAAGGCGTAACAGGTCTGCGTGGGAAATGGTGGCGTGAGTCATGCGCACACCTCTCGTACCGGCAGGCGGGCGGCAAGTGACAGCACGTAATCGCGGGCCAGCGGCAGGCGGGCGGCGCGTTCGTCAGCGGCAACGGTGCGGAGCATGTGGATACGCTGCTGGCGTTCAGTACGGCGCACGGCGGCAAAGACGAAAACAAACTGAGGGCATGGGGAATTAAGGACGGTAACCATGATGGCAGTCTCCCTGAAGTAGCGGTTATCGCCACCACCGGAGTTCCTACGCTCACTGGTGGTGACCCGAACGGGGGTAGGAATACCGGCCTTCAAGGAAACCGGCCAGCCCGAAGGCTGCCCCGCCCGGGCCACCATTACACAGACGGCACAACGGATACAGAACCGTTGCCCGAGTAACGGGTGCACAGAGGCAAAGACACAAAAAAAGACGCATGGCGCGTCTGGTGTCGCCTTGAAGTAACTCGGGTTCCTACGCCCGGCTGCCGATTTTGCGACAGCAGAAAGACTGTACCAGGGAATGCCCCCGGCGCGCAAGCCGGGGGACACAGGAAAATGCAGCATGGCGTAAAATCTCAAGAGTTGGTGGAGATCATGCTGCACGTTCCTGACCGCGTGCTGCGATGCGTGCATTCATCCAGGCGCTGACCTCGCTGGCAAGCCACGCGACGTTCTTGCCGCCAAGCGATACCTGCGCCGGAAAAGCACTGCGGCTGATGAGGTCATAGATGGTTGAGCGGGACAGGCCGCAGACGTGGATCACTTCCGGCAGGCGCATAAAGCGCTCCTGAACCGGGAATGATACCGGCATGGCTGGTGCCGCCGGGGCGGATGAATGAGCGTTTAAAGTCGTGTGCATGAGCTACCTCTTATGTGTCCGTGAAGCGCCGCACAGGTGTGTACGGCATCGGGTAGCTCTTTATTTTGCGAATATTTTTGTCGGTGACAACAATAGAAATCTGCCTGACCGGTCGCACTAAAACCACATAAAGCATGGGTGTACGAGAATAGTGCTAAATAGTACTAAAGAGGGATAGTAAGGTTTTATCCAATAACTTTAAGTTTGCTTCAGTCGAATTTTAAAAACTACTCATTCTAAAGGGCGAATAAGGCCGGAATCCCGGCAATGAACAATGGTGAACAGAGGGTGAAGGATTACTTTTTCATTCTTCACCTCTTAATTTACTGTATTTACTATTTTTTTCTCTCTGGTGAAGAATAGTGAAGGATTTATATAAAACTGAAAGCTGATAACAGGCTTCAGTGAGACCTTTTCCTGGCTCGCCAGAAGTAATGCTTTTGTCTGGTCCGTCATACAACGCCCTCCGGTAGAAGCCCCTGTGCCAGACCCGGCACAATTGACTTACTGAAACCAGCCGACAGGAAACGAGATGGCCCTGAAATGTCCCGAATGTGGTCAGGTAGCCCACACCCGCACCAGCTCTTATGAAGCGCCCTCCGTAAAGCGTACCTGGTACCAGTGCCAGAACCTCGACTGCTCCTGCACCTTCACCGCGCTGGAAAGCGTCGAGAAAATCATCATGAAGCCGCAGAAGCCTGCGGAGTCAGAACCCGCAGCTGAACCACTGAGCACGGCGCGTCAGCCGCAGACGCTGGGCCGTTATGGCGACGCCTGCACCCGCCGCGACCGCCACGCACAGCCCTGACAGAGAGAAAAAAGCATGACACAGCAGAACATGACAGAAGAAGAGATGAAGACAATCGCTGAATTCGTTGGCTCGCTCGTGGCAAAAAGCCAGAAACCGCTGCAGGATGCGGGGTGGCTTCTGAAGCTGCCCGAGGCCGACGTTATCAGCCATACAACCAGGCTCGTGAAGGACCTTCCCGCAGGCTGGCAACCCCGCGTACAGGACCTCCAGTGCAAAATGCTGGCCTGGCTAGAGGCAAAACAGGCAGAAGCCGCCGCTGAGGACAGCATCAGCGCACTGCGCCAGCGTAAGGCCGAAACGGAGCAGACCAGCCAGGACAACCGGGCGCGCTTTCGTGAATTGCTTGAGCAGAACGGCGGCACCGTCACGCCGGAGATGAAGGCGCTGCGCGCAGAATATCTGGAGCAGCAGGAAACGGCATCTGACCTTGCCGGACTGATTGCAGAAAGGGAAAAACAGCTGCCCACGCTGGCCGACGCCACCGGACGCAAGGCAAATGCCTATGTGTTCTGCCATGAGGGAATCATGGAAGAGCGTATCGACACGCTTATTGATGAATTTTTTATCGTCCATGGTGTTGAACTTGGCAGTCTGCTCAGGATGAAGTACAGCCAGTTTGAGCGGAATGGCTCAGTCTATGCGCCGGGCGTTATCGAAGGTGCAAACGACGCGGACACGCTGTATCGAAAATTTGCAGTGAACCTTATTGAAGAGTGGACGCATAAAAAACTGCCGCTGATGTTCCGGGATAACGTCATCAGCCTGGCTGGCGCTTACCCATTCAGAGGGGCAAGAACCGACCGGCGCAAGCGCAAAATTTTCTGAGTCTCTGTTTAAAATCCCACAGATGCCCGGCAATGTGCCGGGCTTTTTTATGCCTGCTCACACCAGCGTGAGCGTGCATGTCTATGCTGCATGAAAACGCATGAGTCTCAGGCACCCAAAAGCGGTAGCAAAGGCCAGCAGCGGCGCGGCCCGAAGCCGATCATGCAGGTGCATGAAAACCGTTGCATAAAGCGGGCAGGCGTGGCGGGGCTACGAGCGCGCGCTGACTATCATAAGCGTGTAATGAATATCTCTATTGTTTAGAACTCTTAATGTAGTAAATTTATGTTCTTCAGTTCAATAAATCTTCAAAGGACAATGACTATGGCTACAACTCCAGATGGGCATATCTCATTTTTAAAGCCAGGTAGTAATGAATGGAAAGCATTAAATAACGTCTCATATATTTATTGGCGCGATGGTAAAGCTGATAGCGTGCTAAAAGAAGCTGGTGCCCCACTCCTTCCGCCGGAACCTTTATCAGACGCTGAAAAAAAAGAGTTGAAAGATAATCAGGTATATTTTCATGAACTATTACTAAAATCATTGCAGTTTCCGAATCTCTCCTTCTTTGCAGGTAGTGGCACTTCTCTTGGCGATGTTGGAGGCCCGAGCATGTGGGATCTATGGAGATGTGCAATGTGGGAAGATCCAACATTGATGGATGAAGGAAGGATTAAACCTGAAGCGCAAAAAGTTTGTGAAAAAGTAAAATACTTAGAAAGAACCAACCCCAATATTGAGCACTTCCTTTCAAATTGCGAAGCATATTTAGCGTTTCATGAAGAAGAAGATGTTAAGTTATTTTTAAATGAAGTAAAAGCAATTATTTTAGATAAATGCAGCTCATTTCTTAAAAGTGATAATAGTGACTTATCTGCCTATGTCAATCTACTGCAAAAGATGGGAAGAAGAAGAGTTAGAGATCCAAGGTTGAAGGTATTCACAACGAATTATGATTTAACGTTTGAGACCGCCGCCTCAGAGTTAGGTATGATGGTTGTTGACGGCCTTTCATATACAGGAACTAGACGGTTTGATGGTAAGTACTTCAATTACGATGTTGTGAATAGAGACGAGAACGAACATGAGTTTATAGAAGGGGTTTTCCACTTATTCAAGCTTCATGGTTCAGTCAGCTGGATGAGAAAAGACGGGCAAATATACGAAAATGAAAGCCCATCAGCAACAGATGCTTGTCTAATATACCCAGCAAAAGGTAAGTACCAACAATCCTTCATCCAGCCACATTTAGAATTGCTATCAAGACTTCTAGACTTTTTACGCAAGCAAAATAGTTGCCTAGTTATTTCAGGGTTTGGATTTAATGACGATCATTTAGCTGAACCTATTTACTCCGCAATAAAGTCTAATCCCAGCATGAGACTAATTATTGTAGATTTTAAATGCGAAGATCATTTAAAAGACAACAAAACTAGTAACTCCAGCAAATACTGGAGATTACTTAAAGAACTTTCTTTAGCAGGCTATGATATACATTTCTTAAATGCGTCCTTCAAAGATTTTATAAATTTAATCCCTAACCTTAGGGCTTTAACACCTGCTGAGCAATTAGCTAAGGCTATTAAAAGTGTGGGAGGTAATTCTTTAAAATGATTAACTCTATTTTGAAAACTGGAATTTTAAGAAACACTTTAAAGGTTGGCATGATCTCATCAGTTTTTGCTCAGACGGTTAGAGCTAACTTGATCTATGCTGGTGAGGTTAGTGGTTCATATTTAGAGGGCAATCGTTATGGAAAAGGCGAAGTTGGCGAAATACTATTAATTGAAGGACAACAATCTATTGTTTTAGGGCGCTTAATTGAAGTTAAGTTACCCGAAAGAGAACGTGGAGAAGTATCAAGAGAATCGCAGGGAAGCAGGAAGATTGATGCAATAGGGACTATACAACTTTTAGGTACAATTGATTCATCAAATTTGCGTATTGATTCTGGTATAAAATCTTACCCTCGATTGGGCGATAGGGTTTATTCCGCCCCATTAGATTTTATCTCAATGATTCCAGAACTAATTAATAAAAGTCTGGATGAAAATACCGAGAACAGGATAGGGATAGTATTAGGTAATATATCAGGTGGTTCTACCAGCATTGTTACTGTAGAACCAGATAAATTGTTTGGCAGGCATTGTGCGATACTAGGTGCAACTGGCGGCGGTAAGAGTTGGACAACAGCTAAAATTCTAGAAGAATGTTCAAATTATAAAAACTCTAAGACTATAATTATCGATGCAACAAGCGAATACAGATCATTCAACTCAGAACATTGCTCCCACTACCATCTAGGCTCCCCAATTAACAAGTCCAATGGTTCTCAAGAGTTTAGAATCCCTCCAACTGACTTTATGGAATCTGATTTTATTGCTATGTTCGATCCTTCTGGTAAAGTTCAGGGGCCTAAATTAAAAGAAGCCATTAAAAGCTTAAGATTAGTAGCTATCGATTCAACCATAGCTACAAATGGTGTTTTAAGAAAAATCAAACAGCCTAAAACTGATTATAGACGCGCTATGAACACAGGAGGCAACTCAAAACTAGTTGACAACCCATCACAACCTTTCGATGTAACTAAACTAATACCACAAATTGTACAAGAATGCTGTTTTGATAATGGTGACGATTCATGGGGTAATGCAGCCACTCAGGATCTTAGCTATTGCTCTTCTCTATTAACGAGAATCCAAGCAGTAACATATGCCAGTTCTCTGAAGCCAGTCTTCCATGGGGATGATAATCTATTGAAGCTAGGCGATATATTAGAGTCGTTCTTAAACTCAGAGAAAAGAGTTCTTCGTTTATGCCTTGGAGATGTCAGCTATGAATTTTTCGCAAGGGAAATATTAGCAAATGTTATTGGAAGAAAATTATTAACATTAGCAAGGCTCGAGAAGTTTAGGGAAAAGCCCTTATTAGTTATCGTCGATGAAGCACATAACTTCTTGGGAAAAAGAGTAGGCTCTGAAGACCATTCAGTAAAGCTTGATGCATTTGAAATGATTGCTAAAGAAGGAAGAAAGTATGGCCTAAATATTTGCTTAACAACCCAGAGGCCAAGAGATATAACTGAAGGAGTTCTTAGCCAAATAGGAACCTTATTAGTCCATAGATTGACTAATGATAGAGACCGTGATGTGGTAGAGAGGGCATGTGGCGAAATAGACAAGTCAGCAGCATCATTTCTCCCAAGTTTAAAACAAGGTGAAGTAGCGCTTGTCGGCGTAGATTTCCCTATTCCTATGACAATACAAATATCTCAACCCATATATCCACCAGAATCAGACTCTCCTGGATATCGCACAGTCTGGAAAAAGTAGAAAGCGGGGTCATTTAGACCCTGCTAATATTTTTTTAACCTAGCAAAATCATATGGTGCTAAATATTCATTGGAATTTGCAATTAAATAATCTGCCCACCACTGAACCATTAATCGACGCTCATCTAGGTGTTCGGATGTATGGATATAAGCTGCACGAACATTATTGCGTTCTGTATGGCTAAGCTGCCGTTCAATAGCATCATCACTCCATAATCCTGACTCCCCTAGAGCTCCCCGAGCCATTGTCCTAAAACCATGCCCGCAAACTTCGGTCTTCGTGTCATACCCCATAGCACGAAGGGCATTGTTAACTGTATTTTCGCTCATGACTTTTTTAGGATCGTGATCGCCGGGAAATAGCCTCTCATTGTCTCCACTTAACTGCTTCAGCTTCTCCAGGAGTGCTAAAACCTGGCGGCTTAGCGGTACAAGATGCTCCTCTTTCATCTTCATGCCACGATGAGAGTAACGAACCCCTTCTATCTCTTTGCGTTGTGCAGGGATCCGCCATAAGGCTCTTTCAAAATCGAACTCATCCCACCGGGCAAAGCGCAACTCACTGGAACGGACAAAAGTCAGTAGTGAAAGCTCTACAGCAATACGCGTCATAATTCGTCCACGATATGCGGCAAGACGTGTAAGAAACTCAGGAAAACGGCTGAAAGGTAATGCGGGGTAATGGCGAGCCTTTACCGTTGAAAGTGCCCCGGCCATATCAACAGCGGGATTAGATTCAATGTAATCGTTCTGCACGGCATAGCGCATTATTGCCGTAACGCGCTGCTGAAGGCGCTGAGCGACGTCATGCCTGCCACTGGCATCAACGGCCTTAATGGGGGCTAACAGCTGGCTGGTTTTCAGCTTACGAATATCTGCCAATCCAATATTAGGAAAGATATACAGCTCAAGGTAGCGCAGGATCCGTGAGCGATGATCATTACTCCATCGCTTGTTACTGGCATGCCATTCGCGGGCGATCCTTTCAAAAGTGTAGGCTCCCGCATTTTCAGCCTGGGCTTCTTTGTGTTCAGCTTTGGGGTCAATCCCCTGCCCTAACATCTTTTTGGCTTCGTCCCGCTTAGCACGTGCCTCAGCAAGCGTTACTGTCGGCCAGACGCCAAACGCAAGCCGGTCTTCTTTTCTATCGGCTGGCCGCCTGTACTTCATACGCCAGTACTTTGATCCTTTGGTCGTGACCTCAAGATACAAACCGCCACCATCAGCCATTTTATAGGTTTTTTCTTTAGGCTTTGCAGTGTCGACTTGGCGGGCATTCAGTTTCATTTTGGGGGCACATTTCTTATCGAAGTGGGAATGCCCCCAATTATGCCCCCAGCATGGTCTGGATTGCAACGGATGCGCCCGGACTATACAGGATGATAAAATCAGACTGAATGTTGATTTTAAAGGTTTTTTTGGACTTCCCCGGACGGGGATGGACAGGATACTGGTGCCGAAGGCCGGACTCGAACCGGCACGTATTTCTACGGTTGATTTTGAATCAACTGCGTCTACCGATTTCGCCACTTCGGCACTGAAGAGGATGCGGAAAACGTTGGCGATTATACCGTTACACACCGCCTGCGCAACTGGAATCAGCGGGGATGCGTGCTAAGCGTTGAAAAAAACAGCACTACTCTAACAACACGCGACGCTTCCCTCAAAAAACAGCGATTGAATCCATGCGCATCAGTGCCAGAATCCCCCCACAAAAATCCCAGCCCACTGACAAAATGCATACGCTTAAGCATAGCGGAGCGCAAATCAGCGCCGCCTCAATTTCACGAGCCTCTTAAGCGTTCAGGACGGCACTTGCTGCAGCCATACCCCTCCCAACGCCCCCGCCCCAAGACATCCCCCCAGAACACTCCCAAACTTTACCTTCCCGCCCTCGCCTTCGGAACTTTCTGTCTTATGGCCTCTCTTAACCAGCACAACGCGCATCAGACGCAGAATGACAACGAGGTCGAAATGAACAAAATAACGCAACGGGCTATGTGCGCCGGTGCCGTGGCAGTGATGCTGGCGGCGGGCAGTGCGTCGGCGGCGAGCTGGCAGGATCAGTTGAGCAGCGCGGCATCCCAGCTGTCGCAGCAGCAAAACAGCGGCAGTAATACGTCCACCAGCACGCAGCAGAACGGCGGCATGTCGATTGCATCGCTGGCGGGGCTGCTCAACGGCGGCGACAAAGCGGTGAGCGCCAACAGCATGACCAATGCGGCGGGCGTGATGGAGTACTGCGTGCAGCACAACGTGGTAGACAATAACGTCAAGTCGGTGAAAGAACAGGTGCTGAACAAACTGGGCCTGAGCAGCCCGACGGCGCAGACGCAAAAAACCGATTATCAGCAGGGGCTAATGGGCCTGCTGAACACTGGCAATGGCCAGCAGCTTAATCTGCAAAGCCTGAGCAACTCGCCGATGGGCGAGAAGCTGAAAACCAAAGCCTGCGACGTGGTGCTCAAGCAGGGCAAGAAATACGTCGGCATGTAAGGTTCAATCGGCGCGCGCTGTCCCGCGCGCCGTTTTCTGCACGCACACAGGCCCACTCTGATCCCTGCTCCCCGCCGCTCTCCTCCGCCACAATAAACCGTGCCCCTACGGATCGTGCTGATTTTTGCGCGTTTTTTACGCCAGCGCCGCAGGCTGCGGGCATAGTCATGTTCATCTGCGCTGCCTAACGCTATAGTGAGATTTTGCACTACACAGGACTGCGCGCATGAAAGGCACCCGCATTGCGATTTACTTCGATCCCGACCTGATCCGCCTTTGCGTCCATCAGGAGGATGACAGCTATCTCAGCCAGACCTTCAACTACGATGACAGCGTCATTGAGGAAGTTTATCAATGGCTTGAGCAATTTACGCCGAATCGCACGCACATCTGCCTGATCGAACACGACACCGCGGATCTCCTCGCCGATGAGCTGGTTGATAACGGCTACCACGTGCATCAGGTAAATCAGCACGCCCTGCTAAGCTGGTTCGCCAGCGAGCCGCCGTCAAAGCCGGATGGCTCACCGGTGCGCGCGCTGCTGCGCTATATGGAGACCGAAAGCCCGCCTGAATACCAGTCGCGCACGCCGCAGATTGAAGCGCTGATGGAGCTGCTGGACGAGCTGGACGATCTTGAAGGCGCCGAAGAGATCGATGACGAAGATAACCTGCCGGACGACGTGCTGCGCCTGATGAAAAAGAAAAAAATCAGCGCCAAAGCGGCGGCGGAAACGCTGCTGCCCGACGTCAACGAGCGCATCCGCGAGCACCTGATCAGCTATCCCGAGCTGATGACGCCAGAGCTGCTGGAAGACTTCTTCCCCGAGCTACTGGAAGCGCTGGATACGCCCAAGCATTAATCTCAAGGCCGCCTGCGCGGCCTTCTTTTTTGGGGACGCACGATGCTGGAACTGCTTAAAGCCGTGGGGCTGGGATTGGTGGTGATCCTGCCGCTGGCGAACCCGTTGACCACCGTGGCGCTGTTTTTAGGCCTGGCGGGCGACATGAATTTTCAGGAGCGCAACCGCCAGGCCCTGCAGGCGTCGCTGTATGTGTTTTTGATCATGATGGTGGCGTGGTACGCCGGCAACGCGGTGCTGCATACTTTTGGCATCTCGATTCCCGGCCTGCGCATGGCGGGTGGGTTGATCGTGGCGTTTATCGGCTTCCGCATGCTGTTTCCGGCCAAACCGGTGGGCCATTCGGTGGAAGCGGAACACAAGCAGGATGAGCTGGCCGCCAGCGATACGCCGCGAGAAAGCGTCAATATTGCCTTTGTGCCGCTGGCGATGCCGAGCACCGCCGGTCCGGGGACGATCGCGATGATCATCAGTTCTGCCTCTACCGTTAAAGCGGGCGTGGATTTTCCGGCATGGGTGGTGGCGATCGCACCGGTGCTCACCTTCTTCGTGGTGGCGCTGATCCTGTGGATCGCCCTGCGCAGTTCGGGCGCGATCATGAAATTGGTCGGCAAAAGCGGCATTGAGGCCATCTCAAGGCTAATGGGCTTTTTGCTGGTGTGCATGGGCGTGCAGTTTGTGATCAACGGCGTGCTGGAAGTGATCCGCACCTTCCATTAAACAGGGTGACCGACGGGTCACCCTGCCCTGTTCTTACTCTGGCTTGAGCGTTTTACGCACCTCCGTCACCTGATCGCCGGTGACGGCGGGCGCGTTATTGCTCCAGCCCTGGCGAATAAAGGTCGCCAGCTTGGCTACCTCGTCATCAGACAAGCGTTGATCAAAGCCCGGCATCGCCAGCGTTGACGGCGCCTTCGCGGTAGACGGCTGCTGCGCCCCCGCGAGGATCGTGTGGATCAGCCCGGTGGGATCCTGCGCGTTGACAATGCTCGCCTGATCCAGCGCCGGGAACACGCCTGGCGCCCCTTTACCGGTGACAAAATGGCACGCGCCGCAGTTATCAAGATAGAGCCGCTCGCCTTCCGAGAGGTTTTTCGCGGCGGTGAGCGTCGCTTCCGTGGCCTGCTGCTTCTGCACATTGGCCACCTGCAGCGGCGGATTACCGCCGAGGAACTTCAGGTACGCCGCGATGGCGTGCAGATCGGCGTCGGTCATGTGTGAACTGGAGTGTTCCACCACCGACGTCATCTCACCGCCCACCGCCGCCTGGTCGTTGCGCCCGGTTTGCAGGTAATCCACGATCTCCTGCGTGCTCCAGCGCGGCAGCCCGCGCAACGACGGCACATCCCAGTGATTGAGGCTGCCGCCCGCGAGGAACTGCGCATCGCTGCTGTCCAGCGCCTTCTCGTTCATGCCAAAGCCGCGCGGCGTGTGGCAGCTGCCGCAGTGCCCAAGACTCTCCACAATGTAGGCCCCGCGGTTGATCTCCGCTGAAGCACCGCCAATCGGCTGGAACGGCTTCTCATCGGTAAACGCCCAGTTCCAAAGACGCATGCCCCAGCGCTGGCTAAACGGGAAGCGCAGGTCGGTCTTCTGCGGCTGTGCGCTGCTGGGCTGCACGCCTTTCATGAAATAGACATACAGCGCGTGCAGATCGGCGTCGCTGATTTTGGCGTAGTCCGGGTACGGCATCGCCGGATAAAGGCGTGAACCGTCGGGCAGCACGCCTTTACGCACCGCGTCAGAGAACTGCTGTTCGCTGTAGCGCCCGATGCCATGCTCCACGTCCGGCGTAATGTTGGTGGAGTAAATGGTGCCGAGATTCGATTCAATGGCCAGCCCACCCGCGTAATCGGGTTTGCCCGCCACCGAGTGGCATGCCATGCAGTCGCCCAGGCGCGACAAATACTCCCCGCGCTTGATCAGCTGCGCGTCATCTTCCGCATGAGCCTGCAAGGCCAGGCTTCCCAGCATCAGCGCGGGGGCGATTAACAAAGGTTTGATGTTCATCGAGTTATGCCTGTACCAGTGGGCCGGGGTTTTTCACGTACTGTTCTTTGATCGCCTGCGCCGCCATCAGCGTGATCGCCCCGATGGTGTCGGTGGGGTTCGCCTGGAAGTTCTGCGGGAAGGCGTTGCCACCCGGCACAAACACGTTATGCACGTCCCAGCTTTGCAGGTACTTGTTCAGCGCCGAGGTTTTCGGGTTATCGCCCATCACCGCGCCGCCCACGTTGTGGGTCGAGACGTATTTGGTGAGATCAAAATCCGCGCCCATCGGCAGGAAGCTCATGCTCATGCTGTCCGGGTTGAGCTCTTTGGCGATATCACCGACGATGCCTTTAAGATGCTGCTGTAACTTCAGTTCGTTGGCTTTCCAGTTAAACGTCATGCGCAGCAGCGGCTGGCCGCGATGGTCGGTGTAGTGCGGATCGAGGTCCAGATAAATGTCGCGGTACGACTGGCACGTGGTGGTGATGCTGATCTTCATCGAATGGTTGT
Source organism: Pantoea sp. Mb-10 (assembly GCF_021272205.1). Taxonomy (GTDB): domain Bacteria; phylum Pseudomonadota; class Gammaproteobacteria; order Enterobacterales; family Enterobacteriaceae; genus Pantoea. Next base: position 311,646 of record NZ_JAJSDX010000004.1, on the reverse strand, counting down.
ACCACTGCTCCAGCCCCTCTTTATAGCCCATGCCCCAGCTGGGCGTGCCTTTCGGCAGCGCTGTGGCAATCGGCGTACCGGTGGCCTGCGAACTGTGGATCTTCGCGCCGCCGAGGAAGCCGAGGCCAGGGCCATCGAAGTTGCCCGGCGAGATATCGTTAAACATCTGGCCGGTAGCGCCCGCGGTAGCAAAAGAGTTGAAGTTTTTGTCTTTGAAAAACAGCGTCGCGCCGCCGTTGGACAGGAACGCATAGTTACGCCCGACCACGCCCTCTTCGGTAATCGGGTTATACGGCTTGCCAATGCCGGAAAGCAGCATCAAGCGCACGTTATAAAGCTGGAAGCTCGACAGCACCACGATCTTCGCCGGCTGGAACACTTCATTACCGTCCGCATCGTAATAGAGCACGCCTTTGGCGGTTTTTTGATCGTCGTGTAACACCACTTTGAATACTTCCGCATTCACTTCATAGGAGAAGTTGGGCAGGCGTTTCAGCGCATCCATCACCGCCGTTTGCGGTGAGGCTTTGGAGTAGTTCAGGCACGGATACTTCGAGCAGTAACCGCAGTAGTTACACGGCGCGATCTGGTTGCCGTAGGGGTTTTTCCACGCGCGCGAGACGCAGGCGGAGGGATTGGGGAACGGATGGTAGCCCAGCTTTTTCGCCGCCTCTTTGAACATCACGTTGTTCAGCGTGTCGTCAAGCGCGGGCAGCGGATAAGGTTCGGAGCGCGGCCCTTCAAAGGGATCGCCGCCTTCCAGAATCTGACCGCGCAGGTTGCCGGTGTTACCGGACTGACCGCAGATCAGCTCAAACTTATAAAAATAGGGTTCGATTTCATCCCAGGTGAACGGGAAGTCCATCACGCGCATGTCGTCTTGCAAAATGCCGGGTTGGTACGCCTGGTCAACGTAGGTTTTCAGCTTGATGTCGGTGGGCGTTGGACGAATCAACACCGCCGTCCAGTGCATGCCCGCGCCGCCGACGCCGGTGCCCGGCGCAAACGCGCCCCATTTGCGGGTAGGCAGCGCCGTCTGGTCCATGTTGTAGCGCACGGTAACCGCCACTTCTTTGGGCGTGGCGAAGACTTTGTTACGCACGTTATAGGCGTATTCATCCGCCGGTTTCGGGTAGGCGAAATCGGGGTAGTCGCGCTCGCCGCCGCGCTCCAGCGCGCGCACTTCCAGCCCGGCCAGCGCCAGTTCGATGCTCATCAGCGAGCCGGCCCAGCCGAGGCCGCACACAACGACATCGACGTCTTTCTTAGTGATCTGTGCCATGTTTTTCCTGCGTTAAATTGCCGATACGGGGGATCAGGCGCGCTCGCCTGACAGGCTAACCGGACCCAGCGGATACGGGACGTTGTGCTGCTTCACCCACTCGGTAAAACTGGCGCGCGCGCCGGGGAAGCCGATGGCAATCCAGGCTTTCATGCCTTTGTTGCCGCCGTACATGGGATCGGCGAGGTAGCCGTGTTTGGTATCGGAAAGCAGTTGGCTAAAGAACTGCGACGCTTTGAGGTTCGGTTCGCCCAGCGCGGCAAAATCGATGCCGTCATTTTTATTCACTTTGGTGAGCACGGCATCTTTCTGCTCCACCGTTAGCGCATGGAAAGGCTTTTGGTAGGTCGCCTGCGTCCACTGCTCCACCAGCCGGATGCCGGTTTGATACATCTGCTGCGGCGTAAACGGAACTTGGTAACCCATGGTAGCGGGTGCGTGTACGTCAAACGGGCCCTGCAGATAGATCTCTGCGCCAAACTCCGGGCTGTGCAGCTGCTGATCGATAAAAATCGGCACGTTGGTTTCCAACGCGCCCGGCGCTTTGCCGCTGCCGCCCGCCGGGATCAGGCGATCGGTGGCGGCCAAAATAAATTGCCACTCTGACGCGCTGAAAAAGATCGGCTGATAGGCGGCCAAATCAGGGGCGGCCATTTCTGCCGCCTGCGCCGCAGTTAATCCCCTGAGCACCAGGTCACTTAACGGCAAAGCCAGTAACGACCCCAGTAAAAATTTACGTCGGGTTGTGGGTTTTTGTAGAAGCATGGCGCGGCGGCTCTCACTTTCCAGGAAAGATAATTGTGTGGGATGGCTTAATTAATCGGTAAATACCCCGGCGATGTTAGGGATATAAATGTGTCTGGATGTAAAAATTAAATTAAAGATGTATTTATTTCACGCCGCATTATTTCTTTGAAGCGCGAAAGAGGAATGAAAGCAGCGGATTACATTGTTAATTTCACATTAACCGTGAGATAACGCTGAGGGATGGCGGGCAGCATGGTGTAAGCGTTGGTTATTGATCGCAAGCGGAAATTGTCGCGCCGTGGAATCAAGAAAAATAAATCATCAGTTCTATGAGCGCATCGCTTCATTTTATATCACCTTATTTCGTCACTCACCGCGAGGTTACCCAGGTTTATTTCTTGCGTGTGACAAAACGCGCAAAAAATCGGCTAAATAGTCTCTCACGGTGCGTAATGGTTATTTCCGGCACAGCTCAGAACAAAGCGGCATTTTGACTTTGACGTTTCAACGATAAATTTATCTCTCCCGATTTCAGAGAGAAAAATAATGCGACTGTGGATATTACTCGTGGCGCTGTGCAGCAGCGTCCTGACGGCGCAGGCCGCCACGCCCAAAGATACCTTGGTAGTGGCCGTGCCGCTGGACGGCATTATCAGCTTTGATCCCGCCGAAAGTTTCGAGACCGTCAGCAACAGCGTGCAGCGTAATCTTTATCAAACGCTGGTCGAGGCAGACCGCAACACGCCGCAGCGGCTCGCCCCGCTGCTGGCCAGCGCGTGGCGCCCCGGCTCGTCCCCCCACAGTCTGGTGTTTACCCTCAATCCGGCGGCGCGCTTTGTCAGCGGCAATCCCGTGACGGCGCAGGATGTGATCTTCTCGCTGACGCGCGCGGTCAAACTCAATAAAGCCCCCGCCTTTATTCTCGCGGAGTTTGGTTGGACGGCAGATAACATCGCCGCACAGTTTACCGCGCACAGTGACACCGAGCTGGAGATCCGCTGGCCCGCCGCCATTGGCGCGGATCTCGCGCTGCGGTTGCTGAGCGCGCCGGTGGCGTCGGTTGTGGACAGCCAAACCGTGCAGCAGCACGCCGTGAATAACGATCTTGGCAACGGCTGGCTGCATACGCAATCGGCGGGCAGCGGCGCGTTTCGTATCCAGCAGTATGTGCCGCAGCAGGCCTTGGTGCTGAGCGCCAACCCCCATGCAACGCCGCAGCCGCATCTCACCCGCATCCTGCTCAAGGGCGTGGCGGATGCCGCCACCCGCCGCCTGCTGATTCAGCAAGGTGATGTGGATATCGCTTATCAGCTTGGCCCGGATCAAATCGATGCCCTGAAGCAGGACAGCCGCGTGCGCATTGCGGCGTTTCCCTCAAGCCTGATCTACTACCTCGGCTTCAACACCCAAAGCCAGGCGCAGCCCGCGCTGGGCAATCCCGCCTTTTGGCACGCCGCGCGCTGGCTGGTCAACTACCAGGCCATTTCGCAGCAGCTGCTGAAAGGGCAGTATCAGATCCACCAAAGTTTTCTGCCGCAGGGATTTGATGGTGCGCTGAGGGATCAACCGTTTCACTACGACGTTGAGAAAGCGAAAACCCTGCTGGCGGCGGGGGGCATCAAGCCCGGCACGCGCGTGGTGCTGACGGTCGTGAATCAGCCGCCTTACAGTGATATTGCGCAGGCGCTGCAGGCGGGCTTTGCCCAGGCCGGCATCGACATTGTCTTGCAGCCAGTGGCGGAGTCAGAGCTGTGGAGCAAAATGCGCGGCCGTGATTTCCAGGCGATTCTCAGCTACTGGGGCGCGGATTACGTCGATCCCAACAGCAACGCCAGCGCCTTTGCGCTAAACGTGCCGGGCGGCGCCAAAACGTTGGCGTGGCGCGTGGGTTGGTCGATCCCCGAACTGAGCGCCAAGACGCGGGCCGCCGCCGGCGAGAGCGATGCGGCAGCGCGCCGGGCGCTCTACGGCGAATTACAGAAAACGATCCAGCATGATTCGCCGTTTGTGGTGATGCTGCAGGGCGCACAGCAGGTAGCGATACGCAGCAACGTGAGCCACGTGCAGCAGGGCATCGGCGTCAGCCTGCTGTTTTTTGATGCGGTAGAGAAGCATTAACGGCGCAGGTGGCCTCGCGCCTTGGCGAGGCCACCACGCAGGCAGAGAGCCTCGCACGCGGCTGGGTGGTCGCCGGGCATCCGCCTCCTCTGCTAACATAAGTAAATGGACAAATATCAACAACTCAAACGTACCAAACGGCTGGCGCTGGCGCTGCTGCTGATCGCTGCCGGCACCTTTCTTGTGACGCTGTTTTTACCGCCCAACATCTGGGTGCTGGGCGTGAAAGCCATTGCCGAAGCGGCCATGGTCGGTGCGCTCGCCGATTGGTTTGCCGTGGTGGCGCTGTTCCGCCGCGTGCCGCTGCCGTTTATCTCGCGCCATACGGCGATCATTCCGCGCAATAAAGATCGTATCGGGGATAATCTCGGGCGCTTTGTGCAGGAGAAATTTCTCGATACCGACTCGCTGCTGGCGCTGATTCGCCGTCACGATCCGTCGCAGATGCTGGCGCAGTGGCTGAATACGCCGGGCAACGCCGACCGCATTGGTCGTCATCTTTTACAGGTGATGCGCGGCTTTCTCGATCTCACCGACGACGCGCGCATTCAGCGCTTTCTGCGCAGCGCCGTGCACCGCGCGCTCGACAAGGTGGATCTCACCCAGTCCAGCGCGCTGATCCTCGACAGCCTGACCAAAGATAACCGCCATCAGGCGCTGTTGGATGCCGCAGTGGAGCAGCTGCTGCGCCTGCTGCATAAACCCAGCACGCGTGATTTCATCGCCATGCAGATTGTGCGCTGGCTCAAGCGCGAGCATCCCATCAAGGCCAAAGTGTTGCCCACCGAGTGGCTGGGTGAACACAGCGCAGAGCTGGTCTCCAACGCGGTTAACTCGCTGCTGGATGACGTGGCGCGCGATCAAGGCCATGAGTTTCGTCAGGGGTTTAATCGCGCGGTACAGCGCCTGATTGAACGGCTGAAAACCGATCCGGAGATGGCGCAGCGGGCGGAAAACATCAAAAGCTGGATCAAAGAAGACGCATCGCTGAATCGCTATATCGGTGAGCTGTGGCATGACATGCGCACCTGGCTGAAAACCGATCTGGCCAGCGAGGACTCACGCGTGCAGGAGCGGGTACGCCAGGCCGCGCTGTGGTTCGGCGAAACGCTGCTGGCGGATGAAGCGCTGCGCAGCTCAATGAATCAGCACCTTGAAGATGCCGCGCGCAGCGTGGCGCCGGAGTTTGCCCACTTTCTCACGCGTCACATCAGCGACACGGTCAAAAGCTGGGATGCACGGGATATGTCGCAGCAAATAGAACTGAATATCGGCCGCGACCTGCAGTTCATTCGCATCAACGGCACGCTGGTCGGCGGTTCGATTGGGCTGGTGCTGTATCTGCTTTCACAGCTGCCGCTGCTGCTGGAGACCCTGCACTAAAACAAAAAGGGCGGTCATGGTGACCGCCCTTCGCCATTGCTACGTTTGACGCGCAGCTAGCTGCGTTTGACCAGCAAATAGAGGCTGATGGCAAAGAACGCGGCGCTGGGCAGAATCGCCCCCAGCACCGGCGGAATGCCATAGACAAGACTCAGCGGACCGAAGATCTGATCCAGCACGTAGAACAGGAAGCCAAAGCTGATGCCGGTCACCACGCGCACGCCCATCGACACGCTGCGCAGCGGTCCAAAGATAAAGGAGAGCGCCATCAGCATCATCACCGCCACCGACACCGGCTGGAAAATTTTGCTCCACATGTTCAGCTGATAGCGGCCGGAGACCTGCCCGCTCTGCTTGAGGTACTTACTGTAGTTATACAGGCCGCTGATCGAGAGCGCGTCGGGATCCAGCGCCACCACGCCAAGCTTATCGGGCGTGAGGTTGGTTTTCCACTCGCCGCTCAGGCTCTGCGAACCGGTGATTTGCTTGGGATCGGTCAGGTTCGATTCATCGATCTGCGACAGCGCCCACGCCTTTTTCTCCGCGTTCCAGGTGGCCGTTGCGGCGTAACGGACGCTTACCAGGCGGCGCGCATCGTCAAACTTATAGATGCTGACGCCATCGATGACGTTATCGCCTTTTAAGCGCTCAATGAAGATAAAGTTGTTGCCGTCTTTCGCCCACAGGCCGCCTTGGGTGGACATCAGCGAGCCACCGTACAGCTGCTGCGCACGGAAGTTACGCGCCATCTGCTCACCCTGCGGCGCGACAAACTCGCCCACGGCCATGGTCAACAGCACCAGCGGAATCGCGGTTTTCATTACCGCCAACGCCACCTGCATGCGGGTAAAGCCCGACGCCTGCATCACCACCAGCTCGCTGCGCTGCGCCAGCGTGCCCAGACCGAGCAGGGCACCCAACAGGGCGGCCATCGGGAAGAAGATCTCGATATCTTTCGGCACGCTCAGCAGGGTGTAGTAGCCCGCATCCAGCGCGGTATACGCGCCCTGCCCGGTTTTACGCAGCTGATCAACGAACTTGATGATGCCCGAGAGCGACACCAGCATAAACAGCGTGGTCATGATGGTGTTAAAGATGGTTTTGCCGATATAGCGGTCAAGGACCTTAAACATCACAGCGATCCTCCACGGCTAAAACGTCCACGTAGGCGCCGCATCGGCACCGTATCCCACAGGTTGAGCAGCACGGCCAGCCCCAGATAGGCCACGTTCACCGCCCACATCCACAGCGCAGGATCGAGCCGCCCTTTCGCACCGTTGGAGCGCAGCGAGCTTTGCAGCAGGAAAAAGATTAAATACAGCAGCATCGCCGGCAGCATCGACAGCACGCGGCCCTGACGCGGGTTCACCACGCTAAGCGGCACCACCATCAGCGCCATGATCAGCACCGAGAAGATCAGCGTCAGACGCCAGTGGAACTCAGCCTGGAAGGTCGGCGTCTTGTTCTGATAAAGGGTGCTGATGTCCGCCTGATCCGCATCGTTGGGATCGAGCGTGGCCTCTTTGTATCCCACAATCGCCTGATAATTTACAAAATCAGTGATGCGGAAATCGCGCAGCAGCGCGGTGCCTTCAAAGCGGGTGCCTTTATCCAGCGTGACCACCTGCGAACCGTCCTGGCGCTGCTCCATATGACCGCTGTCGGCCACGACCACGGACGGACGCGCGTTGCCTTTTGGACGCAGCTGCGCAAGGAACACGTGGCCGAACTGGTTGCCTTTCACGTTCTCAACGAACAGCACGGTGTTGCCGTCGCTGGAGGTCTTGAACTGGCCGGCCGCCAGCGCAGCGGCGCCGGGGTTGGCTTTGGCGTTTTGCGTGACTTCATCCTGATAGCGGGATGACCACGGGCCAAGCCAGATGACATTGACCGCCGCCACCGCGGAGGTCAGCAACATCAAAATCATCGCGGCTTTCACCAGCACGCTTTTGCCCAGCCCACAGGCGTGCATCACCGTAATCTCGCTTTCGGTGTACAGCCGTCCCAGGGTCATCAAAATCGCCAGAAACAAGCTTAGGGGCAGGATAAGTTGTGCCATTTCGGGCACGCCGAGTCCTAACAGGGTCAGAACAAGATTTGTTGGGATTTCGCCATCCACCGCGGCACCTAAAATCCGTACTAACTTCTGGCAAAAGAAGATCAGTAGCAGGATAAAGAGGATAGCCAGCTGGCTTTTGAGCGTTTCCCGAACCAGATATCTAATGATGATCACGCTTAGTACGCCTGTGATAACTTGTCTTTTTGCAGGAAAATCGCTAGTTTCAACGCTTATCGACCATTTTTCTTCATCAATGGCCGTTAGCGTAGCTAAAATTGTATGACGAACGCGTTAGGGTGGTGGAAAAACAACACATTGCCACCCCCATCTCATTATGACTGTCGGCGATGAAATGTCATCCACCGCAACAAATTAATGGGTAACGAACGCGCTACATTCTAACGACAGCAAAGGCCGTTGTCTTTAAGATTCAGGAGAGTGCATGGAGTTCAGTGTAAAAAGCGGTAGCCCGGAAAAACAGCGCAGCGCGTGCATTGTTGTCGGTGTTTTTGAGCCGCGCCGTTTATCCCCGATTGCTGAGCAGTTAGACAAAATCAGCGACGGCTACATCAGCGCCCTGCTGCGCCGCGGTGAGCTGGAAGGTAAAGTGGGCCAGACCCTGCTGCTGCACCATGTGCCTAATATTCTCTCTGAACGCATTCTGCTGATTGGCTGCGGTAAAGAACGGGAATTGGATGAGCGCCAGTATAAGCAGGTGATCCAAAAAACCATCAATACCCTCAATGACACGGGCTCGATGGAGGCCGTCTGCTTCCTGACCGAACTGCACGTTAAAGGGCGGAATACCTACTGGAAAGTGCGCCAGGCGGTGGAAACCTCAAAAGAGGCGCTCTACAACTTCGATCAGCTGAAAAGCAATAAAGTGGAGCCGCGTCGTCCGCTGCGCAAGCTGGTGTTTAACGTGCCGACGCGCCGTGAGCTGACCAGCGGCGAGCGCGCCATTCAGCACGGCCTCGCCGTGGCCGCCGGTGTCAAAGCCGCGAAAGATCTCGGCAATATGCCACCTAATATCTGTAATGCCGCTTACCTCGCCTCGCAGGCGCGTCAGCTCGCCGATGCCTACAGCAAAAGCGTCACCACGCGCGTGATTGGCGAACAGCAAATGAAAGAGTTAGGGATGAACGCTTACCTGGCAGTAGGCGCGGGTTCGCACAATGAATCGCTGATGTCGGTGATTGAGTACAAAGGCAGCAGCGATCCGGAAGCGCGCCCGATTGTGCTGGTCGGCAAAGGCCTGACCTTCGATTCCGGCGGTATCTCCATCAAGCCGGCGGAAAGCATGGATGAGATGAAGTACGACATGTGCGGCGCCGCATCGGTGTACGGCGTCATGCGCATGGTGGCGGAATTGAATCTGCCGCTCAACGTGGTCGGCGTGCTGGTGGGCTGCGAAAACATGCCGGATGGCCGCGCGATGCGTCCCGGCGATGTGCTGACCACCATGTCCGGGCAAACCGTAGAAGTGCTTAACACCGATGCCGAAGGCCGTTTGGTGCTGTGCGACGCGCTGACGTACGTTGAACGCTTCGAGCCGGAAGTGGTGATTGACGTTGCCACGCTGACCGGTGCCTGCGTGATTGCGCTGGGTCATCACGTGAGCGGCTTGCTCTCTAACCACAATCCGCTGGCGCACGAGCTGATCAGCGCCTCTGAGCAGTCTGGCGATCGCGCCTGGCGCTTGCCGATGGCCGATGAGTATCAGGAGCAGCTGGAGTCGAACTTCGCCGATATGGCGAATATCGGCGGCCGTCCCGGTGGGGCCATCACCGCCGCGTGCTTCCTGGCACGCTTCGCGCGTAAATATAACTGGGCGCACCTGGACATCGCGGGCACCGCATGGCGCTCCGGCAAAGCCAAAGGCGCCACCGGCCGTCCGGTGCCGCTGCTGTCGCAGTTCCTGTTGAACCGCGCGGGCCTGAACGGCGACGATTAATCGCCGTTCAAAATAGACACACGTACTCATGGGGCGCACAATGCGCCCCACTGTCATTGATGGAAACCACTCAGCCATGAAAAATGCCACGTTCTACGTCATGGAATCGGCAAGCGCCAGCGACGGCCTGACGGCCATTGAAGCGCTGGTGTGCGATTTAGCGGAAACGCGCTGGCGTGAAGGCAAACGCATTTTGATCGCCTGCGAAGATGAAGCGCAGGCCAACCGCCTTGATGAAGCCCTGTGGCAGCGACCGGCTAACGCCTTTGTGCCGCATAATCTGGCGGGCGAAGGTCCGCGCTACGGCGCCCCGGTAGAGCTGGCCTGGCCGCAGCGTCGCGGCAGCGCGCCGCGCGATCTGCTGATCAGTCTGCTGCCCCACTTCGCAGATTTTGCTACTGGTTTCCATGAAGTGATAGACTTCGTTCCTTACGAAGAATCCCTGAAACAACTGGCGCGCGACCGCTATAAAGCGTACCGCAGCGTTGGTTTCCAATTGAATACGGCGACGCCTCCGCCGCCGCAAACGACATAGCAGACATGGAAAAGACATATAACCCGCAAGATATCGAGCAGCCGCTCTACGAGCACTGGGAACAGCAGGGCTACTTCAAACCGAATGGCGATACCAGCCAGGAAAGCTTTTGCATCATGATCCCGCCGCCGAACGTCACCGGCAGCTTGCATATGGGTCACGCCTTCCAGCAAACCATCATGGATACCCTGATTCGCTACCAGCGCATGCAGGGGAAAAATACCCTGTGGCAGGCGGGTACCGACCACGCGGGCATCGCCACCCAGATGGTCGTTGAGCGTAAAATCGCCGCAGAAGAAGGCAAAACGCGCCAGGATTACGGCCGTGAAGCGTTTATCGACAAAATCTGGCAGTGGAAGGCGGAATCGGGCGGCACCATTACCCGCCAGATGCGCCGTCTCGGCAACTCCGTGGACTGGGAGCGCGAACGCTTCACCATGGATGAAGGCCTGTCCAATGCGGTGCGCGAAGTGTTCGTGCGCCTCTACAAAGAGAACCTGATTTACCGCGGCAAGCGCCTGGTGAACTGGGATCCCAAGCTGCGCACGGCGATCTCCGACCTGGAAGTTGAAAACCGCGAGAGCAAAGGCTCGATGTGGCACATCCGCTATCCGCTGGCCGATGGCGTGAAGACCGCAGAAGGTCACGATTATCTGGTGGTCGCGACCACGCGTCCGGAAACCCTGCTGGGCGATACCGGCGTGGCGGTGAACCCGAACGATCCACGCTACAAAGATCTGATCGGCAAAGACGTGATCCTGCCGCTGGTGAACCGCCGCATTCCGATCGTGGGTGATGAACACGCCGACATGGAAAAAGGCACTGGCTGCGTGAAGATCACCCCCGCGCACGACTTCAACGACTATGAAGTCGGACGCCGCCACAAGCTGCCGATGATCAACATTCTGACCTTTGATGGCGACATCCGCGAGCGTGCGGAAGTGTTCGACACCAACGGTGAAGCAAGCAGCGCCTGCGCCGATGACATCCCGGCCGCGTTCCAGAAGCTGGAGCGTTTCGCCGCGCGTAAAGCCATTGTCGCCGCGGTGGACGCGCTCGGACTGCTGGAGGAGATCAAACCGCACGATCTGACCGTGCCTTACGGCGATCGCGGCGGCGTGGTCATTGAACCGATGCTGACGGACCAATGGTACGTGCGCACCGCACCGCTGGCGAAAGTGGCGGTAGAAGCGGTGGAAAACGGCGATATCCAGTTTGTGCCTAAGCAGTACGAAAACATGTACTTCTCCTGGATGCGCGATATTCAAGACTGGTGTATTTCACGCCAGCTGTGGTGGGGACACCGCATTCCGGCCTGGTACGACGACGCGGGCAACGTGTACGTGGGCCGCAGCGAAGATGAAGTGCGTCAGGAAAACAACCTCGCCGCTGATGTCGCACTGCGCCAGGACGATGACGTGCTGGATACCTGGTTCTCATCAGGCCTGTGGACCTTCTCCACGCTGGGCTGGCCTGAGAACACCGAGGCGCTGCGCACCTTCCACCCGACCAGCGTGCTGGTGAGTGGCTTCGACATCATCTTCTTCTGGATTGCGCGCATGATCATGCTGACCATGCACTTCATCAAAGATGAAAACGGCAAGCCGCAGGTGCCGTTTAAAACCGTTTATATGACCGGTTTGATTCGCGATGAAGAAGGCCAGAAGATGTCAAAATCTAAAGGTAACGTCATCGATCCGCTGGATATGGTCGACGGTATTTCGCTGGAAGACCTGCTGGAGAAGCGCACCGGTAACATGATGCAGCCGCAGCTGGCGGAAAAAATCCGCAAGCGCACCGAGAAGCAATTCCCGGACGGTATCGTGCCTTCTGGTACCGACGCGCTGCGCTTCACGCTAGCGGCGCTGGCCTCCACCGGACGCGATATCAACTGGGATATGAAGCGTCTGGAAGGCTATCGCAACTTCTGTAACAAGCTGTGGAACGCCAGCCGCTTTGTGCTGATGAACACCGAAGATCAGGATTGCGGCCAGAACGGCGGCGAGATGAAGCTGTCGCTGGCCGACCGCTGGATCCTCACGGAATTCAACGGCACGGTCAAAGCCTACCGCGAGGCGCTCGATAGCTATCGCTTTGATATCGCTGCTAACATTCTGTATGACTTCACCTGGAACCAGTTCTGTGACTGGTATCTGGAGCTGACCAAGCCGGTGATGAACAGCGGCAGTGAAGCGGAGCTGCGCGGCACGCGCCATACGCTGGTGACGGTGCTGGAAGCGCTGCTGCGTCTGGCGCACCCAATCATTCCGTTTATCACGGAAACCATCTGGCAGCGCGTGAAAGTCCTGAAAAACATCAGCGACGACACCATCATGCTGCAGCCTTTCCCGCAGTTTGACGCCGCGAAAGAAGATGCCGCCGCGCAGGCGGATATCGAGTGGATGAAGCAGGCGATCATTGCGGTGCGTAACATCCGCGCCGAAATGAACATCTCGCCGGCGAAGCCGCTGGATGTGCTGCTGCGTGACTGCTCGCCGGCCGCACAGCGTCGCGTTGAGGAGAACCGCAACTTCCTGTCGCGCCTCGCGCGTCTGGAAAGCCTGACCATTCTGCCTGCGGGCGAGAAAGGTCCAGTGTCGGTCACCAAGATTGTGGAAGGCGCCGAGCTGCTGATCCCGATGGCCGATCTGGTCAACAAAGACGCCGAGCTGGAGCGTCTGGCCAAAGAGCTGGCGAAGCTGGAAATCGAGATCGAGAAAATTCAGGTCAAACTGGCGAACGAAGGCTTTGTGGCACGCGCACCGGAAGCGGTGGTGGCCAAAGAGCGCGAGCGCGTGGTGGAGCTTGAGCAGTCGAAAGCAAAACTGATTGAACAGCAGGGCGTGATTGCGGCATTGTAAGCGCTGACGTCGACCTGCTTAACCAAGCCGGGCACTGCCCGGCTTTTTTACACCGGAAATTTACCATGCGTACCCTCATGCCACGCGATTTGCAGCTTCGGCCCATTGCGGCTGCCGATAACCCGCTGATTGCCAAGGTCATTCGCGATGTGTCCGCCGAATTTGGCCTGACGGCCGATAAAGGCTATACCGTCTCCGATCCCCAGCTCGATCAGCTGTTTGCCCTTTATAGCCAGCCGAACAGCGCTTACTGGATTGTGGAACACGGCGGTGAGGTGGTCGGCGGCGGCGGGATCGCGCCCCTTGCCTGCGGCGCGCCGGACGTATGTGAACTGCAAAAAATGTATTTTCTGCCGCAGGTGCGCGGAATGGGGCTGGCGCGCGAGTTAGCCCTGCGCGCGCTGGACTTCGCGCGTCAGCAGGGGTTTGCGCGCTGCTATCTGGAAACCACCGGCAGCCTGAGCCGCGCCATTACGCTCTATGAATCGCTGGGGTTCACGCGCATTGACCATGCGATGGGCTGCACCGGCCACGGCGATTGTGAAGTGCGTATGCTAAAAGCGCTGTAAGCACCGGTTTAGGCCGCCGGGACGCCGCTGTGAAAACGCAGCGACGTGTCCGGCTCGCTGATTAACCGCGCTTCAGCCGCCCCGATCGCCTGCACGCGTGGCGTAATGTCTTTGGCGGAAATCTGCTGCGCCAGCGTCAGGTAATCCTGATAGTGGCGCGCTTCGGAACGCAACAGCGAGAGATAAAACTTCTGCAGCGGTTCGTCGAGAAACGGTGCCAAGCTGGCAAAGCGTTCGCACGAGCGCGCTTCGATGTAAGCGCCGCAAATCAGCTTATCCACCAGCGCATCCGGCTCAAAGGTGCTGATCTCACGAATCAGCCCTTTGGCGTAGCGGCTGGCGGTGATCTTACGGTACGGCAAACCGCGCGCCTGCATGATTTCCCACACCTGATAAAAATGGTGCAGCTCCTCTTTGATCAGCAGCACCATCATCTCCACCAGATCGTCAGCCCACGGCAGCGCGTTGCGCACGACAATGCTTTTGCTGAGGTGCTTATGGGCACGGATAAAATCGCTGTCCGGCTGCTCGCGGTAGATAAAATCTTCGTAGGGCTTCAACCAGGTTAAGATTGCCTGGCCGCTGGGTTTGTCCGCCACGTATTTACGAATGATCAACACGGCCGTTTGCGCCGCTTTCAGTTCGCACACCAGGTGGTCGGTCAGCAGCAGCGTGAGGTTTTCCGGCTTGCGCGCCTCCTCAATCCACGCCTGGGGCGTGCGGCAGTGCAAAAAATGGTGGATGGGTTCTAACAATGCAGCGTAATTCATGGATGTTCTTGCTTGCGGAGAAAGGGAATGCAGGACGGCGAGCGCCGTCCCTCAGAACTCAGTGACGGACGCCCGTGTCGTCTTCGTCGTCGATGATATCGCCGTCGTCGTCTTCATCGTCATCTTGCGCGTCCGGATCTTCAAAGTAGGTGCCCCAGCCATCGTAATCCACATTGAATTTACCGGCCAGATTCACCAGCTGCTCAACCTGCGCATCAATCAGCTCGGCCTTGAGTGCGCCTTCGCTCAGGATATCGACGCACATCACGGTGCCGCCCTCTTCCAGCTCCAGCTCTTCCGGCTCACTGACTTCATAACCCAGCTTGAATGCCTCAACCGCCACCTTTTCCAGCGAGTCAAAGTTGTTGCAGGAAAGGTGGTGTTCGATGGTGTAAAGCGCGTCCGGATCGCTGCCGTCTTCCAGCAGTTCTTCGATGATCAGGCGTGTTTCTTCGCGCTGCTCTTCCAGCAATGCTTCGTATGCCATGGTCGGGTCCTCAAATAATGGGCTGTCAATGCCAGTATTTTCCCATACTGCCCCGCGCGCCACTACACAAAACACAAAGTTTATTCTCGTCAGGGTTGAAAATGAATATTCATACCGTTAAATTGAATTTTAATTCAATTAACACCTTATCTGGAGCGCGCCATGCGTCAGCTTAATTCGAGACATTTCCTGAGATTGCTGGATTTCACGCCAGCCGAGATCGCCCATTTATTGCATTTGGCCGGTGAATTAAAACTCGCCAGGAAAAACGGCACTGAAACCCAACACCTGAAAGGCAAAAACATCGCGCTCATCTTCGAAAAAGACTCGACTCGCACCCGATGCTCTTTCGAAGTTGCCGCTTACGATCAGGGTGCCAACGTCACCTACCTTGGCCCGAGTGGCAGCCAGATTGGCCATAAAGAGTCAATCAAAGACACCGCGCGCGTACTGGGCCGTCTGTATGACGGCATTCAGTACCGCGGCTACGGCCAGGCGCTGGTGGAGACGCTGGCAGAGCATGCCGGCGTGCCGGTGTGGAACGGCTTAACCACCGAGTTCCATCCCACCCAGCTGCTGGCTGACCTGCTCACCATGCAGGAGCATTTACCGGGCAAATCCCTGCATGAGATGACGCTGGTGTACGTCGGCGACGCGCGCAACAACATGGGTAATACCATGCTGGAAGCTGCCGCGCAGGTCGGACTGGATTTGC
This sequence comes from Pantoea sp. Mb-10, assembly GCF_021272205.1. Taxonomy (GTDB): domain Bacteria; phylum Pseudomonadota; class Gammaproteobacteria; order Enterobacterales; family Enterobacteriaceae; genus Pantoea. The sequence goes on along the minus strand of NZ_JAJSDX010000004.1, from coordinate 296,166 downwards.
GCCTTGTGGCGCCGAAAAGCTGCTGGCCTGAGGCCCAGCTGGTCGAAACCTGCCGCGCCGCCGCGCAGCAAACCGGCGGCAAAATCACCCTGACCGAAGAGATTGCGGAGGGCGTGCAGGGTGCCGATTTCATCTACACCGATGTCTGGGTCTCCATGGGGGAAGACAAAGCGGTGTGGGAAGAGCGCATTGCCCTGCTGCGGCCGTATCAAGTTAACCACGCCATGCTGGCGCTGACCGGCAATCCGCAGGTGAAGTTTCTGCACTGCCTGCCGGCCTTCCATGACGATGAAACGGTGTTAGGCCGTCAGATGGCGGAGCAGTATGGCCTGCACGACGGCATGGAAGTGAGCGACGCGGTGTTCGAATCGGCGCACAGCATCGTTTTCGATCAGGCGGAAAACCGCATGCATACCATCAAAGCGGTGATGGTCGCCACGCTGGGCACGCCGTAATACGCAGCGCAAACGATTACGCAGCGCGCGATTTCTCCTTGCCCGAATGCGCTGAGTGCGTATAATGCGCCACAATTTGCCGGAGGAAACATGCTACAGCGCAGCGCACAATTTGCCGCTCTCCCTCGCCTGAACGCAGGCGACGCGCCCGTTTCTTTCCGTCATCCCCGATCGCAAAACAAGCCCCTTAAGCAGGGGCTTTTTTTTGTCCGCTAGCCGGCAGCGCCCAGGAGAGAACTATGGCTAATCCGCTTTATCATCGACATATTATTTCCATCAACGATCTCAACCGCGATGAGCTGGAGCGGGTGCTGCACACCGCAGCCCAGTTAAAAGCCCAGCCGCAGCCCGAGCTGTTGAAGCACAAAGTGATTGCCAGCTGCTTCTTCGAAGCCTCCACCCGCACGCGCCTGTCGTTTGAGACGGCGATGCACCGCCTGGGCGCATCCGTGGTGGGATTTGCCGACGGCGGCAATACGTCGCTGGGCAAAAAAGGCGAGACGCTGGCGGATACCGTTTCGGTGATTGGCACCTATGTCGATGCCATCGTGATGCGCCATCCGCAGGAAGGCGCCGCGCGCCTCGCCACCGAATTTTCCGGCGGCGTACCGATCCTCAACGCGGGCGACGGCGCTAACCAGCATCCTACGCAGACGCTGCTGGATCTCTTCACATTGCATGAAACGCAGGGGCGCCTCGACAACCTCAACGTCGCGATGGTGGGCGATTTGAAATATGGCCGCACCGTGCACTCACTGACGCAGGCGCTGGCGAAATTCAGCGGCAACCGCTTTTACTTTATCGCTCCGGACGCGCTGGCCATGCCGAGCTACATCACGGACATGCTCGACGAGCGCCAGTTGGCCTGGTCGCGGCATAGCAGCATTGAAGAGGTGATGCCGGAGTTGGATATCCTGTACATGACGCGCGTGCAGAAAGAGCGCCTCGATCCTTCAGAGTATGCCAACGTTAAAGCGCAGTTTATTCTACGTGCCGCCGATCTGATCGGGGCGCGTGCGAACATGAAGGTGCTGCATCCGCTGCCGCGCGTGGACGAGATCGCTACCGATGTCGACAGCACGCCACACGCCTGGTACTTCCAGCAGGCGGGCAACGGTATTTATGCGCGCCAGGCGCTGCTGGCGCTGGTCCTGAATCGCGAACTGGTACTGTAAGGAGCCCCCCTCATGACGCATGACAATAAACTGCAGGTTGAAGCCATTAAGCGCGGCACCGTGATTGACCATATCCCGGCGCAGGTCGGCTTTAAACTGTTGTCCCTGTTCCGCCTGACCGAAACGGACCAGCGCATCACGATTGGGCTGAACCTGCCTTCCGGCGAGATGGGCCGCAAGGATCTGATCAAGATTGAAAATACCTTTCTCACCGACGATCAAATCAATCAGCTGGCCGTTTACGCCCCGCTGGCAACGGTGAACCGCATTGATAATTATGACGTGGTCGCCAAGATCGCCCCCGCGCTGCCCGAACGTATCGAGCGCGTTCTGACCTGCCCTAACAGCAACTGCATCAGCCGCAGCGAGCCGGTGTTTTCCAGCTTTGCCGTCCGCCAGCGGGCGGACGACGTGCAGCTCACCTGCAAATATTGTGAGAAGACGTTTGCGCGCCACGTGGTGCTGGGTCACTGGTAATACACGCCCTCACCCCTATAATGTGGCGACCATTTTGCGGTAAACCGCCGTTTGCCGCGCATTTTTAAGGAGAAAGCATGTCTCGCGAAATCAGTACCACAAACGCACCTGCCGCGATTGGCCCTTACGTTCAGGGCGTGGATCTGGGCAGCATGATCATTACCTCCGGCCAGATCCCCGTCGATCCAGCAACGGGCGCCGTGGCGGACGATGTGGCCGCGCAGGCGCGCCAGTCGCTGGAAAACGTCAAGGCCATCGTCGAAGCGGCGGGCTTGAAAGTGGGCGACATCGTTAAAACCACCGTGTTCGTTAAAGATCTCAACGATTTCGCCACCGTAAACGCCACTTACGAAGCGTTTTTCACCGAGCATCAGGCCAGCTTCCCCGCACGCTCCTGCGTGGAAGTGGCGCGACTGCCTAAAGACGTGAAAATTGAAATCGAGGCGATTGCCGTTCGTCGTTAACCCCATGACGAGGGCGGCGCGGCTAACGTTCCAGTGCGCGCCGCCGTTGATTCCCCCTCTCCCTCTCTATCTCGTCACTTCACCTGCCGATGCCTTCCTTGCGGCATATCAACATACCCGCGATTAATCCTCAGCAAAACGCAATATATAGCGCTTACAATTCACTCAACACCTATATGTAGATAATGAGGATGATATGGCACCGGTAGTAACGAAGCGCGATGGCAGCCGCGTCGCGTTTGATGCGCAGCGCATTAAAGCGGCGGTGGCGGCAGCGGCCAGGGCGGCGAAGGTAGAGGATGCCCCCTGGTGTGACGAGGTGGCGGCGCGGGTCAGTGCGCGGTTTGCAGCACAGGCAAGCGTAGATATTCACGAGATTCAGTGCGCGGTAGAAGAGGTGCTGATGCGAGGCCGTTGGCCCCAGCTGGCGCGCCGCTATATTGAATACCGCCATGACCGCGATCGCGCCCGCGAAGCGCGGAGCGCACTGCACCAGGCCATTCGCGGACTGGTTGAGCAAACCGACATGGCGTTGATGCACGAGAACGCCAACAAAGACGGTAAAGTGATCCCCACCCAGCGCGACCTGCTGGCGGGCATTGTCGCCAAACACTATGCACAGCAGATGCTGCCGCCCGACATCATGCAGGCCCACCAGCGCGGTGAGATCCATTATCACGATCTCGACTACGCCCCGTTTTTCCCCATGTTTAACTGCATGCTGATCGATCTGCGCGGCATGCTGAGCAAAGGGTTCAGGATGGGCAATGCCGAGATTGAACCCCCGAAATCCATTGCGACGGCAACTGCCGTCACGGCGCAAATCATCGCGCAGGTTGCCAGCCATATTTACGGCGGCACCACGCTGGATCGCCTTGATGAAGTGCTGGCCCCTTACGTGATGGCAAGCTACGAGAAAGCGCGCGCCGACGCGCAGCGCTGGCAGATCCCGGCGGCGGACGCATGGGCGCGGGCCCACACCGAAAAAGCCTGCTACGACGCTTTTCAGTCGCTGGAGTACGAGGTCAATACGCTGCACACTGCCAACGGACAGACGCCGTTTGTGACCTTTGGGTTTGGCTTGGGCACCAGTTGGGCGGCGCGACTTATCCAGCAGTCTATCCTGCGTAACCGCCTGGCGGGCTTGGGAAAAAACCACAGAACCGCCGTGTTTCCTAAATTGGTGTTTGCCATTCGCGAGGGCATTAACCGGCGTCCGGGCGACGTGAATTATGACATTAAACAACTGGCCCTGCGCTGCGCCAGTCAGCGCATGTATCCCGATATTCTCAACTATGACCAGGTGGTGGCTGTCACTGGCTCGTTTAAAACGCCGATGGGCTGCCGCAGTTTTCTCGACCTTTTCGAGGAGAATGGCGAGCCGGTGCACGACGGGCGCTGCAATCTGGGCGTCGTCAGCCTCAACTTGCCGCGTATTGCGCTGGAGGCGCGGGGCGATGAGGCGCGCTTCTGGTCCCTGCTGGATGCGCGGCTGGTGGTGGCGAAGCAGGCGCTGATGACGCGCATTGCGCGGCTGGAAAAGACGCCCGCCCGCGTCGCGCCGATTCTCTACATAGCGGGTGCCTGCGGCGTGCGGCTCAATGCGGACGAGGAAATAGGCAGGATTTTCCGCCTGGGCCGCGCCTCGATTTCGCTCGGTTTTATTGGGCTGCATGAAACGTTAATGGCGCTCAGCCCCCAGCAGGTTCACCCGTTTGATTCGCCAAGGTTACAGGCGAAAGGCGTGGCGATCGTGCAACATCTGCGCCGCGCCGTAGACGCGTGGAAAGCGGAAACCGGCTATGGATTTAGCCTTTACAGCACCCCCAGCGAAAACCTGTGCGATCGGTTTTGTCGCCTTGATGCGGCGGCGTTTGGGGTAGTGCCAGGCGTGACCGACAAAGGTTATTACACCAACAGCTTCCATCTGGACGTGGCGAAAAAAGCCAATCCCTACGAGAAAATTGATTTCGAAGCGCCCTATCCGCCCCTCACCCGCGGCGGTTTCATCTGCTACGGTGAATACCCCAACATGCAGCACAACCTGCGGGCACTGGAAGACGTGTGGGATTACAGCTATGACCGCGTGCCCTATTACGGCACCAATACGCCCATTGATGAGTGCTACGCCTGCGGCTACACCGGCGAGTTCAGCTGCACCAGCAAAGGCTTTACCTGCCCGCACTGTGGCAACCACGATCCGGCGCGCGTCTCGGTGACGCGCCGCGTGTGCGGCTATCTTGGCAGTCCGGATGCGCGTCCCTTCAACGCCGGAAAGCAAGCAGAAGTGCAGCGGCGCGTGAAGCATTTGCCCGGCGGACCGCTGGCATGATGCGCATTCACGCTTATTATCCCGTGGATGTGGTCAACGGGCCGGGTACGCGCTGCACGCTGTTTGTGGCGGGCTGCGAGCACCAGTGCTGCGGCTGCTATAACCAGCGCACCTGGCGGCTGGATTCCGGCGTGCCTTTCACACTGGCGATGGAGGAGCAGCTGCTGGCCGATCTTAACGACACGCGTGTTCCGCGTCAGGGATTGTCGCTGAGCGGCGGCGATCCGCTGCATCCACACAACGTGCCGCATATCCGTCGGCTGGTGAAGCGCGTACGCCAAGCGTGCCCGGATAAAGACATCTGGCTGTGGACCGGCTATGAGATGGCTACGCTGACTTCCGCCCAGCGCGCCGTGGTGGCGGAACTGGATGTGTTAATCGACGGGCGTTTTATTGAGGCGGAAAAAACCTCGACGCTGCCGTGGCGCGGCAGCCGCAATCAAACCCTGTGGTGGATACGGCCACCCCGGCCAGCGCCGCGGTAAAAATTCCGAGAGTCGTCGCGCTTGCGCCGACTGGCTTGCTTTCTCCGTGACGTCGACCAGGCTTGAAAGGGTAAAGATGTGACACCCCAAGCAAGGAGGAACCCCATGAGCAAGAAGATAGCGGTACTGATTACCGATGATTTTGAGGACTCAGAGTTTACCTCGCCCGCCGAGGCCTACGCCAAAGCTGGCCACGACGTGGTCACCATTGAGATGCAAGCGGGCAAAACGGTCAAGGGGAAACAGGGCAAGGCGGAAGTGAAGATCGACAAAGATATCGATCACGTCAGCGCAGCAGAATTTGATGCCCTGCTGCTGCCCGGCGGCCATTCACCTGATGCCCTGCGCGGTGACGATCGCTTTGTGAATTTCACTAAAGAGTTCGTGGCCAGCGGCAAGCCTATCTTCGCCATCTGTCACGGTCCGCAACTGCTGATCAGCGCCAACGGCGTGCGCGGTCGCAAGATGACCTGCGTGAAAGCCATTGCGATCGATCTGCGCAACGCCGGTGCGGATTTCTACGATAAAGAAGTGGTGGTTGACGACGATAAGTTGGTCACCAGCCGTACGCCAGAGGATCTGCCCGCGTTCAATCGGGAATCGCTGCGCATTCTCAGCGCCGCCTGAGTGCGGTGCTGCTGCGGACGCCTTTAGGGGCGTCCCAGCTCTTCCTGCTCTTCACGCCGCCACACAATCTTGTGGCCGAAACCCAGCGCGTTATCCGTCATTTTTAGCTCATCTAACGCGATTTCCCACAGCGGTGCGCTCACTTTTTTTGCCACCGGAAAACGTTTTTGATAGGCCTGTAGCGCTTCCGCCGCGCGCGCCTCGCTAAGACGGTGAATGCGGCCACGGTATTGCACGCCCTTGATCAACAGTATGCTTTTCGGCTGACCACTGATGGTGCCCGCGACGTGCGTTTGCATGAGCATCAACGTGCCGTGGCGCGTGTCGGTCTCGGTCATCAGCCAAAAAGCCATACGCGCCTCGTTGAACACGTAATAGCAGTTGGCGCACCAGAGATCCTCGCCCGAGCCGGTACACACCGACAGCACATGTTGCTTTTTGAGGTAGCGAATCAAATGGTCACGATCGGACACCGGTAAAACTCCCTGAGAGTATTCGCGGCAGCGCATCAAGCGCGTTACACTGCCTGCCTTGACGATGGGGGAAGCTGTATGGAACAGCGCTGGCAACTGTATATGCTGCAAACCGCGGCTGGCATGCTTTATACCGGTATTACTACCGACGTTCAACGGCGGCTGCACCAGCATGCGTCTGGACGTGGCGCGCGCGCGCTGCGCGGCAAAGGGCCGCTGACGCTGGTGTATCACTGTGAAGCAGGCGATCGCGCCGACGCCTCACGCCTTGAGTATCAGGTCAAGCAGCTGAGCCGCCCGCAGAAGCTGCTGCTGGTGGCCCAGCAGCCGCCTTGCCTGCGCGGGTGGTTTAGTCAAAGCGCGTAAACGGCGGGGCGAAATCAATCAGGCCCTCGGCACCGACAAAAGCATCGTCTGCCAGCTTATAGACCTGAAACGTCGCTTCGCTGCCGGTCCAGCGACAGTGCAATCCGTGTCCTGCCGCCGGTACGAAGCCCAGTGGTGTGAAAAAGGTCGGCTCGCCCAGCACCACGACCGCGCTGTAGCCGAACTCATTCAGCGCGTCGAGCCCTTCATAGACCAGCTGTTTGGCAATCCCCTGCTTACGCACCGATGCATCCACCGCCAGCGGTGCCAGCGCGACCCAGTTGCGGTCCTCTCCTTGCAGCGTCACCGGGCTGAAGGCGGCATAGCCGAGCACCTGCCCCTCCTCATCCGTTGCGACGACACCCAGCGTAAGCAGACCATCTTCGCGCAGCTGTTGCACCAGCTCCGCTTCCGCTGCAGTCGCGAAACTGCGCTTTAACAAACTGTCGATGCCCGCCGCATCCACACCAATTTCAGTACGAATCAACATGAGTTCTCCGCGCGCGCCATACCGGCCTTCGCGTTCTGGGTCATTCCAGCCTTCATGCAGGCAGCAAGCCGCTGCACTCCCCTGCGAAAGGTTCCAGGCATGGCGTCAAGTTCAATGGCATCCATCACGTGCTTCACTTCTCGGCTTCGCGCCGCGGGCCGTCAATCATTGGCTGGCGCTGAAAACCGCTATCAGGTCCGACGTGGAGGCGTGCCATCGGCAATCATTCATTCGCTTCGCCGCGCAACATAACATCCGCTGTCGCGTGAGGCGAAATGCTCAGGCGCGCCTGCTCCAACGTGGTTGCCCTGCGAAGATTGATGTCGAGAACGTCAATCTCAGGGCGCGCCCTTGCAGAAAGTCTAACTCACCTTGCACCAAAGTATGACGAAATTGCCAGTTTAGGCGTTATTGCAGCCTGGATTTCACCCTTACCCACGGCGATAAGATAAGGGATAATGAAATGATTAATGGTGCTTTTTCACCGATAAAGCGGCATATCCGCGTAAATATCGCGCATTTTTCCTTGAGAAAATTTTATCTATCTTGCTGGCCGACGTCTGGCCGCTGGTCAAGGTTTGTGAACAGGTGCGGCCGTTGGGACTGGTTACGAGCACCGACTCCCCCGGTGAGCATGACTCGCCGCCCGCAGTAGATAGCGGATGCGTGAGACGCGGCGATGAGGCGATACGCCAGCGCAATGAACAAAGGCACATTCCGGCTATATTCCTGCCCTTATTAGCAGTTTTAATATGGGCAGTGATAGGTAATACTGGTCTGCGCAGATGCCGTCCCTCTGCGCCGTTCACCTCTGGAGTACCTCATGTCTGAGAAAAAAACTGTTCGCCTGTCCGTGCTGGATCTGGCACCTGTCCCGCAGGGATCAACGCCGCGCGATGCGTTCCACAATTCGCTGGCGCTGGCACGTCAGGCGGAAGCGCTGGGTTTTCATCGCTATTGGCTGGCCGAGCACCATAACATGACCGGCATTGCCAGTGCGGCAACCGCGGTGCTGATTGGCTATTTGGCCGCCAATACCCAAACGCTGCGCCTGGGCTCTGGCGGCATCATGCTGCCTAACCATGCTCCGCTGGTGATCGCCGAACAGTTTGGCACGCTGGATGCCCTTTATCCTGGCCGCATTGACTTGGGATTGGGCCGCGCGCCGGGCTCCGATCAGCGCACCATGATGGCGCTGCGCCGCAACCTCTCGGGCATTCAGGCGGACACGTTCCCCGACGATGTCGCCGAGCTTATCCGCTGGTTCGACGCGCAAGAAGACGACTGCCCACCGGTGCAGCCGGTGCCCGGTTTAGGATCGAATATTCCCGTGTGGCTGCTGGGTTCCAGCCTCTATAGCGCCCAGCTGGCGGCACAGATGGGTCTGCCGTTTGCCTTTGCCTCGCATTTTGCACCCGATCTGCTGTTCCAGGCGCTGCAGGTGTACCGTGAGAAATTCAAACCGTCAGCGCGTCTCGATAAACCTTATGCCATGGTTTGCGTCAACGTGGTGGCGGCAGACACGGAGCGTGACGCACGTTTCCTGTTTACTTCCATGCAGCAGCAGTTTATTAATCTGCGCCGCGGTAAACCCGGCCCGCTGCCTGCACCCGTGGAGAATATGGATGCGCTGTGGTCGCCTTCCGAGCAGTACGGCGTGCAGCAGGCGTTGAGCATGTCGGTGGTGGGTGACAGCGAAAAAGTGCGTCAGGGGCTGGCCGCGTTGCAGCGTGAGACGCAGGCGGATGAGATCATGGTTAACGGCCAAATCTTCGATCCCCAGGCGCGCCTGCGTTCGTTTGCCCTGGCCATGGAGGCTGCGCGTTCACTGTAAATCATGCTGCGGTGGCGGGAGCCGCTCTTGCCCCGCTGCCATACGCCTGACGTCCCGCGCCGGTGAGCGTCCCCAAAAACGGCTGTATTCGCGGCTGAACTGCGAGGCGCTCTGATAACCTACCCGATATCCCGCCGTTCCGGCATCCAACTGCTCCATCACCATTAGCCGCCGTGCTTCATTTAGCCGCAGCTGTTTTTGATACTGCATCGGCGTCATGGCGGTGACCGCTTTGAAGTGATGGTGGAGCGACGAGATGCTCATGCCGACCGTGCTAGCCAACTGATCCATTTTTAGCGGCTGCTGGAAATTCTCCCGCAGCCAGCGTGCCGCGCGGGCCACTTTGTTGCCGGGCCGCTCACTCAGCGCCATGTTAAGAATACGCGGCCCTTCTGGCCCGGTGAGCAGCCGGTAGAAAATCTCTTGTTCAATCAGCGGCGCAATGGCGGGGATATCCTGCGGCTGATCCAGCAAGTGCACCAGCCTGATGACGGCATCCACCAGCGTCGGCGCCACGCTGTGTACCGTGATGCCACGCTGGCTGGTGCCGGTGGCACCCAGCAGCGCTTGGGGAAAATGCTCCAGATAGCGCATCAGACGGACTTCATCAATGGTGATCCCCACGCCCAGATTGGGTTTCTCTGGTGTGGCTTCGACCACGCAGGATTGCACCGCCATATCCAGCGTCACTAACAGCAAATCTCCGGGTCCGTAATGCAGGACGTCATCGCCCATGCGCAGCGATTTTTTCCCCTGCGCCACCAGCGCAAAGCTCGCCCAGGTGGTGACGTGCGTCAGCGAGGTGGGCGTTGCGCTGCGGCCAAACGAGAGAAAATCAATCGCACTGCGGTGGCGTCCATCGGTCGCCGCGTGGCGATCGATCATGGCCACTAGCTGCTGCCACTGTGCTTGATGAATCATGTGTGACGGCACTCCAGAATGATAAAACAACGGTGACGCTATTCTCACCTACCGCACGTTTTCCGCACAGAGGGGCAGCGCGACATTTGCAGGATTGTGCAAAAAGCTTGCAGGATTGCGCTACCGCCTGCCAGCTGGCACGGCGCATGCTTTATGCTCCCAACAGCTCAGGTGGAGAGACGTGATGAAAGCACTTGAAGGTAAGATTGCGTTGGTGACGGGCGCTTCGAAAGGCATTGGTGCCGCTATTGCCATGACTTTCGCGGCGGCCGGTGCCCGCGTGATAGTGAATTATTGTCAGGACGAAGCGGGCGCCGCAGATGTGGTGACCGATATTTGCGCATTGGGCAGCGATGCGATTGCCGTACAGGCTGATATCGCGCGCGCAGGTGACGTAGAGCGCCTGTTCGCGCGCAGCATTGAGCAGTTTGGCCGACCCGATATCGTGGTTAACAATGCAGGGCGTTTTCATCATGGTGCCTTTGAGGCACTCAGCCTGCCCGAGATGCAGCAGCAGCTCAATGTTAATGTGCTGGGCACGCTGCTGATCTGCCAGCAGGCGGTGAAGCACTTTCCCCAGCAGGGCGGCGTCATCATCAACCTGAGCGCGCTCGATAGTCAGCAGAGTACTCCCGGCTCCGTGCTATGGGCGGCGACCAAAGGCGCTATTGATACCCTGACTCAGGGCCTGGCGCGTGAACTGGGGCCGCGCAACATTCGCGTCAACGCGCTGGCGCCCGGCATCATTTTGACGGAAGGGTTGCTGGCAGCGAAAAAAATGAGTCCGGACGTCAAAGCTAGCCTGATTGCCGCGACGCCGCTGGGGCGCTTTGGTTTACCGGAAGATGTCGCGCAGGTAGCGCTGTTTCTGGCCTCCGACGAGGCGGCCTACGTGAGCGGTGAACGCGTGTTGATCGCCGGTGGCGCCTGATTTTACCGGGCGACAGGCAAAAAAAAGGGACGCTTGCGCGTCCCTGTTTTAGTTTACTGATGCTCTCGCTTACGCGTCACGACGACGGGGTGCTGAAGCACCGTCTTCACGACGAGGGCCGCGACCGCCTTCACGGCTAAAGCGCCCAGCGCCGCCTTCACGACGCTCAGAGAAGCGACGACCGCCTTCAGCACCGCGTGGTGCACCGGTACCGCGACCGCCAGGGCGACGCTCACCGCGCTCGCTTGGCTGTGCATCACCCAACAGCTGCATGTTCATCGGCTTGTTCAGGATGCGCGTGCGCGTGAAGTGCTGCAGCACTTCACCCGGCATGCCTTTTGGCAGCTCAATGGTGGAGTGCGTACCGAACAGCTTGATGTTACCAATGTAGCGGCTGCTGATATCGCCTTCGTTGGCAATGGCGCCCACGATGTGACGCACTTCAACACCGTCATCACGGCCTACTTCAATGCGGTACAGCTGCATTTCACCGACGTCACGACGCTCACGGCGTGGACGATCGCCATCACGGCTGTCACGCGGCGCACGGCTGTCACGACGGTCATCACGCTCGCGGAACTCACGACGCGGTGGACGCGGTGCTTCCGGTGGCAGAATCAGCGGACGTTCGCCCTGCGCCATTTTCAGCAGTGCAGCGGCCAGCGTTTCGAGATCCAGATCTTCACCCGGCTGCAGTTTGCTCAGCAGCGCGCGATACATATCCAGATCGCTGCTTTCCAGCTGCTGCTGTACTTTCGCGGCGAACTTAGCCAGACGACGCTCGCTCAGCAGTTCAGCATTCGGCAGCTCAACTTCTGGGATGGTCAGCTTCATGGTGCGCTCGATGTTACGCAGCAGGCGACGCTCACGGTTCTCAACGAACAGCAGCGCACGACCAGCACGACCCGCACGACCGGTACGGCCAATGCGGTGCACGTAAGATTCAGCATCCATAGGGATGTCGTAGTTGACGACCAGGCTGATACGCTCAACGTCAAGGCCGCGGGCCGCAACGTCAGTGGCAATCAGGATATCCAGACGGCCATCTTTTAAACGCTCCAGCGTCTGCTCACGCAGCGCCTGGTTCATGTCACCGTTCAGTGCTGCGCTGTTGTAACCGCTACGCTCCAGCGCTTCGGCCACTTCCAGCGTGGCATTTTTGGTGCGCACGAAGATAATAGCGGCATCAAAATCTTCCGCTTCCAGGAAGCGCACCAGCGCGTCTGTTTTACGGCCGTAAGCGGTCCAGTAAGACTGTGAAATATCCGGACGCGTAGTCAGGCTAGACTGGATGCGCACTTCCTGCGGATCTTTCATGAAACGCTTCGTGATGCGACGGATGGCTTCAGGCATGGTCGCAGAGAACAGCGCTGTCTGATGACCTTCCGGGATCTGCGCCATAATGGTTTCAACGTCTTCGATGAAGCCCATACGCAGCATTTCATCCGCTTCGTCCAGCACCAGGCCGCGCAGATTAGAGAGATCCAGCGTGCCGCGCTTCAGGTGGTCCAGCAGACGACCTGGCGTACCGACAACAACCTGAGGTCCCTGACGCAGTGCACGCAGCTGCACGTCGTAACGCTGGCCGCCGTACAGGGCCACCACGTTCACGCCGCGCATATGTTTGGAGAATTCCGTCATGGCTTCAGCAACCTGAACAGCGAGTTCGCGGGTTGGCGCCAGCACCAGGATTTGCGGTGCGCGGACAGTTGTATCAATGTTGTGTAACAGGGGCAGCGAGAATGCCGCCGTTTTACCACTCCCGGTCTGTGCCATACCCAGCACGTCACGGCCCGCCAGCAGGTGAGGAATACACTCAGCCTGGATTGGGGATGGCTTAACATAGCCCATGCCGTTCAGTGATTCGAGGATGTCAGCGTTCAGGCCAAGGTCAGAAAAAGTGGTTTGAATATCAGTCATGTAGTACACGTGCCTCTTAGATTGCGGCGGCCAGTCTACATAACTCGTCGTGAAAACTTTCAGTCATTTTCATCAAAAAGTGTGAACCGGCTCAAATTAGAAGTTTTGACGAACAACAAAGCCCTCATCCGGAAGATGATGACTTTACAGAAATTCAGGCAATGAAAATTCGTCAGCTATTGCTGGTCAGATTCTGATAAATCGTCTTGTGTCTGGCCGAGTTGCGCCAGTTCCAACAATGCGTATCGGTGCTCAACAAAGTTGTTAACGTTGTTGGCCACCGCCAGTTTGAACAACGCTTTCGCGTCGTCCTTCTCCCCCAGACTTAGGTAGTACTTACCTAAATAGAAGTTGGTTTCACTGAGATGTTCAGCGAGCGAGGTGTTATCCGTTGCGTCCGCCTTGAGACGTTCCATCAGCGTTTTTTCACTGATGTCGCCAAGGTAGAACTCGACAATGTTCCATCCCCATTGGTCCCGGACCGCTTTGTCATGGCGCTGTTGTAGCGCAACTTTTGCCTTGTCGGCGTCCATTTCGCGTTCCACGAGATAGAGCCAAAGGCTGCGGAAAGGATCGTTAGGATCGTCTTGATAAAACGCCAGCAGATCATCTTGCGCTAACTTGTATCGACCACCGTAATAGAGGGCGATACCACGATTTAAATGCGCATAGTTGTAAGTTGGATCAAGCTCAAGTACAGAATCAAACGCTTCATAGGCAGCATCAAAATTGCCTGCCTGAGTTAAATATATGCCGAGATAGTTAAACACTTCCGGCATATCTGGTCTTATAGACAGCGCTTGCGAAAAATCGTTCCGCGCTAATGCCCTCAGACCCAAACTATCATACAACACTCCGCGCTCATATAACAGCTGTGCGCGTTCATCATCGGTCAGGGCTCGACTGGCAAGAATTTGTTCCATTCGCGCCAGAATCACCTCTTGCTGCAGTGTGGGCTGCAAAGGTACCGCCAGAACTTCGTTCTTACGCCAATTGGAGTTGCTGCATCCTGCCAGCGTGAGAGCTGTCGCAACAAAACACCAGCGCAAAAAAGGCTTCATTTCCCACTCCCGAATACAAACATTGGGACAACCATCCTGTCATCCGCCTGCTGTGCACAAGGATTCCCGCCCTCGCGATGATCCATATACCTCTCCCCGCAAAGCAGGGAGAGGCCAATCGGTAAACGCTTACTCGGCGTCAGATGCATTCGTTGCAGCAGCGGCTTCTTCTGCTGGTTTCTGCTCTGTCGCTTCTTTGATGCTCAGACGGACGCGGCCTTGACGATCCACTTCCATGACCTTCACAGGTACTTCCTGGCCCATCTGCAGATAGTCCGTCACTTTCTCAACGCGCTTATCCGCGATTTGTGAAATGTGCACCAGACCTTCTTTTCCGCCGCCGATAGCAACAAAGGCACCGAAATCAACGATACGCGTGACTTTACCTGCGTAGACGCGGCCCACTTCGATTTCAGCGGTGATCTCTTCGATACGGCGAATCGCTTCTTTGGCTTTCAGGCCGTCTGTCGCTGCGATTTTCACGGTACCATCATCTTCGATTTCGATGGTGGTGCCGGTCTCTTCCGTCAGCGCACGGATAACCGAGCCGCCTTTACCGATCACATCTTTGATCTTGTCAGAATTGATCTTGATGGTGTAAATGCGCGGTGCAAACTCAGAGATTTCCTGACGTGGCGTGCTGATCGCCTGCTCCATCACGCTCAGGATGTGCAAACGCGCACCTTTCGCCTGATTCAGCGCAACCTGCATGATCTCACGGGTGATGCCTTCAATTTTGATATCCATCTGCAGCGCAGTGATACCGTCGCGGCTTCCCGCTACTTTGAAGTCCATGTCGCCGAGGTGATCTTCGTCGCCCAGAATGTCAGACAGAACCACAAAGTTCTCTTCTTCTTTGACCAGACCCATCGCGATACCGGCTACGGCAGCTTTGATCGGTACGCCCGCATCCATCAGCGCCAGAGAAGCGCCACAGACGGAAGCCATTGAAGATGAGCCGTTAGATTCGGTGATTTCTGACACCACACGCACGGTGTACGGGAAGGCGTCTTGCTTAGGCATAACCGCCATCACACCGCGCTTCGCCAGGCGACCGTGACCGATTTCACGACGCTTCGGTGAGCCAACCATACCGGTTTCGCCCACGGAGTACGGAGGGAAGTTATAGTGGAACAGGAAACTGTCGGTGCGCTCGCCCATCAGCTCATCCAGGTTCTGTGCATCACGTGCGGTACCCAGCGTGGCCGCAACCAGCGCCTGCGTTTCACCGCGGGTGAACAGCGCAGAACCGTGGGTACGAGGCAGCACGCCAGTGCGCACATCCAGCCCACGAACCATGTCTTTTTCGCGCCCGTCAATGCGTGGCTCACCACGGATGATGCGGCTACGCACAACGCTTTTCTCGAGATCGTGAACGATGTCAGCGATTTCATTGGCGTCCAGCGTTTCGTCTTCCGCCTGCAGCGCAGCAATGGTGGCATCTTTCACAGCGCCAACCTGCGTGTAACGCTCTTGCTTATCCGTGATGCGGTACGCATCGCTGATGCCCGCTTCAGCCAGCGCAGCAACGCGCGCAATCAGCGCTTCGTTTGCGGGCTCTGGCTGCCAATCCCAGCGCGGTTTGCCTGCTTCAGCCACCAGAGAATTGATGTTCTCAATAACAACCTGCTGCTGATCGTGGCCGAATACCACCGCGCCCAGCATTTGATCTTCGGTCAGGATATCCGCTTCGGACTCTACCATCAGGACAGCATTCTGCGTACCGGCTACCACCAGATCAAGGCGAGACTGTTTGACTTCGTCCGCCGTGGGGTTCAGCACATACTGGTCGTTGATGTAACCCACGCGTGCCGCGCCGATTGGGCCATTGAACGGCATGCCGGACAGTGACAGCGCCGCTGAGGCACCGATCATGGCCACGATATCCGGGTTAACCTGCGGGTTAACGGAAACCACAGTGGCGATGACCTGAACTTCGTTAACAAAACCTTCTGGGAACAGCGGACGTACCGGACGGTCAATCAGACGAGAAATCAGCGTTTCGCCTTCGCTTGGGCGGCCTTCACGACGGAAGAAGCTGCCTGGGATACGGCCTGCTGCGTAGGTACGTTCTTGATAGTTAACGGTCAGCGGGAAGAAATCCTGGCCTGGCTTCGCTTTTTTCTGGCCAACAACGGTCACGAATACGGCCGTGTCATCCATGCTTACCATAACTGCGGCAGTGGCCTGGCGCGCCATCATGCCGGTTTCCAGCGTGACGGTATGCTGACCATATTGGAATTTGCGTACGATCGGGTTCAGCAAAATTTACAATCCTTAATTTCGTGGCAGGGCGTCATCTCGCCTGCCTGGGGTTACCGATCTCTCGTTGCATCCTCGCGACTAATGACAACCTTTAACCGTCTTTGCGGTAAAGCCTCTCATTAGCCGCGCGAACCTCTGCAAACAGAGATCATTCATAGCAACAATACATGAGTTTGGTCCGGATTGCTGCGCATTGCTCGAAAAAAGGGGCCGTAAAGGCCCCCTTTTCGCGAAACTCGCACAAATCTGATCGTCAGACGCAGTTTTTTGCATAATGCCTGCGCTACATCCTTGATCAGATTCTTCAGACTTAGCGACGCAGACCCAGGCTTTCGATCAGGCTGGTGTAGCGCGCAACGTCTTTACGCTTCAGGTAGTCCAGCAGCTTACGACGCTGAGATACCATGCGCAGCAGACCGCGACGGCTGTGGTGATCTTTTTTGTGCTCAGAGAAGTGACCCTGCAGGTGATTGATCTGAGCAGTCAGCAGAGCAACCTGAACTTCAGTTGAACCGCTGTCGTTAGCACCACGACCGTATTTAGCAACGATCTCTGCTTTAGCTTCTACGCTTAGAGACATAATAAACTCCAATATAAAATGAATGTATGGGTGCCGATCTCTAATTCAGCAGCCCGCTTTTAAAGCCGCACTATTCTACTCTTCGCCTGAAAGCAACGCAAACGCGCCGTAACAGAGAGTGGTGCTTTTACGTCAGACGGGAAACTCCACCACCAAACGACGCGGTGCCACGCGCCCATCAGTGGCAATTTCCGCCATGCCGATAAATTTATGCGCTTCTCCTTCGGTCACGCGCACCAACCCATTTTCTGGCGCGTTCGCCACCTGTACCGGCATGCCCTGTTTGAAATAGGCTGCCACCGCAGGCAACAGATTGACGACAGGGAAGGCCTCTGCCGGGCTGTCCATCGGCAGAAGCAGGGCATCGAGCGCCGCGTAATCGGCCGTCTCTGTAGCATTAGCTTCCGCAGCGAGGGTATGCAGCTGCTCAAGCGTCAGCATGCGCGCAACGGGATAGCGAGCCACCTGCAAGCGGCGCAGCATGATAACGTGCGCTCCGCAGCCGAGTTTTTCGCCTAAATCATCAATAATGGTACGAATGTAGGTGCCTTTGGAAACGTGAATTTCCAGTTCCAGCTCATTACCTTCCCAGCGAATAAACTGTAATTCATACACCGTCACCGGTCGGGCTTCACGCGGGACGGTAATGCCTTCACGCGCATATTCGTACAGTTTACGTCCCTGATATTTCAGCGCGGAGAACATGGTCGGCACCTGCATGATGTCGCCACGGAACTGCGCCAGCGCCTCATCCAGCATCGCTTGGGTAAAGGTGACGGGCCGCGTCTCGATAACATTGCCATCCGCATCCGAAGTATCGGTACGCTCTCCGAGCCGGGCAATGACGCGATAGCGTTTGTCGGCATCAAGCAAAAATTGCGAGAATTTCGTGGCTTCACCGAGGCAGATAGGCAACATGCCGGTCGCCAGAGGATCCAGTGCGCCGGTGTGGCCCGCTTTGTTGGCGTTGAAAAGGCGCTTAACTTTTTGCAGCACATCGTTGGAGGAGGCTCCCTGCTGCTTATCCAGCAGGAACACACCGTGGACGTCGCGACCGCGACGACGAGGACGACTCATCAGTCCTCCTTGTCGTCTTCCGCCGGGTCATCACCGCGACGCTCGGCATCATTGCGAATCACGTTGCTGACCAGATTCGACATGCGCATGCCTTCAATAAGGGAATTGTCATAGAAGAACGTCAGGTCCGGCACGATACGCAGACGCATTGCTTTACCCAGCAGGATGCGGATATAGCCTGACGCTTCTTTCAGGGCTTTGAGGCCGTTTTTAACGGCTTCTTCATCCTGATCGTTCAGGAAGGTCACGAACACTTTGGCGTAAGCCAGGTCGCGTGAAACTTCGACGCCCGATACTGTCACCATCATGCCCAAGCGCGGATCTTTGATTTCGCGCTGCAGGATGATAGCAATCTCTTTTTGTAGCTCCTGCGCTACGCGCTGTGGGCGGCCAAATTCTTTTGCCATTATGCTTTCTCCCAAATAATTCGGGAGGCCAGTGGCCTCCCAAATTGCAACACATCAGATGATGATCACTCGATGGTGCGTTTAATTTCAATAACTTCGAACACTTCGATCATGTCGCCAACGCGAACGTCGTTGTAGTTCTTCACGCCGATACCACATTCCATACCGTTACGCACTTCGTTAACGTCATCTTTAAAGCGACGCAGAGATTCCAGCTCGCCTTCATAGATAACCACGTTGTCGCGCAGTACGCGGATTGGGTTGTGACGCTTGATGTTGCCTTCCGTCACCATACAGCCAGCGATCGCGCCAAACTTCGGTGATTTGAACACATCACGGACTTCGGCCAGACCAATGATCTGCTGTTTGAACTCCGGTGCCAGCATCCCGCTCATTGCTGCTTTAACTTCGTCGATCAGATTATAGATGACGGAGTAGTAGCGCAGGTCAACGTTTTCAGCATCGATGACGCGGCGTGCAGAAGCATCCGCACGTACGTTGAAGCCAAGGATGATGGCGTTAGAAGCCGCAGCCAGCGTCGCGTCGGTTTCGGTAATCCCGCCCACGCCAGAACCGATGATCTTCACCTTCACTTCGTCGGTGGAGAGCTTCAGCAGCGAGTCGGAGATCGCTTCCACAGAACCCTGTACGTCGGACTTCAGCACGATATTAAGCTCGGACACTTCGCCTTCGGTCATGTTGGCAAACATGTTCTCCAGCTTCGACTTCTGCTGACGCGCCAGTTTCACTTCGCGGAATTTACCCTGACGATACAGCGCAACTTCACGGGCTTTCTTCTCGTCACGCACCACGGTCGCTTCATCACCCGCTGCCGGTACGCCGGACAGACCGAGGATTTCCACCGGAATGGATGGACCCGCTTCCTGAACTTCGCGACCCAGTTCGTCACGCATTGCACGCACGCGGCCGTATTCAAAGCCGCACAGCACGATATCGCCTTTGTTCAGCGTACCTTCACGTACCAGCACGGTGGCAACTGGACCACGACCTTTGTCGAGGAAGGATTCGATCACGACGCCGCTTGCCATACCTTCACGAATCGCCGTCAGCTCCAGCACTTCCGCCTGCAGCAGAATCGCATTCAGCAGATCGTCGATACCGGTACCGGCTTTTGCAGAGACGCTAACGAACATGTTCTCGCCGCCCCACTCTTCCGGAATGATACCGTACTGAGTGAGTTCATTTTTAACGCGATCGGCATCCGCTTCTGGCTTATCGATTTTGTTCACGGCAACCACAACCGGCACACCTGCAGCTTTCGCATGCTGGATCGCTTCGATAGTCTGAGGCATCACGCCGTCGTCAGCAGCCACGACCAGAATAACGATGTCTGTCGCCTGTGCACCACGCGCACGCATCGCGGTAAACGCGGCGTGGCCCGGGGTATCCAGGAAGGTGATCATACCGTTGTCGGTTTCGACGTGATAAGCACCGATGTGCTGCGTAATACCGCCGGCTTCGCCCGAAGCGACTTTCGTCGAGCGGATATAATCCAGCAGTGACGTTTTACCGTGGTCAACGTGACCCATGATGGTTACCACTGGCGCACGTGCTTCTTGCGCAGCATCGGTATCGCGATCGACCATTACCGCTTCTTCCAGCTCGTTCTCACGGCGCAGGATCACTTTGTGACCCATCTCTTCCGCAACCAGCTGGGCAGTTTCCTGGTCAATAACCTGGTTAATGGTCGCCATGGCGCCCATTTTCATCATCGCTTTGATAACCAGCGAGCCTTTTACCGCCATTTTGTTTGCCAGTTCGGCAACGGTAATGGTTTCGCCAATAATGACGTCACGGTTAACGGCTTGAGCAGGTTTGTTGAAGCCCTGCTGCAGTGTGCTCGGCTTACGGTGTTTACCACCTTTGCCGCCGCGGAACTGCGCACGCGCTTCTTCGCGATCGGTTTTCGCTTCTGAATGCTTATTGCCTTTCTTCGCTGGACGCGCTGCTTTGGTGGTACGCGCGCGTCCACGTCCGCCTTCGACCTGACGATCGTTCTCGTCTTCAGCCTGGCGAGCGTGCGTAGACGTGGTGACGTGATAGTCGCCCTTGTCTTCTTCTTCGGGTTTTTCCCATTCAGCTGATTTTTCTTCAGCAAGACGGCGAGCTTCTTCCGCAACACGGCGAGCGTCTTCTTCAAGCTTACGGCGCGCTTCTTCTTCGGCTTTACGCTTCAGTTCTGCTGCTTCGGCTTCACGACGGGCTTTGTCAGATTGCGCAGCCTTGGTTACTTCGTCGGTAGGTTGATTTGTCACTTTATCTTTTTCCGCTGCTTCACGCTTAGCCTTTTCAGCGGCTTCGCGCTTGGCTTTCTCTTCGGCTTCACGTTGCGCTTTTTGTTCAGCTTCGCGACGGGCTTGATCTTCCGCCTCGCGACGCGCCTGCTCTTCCGCTTCACGCTGCGCCTCAGCTTCCGCTTCTGTCTGAGCTTGCTCAGAATCAGCGTCACCTTTCACGTATGTGCGTTTTTTGCGGACTTCGATTTGCACCGATTTACTTTTACCCCCGGTGCCTGGAATATTCAAGGTGCTGCGCGTTTTGCGCTGCAGTGTCAGTTTACCCGAACCGGTCTGACCGTGTTCACGATTCAGGTGGGACAGTAATGTCTCTTTTTCTTGCTGGGATACCGCGTCGTTTTCAGATTTGCGGATACCGGCGTCAGCAAATTGCTGTACCAGACGATCGACCGGAGTCTGAATTTCGGCGGCCAGCGATTTTACGGTTACATCTGTCATGCTGTTCCTTCCTGTTATTACGCGTCATCGCCGAACCAGCAGATATTACGTGCAGCCATAATCAGCGCACCGGCTTTCTCATCATCCAGCCCTTCAATATCTGTCAGATCGTCAACACCTTGCTCAGCGAGATCTTCCAGCGTACAAACGCCTCGAGACGCCAGGCGATATGCCAGCGCACGATCCAAGCCTTCGAGATTCAACAGGTCCTCTGCGGGCTCCTGATTACCAAGGCTCTCTTCTTTCGCTAATGCCAGGGTGGTTAACGCATTTTTTGCTCGTTCACGCAGGGCTTCGATCGTCTCTTCATCGAGGCCGTCGATTTCCAGCAGCTCGTTGATTGGCACATATGCCAACTCTTCAAGCGAAGAGAAGCCCTCTTCCACCAGAACGGTGGCGAACTCTTCGTCGATATCGAGATGTTTAGTGAACATATCGATTGCTGCATGCGCTTCAGCCTGATGCTTCGCCTGCAGATCATCGACAGTCATCACGTTAAGCTCCCAACCACTTAGCTGGGAAGCCAGACGCACGTTTTGGCCATTACGGCCGATCGCCTGTGCCAGGTTTCCGGCTTCAACGGCGATATCCATGGTGTGGTTGTCTTCATCCACCACAATTGACGCCACATCGGCAGGCGCCATGGCGTTAATAACAAACTGCGCAGGGTTATCATCCCACAGCACAATATCGATACGCTCACCGCCCAGCTCACTGGAAACGGCCTGAACGCGTGCACCACGCATGCCGACGCAGGCACCCACTGGATCGATACGCTTATCGTTGGTTTTCACCGCGATTTTAGCGCGTGAACCCGGATCGCGTGCAGCAGCTTTGATCTCAATCACTTCTTCGCCAATTTCTGGCACCTCAATGCGGAACAGTTCGATCAGCATTTCTGGTTTAGAGCGCGTGACAAACAGTTGCGCGCCACGCGCTTCTGGACGCACGGCGTACAGCACGCCGCGAATGCGGTCGCCCGGACGGAAGTTTTCACGCGGCAGCATATCTTCACGCACAATGACGGCTTCAGCATTGTTGCCTAAATCAAGCGTGATATTGTCGCGATTCACTTTTTTAACCACGCCGGTGATGATCTCACCTTCTTGCTCGCGGAACTGATCGACCACCATCGCACGCTCAGCTTCACGTACTTTCTGCACGATAACCTGCTTCGCGGTTTGGGTGGTGATGCGGTCAAAGGTGACCGATTCGATCTGATCTTCAACGTAATCGCCCAGATTGAGCGTTTCATCTTCGAAACGTGCGGCGTCCAGCGTGATCTCGCGCGTCGGCTGTGTGACTTCATCGACAATCACCCAGCGACGGAACGTATCGAAATCACCGCTACGGCGATCGATACTGACGCGTACGTCAATTTCCTGTTCGTACTTCTTCTTGGTCGCAGTGGCCAAAGCGCTCTCCAGCGCTTCGAAGATTTTCTCACGCGGCAGGGCTTTTTCGTTAGAAACGGCTTCTACAACAGCTAAGATCTCTTTATTCATCCTGGTTAGCCTCAATCCGGACTTTTAAAAGTGGGGGACCAGGTTCGCTTTCTGAATGTTGCTCAGTGCGAACACTTCGTCGTTACCCTCAACGGTCACCGTGATCATCTCACCTTCCACAGATTTGATGATGCCCTGCCATTTGCGGCGGTTTTGAACGGCCATGCGCAGTACCACACTAACTTCTTCACCCACGAAGCGAGCGTAATGCTCGGCGGTGAACAGCGGTCGATCGAGGCCTGGTGAGGAAACTTCAAGGTTGTAAGCCACTGTAATCGGATCTTCCACATCCATTACAGCGCTAACCTGGTGGCTGACATCGGCGCAATCATCAACATTGATACCCTCTTCACTATCAATATAGATGCGCAACGTTGATGTGCGACCACGAACGAATTCAATACCGACCAATTCGTAGCCAAGCGCTTCTACCGGTGCAGAGATCAACTCTGTCAATTTTTGCTCTAATGTGGACAAGCCCACCCCCAAGACATAAAAAAAGGGCCTAAAGCCCAGTATTGCGATTTCCTGATAACAAAAAACCCCGAAAATTCGGGGCTTTTTGTGACTGGACCCTGTATGCCGCATAGCGGCTTCGGCGCACAATCCAAAGAATTTTTTTCAAAACTCACTGAAAAAAGCATCCGTCGATGCATGCAGTATATTTGAAAAAGAACTCTAAGGGAAAGTGGTTGCGGGGGCCGGATTTGAACCGACGACCTTCGGGTTATGAGCCCGACGAGCTACCAGGCTGCTCCACCCCGCGTCCGAAAACGTGGCGAATATTACGCCGAACTTGCCTAAAAAGCAAGTGATACTGAGATTTGGTACCGAGGACGGGACTTGAACCCGTAAGCCCTTTCGAGCACTACCACCTCAAGGTAGCGTGTCTACCAATTTCACCACCTCGGTACATCACTGACTGCGACGCTGTTACGCCGCTTAAGCGCTGACGAACTTACTGCGGGATATCATTGCCCGGCGTAGCCGGTTTGGCAGGCTGCGTCTGTTTTTCAGACTGAGCCGGCGCAGTGAGGTTTTCCCACTCGCTTCCTTTGGAAGTCTTGTTACTGTTCAGGTTGCCCAGAATCAGACTGATAACGAAGAACAGCGTAGCCAGTACCGCGGTCATACGTGTCATGAAGTTACCTGACCCGTTAGAACCAAACAGCGTACCAGAAGCGCCTGCACCGAATGATGCTCCCATATCAGCGCCTTTACCTTGCTGCAGCATAACCATCCCAATAAGGGCGATTGCGACAATAAGGAAAATAACTAACAGAGCTTCGTACATAATCAACCTGTTTCCTTGCGCGTTACCGCACAGTTAAGCTTCAACCAATAGAGATGGGCAGTCTCGTCATCACCCATCAGAAGCGGGTGTGAATACTAACCAAAGGTGCATACCTCTGCAAGCCCAATTTTCACTAACTTTTCTGATTGAAGAAAAAAACGCCATCATGGTGATTTTACAGGCGGAAAGCAAAAATTCTCTCCGCCTGTCGGCCACTTATACTGCCTGGACTGCGTCCGCAATTTTGTGCGCCAGCTCGTTAACCTGCGCCTCGTCTTCCCCTTCAACCATCACGCGGATAAGCGGTTCAGTGCCGGATTTACGCAGCAGCACGCGCCCACGCCCCGCCAACGTTTTTTCAACCTCCGCACTGACGGCTTTCACGCTGCTGTCTTCCAAGGGATCGTGACTGCCGCTAAAGCGCACATTGACCAGCACCTGCGGCAGCATTTTCATGCCGCTGCAAAGATCGTGCAGGCTCATGTGATTGCGCGCCATCGCAGTAAGCACTTGCAAACTTGCCACAATGCCATCACCGGTGCTGATTTTATCCAAAAGAATAACGTGGCCGGAGTTTTCCGCCCCTAATCGCCACCCTTTCTCCTGCATTTTTTCCAGGACATAGCGGTCGCCGACTTTGGCGCGCGTAAAGGGGATCCCAAGCTGTTTAAGCGCCAGTTCCAGTCCCATGTTGCTCATTAACGTGCCGACCACCCCGCCGCGTAGCTGACCCTGACGCAACGCCTCGCGTGCAATGATGTAAAGAATCTGGTCCCCGTCCACTTTGTGGCCAAGATGATCCACCATCATGATGCGGTCGCCGTCACCGTCGTAGGCCAAGCCGATATCCGCTTTCTCATCCAGCACCCGCTGCTGCAGCTGGCGTAAGTCGGTTGCGCCACACTCTTTATTGATGTTCATGCCATCAGGTTGAATGCCGATCGCCACCACTTTCGCCCCCAGCTCGCGCAGTACGTTAGGCGCAATGTGGTACGTCGCGCCGTTGGCACAATCCACAACAATTTTCAGCCCGTTGAGGCTGAGTTCACTGGGAAAGGTGCCTTTGCAAAACTCAATATAGCGCCCCGCTGCATCGACGATACGACTCGCACGGCCCAGCTCGGCGGATTCAACGCAGGTGAGCGGCTTTTCGAGTTCGCGCTCTATCGCTTCTTCGACTTCATCCGGCAGTTTCGTGCCTTCGGCTGAAAAGAATTTAATGCCATTATCGTCGAACGGATTATGCGAAGCAGAAATTACAATGCCCGCCTCAGCGCGGAAAGTGCGCGTAAGGTAAGCGATAGCTGGGGTTGGCATGGGGCCAGTAAAGGCTGCGGAGAGCCCTGCGGCGGCAAGCCCGGCTTCCAGCGCCGATTCAAGCATATAGCCGGAAATGCGCGTGTCTTTGCCAATCACGACCTTTTTTGAACCCGAGCGCGCCAGAACTTTACCTGCCGCAAAACCCAGCTTTAGCACAAAGTCGGGCGTTATCGGTGCTTCACCGACTTTGCCGCGAATGCCATCAGTGCCAAAATATTTACGATTACTCATGCCTTTATCCTTTTGCTCTCCGTGTCGCTTCGACGACCCGCATCGCCTCAACGGTCTCTTTCACGTCATGAACGCGAATAATTTGTGCCCCTTGCATCGCCGCAATCACTGCGCAGCTCAGGCTGCCGGTGAGTCGCTGTGAGGGGCCGACGTTCAACAGCTGGCCAATCATCGACTTTCGCGACATGCCAACGAGTAGAGGCAGCTGATGATGATGGAAGTGGCTTAAATGGGCCAGCAGTTGGTAGTTGTGGCTGAGATTTTTACCGAAACCGAAGCCAGGGTCGAGCAACAGATTCGCTTTTTTAATGCCAGCAGACTCGCAGCGCGCAATTTGATTAACGAAGTAAGCATCCACTTCGCTCACAACATCTTGATATTCGGGCGCTTGCTGCATGGTACGCGGTTCGCCTTGCATATGCATGAGACATACAGGCAGCCCTGTTTCTGCCGCCGCCTCGCGCGCGCCAGGTTCAGAGAGCGAGCGAATATCGTTAATAATGTGAGCACCCACTCGCGCGGCTTCCCTTATGACCGCAGGTTTTGAGGTATCAACAGAGATCCACACTTCAAAACGCTGAGCAATAGCCTCTACCACCGGAATCACGCGAGCCAATTCCTCTTCAACGCTCACCTCCTCAGCGCCGGGCCGCGTTGATTCGCCGCCCACGTCGATGATAGTGGCTCCCGCGTTGACCATGTCATTGGTGTGGGTTAGCGCGTCAACCAGCGTATTATGAGCGCCGCCATCTGAGAAGGAGTCCGGCGTGACATTCAATATGCCCATCACATGTGGAAACGAGAGATCGAGATGGGAATCACGAGCGTACAACTTCATGGCGTAATCTCCTTGAGAAATGAGTGAAGCGTTGAATGTAAAAAACCCCGGACCAGCCGGGGTTTTTGATGAGGCTAAAACCAGACCTCTTATTTGTTGAACTGCTCCGACATGGTATTGCCAGGGTTCGGTGTACGAGGTTCATCCACCGGACGCGGTGCTTTAGGCGTACCGTTATTGTCTGAGTTGCTGCTGCCGGGATCTTCCCAGCCCGCTGGCGGGCGCACTTCGCGGCGTGCCATGAGGTCATCAATCTGAGGAGCATCAATGGTTTCATACTTCATCAGCGCGTCTTTCATCGCATGAAGGATATCCATATTCTCACCCAGAATACGACGTGCACGCTGGTAGTTGCTGTCAATCAGGTGTTTCACTTCCTGATCAATAATGCGCGCCGTTTCATCTGACATGTGCTTGGCTTTGGCCACCGAGCGGCCAAGGAACACCTCGCCCTCTTCTTCAGCGTACAGCAGAGGACCTAATTTTTCCGAGAAGCCCCACTGCGTCACCATGTTACGAGCCAAATTAGTCGCAACCTTGATGTCATTAGACGCACCGGTTGAAACGTGCTCTGGCCCGTAAATGATCTCTTCAGCAAGACGACCACCGTAAAGCGTAGAGATCTGGCTTTCCAGCTTCTGACGGCTGGCGCTGATCGCGTCGCCCTCTGGCAGGAAGAAGGTCACACCTAGCGCACGGCCGCGCGGAATAATTGTTACTTTGTGCACCGGATCGTGCTCAGGCACAAGGCGTCCAATAATCGCATGGCCAGCTTCGTGGTAAGCCGTTGATTCTTTTTGCGCTTCCGTCATCACCATGGAGCGGCGTTCTGCCCCCATCATGATTTTGTCTTTCGCTTTCTCGAATTCAACCATCGATACCACACGCTTGTTACCGCGTGCAGCAAACAGGGCAGCCTCGTTCACCAGGTTAGCCAAATCGGCACCTGAGAAGCCCGGCGTTCCACGCGCAATGATGGCAGCATCGATATCAGTCGCCAGCGGTACGCGGCGCATATGCACTTTCAAAATCTGCTCACGGCCACGCACGTCCGGCAGCCCCACCACCACTTGGCGGTCAAAGCGGCCCGGACGCAGCAGCGCGGGATCAAGCACGTCAGGACGGTTGGTTGCGGCAATCACGATAATGCCTTCATTGCCTTCAAAGCCATCCATCTCAACCAGCATCTGGTTCAAGGTTTGCTCACGCTCGTCGTGACCACCACCCAGACCTGCACCACGCTGACGGCCGACCGCATCAATTTCATCAATAAAGATGATGCATGGCGCCGCTTTTTTCGCCTGTTCAAACATGTCGCGAACGCGTGATGCGCCGACACCCACGAACATTTCTACGAAGTCAGAACCAGAGATGGTAAAGAAGGGAACCTTCGCCTCACCCGCGATGGCTTTCGCCAACAGCGTTTTACCGGTACCGGGAGGGCCAACCATCAGCACGCCTTTGGGGATTTTACCGCCCAATTTTTGGAAACGGCTCGGCTCACGCAGGTATTCTACCAGCTCGCCCACTTCTTCTTTCGCTTCGTCACAGCCCGCAACGTCAGCGAAGGTCGTCTTGATCTGATCTTCAGTCAGCATGCGGGCTTTGCTTTTGCCAAAGGACATTGCGCCTTTGCCACCGCCGCCCTGCATTTGCCGCATAAAGAAGATCCACACGCCAATCAGAAGCAGCATCGGGAACCATGAAATGAAAATCGACGCCAGCAGGCTAGGCTCTTCCGGTGGTTCACCCACAACTTTGACGTTTTTAGTCAACAGGTTATCGAGCAACTTGGGATCGTTGACAGGAATGTAGGTTGTATATTTATTACTGTCTTTTTTGGTTACGTTAATTTCACGCCCGTTAATACGTGCCTCGCGGACCTGATCCTGGTTCACTTCCGACAGGAAGGTTGAATAATCAACCCTACGGCCATTCGACTCGCTGGGCCCAAAGCTCTGGAAGACAGACATCAGCACGACCGCGATGACTAACCAGAGAATCAGGTTTTTCGCCATGTCACTCAAGGGATTAACCTCATATTACAACGGTGTTAACAGACAGCGTAGGGTACTATATATCCTTCATACCTGGAATCGCAGCACGGATGATTTTGCTTGTTTACACCGAAACTCAGAATTACACATCAGAGTAAACGCACGAGTCTTCTAGCCTTGAGCCTGGTAATCAGAGCTACATTTTTCGCCCTGTCGCCACAATGTACACTTCACGCGAACGTAATCGTGAAGCATCCGGCTTACGAATTTTCACTTTCGTAAACAGGGAGCGAATTTCCCGCAGGTATTCATCGAAGCCATCTCCCTGAAACACTTTCACTACAAAACTTCCGCCAGGTGCCAGGATATCCCGACACATTTCCAGCGCTAATTCAACCAAATACATTGAACGAGGAATATCAACCGCTGGCGTACCACTCATGTTGGGGGCCATATCAGACATGACAACTTGTACTTTCTGGTCGCCGACGCGCTCCAGTAACGCTTTGAGTACCGCTTCGTCACGAAAATCGCCCTGCAAAAAATCGACGCCAACGATAGGATCCATAGGCAAGAGATCGCAGGCAATAATACGCCCATTTGAGCCAATCTGTTGTACCACATACTGCGACCAACCGCCGGGTGCTGCGCCGAGATCGACGACGGTCATCCCCGGCTTAAAGAGCTTGTCACCCTGCTGAATTTCATCCAGTTTAAACCAGGCGCGCGAACGCAACCCTTTTTTCTGTGCTTGCAGCACATATTTATCGCTAAAGTGTTCCTGAAGCCAGCGACTGGAACTGGCTGAACGCTTTTTACCCGTCATAATTTTTCCAGTTAAATCGTCATCGTAGCGATAAATCCGCACGCAATGGGTTGCGTTGATTTGGCGATATACCCGAGATGGCGGTAGAATGACCCGTTTTCAATCCCTGAGTAAGCAAATAATACGATGAATCTGAGTACCAAACAAAAACAGCACCTCAAAGGCCTTGCCCATCCACTGAAACCGGTGGTTATGCTGGGCGGCAATGGCCTGACTGAAGGCGTGCTCGCCGAAATCGAACTGGCGCTCGAACATCACGAATTGATCAAGGTAAAAATTGCCTCTGAAGATCGTGAAACCAAGCAGCTGATCGTTGACGCTATCGTTCGCGAGACTAAGGCCTGCAACGTTCAGGTCATCGGCAACACGCTGGTACTGTATCGCCCTGCCAAAGAGCGCAAAATTACTCTGCCACGCTAATCACGCCATCAGGCGAGGATAAAGGGCAGAGAAAGTGCCATGCTCCTGCATGGGATAAAAGGCCGCATAGCGGCCTTTTTCCTTTCTTTACAATATGCCGCTGCGCATTTCAAAGCGTAGCAACATCTTAGATGTATTCCACCTTAAGGATCTCGTACTCAACATCTCCGCCTGGCGTTTTGACGATAGCCACGTCGTCTGCTTCTTTTCCTACCAGACCGCGCGCCATCGGTGAATTTACCGAGATCAGATTTTGCTTAAAGTCTGCTTCATCATCGCCTACGATGCGATAAGTGAACTCTTCATCCGTATCAACGTTCAGTACCGTCACGGTCGCCCCAAAAATGACGCGGCCTGTTTTCGGCATAGTGGTAACGTCAATCACCTGCGCATTCGACAGCTTGGCTTCAATCTCCTGAATGCGACCTTCACAAAAGCCCTGCTCTTCACGTGCAGCATGGTATTCTGCATTTTCTTTTAAATCGCCGTGCTCACGCGCTTCAGCGATGGAGGCGATGATACGCGGACGCTTAACGGTCTTCAGCTCGTTCAGCTCTTCACGCAGTTTCTCAGCGCCTTTCAACGTCATCGGAATCTGATTCATATTGGCTCCTCGTCATCTATCCTGGTTAACGGCGTCATCCTGACCGGTGACAGCAGAAAACAGCTTCTGCGGCGCGTTACCTCTTTTAACAAGCAAAAAGAAGCCTGACCCAGAAAGCTTTCCGGGTCAGGATCGATTTTGCATTTTGATACGCATTTTACCCCAGAGTTCCCTGTGGGTCATCGTTTACTTTACACCATGCGGGGACGTAGTATTGGCGCCTTCACCCGTCAGTTAGCGCGAGATTATGCGATTTTCACGACTTGTTACCGGATTAACCTGTGCGTTTATGCTGCAGGCACAAGCAGCCCCTGTTGAAGAATACATGCAGTATTTACCCGACGGCGCAAACCTGGCGCTGATGGTACAAAAAGTGGGCGCAACCACGCCGATAATCGACTATCACGGTAAACAGATGGCGCTTCCTGCCAGTACCATGAAGGTGATTACTGCGCTGGCGGCGCTGCTTGAGCTGGGCCCGGATTTTCGCTTTCAGACCACGCTGGAAACCAAAGGCGCCATAAGTAACGATACGCTTAACGGCGATCTTGTTGCGCGCTTTGGCGGCGATCCTACGCTTGGCCGTCAAGACCTGCGGAATATGGTGGCGCAGCTTAAAAAGCAGGGGATCACCCATATTAAAGGCAATCTGGTGATCGATACGTCGGTGTTCGCCAGCCACGATATGGCCCCCGGCTGGCCGTGGAACGATCTCACTCAGTGTTTCAGCGCCCCGCCCGCGGCCGCCATCGTGGATAAAAACTGTTTCTCTGTTTCGCTCTACAGCGCCAATACGCCGGGTGAAAATGCGTTCGTGCGTATAGCTTCTTACTATCCGGCGCACATGTTCAGTCAGGTGCGCACCCTGGGTCGTAACAGTGGTGAAGGCCAATATTGCGAGCTGGACGTGGTACCCGGTGAACTCAATCGCTATACGCTTACGGGCTGTATGCGCCAGCGTTCTGAGCCACTGCCGCTGGCGTTTGCGGTTCAGGACGGTGCGGCTTGGGCCGGTGAGATTCTGAAAGCTGAACTGCGCGCCGCGAACATTGATTACAGCGGCCACTTGATGAGACAAACGCAAGTCACGTCTCCGGCTACCGTGCTCGCCACAACGCAATCTGCGCCGCTGCAAACCTTGCTTCGCATGATGCTAAAGAAATCGGACAACATGATTGCCGATACTGTTTTCCGCACCATCGGCCACCACTATTTTAATGTACCTGGCACCTTCCGCGCCGGTTCTGACGCGGTGCGCCGCATCTTGCGAGAAAAAGCCGGCGTCGATATGGGCAACAGTATCCAGGTCGATGGCTCTGGGCTATCGCGTCATGATTTGATCTCCCCTGAAACCATGATGCAAGTGTTACAGTACATTGCCAAAAATGACGCTACGCTAAACTATATTTCTATGTTACCTCTGGCAGGCTACGACGGGACGCTGCAATACCGTGGTGGTCTGCACGAAGCCGGGCTGGATGGCAAAGTTTCCGCGAAAACCGGTTCACTGCAGGGCGTCTATAACCTTGCCGGTTTTATTACCACCGCAAGTGGATCGCGCGTTGCCTTTGTTCAATTCCTGTCAGGCTACGCCGTGCCGCCGGAAGATCAGAAAACGCGGCGCATTCCTCTGGTACGATTTGAGAGCCGACTCTATACGGACATTAATAAGAATTATTGATGAAATTATTGATCGTTGAAGATGATGCCCTGCTGCAATCCGGCCTGATGCAGGCGCTGACCGCACAAGGCTACGCCGTCGACTGCGCCAGCACCGCCGCCGAAAGCACCGCGCTGCTGCGCCACGGACAATATAGCCTGATTGTATTGGATCTTGGCCTGCCGGATCGCGACGGCGCTTCGCTGCTGCGCCAGTGGCGACGCGACGGTATGAATACTCCGGTATTAATTCTTACTGCGCGCGACGCGCTGGAGGATCGCGTTGAAGGGCTTGATGCGGGCGCTGACGATTACCTGGTGAAGCCGTTTGCCTTGGTCGAGCTTCAGGCGCGCGTTCGCGCCTTGATTCGCCGCTATCAAGGCCACAGTGATAATTTGGTACAGCAAGGCGATCTGACCCTCAATCTCAGTTCGCAGCAAGTCCTGCTGGAAAACAGACCGCTGGAAGTGACTCCCAAAGAGTTCGCGTTGCTAACACGTCTGTTAATGCGCGTGGGCCAGAACGTTCATCGGGAAACGCTGCAGCAGGATCTTTATAGCTGGAACGACGATCCCGGCTCCAATACGTTGGAAGTCCATATCCACAATCTGCGCCGTAAGCTGGGAAAGGATCGCATCAAAACCGTGCGCGGCGTTGGCTACCGTCTGGAAATACGTGAATGAACAGTATGCGTCAGCGACTACTGATCATGCTGGCGCTGATTCTTTTCACCTGCCAGGTGATGAGCGCCGTGTGGTTGTGGCACGAAAGCCGCGAACAGATCAGCTTTCTGGTGAATGAAACCTTGTCCGCGCAGGCGCGCAATGATCATGTGGAAGGGGAAATCCGCGAAGCCATTGCCTCGCTTTTACTGCCCTCTTTGGTAATGATTGCCCTGACGCTACTGCTCTCTTTCTGGGCGATCAACTGGATCATCCGCCCGCTGCGCCTTCTGCAGAACAGCCTCGCCCATCGCTCTGCCGACAACCTTACGCCACTGCCAATCTATTCCGAAATGGATGAAGTCGTGGCTGTTACCTCCTCAATTAATCAGCTTTTCTTGCGTCTTGATCATACGCTGCAGCAGGAGCGCCTGTTTACCGCCGATGCCGCGCACGAGCTACGCACGCCGCTCGCCGGATTACGGCTTCATCTGGAATTACTGCATCAGCAGCAGGTGCCGCAGAGTGCCATGCTGATTGAAC
The DNA here is from genome assembly GCF_021272205.1 of Pantoea sp. Mb-10. GTDB lineage: Bacteria > Pseudomonadota > Gammaproteobacteria > Enterobacterales > Enterobacteriaceae > Pantoea. Next base: position 263,170 of record NZ_JAJSDX010000004.1, on the reverse strand, counting down.
GTATCGACCAGCTCATGCACACCGTAGAGCAGCTGCTCATGCTGTCGCGTGCAGGACAAGCGCTGGCGGGCGGTCACTATCAGCAGGTGCGATGGCAAAAGGACATTATGCATCCCCTGAAACCGGAGATGAGTGAGCTGTACCAACAGCGCCAGCAGCATTTACATTTGCCGCACGGTAATGACATTTCACAGCAGGGTGAAGCCATGCTGCTGCGTCTGATGCTGCGTAATCTGTTGGAGAACGCGTCACGTTACAGCCCGGAAGGCAGCGAAGTGACGATAAAATTGGCACAGGACGATCAGCACATCACGCTGGAGGTCTGGGATCAGGGGCCGGGAATCGACCCGGAAGCCGCCGAGGAGTTAACGCAGGCGTTTCGCCGTCGCGATCAGCGTTACGGCGGCAGCGGGCTGGGGCTGAATATTGTGCTGCGCATTGTGCAGATGCACCATGGCACCTTAACTTTAGTCAACCGCACTGACCGTAGCGGATTGATTGCTCGCTGCTGTTTACCCCAGCAGCTTATCGGCTAAGCGTCTGTTACAGGCTTATTTAACGCTGTAGAACAGATCGTCACTGCGCTTGCCGTTGACGAGTTACGCACGATGTCGCCGCTTCGGCCCTATAAAAAAGCGGCCCTCGGGCCGCTTTCTTGTCTGCGATTAACGCTGGTAGATAATTTCGACGCCTTCGTCGTCGTCCTCATCCCAGTCATCATCCCAGTCATCATCTTCTTCCACTTCCTGTGCGGTTTCCATGGCTTCACGGTGATAGTCATCCCACATGAAGGCCACTTTTTCTGGCTGCTGCGCTTCTTCCTCGGCCTCTTTCGGATTGGCAATGATGAAGTGCATCACATCCCAGCACAGTTCATTAACGCCATCACGGCTTGCCGCCGAAATCAGATAGTATTTGTCATCCCAGCCCAGCGCTTCGGCAATGGCTTTGGCGCGACTTTCCGCTTCTTCACGGCTTAGCAGGTCCGTTTTGTTAAACACTAACCAGCGCGGCTTCTGGTACAGCTTATCGCTGTATTTTTCCAGCTCACCCAGAATGATGCGGGCATTTTCAATCGGATCGGATTCATCGATTGGCGCGATATCAATCAGGTGTAGCAGTACGCGGCAACGTTCAAGGTGCTTCAGGAAGCGAATGCCGAGGCCGGCCCCTTCCGCTGCGCCTTCGATCAGACCTGGGATATCAGCGACCACAAAGCTCTTTTCACTGTCCATGCGCACCACGCCGAGGCTCGGAACCAGGGTGGTAAACGGATAGTCAGCGACCTTTGGCTTGGCAGCGGATACGGCGCGAATAAACGTTGATTTACCGGCATTTGGCAGACCGAGCATGCCCACATCTGCCAGCAGCATCAGTTCCAGCAGCAAATCACGTTTCTCACCGGGCGTACCCATGGTTTTCTGACGCGGCGTACGGTTAACCGACGATTTAAAACGGGTGTTGCCAAGGCCGTGCCAGCCGCCTTTGGCGACCATCAGCTTCTGCTCATGGCGCGTCATGTCGCCCAGCGTCTCGCCAGTGCCTTGATCAATCACACGCGTGCCCACCGGCACTTTAATGATGATGTCTTTGCCACGCTTGCCGGTGCAATCACGACTCTGGCCATTCTGGCCACGCTCGGCGCGGAAAGATTTTTCAAAGCGGTAGTCGATCAGGGTATTCAGGTTTTCATCCGCCAGCAGATAGACGTCACCGCCGTCACCGCCATCACCGCCGTCCGGGCCCCCTTTGGGGATATATTTTTCACGACGGAAGCTTACGCAGCCATTACCGCCATCACCGGCGACCGCAAGGATCGTCGCTTCATCAACAAACTTCATTTTTTTTCTCCGTCACACTGTCGTTCACAGCAGCAGGCGCTGCAAACGGGTCCGCCAGGGTCTTCTGCGCTGACCGGCGGCGGATAATGCTAAATTAGCTAAGCAATGCGTACATAAAGTGTACAACAGCGATGCAGTAACGTCGCAGCGAATCGCTGTATCGTGCTGCAGAATGTAAAAAGCCCCGCAAAGCTGCGGGGCCTTCCATTCGTATGTTCAGACGCAAAGCGTCTGAGGAACGACAACCTTACTCAGCAACGATGCTGATGTACTTACGGTTGTTCGGACCTTTAACTTCGAATTTAACTTTGCCATCTGCGGTAGCAAACAGGGTGTGGTCACGACCACAGCCTACGTTGGTACCGGCATGGAACTTGGTGCCGCGCTGACGAACGATGATGCTACCTGCCAGAACAGATTCACCACCAAAACGCTTAACACCCAGACGTTTTGCGTTGGAGTCGCGACCGTTACGAGTCGAGCCACCAGCCTTTTTATGTGCCATTTGTCAGATCTCCTCTTACGCGCTGATCGCAGTGATTTTCACATCAGTGAACCACTGACGGTGACCAGCTTGCTTACGGTAGTGTTTACGACGACGAAACTTAACGATTTTAATTTTCTCGCCACGACCGTGAGCAACAACTTCTGCCTTGATCACACCGCCTGAAACCAGTGGCGCGCCGATTTTCACGTCTTCGCCATTAGCGATCATCAGAACCTGGTCGAACTCAATGCTTTCGCCGGTTGCGATGTCCAGCTTTTCCAGGCGAACGGTCTGACCTTCGCTTACTCGGTGTTGTTTACCACCACTTTGGAAAACCGCGTACATATAAAACTCCGCTTCTGCGCATGCCTTTCTTGATCATCAGGCGGCGCGATAAATATTCATAATAGGGCGCGAATATTACGCAAATCTCCAACAGAAGACAAGAGCACTTTGCACTCTCTTGCAGAAAAAAAGCGCAGAACGCATGCAAACGTTTCTCAACCCAATTTTTCAAGTACAATCAGTAACAGATTACCTGAACTCACGCTGGGTAAAAGCGCTTAGCATGCAAAAAACGAGTCAAAGCTGAACAGACGAATGAACCTAGAACAGATTAACGAATTAACCGCGCAAGACATGGCGGCCGTCAACCAGACCATCCTCGACCAGCTGAATTCAGATGTCTCCCTGATTAACCAGTTGGGTTACTACATCATCAGCGGTGGAGGCAAACGCATTCGTCCCATGATTGCTGTGCTGTCGGCACGTGCGCTGAACTATCAAGGATCGCTGCATATCACCAACGCGGCGCTGATCGAATTTATCCACACCGCCACGCTCTTGCATGATGATGTGGTGGATGAATCCGATATGCGCCGTGGAAAAGCCACCGCCAATGCGGCGTTTGGTAATGCGGCCAGCGTGCTGGTGGGTGATTTTATTTACACCCGTGCATTCCAGATGATGACCAGCATGGGATCCTTGAAGATCCTCGCGCTGATGTCGGAAGCCGTGAATGTGATCGCGGAAGGCGAAGTGTTGCAGTTAATGAATTGCAACGATCCGGATATCACCGAAGAGAGCTATATGCGGGTGATTTACAGCAAAACCGCACGCCTGTTTGAGGCCGCTTCGCAGGCCTCCGCTATTTTGGCAGACGCCTCGCCCGCCCAAGAAAAGGCGCTGCAGGATTACGGACGTTATCTGGGTACCGCTTTCCAGTTAATTGACGACCTGCTGGACTACAGTGCAGATGGCCAAACGCTGGGTAAAAACACCGGCGATGACCTGAGTGAAGGAAAGCCCACGCTGCCGCTTTTGCATGCCATGCACAACGGTACGCCTGAACAGGCCGCAATGATACGTAGCGCCATTCAAGAGGGCAATGGGCGGCATCTGCTGACTCCCGTCCTTGCCGCCATGGAGCAAACCGGATCGCTGGCCTGGACGCGTCAACGTGCAGAAGAAGAGGCGGATAAAGCCATCTCTGCCCTGCAAGCCCTGCCTGAATCGCCCTGGCGCAGCGCGCTCGAAGCGCTGGCGCACATGTCGGTGCAGCGCGACTTCTGATGGATACCGTAACGGGGCCTTCCGGCCTCGTTAGCCTCTCTCCCCTTTCGTCTTTTCCCGTCTTAGCACTGCTTGCATAACTTTTGCGAAATGATACGCAAAAATGCGTCACCACAAAACAATTACTGGAAACTTATGGAAGTTATTTGCTATAAACCTTCTGTTTTTTCCAATTAACACAGCCCGGCAGTCGCCCCGGCGCAGACGCAATAACACAGACAAGGAGAGCACGTGTTAGACGAGAGAAAGCAAGATTGGCATACCGCAGATATTATTGCCGCACTACGTAAAAGAGGAACAACGCTGGCAGCACTCTCGCGCAAATCGGGCCTGAGTTCTTCCACGTTGGCCAACGCTCTGTCCCGCCCGTGGCCCAAAGGCGAGTGGCTTATTGCCAATGCGATCAATGTGCATCCGTCGGAGATCTGGCCAAGCCGCTACTACGATCCCGTGACGCAGACGTTACTGGATCGCAAAAGGCGCATTCGATCGGGCAACGATCGCCGCAAGCTTTAAAGATCGAAAAAAAAACCAGCCGCGTCGCCGGGGCTGGTTTTTGCTGCATAAACGTGCCGGTTATTCGCCGCTTACGCGCTCAATATTTGCACCCATCGCTCTGAGCTTATCTTCAATGTGCTCGTAACCGCGATCGATATGGTAAATACGATCAACCAGCGTGGTCCCTTCTGCAATACAGCCGGCCAGCACCAGACTTGCGGACGCGCGCAAGTCCGTTGCCATGACCTGCGCGCCGGAAAGCTGTTCGGTGCCGTAACAAATCGCCGTATTACTCTCGATTTCCGCGTGCGCGCCCATGCGAATCAGCTCAGGGATATGCATAAAACGGTTTTCAAAGATGGTTTCCGTAATTACGCCAGTGCCCTCTGCCAGCAGATTCAGCAGCGTGAACTGTGCTTGCATATCGGTAGGGAAGCCCGGATGTGGCGCGGTACGCACGTTGACCGCCTTGGGGCGCTTGCCGTGCATATCAAGGCTGATCCAGTCGTCGCCGATTTCAATGTCTGCCCCTGCGTCACGCAGTTTTGCGAGTACCGCATCCAGCGTATCAGGCTGGGTATTACGGCACAGCACCTTACCGCGTGAGATCGCCGCGGCGACCAGGAAGGTGCCAGTTTCGATGCGATCCGGCAATACGCGGTGCACACCGCCACCCAGACGTTCAACGCCTTCAATGGTGATCTTGTCTGTCCCCGCACCGCTGATTTTTGCACCCAGCGTATTGAGGAAATTCGCGGTATCCACAATTTCTGGCTCGCGCGCGGCGTTTTCAATAATGGTGGTGCCGGTGGCCAGGGTAGCGGCACTCATGATCGTCACGGTTGCGCCAACGCTAACCTTGTCCATCACGATGTGCGCCCCTTTAAGACGCCCGTTCACCGACGCTTTCACATAGCCTTCTTCGAGCTTAATCTCGGCGCCGAGCTGCTCAAGGCCGGTGATGTGCAGATCAACCGGACGCGCCCCGATCGCGCACCCGCCAGGCAGGGAGACCTGGCCTTGGCCAAAACGCGCCACCAGCGGACCCAGCGCCCAGATAGACGCGCGCATGGTTTTTACCAGATCGTAAGGCGCACTGAAGACGTTAACTTCGCGCGCATCCACATGAACCGAACCATTACGCTCAACGCGGGCGCCCAGCAAATTGAGCAGCTTGATGGTGGTATCGATATCACGCAGCTTTGGCACATTCTGAATTTCTACTGGCTCTTCAGCCAACAGCGCAGCAAACAGAATGGGCAGTGCAGCATTCTTTGCCCCGGAGATGGTCACTTCACCGCTGAGGCGAGTGGGGCCTTGCACACGAAATTTGTCCATTAACACGGCTCTCAATTATGAATCAAAAAACGGCCTGTCAGGCGCTTAAAAACCGTTGAGTTTACGGTCGCGCGCCCATTCGGCGGGGGTGTAAGTTTTAATGGAAACCGCGTGAATGCGGTTATCCGCAATGTATTCCATCAGCGGCGCGTATACAGCCTGCTGTTTTTTAACGCGGCTCAGTTCGCCGAACATGTCACCCACGGCGATCACCTGAAAATGGCTACCGTCGTTGCTGATGACGTGGACTTCTTCGAGTGGCAACGCCTGCATGAGTACCGCTTGAACTTCACTATTTTCCATTGCTCGTCACTTCACTTGATAATAATAAGGCGGATATCTTAGAGGAAAGCGCCTGACTCTTAAATATGCAAAAGCCCCTGAATCAATCAGGGGCTTTCAGATGGCTTCCTGCGATCAGGCGCTTTTTTCAGCAGAAACAATAATCTGCTGGAGGTTATACAGTGTGATCAACGAGTGCAGTTTGTCAGTGACGCCGCTGAATAGCGGCGTGTGTCCTTGAGCGCGAGCAATCTCACGCAGATGCACCAGCAGCGCCAAGCCTGATGTGTCAACGCGTTCAAGCGCAGAAACATCAATAGTCGCCACTTCCGCCATGACCGTTTCCCGCTGCTCCCATAATAACCGCAGCGTATCGCGATCCAGCTTGCCGCTGAGCGTTAGCGTGCCGGCCGTTCGCTGCCAGCGTAACGGTTCACTCATTATTGCTGTTTATCCAGAGAAATGGGCTGGGCGGCATAGGTTTTAAGCTGGGCCGTCAAGCCATCAATGCCTTTGGTGCGCAGCAGATCGCTCCACTCATTCTGCTTGGTGGTGATCATACTGATCCCTTCAGCGATCATGTCATACGCCTGCCAGTTACCAGTTTGGGTATTTTTACGCCACTGGAAGTCGAGGCGAACCGGCGGACGGCCATTGGGATCCACAATCGTGACGCGAATGGCAACGATTTTGGCATCACCCAGCGGCTGCGCCGGCTGAATTTGGTATGTTTGGCCGTGGTAAAGTGCCAGCGCCTGACCATAGGCTTGCGCAAGGTAATCACCAAAGGCGCTAAAGTAGGCTTCACGCTGTGCTGGCGTGGCATCGCGATAATAACGGCCTAAAACTAAGGCGCCAGCATATTTGATCTGCACGTACGGCAGCAGTTCCTGGCGCACGATTTGACGCAGATAGTTAGGATCTTGCTTGATTTTTGGTTGCTCATTTTTCAGGCGCGTGAAGGTTTTTTCCGCCGCCTCGTTCATGAGCTTATACGGATCGCTTTGGTCAGCCGCGTTAGCCGCCAGCGGTACAATCGCCAGCATGGCAACCATCAGTAAGCGTTTAAACATCGTGTTTTACCTCTCTGAGTTATTCCGTTGCAGCAGGGGCAGGCGCGCTCTCGGCACCCTGTTTCTGAGCGTCGTTTTTGTTGTCGCCGCTCTTGTAAAGGAACTGTCCAATGAGATCCTCCAGCACCAGCGCCGATTTGGTGTCGCGCAGCGTTCCGCCATCTTTCAACATAGCGGAGCCCAGCTCAGGATCGTCAAAGCCTAAATTCAACGCCAAAAACTGTTCGCCGAGCAGGCCTTGCGTACGTATGGCCAGCGAGCTGGTATCCGGAATTTTATCCGCGTACCGATCGCTGATCGCCATTGTGACACGCGGTGACAGCGTTTTCTCATCCAGCGAAATATCGGTGACGCGGCCAATAAGCACACCGCCAATTTTGACCGGCGAACTGATTTTTAACCCGCCGATATTGTCGAAGGTGGCGTACAGCTTCCAGGTGGGTTCGGTGCCGAGCGTTTTAAGATCGGCCACGCGCAGAGCAAGGAACAGCAGCGCAATCAACGCCGCCAGCATGAATACCCCTACCCAGATTTCGTTTTTCTTGCTTTGCATTGCATCAATTCCCAAACATCAGTGCTGTGAGCACAAAATCCAAACCGAGTACCGCCAGTGAAGCGTGCACGACAGTACGCGTCGTCGCACGGCTAATCCCTTCTGAAGTCGGCGTGGCGTCGTAGCCGTTGAAAAGCGCAATCCAGGTTACGGTCACGGCAAACACCGCACTCTTGATCACGCAGTTAAGCACGTCAGTGCGAAAATCCACGGCGTTCTGCATGGCGGACCAGAAAAAGCCAGAATCAATGCCTTTCCAGCCCACACCCACCAGCGCGCCGCCCGCCACACCTACCGCGGTAAAGATCAGCGCCAGCAATGGCATGCTAATAAAGCCGGCCCAAAAGCGCGGCGATACCACGCGACGTAAAGGATCAACCGCCATCATTTCCATGCTGGAGAGCTGCTCCGTGGCTTTCATCAAACCAATTTCGGCCGTGAGCGCCGAACCGGCGCGTCCGGCAAACAGCAGCGCCGTCACAACCGGTCCCAATTCACGCAGCAGCGAAAGGGCAACCAGCATGCCGAGACTGGTTTCCGCATTGTAGGTGGTAAGGACCAAATAGCCCTGCAAGCCTAGCACCATGCCAATGAACAGGCCGGAAACCACAATGATTAACAGTGAGAGTACGCCCACGCTGTAGAGCTGCTTAATAAGCAGCGGCGCATGTCGGCGGAACGCCGGTTTGCCTACCAGCGCATGAAACAACATAAGACCTGCGCGTCCAAAGGCGGCGCAGGTATTGATCCCCTGACGCCCCAGAGACGCCAGCGCGTTTAACAACATCAGCCTAGGTTCTCCCTGTACGGGTCAGATCGCTGAGATAATCCCCGGCGGCAAAGCGGAACGGCACGGGGCCGTCCGCATGACCCTCAATAAACTGGCGCACGCGCGGGTCGGGATTTTCCCGAAGCGCTGGCGCGCTACCTTGCGCAATAATTTTTTGTCCGGCAACAATATAGGCATGATCGGCAATGCTCAAGACCTCTGGCACGTCGTGTGAAACCACAATGCAGGTCACGCCCAACGAATGATTGAGCTCATCAATGAGTTTTACCAGTACGCCCATGGTAATGGGATCTTGGCCCACAAACGGCTCATCAAACATAATCAGGTCGGGCTCCAGCGCAATGGCGCGGGCGAGCGCAGCGCGGCGCGCCATGCCTCCCGACAATTCAGCTGGCATAAGTTTAGCTGCCCCGCGTAAACCCACCGCTTCCAGTTTCATCATCACGGTACTGTGCAGCAGCGCAGGCGGCAGTTGGGTATGCTCACGCAGCGGCCATGCCACGTTATCGAACACATTGAGATCGGTAAACAAGGCGCCTGACTGGAACAGCATGCTCATCTTTTTTCGCGCTTCGTATAACTTACCGCGGGAAAGCGTGGGAATATTCTGGTCACGAAACCAGATTTCACCTTTATCCGGCTGAAGCTGCCCGCCAATCAGGCGCAGCAGCGTGGTTTTGCCGATGCCGGAAGGGCCCATAATGGCCGTAACTTTACCTTCCGGTACGGTAAGAGAAATATCGTCGAAAATGGTGCGGTCTCCGCGCGTGAAGCTGACGCCACGAACCTCCACCAGATTCGTTTGTTGTTGAACCATTTCTACCTCTGTTTTGCGAATCGGGCGCGAATGACGTCGGGGATGGTAGCTCGTTAGCCCGCAATGCACGATAGTTTTACAGAAACTTACCCTGATGATGTGGCGAAAACGGCCTTAAAATTTACTTTTGCCGCTCAGACGTTCAAAATCAGCGCCTGTTTCGCGCGCGTAATGCTTTTCCCTGTCGGACAAGGTTCGCCGACACTCTATCCATCAAGGATTTTTCATGTTCGTAGCCACTGCCCTGCTGTTTATCGGATTGCTGTTACTGGCGTACGGTGCTGACCGTCTGGTATTCAGTGCCGCAATCCTGTGTCGATCTTTTGGTATTCCGCCATTGATCATCGGCATGACAGTGGTCAGCATCGGTACCTCGTTACCCGAACTGATCGTGTCGTTTTCGGCCGCACAGCATGGTCAGATGGATCTCGCCGTCGGCACCGCCTTGGGCTCGAACATCACCAACATACTCTTAATTTTGGGCAGCGCAGCGCTGCTGCATCCGCTCACGCTGCACTCCAATTTGATACGCCGCGAATTGCCGTTAATGCTGCTGATTTCACTGCTGAGCGGTATCATGCTGTTCGATAATCACCTTAGTCGGCTTGACGGCGTTGCGCTGCTTTTCATTGCGCTTACCTACCTGTTTGCAGTGATTCGCATCGCGCGGCGCGCGGAGCGTGACAACAACGATACGCTGACCCGTGAACAGCTGGCCGAACTGCCGCGCGATGAAACCGGCAATACCGTTGCCTTTCTCTGGCTGGCCGTCGCGCTGATTATTCTCCCTATGTCGACGCGTATGGTGATCGACAATGCCACCGTGTTTGCTGACTATTTTGGCGTCAGTGAGTTAGTGATGGGCCTGACGCTGATTTCCGTGGGGACCAGCCTGCCAGAGCTCGCCACGGTAGTGGCGGGCGCGCTTAAGGGGGAAGATGATATCGCCATTGGTAACCTGATTGGCGCGAATATCTTTAATTTAGCCATTGTGCTCGGCCTGCCCGCCCTGCTCCATCCCGGCAGTGTCGATCCGCACGCGTTTGCGCGCGATTACTGGGTGATGTTGGGCGTAAGTGTTTTATTCGCCCTGCTTTGCCTGTTACGCAAACGGCGTATTGGCCGGACGGCAGGCACGCTGCTCGTGAGCGGATTTATCCTGTGGGTGCTGTGGCTGTGGTTTAGCCCCGCATTTATCGCCAGTTATTAAGGACAGAGTAACCATGTCATCTCAGCAATCGGATTTCGATTATCAGCAGGCCGGAAAAGCGGTGCTGCGAATAGAGCGTGAAGGCCTGGAGCAGCTTGATCAGTACATTAACGCCGACTTCAGCCGGGCGTGCGAGACCATTCTCGCCTGCCGTGGGAAAGTGGTGGTAATGGGCATGGGTAAATCGGGACATATCGGCGCCAAGATGGCCGCGACATTTGCCAGTACCGGCACGCCGGCTTTCTTTGTGCATCCTGGAGAAGCGAGCCACGGCGATCTCGGCATGGTAAGCCGTGACGATGTGGTGATTGCCATCTCTAATAGCGGCGAGTCCAATGAGATCCTGGCGCTGATTCCGGTGTTGAAGCGCCAGCATATCACGCTCATTTGTCTCACGAGCCGACCCGAGAGCGCCATGGGACGCGCAGCCGATATTCACCTGTGCGTAAAAGTGCCGCAAGAGGCCTGCCCATTAGGACTGGCACCCACCTCTAGCACCACCGCGACGTTGGTGATGGGCGACGCGCTGGCTGTGGCGCTGTTGGAAGCGCGCGGCTTTACGCAGGAAGATTTTGCCTTATCCCACCCTGGCGGCGCGCTAGGCCGTAAGCTGCTGCTGCACGTCAGCGATATCATGCACAGCGGTGATGAGATTCCCCGCGTGAGCCGTGACGCGTCGTTGCGCGATGCGCTGCTGGAGATCACCCGTAAGAATCTTGGCCTGACGGTGATTGTAGATGATTCAATGAAAATTGAAGGCATTTTCACCGACGGTGACTTACGCCGCATTTTTGATATGGGCATCGATTTTCAAGCAGCAAAAATTCAGGACGTAATGACGCGTGGTGGCATTCGGGTTCGCCCAAATACGCTGGCAGTTGACGCGCTTAATCTTATGCAAAACAAAAACATTACTGCTTTACTGGTGGCCGATGACGAGCGCCTGCTGGGTGTGGTACATATGCATGACATGCTGCGCGCTGGCGTAGTCTGAACAGGAACGAAAAATGAGTGCTGATACAGCCATGGTTGACACCTGCTACGGCCCGGTCCACGCCGATGTGATGGCGCGCGCAGCCAGGATACGTCTGCTGATTTGTGACGTCGATGGCGTGATGTCGGACGGGTTAATCTACATGGGCAACAGCGGCGAAGAGCTGAAAGCGTTCAATGTACGTGACGGCTACGGCATCCGCTGTTTGCTGACCTCTGGCACCGAAGTCGCTATTATTACCGGCCGCAAAGCAAAATTGCTGGAAGATCGCTGTGAAACGCTGGGCATTACGCATCTTTACCAAGGGCAGTCAGATAAGCTTTTGGCCTGGCGCGAACTCTTGGATAAACTGTCTCTGTCTGCCGATCAGGTAGCCTATATTGGTGATGACTTGATTGACTGGCCGGTGATGGCGCAGTCTGGACTCAGCGTGGCCGTTGCCGATGCTCACCCCGTGTTACTGACGCGCGCGCATTATGTCACCCGCATCGCTGGCGGACGCGGCGCCGTTCGTGAGCTGTGCGATCTCATTTTGATCGCGCAGAATAAATTTGAGGATGCCAAAGGGCAATCAGTATGAGTAAGAGCAGGCGTTGGATAACGCTGATTCTGGGCTTGATCGCACTAGTGCTGATTGGCTGGAATCTCACCAACCAGGATGACACAAAGCTTCCTGTTAACACCAACGATCAGGAACCAACCTATACCAGCGAACAATCCAATACGGTGGTGTACAACCCAACGGGCGCGCTGGCCTATAAGCTTATCTCGGATAAAGTGACCTATTTTTCTGCCGAACAGGTAAGCTGGTTTGATCATCCGGTCATGACCACCTACGACGAAAACAAGGTACCGACATGGTCAGTGCGGGCCGATAAAGCGAAACTCACCAACGACCGTATGCTCTATTTGTACGGTAACGTTCAAGTGAATACGCTGACTCAAGATTCACAGCTTGAGCGCATTCTCACTGATAACGCTCAGGTCAATTTGGTCACACAAGATGTGACGTCTGACGATCAGGTCACCCTTTTTGGCCGCAGTTTCAATTCCACTGGCATGAAAATGCGCGGCAACTTACGGACAAAAAATGCTGAGCTGCTTGAAAAGGTCAAAACTTCCTATGAAATCCAAAATGAACAAAAACAGCCTTAAGTTGTTACTGGTAAGCGGCTTACTGGCGGCGAGCCTGCCTGCGTTAGCGCTCACGGGCGATTCCGATAAGCCGGTCAATATCGATTCGACCAATCAGGCGCTGGATCTGCAGGGCAACGTCGCCACGTTCACCGGCAACGTGATTGTCACGCAGGGATCGATCAAGATAACCGCAGACAAAGTCGTGGTTACGCGTCCAGGCGGCGACAGCAAAAAAACCATCGTTGACGCCTACGGTGCGCCCGCCACGTTCTATCAGATGCAGGACAGCGGCAAACCCGTAGAAGGCCATGCTTCTAAACTGCATTATGAACTGGCGAACGATTTCGTTGAGCTGACCGGTAACGCTTATATCCAGCAGTTGGACAGCAACATCAAAGGCGATCGCATCACCTATTTGGTGAAAGAGCAGAAAATGCAGGCGTATAGTCAAGGCGAAAGCAAGCGCGTGACCACGGTGCTGGTTCCATCGCAGTTGCAGGATAAAAACGGTTCATCTACGCCCTCCAAAAAGAGTAACTGATAGCTATGGCCACTTTAATCGCTGAAAACCTGGCAAAAGCCTACAAAGGTCGCCGCGTAGTTGAGGATGTGAGCCTGCAGGTCAAATCCGGTGAGATTGTCGGGCTGCTCGGTCCAAACGGGGCGGGTAAAACCACCACCTTTTACATGGTGGTAGGCATTGTGCCGCGCGATGCCGGGCGCATTGTTATTGATGAAGAAGACATCAGTATTCTGCCGCTGCACGCGCGCGCGCGTCGCGGAATCGGTTATTTACCGCAGGAAGCGTCTATTTTCCGCCGGTTGAGCGTGTACGACAACTTAATGGCTGTGCTGCAGGTGCGGGAAGATTTAACCGAAGAACAACGGCAAGACCGCGCCAATGAACTGATGGAAGAGTTTCACATTCAGCATCTGCGCGACAGCATGGGTCAAGCGCTGTCAGGTGGCGAACGCCGTCGCGTTGAGATTGCCCGCGCGCTGGCCGCCAACCCCAAATTTATTCTGCTGGATGAGCCTTTTGCGGGCGTCGACCCCATTTCGGTTATCGATATCAAAAAGATCATCGAACATCTGCGCGACAGCGGGCTTGGCGTCTTGATCACCGACCATAACGTGCGAGAAACCCTCGCGGTGTGTGAGCGCGCGTATATTGTGAGCCAAGGCCATTTGATCGCGCACGGCACGCCAGACGAAATACTGGCAGATGAGCAGGTTAAGCGGGTTTATTTGGGTGAAGAGTTCAGACTCTGATAAGGTGTTCCCACACCCGACGTTTGCTTAGGATACTCAAGCCGGATTATGAAGCAAGGTTTGCAACTCAGGTTCAGCCAACAGCTGGCGATGACGCCCCAGTTGCAGCAGGCAATCCGCTTGCTGCAACTCTCTACGCTTGAACTTCAGCAGGAACTCCAGCTGGCGCTGGAAAGCAATCCACTGCTTGAACAAACCGATCTGCATGACGAGATTGACACGCACGAAAATAAAGACAGTGATGCGTTAGACACGCGGGAAGCGCTTGAACAAAAAGAGATGCCCGATGAGCTGCCGCTCGATGCCACGTGGGATGAGATCTATACCGCAGGCACCCCTTCTGGCACCGGCACTGATTATCAGGACGACGAGCTGCCGATATATCAGGGTGAAACCACCCAGTCACTGCAGGATTACCTGATGTGGCAAGTGGAGCTCACGCCGTTCACCGACACCGACCGCGCTATCGCGACCTCGATCGTGGATGCCATTGACGAAACGGGCTACCTCACCGTCACGTTACAAGAGATTTGTGACAGTATTGGCGATGAAGCGTTAACGCTTGATGAAGTGGAAGCGGTGCTGAAGCGCGTGCAGCGCTTCGATCCGGTTGGCGTCGGCGCGCGCGATCTGCGTGACTGCCTGCTGGTACAGCTGTCGCAGTATGCCAGTGATGCCCCCATGCTGACTGAAGCACGCTTGATCGTCAGCGAACACCTCGATTTACTGGCCAACCACGATTTTCGCAGCCTGATGCGCGTGACGCGTCTCAAAGAAGATGTGCTCAAAGAGGCGATGCTGCTGATTCAGTCGCTTGACCCACGTCCCGGCCAGTCCGTGAACACCAGCGAACCGGAATATGTGATCCCGGATGTATTGGTGCGGAAGAATGGTAAGCGCTGGGCCGTTGAGCTTAATGCCGACAGTCTGCCTCGTTTGAAGATCAACCAGCACTACGCTGCCATGGGCGGGACAACGCGCAGCGACAGCGACAACCAGTTTATTCGCAGTAATTTACAAGAAGCCCGCTGGCTTATTAAAAGTTTGGAAAGCCGCAATGACACGCTGCTGAAAGTCACTCGCTGCATTGTCGAACAACAGCAGGCGTTTTTCGAACAGGGCGAAGAATTTATGCGTCCCATGGTGCTGGCGGATATCGCGCAAGCGGTGGATATGCATGAATCGACCATTTCACGCGTAACCACCCAAAAATATTTGCACAGTCCGCGTGGCATCTTTGAGCTGAAATATTTTTTCTCCAGCCACGTCAATACCGAAGGCGGAGGTGAAGCTTCCTCAACGGCGATACGCGCGCTGGTGAAAAAATTGATCTCTGCGGAAAATCCCGCAAAACCCTTGAGCGACAGCAAACTGACCTCCATGTTATCCGAACAGGGCATCATGGTGGCACGCCGCACCGTTGCTAAATATCGCGAGTCTTTGTCTATACCGCCCTCGAACCAGCGTAAACAGTTGGTTTGAACGAATGAAGAAGGAAGACCTATGCAGCTAAACCTTACCGGCCTTAATGTTGAAATCACCGAACCACTGCGTGAATTTGTAAATACCAAATTTGCCAAACTGGAACACTATTTTGATCGTATCAATCAGGTTTATATTGTTCTGAAGGTGGAAAAGGTCACGCAGATTGCGGAGGCAACACTGCACGTCAACGGCGGGGAGCTGCACGCCACATCGGAAGCGGAAGACATGTACGCGGCCATTGACGGGTTGATTGATAAACTGGCCCGTCAGCTGACCAAGCACAAAGATAAACTGAAAAAACACTAACCTTCACGCTTGCAGGGTGCCGACAGGATCGACACTTAGAGCATTAATGGGGCGGGCTTTCCGCCCCGTTTTGTCATCTGCGCAAGCGCCAAGGAGCATGCTCAATCAGGCGTTTCTGCTCAAGGGTATGCTCCGCGGCTCTGTGAACTCGCAAGTGAAACGATGATGAACAACGATCTAACACTGGAATTGAGCTCGGTCCTGGCACTGGACTGCACCCGCAGCGGCGTACACTGCCAAAGCAAAAAGCGCGCGCTGGAAATTATCAGTGAACTGGCTGCGAAGCAGCTGAATCTGCCCCACCAGATACTGTTTGATGCCATTCTGACCCGCGAACGCATGGGCAGTACCGGCATCGGAAATGGTATTGCTATTCCACACGGTAAATTGGAAGAGGATACCCTGCGCGCCGTGGGCGTCTTTATCAGCCTTGACCAGCCAATTGCATTTGATGCCGTCGATAATCAACCCGTTGATTTGCTGTTCGCGCTGCTCGTACCAGCCGATCAGTGTAAAACCCATTTGCACACGCTCTCGCTGGTGGCAAAACGCCTGGCCGATAAAACGGTGTGCCGACGCCTGCGCGCGGCCCAGAGCGACGAAGAGCTCTACGCCATCATCACAGACGCTCAGGAAGATCACGCTTAAGCATCAAACACTTTTACCGGCCCTGGTGCCGGTTTAAAACGGGAGAAATGGAATGGTGCTGATGATCGTTAGCGGTCGATCAGGCTCAGGAAAATCCGTTGCGCTGCGCGCCCTGGAAGATATGGGTTTCTACTGTGTCGATAATCTGCCGGTCGTGCTATTACCGGAGCTGGCGCATGCCTTAACCGAGCGAAACATCTCGGCAGCGGTCAGCATTGATGTGCGTAACATGCCGGAATCGCCGGAAATTTTTGAAAACGCACTGAATAATTTGCCTGACTCCTTTTCACCGCAGCTGCTGTTTCTTGATGCCGATCGCAACACCTTGATTCGCCGCTACAGCGATACGCGTCGCCTGCACCCGCTCTCCAGCAAAAATTTGTCGCTGGAAAGCGCCATTGATGAAGAGAACGATCTGCTGGAACCCCTGCGTTCACGTGCCGATCTGATCATCGATACCTCGGAGATGTCGGTGCATGAACTGGCCGAGATGCTGCGCACGCGCCTGCTGGGTAAGCGTGAGCGCGAGCTTACCATGGTGTTTGAGTCCTTTGGCTTTAAGCACGGTATTCCGATTGACGCTGATTACGTGTTTGACGTGCGTTTTCTGCCAAACCCGCACTGGGATCCCAAGTTGCGCCCGATGACCGGTCTGGATCGCCCGGTTGCCGCTTTCCTCGATCGCCATACTGAAGTGCATAATTTCATCTACCAGACGCGCAGCTACCTGGAACTGTGGTTGCCTATGCTGGAAACGAACAACCGCAGTTACCTCACGGTCGCGATTGGTTGCACGGGCGGTAAACACCGTTCCGTTTACATTGCCGAGCAGTTAGCGGATTACTTCCGCTCTCGTGGAAAAAACGTACAGTCTCGCCATCGCACGCTGGAAAAACGCAAATCATGACTGTGAAACAAACCGTAGAGATCCGCAATAAATTAGGGATGCACGCGCGCCCTGCGATGAAGCTGTTTGAATTGGTGCAAAGCTTTGACGCAGAGGTATTGTTACGCAACGAAGCCGGTACAGAAGCGGAAGCCAGCAGCGTAATTGCTCTGCTGATGCTCGACTCCGCGAAAGGCGGGCATATCGAAATTGAGGCCAGCGGCCCGCAGGAAGCGCAGGCGCTGGCCGCCGTCATTGAGCTGTTTGAAGCCGGTTTTGACGAAGATTAGGCCGTTCAGTGCAGCTTATAGCGCGCCAGAAATCCCTCGCCGCCTAGCTGACGCATCTGGCGCATAATCCACTGCTGGCGCTGGCGAACGTAGCCTGAAGGCGCATCGGCACGGAAGCGAATCGGGTTGGGCAACACGGCGGCTAACAGCGCCGCATCCGCAATCGTGAGACGGCTGGCTGGCTTATGGAAATAGCGCTGCGAGGCTTCCTCAACGCCAAATACGCCATTGCCAAACTCAGCGATATTCAGATAGACCGTTAAGATACGGCGCTTAGTCCATACCGTTTCCAGACCCACCGTCAGTCCAGCCTCGAGCCCTTTTCGCACCCAGCTGCGGCCATCCCAGAGAAACAGGTTTTTTGCCGTCTGCTGCGAAAGCGTGGACGCGCCACGCAGTCGCTCTCCCTCCTCGCTATCCAATACTTGTTGAATAGCGTTGACGTCAAAGCCCCAATGCTCAGGGAATTTTTGATCTTCGGAGGCAATGACCGCTAACGCCATCCACGGAGAAATTTCATCCATGCTGACCCAATCCGAGTGGGCAACGTATCCAATATCGCCACTGAGCCAGGCGCCCAGCTGGCGCTCCATCATCACCGCTGAGAATGGCACCGGTAAAAAGGCGAACAGCACCAACGCGGTGAGCCATACTCCCAGCACCACCAGCGCACTCTTCACGACGACGCGTTTAACTCGCTGCCTTAACTTCCCTTTGTTCTTTCGCATCACCTTTTCTCTTACCTGTCGCCGCATTAATCAATCACACAGGTCACAATCACCTGAAGTTGGGCCAGTACGATAAATTCGCTCACTTACTTTACAATGACGTAAAGTGAATTCGATTATCTCATCCAAGTCGTTTCTCTATTAGAGCTATTAACATCAAGCACTTCCGTAGTTAGGGAATCGGTTCCATGGCTAGGAATTAATCATTTTAAGCGGTATAGCATACTTAACTATAAGTGATAGCTATCACAAAGAAGCTTTCGCAAACCTTAACTATTACCTCATGAAACTCTGGTTTAAGGCCGGGTTTCCCCTTTCCTACAGGCAAAGGTATTCACTAAAGCAATGAAGAAACCCGCGCCGGGTGCAAAACAGCGGCTCCTGACGAAGCCTATTTTAAGCTAATCGCAGCGCTTGATAAGGACTTTGAAGGCGCACTTTCCAAAACGTTTTGGGCGAAACGGCTTGCATGGTGTTATTTTCTTTTTAAATCAGCTTATTAAAATCACATTTTTGCGGCGCGCGCTGCGGCAGCGTCGGAACAACAATGAGGCAGTTTTTCATGCTTGTGTTTGCGGTAAAACCAGGCTGATTTCAGAATTTTTGATCAAAAACAGTGCAATTTGGCCAAGAAATTAATTCCCTGCTTGACTGTGTTGGCAAATTAATGTTTTCTGTATTTAAACGCTGCTCAACATCACACTCTTTAATGAATTTTGTCGCAACCGCAGATGGATTTGTTAAAGTGATACGAAAGCGTAAACCAATACCACACTGTTGCTCTTGTATACGTCTTCTCATAACAGCAACCGTGCCTTTTTCCCTGGTGTTGGCGCAGTATTCGCGCACCCCGGTTTCGACTGGGGTCATTTTTTTTCTGCTCCCCTTATTTTTTCTTAGCATCTACCCAGTCACGTAATACGTTCACATCATGCTGCCAGGCATGCTTTAGCTCATCAATCCACTCCTGCACGTTGTCCCACCACGCGGGCAATTCGGGTGACTGAATCTGTTTCGCCAACTTTTGCAGATGGAGCAGCCCAACAGAACCTGCGGCGCCTTTAATTTTATGCCCCTCTTCTGCAATGCCTTTTTGATCGCGCGCCATCATGTTGGACTCCAGCACATCCAGATAGCCAGGCATCATCTGTTCAAACATCGTCAGGCTCTGCGTAATCAAGCCTGGGCCCACTAATTCGATATACTGTTCCAGCATCTCCACGTCCAGCAAACCGCGCGAGGTGTCTTCTGAGGGCACGTTCGGAAGTGCTGCTGGCTCCGGCTGTTCATCCCAAAACTTTTTGATCATGGCGGTTAGCGCGGGCACCGCCAGCGGCTTACTCAGCACATCATCCATGCCCGCATCGAGATACTCTTTTTTATCTTTCAGCACATTTGCGGTCAGCGCCACCAGCGGCGGCAGCGCTGTGCCGGCGTGACGTTGATGAATGGCACGTGACACGTCCAAACCGGTCATGTCCGGCAACTGAATATCCAGCAACACCAGATCGAACTCATGCGGATCGAACATCGCCAGTGCCTCTCCGCCCGTCATCGCCACCTCGACGCTGCAGCCTAGCTTTTCCAGCACGGAGCGGGCGACGATCACGTTCAACTCAATGTCTTCAACCAGCAGCACGTGCAGCGCGGGCAGCGGCATATCGTTGTCCAGGTCCTCGTCTTCAATTTCATCGGCGACGCGCGGTGCGTTGATCTCCAGCGTAAAGCAGGAGCCTTGACCCGGTGCGCTGCTCACGGTGATATCGCCGCCCATTGCCTGCGCCAGACGCCGCGAGACCGCCAGGCCAATCCCGGTTCCGGTGGCGGGTTTCCCACCATGCTGATCCTTCACCTGGTAATACATGGCAAAAATTTTGTCCTGCTCTTCCTGTGGGATCCCCATACCGGAATCCTGCACCTCAAAATGCAGCGTTTCATCTTGACGATAAGCCACGCGGACAACGATTTCGCCCTGCTGGGTAAACTTCACGGCATTGCCGATCAGATTCCACAGAATCTGACGCAGGCGGGTGCCGTCAGCGGTGATTTTATGCGGCAGAGGCAACTCAGGTGCCATCACGAACTTCAGCCCTTTAGGCTGTGCCAGCAGGCCCGATAAATTCTCGAGATCGGCCAGAAAGCCGGTGAAATCCAGCGGCTGGTTATCAAGCTGCACCTTACGCCGCTCGATTTTGTCCACTTCAATCACATCGTTGAAGATATTGCCCAGCGTGATGGCTGACACGTGTATGGTCTTCAGGTACTTCAACTGCTCCTGATTTAAGTCGGTATCGAGGAGAATACGGCTCAATCCAACGATGCCATTGAGCGGCGTACGCAGCTCGTGGCTGATGGTAGAGATAAACGTGGTTTTCTCGCGACTGGCGTTCTCCAGCGCGTCCTGATAGCGCTTACGCTCGGTAATGTCACGTCCAAAGCCCATCAGGCCGCTGCGCTTACCTACACGGTCATAATACGGGACTTTGCGGATTTCAAAACAGGCTTTGCGTCCGTCAGGATATTGTAGCCATTGCTCATAGGTCAGCGAGACGTTGTGGCGGAAAACCTTCTCATCGGTTTCCAGTACCTTGGAGGCCGCCTCTTCATCGTAAATATCACGCGGCGTCAGGCCAATGAGCTGCTTCTCGCTCATGCCTGTTAATAGCTCCATGGCGCGATTACAGCCGGAGAACTCTTTGTCGATGTTGCGATAAAACACCAGATCGGGCGAGGCATCGAGAAAAGAGCGCAGGAAAGAGGATTGCTGCTCTAGCTCGATCTGCGCCTGCTCGCGGCGCGCCATCTCTTCACGCAGCTTATCCATCACCTGCTCACGCGCCTGCTCCGCTTTAATACGATCGGCAATCTCCTGATTAAGCTGCGTGATGGTCTCTTTCATCTGCTGATTCAGCTCCAGATCCCGCGTGCGCATCTCTTCCAGTTTATCAACCAGCCTCGACAGCCGCTGGCGTGACTCTTCCAGCTGATCGACCACGACAGAGAGGAAATAGACGGCCCACGGCGTGATTAACAAGCCAAAAAAGACCGAGCGCACGACGTCGATACTTTCAACGTGACCGCGCAGCACCATGGTAACGGCCATTTGAACCACCATGGCCAGCACAACCAGCGCGGAAGCCAACAACAGGGAGAAGCGCACCAGCCCCAGCTTAACCATCAGGTCAACGTAGTATTGTGCGAGCAGACGAATTTGTTTCATGACGAGCCCTCTGGACGAAATCAGGCTCATCATATCGTAAATATCCCTTTATCGCGCCGTAACATGCTGAGTTTGCTCCATTATGGTGCAAAACCCTTGAATTTCGCCGACGTTTCCCGCGTTATGCGCAAAGCGCTTGACTAATTCCGCTAACTGAATAATCTGAAAGGCCGCCCCGCCGCCGCCCGTTTCAAAACAACGGGGCTTATCAATCTTCTTCTCTGCCTTTTCCACAAATGGTTTCACACCGTTATTGCATATCCATTCAAATTTACTGCCTGCTTATCTAAAATCACGCTGATTAATTTTGCTAATGCCAACGGTTTTTTGATTCAAAAAGCGCGCCATAAGAAAAACAGATACATGCTGCGCATGAACCGACACCAACAGAATTTCGTGCTGTTTAATCATTCCTTATCAGCATTGTTTGGATATATGCGGCCTTCCTCACAGTGAGACGACTTACACCCCCAGGGCGCACCACTCCAGCCAGATTGACATAAATTTTCTTATTAACCTTTTATAAATTATATGATTATATCAATTAACTGCTTATTACATGCCCTAAGACAGGCTATTTGACCTCTGTTCGCTTTCCCGATAAGTTGGAATGCCGCTGGAGGTGCTCCAGCTGGAACTGAGTCTCGGCATATCTATGCAGCAAGAAACTCCCTCTGGATGCAAGTTATCTCCCATAAGAGACCGGAAGTAAGAGCAGCTCATCAAGGACGTGAAGCGTAATTCCTGAGAGCCTTTGCTCAGTGTTGCGACGCCCGCGGTTAGCGCGCGAAAAGAATTGATAAAGCACGCAGCTGTGCGCGGTGCTCGAACGAATGCAGGTAATGTCTAAAGCAGTTTAAGGAGACCCTCAATGTCCACTCAAAAACCTCATCCCTATGGTTTGTATGATCCCTCAGCCGGAAGTGATAGCTGTGGTGTAGGTTTCATTACGCGAAAGGACGGCGAGCAGACCCATGAAATTCTGCGTATGGCGCACAGTGCCTTATGCACGGTACCGCATCGCGGCGGTATGTCTGCGGAGGGTGTCGGCGATGGCGCCGGCGTTAACGTTGACCTTTCTCTGCGCTTTTTCCGTAAAATCACCGGTCAGCCGCTGGAAGCGGGTCGCTTTGGCGTGGGTAACTTCTTTGTGCCAAAAGATGCCGAGCTGCGCGCCAATGCCGAGCGTTTGGTCGAGCAAACCCTGGCGGCGCATAACCTGCCGATGCTAATGAAGCGCGACATGCCGCTGGATAACAGCGTCACCCGTGCGGCGGCAGTAAAGTACCAGCTGCCGATTGTGCAGTGGATCTTCGCGGCCCCGCAGGAGATTGGCGATCAAAATGAGTTTGAGCGCCACATCTACCGCGCGCTGCTGGATATCGAAGCGCGGGCGTTTACCGAGCAGGAGTTTGGCGGTTTGTATCCGCTGTCGCTCTCCTCGCGCACCCAAGTATTTAAAGCGCGCCTGAACTCAAATGAAGTGATTCCCTATTTCAAAGATCTCACCGACGAAGATCATCAGGTACGCGGGCTGTTTTTCCATACCCGTTTTTCCACCAACACCGATCCGCACACGACCATGGCGCAGCCGTTCCGCCTGATGGCCCATAACGGTGAGCTCAATACCGATCGTAAAAACCGCATTGCGGAAGCCGCCCTGATGCTGGCGCGCGGCAAAAAGATCGTGCGTCCAAAAGGTCAATCAGACAGTTCACGCCTCGACCAGAGCATTCACAGCCGGTTGATGGAAGATAATCTCGACTTGATCAACGCGGTGGTTTCGATGATGCCACCCGCCTGGGAAAATGACACCTCGCTCTCCGGCGACGTGCGCGCCATGTTGGAGTATTTCTCGCTTTACGAAGAGAAGAACGACGGCCCGGCAGCGTTGATTTTTGGCAATGGCGAAGTCATAGGCGCACGCCTGGACCGCCTGGGTCTCCGTCCGCTGCGTTCCGTGGAAACGGCCGACTATATTGGTGCGATGTCTGAAGCGGGCCAGATTGCCTTCCCGCCGGAAAGCGTGCTGCGCCGTGGACGTATCGAAGCCGGCGGTATGCTGTATTACGATCACCGCGAAAAACGCGCCTATACCACGGTAGAAGCGCTGGAAAAACTGGCCGCCGAGAAAGATTATCCTGCCCTGCTGCGCGCAGCCCGCGTTGAGCTGCAGGATCTGCCGGAAGTGCCTGCGGAGAAACTCGGCTCGCCGCTGCGCTATCGCGGCGATCTCAAAACCTACCAGCGGTTTGTGGCTTACTACTACAACCAAGAAAGCTTTAAATTCATGATGGACCCGATGCTGCAAACCGGCGCAGAGAAGATCTCCGCAATGGGTTACGGCAACGCCATCAACGGCCTGTCCGACCACGAAGGCGGTATGGCGCACTACTTCTCACAGCGCTTTGCGCAAGTGACCAACCCGCCGCTGGATTCGATCCGTGAAGCTGATGGCATGACGCTGCGCGTGGCGCTGGGCGCTAAACCGCATCTTGGCCGCAGCAAAGGCCAACAGATCATCGTGCCAAGCCCGATCCTCACGCATCTGGATATGCTGCGCCTGCGTGAACAGACCGTGGCGCCTTATGCGCGTTTTGACATGCTATATCAGCCGGTCACCGGCAAAGATATCGTCAGCCGTGCTGCCAACGCCGATGCGCTGGAAGCGGCTATCGATAACCTGGCGCAGCAGGTGGTGGATTTTGCGCGTCAGCAAGGCGGTATCGCGGTGATCACCGACCGCCACATCTCTTCGACGCACGCGGCGATCCCGATGCTGCTGATGGTCTCCGCCATTAACCAGCGCCTGGTGCAGGAAGGTTTGCGTCTGGATGTGTCGCTGGTGGTAGAGAGCGGACAAAGCATCTCTTCACACCACATTGCCGCCACGCTCGGCTTTGGTGCCTCGGCGGTCTATCCGCTTGGCGTGCAGATGCGTGCCGAAGAGAAGTTTGGTGAAGGTGAAGAGGGTAACAAGGCCTTTAAGCGCTATGCCAAAGCCGCTGAAAAAGCGCTGATGAAAACCATGGGCAAAGTGGGCCTGTGCACCGTGGAAAGCTACAGCTGCGGTGAGTTCTTCGAGCCCAACTTCCTGGATACCGACGATCCGGTGCTGAAAAAGTATTTCCCAAATATCAAAACGCCGGTGGGCGGCGCCGGGTTCCCGGCTATCGCCCAGATGGCGGTCGACTGGCACCAGAGCGCCCTGAAAATTCAGGGTGAAGCGGAAGTGCCGCTGCTGGGGCTGTTCAAAGAGCGCGCCGAAGGGGCGGGTCACTCTTACGGTACCATCGCCGTGCGCACCTTTATCGACATGACGGAACAGCCAATTCGCTTCGCCGACAAAGCGCGCGAAGAAGATAACTTTATCCGCCTGATGACGCTGGCCAAGCTGGATAATGCGTTCAACATCAACGCCGATGCCTTCAAGGACAGTAGCTTTGAGCGCATTCCCAATGCGGTCATTGATA
Source organism: Pantoea sp. Mb-10 (assembly GCF_021272205.1). Lineage (GTDB taxonomy): Bacteria > Pseudomonadota > Gammaproteobacteria > Enterobacterales > Enterobacteriaceae > Pantoea. Next base: position 238,270 of record NZ_JAJSDX010000004.1, on the reverse strand, counting down.
GCTTCACCATTACGCCGGACTACCGTCAGTTCTCCAGCCTGATGCACGCCGAGCGCAAACGTCGTCCTGCGGCGCTGCGCGATATTCTCGCCCTGCCCTGTGATTTAACGCACGTGGACAGCGAAGCGGAGTTTGGCCGCAAGCTGGGTCGCTATTCGTTGATCAACAACGGCTTCGCGACGCGCGGTCTGGCCTGCAAGGCCACGGATGGCAGCCTCAATCAGTTTGAACTGCGGTTGATCGACGCGATCGCGGGCCTTAAGCCCGAAGAGGAGCGCCTGAACGCGCTGGCGCGGGCGCTGAAAACCCGCTTCAACGACGAGATTGAGCGTAGCCACGTTGAGGCCGGTGCGCTGCATATCACCGCCTACGGCAAAGCGGCCGATTACCTGTCGAAAATCTTCACCGCACAGCCTTCGCTGCCGCTGGATGAAATCCAGCCTGCGCACGAAATCACCCGCACCTTCGCCTCCGGCGCGATGAGCCACGGCGCGCTGGTGGCCCCGGCCCACGAAGCGGTGGCGCACGGCACCAATATGGTAGGTGGCATGAGCAACTGCGGTGAAGGTGGCGAGCACTACTCGCGCCACGGCACCCTGCGCGCCTCACGTATCAAGCAGCTGGCGTCTGGCCGCTTCGGCGTCTGGGCCGCCTACCTGGCCGATCCGATGCTGGAAGAGCTGGAGATCAAAATTGGTCAGGGCGCGAAACCCGGTGAAGGCGGACAGCTGCCTGCGCCGAAAGTCACCGTGGAGATCGCGGCGGCGCGCGGCGGTACGCCGGGCGTCGAGCTGGTATCGCCGCCGCCACACCATGACACGTACTCCATCGAAGATTTGGCGCAGCTGATCCATGACTGTAAGGCCGCGCGCGTGCGCGTGGTGGTGAAGCTGGTTTCCTCTGAAGGTATCGGCACCATCGCCGTGGGCGTGGCTAAAGCCGGTGCGGATGTGATCAATGTGGCTGGCAACACCGGCGGCACCGGTGCGGCCTCCGTTACCAGCCTGAAATATACCGGTCGCGTGGCGGAAATCGGCATCGCCGAAGTGCATCAGGCGCTGTGTGCCAACGGCCTGCGCGACAAAGTGCAGCTGCGCTGCTCAGGCGCGCAGCAGACCGGCAGCGACGTGATTAAGTCTGCTCTGCTGGGGGGCGACAGCTTCGAGTTCGGTACCACCGCGCTGATGATGCTGAAATGCGTCATGGCGAAGAACTGCAACGTGAAGTGCCCGGCCGGCTTAACCACCAATGCCGAAGCCTTTGACGGCGACCCGCGTCAGCTGGCGCAATATTTCATTAACGTGGCACAAGAAGTGCGCGAATTCCTGGCGCGACTGGGCTTGCGTTCGCTGCGTGAAGCGCGCGGGCGCTCCGATCTGCTGCACTTGATGGATCACCCGCTTGAAGTCGGCAAACTGGATCTGCGCGCCATGCTGACCGTGGTTCCCGAACAGAAAGTCGAGCAGCCGGTGTATCTGGAAAAAGACTTTACGCTCGACGACGACTGGCTTGATACCGTGAAGGCGACATTGATTGACGCGGCGGGACGTGAAGTGGCACTGGGCGACGGCATTGTGCTGAATAACCGTAACAAAAGCGTGGGCGGCCAATTGGCGATCGATATCGAACGCATGCTGAATCACACGCTGCCTGCCGCACAGCGCGCTGCGCTGCCCGCGGTATTGAAAGACGATCGTGGCCGCCACTACCTTGCGCCTCGCACCGTGAATATTCACACCACCGGTGCCGCAGGACAGTCCTTCGGGGCGTTCTGCAACGACGGTATGCTGATGAAACACTATGGCACCTGCAACGACGGCGTGGGCAAAGGCCAATGCGGCGGTGAGCTGGTGGTGATGTCTCCCGGCGGCGGTGCGCAGGATAGCGATGGCAACGTATTAATCGGTAACTTCGCGCTGTTCGGTGCGACGGGTGGGCGTCTGTTTGTGCAGGGCCAGGCAGGCGATCGCTTTGCCGTGCGCAACTCCGGCGCCACTGCCGTGGTTGAGGGCGTGGGCGATTTCTGCTGCGAATACATGACCAACGGCGCCATTCTCAACCTCGGTACCTTCGGCAAAGGCTTCGGCAACGGCATGAGCGGCGGCTTCGCCTATCAGTACGATCCCTACGGCTCGCTGGCGGCGCACGCGGCAGGTGACTCGGTGTTGTTTGGCTCTATTGCCGACGCCGATGAAATGGCGCAGGTCCACAAGCAAGCCGTGCTGACCCTACTGCACTGGCATCTGGAAGCGACACAGTCGCCGCGTGCGGCTTGGCTGCTGGATAATTGGGAAACCGAATGCCAGCACTTTGTGTACGTGATGCCGCGTTCACTGCTGCTTTATCAAGACGGCGCTGAAATTCTGAAAGCCAAATCGCGCAAAGATTTGCTGGAAGAGCTGTCAACCTCGCTCGCCGCACATCAGGTGGCGAAGTTCAAATCAGCGTGGCGCACCGGCAAAACCATCGCAGACGGCGCAGTCCCGGCCTACGGCGCTACCGATACGCAGGAAATGTTTGTCCTGCTGAACAACTACACCGTGCTGAGCTTTGCGCAGCAGCTGGCGCTGGGTAAATTGCCAAAAGGCACTTCGGTAGAAGATCCCGCGGTGGAAAAAGCGGTGCGTAATTTGCTGATGACGGAAGATTTCACGCTGGTGAGCAAGCTGCAACGCCACGCCCGTGCCGCTATCGAGAGCTACAGCGATGACGAGTTGGCGAGCCTAATCGCCGCCAAGCGTATGGCCGATTACAAGGCCGCCCTGACGCAGCGTAACATTCGCTCGATGGATAGCCTGGCCACCTATGGCTGGATCATTTATCAGGATGCGCGCAACCGTGAGGTACTCGGTCATCTGCCTGATTTTGAAGAGCTGTTTGCACGTGCCGCGCTGCCAGAAATCGCGGCGGCAGTGGGCAAACTCGCCTGAGTGTACCGCGAGAAATGGACGAAGGCCCGGTGACGGTGTTCCGGGCTATGACGACGAATTCGATGAACCGGTTTGAGTACTGATATCCATGAAGATTCCTTACATTCCTGAAGATGCCCCGTTTAACGGCGAACAGAAATATTGGCTGGCAGGTTTTCTCGCGGGGCTCCATTCGCGCCTGCTGGTATTAGAAGACAAGCAAACTGCGCCGGCAGCCGGCGCTAGCGCGAATACCCAACTGCATATTTTGTATGGCTCACAAACCGGTAACGCGGAAGCGCTGGCGCACACCGCAGCCAAAGCCGCGCGGGCGAAAGGATTGGTGCCAGTAGTACAGGCGCTGGGTGAAGTGGATCTGGATGTGTTTGCCACCATGCGCCACGTGCTGATCGTCACCTCCACCTACGGTGAAGGTGAGATGCCCGACAATGCGCAGCTGTTCTGGCAGGCGCTCTCGGCCAGCACCGCGCCTCGCCTGGAGCAGATGCATTTTGCCGTGCTGGCGATTGGCGACACCGGCTATGACGGCTTTTGTCAGGCGGGCAAATTCTTTGATATGCGACTTGAGCAGCTTGGTGCGAAACGCGTGGTTGATCGTATCGACTGTGATATCGACTTTGAAGAGCCCTCCAGCGAATGGATCGGCAGCGCCATGCCTCAGTTCGCCGCCAGCGCGGGCAGCAGCGGCACCGCGTTAGAAAGCGCGCCGGAAGCACCGGTGATCCCGGGTAGCAACAAGCAAAACCCGTATGCCGCCGCGCTGATCACCAATAAGCGCCTGTCGAGTGACGCCTCGGCAAAAGATATCCGCCACTTTGAATTTGATCTCACCGACAGCGGCCTGAAATATGAAGCCGGGGATGCGCTGGGCGTGATCCCGGTTAACGACGCTGCGCTGGTGAGCCTGCTGCTGGCCGAACTCAAAGCTGATTACGAAACGCCGGTTTCCGGCTATGAGCGTAGCCTCGGCGATTTGCTGACGCACCAGTTTGAGATCTCTGAGCCGTCGCGCAAACTGATTGAGTGGGTAGGCCAAAACACCGCCAACCAAGAGTTGCTGCACGTATTACAGCACGACGACAAAGACACGCTTGCGAACTGGCTGTGGGGCAAAGACACGCTGGACCTGCTGCAGCTTGAGCTGAAACGCAGCCTCTCTGTGCCGGAATTTGTTGCCATGCTGCGTCCACTGCAGCACCGCGCTTACTCCATCTCCTCCAGCGCGAAAGCCCACCCGAATCAGGTGCATCTCACCATCGCCTCTGTGCGTTATCACAGCAACGGGCGCGAGCGTAAAGGCGTGTGCTCAAGCTATCTGGCTGAGCGCGTGCGCCGCGGCGAGAAACCGGCGATCTTTATTTCACCCAATAAAGCGTTTCGCGTGCCCGCCAACCCGGATGCGCCGCTGATCATGGTGGGGCCGGGTACCGGCATCGCGCCGTTCCGCGCCTTCCTGCAGGAGCGTCAGGCCACCGGCGCAGCGGGAAAAAACTGGCTGTTCTTTGGCGATCAGCACCAGGCGCACGATTTCATCTATCAGGATGAACTGAGCGCGTGGCAGCAGAGCGGGCTGTTAACTCACCTCGATCTGGCCTTCTCGCGCGATCAGGAAGAGAAAATTTACGTGCAAAATCGCATGCTGGAAAAAGGTGCCGAGCTTTATGCCTGGCTGCAGGAAGGCGCCTATTTTTACGTGTGTGGGGATGCGTCGCGCATGGCGAAAGACGTTGATGCAGCGCTGTATGAAGTGGTGCGCCAGTTTGGCGGCCTCTCCAGTGAACGTGCGGCGGCCTATGTCGACCAGTTGAAGAAAGATAAACGCTACCTGCGCGACGTCTACTAAATCGCGCGTAGTACTCAAAAGGGGCGAGTATATCTCGCCCCTTTTTCTTTTCCACGGGTTATACAGGCGAAAAAAAACGGGCTGTGCTAGCCCGTTTTTTACGACCTCATGAAAACGGCCGGCGTTATTTCACCACGCGCAGCGAAGGACGCCCCCCGCGCGGCGGCGGCTCATCATCCGGCGTGTGATCTTCATCCTGCGCGTTGTCAGGACGATCGCCATCAATCACCGACATCATGGTCTCTTCCTGGCCTTCCAGCTCATCCGTTGCCAGTTCATAAGCAGGCTCAGGCTCAAACATGGTGCCCGCACCGTTTTCACGTGCATAGATAGCCAGCACCGCCGCCATCGGCACGGTGACCTGGCGTGGCACGCCGCCGAAACGCGCGTTGAAACGCACTTCGTCGTTGGCGAGATCCAGGTTGCCCACCGCGCGCGGGGCAATGTTCAGGACAATCTGACCGTCACGCGCGTATTCAAGCGGCACTTGTACGCCCGGCAAATTAATGTCCACCACCAGATGCGGCGTCAGCTGGTTGTCCAGCAACCAGTCGTAAAACGCACGCAGCAGATAGGGACGACGGGCAGTAAGCTGTGACATCTCCATAGGTTAGCCCCGTGATTGCAGGCGCATTTCACGTTCTGCTTCGGTCAGAGAAGCGAGGAAAGAGTCACGCTCGAACACGCGAGTCATGTAGCCTTTCAGCTCCTTGGAACCGGCGCCCGATAAATCCACGCCCATTTGCGGCAAACGCCACAGCAGCGGTGCCAGGTAGCAATCCACCAGGCTGAACTCCTCGCTCATAAAGAATGGCGTGCGTGAGAACAGCGGTGCAATGGCCAGCAGCTCTTCACGCAGCTGCTTGCGCGCGGCATCCGCTTCGGCATCGTTGCCGCTTTCGATCTTGCGCATCAGCGTATACCAGTCATTCTCGATGCGGTGCATCATCAAACGGCTCTCGCCACGCGCTACCGGGTAAACCGGCATCAACGGCGGATGTGGGAAGCGCTCGTCAAGGTACTCCATGATGATGCGTGATTCGTACAGCGTCAGTTCACGGTCGACCAGCGTAGGTAAAGTGCGATAGGGGTTGAGGTCAATCAGATCCTGCGGCAGGTTATCCATTTCGACCTGCTCGATCTCGACGCTAACGCCCTTTTCAGCCAGTACGATACGCACTTGATGGCTAAAAATGTCAGTCGGACCGGAAAACAGCGTCATTACCGAACGTTTGTTGGCAGCGACAGCCATGAAAACCTCCAAGTTTGTTCACAAAAAAATACTGCGAATAGCCAACCACGCGGCGACTCACCTGCTCATCAGATTCGCTCTCAGCCAGCGTTTGCGCTCTAGAGGTCATGAAGGCACACAACAGAGACATAACGCGCCGGGCCACGGGCGCAAAGTGTCAGTCAGTTTACCAGATTTTAGACAGCGTGTGGGGCAGGTATAATGAATTGCGGGCAAAATGCGGGGAAAGTTCGCGTGTTTGGTCTAAAAAAGCAGAAAAAATGCCAATAAAAAACCCGCCGAAGCGGGTTTTTTTGCCAACTGCCGCTGCCGAAGCAGCCACAATTAACGCTTGGAGAACTGCGGACGACGACGTGCTTTACGCAGGCCGACTTTCTTACGTTCAACCTGACGCGCATCACGGGTAACGAAGCCCGCTTTACGCAGTTCAGAACGCAGAGACTCGTCGTATTCCATCAGAGCGCGGGTGATACCGTGACGGATCGCACCAGCCTGACCAGAAATACCACCACCTTTAACGGTGATGTACAGGTCCAATTTACCAACCATATCAACCAGCTCCAGCGGCTGACGCACGACCATGCGTGCAGTCTCGCGACCGAAGTACTGCTCCAGAGAGCGCTGGTTAATGACGATGTTACCGCTACCCGGCTTGATGAAGACGCGAGCGGCAGAGCTTTTGCGGCGACCAGTGCCGTAGTTTTGAGTTTCAGCCATTGCCTATAATCCCGATTAAATGTCAAGAACTTGCGGTTGCTGCGCCGCGTGGTTGTGCTCGTTGCCTGCGTAAACTTTCAGTTTACGGTACATAGCACGACCCAGTGGGCCTTTTGGCAGCATGCCTTTAACCGCGATTTCAATCACACGCTCAGGACGGCGTTCGATCATCTCTGCAAAGGTCGCTTGCTTGATACCGCCGATGTGGCCGGTGTGGTGATAGTAAATCTTGTCAGAACGCTTGTTGCCGGTTACGGCCACTTTTTCTGCGTTCAGAACGATGATGTAATCACCGGTATCAACGTGCGGAGTGTATTCCGCTTTATGCTTACCACGCAGACGGCGCGCCAGTTCAGTCGCCAGGCGACCCAAGGTTTTGCCGGTTGCGTCAACAACATACCAGTCACGCTGTACGGTTTCTGGTTTAGCTGTAAAAGTTTTCATTGAAAAGCTTACCCAAATAAAAAGTTACACGTTGGTGAAATCCCAAACGCTAAGTAAACGAATGAGGCTCACACGACCATTTTGCCCAGCAAGCCACCCCTTCAAGTGAGTTACTGGATCACATCGAGTTCTGGGAAAGAAAACCGATGCTGTAACGTGGGGTCGCAAGATTATAGAGAAGTCGAACTCAAAGATCGAACCTTTTTGCACCTATTTCCTGCGATTTCTCCCACGCGCTCAGGGGAGATGCGGCAGACGCAAATACTCTTCGCTTTGCATCTCCTGCAAACGCGACAGGCAGCGCTGATACTCAAACTTCAAGCGCGTCCCCTGATAAATTTCAAACAGCGACGTTTCAGCCGCCACCACCAACTTCACGTGGCGTTCATAGAACTCGTCCACCAGCGCGAGAAAACGGCGCGCCTGATCCTCGGTCTTGTAAATCATTACCGGCACATCGTACAGCAGCACGCTGTGGAAGCGGCGCGACAGGGCGATGTAATCGTGCTGGCTGCGACCAGCCCCGCATAGCGTGAGAAAATCAATCGCCAGTACGCCTTCGTGCACCCCTCGCGTTGCCATCTGACGGTGATTGATTTCCAACACGGGCGCGTCTTCGCGCGGCTTGCCTGACAGCGCCTTGAACATTCTCTCCATCTCCGCGTGCGTCGCGTCGTTTAGCGGGAAGTTCCACAGGTGAGCCGAGGTGAGCGTCCGCAGTCGGTAGTCAATGCCCGCGTCCACGTTCATGACATCGCAGTGCTGTTTTATCTGCTCAATGGCGGGCAGAAAGCGCGCGCGCTGTAAGCCATTGCGGTACAGATCATCCGGCGGAATATTGGAGGTGGCAACCAGCGAGATGCCGCGCGCAAACAGCGCTTCCATCAGCGTGCCCAACAGCATGGCATCGGTAATGTCCGAGACAAAAAACTCATCAAAGCAGAGAATATCGGTTTCAGCTTTGAATCGGTCCGCAACAATCAACAGCGGATCGCTCTGGCCCTGCAGCGCAGTGAGCTCTTCGTGTACGCGCAGCATAAAGCGGTGGAAGTGCAGACGCAGTTTGCGCTCGCCAGGAATAGACTGAAAAAACAGGTCCATCACCCAGGTTTTGCCGCGCCCCACGCCGCCCCACATGTACAGACCGCGCACCGGCGTTTCCTGCCGCGATGTCTCTTTTCCCATCAGCTTTGACAGCCGACCCAATAGCCCGGTGGCGGCCGGCTCCGCGCGATGCGTGCGCGCAACCAACCCTTGTTGAATCACGTCTAGCCGGGTAATCGCTTCACGTTGTACGTCATCCGGACGAAACTCGCCCTGCGACAGCGCCTGCTCGTAGCGGGCAAGCGGAGATGAGGTTTGCATGGTTCTCTCAGAATCCCTGAAAAAGTCCGATTCACGTTTCGGTTGCTGAAAATTAGGCCGCTATACACTAAGCGATGCAGGCCAGGAGTTCCACTTCCAATAGATTAACGGGTATAGTGGCTACTATTGAAGTTGAAACAGAAGCAGAAGCACTGCCCTACGAAACAACGGAAATTACACGGGAGTCATTATGACCTGGGAATACGGGCTGATTGGATTAGTCGTTGGTATTATTGTCGGCGCGGTAGTCATGCGTTTTGGCAACAAAAAGCTGCGTGAACAGCGCAGTATGCAGTATGAACTGGAAAAATCTCGGGCTGAGCTGGCCGATTATCGTGAAGAGCTCACCAACCATTTTGCACGCAGCGCGGAGCTGCTGGACAACATGGCGCATGATTACCGCCAGCTGTATCAGCACATGGCCAAAGGATCGAACGATCTGCTGCCCAACCTGCCTGGCGAGAAAAACCCGTTTGCTTATCAGCTGACGGAAGCCGAGGCCGACAACGATCAGGCGCCGGTGCAAATCCCGCGTGATTACTCTGAAGGTGCCTCTGGCCTGCTGCGCGGCGGCGACCGCACCGCGCAAAAATAATCCTTTTGGGGCACAGCTTAGCTGTGCCCTTTTTGTTTTCCGCGCACGCCAGCACACTACTGTCACACGTTTATCCCCTTATTCGCAGCGAGAGCATTTTGGCAATGAAAAAACAAACACGATTTTTAAGCGCATTAGCCTTAAGCATTGGGATGAGTCTGGCTGCCACGCCTGGCGCTATGGCAACCCTACCCGCGCAAATTCAGGGACAAGCCCTGCCAAGTCTGGCGCCGATGTTGGAAAAGGTGCTGCCTGCGGTGGTCAGCGTACACGTTGAGGGTACGGATAGCGGTCAGCAGGCGCAGGACATCCCTGAACCGCTGAAACGCTTCTTTGGCCAAGCGCCTGGACAGTCGCAACCCCAACCGTTTGAAGGATTGGGTTCGGGCGTCATCATCGATGCAGCCAAAGGTTATATCCTCACCAACAATCACGTGGTCAACGGCGCAGACAAAATCAGCGTGCAAATGGCTGACGGCAACGAGTATGACGCCAAACTGATCGGCCACGATGAGCAGACCGACATTGCGCTGATTCAGGTTGAAGGCGCGAAAAATTTAACCCAGGTAAAAATCGCCGACTCCGATGCGCTGAAGGTCGGTGACTTTGCTGTCGCCATCGGCAACCCGTTTGGTTTGGGACAGACCGCGACATCAGGCATTATCTCCGCACTGGGCCGCAGCGGGCTGAATCTGGAAGGTCTGGAAAACTTCATTCAAACCGATGCGGCGATTAACCGCGGTAACTCTGGCGGCGCATTGGTTAACCTGAACGGCGAATTAATTGGTATTAATACCGCCATTCTTGCCTCCAGCGGCGGCAATATCGGCATCGGCTTCGCCATCCCCAGCAATATGGCCATGAACCTTGCGCAGCAGCTGATTCAGTTCGGCGAAGTGAAGCGCGGCCAGTTGGGCATTAAAGGCACGGAAATGACGGCAGATATCGCCAAAGCCTTCAACGTTGACGCGCAGCGCGGTGCCTTTGTGTCCGAAGTGCTGCCGAAATCCGCCGCCGAGAAAGCGGGCATCAAATCCGGCGATATCATTGTCTCAATTAACGATAAACCGATCACCAGCTTTGCTGAGCTGCGCGTCAAAGTCGGCACTACGCCGCCGGGCCAGCAGGTCAAAATCGGCCTCCTGCGTGAGGGCAAGCCGGTGACTGTGAGTGTGACGCTTGAGCAAAGCGCGCAAACCACCGCCAGCGCACAGCTGATGTCACCGGCCTTACAGGGTGCGACATTGAGCGACGGCGCCACCAAAACCGGCGACAAAGGCGTGAAAGTGGACAGCATTGCCAAAGGGACGCCTGCCGAGCAAGTGGGGCTGCAGAAGGACGATATTATCGTTGGCGTTAACCGCACGCGCGTAGAGTCACTGGCCGCGATGCGCAAAGTGTTGGAGAGCAAGCCGCCGGTGCTGGCCTTAAACGTAATGCGCGGTGAGGAGAGTATTTACCTGCTGTTGCGTTAATCTTCACGCTGGGCGGACAAGCAGGTGATTGTCCGCCCACACTCATGATATTCTGCCCTCCGATCTTCCCTGGCGTGAAATAACACCATGTTTCTTAAACTCTTGCGTTCTGTGATCATGGGCCTGATTGTGGCGGGCTTACTGCTTGTTGCGATCCCTGCGCTGCGCATGGGGAGCAGCGTCACCTTTGACCACGACAATAGCGATGATGAAGCGCCGGTCAGCTTCAATCCTGGCGTGCGTCGCGCCGTGCCTGCGGTCGTGAATGTTTATAATCGCAGCGCCCATGGCAATAACAACCGCGGCATTACCACGCTGGGTTCTGGCGTCATCATGAACGGCAAAGGGTACATTCTTACCAATAAGCACGTGATCAATAATGCCGACCAGATTATCGTTGCACTGCAGGATGGCCGCTTTTTTGAGGCAACGCTGGTGGGCTCGGATACCATGACCGATCTGGCGGTGCTGAAAATCAGTGCATCCAACCTGCCGGTGATCCCCATCAACCCCAAACGCATTGCGCATATCGGCGATGTGGTCATGGCGATCGGCAATCCGTACAACCTCGGCCAGACGGTTACGCAAGGCATCATTAGCGCCACCGGTCGCATTGGCCTGAGCTCATCAGGACGTCAGAACTTTTTACAGACCGACGCCTCGATCAACCAAGGCAACTCCGGCGGTGCGCTGATTAACTCACTGGGCGAACTGATGGGCATCAACACCCTGACGTTTGATAAAAGCAGCGACGGCGAAACGCCAGAAGGTATTGGGTTTGCCATTCCCACCGCGCTGGCCACGCGCATCATGGAGAAACTGATTCGCGACGGGCGCGTCATCCGTGGCTACATCGGAATTACCGGGCGCGAACTGCCGCCGCTGCACGGCCAAGGCAACAACCTCGATCGCGTACAGGGCATTATTGTCAATGAGGTGACGCCGGGCGGACCGGCGGATCGCGCGGGCATTGAGGCCAATGACGTCTTGCTGCAGGTCAACGGCAAACCGGCGCTATCGGCCCAGGAAACCATGGATCAGGTGGCAGAAATACGGCCTGGCTCAGTGATTGAGGTGCAGGTGCTGCGCAACGATCGCAAGATGACGCTGCCGGTCACTATTCAGGAATTCCCGGAAACACGCAGCCCCGTAACGACACCACAATAAGGGCGCAGCCGCGCCCTTATTGTCTTAACTGCGCTCAACCGGGAAGGCGATCACGTCACTCAGCGCGTCAGCTTTCAGCGCCAGCATAATCAACCGATCAACGCCCAGCGCGACGCCGGAACAGGCCGGCATGCCGTGCGCTAACGCATCCAGCAACAAGGTATCAATGGGATGCTGTGGCAACCCGCGCGCGGCCCGACGGCGGTTATCCTGTTCAAAGCGCTGGCGCTGTTCGCGGCTGTCGGTCAGCTCGCGGAAACCGTTGGCCAGCTCGACGCCTTTGTAGTAAACCTCAAAGCGCTCCGCCACGCGGTGGTCTTCGGTGCTGATCTCCGCCAGCGCAGCCTGACTCGCGGGGAAATGGTAAATAAAGCACGGCTTGTCATTGCCGATTTTGGGCTCCACGCCCAGCATAAACAGCAGCTGCAAAAGCGTATCACGATCCTCTTCGCGCTGCGCCAGCTCCCCTTCCCCCAGCTTTGTCGCCGCCTCGCGCAGCTGCGTTTTATCTGCAGATAGCGGATCGAGTTCAAGATGGCGAATAAACGCCTGCTGGTACGAGAGGGATTCTGCGCTGTCGCACTCCAGCACCTGCTGCATCAGATCATCGACTTCGTTCATCAGCCGATACATATCATAGTGCGGGCGATACCACTCCAGCATGGTGAATTCCGGATTATGGTGGCGGCCAGCTTCTTCATTGCGGAAACAGCGGCCCATCTGATAAATCGGTCCGCTGCCCGCGGCGAGCAGGCGCTTCATGTGGTATTCGGGACTGGTCATCAGCCACAGATCGCGTCCTTCCGCCGCGCCAGGCCCAACAAAACGCGTCTGGAACGGCACCAGATGAATGTCGGTTACGGTGGCCTGACTCATCGCGGGTGTGTCCACTTCCAACACGCCACGATCGGCAAAGAAACGGCGAATTTCCGCTAAGATTGCGGCGCGTTTCAACAAATTGGCGATAGAGGCGCTTGGCTGCCAGCTTGCTGTTTCGCTCATGGTGATGACTCCTGGAACAGATTGGGGAGGGAAGTCTACCCGCAATAATCGCAGCAAACAACGGCACAGCGCGCAGGACGGTTTTCATGAAAGACGGCACAGGCGGGAACCGCAGAAGCCGGTACGAAGGGTTCGTACCGGCTTAAACGCTTACTGCGTGGTGCGCTGAATCGCCTTGCCGCCGGCTTCGACATCTTCGCCTACGCCACGCGTGGTATTGCAGGCTGATAGCAAGGTAGAAAGCACCAATACGGAGAAAATTGCGACAATACTTTTCTTTAACATAGCCATGTCCTTTTTTTAGTTGCAGTAAAAGTACAGCTTTAAAAGCATAGTCGGAATATGCCCTGCTGGCGCTCGGCCCCCGTGCGCGACGCGCAATTATTTATGCACAGCGGGATTTCCGTGGCACTAAAACAAAAAAGGCGCATCAAAGATGCGCCTGATTCAGGATGCTGCACTTATTTTACGCGAGAAACGTATTCGCCAGAGCGGGTATCCACTTTTACCACTTCGCCGATCTGCACGAACAGTGGCACTTTGATGACCGCGCCAGTAGAGAGCGTCGCTGGCTTACCGCCGGTACCCGCCGTATCGCCTTTCAGGCCTGGGTCGGTTTCGGTGATTTCCGCTTCGATGAAGTTCGGCGGCTGCACGGCGATAGGTTTATCGTTCCACAGGGTTACGATACACTCCGCGTTGTCCTGCAGCCACTTGGTGACATCATCCAGCACTTTGGCTTCAACCTGATACTGTTCGAAAGATTCAGGGTGCATGAAGTAGAAGAAGTCGCCGTCGTTGTAAGAGTACTGCAGCGTCATATCCCGTACGTCTGCGCCTTCGGCAGAGTCCGTGGATTTGAAGGTTTTCTCAACGCGAGAACCGGTCAGCAGGCGGCGCATTTTTACACGTGCGAATGCCTGGCCTTTACCCGGTTTTACGAATTCACTCGATTCGATGGCGTACGGTTCGCCTTCGAACATGATTTTAAGACCGGAACGAAAATCGTTGCTAAGATACGTCGCCATAAAGGCCCTCTGTAGATATTAACTGGTAATAGCCAAAAAAATGGCACACATTGTAACCCTAAATCCCCCCGCCAGAGAAGATTGGTTGCAGCAACTTGCTGATGTTGTCACCGATCCCGCTGAATTACTGCAACTTTTAGCGCTCGAAAATCACGCTGATTACGCGGAAGGCAGCGCTGCGCGCACGCTTTTCGCGCTGCGCGTGCCGCGAGCCTTCATTCAACGTATGCGGCGCGGCGACGCGCACGACCCGCTCTTGCTGCAGGTGTTGACCCGTCGCCAGGAATTTATGGATGCGCCAGGATACAGCACCGACCCGCTGGATGAGCAAAGCAGTGCGGTGCCGGGCTTGTTGCATAAGTATAGAAACCGCGCGCTCTTATTGGTAAAAGGCGGCTGCGCCGTCAACTGCCGCTACTGCTTCCGTCGCCACTTTCCTTATCAGGATAATCAGGGTAACAAGCGTAACTGGCAGGCCGCGATCGATTACATCGCCCGTCATGAAGAGCTGGACGAAATCATCTTCTCCGGCGGCGACCCGCTGATGGCGAAAGATCGCGAGCTGGCCTGGCTGATTGACGCGCTAGAAAAGATCCCCCATCTCAAGCGCCTGCGTATTCATAGCCGCTTGCCGGTGGTGATCCCTGCGCGCATCACCGACGCGCTCTGTGAGAGGCTGGCCAACACCCGCCTACAGGTGCTGATGGTGACGCACATCAATCACGCGCAGGAAATCGATGATGACCTGCGTGAGGCGATGCAGCGCTTGAAGCGCGCGGGCGTCACGCTGCTGAACCAGAGCGTGCTGCTGCGCGGTGTCAACGACAGCGCAACAACGCTGGCAAACCTGAGCAACGCGCTGTTTGACGCCGGAATCCTGCCCTATTACCTGCACGTACTGGACAAAGTCCAGGGCGCGGCACATTTCTTTGTTTCCGATGACGAGGCGCGTGAGATAGTGCGCGCGCTGCTGAGCCGCGTTTCAGGCTATCTGGTGCCGAAACTGGCGCGTGAAATTGGCGGCGAGCCGAGCAAAACGCCGCTGGATTTGCAGCTGCGCCAGGAATAGCGTTGCCGATAGCTGTAAAAAAAGCCGCATGCGCGGCTTTTTTTATGCTGTCGATGCCATCAAGGGCATTTGTAAACCTGGCCGCTCATTTTGCTGTCGAGCGGCGCGAAGGCCGAGAGCAGGTTCTGCGTTGGGCTGGTGGCACCATAAATCACGTTGCCGCCCATCTCTGCCGCGCGGTTACGCAGGTCGTTGGCCGCACCACGCAGCGAGCTGCCTTCACCGCCCGATCCGCTCAACCAATTGCTCTGCGAACCGGTGACATTGCCCAACAGCTGGCATTGGCTGCCCGGCTGCTGATCGACGAAGGTTACGCGCTCGCCGCCGGCACTCAGTTGATTAGAGCTGCTACAGCCTGCCAGAAGCGCGGTGCTCACTGCCAGTCCGAGTAAGAGGTTAATCCGCATTGTAATCCCCATTTATTATCATCATTGTCGGGCGGCAGCGTAGCAGAAAAGCGCACATTTTTTCTGAACATTCATTGCCCTAAACCCGCAAAGCCGAAGTCTTGCGCCCTTACTTATACCTTGTTCGTGACCAAAAGAAAAACCCCCGACCGTTTCCGATCGGGGGTTCTCAGAGGCTTAAGCTGCCTGGGGCAATTACATCATGCCGCCCATGCCGCCCATACCACCCATGCCGCCTGCGCCAGCACCTAAATCAGGCGCGTCGCTTTTTGGCAGGTCAGTGACCATGCACTCGGTGGTGATCATCAGACCCGCAACAGAGGCCGCGTACTGCAGAGCAGAACGGGTCACTTTGGTTGGATCCAGGATACCGAAGTCGATCATGTTGCCGTACTCTTCGGTCTGCGCGTTGTAACCGTAGTTACCGTCACCCGCTTTCACGTTGTTCGCCACAACAGAAGGCTCTTCGCCTGCGTTAGAAACGATCTGACGCAGAGGCGCTTCCATCGCGCGCAGCGCAACTTTGATACCCACGTTCTGATCTTCGTTCTGGCCTTTCAGGTCAGCGATTTTGGCTGCTACGCGAACCAGCGCAACGCCACCACCGGCTACCACGCCTTCTTCGACCGCAGCACGGGTTGCGTGCAGCGCATCTTCAACGCGGGCTTTCTTCTCTTTCATTTCAACTTCAGTGGCTGCGCCTACTTTCAGAACGGCAACGCCGCCTGCCAGTTTCGCTACGCGCTCCTGCAGTTTCTCTTTATCGTAGTCAGAGGTCGCTTCTTCGATCTGCTGACGAATCTGCGTAACGCGGCCAGAGATAGCACCCTGATCGCCCACACCATCGATGATGGTGGTGGTGTCTTTGTTGATCACCACACGCTTCGCCTGACCCAGATCTTCCAGGGTGGCTTTTTCCAGCTCCATACCGATCTCTTCGGAGATCACGGTACCGCCGGTCAGGATAGCGATATCCTGCAGCATTGCTTTACGACGGTCGCCGAAACCAGGTGCTTTAACCGCAGCCACTTTCACGATACCGCGCATGGTGTTCACTACCAGCGTTGCCAGAGCTTCACCTTCCACATCTTCCGCGATGATCAGCAGAGGCTTGCTCGCTTTAGCGACAGCTTCCAGCACCGGCAGCATTTCGCGGATGTTGGAGATTTTCTTATCAGCCAGCAGGATGAACGGGCTTTCCAGCTCAACGGCGCCAGTTTCTGGCTTGTTGATGAAGTAAGGAGACAGGTAGCCGCGGTCAAACTGCATACCTTCAACCACGTCCAGCTCGTCTTGCAGACCGGTGCCTTCTTCAACGGTGATCACGCCTTCTTTACCCACTTTATCCATCGCCTGGGCGATCAGGGTGCCGACGCTCTCATCGGAGTTCGCAGAAATGGTACCAACCTGCGCGATAGCACGGCTATCCTGGCAAGGTACAGACAGCGCTTTCAGCTCTTCAACCGCCGCGATAACCGCTTTGTCGATACCGCGCTTCAGGTCCATTGGGTTCATGCCCGCCGCAACGGCTTTCAGGCCTTCGTTGACGATAGATTGCGCCAGTACAGTTGCCGTGGTGGTGCCGTCGCCCGCAGCGTCGTTCGCTTTAGAGGCCACTTCTTTGACCATCTGTGCGCCCATGTTTTCGAACTTGTCTTCCAGCTCGATTTCACGCGCAACGGACACGCCATCTTTCGTGATGGTCGGTGCACCAAAAGATTTATCCAGGACAACGTTACGGCCTTTCGGGCCCAGGGTAACTTTTACTGCATCTGCCAGTACGTTCACGCCACGCAGCATTTTTACGCGTGCGTCATTACCGAATTTTACGTCTTTAGCTGCCATTTCAAATATCCCTTAAATTCGTTTCGTTCAGTGAATTACGCTTCAACAATCGCAAGAATGTCGCTTTCAGAGATGATCAGAACTTCTTCGTTGTCGATCTTCTCGGTTTTCGCGCCGTAACCTTCGCTGAAGATCACCAGATCGCCCACTTTCACATCCAGCGGCTTCACGTCGCCGTTATCCAGGATGCGACCATTGCCAACGGCCAGTACTTCACCGCGAGTGGATTTGCCTGCTGCAGAGCCGGTCAGAACGATACCGCCAGCAGATTTGGCTTCAACTTCTTTACGCTTGACGATAACGCGATCGTGCAACGGACGAATTTTCATTTGATAGCTCTCCTTTGAGAAGTCCAATCATTCATTTTGGGGTTGAACGCCGGGCTTGAGGGTTCCGGCCTCGTGGTGAGAGAAATAGGGGCATTAAAAACGCTTTCAAGGGCAAAAAATAAAAAAATTTATCTTGCGCGCAGAACTGCGGTAAAAGGCAGCAAAAAGGCGGCTGTTGCCGCCTTGCTTAACGATCGCGATCGTTATCGTGTCCGATACGGTCCTGATCTTTGCGCTCGAACTCACCGTCCATGGTGTAGCCGCTGTCCGGTCCGGCACCCGGTCCACGCCACACGCGCAGGTGCGGCATCAGCTTCAGCGTCAGGTGTTTCTGCACCGGCGGCAACAGTAAAAGCAGGCCCAGGAAATCGGTGAAGAAGCCCGGCAGTAACAGCAGAAAACCTGAAATAATCAGCGACACGCTTTTGATCATCTCGGCCGCCGGACTTTCGTTACGCGCCAGCTTCTCCTGCATCAGCATGAAGTTTTTCATGCCCTGATTTTTCACCAGCGAGACGCCAATGCACGAGGTGAAAATCACCAACAGCATGGTGAGCAGTACGCCCAGCGCATGCGCGACCTGAATAAAGAGTGTGATTTCAATCCAGGCCAGAACAAAAAAAATCACGAACGGTAACCAGCGCACCGATATCTCCTGTGAGTTGGGTTGCCTTGCACGGAGCAAGGCAACAAAAAGAGGAGGCCCTATGGCCATACAGCAAGAAATGGTCATCCCAGAAGGGGATTTCAACCGGCCACGGCAAATTTTTCCCACTGACTTAAAAATGCGAAGTACATCACATATCGTTATTACCACGGGACCAGTAAATGCCCGTAAAGTGATCTGTGCACAAACAATTTTGTAACAACAGAATATGATCGTGCCCGCCAGCCCGAAGATGGATAAAATGTCGGCACTGGCATTCCACGACAATATAATTGCTTCACCTGCACGCTACTGTCGCACGCTCATTCTGGGCGCGCGCGAGCAACGCAGAAATAATAAGAAGGTAATCATGGCGAACAACATTCGTATCGAAGAAGACCTGTTAGGCATGCGCGAAGTTCCGGCAGACGCTTACTACGGTGTTCATACTCTGCGTGCGATTGAGAACTTTTACATTAGTAATAGTAAAATCAGCGATATACCTGAATTTGTCCGCGGCATGGTGATGGTGAAAAAAGCCGCTGCGCTCGCCAACAAAGAGCTGCAAACCATTCCGCGTCATATCGCGAACACCATTATTCAGGCCTGTGACGAAGTGCTGAATAACGGTAAATGCATGGATCAGTTTCCGGTTGACGTCTATCAGGGCGGCGCAGGCACCTCGGTGAACATGAACACCAACGAAGTGCTGGCGAACATTGGCCTGGAGCTGATGGGCCATCAGAAAGGCGAATACCAGTATCTTAACCCTAACGATCACGTGAATAAGTGTCAGTCTACCAACGACGCTTATCCCACCGGTTTCCGCATCGCCGTTTACGCTTCGATCCTGAAGCTGCTGGACGCCATCGGCCAGCTGAGCGAAGGGTTCCAGCGTAAAGCGGTGGAGTTCGAAACCATCCTCAAAATGGGGCGCACCCAGCTACAGGATGCGGTTCCGATGACGCTGGGCCAGGAATTCCACGCCTTCAACGTGCTGTTGAATGAAGAGACGCGCAGCATTCTGCGCACTGCTGAACTGCTGCTTGAGGTGAACCTCGGCGCAACGGCCATCGGTACGCGCCTGAATACGCCAGACGGCTATCAGCAGCTGGCGGTACAGCGCCTGGCGGAAGTCAGTAACCTGCCGGTGGTGCCCGCCGAAGATCTGATCGAAGCCACCTCAGACTGCGGCGCCTACGTGATGGTGCATTCGGCGCTGAAACGCCTGGCGGTGAAGCTGTCGAAAATCTGTAATGACCTGCGTCTGCTCTCCTCCGGCCCGCGCGCTGGCCTGAATGAAATCAACCTGCCAGAACTGCAGGCGGGCTCGTCCATCATGCCAGCGAAAGTCAACCCGGTCGTGCCAGAAGTGGTGAATCAGGTGTGCTTCAAAGTGATCGGCAATGACACCACCCTGACCATGGCTGCCGAAGCGGGCCAGCTGCAGCTCAACGTGATGGAGCCGGTGATTGGCCAGGCGCTGTTTGAGTCCATCAGCATCCTGACCAACGCCTGCTACAACCTGCTGGAGAAGTGCGTCAACGGCATCACCGCCAACAAAGCGGTGTGCGAAGCCTACGTGTTTAACTCCATCGGTATCGTGACCTACCTGAACCCGTACATCGGCCATCACAACGGCGATATCGTCGGTAAAATTTGTGCCGAAACCGGTAAAAGCGTGCGCGAAGTGGTGCTGGAGCGCGGCCTGCTTACAGAAGCGGAGCTGGACGACATCTTCTCTGTACAAAACCTGATGCACCCGGCTTATAAAGCCAAACGCTATACGGACGAAAACGAACAGTAAGCCTGTTGCGTTATCGCCACGTACCGAGCACGCCAGGGATTAACCTGGCGTGCTTTTTTTTTACCTCGTAGCCGTCGGCCAGGCGCGCATTCGCGCTGAACCATCCCACGGGAAAAGGGTGCGTGGTATCATCGCGGCTCTTTTGCTTGTGGAGCTGAATATTTCGTCATGGCCGTCATCCTACTTCGCCTGATGGGCTTTTGTCTGGCGCTGCTGATCAGCGTATCCGCGCAGGCCGCTCTCTTTAGCCCCAACCACAACGCCAATGGCTTTGTCCCGCTCGATCAAGCCTTTGCCTTTGATTTCAGCCAGCAGGGCAATCAGGTGACGTTGAGTTGGAAGGTGAAACCGGGCTATTACCTTTATCGCCAGCAGTTTCACCTAATGCCACAGCGGGCGCAGATAGCGCCGATACAGCTGCCGTCAGGCGAGCCGCATGAAGATGAGTTTTTCGGCAAAAGCGAGATCTATCCGCAGGACGTCACGCTGCCTGTCACGCTGCTTCACGCGGAGAAAAACGCCACCCTCAGCGTGACCTGGCAAGGCTGCGCCGCCGCGGGATTTTGCTATCCCCCGGAAACCCGCAGCGTCCCGCTCAGCGCCGTGGCTGCGGCCGCGACGCCTGCCGCGCCTTCCGTGGCTTCACAGCCTGCTGCCCCGCCTCCCGCGCTGCCCTTCTCGCCGCTGTGGGCGCTGCTGATCGGCATCGGCGTGGCCTTTACGCCCTGCGTGTTGCCGATGTACCCGCTGATCGCCAGCCTGATTTTGGGCAGCTCGCAGCGCTATAGCAGGGGGCGCCTGCTGGCCCTGTCGCTGGTCTATGTTCAGGGCATGGCCCTAACGTACACGCTGCTGGGCGTGGTGGTGGCCGCGGCGGGCCTGCGCTTTCAGGCGGCGCTGCAGCATCCTTACGTACTGATCGGCCTCTCCGCGCTGTTTGTGGTGCTGGCGCTCTCCATGTTTGGGCTGTTTTCGCTCCAGCTTCCCGCCAGCCTGCAGACGCGGCTTACGCTGTGGAGTAATCGTCAGCAAGGCGGCTCGCTGCCCGGCGTGTTTCTTATGGGGGCGCTGGCCGGATTGATCTGCTCGCCCTGCACCACCGCGCCGCTGAGCGCGATCCTGCTCTACATTGCGCAGAGCGGTAACCTGTGGGCCGGTGCGGGCACGCTGTGGCTCTACGCGCTGGGCATGGGCCTGCCGCTGATTGCCGTGACGCTGTTCGGCAATCAGCTACTGCCGAAGCGCGGCGCGTGGATGCAGCATGTCAAAGAGGGCTTTGGCTTTGTGATTCTGGCGCTGCCGGTGTTTCTGCTGACGCGCCTGATTGGCGATGTCTGGGGGCTGCGTTTGTGGAGCCTGCTCGGCGTGGCCTTCTTTGGCTGGGCATTCAGTTTGAGCCTGGCCGCGCGCGGCAAATGGCGCATCGTGCCGGTGGCGATGCTGGCCGCGGCGCTGGTGGTGGCGCGTCCGTTACAGGATTGGGCGTTTGGCAGCAGCAGCACTACGCAAAGCGCGTCGGCGCTGCCGTTCCAGCCCGTCGCCAACGTGCAGCAGTTGGATCGCGCCCTTCAGCAGGCGCAGGGCCGCATCACGATAGTGGATCTTTACGCCGACTGGTGCGTGGCCTGTAAAGAGTTTGAGAAGTACACCTTCCGCGATGCCGGGGTACGCGACGCGCTCCAGCCGATGCAGCGCCTGCAAGCAAATGTGACCGCCAACAGCGCCGCAGACAACGCGCTGTTGCAGCATCTCAACGTCCTGGGCTTGCCGACCCTGCTGTTCTTTGATGCGCAAGGTCATGAGATCCCCCACTCGCGCGTCACCGGTTTTCTGGATGCGGCGGCGTTTCAGGCACATTTGCAGAAACTGGCGCGGTAAACGACACTGGGGGTCATCACTTTGCCCGCGGCGTCTTCCGCGGGCCGCACGCACGAGGAGAGTCATTTGCAACGCGAACACGTTCTTGAGCATGCGCTAAATGTGCTTGAGCAAAACGGCCTGGCGGCCACCACATCCCTGCAACAGCTGGCGGGTGAAACCGACCTGCCCCCCGAGCAGCTTAGCCACTTCTGGCCCGACCGCGATGCCCTGCTCTATGACGCCCTGCAGCACCACGCACAGCAAATTGATCGCTGGCGGCAGCAGGTCCAGCACGATCCGCAGCGCTCGCCGCGCCAGAAGCTGCTTGCGCGCTATGACGTGCTGCACGACCACGTGGGCAAAGGCCGTTTTCCCGGCTGTCTGTTTATCGCCGCCTGCAGTTTCTATCCACAGCCGGAGCAGCCAGTGCATCAGCTGGCAAAGCAGCAAAAGCGTAACGCCTGGCAGTTTACCCATGAAATTCTGGTTGAGCTGGCGCTGGATAACCCAACGATGGTCGCCGACCAGCTGGAGCTGATTCTTGAGGGCTGTTTAAGCAAGCTGCTGATTTCGCGCAATGTGCACGATGTCGCCACCGCACGGCGCCTGGCGGAAGATGTGCTGAGCATTGCGCTGTGTCGGCAAAACGGCGCGCTGGCCTAAGCACCGCAGCGCCTTGTGTTGGATAAGCATTATTTTTGCCCAGCCTGCCTGAAAAGCAGGCAATCAATCACGATTGCGACGGTTTTTTTTACGAAACCCGTTGACGACCGAAAGCCATTAGGGTTTAATGCGCCCCGTTGCCCGGATAGCTCAGTCGGTAGAGCAGGGGATTGAAAATCCCCGTGTCCGTGGTTCGATTCCGCGTCCGGGCACCATTAATTGAAGCGCACTGGTTAGAAGTGAGATCTCTAACGGGTGTCTAAACGAAGATGGTGTTCAAAGCAACGGTGACTGCATTTGCAGATGCATCATCCAAGGTTGAACATAAAAATCTTCAAGAAAGGGTATCAGTTCGTGCTGATGCCCTTTTCTCGTTGGCGTAAATAATTGCAATCATTGTCGCATCTGTCAATAAAACTCAAGTTTCAATGGGTTTATTCTCCCTCACATAATTAATAATTGCAGTCACCCATTCAAAACATGACTTAGCCCTTTATTTCATCTGGCTTCTCATACCATCCGCCCACTGATTACCTACGAGCTTAGAGATGACTACTGAAGCTGTGGTGATAAAATTAACAACACATTGATTTTAAAGGAAAATATAAAAATGATAGGATGTAATGCTATTTACCTTAATTCCCCATAGGAAGTGTGATTGGGGGGTTAATCAATGATGAATTTGGTTTATAATCCGCGCAATCTCAATTTTAAATCGGTGCATTAGAAACTATGAGTACACTGGTGCCAAGATCCATGCGGTCTGGTGATCCTAAAAGCAATGCAAGGAAACCCCGCACTAAAGCGGAAGCACTTGGGCAAGTATTTACCAGTGTAGAATTGGCAAATCAGATGGTTAGGGGCTTAGGTATCTCTGAGAATGAGGTTCGCCAGCGGCTACTTGATCCTTGTGTTGGACCAGCAACATTTCCTCAAGCTATCGAACGTTTAATATCGAGAGATTGCAAGGTAGAGATTGATGCTATTGATCTTGATGAAGATATGGTGAAATTGACTACAAATTGGTCAATCTCGAGTCATAGACCTATTAACATTAACGATGCCGATTATTTGGAGTATAACGTTGATTGTCTATATGATTTCGCCATACTTAATCCCCCTTATGTTAGGCAGGAGTGGATTACAAAAAAGCATCAGTATAAATCCTTATTTAAGGAGCGCTATGGTGTAAGCGTTCCCGGGACAGCGAATCTCTATGTTTACTTTATTGTCAAGGTCATTGCCGATCTTAAACTAGGCGGTAAAATGGCATGTATTGTTTATGATTCATGGCAAACAACTAGATTCGGACAATGGTTGAAAAGTTATTTAAACGAAAATTGTTCTTGGGTTAAAGTGGAAACGATTCCGGATTTACCATTTGATGGAAGATTGATCGATGCGACAATTATCTATGCCAAAAAAGGCTTTTCCAATGGGGATTTATTTCAAGATCATAAAAATTCCTTACTCCATGGTGTGCACGGATTAAGTGCACTCGAAAATCTTTTTGATACACGGCGAGGGCTTCGGTTAAAGCAGTCTAACTTCTTTATGACCAAATTAGTTAATGCCGAAAATGAGGGTTCTAGTCCATTTGTCAAGAAGGTTGCTCTAATTCCAGGTTTTGTTGTTCCAGACAACCATCCTGAAGCTGCACTTTTAGTAACCTCGACAAAAGTAAATGATAGAGCACTGGAAACGCTTGAAAGAAGGCTAGAGCTGGCTTTAATCTCCCCGCATGATAATGTTTCAATTCTGACTTGGCGAAAAGAACGGCCAGAAACTTGGGCAGTACATCGTAATGCTCAGTGGGCTCCACTATTATTTAATTATTATTTACGAAAACGCCCTCGACATATTTTCAATCCAAATAGAATCTATTCGGATAATTTCTATGGGCTTACTCCTCGTTCTGAAATCCCGACTCAGGCATGGTTGGCTGCACTTAATTCAACGGTAAGTTCTATTGGTATACTTGAACAGGCTCGAAATCAAGGTTCTGGGCTTGCTAAGCTTCAATTGTTTGAATATAGAGCTGCATCAATTATCGATTTGACTATTTGGCCACAAAAGGACATTGAAAAACTCACTTTTTTGGGGCAATTATTGATTGATGGTCGAGAAGATATTACCAAACTCCTATTAAAAATCGACGAATTGGTAGCAAATGTTCTTGCTGATGATCGACTAAAGCCTCATTCAATAAACGAGATACTTTTAGAAGTTGAGCTGAATGCTCGGCGACCAAAAAAATAAGGAAATTTTATGCCTTGGCTTGATTATAACAATGATGAGGTTCGCCAATTTCACCCTGAATTTAAGAGTGTTGCTGATAATGTGCTCGTAAGTATGGGGATATCTTCTGGATATCATTGGGAGCATCATCCAAGTTCTTATGGAGTCCAAGTTATCCCAGACTTTGTTTTGGTTGAAAGTGCTACAAACAGATGGGTTTTGGTAGTCGAAATTAAGCGAACTAAAGCAGCAGTTTTTTCGGAGCGAAATCAAGTCCAAGCAAAAGGGTATGCTGAAGCGAATCGATTACTTTATTCTCCAGGTAAGCCTGGTTACTTCTGTGTTACAAATATGGAAGTGACCTTGTTGTTTGCATTAAACGAAAGCAATCCACCAAAAGATTGTCGAATCCTTGGTATGACATTTGATTCTGGTAACTTTGTTTCTGAAAGCTCTACTACACACAGAAAACAGTTTGCTCATCACCTAAGTCAGATCATCAACCATGTGATAAATACACATGTACCTGTGTTCGAATTAGTTTGGCCAAGAATTGTTCGTTCAATGATCAGCTATTCTGAAGGTTTGCCCTATGATTTGGAAATTAACCTGAGTGGGGGAAAGGTTCCTCAAGTTGTGGCTAATTATTTCTCTGGAGGGCCATCTGAGGCTCCTCGTAGAGAGCTTCTGTTGAGATGTTTATCAGTTGAATATTTCAAGGGAGTACTTGAGAAATTTCATCATCCCTTAGCAAATCAGGTTCCGTCTTTAAAAGGGAGCGTAAGCCAAGTTGGAAATGCGATTGATGAATTGCGCCGTATAGACTTTTCTGGTGTATTTGAATCTGAAGCTGCCTCCCTTTACCGAAAATTAGAGCAGAAAAGTGATTATAAGTCTACCATTGAACTATTTATTAAAGAAATAAGAAAAGCGCACATTAGTAGATTGGCGGCTACTCGTGCTGATGTTCTTGAATTTCCAGATATCCTTATATCTGAGTCATATTCTTTAACAGTTCAGGATGCAAGAGGTAAGGCTCAAACGGATCCTGATTTATCTGCACTGCTTGCTGCACTTGCGATTAGTGATGCTAATAAAACAGTATTTGATCCTGGTTGTGGTGATGGCAGCCTTCTCTCTGCTGCTTATGATTTATTGAGATTATTTGGTTTAAGTCATGCTGACGTTCTTTCTCGGATTCATGGAATTGATGCCGATGCACTTGCGACGAAAATTGCAGCGATTAGGTTAGTTTTGAAAGAACCTTATGTGCTTTCACGTCAAGACCCATGTAATATTTCTGCCGCTGATATGTTTTCGTCTGCTCAGGCGTTTAATGGGATTAATGTTGTTCTCATGAACCCCCCATTCAAGAGGTATGAGGCACAAGATCAAAATCCAATTCCTCAAGATCTCAGAGAATATTTCTATAATTGTATTGATTGTTTGGGTGGCATCACAGAAACAGCTGCTGGCCAAGCAAATTTATATAATTTATATGTAGAGTTTGTTATTAAAGCGTGTGATGAAGGCACTACTCTTGGTATAATTTTAGACAATCGTTGGTATCACAATAGTATTTCAATACCGCTCCGCTCTTTGATTTTACGTGAATGTACTATCTTGGCATTAGTCGAATATCCGCACAAAAACTATTTTTCTGCTTGGACCATTGCAACTTCAATTCTAGTTATTAGCAAAGGAACAGCCCCTACTGGGCATAATGTTCAATTTTTACGTAGTTTTGATCCAATGCGTGCAGATTTTATGACTGTAGGAGCTGCGCTTCGAGGCCAATGTGCTTACCCATCTGATTGGAGTGTACAATATGTAAGTCAGCAAATATTGGAAGCTAAAACTAGCTGGAAAGCATATTTTTCTCCTGATTTACAGCAGGAATATAGATCCTCAGATTGGCCGAATCTTGAGCAATTATTCGCTAGTAATAGACGTGGTAGTTTGGCAAAAGAAGGTGGAGGTATTGCTATATATGAATTTCCCTTTGATCGTACAAATTATGGACCTCGCCGTTCCAGCAATCCAAATCGCAAAAGGTACGAAACTACAAAGGGAGCCCCACTAACAAAAGCGGAACAAGTGCAATTAAGACATTCAGCATCACAAATACCCCAGAAATATCGTGGATATGCTCTACAAAACTCTGACCATTTGTCAGGTTATCGCTTAACTATCAAGGATGTAATATTTGATGAGACTTTAGAAGCGCCTCTTCAGCGTGAGACAGCTATCCAAGCTAGCTATTGGGGCGATGGGCGACGTGTATGGGATGCTGACCTTGATTCTGCGTTGGCGGAGTTTAAAGCAAATGTTAGCGTTGCTAAATATATACACGAGATTGAACAGATTGTAGGGTTGGATGAAACTGTATTACCTTCAAACTTGCTTTGGAACGCATTACGTGAGCCATTTGCTGGGGAGCTAATTGTTCCGCGAAAATTGCGTAAGGGACATCGTGTGCATATTAACCCATTTCCTTTCACGCCACACGATCGTCAGGTCAGACTTTCTAGTAATTTTTTGTCATATGGTGATTGCCAAGCGACTGATGTCACAACAGGTTTGACTCGAGAGATTGCTGTTGAGTTAATTGCTGCTTTTTTGATGTCTAGTTTTGGTTGGTTACAATGTGAAATTGTATCAGTTAATAGAGAAGGGGTTCGTTCCTTGGAGCAATCTCATGTGCGAAATATTAGAATCTTTGATCCACGATGGGTCCGTTCGGCAAATCGAGCTGCGATTATAAAAGCAGCACATTCTCTTCAATATCCACTGCGTACAGATTGTTCTCCATTTTCTCAGCCTGATTTGCAGGCACTTGATAATTTATTTGCGGAGGAAATAGTGGCCCGTAATCCGGCATTACAGACAAATGCTTTACTTCAGGAAACATGGCAAGCATTATCCGAGTGGCTAGAGGCACGTAACCCTTGAAAAAAAAACGTTATACAGTTGCTTCACTTTTTTGTGGAATCGGTGGGCTTGATTTGGGCTTTGAGTGGGCTGGATTTGAAATAATATGGGCAAACGATATTGCGAAGGCAGCTATTGATTCTTACCCGCATAATTTTAATCGAACTGCCCTTCTAGGCGATATAAATGAATTATCAATTGATGCAATCCCGGACACTGATGTAATTATCGGGGGGCCACCTTGCCAATCATTCTCTTTAGTTGGTCAACGAAGGCCAGATGACCAACGTGGACAACTTGTTTATCGTTTTTTAGAAATAATCCGAGCAAAAAAACCACGTGCATTTGTTATGGAAAATGTACCTGGAATGGCAGCATCCAAGATTAATGGCAAAAGGCTCACTGACATTCTTGTTGAAGAATTTATGTCGCAGGGATACACCGTATCAGTGATGAAGCTTGATGCTTCTGACTATCTTGTGCCTCAAAAACGACGCAGAATTTTCTTGGTCGGGGTAATTGATGCAAAATTTTCAATGCCAAATCCCAGCGAGTTTGCTCAGAAATGCTATCAAATCGATATTTCCAATTTTGATAATGGTGCAGCAGCAGCAATAGGCGACTTAGGCGCCCCTGTTTCTAAGGGAGCGCTTGCTAATTATCTGGAGAGAATTCCTTCGGAATTTGCCAAAATAATGAGAAGCTCAGGGTTGCAGCAGGTTTCACTCCATGAATCTCCTCGTATGTCAGATACTGATTTGCGGCTATTAAGCTTTATACCTCCCGGAGGGAATTACCAAAACGTCCCGGATGAGTATGCAACAGGAAGAATTCTTAATTTTAAGAAGAGTGGAGGACGTACTACAACATATTCCCGACTTCACCCTGAAAAACCCTCTTATACTGTTAATACCTACTTTCGGAGACCCAATGTAGGCTCGAATTTTCATTATGAGCATAACCGGCTTATAACAGCACGAGAAGCTATGCGCTTTCAGTCTATTCCAGATCATTTTGTTGCTGTATATAGTTCGCAAGATGCACGAAATACGCTAATTGGTAATGCCGTTCCCCCATTATTAGCGCAAGCCGTTGCGTGGGGGCTAAAAAACACACTTGAACGTATGCCATCTTAGATTATTTTATGTAAGCAACTATTTCTATATTGTATAAGAAGGTTAAGATTACTTCTTTAATCGTATTTTTATACCCTATCTGCGAAGGCCTTTTTTTAAAAGGCCTTACGAGTATATTGGCCGTAACTGAAGCTCTGAACAGCTCTGCAGCCTCAATGAGTCTTTGTTGTCATAATGCCAGAAAAGTTTGCATTACGTTGTATCGAAAACCTCTAGAGCGAAAACTGCACTGAACGATTTTTCCGGTCCTCAGCCCGAAGTAACTTTCCTTCTCGCTTAGGCTGTGTGAAAACACTAGCTAGAAATTGTAGAACGTGCGTATACGCGCAAGTTGCGTTTATTCCGTAATGCTCTTAGATTCAATATTAATTTACTCGCTTCTTTTCTAATCGGAATTTTATATCCAACTCAGCCGGTTTTCATACCGCATGTTCTTAAGGCGGGCGTGCATATCATCCAATTTTAGCATTTATTAGTAAGGTTTATTAAGCGATGAAACTTAATTTCACTATGTAACATCGCTATTTTTTATTAAACTTAATTCTTATCTAAATACAAACCCAGCTCAGACTCTAATGTTCTACATGTCACATCCAAATTAATATCAATATATCCCATCGTTGTTGTAATACTCCTATGTCCCAACAAGCCTTTAACCATTTGCAAGTTCCGATCAGGTGATTTCATTAATTCAGTTGCTAATGTATGTCTGAAACGATGAGGAGAAACAGCAAAGCCGCATTCTTTAGATAGCCTTCGAAAAAATGATTTAACTGGCTGCAAGGTGGCAACTGGTGGAAGATTTTCCCTCTCCTTCTCTGTCCAAAGAAACCTATTTACATCAAAAACAGCGCTAACTGATTCGGCACCATTGTCGATTGCACGGCTAATTAGTTGTTGAAGCTGAGGTTTTAATGGCCCAACGATGGGAACGCGCCATTCTCTATGCGTTTTACTGCCGTCAAGGCGCAACTCGATCCAGTTCTCATCGAGATTAATATCCATCAACCTCACATGCATCAATTGGTTCACGCGCATGCCGGTATAACGCAAAGTGTCTAAAACGGTGATCCAGAACCATGCCGGATGCAATGCGCAGCGCTTCATCTCAGCTATGGAGAGATCAGTGTCCAAATCAACGTGCTGCTGCATCAGCAGATAGACTTGGGTCAATTGAGGTTTAGATAATGTCTTTTTACGCTTGTTATCAGCTCGGACTAAAACTTCATTGAACGGGTTTTCAGTCTGAGGGATGAGATTCGCTTTCATGGCATAATTTACGATGGCGCGCATATGCGCCACTTTGTTATTCCATGTGACCGCAGACGAGCATTCGACGTTGATAACATGCCGTCGCCATTCCTGGACATCACGGCGGGTTATCTCACTGAGCTTCCTATCAAGCCCAAAGTATTTTCTGAAACCATTGACTACTTTTCGGTAACTCCATTCCGTGTGAGGGCGAAGAAATTTTACGAAAAAATATTCATCCAACAACGAATCCCAGCTTGTATCGATATCAACCTGACTCATAACCCTTCCTTTAATCAGCAAGTAAAATGCCACCCTTTAGGCAGCAGCTCTCCTCCATACACCTTCCAGAAAAGCGTCAGGGAACCACAAGAAACTGACTGTCATCCGGCACATCAGAACTTCGGATGATCATCGTGGATTTGACCAGATAGCCTTTCACACGTTTATAAGGGCCGTTACGGTCGGCACTGTTGTAGAGAGTGGCAAATGTAAAACGCTTGCCGTTGTTACGCCGATGCCGGTTAAGTCTTTCAAACCATGCCTGAACGTTTTCGCGTTCATCAGCAGACTGACCGGTTTGCTTCAGATATTGATAAAAAATGCCCGGTACAAGCAGGAAAACAAAACCAGCGACCAGTTGCACGCGTGAATCTGCCTCATTGCACGCTATCGTTCCATTTTCGAGACCCTCAACCAGCCAAGACCAAAATGTCTCGCCGATCTGTTTCTTAGATATTTGTGAGGTAGTCTCAGGTGTGACAGGGATCGATTCTGGATCAAGCCGCTGAATTTGATAACCATTGTTGACGTATTTTTGATCACTTTCGGAAGATCCGTAGGTCGGTATTTCAACACAATCAGAATTATTCGCAGTGATTCGACTACCATTCTGGATGTGAAATTCATTTATATCAGTGCCATGATGGCTTTTCTTTAAATCGTTAGTGTTGATTTCGATTTCACCATTAGCTAAATGGCTATTTTTTATAACATCACATTGACTGAAGTATTGTTCGTAAATGGCATCGTCATACTGTTCTGTAGGGATTTCGGCGGGAAACTCACTCACCTTTTTCGGATGTAAATTTGGACTCATTTGCTCCAAATTTTGGATGTCATTTAATTCGGCTGATAATAATTGCGCCTGCATTTTGTTGAGTAATGCATGGATCTGTTTTTCTGTTGAATTGATTCCGGCCAGTTCAAGAAACAGGCAATCTCGTGCGTTGGGCTGTTTTTCCAACCAATTCAACGCGATTTTAGGCAACATGGAGACAGTGAATGCCAGTCTAATAACACTTTCTTTAGCTGCTCCTTCGGAATGACGGGTCACTCTGAATCGATATTGCTGATCCGGCGCGTTCGAAATTGGCTGCCAGATATGCCCATCTTCCAGTTCCGCTTCGATGTAGAGCAACTCGGGAACGTGCCAGTAAAGCGCAAGCCAGAACACCACACAGTTCCAATGACTGGACTGCGTAGCCTGATCTTCAGGTGCAGCATTGGCTGGAAGCACCATCCCTTTAGATAACTGCAGCATAGTAACGGTGTGATGCAGAGTGAGATCCAGCAATCCGCCGACGTTGTTCCAGCCGGTGATCCGCGCGGCAGGTAAGTTTTGGAAACGCTCCGCAAGGTTTTGCAGTGGTTCCAGGCAGAATTCTACGTATGCAGATTTCGACAGCAACGAGCTCTGCCAGATCTTCTTGAGCAGTGCCTGGCGTGTTGACGTGCCGAGAAAACCCTGATGATTTTGCGGTGTGAAGTAGCCTTCTCGTTTAGCCGGTAATGAAGGCTGAAAATTGCTGCGTCTGAACTTGTTTTGTAATTTTGGGAACATGATTCACCTCCAGATCGGAGGCACTATCGTTCCAGGCTGCAAGTAATCACAGCGTAAAATCATTTTTGAAAAATGCGATTAAATTGCCCAGCAAAAAGAAACCATCCCCGGAAGGAGATGGTTTGGTTTCAGGCTGCGTCTTCTTCAGCTGCTTCATGAAGCGGTTTAAGCAAGTGTTCTGAAGCTTCACGCGCCATACGGCAGGCGCGGAACAACGCTTTCTTATCGGACTTCAGTATCTTCAGCCAGTGATCGATATAGCTATCGTGCTGCACCTCGCCATATACACCTAAATGCGCGCAAAGGAAGGCATTGCCCAGCTCAGCAACCAACTCTTCAAAGGCATAAACCGGATCGCCAAACTTACGCGATGTCGATGTGATGCCTTCCCGATCCAGTCGGCTGTGATGGCCGGTTGCATGCACAAGCTCATGCAACAAGGTCGAACAAAAGTCTGCTTCGGTAAAAAACTGCTTACGCAGCGGCAAGACGATTTGATCCTTCATAGAGTCGTAGTAAGCCCGGTTTTGCTCGGAGTAACTGACGCGAACGCCAGATTCACCTGCAATGGTCACAATGTCATTGAAGACTGGCGCGCTCAACGTATCAACGGATTCATCATCCAGAATCTTAGGCACAGAACCGATGTTTTTTTCCGGTAGTCCTTCGCATTGCTCGATATTGAACAGCATTATGCTGCGCAACATGATGCGTTGCTCCATAACCGTTTCACCTTGTGCGTTGATGCGTGGTTGGCCAGCCTTGTCGGTGGATTCAACCTCAAACGGCTTGAAGAACACCGCGACAGTTGCTTTCTCGCCTTTGCGAACGTTGCCACCGGCTGCTTGTGCCTGCTTCCACGTTAGCCAGCGATTGGAATTGAACCCTTGATCCTCTGCTGACAGCCACAGCAGCATGATGTTGACGCCGTTGTAGTGCCGACCGGTCGATGCATTGGATGGTATTGGTGATTCAGCGAAACGCTTGCTGTCTCGCCACGGTTTACGCCAGGGTAAAACACCGCGCTCGATCGACGCGACGATTTTGTCGGTGACTTGCTGGTAGAGATCAACTTGGTTGGTTTGAGATTTACGGGATTTGCGTTTGGTAGGCATGGGATACTCCTTACGTGGCGTATCCCTCCCCGTAATGGCGAAGTGATACGCCACTGGGCAGGTTGAAATTGAGGGTGATTACTCGGGGTTATTGAGGATTGCTTCGGGTATTGGCCATTGGCCACCTAAGTGCTTCGTTAGCCACTCCTGAACATCAAGCCATTCTGCAAGAGTGCCATCCGATGAGATGTCATAGCAGCCGATGCAAAATCGATGTGCCAGTAGTAGCGTGGCTTTCACCATGAAGTCATAAGGCCGGTCTGGTGACCAGTTAAACGATGTCTTGCAGAATTCACTGCCAGACGAATGTTGGCCAAGGAAAAAACTTTCATACTCAAGATTTTCCTTCTCTTCGCCGTTAAAAGAGATAGCGGGTTGTCGAATACCGCTTTGTACGATCAGATCTGCGGGCTGCAGCAGTGGATAGCGGCCATCGCTGGTGCAAAGCACCAATGGTTGCTTATAGCCTGGAACATGCCGGTTTTGTATTATCAAAAACACGTTTGATAGCTGTACGGTTAAGAGTAACCACTGATCGTTAGGAACAGATTTCAGTTGGGTGTAGCAATGGCAATAGCCCATAGGTAAATCCTCCAGATGTGAAAAAAGGGGATTTATCCGCTAACGGGAGTAAATCCCCGTCAGGGTGGGTAATGCGTGCCGTAAGGCGAGGTGATGAGAGAACCTTAACCATCGTAGATGGCACCCGCTCTAAAGGTGTTCGGGTATGGGGACCGCCAGATGGCGCTTCTTTCAGGTCCGTGAAGTTTTATTGCTGTTTTCACTATGGATGGTTAGCGAGATAATTGCAAACGTCCATTTAATGGGTTTAATAAGCTATCTTCCTTATCAGAATTAGAATAGCCATCAAAATTCTCAAGCTCTAAAACGCCTAATGTATAGTCATAGCCTTCAGTGGCAATGAAAACATGCTCAATTAAAGTCAATCCTTCAGGTTCATTAGGGAACCAAATTCTTGCTGGTTGAGTTTTAATGTCACTTAAAGTGTTAGGTGAAAGAGAGGACATTAGAGAGTTTTCTGGCAAAGATACAGGAGGAACCCCTTTAGTCTTTATATATGCGCCGCTTTTATATGCTTTTTCATTTGGTGCTGCCCAGAGCAACATTCCATCTCTGGCTGCAACAACTACAATTCTTTTAGGGATTATTTCCTTTAATTTTAGAGCTGCCGCCATTAAAGAAACCCCATACCTGCTAGCACAATGAATTAATAATTCAATACTGAATTTCTGGTCAGTTAATTGCTTCCTAAAATCGTCAAGTGGCATTAATAGATATGAAGCAAAGGTGTCAGCTTCATTTTCAACATCCTTTGGTGCTGAACTCTTTTCACCAGCTATTGATGAACATAAAAACTCATTCATTTCAGCGCGATGAAGTATGTAGTGTCCAAACTCATGAGCGATAGTAAATCTACGCCTACCGTCAGATTTTATATTTTCATTATAAAGTATTTTCCATTTCGTTCCACTTGGATGCCGAACCAATGCCCCCTCAATACCCTCAAAGACTTCAGATTTAACTTTTGATATTCTGTCATTAGGTGAGGTTTGCTGTGAATACTCCAAAGCTAATTTCTCAATATCAACAGGAAATCGATCATTACCCAAAACAAGATTCAGCATTTTTGATATTTTATTAGCTTCAGCCTTAGGTTTCAAATCCATTCTAATCCTCGTCATCCCATACATCTATCAGTTTTCGCATCTTCTTCTTATCGTTATCAGATAGCCCTTTATATTTCCTGAAAAAAGCCTCATCTATAACTTCTTCATCTGGATTTTCGACTTTACTTTCTAATAGGAATTGGGATGTAACGCTTAAGGCTTTTGCAATACTTTCAATCTTTTCAGCAGACGGATTTGGATTCTCTCTATTTTCTAATTCCCAAATATAACTTTTACTTGTACCTGATAACTCAGCAAGCTTATCTATACTAAGTTTTAAGTCCCTGCGCCTTGCATTTATTTTATTCCCAAGTATTGAAGTCATATTTTCCTCCTCAAAGCCCTCTTGTTTCAATAAGTTTGATTTTTCCCGCTTCATCCAGGAATTCTATGAACAGTATATCGAACAATTTTGTACTTTTACATAGTAAATCCTGTGCTAAAAATCAACAAATGATCGATACATAGAACTTAAAAATTCGCTTGACCGAACGGGTGGCATTGATCAATAGTTGACCTCAAGTTCGGTAGGTCGAACGAAATAGTACGTTACATCCATAGAGTCTGAGCCAAAGGCCAGGGAGTCTAAATGAAAAGTAAAATGATAAAAATCAACGATAAACTTGTTGAAATTGATGATACCACTCCAACTGGGGCTCAGATTTTGCTCGCCTCGGGCGTTAGAGATATCGTCGAGTATGTTCTGTTTCAAAAACTGAAGAATGGCTTACTCGAAGAGATTCGCCCTGAAGAATCAACCCAGTTAGACAAAGACAGCATTGAGACATTCCTGTTGTTCAAGTCCGACCGGACTTATCGGTTCACTCTTGATGGAAAAACATTTGATTGGGGAGCCCCGAACATCACTGGAGCCACAATTAAATCTTTAGCTAATATTGAACTATCTAGTAATGATGTTTGGCTTGAGCTACAAAATGAAAAAGATAGACTAATTTCTGATCATGAATATGTAGACCTCACATCACAAGGTGTTGAACGTCTTTACACACAAGAGACATGTATTGAAATTATAGTCAATGCCAGAGCAAAGAATGTAAACCATCGAATCTTGAGTTACTGGCAGGTAGTAAAACTCGCCTTCGAACATGCTGAGAATACTGAAAGTTCGATTTACTCGATCGATTATGCTAATGGCCCAATTGTGAACCCTGAGGGGGCCATGGTTGATGGTCAACATGTACAATTAACTAACGGGATGGTGTTTTATGTCACTCAAACTGATAAGTCTTAATCCATGCTTAAAGAAACTGCATGATGAAGGCTTCGAGATTGAAGTTCGTGACGGTTTACTTTTGATTCATTCTGTACCTTACGTTAATTCGAAAAAAGAGGTCCTGAGAGGGACCTTGATTACCAATTTAGTTTTAAATTCGCCAGATGTTGTAGGCATTCCTAACACACATCAAATGTATTTTAGTGGTGAACATCCCTGTCGCCCTGATGGCAGTATCTTGTCTGCAATTCAGCACAGTTCACCAAACAAAGCTCTTGCAAATGGTGTTACTGGTGATCATCACTTCTCAAATAAGCCGCCATCTGGCAGCTATGAAAACTATTATCATCAGGTTACAAGCTATGTGCGAGTAATTGAGAACCAAGCAAAGTTTATTGATGAAACTATAAGTGCTCGAACCTTTTTGAGGCACTATACATCCAGTAATGATGATATTTTTCTTTACCAAGACACTGCTTCAGCTAGAATCGGTACAGTTCAACTTAATGATGTATTTTCGACTCAAAAGGTTGCTATTATCGGTATGGGGGGGACTGGTTCATATATTTTAGATATGATTTCTAAAACTAAAGTTAAAGAAATTCATCTGTACGATAAGGATCATTTTCAACAACACAATGCTTTCCGTGCACCTGGCGCAGCATCGATAGATGACCTAAATAATTCCATTTCAAAATGTGATTATTATCATGGTATATATAAAAAGTTAAGGGGAGGTGTATTTCCTCACAATGAGATGATATCGGAACAAAATGTCGATGAAATATTAGAATTTGATTTTGTTTTCATTTGCGTGGACAGTTCTCAATCAAGGAAATTCATTTCTACCTCTCTCATGACTAAGAATGTACCGTTCATCGATGTTGGCATGGGGTTAAGTTTCACAGATGATAAAGGGAGCATATTTGGAACATGCAGAACAACATTATTCACTGAGCGAACAGGTGTTGCCCCACTAAAGACACTACCTACAGAGTCTCATGTTGAAGATATTTATAAATCAAACATTCAGCTAGTTGAACTTAATTGCTTAAATGCTGCCTTTGCTGTTATTCAGTGGAAAAAGGAATTTGGATTCTATTGTGATGATATGGGGTCATTTGAAATGACATATAGCTTGGGGATTAATAAAATAGCCAATAAAAGGACAGGGAATGAGGGTTGAATTTTTTGATTTGGTAATTTCCGATCTCATTCCAGAGAGAATGGAAATGGGTAAGTTATATGTATCTATGAAATACTCTACTCTTGCGCATTTATGTGCCTGTGGGTGCGAAAATGAAGTGATAACCCCACTGTCACCTTTGGATTGGAGTATGACATATAATGGAAAAGACATATCTCTTCACCCATCAATAGGAAACTGGGGTTTTCCTTGTCGCTCGCATTATTGGATAAGGAAAAATAAAATATCGTGGGCGGGTGATATGAATGACGATGTCATAAAAATCAATAGGGAAAGAAATCTATCACTCAAATTATCAACTTATAAAGATGATCAATGTGAGGTCAATGTTGCGCCTACATTATCAAAAA
The DNA here is from genome assembly GCF_021272205.1 of Pantoea sp. Mb-10. Lineage (GTDB taxonomy): Bacteria > Pseudomonadota > Gammaproteobacteria > Enterobacterales > Enterobacteriaceae > Pantoea. Next base: position 200,833 of record NZ_JAJSDX010000004.1, on the reverse strand, counting down.
AGGAAAATGTTAAGATAAGTTTTATCGGTATATTATTTAATGGTTTAAAAAAATGGTTCAAAGGCTAATTGTTGTAAACTTTAAAAACATAACTACCTCTTCCGTCACCGTGCCCCAAATCCATCGAAACCATCGCCTCAGCTTCATTTTTGCTGAGGCCATTTTTAATATGCCACTCAGTAGCCTCGCGCGAATATGCATATCTCAAACTGTGTGGTGCTTCTTTTCCTGAAAATCCTGCATCCTTAGCCACATTTCGGTAGCGATCGATCGCGCTCCTGAGGCCAGCTTTATCAATCAACTTGCCGCCATGTTGCGCCGTATACGCCACTGCTGCATTCAAACTGCACACCAGCTCATCGCGTCTGACGACTGTTGTGTCTCTCGGTCTGCCGCCTTTTGTACCAAACACCACGCGCAACCGTTCATCCCCGCGCGCCAGCGCCTGCTGCCACGTCTTAAGTGATTTCGCCGACTGCACCGCTTCTTCCGTTCGCAATCCAAGATAACGCGCAATCTCCATCGCCAACGCAACGCCTTCGTCTTTACTGCGTACGAGGGCGAGCGCCTCGTGAAAGCGCTCGTCCGTAATTGCCGTCTTTGATCCAGCTCGACTGGCACCAGACAGGTTGAGAGCATCGTTACTCAACTTCTCATGCTTCGGGTCGGCCAGTTTTGTTCTGCCTGCAGTGGCCAGAATCGCGCGCAGCGCCGCCATTTCGTTCTGTAGCGTGCGTTTTGAAATTTCCTCCGCCAGGCGGCTACGCACGTAATGCTCGATGTGTTGAGTCTTAATATGGTTCACATCCCTGATCTGGATGTTGAGTTTCAGCATCTGCTCAGCCAGCCGTGCTGCTATTCGCGAGCGATCAGCTACGGTTTTAAAACTGCCGCCAGATTGTCTGGCCAACGTCACCAACTGCTTGCTGAATTGCTTGTTTCCGCGTGACATACATCCTCCAAAACATCTCTACCCCGACGGCACGGTTTCAGGTTGCGCTTCCTGCGTCTCAGCGGATATCTGTGCATCGGGGCGGCGAAATGTTGAGTTGTTGCGAGGTCCCCACAGCTCTCAGAGCTGATCGCGGCTAATGCCGGTTCCTGATTTCTCAGGACGCCTCCGTCCGTCAGGTTCGCTGACGTCGCCTTGATATCGCGTCGATTTCCTCCTCAGATAAGTTGCCAACGTTCACTGAATGTTGGGGCGGTTGATGGTTGTAATAACGGACTACGTGTTGGTCAGACGGTAAGCGTCGTCGCAGAAGGCCGTATTACGTGGTGTTGACGTATACGCGCTGCGCGCGTCACTTGGTTGTTGCTACGCGCCAACGCAAGTGACGCCGCGCTGCTTCTGCCTGTATTTGCGAGGTCCGTTCGTCGCCAAATGTTCCAAATGGCGGAAACGATCACGCGAACTGGCCGTGCGCAGTAGCTTGTATCGATGAGATGAAGTTGATTGAACCGTAGTGATGTAGTGGAAACCTTGGGCGTTGCTTTTGCCCGCTACTTGCAAAGGTTGAGTAGCTTTGCCGGTTATCTCGGATGCAGCCGCCATATGGCGTTTCTCACAGGCCGCTGAAACTTTCGCTGATGACCGCCGCTGGGGGGCCCCTTTCAGGTCATGAGGGCTTTGTTGGTTGCGTAAACAACTAAGGCAACAAGCCCAAACTATCAACATTGGATTTGACGGTCAACAGGCGATATAGGTTGCATCATCAAGTATTGGGATTAAACTTTGAGATATACATTCTGGAATTGAGGCAATCGTGCGCATTCAAAATTGGCATTTCAGAGGTAAACTTAAAACGATTAAGAGTAAACTTCCTGCTTCGACTAGCAGTAAAGTTCTCCTCGCCTGTCTTATTTTGGCTTTTGCTCTTTTTCTTTTCTACTATCTTTCAGGAATTATATTAATTGTCGCAGCTATTGTTCTCGGCGCTTTAATTTACGGTAATACTGAAAACCACGTTACGGATCACAATAGTACCGTTTTTGACGATGACGATGAGCCGCGAGGGGATGGATATCGTGATGGGCCAGAAGGATATGGATATTATTCTGGTGGCGTGAGAGATGATGATTGAGATTAACTTATTAATGCAGCGTAAATTATCGCGTTGCATTTATCGTTTTGATTAGCCCAAGGTTAATTCGGCGCATCCGTTGCGCCTTTCATTTTCATCCTATTCTACCACCTATTTTTTCTCCGACTTTACCAGCAGCAGACTGAGTTGATTTCACACCTGAACTCATTGCATCGGCCAAACCGCCAACTCTAATTCCTGCCCAAGAGAATGCAGTCACCCACAGCATGGGTAAGAAAATAAACATCGCCCCCATAACAAAGTTCATAATCAAATCATCAGAGCTATTCTGGAAACCCGCTGCATTCCAGCGGCTATGCGTATCAGAACTATAAAGTGCTTCCATTAGCCAGCTGTCCAGCCAACGCGCCAATTCCCACCAGAACGTCAGGAAATTAAGCGCAAACACCACAAAGCTGACGGTAATAACGGTTTTGAACTCATAACTCCCAAACGCCAATATCAGTGGCAGCATCACGTATATCGCCATCAGCAATAATGCCTGCACCATCGGTAATGCCTGGCGCATCGCATCAAATGCCGGGAACGCTGCCAGACTACCTAATGACATTCCCGCAATACCGCCAATGCGGGTGGCGGAGTTATCCAGTGTGAAGTCGGCATTACCACCATAACCGGCATAGGTCCGTCCATTCTGCGAGACGGTCAAACTTTCCGGGCTCACCAGGCGGCGAACAATGCTCTCTTTATATTCAGCGTTGTCCTTGCCCATCATTTTTAGTGCGGCAGACATCCGCAGCCACATGCCGGGTGATGCCTGATCGACTACACGCGCCTCAAGACCGGTATCGGCACTGGACCACCATTCGCGGCAGGTTGGATAGCCACCGCGCCCGGTATCTGGTCTACCGCTGTCGCGGCCCTCGTTCCACGGGAATGAGGCGCGTGGCGTCTTGGATTGCAGTTGATCGTAATAACCGCTGCCGTTCAAAAAGGTGCTGCTACCCAGCCATTCAACATCGCGCAGCGCGTCTTCCTCTTTCGTTTGCCCCTGATCCTGCTGCTTCCACAGGTATAGCGCCAGCGCATAACAATCGTTGGTGAAGTCCTGCAACTCGGCGGCGAGCGCCGGATTACTGATGCGAGTGTGCTGTACTTCAAAGCGCAGCTGACGTAAATCCGGGCGGCAGGGAATTGTGGCCACAGCTGCCTGAGTGATGCCTTTAGATAGTTTATGCATCAGCACCCACCAAATTGGCGCAGCTGCTGTTTGCCCGTCCATGCTGCTAATGATCGTTGAATAGCCGCTTTCATCTGGCGCTTTTGCTGTCCAGGTGCCGCAGCTCTTGGAACGAGATTCATCGTATTGAATGCTGTCGAGGCTGACATTGATGATCGGCAGGCAACAAACCAGCATCACAAAAAACGCGCTATAGAGCGCGTTCTCGATACGCGGCAGTGACAGCTTGCCTTTGTTGCCCTCGTCATCGCCTTCTTCGCGCACCTTGAGCCAGATCCCCACGACTTTGAATACTAGCGGTAGCGCGAACAGGCCGGTGGCGATCAGCAGATTCCAGATGCCGTTATTGATGATCCAGCCCAGCAACGTGAGGAAAAATTCCAGATAGCTGTTCGTTGTCATTAGTGACCTCCCGTTGAGGCATAAAGCACCCACTCCATAATGGCGATATAGAGCGCACCAATACCGCCAATGCGCAGAATGGCACGTCGCCACACAGGATCTGATTTCTTACGCTGCCAGCACTGGAAGGTGAAGTAAGCCGTCACCGCATAAATAATCAGTCGCCATGCCAGCCAGAGCACCCATGTTTTCTCAAACCAACGCATCAGCAGTGCCGGTGCATCTGGTGACTGGCTGACAGACAGTAACGTCGCGATCACCACGCAGAAAATGGCAGTGAACGACACCATACAGGCGAGTACCTTGAGGAATTTACGCATCTCACTCCTCCCCGGATGGTGCGGAAAGCTGGTTGAAGCGCGAATCGGTGTTTTCATGCGGCTGGCGCTGCGGGTTCGTTGTAGCGCGATTGTTCTCACGGTCAATGATGGTCAGCACGGAGTTACGCGCCAGTTCGCGCTTCAGTTCCATTTCATTCTTGAGAGCATTGATTTCCCGATCGAGCGATTCAACGCGGCGATCGCCTTCCTGCAGCGCTTCAGGCATTGCCGCTGCATTCGGTTCCGATTGGCCGGTCACAATCATGCGACGCATCAGCAGCGCGGTTTCAACCGTATCGGCCATCGCCAGTTCACCCGCCAGACGGCCAACCAGCGCCGCGTTGTCCGGGTCACGTTGCAGCGCTTTGATCACGCCACTGGTGATCGCCAGGCTGCCGGTACGCAGTTTTGCCAGGTTCTCGGCGTTGGGTTTCTCCGCGCCATTAACCAGCTTCACCAGTTGCTCGCCGTTGATGCGCGTGGCTTCTTCCAGCATCGGTGAAAAGCCGGTTCCGGCGACACTGGCGCCAGGTTGCTGATCGATATCGCCATCGGTGCATTGCGCGGCATCTTTGCAGGTGCGAATTGAGCGATCGCCAAGCACTTTAACCACCGCAGCTGCCGCTTCTTCGGAGCTGGAAAACTTCCCGCAGCTGCCGCCCGTACAGCTGTCGCCGCTGACGCTGCCGGTACTGTTTACCGGCAGATTATTCATCATGTTATAGCCAGCGGCAGACAGGTCATGAGTCGGGCGAATCGCGCGCTGGCCGCGACCACCGCGCTTTTCACCGCCAACCCAGTTGCTGCCGGATTCGCCCGTCACTTTTTCCCCGGCATCGTTCACGCGTACCGCATCCGCGTCGCCGCTGTTGACCAGCTTTTTGTACTCGTCCATCGCCGCCTGCTGCGTCCATTTGCTGGAGTCCGAGAAATCCACCATGCGTTTGGCCATGTTCTGGCAGTTGAGCTGAGCCTTGTCGAACGCCACATTGGCCTGCAGCACGCCGTTGGTGAGCATTTCATACAGGCCGGGATTAGCGCGCTGGATCACCATCGCGGGCAAACTTGCCACCGCGCCGGTTGCGCCCTGAACCACATCGCCCATCAGGTTTTTGAAACCGTTGGTCATGCCGTTGAGCTGATTGCCGACGGTGGTTTTCAGGTCGAAGTTGCCGCATTGCAGATCCGAGCTCCAGCCAACGTCCAGCCCAAGCTTCTGCATGTTGCTGCGCGTGGCGGGCTGCGAAATTACCGAGCCGCCACCAAGGGTATAAAACAGCTTGTCGGACACCGCGCCGTTGGCGCTTTTGCCGTAGCCCATACTGCTGTCCTGAACCTGCGGCAGTGAAACGTCAAACGCCTCGGCGCTGGTTGCCAGTAGCAACACTGACGCTGTAAACCAGATGCGCGGGATCATGATTCACCTCCAAAATCGGTGCTGTAAAGGAAGGTCTGGCCGCGACGCTTGCAGCAGCTGTAAGGTTGCCAGAGCGCGAAGGCTTCATTGCCATCAACGGCTGCAGTGAAGTTGCCATCCGGGAACACGGCGCAGGTTTCGCTGAGCTGCGGAGACAGCCGCTGCCATTTGTGGTTTTTGAATCCTGTGTTTTCCTCGACCGGACCGGGCGGCCAGTAGCCAGGAGAAGGATTGCCTTTGAGTGTTTGATAGACGTGCGGCTGGTCGGTGCGGGTGATGATATCGGCGACGCGCTGCGCCACCACGGCGGCGGCTTTGTCGTCATCGGTCTGCGTGACGAAGCCCGATCGCGGATAGACGTTACTCCACATATTGGCAGTTGCCTGACTGCCAATCTCTCGCATGCCTAGCACCAGTGCTTCCGGGTAAAGCGATTCCGGTATGCCGCTGCGCCATGCCAGCGTATCCAGCGTGCTGAGGAAGTAAGGATTCAGCGGCGTTGCCGCGCTCTCGCAGGAATAGCCAGAGATGCTGCCGCCGATCAGCGATGTGGCCGGATGGCCAATCGCATCGGCATATTTGAAATGCAGATTGGTTTTACGCTTACCCGGTGCTTTAAGCTCCTCGTTACCGCCACCGGCTGGCACGCCGTACATGCCATTTTCGAGCCCGCCAGCCGTCTGGCTGACGAATGCCATCTCCTTCCAGGGATTCGCGCCGGGTTGGGCATAAGCCGATACCACGGCTTCCGGTATGAAATGCGTCACCTTGACCGATGTACGAACCTTGCAGCCCCATGGCGTGCAGAACAACCAGTAACAGATGCCGCTGACACGCCAGCTTATGCAGGAAGGCGACACCGCGCTCGCTATGATCTGCGCGCTGGTGATCGCCGATTCAGCTGCCGGTTGCATCGAGGCAAACAACAGCGCGGTCGTCGCCAGCTTCGCGCGCGTCATTGATGACCACCTTGCGCCCGGATGTTTTTTGCCAGAACCACATCGGTCGTGCCGTACACCACATCCACGTCGTCGAAGACTACTGCAGGATATTTTTCAATTCCCAGCTTCCAGGCTGCGATGACGCCACGCCATGCTTCAACCAGCTGCTGTTGCTGTTCAGCGCTTATTTGCTGCAGGCCACTTTTGGCAGCCTGCGCAGCGGCTTCAGGATTATTGCTGAGCTGGCCAAACATCGCATTTTGCTGCTGGTCAGGTGCATCGAGAAACACCATGCGCGTATCGGCGTCAGCATTAATGGCCGGATGGCCAACCGTAGTGAAAACGGTAACGGCGGCAAAACCGGGAGATATTGAGCAAAGGAAAAAGAGTGGGATCAGCGACTTCATCAGACTTACTCCACAAAATGAGAGAAGCCCTAACGGTGCGCTGGATGCGAGTCGAGTACAGCAAACAACTCTGTGTCGGTTTGCGGGAATTAAATATCCCCGACCCGAAGGGGTGCAGAACAACTACGCCAGGTAGGTGTAACCTTTGGGTCGGGGACGGTGCAGACTATGCAAATTTTGGTACAGCTTCACAAGCGAGAGATCTCTGAATCAGGCGTCATTTCGTGTGCTTTGCTGAAAGTTTATGCGCCAGGTAAAGCTGAAGATAAAGCAGGTCAGCTGCATCCACTACGGTCATGTACCAGCGCGGGTGATGGTAGTCATCTTCAGTTGGCCAACTCAGGTGACTATTCACTGTAATCAGTAAATCAATCGAGCTGCAGAGCTTGCCTTTGAAGTTAAGCGCGAGGCATGAATGACTGCCAACACGTTGCGGATGGCTGGTGATCTGCACGGGAGGATTCACGCGCGTACGGATTTCATCGCAAAGCCTGTCAAGTAAACCCAGATCGCTGCTCAGGATTTCAGGTTCACCCTGCGGCATTAAAGTAAAAAGCGTGCGCGCAGCCTGGCGGGAAATCGTCGTGGTGATGCGGGGTACGGGATATTTTAGTTTTAACATACGGCTCCCTGATTATGCGGTGGCAGACTTGAGGCCACGCGCCGCATCGAGCTGGCGCGCAACGATCACTGCAGCTTCCAGCTCACTACAGCTATGCTCTTTCATCAACTTACGACGCTCGGCTTTTTCCTCTTTTTCGGTCATGCCAAGAGCAAGGTAGAGGCTGGGCGGCACGGCCCGGAACAGCGCTTCGGTTTTCTTCGACAACACCACGCCTTCGGTGTAACAACGCGGCAGCTTACTGGCGGAGAGAAGCACGGACTTTTGCTCATCGCTCAGCTTCTTAAAGCGCGCGATTTGCTCCACTTCATCAGGCGGCATCGTCAGGCACAGCCACCATTCGGCCATATTGAGCATCTTCTCTGCGATGTCCGGGTAATCCGCCAGGTTCTGCGTCGCCATCCACAGCCAGGCACCGAGCTTACGCCACATTTTGACCACCTTGGTCATATACGGAGACAGCAGCGGATTGGTGGTGGTGATGTGCGCTTCATCGATGGTGAAGACAATTTCGCGGTCCAGATACTGGTCGCGTTCGGCGATGTTGTTGATGGTGTTTACCAGTGAAACCATCGCCAGCGCCATCTGCGCACCGTAGTTCTCTCGCGCCAGCGTACCCAAATCGATAAGCGTGACATCGGCTTCCGGCCACGGCGTGCCGGGACGGTTGAACAACTCGCCTTCAAAGCCGCTGGTGAACATCGACATCGCACCGGCCATTTCATCGGCGCGCGCGCGGCGGCGTTCGGTCAGCAAAGGCTGGCCGCTGCTATCTACACTGTTATCGCGCGCGATGGCAAACAACGCGGTTTGCAGATCTTGAGCAATCATCTGGCGCGACTCGTTGTAGCTGGTCTGCGCCGCCATCATAATGGCTTCACGGATCAGGCCACGGTCAGAGCGCGTTAACCGTTCCTCTTCGCGCTTTTCGCCGCCGGTAATCATCATGCGCGCGGCGATCTCCATTTCACCGAGGATGTCGCGCTGTTCATCGCCATCATCTTCATCGGCATCCGGGATGTCGGCTTCGTTGAGCTGCAGCTGTTCCGGTTTGAGGTCGAGCAACTGATGCGCGTCGGCGAACAGCGCCAGACTGACGCCGCAGCCGGGACGAATGCTGATTTTATTCACCGTCAGGCCAAGGCTTTCGCAATAGTCGGCATACAGGCCAAATGAGTTACCGGCTTCAGCGATAAACAGACGCGGGCGGTGAATGGCCATTAGCTGAGAGAGTGCGGCGCACAACGTGGCCGACTTACCCGCACCGGTTGGGCCGAACAGCAGCATATGTGCATTCTGCGTGCGATCCTGCTTATTCATAGGGTCGAAAGTCAGCGGTTCGCCGCCGCGATTAAAGAAGCTGAAACCGGGATGACCGCTACCGGTCGCGCGGCCAGTCACCGGTAATAAACCCGCCAGATGCTGCACCCACGTCAGGCGCGTATACCAGTGACGACGATCTTTCTGTGGGTTGAAGCACATCGGCAGCGCGCGCAGCCAGGTATTCAGCGGTGAGACGTTGTATTCCGGGCGCACCGGCTGCAGGCCAGCGGTCAGCAGCACCGCCGACATGTTTTGCTGGCGTCGATTGAGGTCGGCCAGATCGTTGCCGCGCAGCATGAAAGTAAGCGCCCCGCGATACAGCTTGTGACGGCGGCCAAGATACTCTTTCACTTCGCGCACATCCTCGCGCACGCGCCCGGATTCGGTGTTTTCACCCACGGCGTTTTTGGCCAGCTTAATGAAGTCGTTTTCCAGCACATCCTGCGGCTGGGAAACGATGGTTAGTGAAACTACCGTGCATTCGGGCAGCAAATCCATCAGCGCGTTGATGTGCTCGCCGCGTGCCACTTCGCCGGTCAGCATGCCGGGTTCGGGCGGACGGCGCAGACGCTCGATAGCAATTGCACGATGAGGCTTATTGTCGAACCACCACACACCGTTTTCCATGTCGGAACGCGGCGGCGTGTACCACAGCGTTTCGGCAAAATCGTTGGTCATCGGTAGCTCACCAGCTTCTACATCGTGATGCTTCGCTGCGGCGTAAAACGCTTCTTTACTCAAGCCATGCTGCGGATCGGGATTAAACAGACGCAACAGCCATTCATGGATCTTCGCGCCGGTTTGCCGCTGGCAGGCAACGCCCGACGCGCCGAGCGATGCCGCCAGTCGGTCACAAACCTGATTCAACATCGTAACGGGCGGCAGCGCGTGAACGTCTTTCACACCTTTGGCAGCGCCTGGCACCCAGCGATAAACCACCATGCGCGTGCGGCGCTGCTGCCCGCGCCACGGCTGACCAGTGACCAGCGTGTCGCGGAACAAGCCTGTTGGAATGGCAATGTTCCGCAAATGGCGCTCGGTTTCACCCAGCCAGGCATTGGTAAAATCTGTGCCGCGCGCCCAGGGTTTCACATATTCTTTGACCGTGTGCAGATAGGCGGCAGGATCGTCTTCATCCTGGCAGAAGAACTGCACCACCCACGGCGAGATGTCGTCTTCTTCCAGACTGTCCTGCAGCGCATCTTCAACCTGATCGCGAATTTCCTCCAGGCGCGCGGCGGTGCGCCCCTCGGACGAAATCGGCGTGATGGTATAAACCGCGCCGACCGAAATGCCGTCATCAAGCAGCAGGCATTTATCTTCCGGCAGATATTCGGCCCACGGCAGGTAATCAATGATGGAAGGTTTGGCGTGATACAGCGCCGCTTCATCCTGCACCGTCATTTTGCCGGGGCGCGGCAGTGGCTGCGGCTGGCTGCTTGCAGAAATCTGCTCGGTGACTGAGGCAGGCTTTTTAAACAGGGAAAACATCATTACAGATCCTCCGTGCGCTCACCCGGCAAGGCGTATTGCACCTGGCTGTAAAACGGGAATACCGTGCTGTAACCGGGAACCGGCGAATTGCCACCGGCAAGATGCGGAAACACATACATCACCATGTCAGGGTTAGGCAGGCGCGGGAACTGCTGTGTGATCTCGCTTTCCTGCGTGCGGCTGTAAGAATGGTCGAGTTTGTCGGCGCGCTGATCTTCTGTTTCACTCAGAGGACGGCGCAGCGCTTCACGTCCCTGCGCGCCACGCTGAGCTGAACCGCTCGCACCTTTGCCTTGCCACAGCTCCAGCATGCTGCTGTCGCCTGCAGGCAGCATCTCTTCTTTTGAGGTACTGCAGCCTGAAATGACCGAAACCAGCGCGGCGAGCGCGATCGGCATAAATGCTCTGTTCATTCGCTATCCCCTTAGTCCAGCCCGATGCGCGCGGCATTACCCGGTACGCTGAAGTTGTAACGCACCTTGCGACCTTTATCTTCGTAATCGATCGCCAGCTGCTGCGTGATGTGAACAGCCAGATTCGCGCCTGGTGGCACATAAACCGCATCGAAGGTTTGCCCGTAACGCTGTTTCACCCATTCGGAAACATCACCAACGCCACCGGCAATCGCTTTGCCCATCGCAGCTTGACCGGCATCGCCGGTGAGCGTGGAAGTCACGCCGCCATAAGCATTGGTTTGCCCGGTACGCTGATTTTCGTTGAGCGCTTCACCCGCAGCGGCTGCGCCGGAAAGAGCGAAGAGGGTCGGCAGGTAAGTTGATGCGTTGGATTTGCGCGTGCCGCTGATGCAGGGAATCCCGGCTTCATCCGAAATCCAGCCAATGCCGCCGTCCTGCTTTTTGCCGCCATCCTGGCCGTTGCTCTTGCCGTTGTTATCAGGGCGCGGCAGCGTGCGCACCCGGCCATTGCTAAAGACGAAGGTGATAGAGTTCACCTGTCCGCGCACGCAGGAGAGCGTCCAGTCGCCGGATGCGGTGCCGGAAACAATCGCGCCTTCAACATCGGGTAAATCGATGCCGTTGGCTGTCAGGTTGTCGCGGCCAATCAGTACTTTGAATGGATAAGGATCGGTGACGGTGCCATTGATTGGAACGCGTCCCAGCAGCGCGGTCATGCCTTTGCTGCCAATTAACGTGGAGTTTTCCGGCAGCGTATACACCGGTTCGGTGCTTTCCTCCTCTTTCTGGCTGTTGGAGTAGCCTTTTACCTTCTGTTCGTAGTTGCTTTTGCTCTTACTCAACGCGTTATCACCGAGGAACGAGGTCGGGAATCCACCGATTACTGATTTGCCATCGCTGGATGTTGTGCCCGCTTCCGTGCCGCTGCGCTGATCGCTGGGTGAAACCCACATCACGCCATCATTAGTGTTGCCACTGGCAACATCATCCAGACCGAGCCCCAGAGGAATATCGCTGTTGCTCTGATCCTGCTTCTCGGACGCCATGCGCTTGGCCAGCTGATTACTCAGCTCCTGTACTTTACTGGTCAGCGATTGCTGTTCCTGTTGCAGCTGCTGGCGGCGATCTTCGGCAACTTTTTGATAGTTCGATACCGCTTCGTTTACCTGTCCGGCAACGTTCTGATTACGCGTACGCAGCCGCTCGTTCTCTTTAACCAGGTCGAGATTCTGGCGGTCGAGCGTTTCCTGCTTACCGCGAATGGTTTTGAGCGTGCCGACCAGCGTGCGTAGCGTATCTTCTGGCGTATCACCTTCGACGCCCAGCGCCTTAAGTTCGGCAGGCGTCAGATCGGCCAGCGCTTTGGGCTTTTCTGGCGTGGCGCTGGTTTTCTCCGCCTCACTTTTTATGCTGCAACTTTTTATGCCCACCGCAACGCCCGCGAGAAGAAAGACCGGCACCAGCACTTTGACCAGCGTGTTCGATTTAATCTGCATGCTGTTTACCTCGCGCTTTGCGGCTTACCTTCGCTTCAGGAATCAATGCGTTTTCGGGGCGCGAATCCATTACCAGATAGAGCATGGTGGTGTCTTCAGGCGTGCCGACTAAACCGAGGAAACGATGCTGGAAAGTAGCGGAGACAAACTTGCCCTGCAGTGAGCGCGGATCGAGAATGATTTTGCGGCTGGTCATGTTGCGAACGCGAAATGCCACCACGTTCTGATTTTGTACCGCCCACGCCGCGATGGGCTGGATCTTTAATGGTTCGGCGGGATAGAGCGTAGTAATGCGGCTGGGTAAATGCAGCGGCAGCGAACGTACACCGGGAACCGGCTCTACCGTGCGCAGCGGCGCATACAATCGCTGCGACGCGTAACGTGTTAGCAGGACCGGTAATGGCGCAGAGTAGCTGACTTTCTTCTCTTCTTTGGCAGCTTCAGCTTGCCCAAGGTTTGTATCGGCTTCGCTGTCGCCATCTTCATAAACCAGCTTCACCGGCTCGGCTGAACCCTTCGCACCTGCGGTGACATCGAGCATGATGATCTCGCCGTTCTCGACATCCTGCAGCTGGATGCGGGTCTGGGAAAACGCTTCGTTCGCTTTCAGGTAAACCGCGCCGCCTGTGCTTTGCACACGCAGCTTGCTCTTTAGCGCAGGTGCGATGCCGACGCGCACGTTTTTATCGACGAACACCACGCGCTCCTGACCAACCTTTAACGTGACCTGCAGCGGGATGCGCTCCCACTTCATTAATTCAACCGCCTGAACCGTATTCGGCACAAGTGTTGCCACTGGCAACACCGCCAACATCAGCCTGCAGGCAACATGCAATCTGGTGAGCGTCATCATTCAAACATCCCCTTATGCTCAGGCTTCGGCTGCGGTGGTGCGGCTTCGAGTCTTTGTGGTACGCCGTCGTAGCAATCCAGCGCCAGACCAAACTGATTGGTTTCGGGATCGCCATTCCAGCGGGTGACTTTCATCGGATATCGCACCATCGCGCGCTTAACCGGCTCGGTATGGAAATACTCATCAGCGACTAGATCCAGACGCGCCACCCAGTTATCACGGTCTCGCACCGAGACACTTTTACTGCTGTAACCACGCTCGGGGATTTCGTACACCACACGCACACGGTCAATCAGCTCGTTGCGGTTGGTGCGCTCGGTGGCATCTCTTTCCAGGAAGTCTTTGCAGGCCGGGGTCAGGTAAGCAGATAACGCGCGGATCTTGGTGGGATAATCAGTTTCACCATTTTTTGGCCAGGAGTTGAGCTGCTGAAATATATAGAAGGCAAAGGCGTAAACCGATGATGGCGGCACTTCCCACCACGGGCGCGTGCTGCCGGTGCGCAAATCTGGCGGGTTATGAATGGTCATGCTGCGAGGGGCGAGCATCCAGCCAGTTGAGGTGATCAGCACCAACAGAACAAGGAAAGCACAAGCGATGCGCAGCGATTTGATGTGCTGATCGCTGCGTTGAATAGCATTGCGGAACTGGCTCATTTTCCGGCTCCCTTCGGTGTACGGCGCAGAGACCAGCTGTGTGAGCTGATGATGAGAGAGCGATCGCCGTAGCCCATGCGACGTTTCTTCTCCTCCAGCCGCTGCCAGATATAGTTTTCTGGCTTGCCGCGTTTAAGGCGGGCCATCCAGCGCCCGCCAAACGCAATGAGTAGTAACGGCATGAGCAGCATTCCCGTAGGGATGATGACCCAGCCAAGCAGTGGAAAAAACGGCAGACACACCACACCTCCAACCGCTAATCCCATCAATGCCGCCAGCCCCAATTCCGGCGTGGTGAAACCACGAAATACGACAGGTTCGGCATTCAGTCGATCGGGCAGGAAACGGATGGTCTGCATGCGTATCCCCTTACAGAATGATTTCGGCAGACTGACCGAGCAGCCAGATCGTCGCGACCAGTAACACGACGCCGGTTGCTACGATGGAGCCAAACTTGGTCCAGGTGGCGCGCTCGTTACGCACTTCAACGAACGTATGCACCGCACTGGTTGCAACGTTGATAAATGCCACTGCACAAACCAGCAGACCCGCGAACACGATGAAGTCTTGAGCGTAACCTTTGATCTGGCCCATCAATCCGGTACCGCCGCTGGACTCTGGCGCTTCAACGGTAGGCAGATCGGCCAGCGCCGGTTTGCAAGACAACCAGGCCAGAATCAACCCGGAACCCAGACGCATGACCTGACGGTCTTTGAAATGAGACAAGCGAACTAACTTTGATTTCATGGAACATTCCTCTTTGACGGGTAAAGGCACTTCGAAAATGTCTACGTTAGCTGGCGAACATCCAGATGCAGACGATCAGTAAAGCCATAGAACGGATAACAAATCGGGCAAGCGCGGCATCCCGAACTTTGGTATTTGCCCAGCCATGCCAGACATCCACCGCCGCCCATGCTGCCCAGAGAAACAGCACGCACAGTAGTAGCCCAACGGACACCAGATACAGAACGCTAATATCGATGTTGCCGGATGCCGTTTTAAAAGCGTTGATCTGCGCGGCAGTCATCGCCATAGCGGACGGCCTCGCGTGTAATCGCCGCTGACCTTGCCATAATCCAGCGGTTGCGCACGTGAAGGCTGCGTGTAGCGGTCGATGCCTGCACGCATGGTGTTGAGGTCTTCATTGGCTTTCTTGTAATCGAACAGGTAACGGCGGCGGTTGTTGGGATCGGACTGCGCGGCGACGGTGCGGGCCCGGTCAAGGGAGAGCTGGACTTGGTCGAGCAGGCGTTGGGTGGTGGCGAGTTCGTCTAATTCTGAAGCACGAGATAATAACGGGATAATTAAAATCAGAGATATCAGTAATCGATTATTTTTACCCAAAAAAAGAACTTTTTTCATATCGGCACCTCCAAAGTTTGTGCTGTTGATTGTTCTTAATAAAATCATATGTATCCAATGTTTAATCGTTATGTTAACTTTAAATTTAACCTACCACCTGAAATAGCCTTGTGACTAAAATGTTTAATTTAGATTGGTTGAATGGATACGAAATTGTTTATGCGAGTGAACTAAATTCGGAAGTATTTATAAATGAAAAAGGCAATTGCAGATTTTGCAAAAGAAATGAACCAGAAGTTTCCTTTCGCAAGTTGGCTCATGTCGTGCCTGATTTTCTTGGTAATAAATATCTATTTTCAGTTGATGAGTGCGATGCGTGCAATCAGAAGTTTGGTAATACTATAGAAACTGACTTGGCGAATTTCATAGGCATTCACAGAACATTAACAGTTATTGAGGGTAAAAAAGGAGTACCTAAAAAACACTTTCAGAAGGAAAGGGAGAGGGTATATTTAGGGAAGAGTAATGTTTTGGAGTTTGTATCAAGAGAAAGTGGCTCATCGATATCTCTTGATAAGGAAAACAAAACCGTGACTGTAAGATCTAAAAAAGAACCCTACTATCCTTTTGGTGTATTTAAGGCTTTAATGAAAGTAGCTCTAAATATAATCCCAAAGGAGTATCTAAGTGAATATTCCGAAGCATTGGAATGGGTGCAAGAGGCACATTCCAACCCTATATTCATACATCCAGATCTTATTCAGGGCTTCTACACTTTCATTCCCGGCTTCAATCCATTTCCAGATATAAATATTTTAATAATTAAGAGATTGGATTTCGTCCATGACATGCCTTACATGATATTCAGGATTTGTTTTAAAAATTTCATATACCAAATCCCTCTATGGCGTGGCACCAAGGATATCCCGTTAATAGGAGAGCGCCACGGAAAAATCTCAATGAAGTTAATTCCAAATTACCATGACTACTGTGGACGAAAACAGTTATTTGGATCTTCCAGAAGCAAGCTTATTAAACTTGGAGGGCATGAGAAAATTTTCTCAGAAGAAGAGAGTTTTGAGTTCTCATTCGATGAAATGCAACCAGTGGAGATCAATGGGATGACAATAAATAATAAAGACGAAGTTGAGTATGGGAAAATTTCCAAAATAAACAATAAATACTGATGAATTTTATTGACAACATTTAGGCTTCGTGTATATTTCTAAACGTTACTGAGACACCCTTCTTCAGCATTAATCGCCGTTGGCAATTTGTCCATTGGGGATAAATGCCTGATAGAGGGTATTTAATATGTCATTCACTAAAAAAAATAACGTCGTTCCTGTTCGCCAGTACCAACGTTATCGTTTTGACAAATGGGAAACGGTTTGTAAGCACACCCGCTCCTATCCAAAGCGTTAGTAATTTCGGTGTCTCAGTAACCCCTTCCTGTTGTAACAATGTAAATCTGAACTTAATTTTTTAAGTTTAGCTTGATGTTCCATCTATGCATTCATATAACCAAAGGAATAAACCGTTTATTTCTCTGATGGATTTAATTAGATAAGCCGCTGAAATGGTAATGTTATCTTTTTTTAGAGAAAGTTCCGGTTCATTATTTACGATAGTTTGTAATTTGTCAGTTGAAGTCATTTTATTAATGTCTCCATTGGCATGAACTATGCAGTTCCTCACTTTGTTAAATTCGGTAATGAATTGCCACTCTTGTGATTGCCCAAAGTCTATGCCCATTAATTTTGTTAAATATTTTTTTGCTTTGTGAATGCCATCACCATTAAAGTCGGCAACTGATATGTTCGTTCCTTTCATTTTTTGACAGAGATTGCAAAAATCATTTAGGTTATGTTCTAGGGATGAGTACAATGAAACTAAAGTGGATTTATTAAATATATTTGGCTGTATTTCAATTAAGAAATTGTACTGTTCGGAGTAATAATCATCTAAGTATTCAATGTAATCACTTTGAGCATCCTTTTTTTCATCTTCATAGGCTTTTTGTAAATTTAATAAATCAACTGCTTGCCGGGGAGGTGTTTGGTTAATATATTTCTCAAAGTCATCGAGTTGTGCTTGAAGTGAATGTTTTGATAATTGTGCCAAGAGTTTATTTTTATTCATAAAGATTTCATCCAATTGAAAGGGCTATAAAAATTCGTCATGCATTCAATCACAGGCCATAAAAATCAAGTTTTTCACTCATATGTTATAGCAGGCCATGATTCAATAATATTGAATGTAACTTATTCACTCAAAGCAGTCATTCGATTCATCGCATTAATATTAAACTCTTTATGTCCTTGGGCTACGGGGAGCTCTCCAACGTGGACGGAGTTTACCGCTTACAATGTAATATTTTCTTGGTATACCGTGAATCTGCCGCGCCGCATTCGCGGCTTGCCTGCTAACGACAGCGCACAAAGTCGAGCTTTGCACGCTGTCGTCCAGCTCATAAATACTTCTTGAACGAAGCTGTCAGCACCGCCAGTGCCATTCCCAGCATCAGCGCGGCAGGCAGCAACAACAGATTTGGATACACAGCCGATGGCCACGAGAGATACACCATGCAGGGCACATAGAACGCGGGTTTAACGAAGCGTTTAGCATGGTGATAAACAAAGCTGGATTCATATGCCGCGCCATAACGTCGCAAATCTCGCCGCCCCAGTCCATCAACCACCGCGACCAGCACTACCATCAGAAACAGCGGTATTGAAAGCACCAAAATCGTCACACGAATCAGCGTCACCACCGCGACATAAACCGTAGCCAACAGATATTCCTGCAGTGCCAATGCCAGCCAGCGGCTACCGGCACTCAAACCGGCAGCAACTGCATTACCACCGCTTTCCATTGCCTGATTCTGCTGCGCGATCCATCCCTGCAAACCGCTATCGACAACTAGCCACTGGTAAACTTGTGTTACCCAGGCAGTGACCGTAACCGTTGGCTGTGACAGCAGCAGGCTGCGCGTGAACTCAGTGGAGAGATAGCCGCTCTCGATCTGCATCACCTGCTGGCTATGCGCCGCACCTTGATCTGGCCAGAAGAATGCAATGCCGATGTACTCCATTACCAAGCTGAAGAACAGCGAAGCCAGCAGCATACCAATCAGCTTCCACGGCCATCCCCAAAGCAGATTAAACAGAAAACCATGTTCTTTGGGCTGCTGAACGCGAGCTGGCGGTGCTGAAGTGTTTGGTGGTGGCATCATTCACCTCCCGGCGGTTCTGTGCCAGCAGCACCAGACCACCAGGCTTCACTGGTGCGGTAATTACGGCGCATCTCAGCAGCGATCTTCTGCAGGCTTTCCGGCATTAAATCGGTTTTATCAGCGGCAGGCAGCGGCATGCGAATCTTCCATAGCTGGCCGCCTTCCAGCAGTGCGAACGCCTGGCCTTTGGGCAGATTGATGATGTCAGCCGGAGTGAGCATCGGCGTTTTAACCATGCTCACACGGTCCTGCGTGTTGGAGGTGAAATCGGTGCCTTGCTCCTGATTGGTAATATCGGTGTAACCAGAAACCAGCGTTTTGGAATACACATCCACTTCAGGCAGCTGGCTGGTTAGCAGCTCGGCGGTGCGGTTCTCACGCACCCGCAGCATGATCAGCGTGTTAAAGTTGCCCGTGACCTGCGCGGCTTTGGCGCTGCTGCCAATGCGCGCTTCAATATCAGAAATCGTTTGGGTATAAGCCGTCACCTCGATGCCTGCGCCGCCGCCTTTGTTAATCAGCGGAATGAACTCATCACCCATCAGTTCATTGAACTCGTCACAGTGCAGGCTGATCGGCAACTTGCCGTCGCCATTTTCCGGCAGGCCGTCATTGATGCCGTGCTTGTAGATATGCCCCGCGATACTCACCAAATCAGCGAACATGCTGTTTCCAACGGCAGCGCCGACTTCACTGTCAGAGAGCGCATCCAGACCGACATAAACGATGCCGCGCTGGCGAATCACCTGTTGCCAGTCGAAAATGGGGCGCGGATCATCGAGGTCTTCATAGTCTGGAGAAAGCAGCGCCGCCGTTTTGCCGGTGGTGAGTTTTTCCAGTAGCGGCAGCAGTGAGGCGACGATTTTATCGAAATAGGTTCGGTCATAACGCACTGCGGAGCGCAACCCTTCAAGGATAGGATCATAGAGCTTTTTACCGGCTTCAGAACTCAGCGCCAGCTCCATTGCCCAGATACGCGTGGCGTTTGATTGCCCCTGCATATTACGCGGCAGATCCTTCTCCTTCAGCACATTGCTGCCATTCTCGATTTTGCTGCGTAGCTCTGGCAGATGCTTATCAACCAGATGTTCCACGTAGCGCTGATAGAGCTCGCCGATGTTGGTGACGTAGCGAAGAATCAGCGAGTAATCGGGGCGCTGGCCAAGTGCAACAAGCGCGCGTGTCACGATGTTGACGAACCGCCAGGCAAACTCGCGAAACGCGGCGCTGTTACCTTCAGCGCCTAATTGACCTGCAATGCGCGAAGCCACTTCCGACACGCGCCCAAACCGGCCAACCGCGTTGTAACGTGCTGAGATCTCTGGCCAGCCAAGATGGAAAACGTGGAAGTCATCCTGACGACCGGCGCGGTGCGCTTCAGCCCACATGCGTTTTAGCAAATCGGCATCGCCTTTGGGGTCGAAGACGATGGTGATATTGCCGCGCCGAATATCCTGCGTGACCAGCAACTCTTCCAGCCGGGTTTTGCCCACGCGCGTGGTGCCAACGACTAAGGTATGCCCAATGCGCTCGCGGAGATCCATCGATACATCGCGCTCATTCGGTTCGATGCCGTGCAGCGCCGGATTGCCGCCAACCGGTGGCAACGGACGAACCGGATTCAGCGGCGTATCTGCTGAAATCAGCGAAGGCAGCCAGGGCAGAGAATGTTCGCACGCACGCTCAAGCCTACGTGCGTACTGATAGATCTTCGCTGGCTGCACATACTTCTCGACTTCTGGCCGACGCGTATCGAGCAGGCGCTGAGTGTGTTTCTGCTGCCACAGAAAACCTTTGCCCAGGAACAGCAGGTGATTGCTTACTGGAACCTGGCGGCTGGTCATCACATAGCGCGGCAATCGGCGCAGGTTTCTGCGATATCTTATCACCTGACATCCCTGACGGGCACGAACGGCGGCCAGCACCGCAAAGCCGGTTGCGGTGACATAACTGACAGAAGGCGACAATGCGACAGCCCAGGGCGCTGCCACGCAAACATAGCTGGCGGTGGCAGCTACCAATGTGGTATTGAACTCAACTGCGGGACGTAATAGCGCTTCAATAACATAGCGATCGCTCATAACAGTGACTCACTTTTGGCAGGATTCCGGCATGCTGCGCGTGGGGTGAGGCAGATTGCGCCAGCACCAGTAAGCGCGCAGCAGGGCCATAGAAAGGATGAAGAATAGTGGAAGGAGCATCAGCGATGCATGGGACATTCCATGCAATCCGGCGAATCCCATCACTGGGCTGAAACCTGCTGGCTTAGTGAGTGCTCAGTGATCAGCACCGGGTAATGTTCCAGCTTGAGGCGGTGCGCCAAATCGCTACCTGATACTGGTGCAAGCTGCAGAGCAGGCGCAATCTGACGCAGCTGCTGCAACGATGCAGAGCTGCTGACGTTTACCACCATCCCAACCGCTCCACGACGGCTAAGCAGTGCAGCATTTCGCGAAAGCCATTCCTGCGATTGAGCATCATCGCCAACCAGAAACAGCGCACCAATTCCTGGCAGTTTCAGCGTGCGCGGCTCAATAATGCCTGGAGTGAGTTCAGGTGTTGCCACTGGCAACACTGAACCTTCACTGTAATCAGCTTGGATTGATTGCTGTTGTGGCTGAGGCTTAGCGTTGATTCCTTCATAGAACGTAGTTGCCGATTGACCGCCGAGATCAGCGATAACGTTGAGTTCCGCATTTGAGAGAAATGGCAACGCGGCGATCGCGCCAGCCAGCATCAATTTTTTCATTGCTGCCTCCGGGGTTCTGTCCAGATGATTTCGGTTGAAGGTGTTTGGTTACTCGCGAGGTTAGCGGGAGCCTGTGTTGCGATTGGACGAGGTGGAGCAGGTGTTAGTGAAGCCAGCTTTTGGCTGACAATCTGCCGATAGCGCGCTGCAGGTTTACCGCCAGCCGGATGGTGATAGCAGCCAGCGGCTTTTAACCAACTGCCTGGGCTGCGTTCCCAGCACTCGCGAAGAATGCGCGCCGCTGCGTTCAGGTTGATGTAAGGATCAAACGCATCCCACGTTGAGCTGAAGCGGTGCCCATTCCAGCCAAGATTGACTTGCGCGATGCCGACATCGATTCTCTTCAGCGGATGGCCTTTCATAAACTGCTGTAGCGCCTGCCAGGCTGCTTGTCTGCTTTCGTAGCGGTAACCTTTTCCTGCGACGTTGATTGTCCAGGGCCAAGGTCGCGTTCCGTGTGGTAGCTGCCGAGATGATTCAGCCAACGCCAGCGAGTAAAGTGATTCAGCGGGAACGCCATGCTGCAGCGCAACTTTCTGATAGCCCGATGGCACGCTTTGCATGTTGGTTGACGCCACTGAGCTGGCGGCAATCAACAATAAAGCGATGGTTAGAACGCTGCGATATGCCATCCGCTTTCCCCCTGCTGGAGAAGAACCGGCATGATGCCGTTGCCGTAACGCATCCAGCGGCCTGCATCGTGGTTTAGGGTGATGCGGCGCTCGCGAACCTGTTCGGCGGGAATGCGATGTTGCTGCGCCCAGCGGCGGAGTTTCTGATCGCTGCCTTCACTATCGACAAGGTAGATATCAACGGGGCGTTTATCCGCGAGAACGGCGGAGAGTCGGGCATCGCAGCGCTGGCAATCGGCTTCGCGCACGAACAGCGCGAGTCGGCCACCGGAATCATGTGCGATACCTGCGGCGTTACCCATGTTGACCGGCAGCATGTTGGGCATCAAGCGCTTCCAGGCAGCATCAACTTCGCGCTGGAATTTGAGCTCCTTTTCCGTGCGCTCGTATTCTTGTTTAACCCAGAGTTCGGCGTAGTGGCGGCGTTCGGTGTCGTTGCGGGCTTCAATTCCGAGAGAGCTTAAAGGATCTAAATTTGGTGATTGATAACCTCTAGGGCCAGATTTTAATAATTGATAGCGTGTGTACTCTTCATTATTTATCCCCCATAGTGCGTTAACTTTAGATTCTTTTGTTTCTGTGTGTTTATAAGGAGTGGCAAAAGCACCCTCTGACATTATTGCTAGAGATAGTGCTGCAGTGATTGTTAAGTTCAGGGTGTTCATTACTTCCTTCCTAATCAATACTTGATAAACGACACGGTATTAAATGGCAAGGGAGTGTGGAAATATAAAATAAATTTAGATATGGGTAATTAAAGGCAATCATCATCTCAATGAGTAAATGATTGCCTTTTAAAATTAAACTCTCGATGTTTTCTTAAAATAGTTTGCGCTAATCTTATCTTCAATTGATTGATAACTATCAATAAACTGGATGTCGACGTGATTTCTATACTTTGTAGCGAATTCTTCCGCTTTACCATCAGTTTTTTTTCTGTCGGCAGTTGCAAAGAAGAATTTATGGTATCTTCGGGGCGAGACACCTTCGAACTGAATAAAAGAAACTTTATCGGGATTGACACTATTCGAATCGTTTATTGCATCATCATGGAGATCTAACGCAAGACTTTTTTCATAAGGCTCAATATAAATCACCTCTTTAATCCCAGCGGCAACAATATGTCTAGCACAGTTATGGCAAGGGAATGTGGTCGTAAACATCAGCTTGCCACTTGTTGATGAATCGCCTGTTCTCGCTAATGTTGTGATTGCATCCATTTCTGCATGTATGGCGCGAGAATACTCGATTAATGATCCAATTGGTGTGTTGTCAAAAATCTCTTCAGTTATTTTATCATACAATCCTTCAATTGGTAATCTATTGAAAATCTTGCTTTTTGAAATTTTATGAGTTGAAAGGAAATTCAAGACTTCCTTTCTAAGTTCACGAGTTATACCTTCTTTTATCTTGTTTTTATGGAGATCATTATAGCAGCGGCCACCTTTATGAATGCACCTGTAATCATTTTCTTCATCTTCATAGGTATATAATCCCCCTCCAGACTTAGGAACATCATTCCTACCCGTAGAAATTATATTCCCATGCTTATCTAATATTGCAGCTCCAACTTGCCTAGAAAGGCAGGCTGATTGTAGAGAGGCTGAGAATGCGACAAACATCCCTTTCTCTTGGAATGTAGGGGATATACCATTCTTTCCATGAATTAAATTAATGAAACGACTTATCTTTGAATCTAAGTTGGTTCTATGACTATGATTGTTTTTAACAAATAGATCCGCATCAAGTATGGTTTTTTCAACTTGCTGACCAAGTTTCCCACCAGATTTTCTATCCAAGTGTATCAATTCATCAATTTGCTCAGGTTTAACTGATTCATCTCTTAGATTTCTTTTTCTTTCCGACTCATTTCTTAATACACCGATTAGATAGAAATTATGCTGATATACCATTCTGAGTAGTTCGACTTCAGATGGATTTTTAAGCTGATCGACGAGATAAGCAATTTTTCCTTTAAATGCAGCCCCTTCGGGCTCATTAAGTTTACTCTTTATTTTTTCTTTAATTAATTTTATTTCAGAAATTGCAGCTTCGGCCAATATTTGTGGTGAATATTGCTTGCGCAAATCATTGCCTTGTTGCTGTCTTTTTTTATAGCGATCATACGGCCCATTGATAGTTGCTGGTTGGCTACTTATTGAATCCATAATTTTACTAAGCAAAATATGATGTACTTCATAACCAGATTTTATTAGATTGGTCTCAAATGATTCTCTAATTGATTTAATTCCTGCCCCGATCGGTCCGCAAAAGGCAATTATCAACTCATTAGACTGGCGTCCAGTGAGCATAGTGATGGAATCGGTGTTGTCTTGATTTGAACTGGTTGTTCCAGATTGCAGATTAGGAAGGTTTTTTGCTGTGTTTGAAGTCATAATGGTACTTCCGCTCACTTAAAAGCACCACTATATATAAGATTCTTTGAAGAGTGTTACTACTATTTACCAATTCAAATTTTCAGCACGAGTAATGATAGATTGTATGATCTTTTCTTCATCAGATGCTGATTTAGACTTAAAGCTAACAACTCCTTCAAAGTTATCTTTATGATTTGAAGGTTTTTTTTCTTCTTCTTTTTTTGTTGTAAGTTTAAATTCAACAATCATTAGACGCCCCTCGCAAAAAGTCCGGACATTCTACCCTTGACTAACATATCGTCAACCTCTAAAACCATCATCCGTACACTATAACGATAGTAATGCAAAGTACAGGGTTTTCAAGATTGTGCAATCCATTCGATTAACCGCATGATTTATAATGAAAAAGAAACACCCCTCGTGAGGGGTGTTAAGAATCTAAAATGAGTTATTAACGTAACTCTTAGTTTTTTGCGAATTTTTTGGTGGCTGAGTCTCACTCTTGTCAGCCTTAAAAACCATCGCCTGACCAATCTTGATCCAATCGACCTTTATAAGTCTGGCTTTCAAGCTAACCCGTTGTTCGCCTGCGTGGTCACCTTTGTTGAGCGTGAAAATGTCAGACGTCAGATTGCTGAGAGTAAACCCAAGCAGCACTTTCTGGTCCTCGTCTACGGCTTTCTGGCAGCGACTTATAAGCGACCGTGGCATCAAAGCGCACGTAGGTAGGGTTGTCAGTGGGGCCGCTTAGCGCATTAATCACCACGCTAAGGAAGCCGCCAGTGAGGGTTTCAATTCTGCGAATGTTGCTCAGATAACCCAGGCCCTTGATGTTGAGATTGAAATATTCAGTTTTGGTAGAAGCGGTGTTGGTGTTGTTTGCAGCGTTGTTGGTAGTGGTAGCAGTCATGATGTTTACTCCAGGAGTGGGAAATAGTGACGGAGAAACATTCATCCCTGACGGATAAATGCTTTCCGTCAGGAAGCGCGGATAGCTATGCCGCGCTGGCTGGTTAGTGCAAAGAACCTCATCACACAGGTGATATCCGCATTAAGAGGTTGAGCGGATCGACCACTGCAAAAGCAGCACTTCTCTCAGGTCATGAAGTTTTAGATGGCAACCGCGTAAGCGTTTCTCTCAGGCTGCTGAAACATTGGCTGGTTGTTGAGACAACAACAATAATGCCGTTCCAGTGTCCTGCCGCTAAAAGCGGATGTCAGCGATAAAGTAGTTTTGCGGAGATAAAAATAAAAAAGCGCCAGCAATTGCCAGCGCTCAGGGCCTGCACGCAGACCGGTAGTTTATTCGTTACTCCGGGAGAGGAAACTCCGGCGCGGTTTTCACGGAGGGCGTGCGCCTTACAGACCAAATCGGATGTGCGGTGATTTGCCTGCCGGACTGATGATTTTCTGTCCCCGTAAAAGACATCCAACCATCCCGCAGTCACGGGGTGCTACATCGAAGCCTGTTAACCTTATCAGCATCGCTGAGGACATAAAAGGCTTTGCTGAAGCGCCAGAAAGTTATTCAGAAGCTTCACTATTTTCCGCCAGCTTTTTCATGTTCGGTGAAAAGGTGGAGAGCATTTTTCCCGTCATCACCTCCAGATCAACATCGCCCAGCAGCTTGACGGCTTCGCTGGCAATCACTGTCTTCTGCTCCAGATCGGCGCGCGTTACGGCGAACGAACGATAGTGCTGCGCCACGCCATACACTTTACGCACCAGATGGCCGCCATTGCTGAGCATTTCATCGCGCTCTTTGCCGCTGATCAAGCCGTAATGGGATGCCTGAAACACCTTCATCGCCAGTTGATCGTAACCAACCAGCAGCCAGACACAGCGATACCCCAGCGGCGTGCGGCTGAACACGCCAATATTGAGCGGCGACACCGACGATACATCCGTCAGTGAGATCCGCGCGGGGATAGCTTTGAGCGTCGCCTCCAGCTCATCTACTAATTTCTGAATCTCTGTAGTCGCCAAATCCAGCGCGTTCTCCAGCTTCAGCAGCGCCATATCTGCATAAGGATTGTCGCCCTCAGCGTCACGGCTCATCAAACTGGCGCGCTGAATTACACGCGGCATACTGAGGATTTGTGGCCTGCCACGTTCACGCAGATCATCAGGTTGGCGTCTGCGGCCTTCCCATAATCGAATCGCATAATGCGAGTGCAGTTCAATGGTCAAAGAGGAGCGTAACGCGCCCGCTTTGGCCGTATCGGTTTCGTTCTTTTCTTCAGCCATTTCCCACTCCATATAATTGATGATGCTTCGCCAGTTTTCAGGAGCGTTGAGGCAACATCTATCGTAAAACCATTCACACAACTGCCAGTTATCTGGCTCGTCAGCTGTTAAGGCGTTGGCGTATCGATTGCACGATCCCGGCGATGTCAGCGGCGGAGCGGGATGCTCTCGTCGCTGGTTCAGGTTGTGACTGTTTGGTCGGTGCGGTGACTGGCGGCGAATCCGCAACGTGAGTGAACTGCCCGATTCTCACTTTTTTGATAATCGCCAGCAGCCAGCCGGTTGGATTCTGGATTGAACCGGCATCGAGATTCTGGCCAAGTTGGTGAAGCAGCTGCTGCGACTGCTCAGTGGGCAACGCAGCCAGCCGGTGTTCAAGCATGGCGAGATCTTCCTGGGTGAAACGCTGGCGGTAGCGTTCGGGGATGATTTCAGAAGCTGGCGCAGCCGGTGTATACGTGTTTTTTTTCACACCTTGTGTAAAACAACGTACGTTACCGTTCGGATTCCGAACTCCGGGCCGAAGCCTTGGTATCAGCGAGGGTTCGGAAACCGAACTCAGTGAATTTGAATGCGCCGCTATGCTGGGTTCGGCTTCCGAACTCGGCGTTTTTATACCCGGTTCGGAAACCGAATCCGGGGAGATGAGCTTCCTGGCTGCGGCCATTTCCTGTGGCGTTTGTGGCTTGCCCAGGCGACTTTCGATCTGGCTAATATGGCTTTTGCAGTGGCGCATCTGCGGGTCATTTTTGATTTCATCAAGCACCTGCAACGCGGTTTGCTTGATGGTTTTATTGCCATTGCGACACGCTTCAGCGACGGTATCGAGCCAGGCCGGGTCCATTATTTCGGCGTCACAGCAGGTTAGCGGCTCGTCGTGCTGCGCATAGATATTGCCGCGCACGCGGCCTTGATCGTCGCGAACGCGCTTGCACAGGCTGAGCCAGCCGGTTAGTCGCAGCATAAGCAGCACGCGGCTGACCGTTTCGCGCGACGCCTTACCTTTATGCGGGGAAGCGAGCTGGAGCTGCAGCTCGTCATAGCTGGGGAACACTGCGCCATGATTCTGCTGCGCGTAAAGACGGATCATCATCCACGCCATTTTATCGAGCGGTGAGAGTCGCGTATCAAGCAGCAGCTGGCGCGGGTACGCATCCTGTACATTGCCGAGATACAGCAAACCGCTGCGCAGCTGCGAGACGCCATCGTCACTGGCTTTTTCCGCCAGGCGCGCCTGCATTTTTTCCATCGTGAAAGCGATTAGGCTGTCAGAGGGGAGATTCATGTCATTTCCTTTTGCCGCCGATCGCCACATGCCATCGGGTGAATGCTGTTATTGCTGCACCCCGCGCGGGATACAGAGTGACAACACTCGCTATTTCCAGATCGCCTTGCTGTATCTCTCATGCGTCATCAGCTCCCAGTCTTTACCGCTGTTTTTACCCAGCAGCCGCCAGAACAGGCCAATGTCAATCTTGAGATAGTCCGATCCATTCGCTTTGATGCGCGTGAAGTTGTTCTTGCCACACCGGAACAGCGTCAGTTGCCTCACCGCTTTGCGACGGCAGGGCTCTGGCACGTTGACCGGTGCGACAAGTCCTTCTGTCAGCGTCTGGTTGCGTTGGCTCATGCCATCTTCCGCATTGCTGCGGGCTCAGGCTTTTTATTGCTGTGCCAGCCATGTACAGCGTGCCAGATAGCGGTGAGTGACAAATCCATCTGCTCAGCACACAGCATCATCACGTCGAGGCCATCGGCGCTGTCAGGATCGCCAATGCTGGCTTTCTGCCACTTGCGCCAGATCTCGGCGTTATCCTCATCGTTGAGCACCACGCCGCGCCCCTTGCGCACTTCGATACCGGCCATGCGGCGGCGTGCGGCGACTTCCACAGTGGACAGGCCGAAGTAATGCTGCATTAGCTCGATCGAGCCGTTGAGCGCCAGCGCGCGATCGATGCGCTGCAGGCGTCTTTGCTCACGTCGTGCCTGCTGCAACATCAACGACAGGTTTTCGTGGTGGATGCGGAAAGTCAGCACTGATACGGGGCTGTTCATCAGGTAGTGCAGGTCTTCAATGGTTAGCCCGTGAAGCATCTGCATCTCCTCGGGCATCAAACCCACCGCTTCGCAGCGGCGGATGTAGCCAGATTTGAGTTCCATCACTAACTGGGTAAGCAGACCGTTGGTGGCCTGAGACAAGCTGTTACTCATCATGGTTATCTCCGGTTTTCAGTAATCTCAATCGACTAAACATGCCGCTCAGCTTTGGCGCTGCAGTTCGCGCAGCCGCCGCAACGTGCGGATTAACTTCATAAACGTCTGGGTAAGTGCATCATCAAATCGCGGTGCTGCATCGCTGCTGCCGATCAGCAGCTCGCGCATCAGGTCAGGTAAGTCTTCATCGCATGCGCCGCCAGCCAGCGAGGAAAGCAGGCATGAAATCGGCGAGGCACTGAGCTCTTCGTCAATGCGATAGCCCGCCGAATTAGCGCTGTTATCCGGTATGACAGCCTCGCCATCGCTATCCGAATCGGCCAGTTCAAAGGCAAGGCGAAAGGCGATATTACGCAGGTGATCGGCGTCATCCTGCAGAGTGGGGATGGACCAAAAATCCGGTGCGGCTGATTGAGTGTTGCTACTGGCAACAGCAGAAACCGCATCAGAAGTGTTGCCAGTGGCAACAGGAGAACTCGGTTCGGAGGTGTTGCCAGTGGCAGCAGTGGAATTAGGTTCGGAAGTGTTGCCACTGGCAACATTTGGCGTGGTGGGCGGTGGAGTTGGCTTGCGAACCAGCGCAGGTGCGCGCGGTGCTGCTTCCGGTTCAGGCTGCTGGTTTTGCTGCTGCAGCTGCGGTGCAACCGGTTCAGGTTCGCCAAACAGCTGGCGGCGGTTTTGTTCACTGGGATCAAGCTCAATCAGCCAACGGTCGTAGTTAAGTGATGGGTGCGGCAGCGCGTTGACCAGCTCGCCAATAAACTCGTCGCGAAACATCTCCAGCGACCAGCTCTCCGGCGAATTGAAATGTGGGCACACTTTGGCCATCACGTTTTCAAACGTGGCATCCGGTTTCGCTTCAGCCGAGTAGTGATTCCACAATTTCTCGGCATCGCTGCGAAGCACCAACAACGCGTTGATCTGCGGACGGCCAAGACCCGACTCCAGCAGCGCCGGTAAATGTGGATAGAGATGACGGACGCAGCTGTCCATGCGGCTCAGGCTGGAGTAACTAACCGGATAGCCTTGCTCAGTGAGCGCAGTTGCCAGTTCACGCAGGGAAACCGCTTTGCCTGATTCATCTTCAATAATTTGGCGGGCGTTGCGGATGCCGATCGCTTTCTCGATAAAGCTCAGCTCGCCGCGCAGCTCGTTTTCAGCCAGATGGCCAATCACGCATTTAATGCGACCAGGCCACGGTTTGAACAGGCAATGCACGCGGTAGAAATGTTCGCTATGCGTCTCTGCCCACAGCTCACTCAGCGCCTGGTAACGCGTGTTGCCGCCGTCGCTGAAGATATAGGAGCCGGGATTGTCGGGGTCGAGCGTGACTTTCGGCACGGTATCGAGGCCACGCGCGCGAATAGATGCCTTGATGTCATCAAAGCGTGGATTGCGGCTGGTTCGCGGGTTATCGGGATTGGGGCGCAACTGATCCAGCGTCAGCACCATTGGCATTTCGCTGCCAGGCGCATCTGGCGTTGCCACGGTTAATGTTGCTTCAGCCTGACGACCGCGTTTTAGAAGAGCATCGGTCAGGTCGGTTGTGCGCTGTTTTGCCATCGCTGTCATGCCTAAACCCTCCCATAACCGAAGTGATAGGGGTTGTTTTCAGCATTTGAAAAGCGCGTGTAGCGGCCATCATAGGCGGTTTTGACGGTGCCGATAGGGCCCTGGCGTTGCTTGCCGATGATGATTTCGGCGATGCCTTTTTCGGTGGAGTTCTCGTTATAAACTTCATCACGATAGATGAAGAGAATCAGGTCGGCGTCCTGTTCCAGCGCACCGGAATCACGCAGATCGCCGTTGTTTGGCCGCTTGTTGGGGCGCGATTCAACCTGACGATTTAGCTGGGATAACGCGACCAGCGGACATTTCAGCTCTTTGGCCAGCGCCTTCAGGCAGCGCGAGATCTCTGAAATTTCCTGCGTACGGTTCTCCTGCTCAGGCGCACGCATCAGCTGCAGGTAATCGACCAGAATCAGGCTCGGTTGCCCGTATTTACGGATGTAACGCCGCGCGCGGGCACGCAACATCGCTGGAGTCTGGTCGCTGTTTTCATCGATAATCAGTCTATCTTTCCATGCTGTAACGCGCTCCATCGCCATGCTGATTCTGGCCCAGCATTCATCATCGAGCTGGCCGCTGCGCAGCAAATTCAGCTCAACCTGGCCCAGCATTGCAACCAGCCGCATCATCAACTGCTCGGCGGGCATTTCCAGGCTGAAGCAGAAAACTAAATTGCTCTCCAGCGCATCCAGCGCCGATTCGCACATCGCTAATGCCAGCGCCGTTTTGCCCATCGAAGGACGCGCTGCCAGCAGAATTAAATCGCCCGCCTGCAAGCCGCAGGTCATCTGATCCATTTCTCTAAAGCCTGTAGGCGTGCCGGTGATGCCATTGCCGCCGGTGGTTTCTTCTAACCGGGTAAGTAATTGCGACATGCCATCGAGAACCGTGATTTCCTGGTGCTGGCGCGCATGACCTTTCTCGGCAAGGTTGAAGAGCTGGCTTTCGGCGACTTCGGTGATGTTGCTTGCGGCAGCGTTAGGTAGCTGCACATCGCGGGTGAGTTGGTTGCCGAGCATGTAAAGCTGACGCAGCTGGCTCTTTTCGGCAATTATCCGCGCATAGGCGAGGATGTTGGCGGCGCTGGGTGTGTTCTTGCTAAGCTCGGCGAGGTAAGCAAATCCGCCGCATTGATCGATGATGTTGTGACGCTCCAGCAGCTCGCTGAGGGTGATCAGGTCAAAGGGATTGTTGCCTCTGGCAAGCTCATCGATGCCTTTGAAAATCGAGCGATGCGGTCCGGAGAAGAAGTCTTCGCGTTGAATAAGCGTAACGACATCATCCCAGCGATCGTTATCAAGCATTAGCGCGCCCAGCACCGCCTGTTCAGCATCGATGGAATGTGGCATATCGATTGGGTAATTGCTGGATTTAGACATGATTCACCTCCTTCACCGAGTGTGAAAGAAGCGCGTCAAACTTGCTTTGCCATTCCGGGAACAATTCACACGCCAGGTTATGCATCGTTTGTAGAGCTGAATCACTCTTGCGACGCGTCTGTGTTTCAAGCCGGTGCGCAGGTTCGCCAGCGAAATGGCCTGCTTTATAAATATCGAGATCGAAGATTTGGGTATTCAGCAGCGACACCGGAATTTCGTGAGCAAAGGGACTGTATTTCCCTTCGCTCACAATTGCCTCCAGCTGCGACAACGTAGCTTTGGCCAGCGACGTGTAATCCATGCAGTTAACAAGAATACGAACGGCGGGCAGCTTAATGCCATAAGAGGAAAGCGAACGCAGTTGCTCGAACATCGCTATCGAACCGCGCAGGAACTCACGAATATCCGGCAACACTGGCTTAACGATGCCGATAGTGGAGTCGGTAGCAGCGAGCACTATCAGCTCCAGCATCACTGAGCGTGCGCCCTGCGAATCAATGATGATGGCGTCGTACTGCTTAAAAAGCGGGTGCTGCAGAATATTGCGCATGCGCAACCGACCGTCTGGCGCGTGCAGCATGGCCGTCAGCAAATGAGCCTGCGGGTCATTGGAGATGATGACGTCGAGATTAGGGATAAAGCTGTGGGAAATTATCTTGCTGGCATCGCTGAGATCCACGGTCTGCATCAGCAGCTCGTATAGACCGCACGGCGCTTCATAGGTGAGTTGATAGATGCTGCTGGCGGTGGGCTGGCCGAAGTCGCCATCGATTAAAAGCGTCTTCAAACCTGCGTCAGCAAGGAAGCCACAGAGGTTTGCGGCTTGCGTAGATTTGCCTTCTCCACCTTTGGTGGAAATTACGGGAAGTATTTTCATTTCGCACATCCGAAGTAAGTTCGGATATGCATCTCGTCAACTATGTAAAAACCCGTCTAACGACTTATTTTCCCGCCTAGAATCAACCCTAAAATCTGTGCAAGGGGATTGAAAATCCCCGTGTCCGTGGTTCGATTCCGCGTCCGGGCACCATTAATTGAAGCGCACTGGTTAGAGAGGTTTTTTAACGGGTGTTGAAGATAAGAGGGTGTTTAAAAGCAACGACTAATGCATTTTGATAAATGTATTTTTCAAAGTTAAACACAGCTTTCTTCTAGAAAGGGTATTGGCTAGCGCCGGTACCCTTTTTTCATTTACACGCAATATCCCTATTCCGCACAACTTACCGCTACGATGTTTTATGCCTTATCAACCGCCTTCCCCGCTACGTTTCAATATGACTATCTTACATCTATGCCACGAACCTGCTGAGATTGCGTTCCGTTTAGGCTGTTCTCGGCAAAGTACATGTCTGGTCATTCAGAACAATGGCCGATAATCCTGCTCACAACGTGGTGCCATCCCTACCCGACAATTGTGAATCAAGCTACGCACGGCAAAGTACTCTGTCATTTCCGCTGCTTTAACCCAAGACTAGAACGCGCAGAGCAGACCTCTGCTTCCCCGCTCACCGTTACCGAACTCCACTCATAACGTAGCTGACTAAAGTCGCTCTTAGGGTTATCGCCCTACCTTAGATGACAAGCAACCCGGCTCAAAACAGCGGCCCTTTCTCCACGCGTTATACAAGGCATTCTCGTGTGGACAAGATGTTGGCGCTGCTCTATGAAGTCAAGATCACCTAAGCACCTCTGTGCCACCTCAACAGGCCCACAGCGTTTAGGCAGCACTGCCCGTGTCTGTAAAGCCAAACAAGGACATCATGACATTATTAGAATAATTAATAATTAATTAAAAAAAAAAGTAAGGTAAATATTTGGCTTGGACTCACATTGATTAATTTTTTATGATATATCGCAAAAACGTTAATCATGGTGAATTATCTTAGTGAGGTCTGGCCAAAAGCAAAAGTTTCAGCACAAAATTACAAAACGCTTTAAAATGAATATTTATTCATATATTACAGATAAATAAATAATTTCAGATGAAATTTTCCCACATAACAAAAAGGATGCATTTATAAAAATCATTAAAATTCAAATGCATAAAAAACAAAATTGATTTTAAAGATAATTTTTAACAAAAATTAAAAATGAATAAACATTCATTTTTAAGAATAGCCATGTATCTGAATATTACAAAGCATTCTGTGCTGGAAAATCCGCTAGGGTTAAATTTTTCTGTAGTTTGAAATTATTTTTTAACTCCGATATAACATTGCGAAACGCAAGGGAATGATAGCTTTAAAGGAACAGATTATGGCTTTTTATGTAAAAGAGTCATGTGAGACATGTAAGTCGAAAATATGTGCAGAAGCCTGCCCTGTAGACGCATTTATCGACGTCGAAACAATTTTAGTCATTAATCCCAGAATATGTATTTCATGCGGCGTTTGCGAAACTGTGTGTCCAGTGGAAGCGATTGGGGATGCAGAAGATGAAGACAACCAGCATGATCCATATATCAAGCTAAATGAAGAACTCTCTCTCATTTAAAACCAAAGACCTTCAATAACCAGGAACATTATGGAACAAATTAATTATGACATTTCCACATGGCTGGAAGAAATGCTTACGTCCAGCGCTGGAGAGTGGGAAAAAATTAATGAGAACTTTAAATATAGAGAGATGATTTACCAATTATGTTTGGCCTTGGCAACGGATGCTTGGGAAAAAAATAAAAATAAATCGCTTAAAGAAGCACATCGTGTTTTAGAAATAATTTACATGCAGGATTTTGCTAGCGCGGCCAAATTAAATACCGAGATGGAGACGCAACCGGTATTAAGAGATATTGCTGCGATCCTTGAAAAATTCATGCTCCGTGCTGAACTTAAAGCGATTGACAGTGCACTGCTCGACGATATGCCGTCTGATGGTAAGTCGTATGTAAAATGGCTCAAGAAATTAATTGCAGGTCATAAATCTAATTTGCATCCGTTTTACAATGATTTTCTCGCCAATCATGCAACAAAAGAACATTTAGCATCTTATATAACTCAAGAGTCAACGCTGGACCCACGCTTTGATGATATTTTAGCAATGATGCAAATCGGATTACCCGTGCAGCAAAAAATGGAACTTGCCAATAACTATTATGACGAAATGGGTAATGGAAAAGTTGAGTTAGTGCATTCTTCCCTTTTCAGCCAGGCTATGACGGCGTTGAATATTGATGAGGAATTTGTTAAGCAAAACCGCCTGGATGCGGCCTTGGTTTGCGGGAATGTTTCCGCTGCGCTAGCGCTATCACGCCGTCATTACTTTAAAGCAGTGGGATACTACGGTGTAACCGAGTATATGGCTCCTCGCCGATTTAAACACGTAGTGAATGCCTGGAAAAGAAATAATCTCCCGGATGTCGGCATTGTCTATCACGACCTCCACATTGTTATTGACGCTGGCCATGCTAATGGCTGGTTTAATAATGTGGTTATACCATCAATTGATGAAAACCCCGACGTTGGCATCGAGATTGCTCAGGGAGCACTAATCAGACTTAATTCTTCTGAGAAGTACCTTGATCAGCTTTATGAAAATTTCACAAAAGAACTGACCATAGCTTAAAAGGAACTTAATATGAATTTAAATAATGAAGGATATAAGATCATAGATCTAAAAGATATTGGTAAGGATATTGAACAAAGCTTCTCCGATCTTAAATTTGATGAATACATGGGGAACGGAAACAGGTTCAGACGATTTTCACAATACAAAATGAACCATGATGGAAAGTGGAAATTTGAAAAGCTCGAACATCGCCCTTATATGACATTCTCTAAATTCAATAAGGTCGCCGGAGGCATTAAGCGTTATTACGAGCCATTGCAGGTGGATTTTACCAAATGGATTGGTGAAGCCGCTAATGAAATCCCCTTAGACACCGCAGATGCGTGGCAAATTAATGTTCATCAATATCGCGTCTACACCAGACCCGATTTGCAAGGTGTGACAGTACCCGAAGGGCCGCATCAAGACGGACATGATTTTGTCATGATAGCAGTGATAAAGCGTCACAAAATTACCGGTGCGAAAATGTCACTCTTCAAGTTACATGATAAAGATAACGCGATATTCAATTATACGCTGCAAGACAAGCAAGCAGCTTTGCTAAATGATAGAGAATTGATCCATTACGTCACTGATATTGTTCCTGATGAAGATGAAGGCTATCGGGATATTTTTGTGGTGGCATTTTCTCGCTGGGCTGATCGTTGGCATGGTGAAGAGTTTGAAAATAAAGTTGCCGCAGAAACGAATTAATTAAAGGACGTTAAAATGTATCCAAGAGAAATATTATTTAGCAGAATGATCGGCCTCATTACGGAGAGTGATTTAGATTCTCTTGCGACCAAGGTCGTTGCCATACCAGGCTGCGGTGGAACAGGTTTCACCTATGCTGAATGTCTGGCACGTATGGGCGTGGGTAGGATAAAAATTGCTGATGCTGATTGTTTCGGGCCAGAAAATATGAACCGGCAGTTTGGCTGTACCATCGAAACAGTAGGTAAAAAAAAATCAGAGGTACTTGCCGAAAGGCTCAAATCCATCAACCCTGAGATTATTGTAGACGTTGTTGATTTTATTGATGAAGAAAACATCGAGTCTTATTTAGCGGGCGTCGATGTGGTTTGTGACACCCTCGATTTCTTTGTGATCAAACCGCGGCGTATTCTCTATCAAACTGCGCGTGCCAACCACATTCCCGTTGTGATTTGTTGTCCAGTAGCCTTTGGCGTTACGGCTCACGTATTTACTCCAGAAAGCCTCTCTTTCGAGGAGTATTTTAAAATTACTGATGATCAAACTGAGGAAGAGCAGCTTTCACGGTTCGGTAATGGGCTGACACCTGCAGAATTATATAAAACATATTGTGATTCCCCTTCACTCGATTTCAAGGCAAAAAAAGTGGCTTCACTCAGTGCGTCGTGCCTTATGGCTACCGCTTACGGCTCACACTTGGCACTGATGTTATTACTGGGAATTGATTTTGGATTTAGACCTGTCCCGTGGTGTTATCAGTTTGATATCCGGGCCGGGATTTTTAAAGAACATAAAATTTAAAGAGGACGCAATGGAAAAGTTCAGCATGCAGCAATGGGTTTTCGATGAGGCTTATGGTAGGTACGACATTGATCTTGGCGATAGCAATGCACCATGCTTAACGTCACATCAGCTCGGCTCATTTCCGGATGTTGAACTTAATTATGGTAAAAATATAGGAACAGACTCACTACGCCGATTAGTCGCCAATTTATATGGTGCATCGACACATAATATTGGTGTGACGCACGGTGCTCAAGAAGCCCTTTATTTAATTTATAATGACTTGCTAGATAAAGGTGATCACGTTATAACCTGGACTCCGGGATGGGAACAGGCATGGAAGGTGCCGGAAAGTATTGGTTGCGAAGTAACCACGCTCGGGTTAAATAAGGATATGTGCTTTGATCTCAGCGATCTTGCTCAGTCTATTACTCCTAAAACCAAGCTAATTATATTAAACTCACCCTGTAATCCCTCTGGGACAACATTGTCTCAACACGATAAAGCAACGTTATTAGATTTAGTAAAACAATACGCTTTAACGCTTGTTGTTGATGAAGAGTATCTAAGCGATCTAACAGATTCCATGTTCCATCTGTCTCCGAATGTCATTTCAGTATCGAGCATTTCTAAAATTTATGGTGCGCCGGGATTACGTATTGGTTGGATTTGCTGTGAGAAAAAAAGACTCAACGGCATTATGCGGCTCAAACACTACACAACAATTACAAACTCTATACTCTGTGAGACTCTCGCCTCAAAAATATTAGAACGGCAGTCCGAATTTGTTTCATCCTATAAAAATATGCGTAATGCAGGGCTTCAGGTTTTAAGAAAGTGGATAAGCGAAAATAATGACGTTGTCCGCTGGATTGAACCTCAGGATACACCATTTGCTTGGCTGTTATTAGATAAGCAATATAACTCTCTTGAGATTGCGAGACGAATGCTCTATGAGCACAAAATTTTAGTGATGCCTGCAGAAGTTTTTGGACTCAAGCATGGATTAAGAATTACTTTCTGCAGAGACCTTGAACAACTGAATACCGGCCTTAAGTGCCTTAAGTCTTCGCTCGTACAAACATTAATGTATGTTTAACAGGATAATGAAATGAATAAAACGCATACTGTGTTCATTGATGGTCAGGCAGGTACTACCGGTTTACAGATTAAACAGCGACTGTCCAATCACCCTTATATACAACTATTAGAAATCGAAAGTGAGAACAGGAAGAATGTCGCTGTACGAAAAGAGTTAATGTCAAATGCTGACGTGACCATATTATGTTTGCCTGATGATGCAGCTAAAGAAGCAGTACAGATTTCTCATGGCACAGGCACAAGAATCCTAGATGCAAGCTCTGCCCATCGCACCCACACAGACTGGGCTTATGGTTATCCAGAGTTGAATCACACACAAAGAACATTGATTAACACCTCAACCTACGTCGCTAACCCGGGCTGTTACGCGACAGGCGCTATCGCACTGCTGGCACCGCTTATTGATCATCACGCACTACAAGCAGAATCCCTACTGTCCATTAATGCCGTCTCTGGCTTTAGTGGCGGGGGGAACAAAATGATCGATCGCTATCAAACCAGCGACGCACCTATTGGCTTCTCCCCTTATGGATTGGCGTTTGATCATAAGCACATTCCTGAAATCCAAGAATGGAGTGGCCTCATTAATAGGCCCCTATTCCAACCTGCTGTTGGTAATTTTAAACAGGGTATGCTGGTTTTCATTCCGCTGAATTTTACTCATGAGAGCGAGAAAATTGTCAGTACGCTTATGAATCATTATGAGCATGAAAAGTTTGTTAAGGTCGTATCCGTATCCGATGAAAGTGCACGCGAATACGTATTGAACCCGGAAGACCTTAATAATTCTAATAAACTGGAATTATATGTTTTTAGCAGTAAAAAAACGGGTCAAACTTTGTTAGCTGCGAAGTTAGATAATCTTGGAAAAGGAGCGTCTGGTGCGGCGGTGCAAAATTTAAACATCATGTTAGGTTTCGATGAAGCCATCTGTGTAAACATTTAGCTTGAAAGGGATTCCTAATGAAATTTCATAAATATCAGTCTTTAGGCAATTGTTACGTAGTCGTTTCGCCAGAACACTGGGAGGGACAGCACGTTGAAGATATTTCATTATTGGCCGATGCTCGCTGGGGAATAGGTTTTGATGGGATCATCATTGGACCCTGGATTGAGAAAAATAACTATGGAATACGAATTTATAATAATGATGGCAGTGAGTGTTTACTGAGTGGTAACGCGTTAAGAATTTTTTCTTATCATCTAAAAAAGACCAAGCAAACCGATAAAGATATTATCTCCTTAAAAATGCTGAGTACAGGCAGGCATGTCACGACAACATGTCTTCCTAATGAGTATGTTGAAGTAAACATTGGAAAATTTAGTCATGACATGTCCTCATTCATTCGGGATAGTGATCTAAACATAGATGGCATGAAATATGCTGTAGAGTCAGAGCACTATGTCACTTTTGGAATTAATTTATCAAACCCACATCTTATCATAGACGGTATACCGAAGGGGGGAAAAAACCAAATTATAAAAGTGGGCCAGCACATTGGAACAAGTAAAAATTTCCCCCATAAATCCAATGTCCACTTTGTGGAAGTTAAAGACAGAAAAAATATCTATCTCGAAAGCTGGGAAAGAGGAGCAGGATATACCTTGTCTTCGTCAAATGGCGCTGGCGCTGCCGTTGCTCACTACTACACCCATACTCTTTTAGATGATGAAGTTTTGGTTGAAATGCCGGGCGGAACTCTTTTAGTTAAAATTGATGATGAAAAGAACATTTTTCTTACGGGAAAAGTTGAAAGCATATTAGAAGGGAATTTATATGAAAATTGCTAATCCTCACCACGTTGAATACAATTACCGAAAAGCCAAACCTGGTGATTTACAAGATCTGGTTACAATTTATAACTACGCAGTAGGTACGTTTGAGTCAACGTGTGATGTCAGTGAAGTGTCGATTGAATCACGGCGCACTTGGCTAAGAGATCATATAAATAATCCAGCCAGACCGCTGTGGGTTGCCTATGTCGTTGGCGATCCAACGAAGATATGTGGTTATCTCTGCTTTTCTGATTTTCTTAATGCACGTGAAGGCTACAAGATTACCTCTGACTTAGCTATCTATTTGCACCCTAATTATCAAAGCCAAGGTTTAGGCTCATTTCTTTTATCCTCTGCGTTAAAAGTAGCGCCTACTTTAGGTATTCATGTTTTAGCAACAACTATTTTCTCATCTAACAAAAAGAGTCTTTCATTATTTAAAAAATTCGATTTTCAAGTTTGGGGAGAGCTTCCCGGCGTTGCGAACCTGAATGGCAAGATTAAGGATTTAACTGTTGTAGGTATTCACCTTTAAATTTGAGGATATTATGAAGTTATCTGACTTTTTGAGATTGTTGTCTTTGTCGGCAATCTGGGGTTCAAGTTTTATTTTTATGCGTTACGTGGTACCACAATCAGGCATCATCTCCACCTCTTTTTTCCGTGAATTGATTGGTGCGCTTGGGCTTATTTTAATTGTTG
This sequence comes from Pantoea sp. Mb-10, assembly GCF_021272205.1. GTDB lineage: Bacteria > Pseudomonadota > Gammaproteobacteria > Enterobacterales > Enterobacteriaceae > Pantoea. The sequence goes on along the minus strand of NZ_JAJSDX010000004.1, from coordinate 160,871 downwards.
TTCTGAATCGCAAATCCTTTTCATATTACGGTAAATTTAAATATTCTCTGATGTTAGGGGTCATCAATTCAGCGATTCCATTTATGCTTTACAGTGCGGCCGCTAAGTTCTTACCTGCGGGCTATTCTGCAATTTTCAATGCCACAACGCCGATAATGGCCATTCTCATCGGCGCGATTTTCTTTCATGACGGGGTTAATACCAGAAAATTGCTCGGCGTTTTCATTGGGTTGCTAGGCGTTGTCACGCTTTCTGGCGTGGGACCGGTCACATTTGGTGCCCACCAAGTGTTTGCCGCCCTGGCCTGTTTAGGTTCCGCTGCTTGCTATGGTCTTGCAGGTTATCTTTCACACAAATGGATCTATAAAAGCGTCACTATTGATAACGCTTTGGTGGCGATGGGAAGCCAACTTGGGGCAACCTTTGTCATGACGCCAATTTTCTTATGGGGACTATTTACGGGCCATGCAACCATTCCGTTGAACGGCGACGATTGGCTCGCCTTGGCAGCGCTAGGACTTCTCTGTTCAACCGTGGCCTATATTCTCTATTTCAGACTGCTCAAGGACATTGGGGCCGTCAAAGCCTCAAGTGTGACGTTCTTAGTCCCTGTTTTTGGCGTGATATTTGGCGCACTATTTTTAGGCGAAAAATTATCTTTGGCGCATGTTTATGGCGGCGGCTTAATTTTCATTTCTCTCATTTTCATCCTTGTGCCAGAGAGAAAAACGCTGGAAGCCACCTCCCCAGCAACCTGAGCGCTTAACATGCCGATGCATGTTTTGCCTCTCTGACTCATCAACGGCATGCTCGCTTATGACTGCTATTAGCGCCGATGAGATATCACTAAAAACATGTCTCATTTGGCGCTGTATCATGACTCTGATTGGTGATAGCCAGCGACCGCAAACTAACCCACGTTGGGTTAGTGTGTGCCAGCCCCCCACTGATGGTTTTCCATCAGTAAAGCGATAGTGCGCCTCCCCTCCCCTTTCTATAGTGCTCTCCTCACTTGCGCGTTGGCGCGTAACCGCTCAGGAGAACAACATGAAAATCGCCTTTGATGTGGACGTCATTCGAGATATGGGCATCACGCGGATGGTGCACCAGGTGGCCGAATGGGGCTATAAATACATCGAACAGTCGCCGCATCCGCAGATCAACCCGTTCTATAAACACCCCAAAGCCAGCCGCGAGATTATCCGCGAATACAAAAATGCGCTGCGCGCCACCGGGGTTGAAATCTCTTCATTTATTACCGTCTATCGCTGGTCTGGGCCGGATGAGCTGCGTCGCCAGGCGGCCGTCAAGAACTGGACGCGCATGGTGGAAATTGCCGTGGAGATGGGCGTACAGGTGATTAACACCGAGCTCTCCGGCAACCCCAATGAGCCCGAAGTGTGCGAAGAGATGTTCTATCGTTCCATGGAGACGCTGCTGCCGCTGTTTGAACGGGAAGGTATTCGCGTGGAAATTCAGGCGCATCCGTGGGATTTCTGCGAAGAAAGCAACGAAACCGCCGATATTGTTAAGTCGTTTCGCAGCGACAACGTCAAATACATCTACAGCGCGCCGCACACCTTCTACTACGACAAAGGCAAAGGCGATGTGAAAAGCCTGCTGCAGTATGCCGGCGACGATCTCTCCCACATGCTGATCGCCGATACCATGAACCACACGCGCCACTGCCGTTATATCGTCAATCCGCCGGGCGTGGACGCGGCCGTCCACCAGCATGTGGCGGTGGGCGAAGGCGAGGTCGATTTTGACACGCTGTTTGCCACGCTGCGTGAGATGGATTTCGCGAATCGCACCTTCAAAGTCGGTGGCGAGGCGATCGTTGCTGCCGCGCTGTTTGGTTATCCAGAGAAGATGCGCTATCAGGCGGTGGAAACCCGTGAACGCATCGAGCGTGAGCTGCTCAACCGCTAACCTGCGGGCGGCGTGACGCCGCCCCGCGACCCTGCATTGTTTACTCCTCCACCTCCGCCACGTCGATAAATTCGCCCCGCGTCAGCGAACGCTGCGCGGCTTCGGCGATCGCCTGAGCGCGCAGCCCGTCGTGCAGAGTGGGTAAATCGCCCACCTGCTCGCCGTTGAGATGGCGCACGAACGCGTCGAGATGCGCGTAATAGGTGGGTTTGACCCGGCTAAACCAGTCCGGCCACAGGCCCGGTTGCGTAATGCTGCCGTTTTGATAGCGCGTGACGCCGCGCACCGCCTGGCTTTCTGACACCAGCATGCCCGCGCTGCCCATCACGCTTATGCGTTCATCGTAGCCATAGGCGGTGCGCCGGGCGTTATCAAGCTGCGCCAGCGCGCCCTGCTGCATGCGCATAATCAGTACGGAAGTGTCCACGTCAAACGCGCTTATCGCGGGCATCGCCAGCGCCGCGCCCAGGGCGCCCACCGTGGTGACCTCATCGTCGGTTAGCCAGCGCAGCAGATCGAAGAAGTGGATCGCCTGATCGCGCATCTGCCCGCCAGACGCCTGCATATAGCTCAGCGGCGGCAATTCAGACGCGCGACACACCATTTGCATCAGCTCAAGCGCGCCCACGGCGCCCTGTTTTATCTGCGCTTTCAGCGCCTGATGGCTGGGGTCAAAGCGACGATTAAAGCCCACCGTCACCGGCACCGACACGGGCGAGATTGCGGCGACCACGTCGCGCGCCCGCGCCAGCGAGAGGTCGATGGGTTTTTCACAGTACACCGCTTTTCCGGCGCGCACCGCCTGCGCCAGCAGCCCGGCGTGGGTGGGCGTGGCGCTGGCGATCAGCACCGCGTCAATGGCCCCGCTCTCCAGCGCCTGCTCGACGCTAACGGCCCGAGTACCGTGCGCGCGGGCAAGCGCCTCGGCGCGCGACGCGTCAATGTCGCACACCAGCGCCAGTTCGCAGCCCGGGTGCGCCGCCAGATTCGCCGCGTGCACCTCGCCAATAAATCCTGCGCCGATCAAAGCAAACCGCTGCGGCATCCGCATGTTAACGCTCCTTTTGTTCACACTTTGGCAAAGCCCGTCTTGCCAAAATAGTCGGTTCTGGCAGGCTAGCTGAACGCGGTTTTTGATGGAATTCACTCAGATGAAAGCAGTTACGCTGGCAGCGCTGGCAAAGCGCGTGGGCGTCGGCGTCGCCACGGTAGACAGGGTGCTGAACGATCGCGGCGGCGTGTCGCCCGCCCTGACCCGGAAAATTTTGCAGGCGGCGCGTGAGGCCGGCCTAAAACGCGTTCTGCCAGAGGAGCATCGCCCCGCCTGGCAACTTGAAGTGCTGCTGAGCGGCAGTCAATCCTTCTTCTTTCAGCAGCTGGCGCAGGATTTTGCCACGCTGGCCAATCAACTCGGCTATCGCCGCGTGTGCCTGCACCGCACGCTTATCCCGGAAAACGCACCGGAAAAATTAGCGGCGCACATTGAGGCCAGCAGCACAACGCGCGATGGACTGATTGTGTTTGCCCACGAACATCCGCGCATCTACGACGCGCTGGCCGTCTGTCACGCGCGCGGCGTGCCGGTGGTCACGCTGGTCACCGATCTGCCGAATGCGCCGCGTCTGTGTCACGTCGGGATCGATCAATACAAGGCGGGACGCACCGCCGGGCTGATGCTGGGCAGTATGCTGCCCGCGCCGGGTGACGTGGTGTTGGTGAGTGGTCGCGCCGATTACTCCGCCCATCGGCAGCGGATGGAAGGCTTTCAGTCGGTGCTGGCCGAACGGTTTCCGCAGCTTCGCCTGCGTGAGATCCTCGCCGGGCAGGATGAGCCGGCGCGCATCAGTCGCCTGCTGGAAAAAACCCTGGCCGGATCGCAGCGCATTGTCGGGCTTTACAACACCGGCAGAGGCAATACGCAGATTGCCGAGGCGCTGGCGCGCCATCGCCTCAGCGGTGAGGTGGTTTACATCACCCATGAGCTCTATCCCACCACGCAGCAGCTGCTGGCACAGCGCGTGTTAACGTTAACCCTCGATCAACACGCCCTGCGCCATGCGCAGCTGGCGCTCACCCTGATGCTGCGCCATTTGGAGCAGGGTGAACAGCCGGACACCTATCAGGCGGGCAAAGTGGATTTCATGCTGTTTACCCAAGAGAACGGCATCTGAAGCCGCGCTGGCCTCACCGCCAGCGCGGTTAAATCGCCCTGCCCGCACGCTGCTACACTCACTAACAGCAAAAAAACCTCACAACCAAAGGCGAAACTACGATGTCGGAAAATCAGTATCAGCCCGCAAAAGTCTGGACCTGGGACCCGGAAGCCAAAGGTAACGGCGCAAAAACCAACCGGCCGACCGCAGGCGCCACGCATGAGAAAGCGCTGCCTGTGGGCAAACATCCCCTGCAGCTTTACTCCCTCGGCACGCCAAACGGTCAGAAAGTCACCATTCTGCTGGAAGAGTTGCTGGCGCTGGGCGTGAGCGAAGCCGAATATGATGCCTGGCTGATCCGCATTGGCGACGGCGATCAGTTCTCCAGCGGCTTCGTTGAGGTCAACCCGAACTCAAAAATCCCGGCACTGCGCGACCACTCGGTGACGCCGCCGCAGCGCGTGTTTGAATCTGGCAATATTCTGCTCTATCTGGCCGAGAAATTTGGTCACTTCCTGCCTAAGGATCTGGCTAAACGCACTGAAACCCTGAACTGGCTGTTCTGGCTGCAAGGCTCCGCGCCGTACCTGGGCGGCGGTTTTGGCCACTTCTATCACTATGCGCCAGAAAAAATCGAATACGCCATTAACCGGTTTACGCTGGAAACCAAGCGTCAGCTTGATCTCCTGGATCGCCAGCTCGCCGAGCACCGATTCCTGGCCGGTGAGGAATACACCATCGCAGACATCGCCACCTGGCCGTGGTACGGCAACCTGGTGCTGAACGATCAGTATGGCGGCGCCGAATTCCTGGACGTCCAGTCCTATAAGAACGTGGTGCGCTGGGCGAACGAGATCGCCGCGCGTCCCGCCGTTATCCGCGGCCGTAAAGTGAACCGCGCCTTTGGTGCGGCACCGCAGGATCAGCTGCTGGAGCGCCACGACGCCAGCGATTTTGACAATAACACCGAAGATAAACGACAGGCCCGAGGAGAAAAATAATGCCCGCTTATATGGTTATGATTAAGGACGAAACGCTGGATAAAGATGAGCTGGCGACCTACGCGCAAAAAGCCGGTGCTGCGCGCGGCGACCATCCGCTGACGCCGCTGGCGTTTTATGGCGATATGGAAGTGCTGGAAGGCCGCGATGCCGAAGGCGTGGTGCTGCTGGAATTCCCGGATGTTGACGCAGCCAAAGCCTGGTATCACAGCCCCGCCTATCAGGAAGCGAAAGCGCATCGCCTGAAAGGCGCAAACTATCGCGTCATCCTGGTGAAAGGCGTCTAATCCTTTTACCCCGCGCCCGCCAGATTTATGCTTCGATCTGAATGGCCTCTGCTCGCCAGCCCGGCGGCAGGGGCTGCGGGCGCGAAACCGTCACGTTATTCAACTGCAAGTTCTCCACCCCGCGCGCATACACGCCAGGCAACCCCTGCGGATAGGCCGCCACGCCATAGGCCAACCCCGTGCCGGCATCCAATGTATAAGCGTTATCCAGCCCCATGCCGGTAGGTGACAGCGGATTACAGGGCGGGCGCACATCGTAATGGCCCTGCACGGCCTGCTCGTCCACCGTCTGACGCAGCTGAATGTTGCTCAACAGGACATCGCGGATCTGCCCGCGCTGCTCAGCGTGCAGATTGATTGCCCCTTCCATGGTTCCACACAGATTAGTGACCTGCACCAGCTCAATGTGGCCAGGCGCCACCGCAGGATCGCGCGCACGCACCGAGATAAACAGCGCATCGGCTTTGCCCCAGTGACACGGCGGTGCATGGTGGCAGGCGAGGGTAATGGTGCTAAACAGCAGGCGACGGAAGGCACCGCCATCGCGCGACACCAGCCCAATCCCGCGGTTGGAGTCAAAGATCGTGCAGCCGGATACGGTGACATCTTCAATGTCGTCCACGGTTTCGGTACCGATTTTGAACGCGCAGCTCCAGGAGCGCAGCAGGCAGTTGGTAACGGTGATGTGTCGGGCGGGTCGTCGCAGCTCTGCGGGTTTCATCGTGGTTTTGATGCAGATAGCGTCATCGGCGGCGCTCAGATAGCAATCGCTGACGAACACCGCTTCGCAGCTGTCGATATCCAGCGCATCGGTGTTGGGAATGGTCATGCTGTTGTCGATGGTGAGGCGATGAATATGCACATGGCGGCAGCTCACCAGATGCACGGTCCACATCGGCGCCTGCACCAGCGAGCAGTCGCGCAGCGTGACGTGCTCGCAGGCTTCAAACACCACCATGCGTGGCCGCTGCGGCAGCGGCATCCGATAGCCCTGCGCATCTTTTTCGGCGGCGCACCAGGCGTCGCCGCGGCCGTCAATCGTCCCCTGGCCGCTGACGGTGATATTGCGCTGCCCTACCGCATACAGCAGCACATGTCGCGACAGCTCCGCCTCACTCTGCGCCCGCTGCTGCTGGTAATCTTCCACGCGGCTGCTGGCAAGCAGGGTGGCGCCCGCCTCCAGGTGCAGATGGGTGTTGGAGCTCAGCGTCACCGTGCCCAGCATGTAGCGGCCTGGCGGCACCGACAGCGTGCCGCCGCCGTGTGCCGCAAGGTGATCCAGCGCGCGCTGGAAACAGGCGGTGTCACGCGTTTCGCCGTCGGCGACGGGCGAGAAATCGGCCAGAGAAATCTGCATCGGTTTTCCTTAGGCATCGCCGGGCGATGCGCATTGTCACTATGCGCTACTTCACTGCGCCCTCGGTGACGCCGCTGATAAATTTGCGCTGGAACACCAGGAACACCGCCACCAGCGGCAGAATGACAATCATCGCCCCCGCCATCAGCACCGGAATATCAATGGTGTTTTTGTTCTGGAAGAACATCATGCCGATGGGCAGCGTGCGCAGTTCGTCTTTGTTGACCAGAATCAGGGGGATCAGAAATTCGTTCCAGGTCCAAATAAACAGCAGCAGCGCCAGCGTTGAGAGCGTGGGCCAAATCGCAGGTACCAGAATGCCCCACAGAATTTTGCGCCGCGAGGCACCGTCCATCACCGACGCCTCCACCAGCTCACGCGGCACCTGCTGCAGCGCGGTGGCAATCATCAACGTGGTAAACGGCAGCGACAGCGCAATCTGCGGCAGAATCAGCGCCAGATACGTATTAGTGAGTCCCATCCAGCGCAGCTCGTGGTAGAGCGGAATGATAAAGGCCTCGCTGGGCAGCACCATACCCAGCCCCAGTAGGGCCGCCACCAGTTTTTTCCCCGGTATCTTCAGCCAGGCGAAACCAAATCCCGCGAGAATGCCCAGCAGAATGCTGCTGACCACCACGGGAATCACCACCAGCACCGAGTTCATGAAATAGACGTTGAAATGCCCCTGCTGCCAGGCGGTGACATAGTTTTTGAAGTTCAGCGACGAGGGCAAGGTAAATACCCCCTGAAACAGCTCCATCTGCGTTTTAAACGAGGTCATCAGCGCCATTAAAAACGGCAGAATGGTCATCAGCGCGACAATCCAAATCAGCGCGCGTGAGGCAATCGGTGTGCCGCGCATCAGTGACGCTCCCTTAAGCACAGGTGGATTAATCCGTTGATCAGTAACACGATCATCATACTGAATACCGCGACAGCGGAGGCATAGCCGAAGTAGTGCAAGTCAAAGCCCTGCTTGTACATAAAGATATTCGTGACCATGGTGGAGGTGCCCGGTCCGCCTTGGGTCATCACGTAGACTAAGTCAAAGGCTTTCAGGCTGGCGATCACCGTCAGCAGCAGCGCAATACGCAGCTCGGGCCGCAGCGACGGCAGGGTAATGCGCAGAAACTTCTGCCGGCGCGAGGAGCCATCAAGGTCAGCCGCTTCCAGCAGCGACGGGTCCATGCGCTGCAATCCCGCCATAAACAGCACCAGACAGAAACCAAAAAAGTACCAGGTCGCTACCAGCCCCACGGCGGGCAGCGCCCAGGTAAAGTCACCCAGCCACGACAGCGCCAACTGCGGCAGGCCGATGGCGCGCAAAAACTGATCGATAGGGCCGAAAGCCGGGTTATAGAGCCAACGCCAGACCACGCCCAGCACCGCCATCGGCATGATATACGGCAGGAAAAAGAGAATGCGCAACACGCTGCGTTCTTTGTTGCTGCGCGTTTCATACAGAAAGCTACACAACAGCAGGCCCACGCCAATCGGCAGCAAGGTGTAAAACAGCATCAGCAGCGCATTGTTCCCCAGCGCCACCCAGAACACCGGGTCTTGAAACATGCGCAGGTAGTTGGCGAGGCCAGTGAATACCGGCAAAGAGGTGCCATCCCATTCGGTGAAGCTAATCCCGAGCGACGCCAGCAGCGGAAACAGCAAAAACACCGCGTAAACGCCTACCGCAGGCAGAAGATAGAGCGCATTGCGCCAGGCAGATTTATTCAGCATAACCGTACTCGCTTGCGGGCCTGTTCTCGGCCCGGCATGGCTGCCGGGCCGGACGATATCAGTGCTTGAGGGTTTTCAGGTAACGTTGGTAATTGTTATCAAAGTTGGTGGTGATCTGCTCGGCCGTTAAGCGCCCGGCCAGCAGCTGCTGCACGTTTTGATTCAGCTCGGCGTTCATGGTAGGGGTTGCCCAGTCAAGATAGTGGCCTAAGCCGTCATACTCGTTAAGCGTCACCCAAACTTGGTAAGCCTCAGCCAGCAGCGGATTATCCGCAGGAATTTGCGCGTTTTTGCTGGTGCCCGCAGGCAGGAAGCCCACTTTCAGCCAGCGGTTCGCCATCTCGTCGGACACCACGTAATCAATAAATTTCGCCGCCGCATCCTGCTGCTCTTTGGTTTTCGCCGTGCTGGTAATGGAGAAGGCCAAATCGGTGCCGCCGACCATCAGCGCATGCTGGACGCCCTCGCCCATCGGCATCGCCGCGAAATGCAGATCTTTGTTGTCTTTAAACTGGCCAAGATACCAGGTGCCGCTGACTAAAAATGCCGCCTGACCATTCTGGAACAGCGTGGCTGCGTCATCATGACCAATGCCTTCAAAGCCCGGGAAGAGATAACCTTTGTCTTTCCAGCCCTTCATCATTTCTGCGGCTTTGACCAGTTTAGCGTCTTTAAAGGTGCCGCCCACGTCATAAATCAGGTCATCCAGCGCTTTGCGATCTTTGCTTTCAATCTGCGCTTCCCACAGCGTGCTCAGCAGCTGCTGCCCCATGTTGCCATCCAGCAACCCCAGCATCATCGGCGGCGTGCCTGCGGCTTTCAGCTTCGCCATCGCGGCTTCCAGCTCCGGCAGCGTTTTGGGCACCGCGACCCCGGCCTTGTCCAGCAGCGCTTTGTTGTAATAGAGTCCCACCATCTCGCCCAGGCTGGCGACCCCGTACAGTTTGCCGCTGCCGAAGTCTTGCTTATCCGACCAGCGGTTACGCTTCAGAATGGAATCCGGGAAGCGCGTGGTCCAGCCGTAGGTTTTCGCATAGTCATCCAGCGGCCACAGCAGCTTGTCTTTCACCAGCGAGCCCATATCCCCGCCGCCCTGATTGACCTGCGCGATTTGCGGGCCGTCACCTGCGGTCAACGCCAGCTTGAGCGGAATGCGCGTGTCTTCAAACGAATGCACCGAGCGCTGAATGGTGATGCCCGGATTATTCTGCTGGAAGGTTTTAACGGCCTCATCCATTGCGGCGGTCTGCTGAGGATAGTTATAAATATCCCATTCGTTTAGCGTGACCGCCTGCGCTGAGGCGAGGGTCGCACCGAATAACACCGCCGCCGAAACCAGACGCGATAGCACGCGCAGGGACTGTTTCACACGGAACGAACCTTGGGTTGAATCACACATCATGCTCGGTTTCTCCAACAGATGACGGGCATCCTTTCATCGCGACACCTGTCGTTCCTGACAGGCGGATTCAGCAGCAGTAACAGCGTTAATTCATACTTACTTTATGGACAAAAGAAAGTCAAACATCCCCGGCGCGGATTTTTTGCTCTGTGATAGAGTGCAAAAAGTGAGAAGAAAAGCCGCCAAATCAGCAGGGAATGCTGCTTTTCCACGCGCGCGCCCCCTTCTGAACGATCGCCCTGCCGCCGTGACAGCATAATTCACTCATGGACACAGGGTTGAATTAACCACCTGACAGATCATATGAAAATACTATATTTCTTCCGCCCACGCCCAAGGTGATCCATTGCGATCGCCTGAAAATCCCAGCGGCAGCCGGGCACGAGCAGTCATCACCCTGCCTACACCGCGTCGCCAACCCCACCCCTGCCGTTCAGCTTTGTGCGCTGGCGCAATTATTACGTCTTGAAAACTAAGTCAGCTTTCTTTACCGTAAAATCTGTCTATCTCCTAACCACTGAGGCACGCTATGACGGCTGAAAGTGTTATTCGTCGCGCCAGCGAGGCGGATTTTCCTGCCCTGTCGCGCATTTGCTTAGAGACGGCCAATGCCGGAACGGACGCCACCGCGCTCTACTCCGACCCGGCCCTGCCCGGCCTGCGCTTTGTGATTCCCTACGCGCGCTTCTGCCCTGATTTTGCCTTAGTGCTTGAGCAGCACGGCAACGTGGTGGGCTATGCCGTAGCCACGCCCGACACCCGCGCGTTTGAAGCCGAGCTGGCTGAAAACTGGTGGCCGGCGCTGCAACAAACCTATCGCGATTACGCGCCGCGCGCACCGCTGGACAGCAAAGTACTGGAGGCGATTCAGCATCCTGACGCGGCGGCGGAGGCGTTGGTAAGCGAATGGCCCGCGCACCTGCACATCAATCTGCTGCCCGCTGCGCAAGCCGGCGGCTGGGGGCGTAAATTGATTGAACAGCTGCTGCAAAAGCTGCGTGCGGCTGGCGTACCGGGCGTTCACCTCGGCGTCAGTCTGCAAAATGAGCAGGTGTGCGGCTTTTATCAGCGCCTCGGGTTTACCCCTATTCTGCGCAGTAACGCCATCTACATGGGCCAACGACTCTGACAGAGGCAACCGATGACCAGCCTGCATCTGCAAAATGTGAAGAAATCCTACGATCGCGTGAATGTGATTCACGGTATCGATCTCACCATCAACAGCGGCGAATTTGTGGTGTTTGTTGGCCCTTCCGGGTGTGGCAAATCCACCTTGCTGCGTATGATTGCCGGCCTCGAGGAGATCAGCGACGGCACCCTGCTGATTGAAGGCGCCGACATGACGCACCAGCCCGCTACCGAGCGTGGCATCGCCATGGTATTCCAGTCCTATGCGCTCTATCCCAACATGACGGTGCGCGGCAACCTCGCCTATCCGCTGGAAGTGATGAAGCGTCCCAAAGCCGAGATCGCCGAAGCGATTGCGCAAACCGCCGCGCGGCTGCAGCTGACAGAGCTGCTGGATCGTCTTCCGCGCGCGCTCTCTGGCGGCCAGCGGCAGCGCGTCGCCATTGGGCGCGCCATTATTCGTCACCCGCGCATATTCCTGTTCGATGAACCGCTCTCAAACCTGGATGCGGAGCTGCGTCTGCAGATGCGTATTGAGATCGCGCGGCTGCACGCATCACTCGGTAACACCATGATTTATGTGACCCACGACCAGCTGGAAGCGATGACGCTGGCGGATCGTATCGTGGTGCTGCGCCAGGGGCGCATTGAGCAGGTGGGCGCGCCCATGACGCTCTATCACGATCCCGATAATCTGTTTGTGGCGGGCTTTATCGGCTCGCCGAAGATGAATTTCCTCGCGGCAGAAGTCGCCGCCACCACGCCCGGTGCGGTTCAACTGCGGGTACCGGCGTTAGGGATTCGCGATCTCATGTTGAACATTGACGCGCCTTGCCACGAAGGGCAGAAAGTCACGCTCGGCGTGCGTCCCGAGCATTTCGAAGCCGCGCACGCCGAACCGGATGCCCTGCACTTCAGCGCCGAGCTGTCGTTCAGTGAAATGCTGGGACACACCAACTATCTCTATCTGGATATCGGTGAAGAGAAGCTACTGGTGATAGAAGAGCGGCAGGTAAGCGAACGGCCGATCGGGGCGCGCGTCAGTTATCGGATTGCCGCCGGACGCGGCTTATTGTTTGATCAAGAGGGGATGCGTCTTCGGTAATGATGAGCGGGGTCCGGCCCGCTCAAGCCGGTGGAGGGTGAGCGGGGGCCGGCCCGCTCAAGCCGGTGGAGGGTGAGCGGGGGCCGGCCCGCTCAAGCCGGTGGAGGGTGAGCGGGGGCCGGCCCGCTATGCCGGTTTTTACTGAACCCTGCGCGGGTTCCGGCCGCTCAGTCGGCATTGCTCTGAGCGGGTTCCGCCCGCTAACCCTGCGGGAGTTACAGCCACCCCGCTGCGGCGTACGGGCAAAGGGCCGATGGGCGCGGCCCTTTGCAATCCGCGCCCTGCGCCAGCCTCCGCTGTTCCCTCACTCCGCCGCGCCAGCCGCACGGACCGCGCGGATTCGCCATCCCTGGCTCATTCCGCCCTCTCAGCGGCATCCCTGCCGCTTCGTCCTGGCCGTCACGCTCCATTCGGCGCTCCGGATGGCGCTCAACACCGCCGCCTGTAAGAGCCTTTTTCTTTTTTCTGTCTGGTGTTGTCTGGGTGGCTGTAAACGGGTCTGCGAAGACAATGGCTGGCTGAAAAAAACAGAAGACAAAAAAGGTCTTGGTTGAAGCCGTGCGGTCTGGATGTACTCAAAAGTCTTACCGCCACGCGGCGGCTGCGAAAAAAATCATGGCGTGCAGCGGAGGTTGTGAAGCGCCATCCCCACTCGCTGAACGAGTGAGGCCTTCCAGGATGAGCGGCATGGATGCCGCGAGAGGCGGCGTTGAGCAGGAGCGAATCGACGCCGGTCCGTCAGGAAGGCTGAGGGAGTGAAGGCACCGCGCAGCGGCGAGCGGGGCTGGCGCAGGGCCGGGGAGTGCAGAGGGCGCGGCCTGGCGCCCTCTGCTCGGTCGCCGCAGCGCGGCAAAGGCACCTGCCTGTGCCATTAGCGAACGAAAGTTGCACCGTGCTAGGCCAGCGAGAAAGCACCGAGCCGCTGCCTGCGGCAAATCCGCTGCTGCGCAGCAGCAAACGCCGCCCGCGAAGGGCAAGGCCAGCGGGCGCGGCCAGGCGCCCCTTACACGCTGCCCTCTTCATCTGCCTGCGCGGCCAGCAAATCCAGCAGCTTATTCACGGCGAAGCCGGCGGCGCCTTGAGCCCACATCCGGTTAGACTCGGTGAGAAATTGAAGCGGTGTGGTGTGCGGAGTCAGCTTAAGACGATAGCTCTGAAAACTTTGGGTAATGTGATCGAGCAGAATGCGGGACGCCATTTGCGGCTCCATCGCCAGATACACCACGTCGGGATCGTAGGCCACCGACAGGTTTGCCAACGACATGCCGAGGCATTGACCGGCCTCCGCCAGCGCGTTCAATACCTCCGGCGTGGGCTGCATATCGAGATCGCGCAGCGTGGCAGGGGGTTCATGCTTCAGCGACGCGGCCACGCGCTGCAAAATGGCCTGTGACGAGGCGACATCCTCCAGCAAACGCTCGGTACCGTCGCCCAGCAGCGAGACACCGATCTCTCCGGCTTTGCCGTGTCGTCCGCGATACAACTGGCGATCAAGCAAAATGCCCGCGCCAATACCCTTGCCAAAGGTGCCAATCACCGCCGACTGGGCGTGGCCAAGCTGGCCAAACACCAGCGCCGCCATCGCCAGCGCATTGGCGTCATTCTCAACAAAAACCGGCAGCGAAAAGCGCTCTTCCAGCAGGCGGGCAATGGGAACATTGTGCCAATCCAACGCGCGCGACAGCAGGCAGGTGCCGCTGCTGGCATCCACCAGACCGGAAATGGCTAAGCCGATGGCGCCGACTTTTCTGCCTTCCACGCCGCGCAAAAATTTCGCCAGCGCGTCGCCCAACTGCTTCGGCGTCATCGCGCCCGATGGCATCTGCTGCTCGCCAATAATTGTCCCGCTGAGGTCGGTCAGCACGATTAAGTTGCGCTCCGCGTTAAGCTGCAGACCCACCACGCTGGCGCGATCGGGATTCAGCCCCAGCAGCGTCTTGGGACGGCCCATTGAGACGCGCCGCAACCCTAACTCCTGCACAACGCCGCCGGTTAACAGGCGATTCGTGGCCTGCGACACCGTCGACATGCTGAGGCCGCTGCGCACCTTGAGGTCGGACTGGCTGATAGGCGCATTTTCGACGATCAGCCGAAGAATACGCGCGGTTACGTTGGGAGCGCTCATGAGCCTCTTTGCCTGAAGAAAAATAGGGTTACACCGGCTGCTTATTGAACTGATGCGCCAGGCGAATCGCCCCGCTCAGCGCATCGCTTTTTGGCACGACCAATTGCGTGGCGATCGCGGCAGGCAGCCAAGGCGTAATCGGTTCGGCCAAACCGCCCATCAACGCCAGCTTACCGTGGCTGCGCGCCAGCAGAGGTTGCACCATCTGGGCAAGATCGGCGGCACACTCTTCAACCAGCGCAACCGCGTGGATATCGCCCTCGCGGGCGGCAGCGAAAATATCCGGTACGCCTTCGCCCCAATCGGCAGGCGTCGCCTGTTTTGACCAGAGCAACATCTGTTCTGCGCTGTGCTGATAAGTCGCCATGATACGCTGCGTAAGCGAAGAAGGTGGCACGATGCCCTCATGCGCCAGCAGCGCAAGCCGCCGCGCGCGCTGGCCGAGAATGGCGCCTGACCCGGCGTCCGACAGGGCAAATCCCCAGCCGCCGAGCAGCGTAAACTGCGAGCCGTCCCAGGCGGCGCCCTGGCTTCCGGTGCCAATGATAAACACCGCCCCCGGCTCGCCCGCGTGGGCACCCGCACAGGCGATCTCGACGTCGGTAAAAACATGCCGCGCCTGGCAGCGCGGCTGCCAGCCTTCGAGACGGTGGCGCACCGAGGCCACATTCGCCCCCGCTAACCCGGCCACCAGCGTGGTGTAGTCGCGCGCGTCTTCGGGCAAACCGGCCTGGGAGTACAGCGTATTCATCACCGCTTCAATGACCTGCAGCGCGGCATCAAACTGCGACCAGACATTCGCTGGACCGCCTGTGGCCTCCGCCAGCACGCGACCTTCGCTGTCGGTGAGGCGGCCACGGCAGCGCGTGCCGCCGCCATCAATACCGAGCATAAGTGACTGCACCGACTCCTCCTGCCTGCCTTGGGCGGTATCATACTTATAGATGTGCGAAAGATAGGGGAAAAAAACTTAAATCGCAATAACAAATAAATATGGCAAACTTCATATCAAATAAAATAACTAAAAAACATCAACTTATAAAATAACTTGCGTTTGTGATGGCGGTTGTAGATTGACATTACTTTTTCTGTCGTAATAAGTTGATGGTTAAATCATCGGCACATATGTCAACAATGGGCTTCAGGGGTACGACATGAAAGTGGGCATTATTGGTCTGGGCTTCCGTCTTTCACACGTAGTAAAAGAGTTCAACAACGCCGACGCAGAGTTTGCTGTCGTGGGCTACGTCGATCCTGCACCAGCGGGATTGCCCAATCTGCACAGCTTTGGCATCGATCCCGGTCAGGCGTTTGATAGCGTTGACGCCCTGCTGCAGCACGGCGGATTTGATCTGCTGCTGGTCGGCTCCCCCAACTTCATGCACCTTGAGCACATTCGTCAGGGGCTGGCGGCGGGCTATACTGTGTTTACGGAAAAGCCGGTGGTGATCAATGAAGCGCAGACCCTGGCTATGGCGGAGTTGGTGAGACAGTATGGCCACGCGCGTATTTTAGTGGGGTTGGTGCTGCGCTATTCGCCCCTGTATCGCGATCTGCTCGAGGCGCGCGATGCGAATCGCCTCGGCGAGATCGCCTCTATTGAAGCCACCGAACACATCAAACCGTACCACGGTGCTTTTTTCCAACGTGACTGGCGTCGTCTGGAAAAATACGCCGGGCCATACATTCTGGAAAAATGCTGTCACGACATTGATCTGTATCAGGGGCTGATTGGCGAACGTCCGGTGCGCGTCGCCAGCTTTGGCGGCCGTAAAAACTTCACGCCGCAGCATGCGCCAACCGGTGCGGTCACGCCGCAGTCCGAGGTCTACCATATCAAACCGAGCGGTTGGTCGAGCACTGACGCCGTGTTTGACGGGGATGCGGACATTGTTGACTACCAGACCGCGCTAATTGAATACGCCAATGGCGCCACGCTGGCTTTTCACGCCAATCTTAACGTGCCGGATGAGTTTCGCCGCTTCTGCGTGATGGGCACTGACGGCATGGCTGAGGGCGATTTCGTGCGTAATTACTTCCGCGTCCATAACGCCCGTACCGGCGAGCGTGAAGTGGATACCACCTACAGCGGTAACGCCTATGACGGCCACTACGGCGCGGATGCGCTGATGGCAGAAGAGATCGTGAAACATATCAAACACGGCACACCGCTGAAAGTCAGCGTTGTGGATGCACTGGAAGCGGGACTCACCGCGATTAAGATCGATGAAGCGCGAAAATCGAAAACCGTGGTGGACATGACAGCCTGCTGGGACGCTTTTGACGCCAGCCTGGGGAAAACCGTGGCGCATTAACGCCACATGCACCTTAAACGCAGCGGCGCACCAGCGCCGCTGCGAGATGCGCTAGACGACCGTTTCATTCTCCAGCTTCTGCCGCTTGCGCAGATGCGGAAACAAGAGCATCCATACCGCCACCACGGCCAGCGTACCGATACCGCCTAGCGCCGCCGCCGGCACCGCGCCCATCCACGCCGCCAGCAAACCCGACTCAAACTCACCGAGCTGATTCGACGTATTGATGAAAATGGCGTTAACCGCATTCACGCGCCCGCGCATCTCATCCGGCGTGTCTAATTGCACCAGCGCCCCACGAATCACCATGCTGACCATGTCGAATCCGCCCAGCGCCGCCAGCGCCAGCAGCGACAGCCAGAGCTGCGTAGAGAGCGCAAACACCAGCGTTGCCACGCCGAAACCGGCAACCGAGCCGAACATGATCATCCCAACATGCTTTTCCAGCTTGTGTCGGCTAAGCCAGACGCCCACCAGCAGCGCGCCTACCGACGGCGCGCCGCGCAGCATACCCAGCCCCCAAGGTCCGGTGTGCAAAATATCCTGCGCGAAGATTGGCAGCAGCGCCGTCGCCCCCCCCAACAGCACCGCGAATAAGTCGAGCGAAATCACGCCGAGCACGTCTTTACGTTCACGGATAAAGCGCACGCCCGCGAACATCGTTGACAGCGTCATGGGCATGCGTACCTGCGGCGGGCGTTCATAGCGCAAGCGGCTCACCAGCAATAAAGAGAAGAGATAAAACAGCGCGGAAACGCCATATACCACTTCCGGCCCCGCCACATAGAGCAATCCGCCGAGCGTTGGGCCAACGATCACCGCCGCCTGCCCCCCCACAGAACTGGCCGCCATGGCACGCGCCAGAATGGGCGGCGGCACCAGCGCCGGGAGCATGGAGGTAATCGCTGGCCACTCCAGCGCTTTCGCCACTGAGATCAAGAACACCAGCCCCCAGATTTCGATGCGGTCAGCCCAGTGCAGCAGCGTTAGCGCTACCAGCCCCAACAGCGCGACCCATTCGATGAACTGTCCCAGCAGCACAATGCGGCGGCGATCGTACTGATCCGCCAAGTGCCCAGCGGGTAGCGCCAGCAGTACAGAAGGCAGAAACTGCATCAGGCCAATCATGCCCAGCGCCATCGCACTGTGCGTGAGCGCATAAATTTGCCAGCTCACCGCCACAGAAAACATCTGAAAACCAAACGATGAGCAGGTGCGCGCCAGCCAAAAAGCCACAAACGACCTGTGCCGCAGCAGGGAATCCTCTGCGGGGGAACCTTCTATAGCCATAATATTTATCCCGTACTTGATCTTGATGGGCTGAACGGCGCGCAGCAAACGCGACCAGGCCAGCCCCCAGGCGGCACAGCGTGCGTTATCCCACGCTGCGCGGCAAGGGCCAACCGTGCTGTTTTGTTGTGCCGTGCGGTCGTCTGGCCGCTACAGTTTTGCGTCGTAATATTAGCAGGCTTATGGTTTTAGTTTGATAAATAATAAGCGAAATAATAATTGCAGGGTAATAGCCCAATTAAGCAGGTGAATCCGGTGGTTATCGCGCCATCAACCCTCTTTAAAAGAGATGCTTTTTTAACGTGAAACGGTCTATATTAGGACGTTACTTATCACAGCACACAGCATGTTTTTATAATAATCCTGACGCTTCCTATCTTTATTTTTTTACTCACAGAGCAAAATGGAAAACAGTTCATACCCGCTTTATGTTACTGAGCATATCCGCCGCTTTGATAACACGCCTTTTGGCGTGTGTTATCCAGCATCCGTTATGCATTGTGACCACCCAGGCCCTGCGTTACTTAATGAAATCGACATTATTTCGCAGGAAAATCACTCACCGAAAACGGCTGAAATACACGTTATTCCATTAGCGGAATATACGCTTTCGACTTTTTTAGAAACGCCAAATAGTTATTCCAGCCTGCAACGACAGAATGTTAGATTAGCGATTAATTATGCAGGAATGTGTAAAGGAGGCGAGACGTTACGTGCACTCGCTAATGATTTCTCATTCTGGCTTTATGATTTAGCCGCACCGGGTACGAATTGGCAAAATATAAGCGTCTTTCCCTTTAGTGGAATTGTTCTCGATGAGGCTTTTTTTAATGATAATTACCATAAGTTCAGCTTTCCTTTCCTGATGGAGACATGGCAGGAAAGAGAGGCAGAGGTCATTTTACGCACCGCCGCGCTAATGTTTGACCCGTCGCGCTATACGCAGCTCCATCTTACAGGCTGGCAGAAACAGCGCGCTCCCGGCCCCGTTTTCGCTGGGTAAGCGTTTACACAATATCGCCTGCGCCGATATCAGCCCGATGTCGCGGGCGTTACCGCCTTAATTCCCTCATAAAATGCCGTGTTACGCGCTCACAGCACGGACAAAGCACTAAAAAAAACAAACCTGTTAACGTTTTTAAGATAAAATTTAACGCAAAAGGATCAATGAGCGCCAGGGAAGAGCGCACATCAATCTGTTATCGCTTTGTACTCTCTCTCGGGTAGCAACCTGATTGCGTTGTTCCCATTTCTGTTTATGGCACAAAGAAAGAGGTCACTATTATGGGGAAAGCTTCCTCATCTCTTGGCGTAATTCGCGTCTTAACGGTGCTATTCGCACTGTTAACTGGCGCGTTTATGCTGGTTGGCGGCGTTTGGTTAGCCGCCATTGGAGGTTCCTGGTATTACGTTATTGGCGGTGTGATGATGTTGATCACCGCTGTTCTGCTGTGGCGCCGTAGCGGCACCGCACTGCTGCTTTATGCCCTGTTACTGCTGGCCACGCTGGCGTGGGGCGTATGGGAAGTAGGCTTTGATTTCTGGGCACTGGCGCCGCGTACCGATGTATTGGTGATCTTCGGCGTCTGGCTGATTCTGCCGTTTGTCTACCGCACGCTTAACCATACGGGTAAAGGCGCGCTGGGTCTGATGGCCGCTGCGCTGGTCGCCAGTGGCCTGGTGCTGGCATGGGCCGTGTTCCACGATCCGCAAGAGCTGAATGGCAATCTGCCAGCAGCGGCAAACGTGCCGCAGGCGCAGCCGCTGAGCAACATTGACGATGCCGACTGGCCTGCCTATGCGCGTGACCAGCAAGGCACCCGTTTCTCACCGCTGAAGCAGATCACCAGCAGCAATGTGAAAGAGCTGCAGGTTGCCTGGCAGTTCCAGACCGGCGATTTGAAAACCCCGAACGACCCGGGTGAAATCACCGATGAAGTCACACCGATCAAGGTTCGCGACACGCTGTACCTGTGCTCGCCGCACCAGATTCTGTTTGCGCTGGATGCTAAAACCGGTAAGCAGAAGTGGAAGTTTGATCCTCAACTGAAGCAAAATCCGACCTTCCAGCACATTACCTGCCGCGGTGTTTCTTATCATGAAACCCCTGCGGCGGCGGATGCAGCTAATAACCAGCCTGCCCTGTGCTCACGCCGTATTTACCTGCCGGTAAATGATGGTCGCCTGTTTGCGCTGGATGCAGAAACCGGCGAACGCTGCCCGGCCTTCGGTAACAACGGCGAGCTGGATCTGCAGCATAAGCAGCCGGTTACCACGCCTGGCCAGTATGAGCCGACCTCTCCACCGATCATCACGGACACTACCATCGTGATCGCCGGTGCCGTTACCGATAACTACTCGACCCGCGAGCCATCCGGCGTGATCCGTGGTTTTGACGTAAACACCGGTAAACTGCTGTGGGCATTTGATCCGGGCGCGAAAGATCCCAACGCCATTCCGGAAGATGAGCACACTTACACCCTGAACTCACCGAACTCGTGGGCACCGGCGGTGTACGATCCGAAACTGGATACCGTTTATCTGCCCATGGGCGTGTCGACGCCGGATATCTGGGGCGGCAACCGTACCCCCGATCAAGAGCGCTATGCCAATACCGTTCTGGCGCTGAACGCCACCACCGGTAAGTTGGTGTGGTCGTATCAGACGGTACACCACGATCTGTGGGATATGGACCTGCCTTCACAGCCGACGCTGGCTGACATTACCGATAAAAACGGCAATACCGTTCCGGTGATTTATGCCCCGGCCAAAACCGGCAACATTTTTGTGCTGGACCGCCGTACCGGTAAGCCTGTTGTACCAGCGCCAGAAACGCCGGTGCCACAAGGCGCAGCCAAAGGCGATCGCGTTTCCCCCACCCAGCCTTACTCTGAGCTGACCTACCGTCCGAAGCAGAACCTCACTGACAAGGATATGTGGGGCGCCACGATGTACGACCAGCTGGTGTGCCGCGTAATCTTCAAGCGTCTGCGCTATGAAGGTCCGTTCACCCCGCCGTCTGAGCAAGGTACGCTGGTGTTCCCGGGTAACTTGGGCATGTTCGAGTGGGGCGGTATCGCGGTCGATCCGCATCGCCAGATTGCTATCGCCAACCCGATGGCACTGCCGTTTGTGTCTAAGCTGGTGCCGCGCGGTCCTGGCAACCCAATGGAGCCACCGGCAGACGATAAAGGCGGTTCTGGCACGGAAACCGGTATTCAACCGCAGTACGGCGTGCCTTACGGTGTTGAACTGAATCCGTTCCTGTCGCCGTTTGGCCTGCCGTGCAAACAGCCTGCCTGGGGCTACGTTTCCGCAGTAGATTTGAAAACCAACGACATCGTGTGGAAGAAGCGTATTGGTACCGTGCGCGATAGCGCGCCCGTGCCGCTGCCGTTCAAGATGGGGATGCCAATGCTGGGCGGCCCAATCACCACCGCAGGTAACGTGTTCTTCATCGGCGCAACCGCAGATAACTATCTGCGCGCGTTCGATACCAACACCGGTGAGCTGCTGTGGCAGGCCCGTCTACCTGCTGGCGGCCAGGCAACGCCAATGACCTATGAAGTGGATGGCAAGCAGTATGTTGTTATCGCTGCTGGCGGTCATGGTTCGTTTGGTACCAAGCTGGGCGATTATGTGATTGCCTACGCCCTGCCGGATAAAAAATAACGTGTTGTCATAACGCGAGAAGCGGGCTGAAAAGCCCGCTTTTTTTTTCGCTGCCGCGAGGGGGGGGTCGCAGGCAGCGGCAGGGTGCTTTTGCCACTTGCAGTGGCGGGGCTTGTGCCGCAGGCAGCGGCAGGTGCTTTAGCCACATGCAGTGGCGGGCTTATGCCGCAGGCAGCGGCAGGTGCTTTTGCCACTTGCAGTGGCGGGCTTATGCCGCAGGCAACGGCTCGGGGCTTTTCCGCTGGCGTTAGCACGGAGCGACTTTCGTTCGCCATGGCACCGGCAGGTGCCTTTGCCGCGTTGCGGCGACCGAGCAGAGGGCGCCAGGCCGCGCCCTCTGCACTCCCCGGCCCTGCGCCAGCCCCCCTCGCCGCTGCGCGGTGCCTTCACTCCCTCAGCCTTCCTGACGGACCGGCGTCGATTCGCTCCTGCTCAACGCCGCCTTTCGCCGCATCCATGCGGCTCATCCTGGAAGGCCTCACTCGTTCAGCGAGTGGGGATGGCGCTACCAAACCTCGCTGTAGGTCTTTTATGTTTTTCGCAGCCGCCGCGCGGCGGGAAGATTTTTAAGGTGCATCCGCACCGCGCGACGTTAAGCAAAATCCTTCTTTCGTGTTTTTTCGCCTTTTAAGATCACTGCGTGGCGGTAAGACTTTTAAGTACCTACCATTCCGCCCGCGGGGGTGTTAACCAGAAGCCGTTTCTGCCATGTGTTTTCTGTTTTTTCAGCCAGCCACTGTCTTCGCAGACCAGCTTACGGCCATGCAGACAACGCCAAACGGAAAAGATAAAAAGGCCCTTACAGGCGAGGGTGTTGAGCGCCATCCGGAGCGCCGAATGGAGCGTGACGGCCAGGACGAAGCGGCAGGGATGCCGCTGAGAGGGCGGTATGAGCCAGGGATGGCGAATCCGCGCGGTCCGTGAGGCCGTTGCGGCGGAGTGAGGGAACAGCGCAGGCTGGCGCAGGGCGCGGATTGCAAAGGGCCGCGCCCATCGGCCCTTTGCCCGTACGCCGCAGCGGGGTGGCTGGAACTCCCGCAAGGTTAGCGGGCGGAACCCGCTCAGGGTCCAGTAAAAACCGGCTTTGCGGGCCGGGACCCGCTCAGAACCGGCCCTTTGCCCGTACGCCGCAGCGGGGCGGCTGGAACTCCCGCAAGGTTAGCGGGCGGAACCCGCTCAGAGTTCAGTAAAGACCGGCATAGCGGGCCGGAACCCGCTCAGAACCGGCCCTTTGCCCGTACGCCGCAGCGGGGTGGCTGTAACTCCCGCAGGGTTAGCGGGCGGAACCCGCTCAGGGTTCAATAAAGACCGGCATAGCGGGCCGGACCCCGCTCCCTCTTCACCGGCTTTGCGGGCCGGACGCCCGCAGCGCCCCGCAATGGCCCTCACGGCAATGTCACCCTCACCTGCAATCCACACACGGTGCCCTGCGGGTCATAACAGTTTGCCAGCGCCACCTGCATCGCATGTTTCTCCGCCACGCTGCGCACAATCGATAACCCCAGCCCGCTGCCTTGCGCTTTAACATCCGGCGAGCGGGTAAAGCGATCAAACGCACGCGCCATGAAAGACTCGGGCATTCCCGGTCCGTTATCCACAATGTCCACCACGGTGTGGGAGCCAACGCGATGCAGCAGGACATCCACCATACTGCCTTCTGGCGTATGCAGCATGGCGTTGCCAATCAGGTTGTCAAACAGACTGCGCAGATCGGAGCGACTGGCCTGGAGGCGATAGCGCGCGGAGCCCGTAAACCCAATATCGATGCCGCGCTTATCGGCGACCACCATCAGTTGCTCAATGCTCTCTTTAAGCACCTCGTCCAGCTCCAACGTATCGACGGTGGCGACCACCGACCGATCCTCCTGACGAGACACATTCAGCAGTTGCGTAACAAGATGACGGGTGCGCGTGACGCCCGCTTCCAGCTGATCGAACTGGCGGCTGGCCTCGCCCGGCTGAATATGTTGCCGCAAGTTTTCCAGCTGTAAGGTAACGGCGGTGACGGGCGTGCGCAGTTCGTGGGCGGCATCCTCCAGGAACTGCCGCTGCGATGACCACGCGGCGCGCAGTTTATCCAGCAGCGAGTTGTAGGCTTCCACCAGCGGCAGCACTTCATCCGGCAGTCCCTCGTGAGAGAGCGTGTGCGGGTGCAACATCTCCTGGGCGGCAATTTCCCGCGAGGCCACGCGTAAATCGCGCGTGATGGCACGCACGACCAGCCAGATCACCAGCAGCGACAGCGGCATCATCAGCACCAGCGGAATGAGCGCGTCCAGCGCGCGTTTCACCATCAGACTTTTCATATAGCCGATGTTATGCAGCACCTGAATCGTGCCGATATCACTGCCCAGTTCGCCGGGCCGCGTGTAGACGCGCCAGGTACAGTCATCGCCGCAGTCGCCAACTTTGAGATCGCTCCAGCCCTTTTTGGGCTGCAAAGGCGCATGCAGTGAGGGCCAGGAACTGGCGCGCAGTTGATTTTTCGCATCCCATAGCTGCACGATATAGCTGCTTTTCAGCTTCTCTTCGTGCATCACCATGGGCATCAGCGCGGGCAAACGCTGGCTGCTGGCCCAGGCGTCAGCGATTTTTGCCAGCTGATCGTCTTTCATGGTGCCCATGATGTCGCCGTAGCAGTGGAAGAAATACCAGGTTACGCCGCCTATCATGGCCAAATGCAGCACTACCAGCGTGGCGAGCAATTTATTGCGCAGCGAGCGCATAAAGGTAAAAGGTTTCATCGTGCCGGTACTCGCCATCCCAGACCGCGCACGTTGCGAATAACTTCGTTATCCAGCTTGCGGCGCATGCCATGAATCAATACATCCACGGCATTGCTGGTAACCTCTTCACCCCAGCCGTAAATGCGGTTTTCCAATTGCTCACGCGAAAGAATCGCGCCAGGCCGCTCCAACAGCGCGTAAAGCAGCGCATATTCCCGTGCGGTCAGCTGTTCACGCTGGCCTTTGTACAGCACTTCACGCGTCATCATGTCGAGCTGCACCTCACCGCTGCCCAGCAGCGAATCTGCCGCGCCGTGCCGACGCCGCGTAATAGCGCGCATCCGCGCCAGCACTTCCTGGAGGTCAAACGGCTTAAGCAGATAATCGTCGGCCCCGCTATCCAGCCCCTGAATACGCTGCTGCACGGTATCACGCGCCGTCAGCACCAGCACCGGCGTCATGTCACCGCGCGCGCGGGCGCGGCGCAGCACGTTAATGCCATCTTCACGGGGTAAACCGAGATCGAGCAGCACGCAGGTATACTCGCCGTCCGCCCATGCGTGAGTGGCTAACACGCCGTCCCGCACCCAGTCTACCGACCAGCCGGCGGCTTCCAGCGCCTGCTGCAGGTTGGTGCCAATCATTTCATCATCTTCTACCAGCAGCGCGCGCATCGTGACCTCCACCGTTCATCCGCTGAGTTTACCGGCCAATTGTTAGCCCAGAATTATTTTCACGCACCCGTTTTTTTGCGTGCTAATTCTGCGCTAATTTTCTGCTAATTAAGGGATAAATTTTCCGCGTTACAGTGCGAGAACTGGACACATTGTTGACGCAGGAGAATCCCATGAATCAGCGCGAATTTATCCGTAGTTTGTTGGACTGGATTGAAAACAACTTAGGGCACGATCTGCACTTGGATGAAGTGGCTCGCCGCGCGGGATACTCCCGCTGGCACTTGCAGCGTCTGTTTCGTCAGCACACCGGCTTTTCCCTCGCAGAATACATCCGCCAGCGTCGTTTAACGGAGTCCGCCCTTACGTTGATCAACAGCGACGAGGCCATTCTGCAGGTGGCGATGAGCTACGGTTTCGACACCCAGCAGGCCTATACGCGTACCTTTAAGAACTACTTCAGCGTTACGCCGGGGCAGCTGCGCCGCCAGCGTCAGGTGGCGCCCGAACGCCTGCTGTTTCCCGTTGCGGTCGCCCGTTAAGCCTGCCGCCTGATTTCCCGTTGCAGGGCCGTAACGGGAAATCAGGTGCACCGCCGGCCATTTACTTTTAAGCTGCGGTTCTCACTGGTTCAGACATTCAGAGAACATGGATCACCGCGACAATCTTACCGCCATGCTGCTGTTTGCCCGCGTGGTAGAGCGCCAAAGCTTTAGCGAGGCGGCGCGCAGTTTACACCTCTCCAAATCTCACGTGAGTCGGGAAATCGCCCGCCTTGAAGTGCGGCTGGGAATGAAACTGCTGCAGCGCACCACGCGTAAAGTGGTGCTGACCGAGCTTGGCCAAGCTTACTACCCCTTTTGTACCCGGCTTTTGGCAGAGATGCATCGTGCTGACGCGTTTGTGCAACAGGTGCACCATTTACCCGCAGGCAATGTGCGTCTGCAGGCGCCGGTGACCTTCGGCTGCCAGTGCGTAGTGCCCGCCTTGAACGCCTTTCTGCACCGCCATATCCACATCAATGTCGACCTTGAGCTGTCCAGCAGCGACGATCCGCAGCCGGATGCCGATGTGGCGATTGTGATTCGCACCCGTGCTCCTGAGGCTGAGAACTACCGCGAATTAAGCAGCATTGATTGGGGGCTGTATGCCACGCCGGATTATCTCGCCGCACACCCGCCGATCGATCACCCCGAGCGCCTGAGTCGCCACGACCTGCTGCTGTTCCACGGCCCAGCCCATACCGCCGCGCTGCCGTTTCGGCGCGATAAGCAGAGGCTGGCGCTGGACGTGCACAGTCGTTTCCGTGCCAATAACAGTATGGCGCTGCTGAATGCCGCGCTGGCCGGCACCGGCATCGCTTATTTGCCCGCCTACATGACGCAGGATGCACTGGCGCGCGGCGAGATTCAGCAGGTGCTGCCGGAGTGGCAGATGGATCGCCTGCACAGCTATTTACTGCTGAAAGCGCTGCCGCAGCCCTCTTCACCGATCACGCTGCTGTGCGATGCGCTGGTTAAGGCACTGGGTAAGCCCTGATTGTTGCCACATGACAACAGTCGGGTGCTACCCAGCAATTATCGGCGTCGCTCTATTTTCCCGTCCTGTGCACTGATAGCCTGCTTAAAACCACCTTTTGCAGGGATATCGCATGTCATCCTCTTTGGCCGAATTAAGTACCGAACAGCAACACTGGAAGCGTAATTTGTGGGTGTGCGTACTGGGGTCGTTCACAACCCTGGTGGCGATGACCTTGCTGCTGCCGTTTTTACCACTCTATGTGCAGCAGCTTGGCGTCCAGACACCCGCGGCGATTGCGCACTGGTCTGGCGTAGCCTACGGCGCCACCTTTTTTAGCGCGGCGCTGACGGCGCCTTTATGGGGCAAACTCGCCGATCGCTATGGCCGCAAGCTGATGCTGATTCGGGCCAGTCTGGGCATGGCGATTGCGATGTCACTGTTAGGCATGGCCACCACGCCGTGGCAATTGGTCGCGCTGCGCCTGCTGGCCGGGCTGCTGGGTGGCTACGCGTCGGGGTCCACCATTCTGGTGGCGGCGCAAACGCCAAAAGCGCACACCGGCTGGGCGCTGGGCATGCTCTCCGCAGGCATTATGGCCGGTAGCGTTGTGGGTCCGCTGCTGGGGGGCGTGTTGCCGCCGCTGATTGGCATCCGGCAGACCTTTTGGCTCACCGGCGCGGTGATTTTTCTCGCCTTCCTCGCCACGACCTTCCTGCTGAAAGAGTCGCCGCCGCGTGCCGTCAACCAGCGCGCCCCTGCGGCGTCTGACGATGCTACACGCCTTAATTTACCGCTGGTACGGGTGATGTGGCTGTGCGGGATGCTGTTGATTTTCGCCAATATGTCGATTGAACCGATCATCACCCTTTACCTCGCCCGCTTTGTTGAGGGCGATCGGGCCGTCACGCTGCACGCGGGCCTCGTGATCGCGGCAGCGGCACTGGGCAGCATTCTCTCTGCGTCACGCTTGGGTCGCCTGGCCGATCGTATCGGGCACTTTCGCGTCTTGATTGGTGGGCTACTGGTCTGCGCCATCCTGCTGATCCCCCAGGCGTTTATCACCGCCGCCTGGCAGCTGGTGGTGTTGCGCTTCCTGATGGGCATGGCGCTGGGAGGGTTGATGCCGTGCATCACCGCGCTGATCCGTCACCACGTTCCGCAAAATCAGGTGGGCAAAATGCTGGGTTACTCCACCTCCACGCAGTATATCGGGCAGGTTACCGGCCCGCTGTTTGGCGGCTTTGTCGGCGGCAGCGTGGGCATGTCGCCGGTTTTTCTGGCCACCAGCGTGGTGATGGCGGGATGCGCGGGATTGGCCATGGCGATGGCCAGGCGCTGCGGGCGTTCGGCCCGCAAAGCCGATGAGTCGTGAGCGGGTTCCGGCCGCTCAGTCGGCATTGCTCTGAGCGGGTTCCGGCCCGCTATGCCGGTCTTTACTGAACCCTGAGCGGGTTCCGCCCGCTAACCGCACGGGAGTTCCAGCCGCCCCGCTGCGGCGTACGGGCAAAGGGCCGATGGGCGCGGCCCTTTGCAATCCGCGCCCTGCGCCAGCCTCCGCTGTTCCCTCACTCCGCCGCGCCAGCCTCACGGACCGCGCGGATTCGCCATCCCTGGCTCATTCCGCCCTCTCAGCGGCATCCATGCCGCTTCGTCCTGGCCGTCACGCTCCGTTCGGCGCTCCGGATGGCGCCACAAACCTCGCCTTTAAGAGTCTTTTCTGTTTTTTGTCTGGGGTTGTCTGGGTGGCCTTAAGCTGGTCTGCGAAGACAGTGGCTGGCTGAAAAAACAGAAAACACATGGCAGAACCGGCTTCTGGTTAACACCCCCGTGGGCGGAATGGTACTTAAAAGTCTTTCAGCCACGCACTGGCGTCTAAATACAAAAAACACGAAAGAAGGATTTTGCTTAACGCCGCGCGGTGCGGATGCACCTTGAAAATCTTCCCGCCGCGCGGCGGCTGCGAAAAACATAAAAGACCTACAGCGAGGTTTGGTAGCGCCATCCCCACTCGCTGAACGAGTGAGGCCTTCCAGGACGAGCGGCATGGATGCCGCGAGAGGCGGCGTTGAGCAGGAGCGAATCGACGCCGGTCCGTCAGGAAGGCTGAGGGAGTGAAGGCACCGCGCAGCGGCGAGTGGGGCTGGCGCAGGGCCGGGGAGTGCAGAGGGCGCGGCCTGGCGCCCTCTGCTCGGTCGCCGCAACGCGGCAAAGGCACCTGCCGGTGCCATGGCGAACGAAAGAGGCACCGCGCCAGCGAAAAGGCACCTGCCACAGCCTGTGGCGAACGAAAGCAGCACCGCGCCAGCGAGAAAGCGCCCGCCACTGCAAGTGGCAAAAGCCCCGCCACAGCGCGTGGCACCCCAAGCTGCTGCCTGCGGCAAAACACGTTTGCGACGTGTGCCGCCCAATCCCGACAACGTAAACGGTTGCGGAGTTCCGTTCACTACATGGCCTTTATGTGATCTGCATCACAATATAAGTGAATCCAATTGCAACACTTTTTGACAAACGTGATCAAAATCTATTTTCTATCGCACTGTTACGGGCACATTACACCGCCTAACGATCCGGCATATGAGACCGGTAAAAAAACCCTTTCTGTCCATCCCCTGGGATCGATTTCACCCGATCGCTGCCCCACGCTGCGATCATGAGCAAGTGGTTAATGATAATGAAATTTAAAGCACTGATAGCAGGGGCCGTTCTGGCCTGTGGTTTGGCGGGTAACGCGCAAGCAGAAAGCGATCCGCAATACCTTTCTGACTGGTGGCACCAGAGCGTTAACGTGGTGGGCAGCTATCACACGCGCTTCGGGCCGCAGTTCAACAATGACGTGTATCTCGAATACGAAGCCTTCACCAAAAAAGAGTGGTTCGACTTTTACGGCTACGTTGACCTGCCCAATTTCTTTGGCGCGGGCAACAGCAACGCCAATGGCATTTTCGATCACGGTTCGACGATGTTCATGGAAATTGAACCGCGCTTCTCCATCGACAAGCTCACCGGCACCAATCTGGCTTTTGGTCCGTTCAAAGAGTGGTACTTTGCCAACAACTACATCTACGACATGGGCCGCAACGACAGCAGCCGTCAAAACACGTGGTACATGGGTCTGGGCACCGATATCGACACCCATAGCGATGTCGGCCTCTCGCTGAACGTGTATGCCAAATACCAGTGGCAAAACTACGGCGCAGCCAACGAAAACAGCTGGGATGGTTATCGCTTCAAGGTGAAATACTTTGTGCCAATTACCGATCTCTGGGGCGGTAAGCTGAGCTATATCGGCTTCACCAACTTCGACTGGGGTTCCGATCTGCGCGACAAGTCTGACCGTTCACGCACCAGCAACTCGGTGGCGTCGAGCCACATTCTGTCGCTGAATTACGATCATTGGCACGTCTCTACCGTGGCGCGTTACTTCCACAATGGTGGGCAGTGGGCAGATGGCCAGGAGCTGAATTTCGGCAACGGCCCGTTTGAAGTCAAATCGACCGGCTGGGGTTATTACCTGGTCGTGGGCTACAACTTCTAATGCACCAAGGGCGACCCCGAGGTCGCCCTTTTTGCGTTACTGCTGCGCTTTTTCGACGTTGATGCGCCACGGAATGTTGAATTTATCGATAAACATGCCGAAGCCGTCAGACCAAAACGTTTTCTGCCACGGCGTGGTGACTTTCCCACCCGCAGAGAGCTTCTCGAACCACGCTTTTCCCTCTTCTACGTCAGTGGTCGACAGACTTACCGCGTAACCGGCATGCTCCGAGGCGGGCGGCTTGTGCGCGTTGCCGTCGCTCAGCATCAGTTCACCGTCACCAATACGCAAATGGGCATGCATGATTTTTTCTGGCGGCATTGGCGGTGCGGATTGATCGCCAATCTGTTCGCCCTGCTCTGGCATATCGCCAAACGTCATTTTTTGCAGGACTTCGCCGCCGGTCGCTTCCAGATAAAACGCTATCGCCTCTTCACAGCGACCATACAGAAACAAATAGGGACTCACTTGCATCGTTTCCTCCACTTATCGGTTAGGTGTTTTTTACACGCTCCCTAAGTGTAGACGATCGCGTTTTGGCCCCGTCACGGCTGGCAATAGCGGCGAAACAGCTGCGCCATATAAGCGCTCATCGGCGTCAATGCGGTCTCTTTTCGCTGGATCAGATAAAAGGTCGCCTTGGGCAAGGGATCGTCAAGATCGAGGGCGATCAGCTGACCGCCGTGGGTGGGATCTTCGATCACATCGCGCGAGATAATGCTGACGAAATCGCTCTTTGCCACCAGGCTGGTGCAGGCCATAAAGGTTTCGCACGTCACCACAATTTGCGGCGCCATGCCGCGCTCGCCGAACAGATCGTGCAGCAGCCGATAGTAGCTGCCTTGCGGCGTTGGCATGGTCCAGTCGCAGTGCTGCAACTCCGCCAGCGATCGGGCATGAGCCATGGGATGGCCTTTACGCATCACCACCTGATACTCCCGCTGCATCAGCCGTTCAAACACCAGCTCCTGATCGAGGTGATGCTGATCGTAGGTGTTGATAGTGAAATCCAGCGCCCCTTGCCGCAGCTCGTGCACCATCGAGACCAACTGCCCTTCAACAATACGCACCTTCACGCGCGGATATTCACGGTGAAATTGCGTGATCACCTGCGGCATCACGGTGCGCGCAATGCTGCCGCCCACGCCAATGTTGACCTTGCCATCCGCCAGCCCTAGCCGCTGCTGAATATCCTCCTGCGCCACGCGCAACTCCTCCAGTACCAGGCTGGCGTGACGGAAAAAAGTGTGCCCGACGTCGGTGAGCGTCACGCCCTGCTGCCGCCGTTCAAACAGACGCGCCCCCAGCGCTTGCTCCAGCTCCTGTACGGCTTTGGTGAGCGCTGGCTGAGAGACGCCACACAGGCGGCTGGCGGCACGAATGCTGCCCAAACGGGCCACCTCGACAAAGGCACGCAGCTGATGAAGTTTGAGATTGGCCGTCATGGTGGGGTGATAACTCCTGTTTATCAGTAGCAAGATCTTCGCATCTTATGCGCGCCGGGACCATTGTGTAGATTCGGGATAATGCCTAAAAAAACACCACAAAGGAAATGCCGATGAAAACCCTTTCTGACTGCGTTAACGCGCGCATCCCCACGATGCAGCGCTGGCGTCGTGACCTGCACCACTTCGCCGAATCGGGCTGGGTGGAGTTTCGTACCGCGACCCTTGTCGCCGAGGAACTGCACCGTCTTGGTTATCAACTGACGCTGGGGCGGGCGGTGATTGATGCCGACGCGCGCATGGGGTTGCCGTCTGAAGCGGTGCTGGCGCAGCAGGAGCAGCGGGCGCTGGCGCAGGGCGCGTTACCGCAGTGGCTGCCACACTTTTCGGGCGGCTTCTGCGGCGTGGTCGCCACGCTGAACACCGGGCGCCCCGGTCCGGTGATGGCCTTCCGCGTGGATATGGATGCGCTGGATCAGAACGAGAGCAGCGCGGCCGATCATCTGCCTACGCGGGAAGGGTTCGCCTCCTGTAATCCCGGCATGATGCACGCCTGCGCCCACGATGGACACACCGCCATTGGCCTGGCGCTGGCGGGTGTGCTCAAAGAGATGGAGCACCGGCTGAGCGGCACCATTAAGCTGATTTTTCAGCCCGCCGAAGAGGGCGTGCGCGGCGCTAAAGCCATGGTCGCGGCGGGCGTAGTGGATGATGTCGATCTGTTTACGGCCATTCACCTTGGCACCGGCGTACCGGCAGGGGAAATCGTCTGCGGCAGCGACAGCTTTCTCGCCACCACCAAGCTTGACGTCACCTTCACCGGCGTGGGCGCGCACGCGGGCGGGAATCCTGAACAAGGACGCAACGCCTTGTTGGCCGCCGCGCAGGCGACGCTGGCGCTGCACACGCTGCCGCAGCACAGCGGCGGCGTGGCGCGCGTCAACGTGGGCGTATTACAGGCAGGCAGCGGGCGCAACGTGGTGGCAGACTGCGCGCTGATGAAAGTGGAAACCCGCGGCGCCAACAATCAGGTCAACGACGATATTTACCAGCAGGCGCAGCGCGTAATTGCCGGCGCAGCGGCGATGTACGGTGTGGAACACGCCATCACGCTGATGGGCGGCGCGCGGAGCTGTGCCCCCAGTCCGGCTTGGGTCGCCTTCATTCACCAGCAGGCAGCAGCGCTGGGGCTGTTTCGCTCGGTGGTGGATACCAAAGCGCAGGCGGCCGGTTCCGAAGATGCCACCTACATGATGGAACGGGTGCAGCAGCGCGGCGGCCAGGCCTCTTACGTGATTTTCGGCTGCGATCTGGCTGCGGGCCACCACAACGCCCGCTTTGATTTCGATGAAACCGTTATGGCCGCAGCGGTGCAGACGCTGGCCACGCTGGCGCTGAATCAGGCGCAGTTTGGCGGTGCACGATGAGCCACCACGACTTTATCGAGCGCTATATTGATGCGCACCAGGCGCGCTTTACCGCGCTGAGCGATGCCATCTGGGACGTGCCGGAAACCCGCTTTGAAGAGACGCAGTCGTCCGCAATATTGGCCGACGCGCTGGCGCAGGAAGGCTTTGCCGTTGAGCGCGGCGTGGGCAACATCGACACCGCCTTTATTGCCAGTATCGGCGAGGGCAAACCGGTGATTGCGCTGCTCGGCGAGTTTGATGCACTGGCCGGTTTAAGCCAGCAGGCGGGCTGCGCCACGCCGCAGCCGGTGGTAGAAAACGGCAACGGCCACGGCTGCGGGCATAATCTGCTGGGCACCGCCGGGCTGGCCGCGGCCTTCGCCATCAAAGCCTGGTGGGCGGAGCACGGCCAGCGTGGCACGCTGCGCTTTTACGGCTGCCCCGGCGAAGAGGGCGGATCCGGCAAAACCTTTATGGTACGCGAAGGCCTGTTCGATGACGTCGATGCGGCGCTGACGTGGCATCCCGAAGGCTTTAGCGGCATGTTCAACCTCAGTACCCTCGCTAACATCCAGGCGGCCTTCCGCTTTAAAGGCGTTGCCGCACACGCCGCCAACTCACCGCATCTCGGCCGCAGCGCGCTGGACGCCGTGACGCTCATGAACACTGGCGCAAACTTCCTGCGCGAGCACATCGTGCAGGAGGCCCGCGTGCACTATGCCGTCACCCACACGGGGGGCGCCTCCCCCAATGTGGTGCAGGCCGATGCCGAAGTGCTCTATTTGATCCGCGCGCCGCAGCGGGATCAGGCGCAGGACATTTACCAGCGCGTGATCAACATTGCCCGCGGCGCGGCGCTAATGACCGACACCCAGATGACCGTGCGCTTTGATAAAGCCTGCTCCAACTACGTACCAAATCGCGCGCTGGAAGCGGTGATGGAGCGTAATTTGCATCAGTTCGGCTTGCCGGATTACAGCGCTGAGGAGCACGCGTTCGCCGCCGCCATCCGCGCTACCCTGACCAAAGATGATCTCGAGAATGCCCGGCTCAACGCGGCACGCACCGGCGGTGATGCCGGACGCGCGTGGACGGCATCGCTCGGCGAGAAAGCGCTGATGGACGAGGTGGCGCCCTATGCGGTCACGCACGACCTGCTGTACGGCTCGACCGATGTCGGCGATGTGAGCTGGGTGACACCCACCGCGCAGTGCTTCGCGCCCTGCTTCGCGTTTGGTACGCCGCTGCACACCTGGCAATTGGTGGCGCAGGGGCGCACCGCGATCGCCCATAAAGGCATGTGCCTGGCGGCCAAAGTGCTGGCGGCCACGGCGCTGACCTTGCTGCTCGACGAGGCCACGCTGGCGCGCTGTCGGGCCGAGTTCATGCAGGTTCGACAGGCGCAGCCGTATGTCTGCCCGATCCCGGCCGAGGTTACCCCCTCCAGGTTGTCATCCTGAGTTTTACCCGCGCCGTCTGGCGCGGGCGCACCACCCACAATAAAAAATAGCCCCCACAGGGGGCCTGCAAACCCAACTGACAAGACGACATGAGGATATACCGATGGAAGCACTGACGGCGCATCGCAGCCCGGGGAAGGTCTTTAGCTGGATTGAACGCGTGGGCAACAAAGTGCCCAACCCTTTTCTCCTGTTCGTGTATCTGATTGTGGTGCTGATGGTCGCGACTGCGATCCTCAGCGCGCTGGGAGTGGCGGTGAAAAACCCCGCCAACGGCGAGCTGGTGCGGGTCAATAACCTGTTAAGCGTGGCGGGTATTCAGTGGATCCTGCCCAACATCATTAAGAACTTCAGCGGCTTTACGCCGCTGGGCTCGATTCTTGCGCTGGTGATTGGCGCCGGATTAGCGGAGAAGGTGGGCCTGCTGCAATCGCTCATGGTCAAAATGGCCTCGCGCGTCAGCCGCCGCTACGCCAGCTACATGGTGCTGTTCATTGCCTTTTTTAGCCATATTTCTTCCGATGCCGCGCTGGTGGTGATGCCGCCACTGGGCGCGCTGATTTTCCTGGCCGTCGGGCGCCATCCCGTGGCCGGATTGCTGGCGGCGATCGCCGGCGTCGCATCCGGGTTTACCGCTAACTTGCTGATCGTGACCACCGACGTGCTGCTCTCCGGCATCAGCACCGAGGCCGCCAAAGCAGTCAGCGACACCGTACACGTTAGCGT
Source organism: Pantoea sp. Mb-10 (assembly GCF_021272205.1). GTDB lineage: Bacteria > Pseudomonadota > Gammaproteobacteria > Enterobacterales > Enterobacteriaceae > Pantoea. The sequence goes on along the minus strand of NZ_JAJSDX010000004.1, from coordinate 125,874 downwards.
GATCGATAACTGGTTTTTCATGGCCACCTCGGTGCTGGTGCTAACGGTGGCCGGCGCCCTGCTCACCGATAAGTTCGTTGAGCCGCGTCTGCCCGCCTGGCAGGGCGGCGTACAGGATCGGCTGCCGCCGCTCACCGCGCTGGAGAATCGTGGCCTGCGCGCAGCCGGGATCGCCGCGCTCGTTTTTATCGCGCTGGTGGCGCTGCTGGTAGTGCCTGAGCACGCGCCGCTGCGCCATCCCAAAACCGGCAGCATTATCCCTTCGCCGTTTATTCAGGGCATTGTACCGCTGATCATTCTGTTCTTTTTTGTGGTGGCGATTGCCTACGGCGCGTTCACCAGGCAGATTCGCCGCGCCGACGATATTCCGCAGCTGCTGGTAGACCCAATGAAAAGCATGGCGGGTTTTATCGTGATGGTGTTTCCGCTGTCGCAGTTTGTCGCCTTCTTTAACTGGAGCAACATGGGCAAGTTTATGGCGATTGGCCTGACCGACGTGCTGGAGAGCGCCGGTATCAGCGGTGCGCCTGCGTTTATGGGGTTAATGTTCCTGTCGGCGTTTCTGTGTATGTTTATTGCCAGTGGCTCGGCCATCTGGTCGATTCTGGCGCCGGTGTTTGTCCCGATGTTTATGCTGCTGGGCTTTCATCCCGCGTTCGCGCAGATGATCTTCCGTATCGCAGATTCTGCCGTGCTGCCGCTGGCACCGATGTCACCGTTTCTGCCGCTGTTCCTCGGCTTCCTCCAGCGCTACCAAAAAGACGCCCAGCTCGGCACCTACTACGTGCTGATTTTCCCTTATCCGCTGGTGTTTTTCGCCACGTGGATAGTGCTGCTGCTGGCGTGGTACGCGCTCGGTTTGCCTATTGGCCCGGGTGTCTATCCGCAGCTGCGCTGAGGCGTTTACGCCAGGCGGGAAAAACAAAAAATCCGGGCCCAAGGCCCGGATTGAGAATGTCTCACAGACGGGAGCGTTACATAAATTCGGTTTTCACGCCCGTCTGCACCAGCACTTCCACGTCAGTGCCGCTGTGGCTATAGACGTTGTAAATCACGCCCGCCACGGTCGTCGTACCGCTCTCCTGCGCCCAGCTTCCCTCGGTAGCGTTGCCGTCCAGCAGCGTCTCCAGCCGCACCGTATCCTCGCTGTCGCCGTTGAACCGCATCTGCGTTTTGCCGTACCTCGATGAAGAGGTTTTCCTCGCCGCGCGTTAACAGCGTGGCGATATCGACGTCCAGGGTGTTTTTGATGCCGTTGGTGAGATCCACCGCCTGGCTGCCCGGCTGCTGATCCATCAAGGCGAGCGCACTGTCGCCAGTCAGAAATGAATGGGTATTAACATTCAGATGAAACTGCTGGCCCAGCGCCGACTCGTTACCCGCTGCGTCAACGGACTTCGCCCTGAAGTGCCACTGGCCATCCGCCAGCGCATCGGGAATGTCGAAATGCCAGATACCGTCCTTGTCGCTCATCAGTTCATAGCTTTTGTTGCTGCCGCTAAACCAGTTCTCATTGTTGAGCGCCAGCACCAGAATGATTTTGGTGTTTGGCGGCGCTGTGCCGTGCACCCGCGGCGTAGTGTCGTTGGTATCCTCTCCCTGAAGGAGAGGGTGAAGTCCGCCGTTATCATTCCAGGCTCCCGCCACGATTGGCGCGTCAGGGGCTTGGGTATCCACCTCGATATGAAACTGCTGGCCCAGCGCCGATTCGTTACCCTCTGCGTCAACGGACTTCGCCCTGAAGTGCCACCGGCCATCCGCCAGCGCATCGGGAATGTCGAAATGCCAGATACCGTCCTTGTCACTCATCAATTCATAGGTTTTGTTACTGCCGCTAAACCAGTTCTCATTGTCGAGCGCCAGCACCAGAATGATTTTGGTGTTTGGCAGCGCTCTGCCGTGCACCCGCGGCGTGGTGTCGTTGGTATCCTCTCCCTTAGCGATAGGGTGAAGTCCGCCGTGTTGTTCAGGGCCCCCAGGACGGCGGGAGGCGAGGGAGCTTCAACAGTGAAAGTGAACGCATCGCTCGGCTCGCTGATCTTGCCCTTGCCGTTGACCCCGCGCACCGTCAGGCTATTTTCTCCCAGCGCCAGCAGGGTCTGCGGATCCTCCCACTGCCACTTCCCGTTGGTTACCAAGGCCGTGCCCACGCGCACGCCGTTGGCGTAGATGATGACATATTCAGTATCCGCCGAGGCGCTGCCCGACAGACGCGGGTTACTGTCGTCGCTGCTGTCGCCCGCCTTGAGGGCGCCCTGCTCCGCGCCCTGGTTGTCGTACACCTCCAGCAACTGCGGTTTCGGCACGCGCGACTCGTTGATGAAAAGGGTGTATTCCAGTGACGGCTCGCTCACCCGATCAAACTGATCGGTCGCGGTGACGGTCAGTCGGTGCTCGCCGTCGCTCAGCGTCGGCGTGAAGTTCCACAGCCCGTTTTTACCCGCCTGCACGCTGCCTAGCTCCATACCGTTGCTGTACACGCGCACGATGCTGCCCGGCTCGGCATAGCCGCTAAGGGTCGGGTTACCGTCATCGGTGAAGCCCCGGTCGCCGACCGGGCCTGTTACCGCGCCGGCATTATCCATCACCAGCTGAATGAGTGGCTGCTCCGGCGGGCTAAGATCCACCACCAGTCGCGTCTGAATTGGCGCACCGGCGTTGCCCGCGGCGTCGTAGAAGCGCGCGCTCAGATTGTATGCCCCCTCGGCAAGAGCCGTTGGCAGTTCAAATTCCCAATTGCCGTCGCTATCAACCCGCGCAGTGAAAATGGATTTCGTTAATGATGATTTCGAGATACACCACATCGCCCACGCCCGTATTCCCTTGCCATTTCAGGTAGGGATCGTTGACGACGCTCTCTTTCGCTGGCTCGATCGTTTCAAAAATAGAAAATGACATCGCGTTTTTTGTTCCTGCTATCGTTTGAGGTTGAGAGCACCAATTTCAAAGCGGGAAGAGAAATTTGCTAACCAGAACGGTCTTATAAGCCATTATAGCGCGGAGATTTTAAGGCAGATTAAGGCGAGATAAGACGACAGCGCACGGCTGTCGTCTTAGTGCAGAAAAAATAACGCGGGGTATTAGTGCTCTAATACGCGGATGTCCGCACTGCCCTGCTGCGGAATATCCTGACGAATTTTTGCTACGTCTTTCGCGGTTACCGGGGTCTTCACGCTGTTGCCCCAGCTGCTGCGAATAAAGTTCACCACTTCCGCCACCTGGCTGTCGTTCAGCCGCCAGCCAAATGCCGGCATGGTAATCGCCGACGGCGCACCCTGTACGCCTGGCAGCGAGCCCCCCGCCAGCACGATGTGGATCAGCGAAGTGGGGTCGTCTGCCATCACCACCGGATTGCCACGCAGCGCAGGATAGAAACGCTGATAGCCCGATCCGTCGGTTTTATGGCAGGCTGCACAGCTGTCCACGTAGAGCGATGCGCCAGGCTGACGATCGTCGCCTTTCCACAGCGCGCGCGCGACGCTGTCATCTTGGGTAAAGGCCGTTTGGTTAGGATCTTTGGCCCCCAGCGATTTCAGGTATTTCGCGATCGCGGCGATATCCTCATCTGACAGATATTGCAGGCTGTGCTGCACCACCTCGGTCATGCCGCCAAACGCGGCGGTACGATCGTTGCGGCCGTAGCGCAGGAACTGCCGGAGTTCGTCCTCGCTCCAGCGTCCCAGTCCATCGCGGTTGTCACCGCGCAGGTTATTGGCGGTCCAGCCATCAATAGGCGCATTGCTGCCGGACAGGTAATCGCTGCCGTCATCATTGTTCAGCGCTTTCTCCTGCATGGTAAAGCTGCGCGGCGTGTGGCAGGCGCCGCAGTGGCCCAACCCCTCAACCAGATAGCGACCGCGCGCCAGCGTGGCGTCTTCCTGCGCCGCAGGCTGGAACGCCTTCACGTCGGGCGCGAAAATGCCGCGCCAGATCGCCAGCGGCCAGCGCATGGAGAGCGGCCAGGGAATATCGCTCTCTTTGTTGGCCTGGCTCACCGGCTGCACGCCGTGCATAAAGTAGGCATACAGCGCCTGCATGTCGTCATCGCTGACTACCGCGTAAGAGGGGTACGGCATCGCCGGATAGAGCGTATCGCCATTTTTGGCCACGCCATGACGCACCGCTTTTTGGAAATCGTCGTAGCTGTAGTCGCCGATACCGGTGGCGCGATCCGGTGTAATGTTGGTGGAGTAAATCGTGCCAATCGGCGTTTTCATCCCCAGTCCGCCGGCAAACGGTTTACCGTCTGCGGTGCTGTGACACGCCACACAATCCCCGGCGCGCGCCAGATACTCACCGCGCTTAATCAGCGCGTCCGACGGCGTGGCGTCCGCCAGTGCGGTCAGGGAAACGGTGCCCAGCACTAGGGCAATCAAGCTTTTGATCATGGCTGTCGTCCTTATGCCTGCACCAGCGGGCCGGGGTTTTTCAGATACTGCTCGCGGATGGCTCGGGCAGACCAGTAGCTCAGCGCCGCCACCATACCGGTTGGGTTGTAGCCCAGGCCCTGCGGGAAGGCAGAAGCCCCCGCCACGAACACGTTCGGTACGTCCCAGCTTTGCAGATAGCGGTTAACCGCGCTGGTTTTCGGATCCTCGCCCATGATGGCGCCGCCGCTCATGTGGGTGGTTTGATACACCGTGGTATCGAAGTGGGTGCCCGGCGTTTTTGCGCCGCCGATGATCATTTTGGGGTTCATCGCCTCGGTGATCTTGCGCATCTTGCCCACCATAAACTGCGCCATCTTGATGTCGTTCTCCTGCCAGTCAAAGGTCATGCGCAGCAGCGGCTGGCCGTAGGCATCTTTGTAGTTGGGATCGAGATCGAGATAGTTAGCGCGATACGACTGGTGCGCGCCGTGCGCGTCCATAGAGACGTGGTGCGTGTAGGTATCGGCCACCGCCGCTTTCCACTGGCTGCCCCAGGCGGGCGTGCCTTTTGGCGTCGGCAGTCCCGAGATCGGCTTGGTGCCGGCCTGGTTAACCCAGAATGGCGAACCGCCCACAAAGCCGTGCGGGCCGTGATCGAAGTTATCGGCGTTGAAATCATCCACCGCCACGCCCGCGCCGCCGGCGCCAATGAACGGGTTGGTGGTGGTGTTTTTGTCAAACAGCGCTTTCAGGGTCGAGAGGTTTTGATAAGCAAAGTTACGCCCGACTACGCCGTCGTTGGTGATCGGGTTATACGGCTTGCCGATGCCGGAGAGCAGCATCAGGTGCACGTTATGGAACTGGAAGGCAGAGAGGATCACCAGGTCGGCTGGCTGCACCACTTCACGCCCCTGACCGTCCAGGTAGGTGACGCCGGTGGCGCGCTTTTTGTCGTCGGTGAGGTTCACGCGCAGCACGTAAGCGTTATTGCGCAGCTCAAATTTCGGCTCCTGGCGCAGCGCAGGCAAGATATTCACATTGGGCGACGCTTTGGAGTACATATAGCAGGCATAGCCGCTGCAATAGCCGCAGAAGTTGCACGGTCCCATCTGCGCGCCGTACGGGTTGGTGTACGGACCCGAGGTGTTGGCAGAAGGCATGTCATACGGGTGATAGCCCACCGATTCAGCCGCCTGAGCAAACAGCTGCGCCGAATAGGTGCGCTTCTGCGCGGGCAGCGGGAAGTCGCTGGAGCGATCCGGCGCAAACGGGTTGCCGCCTTTTTCTTTGCCGATCACGCTGCCTTTTACCGACCAGGCGCTGCCGGAGGTGCCAAAGACTTTTTCCGCCTTATCGAAGAACGGCTCCAGCTCGGCGTAGCTCACGCCGAAATCCTGAATGGTCATGCCTTGCGGGATAAAGTTTTTGCCGTAGCGCTGCTCATAGTGGCTACGCAGGTTCAGTTCCACCGGATCAACGCGGAAGTGTACGCCGGACCAGTGCAGACCGGCGCCGCCGGTGCCGGTGCCGGGCAGAAACGCGGCCAGCTGGCGATACGGCACCGCCGTTTGCGACGCGTCATGGCGGATCGTCACCGTGCTTTTAGAGAGGTCCTGGAACAGCTTCTTGCGGATGTTATAGGTCAGTTCGTCAATGGACTGCGGGTAGGAACCATCAGGATAGGTATCGCGATGCGGGCCGCGCTCCAGCGCCACTACATTCAAACCGGCTTCGGTCAGCTCTTTCGCCATGATCGCGCCGGCCCAGCCGAATCCTACGATCGCCACATCCACTTTTTTCATTTCGTTTGCCACGGTTATGCTCTCTCCCCGCGAATATCCACCGACGGGAACGGATACCGTTCGCCGCGCTCTACCCAATCCATGAAGTCGGCGCGCGCGCCAGGGAAGCCAATGAGCTTCCAGCCCACCATGCCCTGATTGCCGCCGTGGAGGGGATCGCTGAAATAGCCCTCGCGGGTGTTTTGCAGCAGGAATGAGAAGAAGAGTTTGCTGTTGATCTGCGCAAACTGCGCCTCACCGCTTTCAAAAGCGGTGAGCATGGCGTCCTGCTGCTGACTGCTGAGATCGGCAAACACCTTGCCGTGCTGTTTCTTGCTCCAGCTGTCGGCATCGGCCAAACCCAGGCGATAAATTTGCTGCGGCACTAGCGGCAGCTGATAGCCGAGCTCTTTTGGCACGTCAGGATGAAACGGCCCCTGCATATACCAGTTGCTGCCGGTGGCGTAAGGCGTGTTCATCTGGCGGTCAATAAATTCCGGTACGCCCGCTTCCAGCGCGCCAGGTCCCCGCTCGTCATTGGGGATCAGGCGTGCCACCGCGGCGCTAATGAACGCGAACTCTTCAGCGGTGAACCAGGTGGGTTGATACTGGCGCGCGTGCTGCGGCGCTGCGGGTTGCTCAGCGGCGCTGGCTGCCATCGGCGCGACCAGCGCCCCCATCGCAGAGCTGCCTACGGCCATGGCGGGCGCAAGCGTAATGGTTCTCAGCAGAAAATCGCGGCGTGAATGGCCTTTTTTTTGTTCTGACATGACATTGCCTCAATCCGCTTCATCAGCGGGATGAAAGTTGACGCAGTTGGCATCGGTGATTATTTGTGTGATTACCGGTGAAAATGTGACTGTTACCGGTAACAGTGTGCAGGAGTTTAACACTGGGCGCGCTAAAACCTTAGCGCTTTGAAACAAATCAGCACAATTTCATTAACATCCCGTCAGCGAACGCGCGGGCTTGTAACAACAAGACATGCACCAATACAGACAAGTCATGGTAAAAACGTTATAAAATCAGAAACACACAGCGGAGTGCCTCATGTTTAAGTCTTTTTTCCCGCGGCCAACGCTGTTTTTCAGCTCGGCGGCCGTTTGGAGCCTGATTGCCATTTTTGCCTGGTTCGGCTTCTTTCATGATTTTCCTGACCGATTTTCCCTGTTTCAGGCCGCGATGCAGCAGCCGCTGCCTGCCAATGCCGGACGCTTTATCCACGCCAGCCAGCTCTGGTTTTACGCCTACTACTGGATTGTGGCGGGGCTGTTCGCCATTGCCTGGCGCATCGTGGATAACCATCCGTGGCAGCGCTGGTCGGTGTGGGGATCGATGCTGATCATCTTTGTCACCTGGTTCAGCGTGCAGGTCGGCGTGGGCATTAACGCCTGGTACGGCCCGTTTGGCGACATGATTCAGAAAGCGCTAACTAAAGCCGGATCGGTGCCGATCCATCAATTTTACCTGCAGATCCTGGCGTTTTTGGGTATCGCCTTGATCGCCGTGGTGATTGGCGTGATGAATTCATTTTTCGTCAGCCATTGGGTGTTCCGCTGGCGTACCGCCATGAACAACTACTATATGCACAACTGGCAGCGCCTGCGCCTGGTGGAAGGGGCTGCGCAGCGCGTGCAGGAAGACACCATGCGCTTTGCCAGCACGCTGCAAGACTGGGGCATCAACTTTATTCAGGCGATCATGACGCTGGTGGCGTTTTTACCGGTGCTGGTGTCGCTGTCGCACCACGTGAAAGAAGTGCCGCTGCTCGGCAATATTCCGTATGCGTTGGTGATTGCCGCGCTGCTGTGGTCGCTGTTTGGCACCGCCCTGCTGGCGCTGGTGGGCATTAAGCTACCGGGGCTGGAGTTTCGCAATCAGCGCGTGGAAGCTGCATACCGTAAAGAGCTGGTATACGGCGAAGACGATCCTGAACGCGCCTCACCGCCCACGGTGCAAATGCTGTTCAGCCGCGTGCGCCATAACTATTTCCGCCTCTACTTCCACTACCTCTATTTCAACATCACCCGCATTCTCTATTTGCAGGTGGATAACGTGTTCGGGCTGTTTGTGCTGTTTCCGTCGATTGTGGCAGGCAGCATCACGCTGGGCTTGATGAACCAGATCACCAACGTGTTTGACCAGGTGCGCTCGTCGTTCCAGTATCTGATTACCTCGTGGTCAACGCTGATTACGCTGATGTCGATCTACAAACGTCTGCGCAGCTTCGAGCGAATTTTGTCAGACATTCCCCACGATGAAATGATGCGCGAGGCCGCCGAGTAAGCGCGAGCGCCTCTCCCCAACCAGGGAGAGGCGTTTTTGCTTAGCGCGCCAGGGCCGCAAACACCTGCTCAATGGCGTAAGCGCCCGGATCTTTCACCCCGTCCAGACTGTGCTGATTGAGGTAGGCCGAGCGCCCCGCCTTCGCCTGTACCATGCTGGCCGTCGCGGCGGCCCCCTGCGCGGCGGCACGCGCTGCCGCCTCCAGCGACTCGCCCGCCACCAGCGCTTCCAGCGCCGGCTGGAGCGCGTCCACCAGCGTGCGGTGCCCCGGCTCCGCGCCGCCGTAATGCTTCATGCGCTCAAGGCCGTGCATCAACGCCTGCGGCAGCGCGCTGCCCTCTTCCAGCTGCTGCCCGGCGCTGGTGAACAGAATCGACATCAAGACGCCGCTGGAGCCGCCCATCACCGACGCCAGCTGTTCGCCAATCAGTGCCAGCAGCGTGGGCACTTCATTCAGCGGCAGCTGCTTTTCTTGCAGGCCGCGCTGGATCTTTTTCGCCCCCGCAGCAAAGGTGGAGCCGGTATCGCCGTCGCCCACTTTGGCATCCAGCGCATTCAGCTCACTCTCCAGATCGATCAGCGTCTGGGTCACTCGCGCCACGGCGTGCGCCACCTGCGCATTCTCGGAGGGGTCAAAGTCGATCAGGCTCTCTACGCGTGACGCGGCTTGCAGGTTGATGGGGGCAAAATCATACACCGGCGCCCAGCCCAGCACCTGAACGGGCGCATTGAGCGCCGTGAGAAACGGCTCTTCCAGCGCCAGCAAGGTCAGCGAAAAGCCTTTCATGTCCAGCGCGCTCACCAGCGTGGCAGGGCCGATCACGTGCGTGATGCGCGCCGCCAGCGGCGTTTGCAGCACTTCACGCGTCAGCAGCGCCAGCTCCAGCTGTGAGAAACCGCCGAGGTTGTTGATCAAGAGCAGCGCCTGTTTGCCGTCCGGCAGCGCCTGCGCCAGCTTGTCGGTCATGATGCTGCTGATGTTGCGGCTGTTTTGCGTGTCCAGCGTGATGACGCCGGGCTCGCCGTGAATGCCCATGCCCAGTTCGCTGTGCCCGGCGGCCACGCGCTCGTCACGCGTTTCGCCGGGAATGTGGCAGGTGCCAAACGCCAGACCGATGGAAAAGGTGGCCGCGATAGCGCGTTCGGCCAGCGCTTTCACCTCTTCCAGCGTGTGATTGTGCTCGGCGGCGTACCCGGCAATTTTATGCACCAGCGCGGTGCCGGCAATGCCGCGCGGCTGCGGATTATCCGGCAGTGCAATGTCGTCGCTGACCGTCACCAGCTCCACTTTGTAGCCAAGGTTCTTGGCTTTTTCCGCCGCGAGACCAAAGTTCAGGCGGTCGCCGGTGTAGTTTTTCACAATCAGCAGACAACCCGCATCGCCGGTGACGTTGATAATGGCATTGAGCACCGCGTCGACGCTGGGCGACGCAAAAATGTCCCCGCACACTGCCGCCGTCAGCATGCCTCGGCCCACAAAGCCAGCGTGCGCCGGTTCATGGCCGGAACCGCCGCCGGAGATCAGCGCCACCTTACTTTTATCCCAGTCGGCCCTTACCACCACGCGTATTTCATCGCCGAGGTCGAGGCGGCGCAGGTTATGCCAGGGCGTGCTGAGTAAAATGCCCTCGATGGCTTCGTTCACCAGATTGTTTTTTTCGTGCATAAAAAACGGGCTCATAGCTTTCTCTCCCATGGTGTTGTCGTTGTAAAAGGTAGCGCAAACGCCAAGGGAAGCGGTGAGACAAAAAGAAGAAATGCAGGGAATGGCACGGTTTAACCGCAGCAGAGAGTAAAGAGCGGGCTAACGCGGCCTGGCGTTGCAGGGACCAGACCGCGTCACAACGGCGAATTAGCGGAACACGCTAATCGCTTCCACCAGGCGGTTAGCCTGACGCGTCATACGTTCAGAGGCTTCCGCGCTCTCCGCCACGCGCGCGGCGTTGCGGTGGGTGATGTCATCGAGATCTTCCACGGCGGTGCTGACTTCACTCAGCGCCACCGACTGCTCTGCCGTGGCGTGGCTGATTTGCGCAATCAGCGACGTGACATGCTGCACTTGCCCAACAATCTCCTGCATGGTGCGACCCGCGGCGTGGGCGCTGTCGTTGCCGGACTGCACGCGGCTGGCGCTGGTTTCTACCAGCGTTTTAATTTCGCTGGCGGCTTTGGCGCTGCGCTGCGCCAGGCTACGCACTTCGCTGGCGACCACGGCAAAGCCTTTGCCCTGCTCCCCGGCGCGCGCGGCTTCCACGGCGGCGTTAAGCGCCAGGATATTGGTTTGGAAAGCAATGCTGTCAATCACGCTGGTGATGTTGGCAATCCGGCTGGCGCTGTCGGCGATATCGCCCATCATGCCCACCATCTCCTGCACCACTTCGCCACCCTGCTGCGCCACCTCGCTGGTGCGCGCGGACAGGCTGTTGACCTCTTGCGCGGTTTCGGTGTTGCTTTTCACGGTCGCCGTCATCTCATTCATGGTGGCGGCGGTTTGCTGGACGTTGGCCGCAGCCTGTTCAGTGCGCTGACTCAGCTCATTGTTGCTGCGTGCGATGGCGTCACTGGCGCTCAGCACATTAATGGCCTGACCGCTGACGTCCGCGACTAACCAGCGGAACATCAGGCCCAGCTGCCCAATGGCGCGCAGCGTGATGCCGAGCTCATCAACGCGATCGAGCTGATCAACTTTGTGGCTGGCGCCGGTGGCCACGCTCAGGGCCTGACGGCAGACGCGCTCCATCGGGCGTGAAATTTGCTGCTCGAGCCACAGGCTTGCCAGCAGCAGGAGAAGGGCCATGCCCGCAGCAAAGCAGCCGGTCTGCGTGGCGCTCATGCCCAACAGCCAGACGCTGCAAACGGAAAGCGGCAGCAGCGCGATCAGCGGAGATCGTATACGCCAGCGCAGCGGCAGCGTCTTGAGAAGCGATCCGACCCGACGCCAGCCGGTGCCAATCAACAACCCTTTATGAAAACGCCGCCCTTTGGCGCGGCCTTCGCGGAGATCGCGATAAAGCGCTTCCGTCTGGCGTACTTCCTCCGGCGATGGCTTGGTGCGCACCGACATATATCCCTGTACGCGGCCCTCTCGCACCACGGGGATCGCGTTGGCGCGCACCCAGTAATGATCGCCGTTTTTACGGCGGTTTTTTACCAGCGCGGTCCAGGGTTCGCCCTGCTTGAGCGTGGCCCACATATCGGCAAACGCTTCAGGCGGCATATCAGGATGACGCACCATATTGTGCGGTTGGCCATTCACCTCTTCCGGCGTAAAGCCGCTGACGTCAATAAAGGCGTCGTTCGCGTAGGTGATATGGCTATTGAGATCGGTGGTCGACATCAGCGTGGCATCGTCGTCAAAAACGAATTCCTGCTGCGTGACGGGCTGGTTATTACGCATGTGTTGTCCTTGCAAGACGCAAAAAGTGAAGCAAATCGATAATGCTTTTTTATCTTTTCGGCAGGGCAACAGTGGGCTTTAGCGCAGCGGAATTAATTTTCAGCCTGAATTAATAAAGGATGAACATTTCCCCCTGCGCTTAACAGGGGAATTATTGATAAATTTTGGTACTACTTTAGGGAAAAATATTCATGAAATTAACACGCTACTGTGAGCTGGCCTGACGCAGCGCGTGGCGAATGAAACCGCTATTGTTCGCCAGCAGCGCACGCGCCTCGGCAGCATCCAAACCGGCCAGCACCATCAGAATCGCGGTTTTGCAGTGGCCGTCGCACGCGCTCAGCGCCTGCTGTGCCCGGGCGTCGTCACAGCCCGTGGCCTGCTTAACGATATGGAGTTGGCGCTGCACCAGCTTCTGGTTGGTGGCCTCAACGTCCACCATCAGGTTGCCGTACACTTTGCCGCTGCGGATCATGGCGCCGGTGGTCAGCATATTGAGCACCAGCTTTTGCGCCGTGCCCGCTTTCATGCGCGAGGAGCCGGTGATCACCTCCGGCCCTACCACCGGCGTCAGGGCCACCTGCGCCGCCTGCGCCATCGGGCTGTCTGGATTGCAGCTCAGCGCAGCGGTAAATGCGCCCTGCTGTTTTGCCCAATCCAGTGCGCCGAGCACGTACGGCGTGCGCCCGCTGGCGGCGATGCCCACCAGCACGTCGCGCGCGCTAAAGTCAATGGCTTGCAGATCCTGCGCACCCTGCGCACGGTTATCTTCGGCATTCTCCACCGCCTGCAGAATCGCCGTGTGGCCGCCGGCAATCAGCCCTATCACCTGTGAACGTGGCGTGCCGAAGGTTGGCGGGCACTCACTGGCGTCGAGGATACCCAGACGTCCTGAGGTGCCGGCACCGCAGTAAATCAGCCGTCCGCCCTGGCTAAACGCTGTGACGATAGCGTCTACCACCTGCGCAATCTGCGGCACAATGGCTTCCACCGCCAGCGCCACTTTTTTATCCTCATTATTGATGACGCGCAGCATCGCCTCGGTGCTTAACTCATCAATATGTTGACTCGCTGGATTTCGCCCTTCGGTAATCATCTGACTCAGATCGAGGTGCATCAGCCACTCCTGCCATAGTTAGGTTATGCAAAAATATATAATAAATCATGTTCATTCACCTCTGACCGCATGTGGTTCGCCCATAAAAAAACCCGCCGGAAGGCGGGTTTGCGGGGTTCAGCACGGGCAAGGGTTAGCTGGCGCTTTGCGCGCGCAGCTGGCTTTCATAGGCCGCGGCCTGCTTGCTGTCGAACTGGTTTTCCCAGCGCGCAATGACCAGCACCGCCAGCGCGTTGCCGATCACGTTCAACGCAGTGCGCGCCATGTCCATGATGCGGTCGACGCCGGCAATAAAGGCGAGGCCTTCCAGCGGAATCCCTACGCTGCCCAACGTGGCCAACAGCACCACGAATGAGACGCCCGGTACGCCCGCGATGCCTTTTGAGGTCACCATCAGCGTCAGCACCAGAATGATCTCGTCACTCAGCGACAGATCGATACCGTACAGCTGGGCAATAAAGATCGCCGCAATGCTCTGATACAGAGTGGAGCCATCGAGGTTAAACGAGTAACCGGTTGGCACCACAAAACTGGTGATGGCTTTCGGCGCGCCGTAGGCTTCCATTTTTTGCATGATACGCGGCAGTACGGTTTCCGAACTTGAGGTCGAGTATGCCAGGATCAGCTCATCTTTCAGGATGCGCATCAGCGTGGTAATACGCAGTTTGCACAAGCGCGCCACCGTGCCCAGCACCACAAAGGCAAAGAACAGGATCGCGACGTACACCAGCAGTACCAGCTTCGCCAGCGGATAGAGCGAGGCGAAGCCAAAGTTAGCAATCGTCACGGCAATCAGGGCAAACACGCCCACCGGGGCATAGCGCATGATCATGTGCGTGACTTTGAACATGGTTTCCGACACCGAACGGAACACCGTCACCAGCGGATCGCGGTGCTCTGACGGCAGCGCAGACAGGCCCATGCCGAACAGCACCGAGAAGAAGATGATGGGCAGCATGTCGCCTTTCACCAGCGAGGCAAAGATATTCTGCGGGATCAGGGAGAGGATGGTCGTCACCAGGCCGTGCGGTGCGCCCTGCACTGCTTCCGTGGTGGCTTCATACTTAGAGATGTCCACCGTTGCCAGCGTTGACATATCAATGCCGCTGCCGGGTTGAAATACGTTGGCCAGCGTAATGCCGACCACAATGGCAAGGGTGGTGATCACTTCAAAATAGACAATGGTTTTGACGCCGATACGCCCGAGCTTTTTCGCGTCACCAACGCCAGCAATGCCGACAATCAGCGAAGAGATAACAATGGGCACCACAATCATCTTGATCAGATGAATAAAGATGTCGCCTGCCGGGGTGAGAATATTGGTGATTAACCATTCACGATCGTCGGGCTGATTATGCAGCACGGTCCCGACGACAACGCCGAGAATCAAGGCAATTAAAATTTGCCAGGCCAGGGTGAGTTTAAAACCTTTCATAACGCGTTATTTCCTCAGTAAAAACCCCTTTGCTCTGCTGCGAAGGTGCAGAAGACGTGACACACAGGGAAGTGAGCAAAAGCCCGATAAAATAGAGGGTTATAATGGGCTGCAGTGCAGTAAACCGTGCGGGCATTTTGCGCCTGCGTGATGCAGCAGCCTGAGTTGATACCTGCTGAACAGCGGCGAGATAAGTACCATTTTCACTACGGTAAATGCAACCCCCGGCGGGTTAGCGTAAAAGTTATTCAGCTTTGTAGCATAAAATGCTGACTTATGGCCTTAAACATAACTCGCTGTTATGAAAAGTGTTAATTCGATAATTTTCCGCATGACTATGCGGTTTAGGGTAAAAAACTGCCCGACGCGTTTGCCTGTTTTTTAGCCACCGCGCCCGCTATCCCAAGCGCAGCCCGAGGCTTTTTGCGTGCGATAAATACGCACAAATACCGCCATTTTTACCTCTGGCAGGGTCGTGATCCAGACTGCAAAACCGAAACAAAGCCTTCTGCATGCTATTTAATTAACCTTTGATAGACATATGATTAACATCTTCAAGGAGGTCAGCCATGAGCCAGATTTATAAGCATCCCGTACCCGCTGCCATTGCAGAGCATGCCCTGATTAACGCCGAGCAATACACGGCGCTGTATCAACAGTCGGTTGACGATCCCGAAACCTTTTGGGGCGAACAAGGCAAAATCCTCGACTGGATCACGCCCTATGACCGGGTTAAAAACACCTCTTTTGCGCCCGGCAATATCTCGATTCGCTGGTACGAAGCCGGCACGCTGAATCTTGCCGCTAACTGTCTCGATCGCCATCTGGCGACGCGCGGCGATCGCCCCGCCATTATTTGGGAAGGCGACGACGCCAACGAAAGCAAAACGCTCACCTTTCGCGAGCTGCATGCCGATGTCTGCCGCTTTGCGAACGTCCTGACCGATCTGGGCGTGAAAAAAGGCGACGTGGTCGCCATTTATATGCCGATGGTGCCGGAAGCCGCCGTGGCGATGCTGGCGTGCGCGCGCATTGGCGCCGTGCATTCCGTGATTTTCGGCGGCTTCTCGCCAGAAGCGGTCGCGGGTCGCGTGATCGACTCTAACGCTAAGCTGGTGATCACCGCTGACGAAGGCGTGCGCGCCGGCCGCAGCATTCCGCTGAAGAAAAATGTGGATGACGCGCTGAAAAATCCCGGCGTCACCAGTGTGAAAAATGTGGTGGTATTCAAGCGCACCGGTAATGCCACAGCGTGGCACGACGGGCGCGATCTCTGGTGGCACGAACTGGTGGCGCAGGCCAGCGATCGGCACGAGCCGGTGGCGGTTGAAGCCGAACATCCGCTGTTTATCCTGTATACCTCTGGCTCCACCGGCAAGCCCAAAGGCGTACTCCACACCACCGGCGGCTATTTGGTGTATGCCGCCACTACCTTTAAATACGTGTTTGATTATCACGATGACGATATTTACTGGTGTACCGCCGACGTCGGCTGGATCACCGGTCACAGCTATCTGCTTTATGGCCCGCTGGCCTGCGGCGCCACCACGCTGATGTTTGAAGGCGTCCCCAACTGGCCGAAGCCCAGCCGTATGGCGGAAGTGGTGGATAAACACCAGGTCACACTGCTCTATACCGCGCCCACCGCGATTCGTGCCCTAATGGCCGAAGGCGACAAAGCCATTGAAGGTACCCAGCGCAGCAGCCTGCGCATCATGGGATCGGTGGGCGAACCCATCAACCCGGAAGCCTGGGAGTGGTACCACAAGAAAATTGGCGATAGCCGCTGCCCGATTGTCGATACCTGGTGGCAGACCGAAACCGGCGGTTTCATGATCGCGCCGCTGCCGGGCGCCACCGAGCTGAAAGCCGGTTCCGCTACCCGTCCGTTCTTTGGCGTGCAGCCCGCACTGGTGGATAACGAAGGCAATCCGCTTGAGGGCGCGACCGAGGGCAATCTGGTGATCAACGATTCGTGGCCCGGCCAGGCGCGCACGCTGTTTGGCGACCACGAACGCTTTGAGCAGACCTATTTTTCCACCTTTAAACATCGCTACTTCAGCGGTGACGGCGCGCGCCGTGACGAAGATGGCTACTACTGGATCACCGGTCGCGTAGATGACGTGCTTAACGTCTCCGGCCACCGTTTGGGCACGGCGGAAATTGAATCAGCGCTGGTTTCTCATCCGAAAATCGCCGAAGCCGCGGTGGTGGGCATTCCGCACAGCATCAAAGGGCAAGCGATATATGCCTACATCACGCTGAATCACGGCGAGGAACCGTCGCCGGAGCTCTACACCGAGGTGCGTAACTGGGTGCGTAAAGAGATTGGCCCGATTGCCACCCCGGACGTGCTGCACTGGACCGATTCCCTGCCGAAAACCCGCTCCGGTAAAATTATGCGCCGTATTCTGCGCAAAATTGCGGCGGGCGATACCAGTAACTTTGGCGATACTTCAACGCTTGCCGATCCCGGCGTGGTGGAGAAATTGCTGGAGGAGAAACAGTCCATCGCCATGCCCTGATCGGCTTTGACGCGACGGCGTGCCCCCGCCTGTTCACCGCAGGCATCGCGCCGTCACTCTTCCCTACGCCGTATGCTTTTCATCTTCACAAGATCTTAATAACAAGAACATTTAGGCCGTTATCTCACGTTCGCGTGCGCTATCCGCCTGCCCTTCCTCTGGAGAAACTGTGATGAACGAAGCCTTAAATCAACAGGAAGCCGTTTGGCAGCAAATCGAGCATAATCCGCGCTTTCAGGAACTGGTGCACAAACGCCAGGCGTTCGCGCTGCTGCTGAGCGCGATCATGCTGGTGCTCTACGTCGGTTTTATCCTGCTTATCGCCTTTGCCCCCGCGTGGCTCGGTACACCGCTGCATGCCGGTACCAACGTGACGCGCGGTATTCCCATCGGCGTCGGCCTGATTGTGGTCTCCTTTGTGCTTACCGGCGTGTACGTGTGGCGCGCCAACGGTGAGTTTGATCGTCTCACCAAACAGATTCTGAGCGAGGTGAAACCATGATGCGTTTGCTGGCAATCCTCATGGCCTCGCTTCCCGCGAGCGTGCTGGCCGCCGATGCCATTACCGGCGCGGTGCAGCAGCAGGCCACCAACTATGAAGCCATCGCCATGTTCGTGGTGTTTGTGGCCGCCACGCTCGGCATCACGTACTGGGCCTCGAAGCGGACGCGCTCGCGCAGCGATTATTACACCGCAGGCGGCAATATCACCGGCTTTCAAAATGGCCTGGCGATGGCCGGCGACTTTATGTCTGCCGCCTCGTTTTTGGGCATTTCGGCGCTGGTTTACACTTCCGGCTATGACGGTTTGATCTATTCGCTCGGCTTCCTGGTAGGTTGGCCGATGATTCTGTTTTTGATTGCCGAGCGCCTGCGTAACCTTGGGCGCTATACCTTTGCCGATGTCGCCTCTTATCGCCTGAAGCAGATGCCGATTCGCACGCTCTCCGCCTGCGGCTCGCTGGTGGTGGTGGCGCTCTATCTGATTGCGCAGATGGTGGGCGCCGGGAAACTGATCCAGCTCTTGTTTGGCCTGGATTACCATATTGCGGTGGTATTGGTTGGCATCCTGATGGTGCTCTACGTGCTGTTTGGCGGCATGTTGGCGACCACCTGGGTGCAGATCATCAAAGCGGTGCTGTTGCTGTTTGGCGCCAGCTTTATGGCGATCATGGTGATGAAAGCGGCGGGCTTCAGCTTCAATACGCTCTTTACACAAGCCATGGCGGTGCACCCTAAAGGCGCGGCGATCATGCAGCCGGGCGGGCTGGTAAAAGATCCGATTTCAGCGCTGTCGCTGGGGCTGGGTTTAATGTTTGGTACCGCTGGCTTACCGCATATCCTGATGCGCTTCTTTACCGTCGCCGACGCGCGCGAAGCGCGGAAAAGCGTGTTCTGGGCCACCGGCTTTATGGGCTATTTCTACTTCCTGACCTTTATTATCGGCTTTGGCGCTATTCTGCTGGTGGGGGCGAATCCGGCCTTTAAAGATGCGACTGGTGCGCTGATTGGCGGCACCAACATGGCGGCGGTGCACCTGTCGAATGCGGTCGGCGGCAGTCTGTTCCTTGGCTTTATCTCCGCCGTGGCGTTTGCCACCATTCTGGCGGTGGTCGCAGGCTTAACGCTGGCGGGCGCGTCTGCAGTGTCACACGATCTCTACGCCAGCGTGATCCGCAAAGGCCAGGCCACCGAGCGTGAAGAGCTGCGCGTGTCAAAAATCACCGTACTGGTACTGGGCGTGGTGGCGATTGCACTGGGCATTCTGTTTGAAAAACAGAACATTGCCTTTATGGTGGGGCTGGCATTCTCCATCGCAGCCAGCTGTAACTTCCCGATCATTCTCCTCTCCATGTACTGGTCAAGACTCACCACGCGCGGTGCGATGGTGGGCGGCTGGCTGGGGCTGATCACTGCCGTGGTGCTGATGATCCTCGGTCCAACCATTTGGGTGCAGGTACTGGGACACGCGAAGCCGATCTATCCGTATGAATATCCGGCGCTGTTCTCAATGCTCGCCGCCTTCGTGGGCACCTGGCTGTTCTCCATTACCGACCATTCCGCGCAAGGCTTGCAGGAGCGCGCGCGCTTCCGCGGCCAGTTTATTCGTTCGCAAACCGGCGTTGGCATCTCGCAGGGGAAAGCGCACTAACAAAAACGGCGGCCATCAGGCCGCCGTTTTTTGCTGTGCTCGCGATTAGAAACGCAGTGAAGCGCCCACGTACGGGCCATCCACCAGCACGTTATCTTTGCGGTCACCTTTGTTGTTCAGCTCGATGTACTGATAACCCACGCGCAGGTTCAGCAGCGAAATCGGCGTGAAGCTCAGGCCGCCAGCGGCTTCCTGATAGCTGTCGAGGCGATCGGAGAAGGCTTCCGGCGCGTAATAGTATTCGCCGTACAGACCCCACATGCTGTTGAAGCTGTAGTGCGCGCCAGCGCCCACGGCGACGGTAAAGCCGTCGCGACCATCTTCTGGATGGGTGAACAGCGCTTTCGCGGTAGGCGCAATGCGGAAATCGCCCACGTCGATGTTATAGCCAACGCCCGCACCGTAGGTGCTGCCGTCGTGGTCGCTGCGCAGCCAGTTGCCTTTCAGGAACAAGCCCGGTGAGGTAGTGCCCAGGCCAAGGTTCAGGTTGGTGTTGTGTTCACCCACGTCAACGCTGCCCTCAATCGCCTGCGCGCCGCTGCTCAGCAGTGCCAGACCCAACACGCTCCCGGTGACAAGTTGCTTAAACATTAAGTTCCACTCCGTGTTAAAAAAATTTTCTCGGCGCAAAGGGTAGCAGCCTCACGGCGGGAGACAAGGTTATTTGGAAAGCTTTACGTTAACAGACGTGAATCGCGCCTAAAATATAGCCGCGTCAGGCCCACAGCAGATGGCTTAACAGCGGCGCTAACAGCACCGTCACCACGCCAGACAGCATCATCACCAGGCTGGAGACCACACCTTCCTGCTGGCCGATTTGATAGGCACGCGCCGTCCCCGCACCGTGCGATGCCGCGCCAAAACCGGCGCCCTTGGCCATGCCCTGCTTGATGGCGAGGCGTAGAAACAGCACGTCGCCCACCGCCATGCCAAACACGCCGGTGATCACCACAAACAGCGCCACCAGATCGGGTTGCCCGCCTATCGGCTGCGCCGCCGCGAGCGCAAACGGCGTGGTGATGGAGCGCACCGCCAGGCTGCGCTGTATGCTCTCCGGCAGCATCAGCAAGCGCGCCAGCCAGACCGAACTGCACACCGCCACCAGCGTGGCGCTGATCACCCCGAGGCTCAATGACAGCCAGTGGCGTTTAATGATCGCCAGATTCTCGTAAACCGGCACCGCAAAGGCCAGCGTAGCGGGCCCCAGCAGCCAGATCAGCCAGTGGCTCTCGGCAATGTAATCCTGCCAGCTGACGTGCGTCAGCAGCAACAGCCCCACCAGCACCACGGGCGTCATGACCAGCGGCATCAGCAGCAGGGTCTGCTTACGACGATAAAGACGTTTGTTGAGGTAATACACCAGCAGCGTCAGCACCACGCACAGCAGGCTAATGACGAAATCAGTCATGCTGCGCCTGCTTACGCGCCGCGCGCGCCAGTTCAAATCGGTAAACGCGATCCACCACCAGCGCCGTGGTCGCCAACACCAGCAGCGTACTGACGGCGATCACCAGGCAGATACGTGCGCCTTCGGCACGCAGCAAATCGCTGTAGTTGACCACCGCCACCACCGCAGGGATAAAGAACAGCAGCATTTCCGCCAGTAGCCAATTTGCACCGGCTTTCACCCAGCGCAGCGGCACGATCCCGGTGACAATCAGCGCCAGCAGCAGCAGCATGCCCACCACGTTGGCCGGCAGCGGCAAGCGGAGCCAGTTCACCAGCCAGCTGCTGAAGATAAACAGACCGATGTAGAGCAGCAGCTGCAGCGGCACCCATAGCCGAGGAAGCCGGTGGGTTTTCAGCGGGCGTAAGGCCAGCGCCATAATAACGTCCTCCAGATAAAAGCGGATTTCAGTATACGTCTGGCGCACAGAGTGAATGAAATGAATTAAAATCATCCAAACTATGCCAAAAAGGAATGCTTATGGACGTACGCGCGCTGCGTTATTTCACTGAAGTGGTCCGCCAGCAGAGCTTTACCCGTGCGGCGGAAAAACTGTTTGTGACGCAACCGACTATCAGCAAGATGCTGCGCCAGCTGGAAGAGGAGCTGGGCTGTACGCTGCTGCTGCGCGAAGGCAGAAAGCTGCACCTGACGGACAGCGGCCAGGCGGTTTACCAGCGCGGCCTGATTATTTTGCAGGAGTTTCATCAGCTGGAAGCGCAAATCGGCGACATTAATCAGTTGAAAACCGGCCAGCTGCGCCTGGGGATTCCGCCCATGGTGGGCATGCAGATCGCCGGATCCATCTCCGCGTTTCGCCGCCGTTATCCCGGCGTACAGCTTAAAATCGCGGAATATGGCGGCTTAACCGCGCAGCAGGCGGTGCTGGACGGCGCGCTGGATATCGCCTTAACCGCCCTGCCGCTGGATGACGGATTGCCGCTCAACGCCCAGCCGCTGATGCGCCATCCGCTGTGCGTGCTGGTGCCGCGCACCCCCATCTGGCTGGCACGCAGCCGCCTGACGCTGCGCGAGCTGGCCGCGCATCCGCTGCTGATCCTTAATCAGGAGTTCGCACTCAATCGACAATTAATGAAAGCGTTTCAGCGCGAGGGGCTGACGCCGGACATTGCCTTGCACAGTGCGCAGTGGGATTTTCTGGCCGCCATGGTGCAGGCGGGAATGGGGTTAGCGATCCTTCCGGAGCCGATTTGTCAGCGGCTTGATAAACAGTCGCTGCTGTGGCTGCCGCTGGACTCAGAACTGGCGTGGAGTTTGGGATTGATCTGGCGTGAAGGCAGCTATCTGTCACAAAGCGCGCAGGCGTGGATCGACTGCTGCCGCGAGCATTGGCCCGACAACGCGCCGCGCCTGTCGGTGTAAGGGGCGGCCCGAAGGCCGTCCCTCGCGCGGTTTACGCTTCTTTTTCGACCAGCAGCGCTTCCAGCAGATCGAGATCGCGCAGCAATTTTTGCATGGTCTCGTTGGAGATGGCCTGCGTGGCACGCAGGTGGTACACCTCCGCACGCTCGGCGCGCAGCGCGTTAAGGCGGAAGCGGCGCTCCAGATTTTCGGCAAACAGCGCCTGCTCCACGTCATCTTTGCCGTCAATGCGGCGGCGCAGATTACCACTCACGCGCAGGCTCACCTCTTTCAGCAGCTCTGGATCGATGTTCTCTTCGCTGCTGTTTTCCAGCCGCTGCTCCATTTTGTGCAGGCTCTCAATGGCCACGCTGGCCATGGCGGCGCGCGCCTGCTGGATTTCATGGCGATGGCCAACGGAATCGTGGCTATCGATACCGCGCAGCAGGATGGGCAGCAAAATCACCCCGACAAACAGCGAGAACAGGATCACGCCGGTGGCGATGAACACCAGTTCATAGCGCGCCGGAAACGGCTCGCCGTTGCTGAGAAACAGCGGAATAGAGAGCACACCGGCCAGCGTAATGGCGCCGCGCACCCCGGCAAAAGAGGCGATCAGCAGCTCACGCAGCGAGTAGTTGGCGAACTCCAGCGGCTTTTTCTTCAACAGACGCAGGCTGGCGCGCTTCATGATCCACAGCCAGCAGAAACGCACCACCATTAGCGCGGCGTAGACCATTGCGACATCGGCAAACAGCACCCACAGGTCAACGTTAGGATCGGCTTCCGCCTGCGCAATCGAGGTTTCCAGAATGTCCGGCAGTTGCAGGCCGAGCATCAGGAACACCATGCCGTTAAACACAAACTCCAGCATCTGCCAGACGCTGTTGGCACGCAGACGCATCGCCAGCGGCGCGCGGCGAATAATGCCGGATCGCGTAATGGTCATACCCGCCGCCACGGCGGCCAGAATGCCCGACACGCCCAGGTGCTCGGCAATCAGGTAGGAGGCGAACGGCAGCAGCAGCAGCAGCACCGTTTGCGTCGCCGGATCGTCACCGCTCCAGCGGCTAAACAGACGCAGCGAGCGTCCATACAGCCAGCAGACAGCTACGCCGGCCACCAAGCCACCCATTGCCACCTTGAGAAACTCGACGCTGGCGCCGCCCCAGGTAAACACCATGGTGCCCATGGCCACCGCGACGGCAAATTTCAGCGAGACCAGGCCAGACGCGTCGTTCATCAGCGCTTCGCCCTGCACGATCGACATGATTTTCTTTGGGATGCGCCCCTCGCCGACAATGCCGGAGAGCGCCACGGCATCCGTAGGTGAAAGCACCGCCGCCAGCGCAAACGCGGGAATGAGCGGGATGCCCGGCACCAGCCAGTAAATCAGGTAGCCAATGCCCACCACGGTGATCAGCACCAGCACCAGCGCCAGGCCCAGAATTTCGCGGCCGTGATACAGAAATTCGTTAATCGGCGTTTTCCAGCCGTCAGCAAACAGCAGCGGCGGAATAAACAGCACCAGAAACAGCTCGGGGTCGAAATCCACGTGCAGGCCAAAGGTGGGCCACGCGAGCAGCGCCCCGGCGGCAATTTGCACCAGCGGCAGCGGGATCTGGAACGGCAAGATGCGCGCGGTGACCCCGGAGAGCGACACCACCAGCATCATAATGAGAATAGTAAAAAAGATTTCCATGCTTTCCTTAGGCGAATCGTATTGATTAAAGCGAAGGTGTAACGGGGAAAGTGTAAAACAAAACGCCGCACTGCGGGCGACCCGACGTGCGGCGTGAACCAGAAAGAGAATTATCTGGAAACCACGGCGTTAAAAAATCAGATCGCCCAGCCGCCCGCGTAGAACGCCACCAGCGCTACGGCGATGGCGACCGTGCCCACGTTAAGTTTGCGCCATTCGCCCGCAAACAGGCGACCCACCACCAGCGTGCCAAAGCCCAGCATAATCCCGGTGACAATGTTGCAGGTGAGCACGATAAACACGGCCGTGACCAGGCCTGACATCGCATCGACAAAATCATTGAAGTCAATCTTGGCCACGTTGCTTAACATCAGGAGTCCAACGTACATCAGCGCGGGTGCGGTGGCGTAGGTCGGCACCAGATACGCCAGCGGTGACATAAAGAGAATCAGCAGGAACAGCAACCCGACAACAATGGCCGTTACGCCGGTTTTGCCCCCGGCGGCCGTGCCCGCCGCCGATTCAATGTACACCGCGGCGGGCGATGCGCCCACCAGACCCGCGAACACGCTGCTGACCGAATCGGTGGTGAGTGCGCGTCCGCCGTTGAGGATCTGGCCGTGGTTGTCCAGCAGGTTCGCCTGGCCCGCAACGGCACGGATGGTACCGGTGGCGTCGAACACCGCCGTCATCACCAGCGCCAGCACCGTAGGCAGCACCGCGGGCTGCAGCGCCCCCATGATATCGAGGCTAAACATAGCCGACTGACCGCTGGCGTCGCGCAGGCTAGGCATCGCGAACAGCCCTTGATAGGTGACCGCCGGATCACACATCAGTCCCACGGCGGAAATGGCGAGGATGGTAAGCAGGATACCGCCGGGCACGCGGCGTTTCTCCAGACCAAAAATCGCCGCCAGGCCAATCAGGGACATCACTACCGGGAAGGCGGTGACATTGCCCAGCGCCACTGGCAGGCCCGGTGCGGGATTTTTCACCACCAGACCAATGCCATCGGCGGCGATCAGCAGCAGAAACAGGCCAATCCCTACGCCGGTGCCGTGCGCCACGCCCATCGGCAGGTTGCGCAATATCCATGCGCGGATACCGGTCACGGAGATAAAGGCGAACAACAGGCCCATCAGGAATACCGCGCCCAGCGCGACTGGCACGCTGATATGTTGACCCAGCACCAGACTAAAAGCGGTGAAGGCGGTCAGAGAGATAGCGCAGCCAATCGCCAGCGGTAAATTGGCCCAGAGCCCCATGACAAGAGAGCCCACGCTGGCCACCAGGCAGGTGGCCACAAACACCGCCGTCGGCGAAAAGCCCGCTTTGCCTAACATGCCCGGCACCACGATCACCGAGTAGACCATCGCGAGGAAGGTCGTGAACCCTGCCAGCACTTCCTGACGCAGGCTACTGCCGCGCGCCGAAATATGAAACCAGGCGTCCAGTTTTCCCCTGGCGGGGCGTACTTCGCCAGACATAGTGAATCCTCTGTATTTTTAAGATGTCGTTAACCGCACGGCCCGTGTCTGCGCGCTATCCTGGTGGAATGTCTCAATGAGAAAAAGCAAACGTTTACGTGGCCGTGTATCCCTATCCGAAAGCGGGGGATAAAGAAAGGCGGGGATTATCTGGCCTTTACGGGGGGATTTTCAACTCAAAATCTCCCCCGGCGGAAAAGATAACGGACAGATAAGCGCTTGCTTAGCCGTTATTGAAGCGAATCGGGCCGCCCTGCTCCAGCGCACGCTGCCACGCGGCACGCTGCTGCATTCCTTCCAGCCAGCGCGCGGTGGCAGGCATGTCACGCAGTGAACCGCGCATCTGCAGCGCCAGCAGCGGAAAGCTCATCTGCACATCCGCAATGCTGAAGTGCGCCCCGGCGAAAAAGCGATGCTGGCTCAGGTGTTGCTCAATGACGCTACCGTGCAGCGCCAACTGTTTGTTTAACCAGGCGCGCTCCAGCCCTTTACTCAGCGCTTTTCCCGCCGGACGCAGCAGCCACGGCACCGGTTTTTTTCCCAGCTGCGCGAACACCAGCTTCATCACCAGCAGCGGCATCAGCGACCCTTCGGCATAGTGCAGCCAATAGCGCCCTTGAATCTGTTCGTCTTCATCGTTCAAGGCGAGCTGCTGCTCACCATCGTACTTCTGCTGCAGGTATTCGAGGATGGCGCCGGACTCCGCAATCACGCGGTTGCCGTCAGTGATCACCGGCGATTTGCCCAGCGGGTGCACTTTTTTCAACGAGTCGGGCGCCAGCAGCGTGTTTTCGCGCTGATAACGCTTGATCTGATACGGTACCGACAGCTCTTCGAGTAGCCACAACACGCGATGCGAACGGGAGTTTTCCAGATGGTGAACGGTGATCATAGTGGGGTCCTTGAGGTAAAGAGAAAGGGCTGAAATTAGCTTTTATACTCGTCCTGCTCTGGGTCGAGCAACACCGCGCCCGAGCCTTGCTGCGCCAGGCGGTCGCCGGGATTACGCAGCGGACAATCGCGCATCGACAGGCAGCCGCAGCCGATACAGCCGTCGAGATCGTCACGCAGGCGCGTCAGAGTTTCAATGCGCTTGTCCAGCGCTTCGCGCCAGTGCTGAGTGAGCGCGTCCCACTCCTGCGTCGACATGCGCTTGTCTGCCGGAATGTGCATCAGGCTCTCACCCACCGTCGCCAGCGGAATACCAATGCGCTGCGCGATTTTAATGATGGCCACGCGACGCAGCACGTCGCGCCCGTAGCGCCGCTGATTGCCGGCGTTACGCGTGCTTGAGATCAAGCCTTTGCTTTCATAAAAATGTAGCGCAGAGACGGCGACCCCGCTGCGTTTGGCCACTTCACCGGGGGTTAACACCGGTTTTGGGTAATTGCGATCTTTTTTCATTTAGGGTCTTTACCTCAAGTTAACTTGAGGAATTATACTCCTTCACCAGAAAAAGTTGAAAATTCTCACCAGGGTTAACTTTAGAAGGATGAGGCCATGATGCAGCAAGAGATCATTCACTCACTGACACACTGGATCGATCAAAATCTGGATAAGGCGCTGTCCATTGACGACGTCGCCGCCAAATCAGGTTACTCGAAGTGGCACCTACAGCGTATGTTCCGTTCCGTGACGAAACAAACGCTGGGTGGCTACATTCGCGAGCGCCGCCTGACGCTGGCGGCAGAGGCGCTGCGCCAGACCCAGCGGCCGGTGTTCGATATCGCCATGCAGTATGGCTACGACTCGCAGCAGACCTTTTCGCGCGTGTTTCGCCGCCAGTTCGCGCAAACGCCCACGGCGTATCGGCACGCGATGCGCCGCCAGGCGATGGCGCAGCGCCCGCGCCTGCTGAACTTTGATTGCAGCGGCGAACACATGAACAGCTTTGCCCAGCGCACCACCGGCGAGTGCTGTCCTATCCGCTAATCGTCCCCGCGCGCCCACCGGGCGCGTCTTCTCCGCCCTTCCCGCCTCCCCGTGCCTTTTCTCCGCTTTGGCACGTATAAATTTTGTTCAAAATTTCAAATCGAGTGATATAATGTGATCCATGTCACACATTACACCGCACGTATCTCGGCTTAAGCGCTTCCCTGACCGCGCTGCGCGCCGTGAGTGATGTCCATTTTTCGTCAGGGATATTACTGATTCAGAAGAGGTTTGCTTGAGATGGCCACGTTAACGACCAGTTTACTTGTTATGCGCTGGGAGCTGCTAAGCGCGATTATGATGTTTTTTGCCAGCACCCTAAAAATCAAAATGCGTCAGCGCAGC
Organism: Pantoea sp. Mb-10; assembly: GCF_021272205.1. Lineage (GTDB taxonomy): Bacteria > Pseudomonadota > Gammaproteobacteria > Enterobacterales > Enterobacteriaceae > Pantoea. The sequence continues at coordinate 98,537 of NZ_JAJSDX010000004.1, read as the reverse complement.
CACCCGGTTATCGCACTGATGTTTGGCGGCCTGGGCGTGGGCATGTCGTGCTGGTTCGTCACCGGGCTGCTGGGCATTACGCTCAGCATGGAAAATCTGCATAACTTTATGGAGATCTCCAAAACCGCGTTCGTTAACGCCATGAGTCAAGCGCCCGCCGAGTGGCCAATGCCCTGAGTACCGCCCATAAAAAACCCCGCTGCGCGGGGTTTTTTATGTTGCTGTGTCGATTAAATTTTCTTCAATACGCCAGGCAGCGCCACATCCGCTACCGTCACGCCCGGTCTCTGCGTCCCGCGACGATCCTGAATCCACATATCGCCCATAATCTGATTGAGTCCACGATCCAGCCCGGTCACCATGCCCGCGCCTGGCGTAAACGTCAGCTCACCAAAGTAAATGTGTTCTTCGTGAATATACCAATCCACGCGTACGTAATCGAAATCACTGGCAAGGGTTTTGCTCAGCGCCAGCGCATGTTGCAGCTGCGCTAACAGTGGCTTCACGTCCAGCCCGGTATCGCGGATCTTGTGGTACGCCTCGTTGAGGTTGTTGACGTAAAAGTTCATCGACAATTGAGGATTGCAGCGGTTGTAAATCACCTGCAAAACATATTCAAAATTGCCGTCGCGCTTGTTGAACATATGAAACTTGTAGTCAATGGGCGCGGTTTTGCCGTCGCCGATATACTGCTCGACTAAAATGCGCGGCTTGATATAGCGATAATGAATCTCGCGCGCTTCATTCGCGAAATCGGTTTTCAACCAGCGCTGGCAATCGCTGATGATTTGCTGCTTCTTCAGCGCATCCGGCTCTTCCAGCAAAATTTCCACCATGTTTGACGCATGGTTGGGCTTAATCACCGTGTTCTTCCAGCTTTTCAGCGTGTGCAGCGAGTGCGGATCGCTGGTCTCATAGACCAGGGGGATCAGGTACTCACTGCCCACTTTCTCGGCGATATAGTCACGCACCGCGTACTTGTCCGACAGGCGGCCGTAAATCGGATAATCACCGTACACAAACTTGCGATACAGCACTTTCTCGTTAAACACCTTCGGCTGGCGTAAATTCGGCAGCTTACGGAATTTATGAAAATAGTAGATACGATCCTGGTACGCCCAAGGCATCTTCTTAATGAAGTACTGCACGCTTTTTCTGAGTTCTTCTTTCAACTTAAGCATATCTGACCTCATTTGTAGGTTTTGTAGTTGAGTGAGGAAACCTGAATTTTTTGGATGACGCCGTTCTTAAAGAAGTAATTCATTACCGTGAGCGACAGCAGCTCTGTGAGGAAGACGCTCCAGGCGGCGCCGTGGATGCCATAGCCCTGAATCAGCCACCATGAGAGCGGCAAACTGATGAGCATCAGGCAAATGATCTTCTTCAACAGATAGTTAAACCCACCCTCTTTCACCATGTAGCGATAGGCGACAGTGCCCATCGCCGAGAAGCAGGTTGCCAGCGACAGCAGCGTAATGAGACTTCCCGACTGTGTGTATTCGTGACCATATAAAGCGATGATAATTTTCTCGCCAAACAGCGCGATCACCGCTAACAACAACAATGAAACGCCCATAACATAGCCATTCAGCCGCGCAGTGAGCTTGATCGCGACCGCTCCACGCTCGCGGAATATTTCCGAAAAGCAGGAAGTGATGAGGGCAACCGGAATAAATATCCAGGAAGCCGAAATGGTATTGGCGGCGGCAAACAGGCCCAGATCGCGCGCTGACGCGATGCCCGCCAAAAACATCTGTGCCGCTTTTACTTGCACAGAGATAAAAATACTGGAAATAGCCAGCGGCAATCCGGCGTACAGCAGGTAGCGTACGTAGGTATTGCGCTTCTCTTGCGGCGGCGCGATATCCTGATTTTCACGGTAAAAATTCAGGCGCTTGATAACGTAAGGCACCAGCGTGACGGCCACAATCGACAAGGTAAGCCACAGTGGATTGAGGTGCAGCCAGGCAATGGTGAAGCTCAGCGCAAAGCCCAGCAGTAAGCCCACCGAATTGGCCACGGTATTCAGACGCGAGGCTAAGCGCGCATTGTTGTAGACGCTAAACGTGTCCTGCGTGACAAACACCGATGAGATAAAAGAAGCCAGCGCAAACGCCAGAAAGTTTTCCTGCATGTAAAACCATACCCACAGCAGCACCGGCAGGGACGTCAGCAACAGCAGGATCAAGCGCAGCGTGCGCGCGACGGCCATCAAACGCAGCCCTTTGTGCGCACTTTTGCTGATGCGTTTGAACAAAATGGTTTCCGTGCCAAATATCGCCACGGTCTGCACCATGGAGAACAACGAGGTTGAAAACGCCATTTGGCCAAAAATGGTCGGGCCAAAGGATTTAGCCACGTAGGATGTCACAAAGATCACGCCAAATACCGAGACGACTTTTTCCGACATCATCCAGGCGGCATTGGACATTACGCTCAATTTCATTGACTGGTCCTTAGTATTACCAACAGCAACTGCCTTTCTACACATCGTCCGTGAAGGGAATTAACAAGCGCTCGCTGGGACTGACCTGATTTAAAAATCGCAGGCCCGGCTGGTCCGAAAAATGAGAAGTACGTCAGGATTTGGTAGAAGATTTCAGGAGCATTCCGATTAAACCTGACGCCATTACTCGCGAATGTAAACGATTTCAGCCTATTTACGGCGCAAAAGGCTACCGGCATACCCCAGGATTATTCCAATTGGGCGATGCCATTCTGCGAGGAATCTCGTAATTTTCTGCATTTGGGATGGAGTGAATTTATATCAAAAAACAAATACCAGGAAGGCGTACAATGGCGATCAGAATAAAATAAGATTTATCCCATGATGATATTTATTCTAAATAACTTAATTTAACCCTCGCAATTCTAATCGCGCACTTAATACTGCATTAATACTCTTTTTGCAGTACCAGATATTAATACAGTTATTCTCATCCATTAATTGATAAGAAAGGTAAGAGCATTTATGAGAAAGTCACGATATAGCGAAGAGCAAATCACAAATGCCATTAAAGCTTCTGAAACGGGAGTGAAAGTGAGGGAGATTTGTGATGAGCTTGGCATCTCTGAGGCAACCTTCTATAGCTGGAAGAAAAAGTTCTCGGGCCTTTCATCTGAAGAAGGTAGAAAAATCAAGGAATTGGAGGATAAATTACAAAACCTCACCCGTGAGTTACAGGCGCTCAGTTCTGATAAAGAAATGCTGCAGAGCGTGCTGAAAAACTTTTTCACTACCAATGAAAAACGTCAGGCGGTTAACTTCCTGCAAACCACGTTCGACATTGGAACACGTCGTAGTTGTCGTTTACTGGATATTAGCCGTAGCGTTTATCACTACCCGTCGGGTTCTGAAAATCGCTAATTAACGAAACCATTGAGACCATTGTTATTTGACTTAATGCTGAGATTTGTTCTTAAGAGAAGCGTTGAAGATCATTTAATTCGGCATACATGACATAACAATTCGCACCATTTTTTCCTGATGAATATCATCGCGGAATTGCTTTCCTTTTTGCGGTAAAATCGATTCGCATCAGCAAAAGTCTCGCTCCAGCCACTATTTATACGTAGCCCAATCTCATTTCGGTGAGATTGGTGCCTCGTTGATTACTTTATCAATATTAATGCTCATTCATTGCTGGCAACAAATCTGTTAAGCATTCATGAACAACGCGACGTTGTCTGGCTCTCACAATCTCTAATTTCATCTGGCACTATGGTTTTCATTTGCGATCGTAAGCGAAGCGCATAATAGCGCCTTGCCTTACGGTAATCACCAGGAATTCTCCGCTAAAAACACTTAATCAATTCTGAATGATTGGGGTTTAAAAGCCGATTAATGGCGCTTTTATACCGAAATATTTATTGGTGTATTTAATCTTTCCAACAGGACGCGGAGGCGAACGATTCCTGGGATATGCGCTGAGGCTTAAGGTAAGCGTGGTCTTCGCACCAACGTTTTCAGTGCCACAAGGGGCTAAACATGCCGTGTTGCTGGCATTTCGTGGGGCTAATCAGCGTACTTTTGCGGCCAAAACCGGGTCAAACTGTCAGGCTTTGTTGCCAGAACCGGTCGCTTTCACCGCTATCGTGTCCGCCTACGTGCGCATTTAACGGGTAAAGCGCCAGGCAAAAGCCTCATCTAAGCGCGCAGAAAGATGAAAAACCGTCTCCATGTCCGCTTTTACAGTGAGTGAAATTCTTAAAATTGCGGCGAGCGCGCGCGGCGAAATCGCTGCGCGCGAGAAAAGATTAAAGCGATGTGACCTGCGGCTGGGGCTTAACGCGCATCGCCAGCAGGACGCCAGCAAGCAGACAGACTATCCCGCAGGCAGTGAGCAGCGGCGGCCAGCTTTGACGCCAGAGAAAAGTCCACAGCAAACCGGCCAGCGTTTCGAACACAATCAGCGGCCCCATAATCACCGTTGGGACACGCTGACTGGCGGCGTTCCAACACAGCGTTCCCAGCCACGAACAAAGCAAACCAATGCAGGCCATGAGCAACAGAAAGCGCCCCGGCTGTGGCCCAAACGGCAGCGAAAACGCTGGCTGCTGCCAGTAAAGTTGAGCACACACCAACAGATAAAACAGCGTAGCCAAAGGCAACGTGGTCAGTCCCTGCGCGGTGGCCCAGGTGCTGGGCTTATGCTGGGGATGCGCGCGCAGCCACACGCCGTTTCGCAGGGGATACCAGGTCCAGCAGGCGACGGCGAGCGCTGCCAGCAGCAGACCCGACACATAGCGCCCGGCGTCAAACGTCGCCCCTTGCATACGTAACTCTGCGGCATTCACGCAGCCGAGTCCCAGCATAATCAAGACCAGGGCGGGCGCAAGCTGACGCCAAGCGAGTCGCCCTTCCAGATGCCCGTAACAGAGGTTGGCTGTCAACGTGATCACCACCGGCAGCGTGCCGATGATCATGGTGGAGATCGGCGCCCCGGTGCGCTGAATGGCGCTGGCGAGAAACGCATAATAGAGGAGGTTTCCCACTAACGAGAGTTTGAGCGCTTCTAACCAGTCTTTACGCCCTAGCCGACGCAAGCGCTGGCGATCGAGCCATGCCAGCGGCAGCACCACCAGCCCAAACGCCACATAGCGTCCTGCTGATTGTAATGGCCCCGGATAATCAGGGATTAACAGCGGTCCGACAAAGATCAGGCCCCACATCAGGCCCGCCGCCAGTGCAAACAAGATTCCAGCCACCATGAATATTTCCTTTATAACAACATCGCCGCAGTGTGGCGCGTGCGCGGCAGCAAGGCTTGTAGCAAATTGCGGTTAACGCGGATTGAAGACCTGTTTTTGATAGCGCCCCGGCGTGATGCCGTAGCGATGGGTAAATGCGCGGGTCAAATGCGCCTGATCGGTTAAGCCGACCGCGGCAGCCACAGCGGCGGGGCTTTCCCCCTGCGCGAGGCGCTGTTTGGCGTCGTACAGCCGGAAAGCCATCAGCATTTGGTGCGGCGTGACGTGGAAATGCTGCTTAAAGCTGCGTAAAAAGTGCCACGGCGTCAGCGACACCCGCGCGGCCATCTCCTCCAGGCGCACCGGCTCCGCAAGGTTTTCACGTAGCCAGACTTTGACGCTATCGAAACGGTGTCCGCCCTCGGCGGGTCGGCCATCGCTCTGGCGCGCCAGCGGACGCAGCAGTTCAAGCAGTTCCACCAGCAGGCACTCGCGTGCGAGCGCGCTTTCAGCGTGCCACATCTGCGCCAGCCGCTGCGAAAACGGCTGCGCCAGCCGCGCGTCGGTGCGCAGCGCGTCGCTAAACCACCAGCCGCCGTCGCCGGTGAGCGCGCGCATCTGTGCCGGATCGATGTAGATCATGCGGTAGCGCCAGCCCGTTTCGCAGGCTGATTCGCCGGTGTGTAATTCGTCGGGATTCATCATGACCAGAGAGTGCTGCGGCGCGGTGTACTGCGTGCCGCGATAGCGAAAACGTTGCGCGCCTGCCTCGATCGTGCCGATCCCAAATGCCTCATGGGTGTGCGGCTCAAAAGCGTAACGTGAAATATGCGCCTGATAGAGTTCAATGCCGGGCAGCTCTGCAAAGCGTTGAAACTCGGCGCGATCGCATTTGTCAGGGAACACCTCTGGAACCACGTCCACGTCACACCTCCAGTCGAAACAGGGCAATTAGCATGCGTCGCCCGCGCGCGAAATGCAAAGCAGATTTGCGTTGTCGGCTGTCGCGGAGATCGTATGATTGGGTTTTTCCATAACGGGGATATCGCGATGTCAGATCGTGTGGTGATGGTCATTGATATGCAAAAAGGGGTGCTGGCTACGCCGCGCTTCGATCGGGCAGGTCGCTGCGCGCGCATCAACGCGCTTATCGCCGCCGCCGATCGGGCGATCTTTATTCAACATAGCGGTCCGGGCATGGAAGTGGGCAGCGACGCCTGGCAGATTGTGCCAGAGTTAACCCAGCCGCCTCACGCGCTTTTCGTTAATAAAACCGCCTGCGACAGCTTCTGGCAAACCGAGCTGGCCGAACGGCTGGCAGAGCACGCCATTGAGGCGTTCGCTATCTGCGGCTGCGCGACGGATTACTGCGTGGATACCACGGTGAAAGTGGGGGCCAGCCTCGGCTACCGCATTACCGTTGCCGCCGATGCCCATACCACGGCCGATCGCACATGGTGTTCTGCCGAGCAGCAAATCAAGCAGTACAACGAAATTTGGGCGGATTTGATTCTGCCGGGCAATGCGGTGAGCGTGCGCGACACGCAGGCGCTGCTCACCGCGTGGCAAACCGCTAATCGGCCGTGAAGAAGAGAGACAACGCACGCGCGATGCAGAAACAATAAAACCCCTTTCGGGGTTTTATGTTTACCACTGCGGAGAGCGGAACTGCGCTAACGACAATCAGAATGGAATATCGTCGTCGAAATCCATCGGCGGTTCATTGTTCGCCGGCGCGCTCTGCTGCTGTGGACGCTGCTGCGCGCCGCCGCTGAACTGGTTGCCACCCTGTGACTGCTGCTGCTGCGGCTGCTGCGGTTGGCCCCAACCGTTGTTATTGCCACCGCCCTGGCCACCCATCGGGGCGCCACCGGCGTTTGCGCCCTGTTGACGTCCACCCAGCATTTGCATGGTGCCGCCCACGTTGACGACCACTTCGGTGGTGTATTTATCCTGGCCGCTCTGATCCTGCCATTTGCGGGTGCGTAGCTGGCCTTCGATATAGACCTGCGAGCCTTTGCGCAGATACTCACCGGCCACTTCCGCCAGCTTGCCAAACAGCACCACGCGGTGCCATTCGGTGATCTCTTTGTTTTCACCGGTTTGCTTGTCGCGCCAGCTCTCAGACGTGGCCAGCGTAATGTTGGCCACTGCGCCACCATTCGGCATGTAGCGCACTTCCGGATCCTGACCCAGATTCCCGACAAGAATCACTTTGTTTACGCCACGACTGGCCATGTTGCTTTCTCCCGATGAGTTGATGCTAAAAGTCTAAGCGAAAAATTGTATCACGTCACAACTATGCTGCCCACTTCGGAGCGGGCGCGCAAATTTTCGCCCTGTCACAGAATAGCAAAAAATACTGGATATTTATTCAGGTTATTTTTTGTGCCATAATGATGCGTTTCTGCTGGTCATGCAGGCAAGGCATGGCGAGTGTTGTTCAATCCGGGAAAGGTGAATGGATAAGATCGAAGTCCGCGGTGCTCGCACCCATAATTTGAAGAACATCAACCTGATCATTCCTCGCGATAAGCTGATTGTGGTCACCGGTCTGTCGGGTTCCGGTAAGTCTTCGCTGGCTTTTGACACGCTGTATGCAGAAGGTCAGCGCCGCTATGTTGAATCGCTGTCGGCCTATGCGCGCCAGTTTCTTTCATTAATGGAGAAACCGGACGTTGACCATATTGAAGGTCTGTCGCCCGCCATTTCCATCGAGCAGAAATCCACGTCGCACAACCCCCGTTCGACGGTGGGCACCATTACCGAAATTCACGACTACCTGCGCCTGCTGTTTGCGCGCGTGGGCGAACCTCGCTGCCCGGATCACGATGTGACGCTGGCGGCGCAGACCGTCAGCCAGATGGTGGATCAGGTGCTGGCGCAGGAAGAGGGACGCCGCCTGATGCTGCTGGCACCGGTGGTCAAAGACCGCAAGGGCGAACACACCAAAACGCTGGAGAACCTTGCCGCGCAAGGATACATCCGCGCCCGTATTGATGGCGAGGTGTGCGATCTCTCCGATCCGCCGAAGCTGGAACTGCAGAAGAAACACACCATTGAAGTCGTGGTTGACCGCTTTCGCGTGCGTGACGATCTTGCGACTCGCCTGGCGGAGTCGTTTGAGACCACGCTGGAGCTGAGCGGCGGCACGGCGATCGTCGCCGATATGGATAATCCCGACGCGGAAGAGATGCTGTTCTCTGCCAATTTTGCCTGCCCGGTGTGCGGTTACAGCATGCGTGAGCTGGAGCCGCGCCTGTTCTCGTTCAATAACCCGGCGGGCGCGTGCCCGACCTGCGACGGTCTCGGCGTACAGCAATATTTCGATCCTGACCGCGTGGTGCAAAACCCGGAGCTGTCGCTGGCGGGTGGCGCGATTCGCGGCTGGGATCGTCGCAACTTTTACTATTTCCAGATGCTCCGTTCGCTGGCAGAACATCTGAACTTTGACGTTGAAGCCCCGTTTAATAGCCTCAGCAGTAAAGCGCGTGAGGTGATCCTCTACGGCTCCGGCAAAGAGAACATTGAATTTAAGTACATCAACGATCGCGGGGATACCTCCGTGCGTCGTCACCCCTTCGAGGGCGTGCTGCACAACATGGAGCGCCGCTACAAAGAGACGGAATCCAATGCGGTGCGGGAAGAGCTGGCGAAATTTATCAGCAACCGCGCCTGTGCCAGCTGCCACGGTACGCGCCTGCGTCGCGAAGCACGCCACGTCTTTGTGGAAGATACTAATCTGCCGACCATTTCCGACATGAGCATCGGACATGCGATGGATTTCTTCCAGAATCTGAAGTTAAGCGGTCAGCGCGCCAAGATTGCCGAGAAAGTGCTGAAAGAGATCAGCGATCGTCTGAGCTTCCTGGTGAATGTCGGGCTCAATTATCTCTCGATGTCGCGCTCTGCAGAGACGCTCTCCGGCGGCGAAGCCCAACGTATCCGCCTGGCGAGCCAGATTGGCGCGGGCTTGGTGGGCGTCATGTACGTGCTGGATGAACCGTCGATCGGCCTTCACCAGCGTGACAACGAGCGTCTGCTTGGCACGCTGATTCACCTGCGCGATTTGGGCAACACGGTGATCGTGGTTGAACACGACGAAGACGCGATTCGCGCGGCGGACCACGTGATCGATATTGGTCCGGGCGCAGGTGTGCACGGCGGCCAGGTGGTGGCGGAAGGCGATGTGCATGCCATCATGGCCAACGAGGCGTCGCTCACCGGTCAGTTCCTGAGCGGCAAACGCGAAATTGCCGTGCCGCAAGCGCGCGTCAAAGGCGATCCCGCTAAAGTGCTGAAGCTGACGGGTGCGCGCGGCAACAACCTCAAAGACGTGACGTTGACGCTGCCGGTGGGCCTGTTCACCTGCGTCACAGGCGTGTCCGGTTCGGGTAAGTCGACGCTGATTAACGATACGCTGTTCCCGATCGCCCAGCGCCAGCTCAACGGCGCCACCAGCGGCGAGCCAGCGCCTTATCGCGAGGTGGCGGGCCTTGAACACTTCGACAAAGTCATCGACATCGACCAAAGCCCTATTGGTCGTACACCGCGCTCTAACCCGGCGACCTATACCGGTATCTTCACGCCGGTGCGCGAGCTGTTCGCCGGCGTGCCGGAGTCGCGCTCGCGCGGCTATAATCCGGGCCGGTTCAGCTTTAACGTGCGCGGCGGACGATGCGAAGCCTGTCAGGGCGATGGCGTCATCAAAGTTGAAATGCACTTTTTGCCGGACATCTATGTGCCCTGCGATCAGTGCAAAGGCAAGCGCTATAACCGCGAAACGCTGGAAATCAAATACAAAGGCAAGAGCATTCACGAAGTGCTGGAAATGACCATCGAAGAGGCGCGTGACTTCTTCGATGCCGTTCCCGCGCTGGCGCGCAAGCTGCAAACGCTGATGGACGTAGGGCTCTCCTATATTCGTCTGGGTCAGTCGGCGACCACCCTGTCGGGCGGTGAAGCGCAGCGCGTGAAGCTGGCGCGTGAACTCTCCAAGCGCGGCACCGGACAAACGCTCTATATCCTTGATGAGCCCACCACGGGCCTGCACTTCGCGGATATTCAGCAGCTGCTGGAAGTGCTGCATCAGCTGCGCGATCAGGGCAACACCATCGTGGTGATTGAGCACAACCTGGACGTGATTAAAACCGCGGACTGGATTGTCGATCTCGGCCCAGAAGGTGGCAGCGGCGGCGGCGAAATTCTGGTGGCTGGCACGCCTGAAACCGTTGCCGAGTGTGAGAAATCCCACACCGCACGCTTCCTCAAGCCGATGTTGCAACAGAAATAGCGCTAACAGACGTCTTACCTTAAGGGCTCTTTTTGAGCCCTTTTTTGTTTCTGCCTTTTCACGATTTCCGGCGCAACGGCATTGCCTGCCAAAGGAATGGTGCCGACGCTGGCGCAATTTTCACGCCGCTTAACGCCGTTGTTGCTGCGCAATCGCGTAACAAATTGCAGAAACAGGCAAGGATCAGACAACTTCAGGCATGTACGCCTCTCCCCTTGCTTACTATTCTTATAGCGTTGCAGGCGCGCCGCGCCTGCTTTTCCCGCTCACGGGCGGGATTGCCTTTCGTAGAACATTCACGACACATCCACTGGAGACACCATGAATATTACGCATGCTTATGCCGCCCAGGACGCAAAATCCAAACTTGCCCCGTTCGACTATAAGCCGCGCGAACTGCGCGCCCACGATGTGCAAATCGACGTGCTCTACTGCGGCGTCTGCCACTCTGACCTTCATCAGGCCCGCAACGAATGGAAAAACACCGTGTTCCCGGTCGTACCCGGCCACGAAATCGTGGGCCGCGTGACGGCGGTTGGCGCGCATACCCATAAATACAAGGTGGGCGATCTGGTGGGCGTGGGCTGTATGGTCGATTCCTGCCGCAGCTGCCCAAGCTGTCAGGAAGGCCTGGAGCAGTATTGTGAAGAAGGCTTTGTCGGCACCTATAACGGCGAAGATCGCGAAACCGGCGCCATTACCTATGGCGGCTATTCCACTAACATCGTGGTTGACGAGAACTTCGTGCTGCGCGTGCCAGAAAACCTTGAGTTAGCGGGCGTTGCGCCGCTGCTGTGCGCCGGTATCACCACCTATTCTCCGCTGCGCCACTGGAATGTGGGACCGGGCAAAAAAGTGGGCATCGTCGGACTGGGTGGCCTGGGCCATATGGGCGTGAAGATTGCCCATGCCATGGGCGCACACGTGGTGCTATTTACCACCTCGCCGTCCAAAATTGCCGATGGCAAGCGTTTGGGTGCCGATGAGGTGGTGATCTCCAAAGACGCCGATCAGATGGCGCAGCACGCCAACAGCTTCGATTTCATCCTGAATACCGTGGCGGCCCAGCACGATCTCAATCCCTTCATCACGCTGCTGAAGCGCGACGGTAACATGACGCTGGTAGGCGCACCGGAGCACGATCACCCAGCGCCGCAGGTGTTTAACCTGATCTTTAAACGCCGCAGCATCGCAGGTTCACTGATTGGCGGCATCGCTGAAACGCAGGAAATGCTGGATTTCTGCGGCAAACATGGCATCACGTCGGATATCGAACTGATTGCCATGGACCAGATCAATGACGCCTACGAGCGGATGCTCAAAAGCGATGTTAAGTACCGCTTTGTCATTGATATCAATACGCTACGCGAAACGCCAGCGGCATAATTCGCGCTAGCTTTGATCGTGGCTGACGCCCGCCGCGTGCGTGGCGTCAGCCTGCTGGAAGGACGCATCGACCAGATAGTAAATCTGCGAATCTTTCAGCGTACCGTCCAGCCACAGCGTACTCCAGTGCGACTTGTTTAATTGCTCGCTGGGAAACACATCGCTGTGCTCCTCACGCAGCAGTTCCGCTAATGCCGGTGACGTTTTAAGCGTCAGCGCCGGGCGCCCTTCGCTCTCATGCAGCATGGCGAACAGCACGCCACGGCTTTTGATCTGGGTGGCTTGCCACGCTTCTTTGTCACTTTGCTCTGCGCCAGGCTTGCTCATGCAATAGGTGAGCAGATCCGAAATGTTCATGTTATTCCCCTTGTAAGGTTGCCACGATGCGCCGCGCCCCGCCGTGCACGCGGTGTTCACCCAGCCAGATACCTTGCCAGGTCCCCAATTGCAGGCGACCGCGATTGATCGGTATCAGCAGTGAAACGCCGAGTAGCGAGGATTTGATGTGGGCGGGCATGTCATCCGCGCCTTCGTAGTCGTGCTGATACGGCGCGCTTTCCGGTACATGACGTAAAAAATGCTGCTCCATGTCACTGCGTACAGTGGGATCGCAGTTCTCGTTTAGCGTCAGCGACGCCGAGGTATGCTGCAGCAGTAAATGCAGTAACCCGGTTTGCACGTCAGCCAGTCGCGTCAGCTGCGTGACGATCTCATCGGTAACCAGATGAAACCCACGCGCTTTCGCGCCAAGCGTGAGCGTTTGTTGATGCCACATGCTGGACTCCTGTCTCTCATACACCGTTTAAGTGTGCAGCATGTGAGCGAAAGGTAAAGCGCCTCAGCGATATGCGGGCGTAAAAAAACCGCCGCACCTAAGGCGTGGCGGTTTCGCTAACGCGTTACGGCTTACATCACCGCCGCTAAGGCCTCGGCCACCTGATTCACATTGCGATGATTCAGCCCCGCCATGCACATGCGACCGCTGGCGATCAGGTAGACGCCAAACTCCTCGCGCAGGCGATCAACCTGCTGCGCGCTCAGGCCGGTGTAGCTGAACATGCCGCGCTGTTTGAGCAGATAATCGAAATCTTTGCCCGGCAGTTTCTCACTCAGCACGTTGACCAGCACCTGACGCAGTTCGATGATGCGCAGACGCATCGCTTCCACTTCACTTAACCACGTGTGGCGCAGCGCGTCATCGTTCAGCACGCAGGCGACCACTTGCGCGCCAAAATTAGGCGGGCTGGAGTAGTTACGGCGCACCGTGGCTTTCAGCTGACCCAGCACGCGCGCCGACTCTTCCGCGCTGTCGCACACGATGGACAGACCGCCCACGCGCTCACCGTAGAGCGAAAAGATCTTGGAGAACGAGTTGCTCACCAGCGCGGGCAAGCCTGCCGCGGCAATGGCGCGGATTGCGTAGGCGTCCTGCGCCATGCCTGCGCCAAAGCCCTGATAGGCGATATCAAGAAACGGAATTAGCGACTGCGATTTCAGTACCGCAGTGGTTTCATCCCACTGCGCATCGGTGAGATCGGCGCCGGTGGGGTTATGGCAGCACGGATGCAGCAGCACAATACTGTGCGCCGGCAGGGTTTTCAGCGTGGCGATAAACGCCTCGAAGTTCACGCCGTGGGTTTTCGCGTCGTACCATGGATAGGTTTCAACCTCGAATCCGGCCCCGTTGAAAATCGCGATATGGTTTTCCCACGTAGGATCGCTTACCCACACGCGCGACTGCGGGAAATAGCGTTTCAGGAAATCGGCCCCCACCTTCAGCGCGCCGGAGCCGCCCAGCGTTTGAATCGACGCGATGCGGCCTGCGGTCAGCATGGGATGGGTGTCGCCAAACAGCAGCGGCGCAATGGCGCTGCGGTAGGTGCTTAATCCTTCCATCGGCAGATAAAGTGAAGCGTGCTGCGGCTCCGCCTGCAGGCGCGCTTCCGCCGCGGCCACGGCCTGCAGCTGAGGAATGATGCCCGCCTCGTCATAATAGAGTCCGATGCTGAGATTCACTTTGTTATCGCGCGGATCCTGTTTGAACGTTTCCATCAGCGACAAAATTGGATCGCCAGCATAGGCCTCAACGTTTTGGAACACGGTGCAGATCTCCATGAAAAAAGAATAAATTAATAAAGCGGCGCTATCACACCTGATAGCGGCCAGGGCGATGATTCATGGCAATAATCAGGTTCAGGATTATCGCGCCGGCAATCGATGCCATGAGCATCGGCAGTGACACCACAAACAGGGACGCACACACCACGCAGGTATCCACCGCCATTTGCACTTTTCCGGCGCGCAGACCCAGGCGATCCTGCAGCCAAAGTGCCAGAATATTGACCCCACCGAGGCTGGCTTTATGACGAAACAACACTATAAACCCAATCCCCATCACCACGTTACCGAACAGTGTCGCATAAAACGGATTTAACGCTGAAAAGTGGATAAACAGCGGATGCAGGTGAGTAAAAAGTGAAACCAAGCCTACGGCACAAAAGGTTTTCAGCGTAAATTCCCATCCCATTCGGCGCACGGCTAACCAGTAAAACGGCAGGTTGATCAGGAAGAACGCGCTGCCAAACGAGAGCGGCGAGAGGTAGCTCAGCAGAAACGCGATGCCTGCCGTACTGCCCGTTAAGGCGCCCGCCTGTTTGAGCATCACCACGCCGAAGGAGACCAGCAGCGTGCCAAGCACGATAGCCAGCGCATCCTCAATGCGGGAATGGGGAATGCGGGAGGGGTGAACAACGTTATCCATGGCGCGATCTCGACAGAAATAACGCATGTTACTGCAAGAAGTGCACCAGATAGCTTACGAACGGATGCGGCGAGCGCACGTCAAAATTTAACCCGTTGAATATCTTATGTTTTTACTGTGACAATAAACAGGGAAAGGCGCATGATGACGAACAATCCATGCACCAAAGCATGATTTTACGCACAACACACGCATCAACCGGCATCAACATGCACCTTCATGGCGCATCATGCCCTTTTTTGGCGAGTTTGCGTCTGCGGAGGAATCATCATCAAGCCGTTCTCTTTTAACCGGCTCAATACCACCGAGGTTTTTACGTGCGCGACGCTGTGGTGACCCGCCACCAAATGCGTGATCAGGGCGCTGAGCGACGCCAAATCCGCCACCGCCACTTTTAGCAGATAGTCGGCATCGCCGGTGGTTTTAAAGGCGTCCACAATAGCGGTTTCCGCCGCCACCATCCGCTGAAAATCCGCTTCGTAGTCGGGCGTGTGATTTTTCAGACGCACTTCAATCAACCCCACCATGCCGAGGCCCACCGCATCGGGCGACAGGCGCGCATGGTAGCCAAGAATAAGGTTTGCCTGTTCGAGATTAATACGCCGACGTGAACACTGGGATGCCGACAGGCCAACCAGATCGCTGAGTTCCTGGTTAGTGAGGCGGCCGTTAGATTGTAAGAGGGTCAATATTTTAAGATCGAAATCGTCTACCTGAGCCATTCTGTTTCCACAGCGTTATAGGGTTCGCTTTGGCTACAGATAACCCGATTCACGACGAGATTGTCCAACACTATTTTGTGATGACGTGAGTTGCATGCACAAATCGTGCATGCAGACAGGCGGGTTTATTCGTCGTCGTATTGCGGTCCGGCGTAGTTGTCAAAACGCGACCATTGCCCATTAAAGGTGAGGCGCACCGTGCCGATTGGGCCATTACGCTGCTTCCCGATAATGATCTCGGCGATCCCTTTGAGATCGCTGTTTTCGTGGTAAACCTCATCGCGATAAATAAACATGATCAGATCCGCATCCTGCTCGATCGATCCCGATTCACGCAGATCCGAGTTCACGGGGCGCTTATCCGCACGTTGCTCCAGCGATCGGTTAAGCTGGGAGAGCGCCACCACCGGCACATTCAGCTCTTTCGCCAGCGCTTTGAGGGAACGTGAAATTTCAGCGATCTCCAGCGTGCGGTTCTCCGACAGCGATGGCACGCGCATGAGCTGGAGATAGTCAATCATGATCATGCTTAAACCGTTGTTTTCACGGTAAATGCGTCGCGCACGCGAGCGCACCTCGGTGGGCGTCAGGCCGGAAGAGTCATCGATATACATGTTCTTCTTCTCCAGCAGAATACCCATGGTGGCGGAAATGCGCGCCCAATCCTCGTCTTCCAGCTGGCCGGTACGAATACGCGTCTGGTCCACACGCGACAGTGAGGCCAGCATACGCATCATCAGCTGCTCGCTGGGCATCTCAAGGCTGAAAATTAACACCGGCTTTTCCTGCAGCATCGCGGCGTTTTCACACAGGTTCATGGCGAACGTGGTTTTACCCATTGAGGGACGTGCCGCAACGATAATCAGGTCAGAGCCCTGCAGCCCTGCGGTTTTTTTATTCAGATCCTGATAGCCGGTATCCACGCCAGTGACGCCATCGTGCGGCGTAGAGACCAGCGATTCGATACGCGAAACCGTCGCTTCCAGGATCTGCTCAATGTTTTGCGGTCCTTCGGCTTTATTGGCGCGCTGTTCGGCGATTTTAAAGACGTTGGACTCGGCGAAATCCAGCAGATCCTCGCTGCTGCGCCCTTGAGGATCGTAGCCCGCGTCGGCGATTTGATTCGCCACGGCGATCATCTCGCGCACCACCGCGCGCTCACGCACGATGTCCGCATAGGCGCCGATATTTGCCGCGCTCGGGGTATTTTTTGCCAACTCTGCCAGGTAGGCAAAGCCGCCCGCCATCTCCAGCTCGCCGCGCGTTTCCAGCGACTCCGACAGGGTGATCAGATCGATCGGCTGGCCGGCTTCCAGCAGTCGCTGCATTTCAGAGAAGATCATGCGGTGCGAGCGGTTGAAGAAATCGCCGGCGACCACGCGCTCGGAGACGTTGTCCCAGCGCTCGTTATCCAGCATCAACCCACCGAGCACCGACTGCTCCGCTTCAATGGAGTGCGGCGGCATTTTTACGCCTTCCAGCTGCCTGTCGCGGGGTTCGTTCGATTTGTTGGTGGGTTTATTTCCTGCCATAGTGAATGCATTACCGATCGTGAAGAGGACGCGCAAGTATACCGTCCCAGGATGAACAATCACAGGAGTCAGCATGGCAAAGCGTATTCAGTTCAACCACCACGGCGGCCCAGAGGTATTGCAGTGGGTCGATTTTCAACTCGCCGATCCGGCTGAGCATGAAGTTCAGGTTGAGAACAAAGCGATTGGTATTAACTACATTGATACCTACGTGCGCAGCGGACTGTATCCGGTTACCACCTTCCCTTCCGGCCTGGGAACGGAAGCCGCTGGCGTCGTGACGCGGGTTGGCTCGGCGGTCACGCGGTTTAAGCCGGGCGACCGCGTGGTGTATTGCCAGGCACCGCTCGGGGCGTATAGCGAAGCGCATAATGTTGCAGCAGACAGCGTGGTGAGTCTGCCGGAGAGCATCAGCTTTGAGCAAGGCGCCGCCCTGTTTCTTAAAGGCCTGACGGTGCAGTACCTGCTGCGCCAAACGTACAAAGTCAAAGCCGATGAGATCTTCCTGTTCCACGCGGCGGCAGGCGGCGTGGGGTTAATTGCCTGCCAGTGGGCAAAAGCGCTGGGCGCCCATTTGATTGGTACCGTTGGGTCAGCAGAAAAAGCCCAGTTGGCGAAAGACGCTGGCGCGTGGGCGACCATCAACTATCGCGAGGAGAACATCGCCCAGCGCGTAAGTGAACTCACCGGCGGTGAAAAAGTGGCGGTGGTCTACGACTCGGTGGGCAAAGATACGTGGGAAGCTTCATTGGACAGCCTGCGCCGTCACGGATTAATGGTCAGTTTTGGTAATGCTTCCGGGCCCGTTACGGGCGTTGATTTGTCGATCCTGAACAAGAAAGGCTCGCTGTTTGTCACGCGCCCTTCGCTGTATGGCTATATCACCAACCGTGCCGAGCTGGAAAGTGCCAGTAGCGAACTGTTCTCGCTGATCGCCAGTCGGGTGATTCGCGCAGAGGTGCCGGAGACGCAAAAATTTGCGCTTCCCGATGCGGCTCGCGCCCATCAGGTATTGGAGAGTCGGGCAACGCAGGGTGCGTGCCTGCTCATTCCGTAACGCAAAAAGCGAGGGCCTTCCGAAGAAGGCCCTTTTTCTTTCTTTTTTATTGTTCGCGCTGGTGTAGGGACAGCGGCGATGAATACACATAATTCATGGAAAACATCCTGACAGAAAACATAAGAAAAAAATATGTTTAATTGCGTTATTAAGCAAAGCAGTGACGCACTCTGTGATCCGTCCCGCATTTAATGCCAGCTGCGCCGCACGCGCTGCTGACTTTTTCTACGCCGGGCAGAAACGCGACGGGTTGGGTTTATCCCTGTTCGATATACCCATACCGCCGCCACGGCAAGCAACAGCCACGGCAATACTTTCAATACCGTGATAAACAGCCCACCCACCAGCATCAGCAAGGTCGCGACGACCAGCGCTGCGATTGCGCCGAGCAGCGAAATGCCGGTTAGCAGCAGCGTCAGAAAAAAACCGATAACAAATAGGATGTCCACGCACGTTCTCCCGTTTCGATGATGCCGATAACGTTACAAGATTCATGCCAGCACGGATTTATAATTAACTGCTTGAATTTAGAACATTTGGGAGAGTTGGCAGGTATTCAAGGTGATGAAATACACGAAAAAGTAGCGAAAAAAAACCGCGCCTGGCGCGGTTTTATTCGCTGTGTCGCGGCGCGTGCTTACGCTTCCTGCGGGATACGATCGGCGACCAGCGTCAGCGCCGCCTCTAGCACTCGTACGTCTGCGCCCGGTTTGTGGGCATTTTCACTCAGGTAGCGGCGCCACTGACGTGCGCCAGGAATCCCCTGGAACAGGCCGAGCATATGCCGCGTAATGTGGCCCAGATACGTGCCTTTACTCAATTCCGCCTCGATATAAGGATACATCGCGCGCACCACCGCCACCGGATCCGCACTCGGCGCATCGCGGCCGAAGAGTTCGCGATCGACCTGCAGCAGAATGCCCGGGTTTTGATAGGCTTCGCGGCCCATCATCACGCCATCCACATGCTGTAAATGGGCTTTAGCCTCTTCGAGCGTTTTTACGCCGCCGTTGATGGCCAGCGTCAGCGCGGGGAAATCCTTTTTCAGCTGATAAACGCGCGGGTAATCCAGCGGCGGGATCTCGCGGTTCTCTTTTGGGCTCAGGCCGGAAAGCCAGGCTTTACGCGCGTGAATGATAAAGGTGTCACAGCCGCCCTGGTTCGCTACGGTATCGATGAACTCACACAGGAAGGCATAGCTGTCCTGCTCATCAATGCCAATACGCGTTTTCACCGTGACCGGAATGCTTACCGCATCGCGCATGGCTTTAATGCAGTCGGTGACTAACGCCGCTTCGCCCATCAGGCAGGCGCCAAAACGGCCGTTCTGCACGCGATCGGACGGGCAGCCCACGTTGAGATTGATCTCATCATAACCGCGCGCTTCTGCCAGTGCGGCGCACTGCGCCAGTGCCGCAGGATCGCTGCCGCCCAGCTGCAACGCCAGCGGATGCTCTTCTTCGCTGTAGGCCAGATAGTCGCCTTTACCGTGGATAATCGCGCCCGTGGTCACCATTTCGGTGTACAGCAGCGTGTCACCGCTGAGCTTACGGTGGAAATAGCGGCAGTGGCGATCGGTCCAGTCCAGCATCGGGGCGATCGAGAAACGTTGCGAAGTGAGAGTATCAGTCATGAAACGCAGTATATCCGGTATAAGTTGAGTGATGAGAAACTGCGCAATGATAGCACAACATGGATTCGGGCACAGCCAGCCCCGGCGGGCGACAGGAGGGGAAAAAAACAGGCCGCCAGTGGCGACCTGTTCAGTAGCGGCGCATCGTCCGCTGCGGAGCGAACGAACCGAGGTGCGATTAGAAATTGAAACCGAGCTGCATCATCGCACCCCAGGTACGGTCCTCGCCCACGGAGCCGCCTAAATCCAGATGTACCGCATTGTTGAACGGTGAAATTCCTAAGCCTGCGGTGACGACATTCGCATCGGTAGATTTCATATCTGCACGATAACCGGCGCGCAGCGCCAACCATTCGAGCACGCGATATTCTGCACCGACGCCCGCGTACTGGCTGCTCTCTTCGCTTTTAAAGCGTTTGGTTTCGGTCAGGTCAACGTCGCTGGTTAAGGTCACAGGGCCGTAATTCCAGGCGAGGCCGGTCGTCACCAGCGGACGAATTTGGTAGGTATCGCGATAGCCGTTAACCTCTTTGGTATCGAGATCGCGGGCGATCAGGTTCTGCCCGGTAACGCCGAAGGTCCAGTTTTCCGCGAAGTCGGTGGCTAAACCGGCATCCACGTTAAACCCGGTGTCTGAGCTGCGATAGCGACCATTTTTCAGATCGTTTTTGTCGTAGTTGTAGACGCTGGCGCTGTAGTTATACAGCCAGGTTTTCTGGACCTTTGGCGTCACACCAATCGAAACCGGATGGCCCGCGATAGAAAATTCATGCGCCATCGCCACGCCGTAATCGGTGACCAGCGCCGCTAAGCCATTCGCGCTGGAGCGCAACTGACTTTGGTCACCGGGTAACGGAATACGGTCGCCCGCCGCCACCTGATCGAGGTAAGTGATATCGCTTTGCGCCACGTTAGCACGCAGATGCACCGTGCCGTAGGCTTTGGTAACAAACGCAAAAGGCAGGGTTTCATTCGGTATCGTCACGGCCAGCGCAACACCGGCTTTGCCGTTGGCTTTGTTGCCGCGCAGACCGCGTAGCTGGTTGGCCATATCGCCCGCGGCTGAACGCAGCTCCGGGAAGCCGTTGAGCAGATCTTGCAGCGTGAAGTTGTTTGCCTCATCGCGATAGCGATTTACCGTATCGGTAATATCGTCGATGCGATCGACCATTTTGTCTTTGTCAGTGATTTGCACACCGGCAGACGGGAAAAGGATGCTGACATTGTCTTCCGGTTGCGCTTTGGTCATTAGCGCCGGGTTAGCCAGTACCGCAGACCCCCATTGCGAAGAAGCCACGCCCGTTCCGCCCATGGCATCATTACGGGCGTCATACCAGGTGCCAGCCGCCAGAGCCGAAGAAGAAAGCAATACCGCATTCAAACCAACAAGATAAGCGAGTTTTCTCTGCTTGAATAATGTCTTCACCATGAATCTGCCATCACCTTAAAATATGTCGCTGGCGTCGCCGCGACGAAACAGTTTAGTTAACCGCTATTGTGAACGTCGGCTAACGCTTCATTGCTGTGAATTGAAAGGAAATAGCACTGCTATTCGCAGAATTGGATGCAAAAAGACCATTCTGCGTTTTTATTATGCAAAGAAATAAACAAGTTCTTAATTGATACCAGATATTACTTAAGGCCTTTTGAACCTTATACGCTAAGCGCACGCGTTGCAAAATAAAAAATTCAGGATTTTTCTCAGGCGGCGGCCGTTACGCGGCACAAAGGGATTAAGCAGGAAGGTTTTCGTACGAGAATAAAATAATCTTATGATAGATAAGCCTTTTTATAAGCAGCCTGGGATATGCGCAATCGCAGCACAGGGAAGGTTTAATGTGATAAAATAACATCGCATGTAACCAGGAGAACGCTTATGTCAACCCTTACGACTGCACAACTATTGACGCAGGCAGAGGCGCTTTGCCTCGATCGCGGCGTGCGGCTAACGCCACAGCGTGCCGAAGTGCTGCGCCTTATGGCTGAACAAAAGGGATCGGTGAGTGCGTATGATTTGCTGGATCAGCTCCGCGTCAGCGAGCCGCAGGCCAAGCCACCTACCATTTATCGCGCGCTGGATTTCTTGCTGGAGCAGGGTTTTATTCACCGCGTGGAGTCGAACAACAGCTACGTGGTGTGCCATCATTTTGATGAGCCCGCCCACACGTCGGTGATGTTGGTGTGCGACAACTGCGCCACCGTCACTGAAAAGCACGCACAGGGCGTGGAAAAGATCATTGCCGCTCTCGCCGATCAGGCGGGATTTACGTTCCGCACCAGCGTGATAGAAGCGCATGGCTTATGCGAACGCTGCACAGAAGTTGCCGCCTGTACCCAACACGAGCACTGCCAGCACGATCATGATGCAGAGAAGAAAAAGACCAGAAGAGGATAAAGGGCACATCCTTGTGCCTTGCTGACGGGCGATCAGCGGGGTAGGAGCGTCTTCCGTAACTTTTTATTGCTTACCAGCGATAATCTTTATTCTGACTTTCCCAGTCAGAGACTTCACGCTCGGCCTGATCTTTAGCATAGCCGTAGCGTTCCTGGATCTTGCCGACAAGCTGATCGCGCTTACCTTCAATGACTGTCATGTCATCGTCTGTCAGCTTGCCCCATTTTTCTTTGAATTTGCCTTTAAACTGCTTCCAGTTACCGCTCGCTTCGTCTTTGTTCATTACAATCCTCCACGTCATCCTGATTAGGTGCGATAATTGCCTGCTTTTCACGGCAATAATAACCACAACGCGCTGCTCTATTGCGCTGATAGAGTTAATTGTAGTAGCCAAGCGGGAATATGCAAAAAAATACAGAATTATCGAGGGCTTCCGCTGCGCTTATTCATTGGAAAACCAGCTGTCGCGCTGCCAGTGCCGGTGCCAGATCAGCCAGAGCGTAAGACCACGCAGCGCCAGAAACACCGTTAGCGCCAGCCACAGGCCGTGATTGCCTAACCAGGGGAGCGACAGCAGCGTGAGGCCATAACCCACCGCCGCCACCATCATGCTGTTGCGCATGTCGCGACCGCGCGTCGCGCCGACAAACATCCCGTCCAGCAGATAGCACCAGACGCCCACCAGCGGCAGCACGACCTGCCACAGCAGATAGCGATCTGCCATGGCGCGCAGCGCCTCAAGCGACGTGAGCATCGCCACCAGATGCTCTCCCTCTAGCGCATAAATCAGCGCAAACAGCAGCGCCACGACGCCAGCCTGTCGGCAAGCCGCTTGCCAAATCAGCCGCAGGCGGCTGCGGTCGCGCGCGCCCATGGCCTCGCCGGAGCAGGCTTCAACCGCATAGGCAAACCCGTCCAGCGCGTAGGCAGTAAACGTTAAAAACATCAGCAGCACCGCATTCACCGCGACCACGTCGGGTCCGAGCCGCGCGCCCAGCAGCGTGACGGAAGCAAAGCAGAGCTGCAGCATCAGCGAGCGCAGCATAATGTCGCGGTTGAGTCGAAACAAACGAGCGGTATCGCCGCGCCAGCCCTGCATTAACAGGTTTAGGCTGATGCCACGCTGCTTCAGCACGCCGATCACCATCCACGCGCCAACCGCCAGCGTGACGTATTCCGCCAGCGCGGTGGCGGCAGCGGCGCCCCTTACGCCCCAGTGCCAGTGCAATACAAACAACAGATCGAGCAGGATATTGACCAGATTCCCAACAATCAGCAGCACCATCGGTGCCCGCGCATGCTGTACGCCCAGCAGCCAACCGAGGATCACCAGGTTGGCTAAACTTGCGGGCGCGCTGAGCCAGCGGATATCAATAAAGAGGCGCGCCTGCTGCTGTACCGCTTCGCTGCCGCCCATCAGCGCGGCGGCCATATCGCTGGCGGGCGTGCGCAATAGCATAAACAGCACACCGGCAAGCATGGCAATCAACAGCGGCTGGATCAGCGCACGCGCCAGAGCAAGGGGATGATTCGCCCCGAACGCTTGTGCCGTCAGGCCGGTGGTGCTCATGCGTAGAAACAGCAGCAGCATGAAAACAAAGCTGGTTGCGGTGGTGCCCACCGCCACGCCGCCGAGATAAACCGGACTGTCGAGATGACCGATAACCGCGGTATCGACCACGCCGAGCAGCGGCACCGTCACGTTCGACAAAATCATCGGCAAGGCAAGTCGCCACAGGGCTTTATCTGAAGGGGAGAAAAACAGCATTCGCGCATTCCATTATGACGTTAGGCAAACGCGCTGACTGCGCCCGCCAGCAAGAAAGCGCGAGGAAAAAGAAAGGGCAACATCAGGTTGCGGCAGCGCAGTTACGCTACCGCAACGGGGGAGATCAAAGCAAGGTTAAAGCCATTCGCCGTTGCGGACGATACCGACGGCAAGGCCTTCAACGGTGAGCGACTGCTGACGCGTATCGACAACAATCGGCTCAAAATCACTGTTTTCGGGCAGCAGCTGCACGATGGCACCCTGCTTTTTCCAGCGCTTCACGGTGACTTCATCGTCAATGCGCGCCACCACAACCTGGCCATTTCGCGCTTCTTGTGTCTTATGTACCGCGAGCAGGTCGCCGTCCATAATGCCGATGTCTTTCATCGACATACCGCTTACGCGCAGTAAGAAGTCCGCCGACGGCTTAAACAGATTGCCGTCCACCTGATAGTGCGCTTCGATGTGCTCCTGCGCCAGCAGCGGTTCGCCCGCGGCCACGCGGCCAATCAGCGGCAGCCCTTCTGAGGTTTCTTCTTCCATCAGCAGGCGAATACCGCGCGATGCGCCAGAGACAATCTCGATAACGCCCTTGCGCGCCAGCGCTTTGAGATGCTCTTCCGCTGCGTTAGGCGAGCGAAAACCCAGCTGAGCAGCAATCTCCGCACGCGTAGGCGGCATACCCGTCTGGTTAATATGGTCGCGAATCAGGTCGTAGACCTGCTGCTGCCTTGTCGTTAACGCTTTCATCCCGCCCCCTGGTTGTTTATACAGTCGCTGTGAGTATATACAGGTATTGGCGAAATGAAAACCGAAACCGATGGAAAAATCAGCCGTTTAACGCCGCTGAATTCACGGGTTGAAATGGGACCACAGCAAGACAATCCACACGAACAGCGCCAGCAAAATCGTCAAAGACACCGCTGCCGATCCCATATCCTTGGCGCGCCCCGCCAGCGGATGCCTTTCCTGACCAATGCGATCGACTACGGCTTCAATGGCGCTGTTAAGGATCTCAACGATCATAACCAGCGCCACCGAGCCCACCAGCAGCACGCGCGTGATCGCTTCCACGTCCAACCAGCATGCCACGCCAATCGCAATCAGCGCCGCAATCGCCTCCTGGCGAAACGCGGCTTCATATTGCCAGGCGGCCCGCAATCCTTGCCAGGAATAACCGGCTGCTTTAATAATTCTGATAAAACCCGTGACATTATTTGCCATGTTTTGGAACCCTTGAATTATTCTGACGTCAATGTCAGGGCTGCGCGACGCGCCAGCGACACAGATCTTCACCGCGGTTTCTGGTATGCTTGCCGCGCTTTGTTAATGAGAGGCTTTAAGTTGTCTATGTCCGGTTGGCGTAAACTCTATTACAAATTATTAAATTTACCACTCTCTATTTTGGTGAAAAGTAAGGTCATCCCGACCGATCCTATTTCCGAATTAGGGATCGATCCTACACGTCCCTTAATGTACGTTTTGCCTTATGATTCAAAGGCTGACCTCCTGACGTTACGGGCGCAGTGTCTGAAACATGACCTCCCCGATCCGCTGGCGCCGTTAGAGATAGACGGTGCTCTGTTGCCGCGCCACGTCTTCATTCACGACGGCCCACGCGTTTTCCCCTACTTTGTCGCGAACCCGGAATCGGTCAAGCTGTTCCACGATTATCTGGATCTGCACCGCAGTAACGCGCAGCTTGATGTCCAAATGCTGCCGGTTTCCGTGATGTTTGGCCGCGCGCCGGGTCGTGAGATTCAGGGTGAAGCCCAGCCGCATCTGCGCATTCTCAACGGTATTGAGAAATTTTTTGCCATTCTTTGGCACGGCCGCGACAGCTTTGTGCGTTTCTCGCCAACCGTATCGCTGCGCCAGATGGCCACTGAACACGGCACGGATAAGTCGATTGCGCAGAAGCTCGCGCGCGTCGCACGCATTCATTTTGCGCGCCAGCGCTTAGCCGCCGTCGGGCCACGTCTCCCTGCCCGCCAGGATCTGTTCAACAAACTGCTGCAATCTAAAGCCATTGAAAAAGCGGTTGAGGACGAAGCGCGCAGCAAAAAAATCTCGCATGAGAAAGCGCAGCAAAACGCCATTGAGATGATGGAAGAAGTGGCCGCGGATTTCTCGTACGAAGCGATTCGCGTCACCGACCGCGTGATGGGCTGGCTCTGGAGCCGCCTCTATCAAGGCATCAATGTGCACGGCGGTGAGCGCGTGCGCCAACTGGCGCAGGATGGGCACGAAATCGTCTACGTGCCGTGCCATCGTAGTCATATGGACTACTTACTGCTCTCCTACGTGCTCTATCATCAGGGCTTGGTGCCGCCGCACATCGCCGCTGGCATCAACCTGAATTTCTGGCCAGCGGGCCCGATTTTCCGCCGCCTGGGCGCGTTCTTTATCCGCCGCACCTTCAAGGGCAACAAGCTGTACTCCACCGTTTTCCGTGAATATTTGGGCGAGCTGTTTAGCCGCGGCTACTCGGTTGAATACTTTGTGGAAGGCGGACGTTCACGTACCGGCCGCCTTTTGGATCCCAAAACCGGCACCCTGACCATGACGCTGCAGGCGCTGCTGCGCGGCGGCAATCGCCCGATCACCTTTGTGCCTATCTACATCGGCTATGAGCATGTGATGGAAGTGGGGACTTACGCCAAAGAGCTGCGCGGCGCGGCGAAAGAGAAAGAGGGTTTCGTGCAGATGGTGCGCGGCCTGCGCAAGCTGCGCAACCTCGGACAGGGCTATGTCAACTTCGGTGAGCCGCTACCGCTGGTGAATTACCTGAACAAGCAGGTGCCTGAATGGCGCGACGCCATCGATCCCATTGAGCCGCAGCGCCCGGCGTGGATGACCCCGGTGGTGAATGACATCGCCGCCAGCCTGATGGTACGCATTAATGAAGCCGGTGCTGCGAACGCCATGAATCTGTGCGTTACCGCGTTACTGGCCTCGCGCCAGCGCTCGCTCACGCGCGAGCAGCTTACAGAGCAGCTTGACTGCTACATCCAGCTACTGCGCAACGTGCCCTACTCGCCGGAATCCACGGTGCCGGATCTCAGTGCCAAAGCGCTGCTGGATCATGCGATGGGCATGAACAAGTTTGAAACCGAGCAGGACAGCATCGGCGATATCATCATCCTACCGCGCGAGCAGGCGGTGCTGATGACCTATTACCGCAACAATATTCATCACATGCTGGTGATGCCGTCGTTGATTGCCGCCATCGTGCAGCAGCATCGTGAAATCAGCGAGGCCGAGCTGTTGCGCCAGGTAAGCCTGGTGTACCCGATGCTGAAAAGTGAGCTATTCCTGCGCTGGGATAACGCGCAGCTGCCGCAGCTGTTGCAGGATCTGTGCAATGAACTGGCGCGTCAGGGCTTGATTACTTATCAAGACGGACAGTTGAAAATGAGCGCCGCCCGCTACCGTACGCTACAGCTGCTGGCGGCAGGCATTCGCGAAACGCTCCAGCGCTTTGCGATTACCTTTGCGATTTTGAGCGCCAAACCCACCATTAACCGCGGCACGCTGGAAAAAGAGAGCCGTACCCTGGCGCAGCGCCTGTCGGTGTTGAACGGCATTAACGCGCCAGAGTTCTTTGATAAAGCGGTGTTTACCGCGCTGGTGCTGACGCTACGCGATGAAGGCTATATCAGCGATTCGGGGGATGCCGATGCCGAACGCAGCCACAAGATGTGGCAGATGCTGGCAGAGCTGGTAACCAGCGATGTGCGCCTGACCATCGAGAGCGCGGTGGCGCTGAGCTAATCGGTTGTGATGAGCATAAAAAAGGGCACCCTGCCGGGCGCCCTTTTTTTCTGTCTGTCGATTTAAAACAGATCCACAAACGGCTGGGTATTCAGCAGCACCCCGACAAACAGCGCCAGGCCGACGTAGTTGTTGTTAAGAAATGCCTGGAAGCAGGCGTCGCGCTGCCGCTGGGCGATCAGCCTTTGCTGATAAACAAACAGGGCGGCGGCAGCCAGCAGCGACCAATAGAACGCGCCGTTGAGATGCAGCAGCAGCCCCACCAGTACCATCAATCCCAGTGTCGCCAGCTGCAACAGACCAATAATCAGTTTGTCAAAACGGCCAAACAAAATGGCCGTGGATTTCACGCCAATCTTGAGGTCATCGTCGCGATCCACCATCGCATACTGCGTGTCGTAGGCCACCGTCCAGCAGATGTTAGCGAGAAACACCAGCCAACAAACGAGAGGTAAGGACTCACTAACTGCAGCCCAACCCATCGGGATCGCCCAGCCAAACGCGGCCCCTAACACCACCTGCGGCAGATGGGTAAAGCGCTTCATAAAGGGATAGACCCACGCCAGCGCCAGTCCCACAAACGACAATAAAATCGTCATGCGGTTCATGGTTAACACCAGCGCAAACGCCACCAGCCCCAGCGCGGCAAACAGCATTTTCGCCTCTTTGCCACTGACCGCGCCGCTGGCCAGCGGGCGCCCGGCGGTGCGCTTGACATGGCCATCCACGTTACGATCGGCATAGTCATTGATGACGCAGCCTGCGGCACGCATCACGAAAACGCCGAGCACAAACACCGCCAGCACCGACAGCGGCGGAATGGCCATGCCGGCAAGCCACAGCGCCCACAGCGTGGGCCAGAGCAGCAGTAAGGTGCCAATGGGTTTATCGATGCGCATCAGGCGGCGATAGGCCTGCCATTTGCTCAACGTCATACTTTTATCCATTCTGTTTATCCTTGCGCCGGCGTTCGGTACAGCGGCGACGCCGGTAAAAAAAGCTCTGTCAATAACAGCGGCTTACCCGAGAGGCGCAGTCGCGAACGGCGTCCCCACAGCCCGTCTACCTGGCCGGGATCGATAAAATCGCGGCTCAGCGTGGAGGACGCAAAAAGATAACGCCCCAGCGGGCGCGTGCCCAGCTGCTGTAGCATCTGCTCCGGCCCCTGCAGCGTGCTTTCGGGCACCACCGTGCGGCCGATTAACCAGGGAACACCGTCACCGCGCAGTACCACTTCGCGCAGCCAAAAACGGGCGTCGGCCGGCAGAAACGCCGCCTCCGGCGCCACTTCATCGGCCGCCACGAATCCTTCCCGAAGCGGCTCCACGGTGACCTGGCGGCAGTGCTGTTCAAAGCGGCGCGTCATGGAGTCTTCCTCCATCAGCCAGTCCAGCACGGACGAAGAAAGCGGCGGCGCGTCGGCGTCTAGCCAGCGCAGCGCACGCAGTTGCTGCAACGCATCGTGCGACATCTGGGCAGTCCCTCCAGTGAAAAGGAGCCTAGTGTAGCGCACCCCTTTCGCGCGACACACCCTGGCAACAGGGATATTCATCGGTGACGCAAAAAATTCATCGCCGCGCAGCCTGAGTGTAAACCTATGTCGGCGGATTTAATTCACGGCACCCTTGCGTCGTATTCAGTCAGTAATCCATTTCACTTATGACGCGGTGCTGAATACGATGAAAATCTTACTGACGTTAATAAGCCTGGTGATGCTGCTTGTCTCACAAGCCCAAGCCAATATGCTGGTTTATCCCATGCTGCTAAAACTGTCGGCGGAAAAAGAAGCCCGCGCCACGCTCAACGTGACGTCACAATCGGACACCACGCAATATGTCCGCGTGAGCCTGAAAGAAGTCTTGCATCCCGCCACGCCGCAGGAAAAAGAAGCGGACGTGGCCAACTGGCAAGGTCAGGGCATTGTTATTTCCCCGATGAAATTTGCCTTGTCGGCAGGTGCCACAAAAACCGTGCGCGTCATCTCGCTAAATAAGGTGAACGATGAACGCGTATTTCGCGCTTATTTCGAACCGGTCTCCGCAGAACAAAATGAAAATGTCGACAAGCCCAAAATCCAGGGCCAGGTCGCCCTCACGCTGGTGTGGGGAGTCTTAATTCGACAAATACCGGAAAAGAGAATTTATACCCTGCAAAGAGAAAAAGACGCGGTGCTCATTAATAAGGGCAACGTTCGCGTGCAATTACACAGCTACAGCCAGTGCGAAGATTCTCAGCGTGACGATCAGTGCAGCTGGAAAGAAGTCAATAGCCGAATTTACCCGAAAGAAAAACGGCCCCTTTCGGGCATTTCAGCAAATAAGCCGCTGCGCGTCCGCTATCTCACGGAAGACGAAAAGCTTCAGAGCATCAAGTTATTTTAACTTGCGCTGATCACCGACGCTGACGCGTCATACATTAAAAGGAAAGAGTCAATGAAAAAGCTTTTTATGGCAGCGCTGCTGTCTGCATTATTTACTACTTCAGCGCTGGCTGCAGAGGCGACCATTACGGTGACGGCAAACGTTGACCCTATGCTTGAGCTGCGCAACGCAGATGGCAGCCTGTTGTCGCAGACGTTGCAGATGGGGTACACCCCCGGCGTGGGCCTGGATGGCGTTGAGCTGCCAACCCGCATTTTCAGTAACGACCAAAGCAAAGATGTCGACGTTCGTCTCGCCAGCACCGCGCAACTCAGTCATCTCAGCGATGCGGGAGCGGCGAGTATTCCACTCAGCGTTTCGCTGAATGGCACCGCGATTACTACCACGCCTGCAACGCTCGCCGCTGCCTCACTCTATACCGATGCCACGGCAACCAGTGCAGGCCAATCGGTGATTCTGCCCTTGAAGATTCAGGCTGTTACCCGAGCGCCTATCACTACCGCAGGCACCTATCAGGGTCTGGTTCACCTGGTCTTGGCGCAAAAACCCTAAATCCCACTGCACATAACGCCCTGCGCTTACTCGCGATCGATCACTATGGAACGTTTCTCTTTTCACCTGTTGTCGGTGGTCATCGCGGGCACAGTCAACCTTGCGTTAACGGTGCCCGGCGTATCGTACGCGGCACCCCTCATTCCCGCTGGCTTCGAAGCGCTGATGCTGGGACAAAATGAGAAAGTCGAGGTGGTGGTGTTTACCACCTCGCTCGGACTCTATGACGCCGAGGTCAAACCTGAGACGCTGCTTTTTTCACACCCCACGCCCCTTGCCCAACACCTCATTGAGGCGGGCTATGTGAATCCCATGTTCAAGCACGCGCTGATTGCGGCGCTCCACTCTCCTCTGCCGCGCAACGGTCATTTAGCGTGCGCTGCCCCTGGCTGCGGATTCGTGAAAACCGATACCGTCGCCATGATTTTTGATGAAAACCGCAGCGCGCTGGAGCTGTTTATTAACCCCCACTGGTTGATGCAAAAAAACCACGTGGACAGCTATTACAGCGCCGCGCCTGGCACTCAGAATGCGCTGGTCCATCACCAAACCTTTAACTGGTCTACAACCCGCCAGGCGGATAGCCTTAGCGCGCGCGGCACGGGTGCGCTGGGTTTAGGGACACATCGTTATCTTGCGGGTAACTGGAGCAGCTTTTTCACACACGATAGCGAGCAAACACGCCAGCAATTTCAGCTGCAAGACCTTTATGTACGCCAGGATTTGGGCAAAAGACACTACGTGCAGGTCGGTCAGATGGATCGGGCCGCGCTTGCGGGCCGTCTCGGCGGCAGCTTTAATTTTTCGCTGTTGCCTATGCCGCTTTTCAGAGGCCTGCGTGTGGGCACCACCCAAGCGTGGCGCAACCAGGAACGGGTAGATGACAACGCGACCCCTGTCACTCTGCTGCTCAATCGCCGCGCACGCGTCGATCTCTACCGCGGCGCAGAGCTGCTCGGCAGTCAATACCTGATGCCGGGTCTGCAAGAAATCAACACCCGTCAGCTACCCGGTGGCAGTTATCCGCTGCAACTGCGCGTGTATGAAAGCGACACGCTGGTCCGCACAGAAGACGTGGCCTTCAGCAAAGCCGCACCAGGATTCGCGTCTGACGAGCCAGAATGGTTCGCACAGGCAGGCCAGCCCGTGGATCGCGCAGCACAGCCCTCCTATGCCGGCAGGCCAAGCTGGCAAGCGGGCGTCCGTGCGCGCGTACTGCGATCTATGCAGGTGACGTCGGGCGTGTCTGCCAGCGCAGGCGGTTTTTTCAATGAAACGCGCCTTGATTGGCAAACCGCATTTGGTCGCAGCACGCTTTCCGCTTCCGCCACCGTACTGATTGATGCGCGCGGCGTGCGCGGTAATGCCCAACAGATCGCCCTGAGCAACGGCGTGTCACTGTCGCTCTACCGCAGCGAACAGCGCGGCGCGCAGTGTCGCGGCGTGCGTAAGCTCGACGGACCAGGCTGCGGTGAAAGCCTCAGCGCTACGCTATCTACCCAGATCAAAGGCTGGACCACCACGCTGGGGCACACCCGGAGTAGGCAATACCCGTTCTCGTCGCCTTTTGGCACAGCACAATCGGCCGCCCCGCAGCGCCGTAAAACCGATTCAAGCACCACGCAGCTCAGCCTTGGGCGCGGCTTTACCTACGGCAATATGTCGATTAACGGCCAGGCGGGCCTCTTTCGCTCGCACCAGCGTAATAGACAAGCTCGCAGCGACCACGGCCTCTTTTTCGGCTTAACGCTCAGCCACATTGCGCGCCCACCCAGCAGCGCCACGCGCCATAGCCAAACCAATCTCAACACGCAATACCGCACCAGCGCGCAGAGCGGCCAGCAAACCACCTGGAATGTCAGCCACGATGAAACGCTTCAGGGAAGCAGCCTGCGTGCCTGGCAGACCACGCTCAGCGGCAGCGATCGCCGCGATTTCTCTGCATCACTCGGCGGCAGGGTAGACGGACGCTATGGCAACCTCCATGCCACGTTGAGCCACAGCCAATTTAGCCAAACTGCAGCGCAGCAGTCGTTCACCGGCGGCTATGACTCGACGCTGATTGCCAGCGGCAGCGGGCTG
Source organism: Pantoea sp. Mb-10 (assembly GCF_021272205.1). Taxonomy (GTDB): domain Bacteria; phylum Pseudomonadota; class Gammaproteobacteria; order Enterobacterales; family Enterobacteriaceae; genus Pantoea. Next base: position 66,011 of record NZ_JAJSDX010000004.1, on the reverse strand, counting down.
TGGCTCAGCGGCGCGGGTTATGGCACGCCGTCAGGGGCCGCGCTGGTACGCGTGGCGGGCACACCCGGTGTGGTACCGGGTGCCGCGATCGATGTTCAGGCAAATGGACGCACCACGACGCTCGGGCTGGGTGACAGCGCGGCGCTGCCGCTGCCTGGCTGGCAGCAAAGCAGCACCGACATCCGTGAAAGCGAACGGGCAACCGGCCCACTACAGGCCAATATCCGCTATGGCTCCGGCCGCAAAACCGATTTTATTCAGCCAGGTCGGCTGGTGACGCGCGAGGTGAGCGCAAAAGTCACCTATACGCTGGTGGGCAGAGCGCTCACGAACGGGCAACCGCTGCGCCAGGGCAGGGTGATGAATGCCCATGGCGATCGCCTGAATCAGGAGGGTGCGTTTGTGCTGGAAACCCCGGCGCCGTTACAGCAACTCTACATCGTGCAGCAAGATCGCTTTTTTACCTGCGCGTTACCCGCGCCCGACGCCGCGGCAACCCTGCAGATCAGCGGCGAAGTGCACTGCCACGAAATCACGCTGGCGGCCCTGCCCGCAGAGATAAAAAACAGCCACGCGCTGGCCTACAGAAAGGAAAAATAAGATGACCTATGCGGCAAGTGCGCTTCTGTTCCTGCTCGTGACATTGGGCGGGCTCACGCGCGCATGGGCGGCTTATGTCTATCCGCCGCTGGTGCCGCCGGTAGACCAGCAGACCACGCTGACGCTAAACCTCGAACGCTCGACGCTGGGCAGCACGCAGCATTATATCTGGAACCAGCAGCGCAACGGCTGAAGAGATATCGTCATCACTTGAATAAGGAAGAGACTATGCCCTCGCCCACAAAAGCGCTTGGTACGACGCTCAGTGTTTTTGCAACAGCCCTGGTATCCGCCTATCCCTACCCGCCGCTGGTCCCTGCAACCGATCAGTATACGACCCTCACGCTCACGCTAGACCGCAGTACGCTGGGCAATACTCGGTATTACATTTGGCAAAAAAAGCAGAACGGTTATGGCGGCAACAACATCCCTTATGGCGGTCAAGCCCCGTATAGCAACACGTTCTGGTATTGTTACAGTCAGTCTGACAGCGGTTTTGGTGCCGGTAATTGCACCTCTCGTCAAACCACGACGATTCCACACACCCCGTTGCGCTTACGCTTTACCGAGCAGCGTACGCAGATCACCCAAGACATTACGCTGTATGCCCACTACAACTTCGTGGGGTGCGCAGCCTTGACAGAATCAGGCATCAATTCATCCTCCTTTTCCTATTGCCTAACGCCGGGTATCGGGGGGGAGCCTTTTTATAACCATGGTAAAACGCTCACGGTCTGGGTTGACGAGCAAGAATTAAAGCCGTTGCCGATTGGCGGAAACTGGAAAGCGACGCTCAAGTTAAAACAATTTAAAAATCCACAGTCAACCACCACTTGGTCCAACTGGCAGGGCACCATTGACATTACTCTGCGCGACGGGGCCAGTGCCACCGTGTGGTTTCCCCAGCAGCAGACCAGCACGCCCCGCCATGACCTGGCGCTGAAAACGCGTCTGGTACAAACAATGCCGGGCGGAATCATGTATGGTCGTTCGAATCTGGATATGTGCTTATATGATGGGATGGACAACAAAAGTACGCGTTATTCTCTCACCCTTACTGATGACGTGAATATCAGCGGCAGAAGCAGCGATAGATTTTCTGTTTTTCATCATGGCGTAAATGACAACAGCCTGCGAAAACGCATCGATTATCAGATTCAGCTCAGCTACAACGGTCAGGATGCGTATCTTGACAACAACGTTGTGCGTGAATTACCCAGTCTGGATCCTTCACAGCTGCGCCCCGTTTATTTGCCGGGCATCCCCACGCCGGTGATGTGTGCGCCCGCACCGCTCACGTTTATTACGCCGGAATTTAATAAGAACGAGAAAGAGACCGGCCCCTATCAGGGCAGCGTCAGGGTGGTCTTTACCGCAACATTATAACTAAAGCGGGATTTACTCCCGCTTTAACCGATTGCTATTTGCCAGCCACAGCGTGACCACCAGAATTAAAATGGCGGCTGAATAATAAAGCGTATCGTAGGGATTTTTATGATCAACAATGATCAGGCGGATAATCGCCGTAATACCGATATAAATAAAATAGCGCAGCGGGAAGTGATACCCCGACTGGAAGTATTTCACGATAAGCGCAATAAACTCGAAATAAAGGAAGTAAATCACAATGCCTTCGATCAGCAAATAAGAGGAGGCCTCTTCGCCAGTGCTGAACAGCACGTTGGCCAAATGAATGGTTTCCTTACCCAAAAACACCACCAGGATTACCGCCAGAATCAGGAGACCCGTGTTGAGCACCCACTGTAATACCGAGGCGATCAGCTGCCCCGCGGTCGATTTTGTTGTCATTTTTAGCGCCTCTTTCACCGGGATTCTCTGGCGCTACTATGCTGTAACGTGATCTAAATCACAATATGCTACAGATCAATCTCCACGCTGAGCGCGTCGTAGCGCCAATATTCGCAGTCGCAGTCAATCACGCGCTGACGCCGATCGCGGTTGATGCGGGTAATCAGTAAGCCTGGCGTGCCGCTGGCGACGTTGAGCGTTGGCGCGACGTGGGACGGCAACGGCCCTGGCAGCAAGGTAAAGCGGGCGCTGCCGTAACGAATGCCGTAGCGCTGCTCATACAGTTCGGTGAGCGAACGGGTGAGATCCGCTTCCAGCAGGCCGGGAAAAAAGGCCGGATTGAGATAGTGCTCCACGTACAGCACCGCGCGACCATCAATGCGGCGCAAGCGTCGGATGCGATAAACCTCGTCGCCTTCGTTAAGCCGCAGATGACGCGCGATGTCGTCCTGAAGCGGTTGGCGCTGCGCGTCGATGACCTCGGTGCGCGCCTGCCGCCCCTGCGCGCTGGCCATGGCGTGGAAGTGGCTATGGTGCGCCGGGTTATACACCAGGCGCGGCGGCGCGACAAACCAGCCGCGGCGCAGCTCGCGAAAGATCACGCCCTGCGATTCCAGCAGGCCGAGCGCTTCGCGCAGCGTAATGCGCGTGGTGGCGTAGTGTTCACTCAGCGCCCGTTCCGCGGGCAGGCGGCCCTGCGCAAACTCGCCTTTTTCAATGCGGGCCTTCAGCGCTGCCGCCAGCACATCGGCCGTTTTCGTTAGCATGGTTCCGCCTCTTTGTGGAGCACAGCTGCACTATGACAGTTCGATGACACTTTTGTGACCTCCCACTCTCTCCCTCTACACCCCGCACAAATCTCGCGCTGCGCTGCATTTTGCTGCGTTTGTCATAAAACTTTCATCCGTCGGGGCTACATTGGCTCGGTTCTTGCTGGACTAGACCAAGACGCCCCACAACTTACACCCGGAGTCACCGAGATGAAAGCACTTATCGCCTCTGTAGTAGCCAGCGCCGTTCTGCTTGCGCTGCCCGCCGCGCATGCCGCCGACAGCGACCTGGCTGCGCTGGAAAAAGCCGCACGCGCGGAGGGTCAAATCAACAGCGTGGGCATGCCTGATACCTGGGCTAACTGGAAAGATACCTGGGACGCGATCACGCAAAAATATGGCCTGAAGCATAGCGACACCGACATGTCTTCCGCGCAGGAACTGGCGAAGTTTGCCGCAGAGAAGGAGAACGCCAGCGCTGACATCGGCGACGTAGGGGCCGCCTTCGGTCCGATTGCCGTCAGCAAAGGGGTGGCGCAGCCGTATAAACCCACCCATTGGGATCAGATTCCGGCGTGGGCCAAAGACAGCGATGGCAACTGGATGCTGGCTTACACCGGCACCATCGCGTTCCTGATCGATAAGCAGCAGGTCAAAGACGCGCCGCACAGCTGGGCCGATCTTAAAAAAGGTAAGTATGTGGTCACTATCGGTGATGTCGGCACTGCTGCTCAGGCGGCTAACGGCGTACTGGCCGCGAGCTACGCCTTGGGCGGTGATGAAAAGAACATTAAACCGGCGCTGGCCTTCTTTGGCGAGCTGGCGAAACAGGGACGATTAGGCGTGACCGATCCGGTGATCGCCAACATCGAAAAAGGTGAAATCCAGGTGGCGGTGGTATGGGATTTCAACGGCCTGAATTACCGCGACAAGATCGACAAAAATCGCTATGAAGTCGTGATCCCTTCCGATGGCTCGGTGACCTCCGGCTACACCACCATCATCAACAAGTACGCCAAACACCCCAATGCCGCCAAGCTGGCGCGCGAATATATCCTGTCGGATGAAGGCCAGATCAACCTGGCGAAAGGCTACGCCCGCCCGATTCGCGCCGAGCACTTAACCCTGCCGGCGGACGTGCAGGCCAAGCTGCTGCCGCAGTCTGAGTACCAACACGCCCGTCCTATCAAGGATCAGGCCGCCTGGGACAAGACATCAAAAATGCTGCCGCGCCTGTGGCAGGAGAACGTTGTTATCAATATGAAGCAGTAACCGCATCACGCGTCGTGCGGGCAGACGTGCTGCCCGCCCCGCTAACGGAAGGAGTAAGGGATGAAAACAATCCTGGTGGTACTGGATGGGCTGAGCAATCAGGTTGCGCAGCACGCCATGGGCTATCTGCTGGCCGAGTGCAAACAGGGTAATGGCCATTACTACACCTTGACCTGTGAATTACCTTCGCTGTCGCGCCCGCTGTATGAGTGTATTTTGACCGGTATTCCGCCGGTGCGCAGCGGTATTATCCACAACGGCGTGAGCCGCCTGAGCCATGAGCGCAGCGTTTTTCACTACGCGCGCGCCGCCGGGTTAACCACTGCCGCCGCCGCGTACCACTGGGTGAGTGAGCTGTATAACCGCACGCCCTTTGTGGCCGCGCGCGATCGTCATACGCTGGCGCCCGATCTGCCGATTCAATACGGCCATTTTTACTGGGATGACAGCTACCCGGACGCCCATCTTTTTGAGGACGCGGAAAGTTTGCGTTTGCGCCACGACCCCGACTTTTTGCTGATCCATCCCATGAACATTGACGATGCTGGCCACAAACACGGCTTGTCCTCCGCGCAGTATCGCAATCGCGCCCGCACGGCGGATGGCTGTCTGGCGCAGTGGATGCCAGGCTGGCTGGCGGCCGGTTATCAGGTGCTGGTGACTGCCGATCACGGCATGAACGACGACCGTTCGCACGGCGGTATGCTGCCAGAAGAGACCCAAGTGCCGCTGTTTGTGTTTGGTGCAGGTTTCTCTCTCCAGCCCGATCTGCAGCCGCAGCAAACCGAACTGTGCGGCTTGGTCTGTACGCTGCTGGGCGTGCCCCATGACAAACCGGTGTGCCGTGCCATGCTGGCGGAGCCGCAGGTATGAAAGCCAAAACCTGGGCGCTGCTGCTGCTGGTGCCGTTTACCCTGTGCTGGATCGCTTTTCAGCTCGCGCCGCTGCTGTGGATTGCCATTAACAGCTTCTGGAGCGACATGAACAGCCGCTGGGGCATTGATAACTACGTTGATATCCTTACGTCACCCTTTTATCGCCAGGCGTTTCGCCTGTCGCTGGATATCTCCATCTGGTCCAGCATTTACGGTTTGATCGTGGCGCTGATCGCGGGCTATTCGCTGTACAAACTGGGCAGCGGGCGCGTGCAGCGCTTTCTTCTTTCTTTCACCAACATGACCAGTAACTTTGCCGGCGTACCGCTGGCGTTTGCGTTTGTCATTTTATTAGGCATGAACGGCTGCCTGACGCTGCTGCTGCGCCATTACGGCGTACTGGACGGCTTCAAGCTGTTTTCGCGTGACGGCATGGTGCTGGTTTACACCTGGTTCCAGATCCCGCTGGGGATTTTACTGCTCTATCCCGCCTTCGATGGGCTGCGTCAAGAGTGGGAAGAGTCCGCCGCGCTGCTCGGCGCCAGCCGCTGGCGCTACTGGCGACACATCGCCCTGCCGATCCTGTCTCCGGCGTTGCTGGGCACCTTTGTGATCCTGCTGGCGAACGCGCTCGGGGCTTACGCCACCATCTATGCCCTGACCACCGGCAACTTCAACGTGGTGCCGGTGCGTATTGCAGCGCTGGTGTCGGGCGATATCTCGCTGGACCCGAATACCGGTGGCGCGCTGGCGATGCTGCTGGTGCTGATCATGGCGCTGATTACCCTGGTGCAGCAGTATCTGGTGCGGCGCAGCTACCTTAACATCACCACGCGGGAGTCGTGATATGTCGCGCGCTGAAAAACTCTACCACTACCTGATTGTGGGCCTGCTGCTGGCGACGTTGGCCGCGCCGCTACTCGCCACCTTGCTGTACGCGCTCTCCACCCAGTGGAGCGACACCATCCTGCCTCAGGGCGTCACGCTGGAGTGGTTCACCGCGCTGTGGCGCGACCCGCGCTTTCTCACCGCGCTCGGTCACTCGTTGCTGGTCTGCGCGGGCGCATTAGCGTTCTCGCTGGTGCTGGTGCTGCCTACCATGTTTGTAATCGCTTACTATTATCCGAAGCTCGACGCTGTAATGAATGTGCTGATTCTGATGCCGTTTGCCGTGCCGCCGGTGGTGTCGTCCGTGGGGCTGCTGCAGCTCTATTCGTCGTCCCCGCTGATGCTGACCGGCACGCCGTGGATCCTGATCGGCTGCTATTTCACCATCGCCCTGCCGTTTATCTATCGCGCCCTCGCCAACAACATGCAGGCGATTAATCTCAAAGAGCTGATGGATGCCGCGCACCTGCTCGGCGCCAATACCTGGCAGGCGGCGCTGCTCGTGATCTTACCCAATCTGCGCAGCGGGATGTTTATCGCCGTGCTGCTCTCCTTCTCTTTTCTGATAGGTGAGTTTGTGTTCGCTAACCTGCTCGTCGGCACCCGCTATGAAACGCTTCAGGTTTATCTGTTTAACATGCGCAACGGTAGCGGCCATTTTACCAGCGCGCTCGTCATCGCCTATTTTGCCGTGGTGCTGCTGGTGACCTGGCTGGCCAACGCCCTTAACCCGCAACGAGGTTGACCATGAGTTATTTAACTGTGACGCGGCTGAACAAAAGCTACGGCCCTACCGCCATCTTTGAAGATATCGATTTCCAGGCCGATGAAGGCGAGTTCGTAACGCTGCTGGGCCCGAGCGGCTGCGGTAAGTCGACGCTGCTGCGCTGCATCGCCGGTTTAACCGACGTCAACAGCGGCCGTATCGTGCTGCAGGGGCAAGATCTGGTGCCGCTGCCGCCGCAAAAGCGCCGGCTGGGCATGGTGTTTCAGAGCTACGCGCTGTTCCCCAATATGACGGTGGAGAAAAATGTCGCCTTTGGCCTGAAGATGCAAAAACTGCCCGCCGATGCGATTCATCAGCGGGTGCAGGAGGCGCTGACGCTGGTAGAACTGAACGAGTTCGCGCGCCGCTATCCGCACCAGCTGTCCGGTGGCCAGTGCCAGCGTGTGGCGCTGGCGCGCTCGCTAGTGACGCGCCCGCGTTTGCTGCTGCTGGATGAGCCGCTGTCGGCGCTGGATGCACGCATTCGCCGCCATCTGCGCGAGCAAATTCGCCATATCCAGCAGGAGCTGAAGCTGACCACGCTGTTTGTCACGCACGATCAGGAAGAGGCGCTGACCCTCTCCGATCGCATCGTGCTGATGAACCGCGGCAAAATCGTGCAGAACGGCGACGCGGAAGCCCTGTATACCCAACCGGCGGATCGCTTCGCCGCCGGCTTTATCGGCCACTACAATATTTTAAGTGCCGAGCAGGCCACCCAGCTCACCGGGCGGGCGTTTAGCGGTGAAGTGGCAATCCGCCCGGAGTCAATCCGCCTGTGCGCGCCCGAGGCGGGCATTCGCGCGACGCTGCTTGGCCACAGCCTGCTGGGCAACGTGATCCGTTATCGCGTGCGGGCCAACGGCGTGGTGCTCTCCGTGGATGTGCTGAACCGCAGCGCGGCCGATTTACTCCCGGACGGCAGTGAAATTGGTCTACAGTTAGAGATGTCGACGTTGCGCCAGGTTGCTTAAATCTAAGGAAAAATTAGCAACGCGACGCGGAGCATTTGTGCACCGGTTGCGCTCTTCGTCAGGCGTGCAGCCGCGTTATTGCCGCCTGACGAACGAGGAGCCTGCCCTATGCTAACTCTGCTTAATCTGCTCTCGGCCGTGGCGCTGCTGGTGTGGGGCACCCACATTGTGCGCACCGGCATTATGCGCGTGTTCGGTGCCGATCTGCGGCGCGTGCTGAGCCGCAGCGTCGAAAGAAAACCCATGGCGTTTCTGGCGGGCATCGGCGTGACCGCGCTGGTGCAGAGCAGTAACGCCACCACGCTGCTGGTGACCTCCTTTGTAGCGCAGAATCTGGTGAGCCTGACCCCCGCCTTGGTGGTGGTGCTGGGCGCCGACGTCGGTACCGCCATCATGGCGCGCATTCTTACCTTCGATCTCTCGTGGCTCTCGCCGCTGTTTATCTTTCTTGGCGTGGTGTTTTTTCTCAGCCGCAAGCAGACGCGCGCCGGACAGCTGGGCCGCACCGCCATTGGCCTCGGGCTGATTCTGCTGGCGCTGCAGCTGATTGTGGATGCCGCCAAGCCCATTACCCAGGCGGCGGGCGTGCAGGTGCTGTTCTCAACGCTCACCGGCGATGTGATGCTGGATGCGCTGATTGGCGCGGTGTTTGCCATTATCAGCTACTCCAGCCTGGCGGCGGTGCTGATCACCGCCACGCTGACTGCCGCTGGGGTGATCTCGTTCAAAGTGGCGCTCTGTCTGGTGATTGGCGCCAATCTCGGCAGCGGCCTGCTGGCGATGATCAATGCCAGTACCGCCAACGCTGCGGGCAAGCGCGTGGCGCTCGGCAGCCTGCTGTTCAAGCTGATCGGCAGCCTCGCGGTGCTGCCTTTTATCGATCACCTCGCGCTGTGGCTGGACAAAATGCCGGTCAACGACGAAGAGCTGGTGATCTTCTTCCACGTGTTCTACAACCTGCTGCGCTGCATCCTCATGGTGCCGTTTGCCGATGCAATGGCCCGCTTGTGCCGCCGCATGATTGACGACGACGCCGAGACCGACGCCACGCTCAAGCCCAAACACCTTGATCGCAGCGCGCTGGATACCCCGGCGCTGGCGCTGGCCAATGCCTCGCGCGAAACGTTGCGCATGGGTGACGTGGTGGAGCAGATGCTGGAATCCTTTAGCAAAGTGGTGCACGGCGAGCTGCGCGCGGAACGCACCGTGCGCCGGCTGGATGATGACGTTGACGTGCTCTACACCGCGATCAAACTCTATCTTGCCCGCATGCCCAAAGAGGATCTGGCGGATGAAGATTCTCAGCGCTGGGCAGAAGTGATTGAGATGGCGCTCAACCTTGAACAGGCAGGTGACATTATTGAGCGCATGTCGGTGGAGGTGGTGGATAAATCGCTGCACGCGCGCCGCGCCTTTTCCGCGGAGGGCATTGAAGAGTTGACCACGCTGCAGGCGAAACTGCTGGAGAATTTGCGCCTGAGTTTATCGGTGTTTCTGTCGCACGATGTCACCAGCGCCAAACGCCTGCGCCGCGCCAAGCACCGTTTTCGCATCCTGATACGCCGCTTTTCCCACACCCACGTTGAACGGCTGCACATGCAAAACGTGCAGAGCATTGAGACCAGCTCGCTGCATCTTGGTCTGCTGGGGGATTTAAAACGCCTGAACTCGCTGTTCTGCGCGGTAGCCTATACGGTACTGGATCAGCCGGAAGATGAGCGGGAAGAGGATTAACAGACAGGCCGCTCAACGGCGGCCTGTAGAGATTACGACAGCAGGCTAAAGGCGATCATGCCGACCACCGCGCCGGTGGTGCCCAGAATGGTCTCCATCAGCGTCCAGGTCTTCAACGTCTCCGCCTCGGTGGCGCCGGTAAAGCGGCCGAATAGCCAGAAGCCGGCGTCATTCACGTGGCTGATAATGATTGAGCCGCCGCCAATGCAAATTGACAGCGCTGCCAGCTGCGCGCCGCTGTAGTGCAAGGGTTCAATCACCGGCATCACCAGCCCTACAGTGGTTAAACAGGCCACGGTAGCCGACCCCTGAATCACGCGGATGGCGCCTGACAAAATAAAGCACGCCAGCGCCACCGGCATGCCTGCGCCGGTTAACGCATGGCCCAGCACCGGGCCGACGCCGGAATCCACCAGCACCTGCTTGAATACGCCGCCTGCGCCGATCACCAGCAGAATGATGCCCGCGGGCTGCAGCGCGCTGCCGCAAACCTGCATCACCTTCTCTTTATCCATGCCCTGGCGGTAGGCCAAACCGTAGATGGCCACCAGACACGCCAACAGAATGGCGGTAAATGGATGGCCGATAAACTCCAGCCATGCGTAAAGACGCGAGTCCGGCGCAGTGAAGCGCGCGCCAATGGTTTTCAGCCCCACCAGCAGCAGCGGGAACAGGATCAGCGACAAACTGACGCCAAATGACGGCAGTCTCGCCGCGTCTACGTCGGGCTGATGATCTTCCGGCGGCGCGCTAAAGGTCACATGGCGCGCAATCAGCTTGCCGAACAGCGGTCCGGCAATCAGCATGCCGGGGATAGCGGCGCACAGGCCCAGCAGGATCATCCAGCCAAAATCCGCGTGCATCTGCGACGCCAGCAGCATCGGCGCGGGCCCCGGCAGCAGGAACGCCGCTGCGGCGGCCACGCCAGCAAACAGCGGGATCACCAGTTTTACCAGGTTGTCGTGGGTGCGGCGCGCCACGGCGAAGGCGATGCTGATCAACAGCACCACCGCCACCTCGAAAAACAGCGGCAGCGCGCAGATCAAACCGGCAATCCCCATGGCATAGTGCGCGCGGCTCTCGCCAAACACCTTAAGCATGCGGATCGCGATTTGGTCCACCGCGCCGGTTTCATGAAGAATCTTGCCGAACATGGCGCCCAGCGCCACCACAATCGCGAGAAAGCCAAGCGTGCCGCCCATGCCCTTTTGCATGGTGTCGGCGATTTTATCCAGCGGCATGCCCGAAAACAGACCGGCGCCAATCGACACCAACATCAGGGCGACAAAGGCGTGCATGCGCGCTTTCATCACCAAAAACAGCAGCAGCAGGACCGAGCCTGCTGCCGTTAACACCAGCGTTGCGGTACTCATTACTGACCCTTGTTGATGGCTTCCTTAATGGTCGCAACCGTGGCCGCAACAACGTCATCCAGCGTGTGATCGATATTCACCGCCAGCACATCCGGCTCATCCGCGCCGGGCTCTTCCAGGGTAGCAAACTGCGTCACCAGCATTTGCGGCTTGAAGAAATGGCCTTTACGCGCCTTTAGACGCGCTTCGATGGTGTCGAACTCGCCTTTCAAGTAGATGAATTTCAGGTTGTGATTGCCTGCGCGCAGGATGTCGCGGTAGGACTTTTTCAGCGCGGAGCAAACAATGATAGAGATGGCCTGCGTGCGCTGCATGGCAAACGCTGCATCATTCAGCGCCTGCAGCCACGGCTGACGATCCTGGTCGTCCAGCGGATGGCCTTCCGCCATTTTCATGATGTTGCTGCGCGGATGCAGGAAATCGCCATCCAGAAAGGCGGTGTTGAGCTGATGAGAAACCTGGTTAGCGACGGCAGATTTTCCGCTGCCGGAAACGCCCATCAGGATAAAAACGTGGTGCGAAGGTGATGGCGTGGTCATGGTTATGCACTCCGGCAGCGTAGCCTGCCAATGTTACCGATAACAAATTAAGAAGCCATTGTCGGAGGCCGTCTGAACCCTGACAACCTTTGACCGCCTGAAAAGCACAGAAGTGTGAGCTGATTCAAAAAAATGCCTGAATCAGATACTGCCCCCTTCGTCGATTTCAAACCCCACATCCAACGGCTGCTGCACGCTGCGATCGCCGCCAATGCGCCCCAGCAGTAGCCCTGCGGCTTCCCGGCCCATGGCTTCACGGGGCGTCAGTACCGTGGCAAGCCGCGGCGTGACCACTTGAGTAATATCATGGCCGTGAAAACCGGCGATCGCCATCTGCTCGGGTACGCGCAAGCCCTGACGCTGGCACTCAAACATCGCGCCCACCGCCAGATCATCGTTGGTACAAAACAGGCTGTCGGTGTCGGGATAGCGCCGCTGCGCTTCGCGCAGCAGCATCGCCCCGGCGCTGAACGACGAGGCTTCTTCCATCATGACGCTGTGCGCAGTCAGTCCGGCCTCGCGCATGGCGATTTCGTAGCCCTGCTGCTTTTGTAGCGTGCGTTCGTCGAGGCGTGCACCGAGGTAGACGGTGTGGCGGTGCCCTTTTTGCAGGATGGTGTGCGTCATCTGCCGCGCCGCCTCAACGTTATCAAACCCCACGGCCATATCGAGGGAGGGCGTGACGCAGTCCATGATCTCAATCACCGGAATACCTGCCACCTCGAGCATGCGCAGGGTGCCTGGCGTGTGCGTACGCTCAGAGAGGATCACGCCGTCAATATTCCAGCCCAGCAGCGAGCGCAGCTGGCGCTCCTCTTTTTCAGCGTTGTAGCCATAGTGCGCCACCAGCGTCTGATAGCCCGCGTCGTCGGTGACGTTTTCAATGCCGCGCAGCACGTCGGCAAACACCTGATTGGTAAGGGAGGGCAGCAACACGCCAATGGCGCGACTGGTGGCGTTGGAGAGCATGTCAGGCGCGCGATTGGGGATATAACCGAGCTCATCCAGCGCCACGGCAATCTTTTCGCGCAGCGCGCTGGAGACCTGATCGGGGTTACGCAGGTAGCGGCTGACGGTCATTTTTGTGATGCCGACACGATCGGCAACGTCCTGTAATACCGGTCTTTTCTTCTTCATCGTATGCGCCTGAAATCGGGAATACGCTGAGTCTACCATTTTTGCGCCCAGCGGGATCGTCCCCCGTCTGCGCTCTTATCCGCCGTCGCAGCGGCAAAAAAAAAGCCAGCACCCAAGCTGGCTTAAATAATACTGGAAGCAATGTGAGCAATGTCGTGCTTACCCGTGAGGCCGAGGCCTGTTGAGCTCGCATGACAATAATAATCATTATCATTCTCGTCTGTAAACATTTTTCTTCGCTTTTTTTTCATTGACGTCTCGACCAAACTCCTTAATGTTAATAGGGATTTCACTCAACTATTCAAGGAGTTGTCCGATGAGCCCGATCGCGATTCGTCACGCCGTTCCCGAAGATGCTGCCGCTTTAATGTACTTGTACAGCCAGCCGGAAACCCAGGCGAATACGCTTCATCTCCCGCATATGTCCCCGGCGCTATGGCAGGAAAAGCTGGCCAATATCGGACCTGGCGTGCAGATGCTGGTGGCGGAGCGTGACGGGAAGATCGTTGGGCAGCTGACGCTGGAAGTGCAGTCCCGTGCGCGACGGCGCCACGTGGCCGCGTTCGGCATGGGGGTCGACCCCGCTTTCCACCGCGGCGGTGTGGGATCAGCGCTGATGGCGGCGCTGGTGGATCTCTGCGATAACTGGCTGCAGGTAACGCGCATTGAATTAACCGTGTTTAGCGATAACCTCGCCGCAGTGAAGCTGTATCAGAAGTTTGGTTTTGTGATTGAGGGCACCGCCGCGCGCTTTGCCGTGCGCGATGGGGCGATGGTTGATGCGCACTATATGGCGCGCATCAAGCCGCAGTAGCCTTCCTGCGCCGCGCCAGCCTTCTTACGCTGACGCGGCGCGCGCATTAATAACCGGCGCTCAGGTCGTCCACAGAACGCGGATCGGAAGCGCCGTAGCGCATGCCGTCTGGCCCGATCATAATGCTTTGCGTGCTGCCCATTGCGGGCATCACTTTGACGTGCTGGCCTTTGCTCTCCAGCAGGCGCAGCGTATCCGGGCTAAAGCCTTTCTCGACGCGCAGCTGATCCGGCAGCCACTGATGGTGGAAGCGCGGTGCATTGGTGGCTTCTGCCACGTTCATACCGAAATCAATGCTGTTCACCACCATTTGCAGCACAGTGGTAATAATACGGCTGCCGCCTGGGCTGCCGGTCACCAGCCAGGTTTTCCCGTCTTTCGCCACAATGGTCGGCGACATCGACGAGAGCGGACGCTTGGCGGGCTGCACCGCGTTGGCTTCGCCACCCACTAAACCATAGACGTTAGGCGTACCGGGCTTGGCGGAAAAATCATCCATCTCGTTATTCATTAAAATACCGCTCTGGCCGGCCACGATGCCGCTGCCGAAATAGGTATTCAGCGTGTAGGTGACCGCCACCGCATTACCGTCTTTATCCACCACCGAGAAGTGCGTGGTTTGATTGCTTTCGTAGGGTTCCAGCTTGCCCGGTTTGATCTCACTGGATGGACGCGCTTTATTCACGTCAATCTGCTGCGCCAGGGTTTTCGCATAGGCTTTGCTGGTGAGCGCCTGCTGCGGCACCTTGACGAAGTCGGGATCGCCAAGGTACTCAGAGCGGTCGGCGTAAGCGTATTTTTCCGCTTCCGCCATCACCTGCATCGCGTCGGCGCTGCCGAAGCCCCATTTCGCCAGATCAAAGTTTTCCAGAATATTCAGGATCTGCACGATATGAATGCCCCCCGACGACGGCGGTGGCATTGAGAAGACTTCATAGCCGCGATAGGTGCCGCTCACTGGCTTGCGCTCGACCGCGCGGTAGGCGGCGAGATCCGCTTTGCCAATCAGTCCGCCGTGCTGCGCCATCTCACCGGCGATCTCATCGGCAATCTTGCCTTTGTAGAAGGCGTCCGGTCCCTCACGGGCAATCAATTGCAGGCTGTGCGCCAGATTTTTCTGCACCAAACGATCGCCCTTGGCATACGGCTTTCCGTCTGCCTTATAGAAAATGGCGCGGCTGTTATCATGGTTGATCAGGTTCTCTTTGCCATAGGTGGCGAGATCGTCCGCCAGCGCGTCGTTGACGACAATGCCGTCGCGCGCCAGTTTAATGGCGGGGGCCAGCAGCTTACTCAGCGGCAGCGTGCCGTACTTTTGCGCGGCCAGCGCAAAACCGGCCACGGTGCCCGGCGTGCCCGAGGCCAGATGTGAGGTCAGCGACAGTTTGCTGTCAGCGTTGCCCTGTTTATCAAGGAACATGTCGCGCGTGGCGCGCGCGGGAGCCATTTCACGGAAATCAATCGCCGTGGTGCGTCCGGACGCGGTGCGCAGCAGCATAAAGCCGCCGCCGCCCAGGTTACCCGCCTGCGGATGCGTCACCGCCAGCGCAAACCCTACCGCGATGGCCGCGTCAACCGCGTTCCCGCCCTGACGAAGAATATCGACGCCCACCTGGGTGGCCATCGCATCCACCGACGCCACCATGCCGTGCCTGGCTTTCACCGGATGGAAGGTGTCGCTGTCGACGCCGTACGAAATTGGCGGTGCGCTGGCGGGTGCCGCGGCGGCGCCTTGTATCACCGTAAAACTCATCAGAAGCGCCCAGCCAAGCTGACGCATGTTGCCCTGTTTCTTCATCCTGCCCCATCCTTTTCACTTATTTAAATTTGTAATTGCGTGATGCAAGTGTTTGCTATTGCGCCAAAAAGCCTAACACTAAGCCAAATTCAGCGCACTCCTGGATAAGGGGTTTGTGATATCGCATAAACTTATGACAGCAGCCCGTCACGCGCGGCGCGTATGGCGAACACACAGCAGGCTGCCTGAACGGAGGATAATCATGAAAAAATGGCTGATTGTGATTGCCGCCCTGCTGCCGCTGAGCAGCATGGCGAATATGTTGACCAACACGAACGAGCCCTATAAACCGGGCTACAACCCAAGCCAACAGCGGATGCAAACCCAGATGCAGGGCCAGCAGCTTCAGCAACAGCAGAAGCTGCGACAGGACCAGCAGCAGCAGAATCAGGAGATGCAGCGCAAGCTGCAGGAGCGCCGAGACAGCGCCCAACAGCGCGTGATCACCAACCAACCGGGTCAGCCGAACGCGACGTCCAACAGCAGTAACTAACGGAAGTCAGGTCCTATCTGATCGATGCGATCGGTGCAGATCGCGTCCACGCCCCATGACAGCAGCTCGCGCGCTCGCGCGGGCTGATTCACGGTATACACCAGAATACGCAGCCCGGCGGCTTTGATCGCCGCCGTGCGCGCCGCATCCAACAATTTGTGGTTCAGATGCAGCGAGACGCAGCCCAGCGCGTGCGTGAGCGCCTGCCAGTCCGCGTGCCACTCATCCAGCAGTAAACCGCGCGGCAGTTCGGGCGCAGCGTCTTTGGCCGCGTCCAGTGCGCTGTAGGAGAACGATGAGAGCAGCGGTGCTGGCTGGTCTTGCCACAGCGCACGTGCAGCCAGCGCCACCGCACGGCCCGTTTCAACGTCCATGCCGGTGGTGGGTTTGATCTCGATGTTAGCCATCATGCGATGTTGACGGCAGCGTGCCGCCACGTCGCTGAGCAGTGCCAGCGGTTCGCCGTCAAAGTCGCCGCCAAACCAGCTGCCCGCGTCCAGCTGCGACAGCTTGTCCCACGGCTGTTCACCCGCCACGCCCCAACCGTTGCTGGTGCGATCCAACGTGTCGTCGTGCAGCAAAAAGATCTGCTGATCCTGCGAGAGTTTGGCGTCAAACTCGATCATGGTGTGGCCGTACCTGGCCCCCACGTCGATCGCCGCCAGGGTATTTTCCGGTGCCAGTTTCCCGCCGCCGCGATGCGCGACGATGTGCGGGTAAGGCCAAGAGGATTCGCTCATTCCAGACGTTTTCCATTGGTAGAATCGAAGAAGTGTAACGCATCTGTCGGCAGATGTAGCCACAAGGTGCTGCCCGCCTGCGGACGCTCGCTGTGCGGCAGACGCACCACCAGCCGCGCGGCGCCGAGGCGGCCGTGCGCAAGATTATCGGCGCCAAGCATCTCCAGCGTGTCCACAATCAGCGGCACCCCGCCTTCCTCCCGGCCGACGAGCCGGATGTGTTCGGGACGGATGCCCAGCGTCAGGGGGCGGTTGGCCCATTTCGCCTTGATCTCCCCCAGCGGCAGGCTGTGCGGCGCATCCAGGGTAAAGTGGGTGCCGTGGCTGTTGATCTGCCCGCTCAGCAGATTCATCGCCGGCGCGCCAATAAATGAGGCCACGAACAGACTCGCGGGCCGTTCGTACACGTCCACCGGCGTGCCCACCTGCTCCACCACGCCTTTGTTCATCACCATCACGCGCTGCGCCAGCGTCATCGCTTCAACCTGATCGTGCGTGACGTATAAGCTGGTGGTTTTCAGGCGGCGGTGCAGCTGCTGTAGCTCCAGACGCATCTGGACGCGCAGGCGGGCATCCAGGTTCGACAGCGGCTCATCAAACAGAAATACCGCAGGCTCACGCACGATGGCGCGCCCCATTGCCACGCGCTGGCGCTGTCCGCCGGAAAGCTCTCGGGGACGGCGGCTGAGCAAGTGATCGAGTTCGAGGCTGCGGGCGGTCTCCAGCACGCGCTGCGCAATCTGCGCCTTGCCCATGCCGCGAATTTTCAGGCCGTAGGCCATGTTCTCTTCGACGGTCATGTGCGGATAGAGCGCGTAGTTCTGGAAGACCATCGCGATGCCGCGATCTTTCGGTTCCAGCTCGGTGACGCGCTGTTTATCAATGTAGATATCGCCAGAGCTGACGCGCTCCAGGCCCGCCACCATGCGCAGCAGCGTGGATTTCCCGCAGCCGGAGGGCCCCACCATCACCATAAATTCCCCGTCGTTAATGGTGATGTTCAGCGGTTGAATAATCGTATTTTTACCGTCGTAAGACTTGGTTACGGTTTGCAGGGTTACAGCTGCCATTTATTTGTCACTCTCCACCAGACCGCGCACAAAGGCGCGCTGCATTACAAGCACCACCACAACCGGTGGAATTAGCGTGAGTAAGGTGGCGGCCATCACCGCATTCCACTGCGTGGGACCACCGCTGGTATTAATCATGCTTTTTATACCTGCCACCGCCGTGCTCAGGCCGGCATCGTTGATGATCAGCAGCGGCCAGAGATACTGGTTCCAGCCGTAGATAAAGGTGATCACAAACAGCGCGGCAAGATTGGTTTTGGACAGCGGCAACACGATGTCCCAGAAAAACCGCATTGGGCTGGCGCCATCAATGCGCGCTGCTTCAATGAGCTCGTCGGGCAGCGACATAAAGAATTGGCGGAACAGAAACGTCGCGGTCGCGGAGGCCATCAGCGGCAGCGTTAAACCGCTATAGCTGTCGAGCATGTGCAGCGTAGAGATCACATCGACCGTCGGGAAAATACGCACTTCGACGGGCAGCATCAGCGTGATGAAAATCAACCAAAAGAACAGTCCGCGCAGTGGAAAGCGGAACCACACCAGCGCGAACGCCGACAGCATGGAAACGGTGATTTTGCCGACCGTAATGCCCAACGCCATGATCAAACTGTTAAGCAGCATGGTGCCGAACGCGGCGCTGCCGTTCACGCCCTGCGTCCAGATGTGGACGATGTTTTCCAACAGGTGACTGCCCGGCACCAGCGTCATCGGCACCTGATACACCGCGTCGTTATCCAGCGTTGCCGCGACAAACGCCACATAGAGCGGGAACACAATGGTTAACACGCCGAGCACCAGCAAGGTGTGGCTGAAAATATCCAGCCCGCGTCGATTTTCAATCATTGGTATTGCACCTTACGTTCGACAAAGCGGAATTGCAGGATAGTCAGGCCGATCACCAGCACCATGAGTACAACAGACTGCGCCGCCGATGAGGAGAGATCCAGGCCGGTGAATCCTTCACGGTAGATTTTGTAGATAAGCGTAGTGGTGGCCTGCACCGGGCCGCCGCCGGTGGCGGCATCAATCACCGGGAAGGTGTCAAAGAAGGCGTACACCAGATTCACCACCAGCAAGAAAAAGCTCACCGGGGTAATCAGCGGCAGCGACAAATTAAAAAAGCGGCGCACCGGCCCGGCGCCGTCGATAGCGGCGGCTTCGGTCAGCGATTTGGGGATGGATTGCAGCGCCGCGAAGAAAAACAGAAAGTTGTAGCTCATTTGCTGCCAGATGGACGCCAGCACGATCAGGAACATCGCTTGCCCGCTGTTTTGCGCATAGTTCCAGTTATAGCCCAGCTGATTGAGCAGGTGGCTGAACAGTCCCAGCCCCGGATTAAACAAGAACATCCACAGCACCGCCGCCACCACCGGTGCCACCGCGTACGGCAGCAGCAGCAGCGTCTGATAGAACTTCTTCAGGCGCAGCACGTAATCCACCAGCGCCGCCAGCAGCAGCGAGAACGTCATGCCGCACACGGTCACCAGCGCGCTGAACGTGAGCGTGGTCCAAAAGGAATCAAGGTAATAAGGATCGCTAAACAGGCGACGGAAGTTTTCCAGCCCGACAAACGTACTGGAAATGCCAAAGGGATCGATGCTCTGCAGCGAGTACCACAGCGCTTCCCCCGCGGGCCATAAAAAGAAGATTGCCGTGATGATCAGCTGAGGTGCCAGCAGCAAATACGGTAATAGCCGGCCACGGAACACCGGACGAGAAGATGAAGGCATAGCGAACTCACGCTGAAAGCGGGAGCGACGCAGCGCCGCTCCCGGTGGATCGGATTTATTTCACCTGCTGGGCAAAGCGGCGCAGCAGGTCGTTGCCGCGTTTGACCGCATCGTCCAGGGCTGCTTGAGGCGTCTGCTTACCGGTCCAGACCGCTTCCAGCTCTTCATCAATCACCGTGCGGATCTGCGGCATGTTACCGAGGCGCATGCCTTTGGTGTACGGCAGCGGATCTTTGTTGAGCATCTGCCGGGTGGCAATATCCGCGCCCGGGTTCTTCTCATAGAAGCCCTGCTGCTTGGTCAGCTCATACGCGGCGGTGGTGATCGGCAGGTAGCCGGTTTTCTGATGCCACTCGGCAGCGATCTCCGGCTGGGCGAGGAATTTCATAAACTCGGCGGCGCCTTTGTAGGTGGCCGCATCTTTGCCCTTCATCACCCACAGGCTGGCGCCCCCAATCAGGGCGTTCTGCGGCGCGTTGGGCACGGTGTCGTCATACGGCATCATGCCCACGCCAAAGTTGAATTTGGCGTAGTGTTTGATATCGGCCAGCGAGCCTGACGAGGCGGTAGTGATGCCGCAGTCGCCGTTATAGAACTTGGCAGTGGACTCATCTTTACGTCCAAAATAGGTGAAATCCCCTTTCTTGTTCATCGCTTCCAGCATGGCGATATGGCGTACCTGCACCGGTTTGTTGAACTCCAGCTCCGCGTCGGTGCCGTCAAAACCGTTGTTTTTGGTCGCCACCGGTAGGCCGTGCCAGGCGCTGAAGTTTTCAATCTGGATCCAGCCCTGCCAGCCGCTGGCGTAGCCGCAGCTCATGCCTGCCTTGCGCAGTGCTGCGGCATCGTTGGCCAGCTCCTGCCAGGTTTTGGGCGGCTGATCGGGGTTAAGGCCGGCTTTCTTAAACGCGTCTTTGTTGTAGTAGAGCACCGGGGTGGAGCTGTTGAACGGCTGGGAAATCAGCTGGCCGTTGCTGTCGCTGTAGTATCCGGCCACGGCGGGCACAAACTGCTTCGGATCCATTGGGATACCGGCGTTTTTAAACACCTCGTGCACCGGCACAATCGCCTTTGAAGCCATCATGGTCGCGGTGCCCACTTCGTAAACCTGCAGCAGCGCAGGCGCTTTGCCATTGCGCACGGCGGCGATGCCGGCAGCCAGGCTTTGCTCGTAATTGCCTTTGTAAGTGGGAACAATTTTGTAATCGGGATGCGTCTGATTAAAACGCTGTGCCAGAGAGTCAACTTCTTTGCCTAATTCCCCTTCCATGGAGTGCCAGAAAGGAATGTCGGTCGCAGCCAGCGCGTTACCGCTGAGTGCCAGACCCAGCAATACACTCATCAAACGGGGACGAAGCGTTGAAGCGGTCATAAAGTTTTCCTGTGCTTTTAGGTACGCGCGATATCACGCATTTTTTGTTCGCGGAGTAACATGACACGGGAAGATGATAGAAAAATAACCGAAATATGACAGAGATGTGACACACAGAAACGGCGCAGCCAGGCGGCAAAACGTTAACGTTGCGCACATTTTTAAGGAAAAAAGCGGGCAGGAAGAGGCGATCCGACCGGGTGTCGGATCGCCTGAGGATCAGGCACCCAGATAGGCGCTGCGTACTGCTTCGTTAGACAGCAGCGCCGCGCCGCTGTCTTCCAGCACCACGTGACCGTTTTCCAGGACGTATCCGCGATCGGCCAACTTCAGCGCCTGGTTGGCGTTCTGCTCTACGAGGAAGATCGTCATGCCCGCCTGACGCAGCTGTTCGATAGTGTCGAAAATCTGCTGAATAATGATCGGTGCCAGCCCCAGCGACGGTTCATCCAGCAGCAGCAGGCGCGGCTGGCTCATCAGTGCACGACCGATCGCCAACATCTGCTGCTCACCGCCAGACATGGTGCCGGCGCGTTGAATTTTACGCTCGGCCAAGCGCGGGAACAGCTGATACACCCGCTCAATACGCTCATGATACTGCGCGCGCGTGGCGAAGAAACCGCCCATCGCCAGGTTCTCTTCCACCGTCATGCGAGAAAACACGCGGCGCCCTTCCGGCACGATGGCTATCGCCTCGCGCATGATCTTCGCTGTTTGCCAGTCGGTAATGGTTTTGCCATCAAACACAACGGTACCGCTGGTGGCGCGCGGTTCACCGCACAGCGTGCCGAGCAGCGTGGTTTTACCCGCGCCGTTGGCGCCGATCAGCGTGACAATTTCGCCCTGGTTGATATGCAAATTGATGTTGTGCAGCGCCTGAATCGGGCCGTAATGGGCGTTGACACCCTGCAAGGTTAAAATCGGGTTTGCCATGTTACGCCTCACCTAAATATGCACGGATCACATCCGGATTGTTACGCACCTCTTCCGGTGTCCCGTTTGCCAGCGGCGTGCCCTGATTCACCACATAGATGCGGTCAGAAATGCCCATCACCAGCTTCATGTCATGTTCAATCAGCAACACCGACACCTTGTGCTCGCCGCGCAGCTCGGCAATCAGCGCGTCCAGCTCATGCGTTTCGCGCGGGTTAAGCCCGGCGGCGGGTTCGTCGAGCATCAGGATCTCTGGCTGCGTCACCATGCAGCGGGCAATCTCCAGACGACGCTGCTGACCATAGGCCAAATTGCCCGCCTGACGATTCGCCAGCGCCAGCAGTCCAATGCGTTCCAGCCACGTGGCGGCGCGATCCAGCGCTTCACTCTCGCCGCGACGAAAAGCGGGCGTTTTGAACAGCCCGGAAAACACGCCGCTTTTCAGGTGCTGGTGCTGCGCCACCAGCAGGTTTTCAATCACCGTCATTTCCCGGAACAGGCGCACGTGTTGAAACGTGCGCACAATGCCCATGCGTGCAATTTTTTGCCCCGGCAGCCCTTGCAGCTGACGGTCACGCAGCGTAATGGTGCCGCCGGTGGGTTTATAAAAACCGGTGAGGCAGTTGAAGACCGTGGTTTTACCGGCACCGTTAGGGCCGATCAGCGAAACAATTTCCTGCGGATGCAGCGCCAGGGATACGTTGTTCACGGCCAACAGGCCGCCGAAGCGCATCATCAGGCCTTCAACGGCTAATAAAGGCTGACTCATGCCTGCTCTCCTTGTTTACGGCTTTTCAACTTCAGATGCGGACGCTTCATTGGCAACAGGCCCTGTGGACGCCAAATCATCATCAACACCATTAATCCTCCCAACACCAGCATGCTGTACTCGTTAAGGTCACGCATCAGCTCGCGTGAAACCACCAGCAAAATCGCCGCGAGGATCACCGCCAGCTGCGAACCCATGCCGCCCAGCACCACAATCGCCAGCACAAATGCCGACTCCACAAAGGTGAACGATTCGGGGCTGACAAAGCCCTGACGCGCGGCAAACAGCGTACCGGCGAAACCGGCAAACACGGCGCTGATGGTGAAGGCCGTCAATTTGATGCGCGTAGGGCTGAGGCCCAGCGAGCGGCAGGCAATTTCATCCTCACGTAGCGCTTCCCACGCCCGACCCAGCGGCATACGCAGCAGGCGGTTGATCACAAACAGCGTCAATCCCACCAGCAGCAGCGCCACCAGATAGAGGAAGATCACGCGATCGTTGGGGTCATATTTCAGGCCAAAGAAATCGTGGAAGGTGCTCCAGCCGCCTTCGCTCACGCGACGGCCAAACTCCAGGCCGAACAGGCTGGGTTTGGGGATCTGCGCGATGCCGTTAGGCCCGCCGGTGATCGCCGTGTTATTGAGCAGCAGGATACGCACGATTTCGCCGAAGCCCAGCGTGACAATTGCCAGATAGTCGCCGCGCAGGCGCAGCACCGGAAAACCGAGCATCAGGCCAAACGCGCCGGCCACCAATCCGGCCAGCGGCAGGCTTTCCCAAAAGCCGAAACCGTAGTAGTGATTGAGCAAGGCAAAGGTGTAAGCGCCGATGGCGTAAAAGCCGCCGTAACCCAGCACCAGCAGGCCAGAGAGCCCAACCACCACGTTCAGACCTAGCCCGAGCATCACGTAGATCAGCGTCAGCGTGGCGATATCGACGCTGCCGCGCGACACGAAGAACGGCCACGCGATCGCCACCGCCAGCACCGCCGCCATCAGCCACTTCTGCTTCGCGGTAGAACCGTCAAAGCTTGGCAGCACCATACCTTTACCGCTGCGGGCAAACTTGCCGTGCAACAGCGGACGCAACAGTTGGAAAAGAAATACCACGCCGCAGCCGACGAAGATCCAGTTCCAGCGTACCTCGCCTGCGTTCGCGACCACTAATTGTGTGCCGTTTAAGTCGAGGCGCATCCCCATGAAGAAGGTGGCGAGCACCAGCAGCATCACCGTTGAGACAACGGCGTTAACCAGTCCGAGGCGTTTCATACTTTCTCCACCTCCGGGCGGCCCAGAATGCCCGTAGGCATCACCAGCAACACCACAATCAGCAGCGCAAACGACACCACATCTTTATATTCGGTCGACAAATAGGCCGACGTGAGCGCTTCGGCAATCCCCAGCACCAGGCCGCCTATCATCGCGCCCGGAATGCTGCCGATGCCGCCTAACACGGCAGCGGTAAATGCCTTCATCCCAGCCATAAAGCCAATGAACGGGTTAATGGAGCCGTAGAACTGGCCCAGCAGGACGCCCGCCACCGCCGCCATAGCTGCGCCGATCACGAACGTCAGTGAAATCACGCGGTCAGTGTTGATACCGAGCAGGCTCGCCATTTTCAAATCTTCCGCGCAGGCGCGGCAGGCGCGCCCCATGCGCGAGTAGCGAATGAACAGCGTCAGCGCCAGCATGGCCAGGAAGGTCACGACCCAAATCACCAGCTGCATGGTGGAGAGCGTGGTGGCGAAGCCGTTGCTTTCCCCGAGCGTCCACTGGCCGGTAATCAAACTGGGCAGCGCCAGGTCCCGCGAGCCCTGCGTCAGACTGACGTAGTTTTGCAGGAAGATCGACATGCCGATGGCGGAAATCAGCGCGATCAAGCGCTTAGAGGAGCGTACCGGCTTGTAGGCCACGCGCTCAATGCTCCAGCCGTAGGCGCTGGAGATGATCACCGCCATCACGAATCCGGCGGCGATCATCAGCCAGGTGCTGTCGATGCCCATCATCATCAGGGCGGCAATCACAATGAAAGAGACGTAGCTACCGATCATGTACACCTCGCCGTGCGCGAAGTTGATCATGCCGATAATGCCGTAAACCATGGTATAGCCAATGGCGATCAGCGCATAGGTGCTCCCGAGAGTAACCCCGTTGAACATCTGCTGAGTGAAATAGAGAAACTGCTCGGACATAACAATTACCTTAAAAACGCCCGCGATGGGCTGACGCGCGCGGCGTGAATCCGATCGGGGTGGATAAAGGGCGGCCCTGCGGCCGCCCCGTCGTTCGTACTGAAGGGTGACGCTTAAGCGGGATTACTTCACGGCAGTGGAAGAACCGTCTTTGTGCCATTTGAAGACGCCAAACTCGAAGCCTTTCAGATCGCCTTTCTGATCCCAGCTCAGGTCGCCCATCACTGTGGGTACCGGGGCACCGGTTTTCAGGTCTTTGGCAATGGCATCAGGCTCGTCGCTTTTGCTGCGCTCAATACCGGCCACCAGCGACTGAATCGCAGCGTAAGTGGTCCAGACAAACGGTCCGGTCGGATCTTTGCGGTTAGACGCAGTGTTGGCTTTGATCGCCTCGACAATGCTTTTGTTCTCTGGCAGCTGGTCGTAGCGCTTCGGCAGCGTCACGTACAGCCCTTCAGATGCATCACCGGCAATGTTAGACAGTGAGGCGTTGCCCACACCTTCCGGCCCCATAAAACCGGCTTTCAGGCCAGCTGATTTTGCCTGGCGCAGAATTTGTCCCAGCTCTGGGTAGTAGCCGCCGTAATAGACAAAGTCGACGTTCTCTTTCTTCAGGCGCGCAATCAGGGTGGAGAAATCTTTATCGCCGGCGGTGATCCCTTCGAACAGCACCACGTTGCCGCCTTTGGCTTTCAGGGTTTTCTGCACGGATTCCGCCAGCCCTTGACCGTACTGCTGCTTGTCATGCACCACCGCGATGCGCTTCGGTTTGATTTCGCTCAAAATGTAATTGGCGGCGGTCGGGCCCTGGTCGGAGTCGAGACCGGTGGTGCGCATCACGTCAGCGTAACCGCGCGCGGTCAGCTCAGGTGCCGTGGCGGCCGGGGTAATCATCAGAATCCCTTCATCGTTGTAAATATCCGATGCAGGCTGGGTAGAAGAAGAGCAAAGGTGGCCAATGACGTATTTGATGCCATCGTTAACCACTTTGTTGGCCACGGCCACGGCTTGTTTGGGGTCGCAGGCATCGTCGTATTCCACGCCAACCAGTTTGTCACCGTTGACGCCGCCTTTGGCATTGATGTCCTTGATGGCCTGCGCGGCACCGGTAAATTGCATGTCGCCATATTGCGCAACCGGACCGGTTGCCGCGCCAACGATAGCAATTTTAATGTCTTTGGCCAGTGCCGCGTGGCTTAGGGCCAGCGCCACGCAACCCGCCAGTAAAGCGCGTCCTTTACTCATTTTCATGCGTACTTCCCCATCTGTTGTGTCGTGTGTCTGTTGTGATTGGCTATTTTTCTGCCAGTGAAAAGGAAAACTGATTCCATAAGAAGGAGTTAGCGCTTTTTCTGGCATTATTAGTGAATAAGGCTTTATTTTTCAGGTTATTAAACAGGAACTTTCTTCTTTAAATCAACTGACATATTCAGTAATGAGCGGGTTATACAGCAGAATCATCTGGTTTTTATGGCCATGTTTTCGCCAGCTTGCCAGCGGCTTATGCTACCTTTTTCGACAAATACCGCAGGCTTACTCCACAATCCTGGCAAACCGGCTGCCATTTGACCTCTTTTTATCGCAAAAAAGTGACAGCACACTGACCGTCTAAATTCGCTACACTGATGCCTTTCTGGCAGTACAGGTAAAGGGTATGAAGCTCACGATTCAGCGGCTCACCGCGCTGACCACGCAGGACAGAACGGATTTAGCCAAAATCTGGCCGCAGTGCGATCTTGCACAGCTAGAAGCGGAACTCAGCGAGACGCAGCGCCTGTATGCTGCGCGGTTCAACGATCGTCTGTTGGCGGCCCTGCGGCTCACCCTGAGCGGCACCTTGGGCAAGATCACGCATCTTGAAGTGCGTGACGTGACTCGGCGCCGCGGCGTGGGACACTATTTGCTGGAAGAGACGCTCGCGCAGAACGGTGGACAGACGAGCTGGTGGATCGCTGACGACGGCAACGCCGATCAGCGCGTGCGCGCCGCGTTTATGCAGGCATGCGGCTTTCGGGCGCAAAGCGACGGCTGGGTGCGCTAACCACACGCGACTGGCGCGCAGGCATAAAAAAAGCGACCCGCAGGTCGCTTTTTTTTGCTGAAGGGCTGTTAAGCCTCGATCGCCATGCGTAATTTCTTCATGGCGTTTTTCTCCAGCTGACGCACGCGTTCGGCGGAGACGCCATACTGGTCAGCCAGCTCCTGCAGCGTGGTTTTGTTGTCATCATCCAGCCAGCGGGCGCGGATGATATGCTGGCTACGCTCGTCAAGGCTCAACATCGCATCGCTCAGCTTGTCCGCCGCGTGCGCGTCCCAGTTGTCCTCTTCGATGCCGTCAGCAAAGTCTGAGGTTTTATCCTGCAGATAAAGCACGGGCGCCATCGGCTTGCCTTCGCCAGCGTCGTCGTCAGAGGACATATCAAAAGTCATGTCCTGTGCGGCCATGCGCGATTCCATTTCGAGCACGTCTTTGCTGCTCACGCCCAGCTCGCGCGCAACCATCTCAACTTCATCCTGGTTAAACCAGCCCAGACGCTGCTTGGTTTTACGCAGGTTAAAAAACAGTTTGCGCTGTGCTTTGGTGGTGGCGACCTTCACGATACGCCAGTTGCGCAGTACGTATTCGTGAATTTCCGCTTTGATCCAGTGCACGGCGAAAGAGACGAGACGCACGCCCACTTCAGGATTGAAGCGGCGCACCGCCTTCATCAGGCCAATGTTACCTTCCTGAATCAGGTCAGCCTGCGGCAGGCCGTAACCGGAGTAATTACGAGCGATATGAACAACAAAGCGCAGGTGAGACAGGATCAGCGTCTTGGCTGCATCCAGATCGCCCTGGTAATGCAGCTTCTCAGCCAATGCTTTTTCCTCTTCTGCCGTCAGTACCGGCCAGTTGTTAGCCGCCCGGACGTAAGACTCCAGGTTGCCAAGAGGCGCAATCGCTAAAGTTTGCATTTCTTTGGTCATTCAAACCCTCACAAATTCAATGGACTTGCTGCATGATTCTTTGCGCAGCCGCTACATTATGTCAGCGCTGCAGAAAAACCAAAAGCAATGTGTGCTTATTGGACGACAAAGTTATCCACAAGTTCAATTATAGCAGTGAATAAGATAAGCACAGCTGTCGGCGGGGGATTTTGGGAAGAATCCTCTGCTCCCGTTCGTCGGCAGCAGAGGAAGAGTATATCAAAAAACGTTGCGGAGGGTTACTGGGGCGTAAATCGACGTAAATGTTGCGCCGTCGCCAGCCAGGCGGCGATCCAGCCGATGATCGCCGCCACCAGCAGCAGCAGCAGGCCTTCATCCCAGGAAAAACCTTCCAGCACGAAGGTGGTGCCAAACACCGAAGCCACCTGCGCCACCACTGACTGCAGGCGGAGCACTAACACCTCAGAAAGGATCAGCGAGAGCACGGCGCCCGAAAGTCCCAGCAGCGCGCCGCCGTAAAGAAACGGACGCAAAATAAAGCCGTCGGTAGCGCCGATCAGCTTCTGCACGTTAATGGTGTCGCGCCGGGCAAAAATACTCAGGCGAACGCTATTGCCAATCACCAGGAACACCGCGACCACCATCAGCAAGCCAATCATCGAGGCAACCTGTCCTACCAGCCCGGTCAGGGCCGCCAGGCGCGCGAACCAGCTGTCATCCATGCGCACTTCGTCCACCCCCTGCACTTTCGCCACGCGATCGCGCAGGTTTGCCATGGTGTCGGAATTTTGGAAATTGAGCTTCGGCGTGATGATCGCCACAGCAGGCAGCGGATTCTGCTCCAGCATGTCCATGGCACCGCCAAAGCCCGACCAGTTGCGGAACTCACTCTGCGCCTCTTCGCGCGTCATGTAGTTAACGTGATCCACGCCGTCGAGCTGCTTAAGCTGCGCGGTAACATTTTCTGCCGCCGTGTCATCCAGCGACTTATCCAGATACACGGTGAGCTGCGGAGCCGGATACCACTGCGCCGCCGCTTGGCTAACGTTTTTCCACACCATGTAACAGACGCTCGGTAGCGTCAGCGAGATGGCAATGACCATTACCGTCAACAAGGTTGCCAGCGGTTGGCGATACATATCAGAGAGCGTGCCGCGCCAGGCATAACGCCACTGCTCTTGCCAGCCGCCTTTAAGCGCTTTACTTTTCGACGGCTGTTTCGACGGTTGTTTTGCCGCTTTGGTCGCAGCCGGGCGCTTATTGCGTTTATTGACCATCGTGGCCTCCGTGCAGACGTCCCTGATTCAGCGTCATCACGCGGTAATTGCGGCGTGAGATCAGCCCAATGTCGTGCGTCGCCATTAACACCGTTACGCCCACGCGATTAAACTCTTCAAACAGGCGCAGAATGTCTTCGGACAACGCGTTATCAAGGTTGCCAGTGGGCTCATCCGCCAGCAGCACCGCGGGTTTGTTCACCACGGCGCGGGCAATGCCCACCCGCTGCTGCTCACCGCCGGAAAGCTGGATGGGGAAACTTTTCGCTTTGTCGAGCAGGCCCACCTTATCCAGCGCGGCAGAGACGCGACGACGAATGTCCTCGCCGCTGGCACCGGAAATGATCAGCGGGATCGCCACGTTCTCGTATACCGACCGATCCATCAGCAAATGATGATCCTGAAAAATCATGCCGATCTGACGACGCAGGAAAGGCACTTCACTGCGGCGCAGGCGCGATATGTCATGCCCGCTAAACCAGATCTGCCCGGCACTCGGGCGTTCAATGCCACAAATCAGCTTCAGTAAGGTACTTTTTCCCGCGCCGGAATGGCCGGTGAGGAACGCCATTTCGCCGGGGCGCAGATGAAAATCGACCCCTTGTAGCGCCTGGCGTCCGCCCAGGTATGCTTTACTTACCTCTTGAAAGCGAATCATCCCACTTATTCCTCTCGGGCAAACAGTGCCTCAATAAAATCTCCGGCCTTAAATGGCCGTAAATCCTCAATGCCTTCCCCAACACCAATGTAGCGAATCGGGATGCCGAACTGATCGGCGATCGAGAAGATCACCCCGCCTTTCGCCGTGCCGTCGAGCTTGGTCAGCGCAATGCCGCTTAGGCCCACGGCGTCATTAAACAGTTTGGCCTGGCTGATCGCGTTCTGCCCGGTGCTGGCATCGAGGGTCAGCATCACTTCATGTGGTGCGTCGTTATCCAGCTTTTTCATCACGCGCGTGATTTTTTTCAGCTCTTCCATCAGGTGCGCTTTGTTTTGCAGGCGTCCGGCGGTATCGGCGATGAGTACGTCCACGTTGCGCGCTTTCGCCGCCTGAATGGCATCAAAGATCACCGAGGCGGAATCCGCACCGGTGTGCTGCGCCACCACGGGAATATTGTTGCGCTGCCCCCACACTTGAAGCTGCTCGACCGCAGCGGCACGGAAAGTGTCACCGGCGGCCAACATGACGGATTTACCTTCTGACTGATACTGGCGCGCAAGCTTACCAATGGTCGTGGTTTTACCCACGCCGTTGACGCCGACCATCAGGATCACAAACGGCGTTTTACCGCTGACATCGAGCGGCGCGTCAACCTTGTTCAGAATCTCCGACATCTCGGTTTTCAGCAGGCCGTACAGCGCTTCCGCGTCACGCAGCTGTTTGCGGCTCGCCTGCTGGGTCAAACTGGTGATGATGCGGCGCGTGGTTTCTACCCCTACATCCGCAATCAGCAGCTGCTCTTCCAGCTCGTCAAACAGATCGTCATCAATTTTCTTGCCGCGGAACAGGCTGACAAAGCCAGAACCCAGATTTTCACGGGTTTTCACCAGACTGCGCTTCAGACGGGCGAAAAAGCCCTCTTTGGTCGGACGCTCTTGCTCCTGCGCAACCAGCGGCGCCGCAGCCAGCGGCAAATCGCTCACGGTATCCGCCACTTCGGCTTCGGCGTCTTCGGCGTAGGTTTCCGCCAGCGCCAGCGCTTCCAGCTCTTCATCGCTCAGCGGCGCGTCGTCCTGCGCCTGTGTCGCTGGCTGAGAGGCGTCCTCGGGAACGACGATCGCCGGTTCTGGCAAGTGTGCTTCCTGCTGCGGTTCTGGTTCGACCGGTGCGAGACCCGTTTCAGGCAGATCTTCCGGCAAAACCGCCGCTTGATGCGCGGTGACGCTATCGGGCTGAGCGGTCACTTCCTCTTCCGGCAGGATCTCTTCTTCGATATGGGTGATGGGCGCAGCGTCAGTGTCATCGTGCGTCGCTTCAGCGGTATGCTCCGCATGCGCTTCTGCCTGCGCCTCGGCGCGCGCGTGCGCACTCTCGTCGACGTCAGGTTCAGGTTGCTGCACAGCGTCGTGCTGCGGCACTTCCGCAGGCGGCTGCGCCTGTTCTTCTTTGCCAAAGCCTAGCCAGGAAAAAAAGCCGCGTTTCTTCTCTTTTGCCATTGTGTGACCACACTCCTCGATGGCTTATTCCCGGTGATTCGTTTTCCCAGGGGATAAAATTTAATGCTTTCGCGCATGAGCGGCGTAAAAATCAGGCAATTACGCGCGCGATACCAACTCAATAGTCTAACACTTTCCAGCCAGCGCACCACAGCACCCTTTTTTTAACGTTTCTTCTGCCCGCAGCGCCCGTTAAACTACGCAACAAATTATGACGAGTTATGAGCGACATGCCTAAATCCCCCCGCAGCAGCAGCGCCGCAGGCCAGATCCGCATTATTGGCGGGCAGTGGCGCGGCCGAAAACTTCCCGTTCCCAATAGCGATGGGTTGCGTCCCACCACCGACCGCGTGCGTGAAACCCTGTTTAACTGGCTGGCACCTGATATCCAGCAGGCCCGCTGCCTGGACTGCTTTGCCGGCAGCGGGGCGTTAGGATTGGAAGCGCTGTCGCGCTATGCGGCCTGCGCGACACTGCTGGAGCTGGACCGCAGCGTGGCCCAGCAGCTGACGCAAAATCTCCATACGCTGCGCGCTACGCAGGGCGTCGTGGTGCAGGCCAATACGTTGCAGTGGCTGAGCCAACCCGGCACGCCGTTTGATATCGTGTTTGTTGATCCGCCGTTCCGTAAAGGGCTACTGCAGGAAACCCTCACGCTGCTGGAGCAAAACGGCTGGCTGAGCCATCAGGCGCTAATCTATGTAGAGAGTGAAGTGGAACACGGCGCACCCGTCGCTCCGGCCAGCTGGGATTTATACCGCGAGAAGATTGCCGGACAGGTGGCTTATCGCCTTTATCAACGCCAACAGGAGACGCACGATGTGGCTTAATCTAGGACGCTTACTGATGGTCGGCGTGTGGGCTTTTTTACTGCTGAACCTGGTGCATCCGTTTCCGGTGCCGCTGCGCTATTTTGTGCACGTCGCCCTGTTCTTTATGGTGATTATGCACGGCCTCCAGCTGGTGCTGCTGCGCGCCACCCAGCCCAAAGAGGCGCCCAAGCTCAGCCGCGCCACCCAGGCGAAAATTTTCTTTTTTGGGGTGTTTGAACTGCTGGCGTGGCAGAAACGGCATTATCCTAAAATGTAACCCCAGCGCGCGCCTTCACGGCGCGCCAGGTTAGCGCGCGGGCGTAAAGCTTACAAAGCGGCTGCCCTGCATCTTTAACTCGCCTTTCACGCCTTTGTCCATGCGGTGATAGTCATCCGCGCTGAGCGCAACCTTAAAATCGCCCGCCCCATTTAGCGGGTGAAACCATGCTTCATATTTCATGTTTTCCGCCACGATTTGCTCGCGCTGGCGCGAGCGCAGATTCGGTGACGGCACCTCACGCTTGGTTTTGACCTCCACGGCCATGACGCGTACCGGTGACGCATCGTTCACGGCCGCTTCGCGGCGCTGCTTGATAAACTGACGGGTCGCCAAAATGGCAATGATCGCCAGAACGATAAAAAAGATTAGCGGTGGTTTGCTCATGTTTTCTCTCGCGCTTTGCGGTGGTGTCGGGAACGGTTTCAAGCCGTAAAGGATACAACCAGACGACACCGACTGTCACATTCGTCGGGGGTAACTTAAACTGAGAAGGCGATGTTGGGAAAATTAACGCTGAACGTGGAGTTCAGCAAAGGGAGAAATCATGCTGTGGTCTTTTCTTGCTGTACTTTTTTCCGGTTGGCTGTATGTCGACGCCTCCTACCGTGGTCCCCAGTGGCAGCGCTGGTTATTTAAACCCGTTACGCTGCTGCTGCTGGTCGCCTGGGCCTGGCAGGCCCCCACGCGCAATACCACGGACTATCTGATCCTCGCGGGGCTGGTTGCCACGCTGGTGGGCGACGCGCTGATGTTGCTGCCGCGTCAGCAAATGCTCTATGCGCTGGGCGCGTTCTTCTTGTCTCATCTGCTGTATACCATTAGCTTTGCCGCCCAAATGACCGTGAGCTTCTACTGGCCGATTCCCGTGACGCTGCTGGTGATGGGTGCCGTGGTCATTGGCATCCTGTGGAGCAAACTTGACGCTCTGCGTTGGCCAATCTGTACGCTGATTGGCATGACGCTGGTCATGAACTGGCTCGCCGCTGAAAATTACGTTTTCCGCCCAACGGATTACAGCTTTTCGCTGCTGGTAGGGGCCGGGTTGCTGCTGCTGGCCAATATTATTTGGTTTATTAGCCACTTTCGCCGTCGCTTCAGCGCCGACAGCGCGCTGGTGGCCGCCTGTTACTTCGCGGGCCATTTCATGATCGTGCGTTCTCTCTGGCTCTACTAACTCAGCGGCTCCTGCTTGACTCTGGAGTGGACTCCAGAGTGTAAGCTTCAGGACGTGGGCACGTGCTCACGTCCTGAACGCGGAGATCTTATGCATGCACCTTCCTCTTCCTGCCGCTGCGGCGTGTCTCACAGCGCGTTGCAACCTTGCTCACGCGCGGCTCACCGCCCGCACTCCCTCACCATTTCTGCCGCCACCCCCACCGTGCCGGAACCAGAGCGCTGCTGCGCGGCAGGTGAAACGGCTACGCCCGGAGAGGATGCAGAACCCGACGGCCCCGCGTCGGCTGCCGCACTCGCGTGGCGCATTCGCGGCATGGATTGTCCGTCCTGCGCGCGCAGCATTGAAACCGCCGTTCGTCAGCTGCCACAGGTGCGCGCGGCGCGCGTGCTGTTTGCCAGCGAAAAACTGGTGGTGGAGTCCGATTGCGACGTTGGCGGCGCCGTTGAGCAGGCGGTTAAACGCCTCGGCTTCACGCTATACGCTCATGCCGCGCCGCCGCCGGCCCCTTCCCGCTGGCCGTCGCAGTTTGGCCTGCTGCTACTGGCCCTGCTGATTGCCAGCAGCTGGCTGCTTGGCCGCGTGACGCCGCTGTGGGGCGATCGGCTGTTTGTGCTGGCGACCTTGGTTGGCCTCGCCCCCGTGGCGCGCAGCGCATGGCGGTTGCTGCGCAGCGGATCGCCTTTCAGTATCGAAACGCTAATGACGGTGGCGGCCGCCGGTGCGCTGGCGCTGGGGGCCCACGCCGAAGCCGCGATGGTGCTACTGCTGTTTCAGATTGGCGAACGGCTGGAGCGCTATGCCGCCACGCGCGCGCGACGCGGCGTGACGGCTTTGATGGCGCTGCGCCCGGCAACCGCAACGCGCCTGCGCGATCGGCGGCGTGAGCAGGTGGCGCTTGAGGCGCTGCGGCCAGGGGATGTGATTGAAGTGGCCGCCGGCGGTCGTCTCCCCGCCGATGCTCAACTGCTGAACGCCAGCGCCAGTTTTGATGAGAGCGCCCTTACCGGCGAATCGCTGCCGGTGCTGCGCGAGCCGGGTGAAGCCGTGATGGCCGGTGCCACCAGCGTAGATCGCCGCGTGACGCTTACCGTGCTGTCGCAGCCGGGGGAAAGCGCCATTGATCGCATCCTGCGCCTCATCGAAGAGGCCGAAAGCCATCGTGCGCCGGTTGAGCGCTTTATCGATCGCTTTAGCCGCATTTATACCCCTGCGATTATGCTGCTGGCGCTGCTGGTGATGGTGCTTCCCCCGCTGCTGGACGCGGGCGCGTGGTCAGCGTGGATCTACAAAGGCCTGACCCTGCTGTTGATTGGATGTCCCTGTGCGCTGGTGATTTCCACCCCCGCCGCCATCACGTCGGGTCTGGCTGCGGCGGCCCGTCAGGGCGTGCTGATCAAAGGCGGTGCGGCTTTGGAAACGCTCAGCCGCATTCAGGCGATTGCCTTTGATAAAACCGGCACGCTGACCGTGGGACAACCGCAGGTCACGCAGATCATTCCCCTGGCAGAAGGCGACGAAAACACGGTACTGCGCATGGCTGCGGCAATTGAGCAAGGCGCGCGGCATCCGCTGGCGCGCGCCATTGTGACGGAAGCGCAACAGCGCCAGCTCGCGCTGCCCGACGCCGAGCAGCAACAAACACTCGTGGGCAGCGGCATTTGCGCCCACATCGACGGGGTGAAATGGCAGCTGCGCGCACCGCGCGACGTCACCGACCTGAAGCCGGACGCGCAACAGCGCATTGCGCGACTGGAAGCCGAGGGCAATAGCGTGGTGGTCTTACTTCGGGATCAGCAGGCCGAGGGCATTATCGCCCTGCGCGATCGGCTGCGCGACGAGGCTGTCAATGCGCTGCAGGCCTTACGCGCGCTGGGGATCCGCAGCATCATGCTGACCGGCGACAATCCGCGCGCGGCGGCGGCGATGGCGGGACAGCTGGCAATCGATTACCGCGCCAGTCTGTTACCGGGCGATAAGGTGCAGGCGGTACGCGAACTGCGTCATCGCCAGCCGCTGGCGATGGTGGGCGACGGCATTAACGATGCGCCCGCCATGAAAGCGGCGGATATGGGCATTGCGATGGGCAGCGGCACCGATGTCGCCCTGGAGGCCGCTGACGCCGCCCTAAGCCACAGCAACCTCAACATTCTGCCGCACAGTATCGCACTGGCGCGTCGCACCCGGGCGGTGATTCGGCAAAACATCGCGATAGCGTTGGGACTCAAAAGCCTGTTCCTGATCACCACGCTGCTTGGATTTACCGGCCTGTGGCTGGCAGTGCTGGCGGATTCTGGTGCCACCGCACTGGTCACCGCCAACGCGCTGCGTCTACTGCGGCAGCGTTAAGCCGCCGCGCCTTTCTGGATGAGGTACTGGTATGGCAACGTGTCGGTTTGCTGTGCCAGCAATTGATGATCCATATAGCGGCAAAAGCCGGGGATGTCGCGCGTGGTGGCCGGATCGTCAGCCACGATCAGCAGGGTTTCACCTGCCTGCATGGTGCGCACCGTTTTGCGCACCATCATGACGGGCTCAGGGCAGCGCAGGCCGAGCGCATCAAGCGTGTGGTCCGGCGTAGAAAAGGCATCGCTCATAATGTGCTGTCTTCCGTAAAGGGTGGGCGCTCATTCTAGCGCGCCGATTCACCAGCGCAAGGCGATAACGATTGCGTTAAAATTAACCATTGCATTCGTTGCGCAACACGTTAAGATGCCGACCGTTTTGCTAATCGATCCGCCCCGCACTGACGGCACGCGCAGCGCGGACGGAAAAATTGGGTTCCCTCACCCCACCACTAAAAAGGTTCATTATGCTGGTTTTATCTGCAGGTCAGCGCATGCACGCGCTGTTTTGGCTGTCGCTTTTTCATTTGCTGGTGATCACCTCCAGTAACTATCTGGTGCAGCTCCCGGTGGCTATCTTTGGCTTCCACACCACGTGGGGCGCGTTCAGTTTCCCGTTTATTTTCCTCGCCACCGATCTTACGGTTCGCATATTTGGCGCACCGCTAGCGCGGCGCATCATTTTAGCGGTGATGATCCCGGCGCTGTTTATCTCCTATGTGGTCTCTTGCGTGTTCTATCAGGGCGCGTGGCAGGGCTGGTCGTCGCTGCAAAACGTCAACCTGTTCGTGGCACGCATCGCCTGCGCCAGCTTTATGGCGTATGCGCTGGGCCAGATCCTCGACGTGCACGTGTTTAACCGCTTGCGCCAGTTACCGCAATGGTGGATCGCGCCCGCTTCCGCCATGTTCCTTGGCAATATCAGCGATACCTTGGCGTTCTTTTTCATTGCCTTCTACAAAAGCCCGGACCCCTTTATGGCGTCACACTGGGTAGAGATTGCGCTGGTGGATTACAGCTTCAAAGTCTTGATCTGCATGATTTTCTTTTTGCCCGCCTATGGCGTACTGCTGAACACTGCGCTGAAACGCCTGGCCGAGCGCGCCGCGCAACGCCAGATAAATTTCAGCTAACGGGAGATAGACGTCCTGCCGCAGTGCGCTAAGATTTCCTGACAAAGCGACGGTTGCTTTTACCCGGTAAATTCGCTTGTATAGCGCCTGATTAGGATCTGAGAAAAGGGATAAGAATGCGTAACGTAGTGAAATATGCCGGAATTGGCTTGCTGATCGTTGGGCTTGCCGCATGCGATCAAAAGAAAGATGACACCCCTGCCAACCACAGCGACGCTGCCGCCACTCAGTCCGCTCAGACGGTGAATCTGATGGACGGGAAACTCAGCTTTAGCCTGCCTGCGGGCATGTCAGATAAGAGTGGAAAGCTGGGTTCTGAAGCGAACAATATGCACGTTTACGCCGATGAAACCGGTCAGCGCGCGATTATTGTGATTGCTGGCGATACCAACAATGATGCGCTGGATGTACTGGGACAGCGTTTTGAGCAGCAGCAGCGTAACCGCGATCCCCAGTTGCAGGTGGTATCGAACAAAGCGGTCATGCTGAAAGACCAGCCTGCACAGCAGTTGGATACGGTGATTTCCGCCAATAATCAGACCTCATGGTCATCGCTGATTCTGGCGAAAGTGGACGGTAAGCTCATGACCATGCAGATCACCCTGCCGGCTGATAACCAGCAAAAGGCGCAGAGTGACGCAGATGCCATTGTGAAAACCATCACCCTGAAGTAAATGCACACCAGCAGGCGTATGCCTGCTGCGCGCAATCAAACGCGTTCGCCGGAGACATCCCGCGAACGCGTTTTTTTTTACAGCCTGACGGGAGAGATATGCCAGATCTCGTCGGCGTACTCCTGAATCGTCCTGTCGGACGAGAAGTAGCCCATATTGGCAATGTTCAGAGCGGCGCGGCGCTGCCACTCGGCCGGTTGACGGTAAAGCTTGTCCACCTTGTCCTGCGTATCCACATAGCTGCGGTAGTCGGCCAGCAGCTGGTAGTGGTCGCCAAAACTGACCAGCGCGTCAAACAGATTGCGGTAGCGACCCGGCTCTTGCGGACTGAACACGCCGGTGGCGATCTGCGTCAGCGCCTGATGCAGTTCGGCATCTTCCTCAAAGTATTTACGCGGGTTGTAGCCCTCCTGACGCAGCTTCTCTACCTGCGGCGTGGTGTTCCCGAAGATAAAGATGTTATCGGCACCCACGTGCTCGCGCATCTCCACGTTGGCACCGTCCAGCGTGCCAATGGTCAACGCGCCGTTCAGCGCAAACTTCATGTTACTGGTGCCAGACGCTTCCGTGCCCGCCGTGGAGATCTGCTCTGAGAGATCCGCAGCAGGAATAATGATCTGCGCCAGGCTCACGCCGTAGTTGGGAACAAACACCACCTTGAGCTTGTTTTTCACCTGCGGATCGTTGTTGATCACATCGGCGACATCGTTGATCAGATGAATGATGTGCTTCGCCACGTAATACGCCGAGGCCGCTTTCCCGGCAAAGATGTTCACGCGCGGCACCCACGTGGCGCTGGGGTCGGCCTTGATACGGTTATAGCGCGTAATCACGTGCAGCACGTTCAGCAGCTGGCGCTTGTATTCGTGGATGCGTTTGATCTGCACATCGAACAGCGCGTGTGGATCGAGCACGATATCCATGTTTTTTGCTACCCACTCCGCCAACCGCTTTTTATTGGCGAATTTGGCGTCGGCCACCTGCTCAATAAAGGCCGGATAGTCAATGTGCGGGGTTAAATCACTCAGCTGGCT
Organism: Pantoea sp. Mb-10; assembly: GCF_021272205.1. Taxonomy (GTDB): domain Bacteria; phylum Pseudomonadota; class Gammaproteobacteria; order Enterobacterales; family Enterobacteriaceae; genus Pantoea. The sequence goes on along the minus strand of NZ_JAJSDX010000004.1, from coordinate 27,550 downwards.
AAGGTCGGTACGCCAAGTGCGGCCGATGGTCTCATCCAGCACTTCGGAGAGCGCGGGGTTGGCCAGCGCCAGCCAGCGGCGCGGCGTGACGCCGTTGGTTTTGTTACAGAAGCGGCCGGGGAACAGCCGGGCAAAATCGGCAAACAGCGACTGCACCATCAAATTAGAGTGCAGCTCTGAAACGCCATTCACTTTATGGCTGACCACCACCGCCAACCACGCCATGCGTACTCGGCGTCCATCGTTCTCGTCGATGATTGAAATGCGTGCCAGCAGATCCCAATCGTCGGGATAGTACTCCTGAATGGTTTTCAGGAAGTAGTCGTTGATTTCAAAAATAATGCTCAGGTGACGCGGCAGAATTTTGCCGATCATGTCCACCGGCCAGGTTTCCAGCGCCTCGCTCATCAAGGTGTGGTTGGTGTACGAAAACACCTGACAGGTCACTTCGAACGCGTCATCCCACGTGAACTTGTGATCGTCGATCAGCAAGCGCATCAGCTCGGGAATGGCCAGCACCGGGTGCGTGTCGTTGAGGTGGATAGCGATCTTGTCTGGCAGATTGTCCCAGGTTTCATGCATCTGCCAGTGACGATGCAGAATGTCCTGCACCGTAGAGGAGACGAGGAAATACTCCTGACGCAGGCGCAGCTCGCGTCCTGAATAGGTTGAATCATCCGGATAAAGGACGCGCGACACGTTTTCCGAATGGTTTTTATCTTCTACCGCCGCAAAGTAATCGCCTTGGTTAAATTTCCCCAGGTTGATCTCGTTACTGGCCTGCGCGCCCCACAGGCGCAGCGTGTTGGTCGCGTCGGTGTCATAGCCAGGAATGATCTGATCGTAGGCCATCGCCACGATCTCCTCGGTTTCCAACCAGCGCACGCGGCTGCCTTCGTGCTGCAATCGTCCACCGAAGCGCACTTTATAACGCGTGTTGAACCGCTGAAATTCCCACGGATTACCGTACTCCAGCCAGTAATCGGGCGATTCACGCTGCTGGCCGTCCACGATGTTTTGCTTGAACATGCCGTAGTCATAGCGGATGCCGTAGCCGCGGCCCGGCAGGCCGAGCGTGGCGAGCGAGTCAAGGAAGCAGGCAGCAAGGCGTCCAAGGCCGCCGTTGCCGAGGCCGGGATCGTTCTCCTCCTCCATCAGCTCGCTGAGATCGAGACCCATCTCATCCAGCGCCTGATTGAGATCGTCATAGATCCCCATGGCCAGCAGGGCATTGCCCAGCGTGCGCCCCATCAAAAACTCCATCGACAGGTAGTACACCTGGCGCACATCCTGCGACAGCTGTGCGCGGCTGGAGCGCAGCCAGCGCTCCACCATGCGGTCGCGCACCGCCAGCAGTGCGGCGTTGAGCCACTCGTGTTTATTAGCAATAGACGGATCTTTACCAATGGTAAACATCAGCTTATAGGCGATTGAGTGCTTGAGAGCATCAACCGTCAACGTGGGTGAGGCATAGGTGAAAGGTGCGTTCATATCCAGTGTCCCAATCTCGTTACAGCAAGCGTTGATAAAGATCGCGGTAAGCCTGCGCGGCTACCTGCCAACTAAAATCCATCCCCATCGCCTGGCGCTGTACGTAACGCCAAAGAGCAGGACGGGACCAGAGTACAAAAGCGCGCCGGATCGCACGCAGCAGGGACCAGGCATTACTGTCTTCAAAGCTGAATCCGCTGGCCACCCCGTCGGCAAGGTTCTCGAGCGAACTGTCTTGCACGGTATCCGCTAATCCGCCGGTACGACGTACCAGCGGCAACGTGCCATATTTCAGGCCGTAAAGCTGCGTCAGACCGCACGGTTCAAACCGGCTCGGCACCATGATCACATCTGCGCCGCCCACAATGCGGTGGGAAAAGGCTTCGTGATAGCCAATCTGCACGCCCACGCTGCCTGGATGCTCCGCGGCCGCCGCCAGAAAGCCCTGCTGCAGCTCGGCATCGCCTTGACCCAGCAGCACCAGCTGACCGCCCTGCGCCAGCAGACCGGGCAGCGCTTCCAGCACCAGGTCCAGCCCTTTCTGCTTGGTTAAGCGGCTGATGACGCAAAACACCGGCACTTTGTCATCCACGCGCAGGCCCATGGCAATTTGCAGCTGGCGCTTGTTCTCCGCTTTACTTTCCAGCGTGTCGCGATCGTAGCGCGCCGTAAGCAGCAGATCGTGGGCCGGATCCCAAATGCCGGGATCCACACCGTTGAGAATGCCGCTTAACCGCCCTTCTCGCAGCCGCTGCTCCAGCAGCGCCTCCATGCCATAGCCAAATTCGGGGCGCGTAATCTCTAACGCATAGGTTGGGCTGACAGCCGTAATATGATCGGCAAAATAGAGCCCGGCCTTTAGGTAAGAAATCTGGCCAAAGAATTCGAGCCCGTGCATAGCGAAAAACGCCGGGGGAATCTGGATCTCGTCCAGATGCCGCGCCGAGAACAGGCCCTGATACGCCAGATTGTGTACCGTAAACACCGTTTTCGCCGGACGACCGCGATCGGCAATGTAGGCGCAGGTCAGACCCGCGTGCCAGTCGTGCGCGTGCACGATATCCGGCCGCCACTGCAAATCAATGCCGCTGGCCAACTCTGCGCCCATCCAGCCGAGCAGCGCAAAACGCAGATAGTTATCCACGTAAGCAAACTGCGCCGTATCGTGATAGGGGCTGCCGGGACGATCGTAGAGCGTCGGGGCGTCGATCAGGTAAATGCCGACACCGTTAAATTCGCCTAAAAGCAGACGAACCGGTCCGGCGAACGTTTGTAGCTCCGCCACAATGTCGGTCTCAGGAATCCCTTTAAGCAGATCCGGAAACGCGGGCAGCAGCACTCGCGTGTCCGTACCATCGGCTATTTGAGCCTGAGGCAATGCGCCGACGACATCAGCCAACCCACCGGTTTTTAACAGCGGGAAAAGCTCTGAACAGACATGTAAAACCTGCATCCTGAACCCCTATTGTGTTATTGCTCGCGTTCCACGCGACAATTTTTATGCCTTTCGTCACTTACTGACCCGCAGCGGCCAATTTGGCCAACATGGCGCGCGTCACCAGCACGATGCCCTCTTCTGAACGGTAAAAACGGCGACTGTCCTCGTCAGGGTTTTCACCGATCACCATGCCTTCTGGAATTACGCAGGCGCGATCGATCACGCAGCGTCGCAGGCGACAGGATCGATTTACCACCACGTCGGGAAGCAGCACCGTGGAATCAATGTTGCAAAACGAATTAATCCGCACGCGCGGAAACAGCACGGAATTCACCACCACCGAGCCGGAGATAATGCACCCGCCAGAGACCAGGGAGTTCATGGTCATGCCGTGGCTGCCGGATCGGTCTTGCACAAACTTCGCGGGCGGCAGCGGCTCCATGTGGGTGCGAATCGGCCACTCGTGGTCGTACATATCCAGTTCAGGCGTGACCGAGGCGAGGTCAAGGTTGGCGCGCCAATAGGCTTCCAGGGTGCCTACGTCGCGCCAGTAGGGCTCGGCACTTTCATCATGCTGCACGCAAGAGAGCGCGAAGGAGTGGGCATACGCCTCACCGCTGGCGACAATTTTCGGCAGCAGATCCTTACCAAAATCGTGGCTGGAGTCGCTCAGCAGCGCGTCCTCCTCAAGCAGTTGGTAAAGATAGTCCGCGTTAAACACATAAATGCCCATGCTGGCCAGCGCTTTGCTGTCGTCGCCGGGCATAGACGGCGGGCTTGGGGGCTTCTCAATAAAATCGATTACATTGTTCTGCGCATCAACCGCCATCACCCCGAACGCCGACGCCTCCGCAAGCGGCACCGGCAGGCAGGCGATAGTGCACTTCGCACCACGATCGGCGTGATCCAGCAGCATGCGCGAGTAATCCATTTTATAGATGTGGTCGCCTGCAAGAATCACGATGTACTGCGCGCGATAGCGCCGGATGATGTCGAGGTTTTGCGTCACCGCGTCCGCCGTACCGCGATACCAGTATTCGGTGGCCGCGCGCTGCTGGGCAGGCAGCAGATCAACAAATTCGTTCATCTCTTCGTTGAACAACGACCAGCCGCGCTGAATGTGCTGCGTCAGCGTGTGGGACTGGTATTGCGTGATCACACCAATGCGCCGAATACCGGAGTTGATGCAGTTAGAAAGGGCGAAATCAATAATGCGGAACTTACCGCCAAAATGCACGGCGGGCTTGGCGCGCTTCGCGGTCAGATCTTTCAGGCGCGTACCGCGTCCGCCAGCCAGGATCAAGGCAACCGTTTGTGTAGGGAGCTGGCGTGCCAGCATCAGGGGGTCGGTTCTATCTAACTTAACCATGTCTGACTCCTCAGGATTTTTTCATGAACACGCACACACCGTGCGCGGGTCCGTGCCAGACAGTTGTCACGATTGGGTTTTCTTCCCCGGCGAAAGGAGGAATGGCACGCCACTCTCCGTCTGGTAAGGCAAGGTCACTCACCTCTTCCGTGGCATTTATTGTTATTAACCAGCAGCCGGAGAGCAGGATTTGCAGTCTGTGCACGCCCTGTTCCCACGCGTGTGTTTCCAGTGGTCTGCCGCTGGCATTCAACCACTGAACGTTGCCATCACCCCCTTGCCACCACGCATCGGCGGTCAGCGCGGGAATGCGCTGGCGCAGCTGAATCAACGCGGCGGTGAAATCCACTAATCCCTTATCATCCTGCTGCCAGTTGAGCCAGGTCAGCGGGGTATCCTGACAGTAGGCGTTGTTATTGCCGTGCTGACTGTGACCGCGCTCATCGCCTGCCAACAACATCGGCGTGCCCTGCGCCAGCAGCAGCGAGGTCAATAACGCACGGGCGCTGAGACGACGCCGCTCGACGATATCGGCGGTCACGTTCAGCCCCTCTTTACCGTGGTTATGACTAAAATTATGGCTGCTGCCGTCGCGGTTATCCTCACCGTTGGCCTGGTTATGCTTGTGGTTAAAGCTCAACACATCGCGCAAGGTAAAGCCGTCGTGCGCGGTAATCAGATTGATACTGGCGTGCGGCAGGCGCGCGCCGCGCTGGAAGACGTCGCTGGACGCCGCAAAGCGACGCGCGAAGTCTCCGTTGCTGACATCGCCGTGCAGCCAGTAGCGGCGCACATCATCTCGAAAACGATCGTTCCACTCGGCAAACGCCGCCGGAAAATTCCCCACCTGGTAGCCGCCGGGGCCGATATCCCAAGGTTCCGCAATCAGCTTAACCTGCGACAGCAGCGGGCAAGCGCGCATCGCTGCCAACAGTGGCGCATCCTGATGAAACGCGGGCGTGCGACCCAGCACGCTGGCTAAATCAAAACGGAAGCCATCAATGTGGTATTCGCGTACCCAATGGCGCAGTGCCTCCAGCGCCCACGTCATCACGGCCGGATCGTGGAGGTTGAGCGTGTTGCCGCAGCCGGTCCAGTTATGGTATTCCCCGCCGTCGCCTAGCCAGTAATAGCTGGCATTGTCCACGCCGCGCAGCGACAGCGTGGGGCCAATCTCTTCCAGCTCGGCGGTGTGGTTGAACACCACATCCAGAATCACTTCTATACCCGCCGCGTGCAGATTTTTGATCGCCTGCTGCAGCTCCTGCTGCGGCGTGACGCCCTGCTCACCGGACGCATAGCGCGGATCCGGCGCCCACAGCGCAAATGGGTTATAGCCCCAATAGTTGCTTAACCCTAGCCGCTGTAGACGTGGCTCACTGGCAAAGTGGGCCACGGGCAGCAGCTCCAACGCGGTAATGCCAAGGTGGCGCAGATACGTCACCATAGCAGGATGGCCCAGTGCCGCATAAGTACCCTGCTGGCTTTCCGGAATGTCCGGATGCTGTCGGGTCAGACCGCGCACGTGCGCTTCATAAATCACCGTCTCTCCCCACGGCGTTCGCGGCGGCACGTCGTCTTCCCAGTCAAAATCGTCGGCCACCACCTGCGATTTAGGCGCGATGGCCGCGCTGTCTTGCGTATCGCGCGTCTGTTCGCCGCCGAGCAGACGCACATCGTCTGGCACGTCGCCGATCACCGCTTTGGCGCAGGGATCCACCAGCAGCTTTGCCGGATTAAATCGGTGCCCTTGCTGCGGCGCCCACGGACCGTGGACGCGGTAGCCGTAACGCTGGCCGGGTTTGAGGGCAGGCAGGTAGCCGTGCCAGATATCACCGCTGCGGGCCGGCAGCGTATAACGACGCTCGCCGCCCTGCGCGTCAAACAGGCACAGCTCCACTTTCTCCGCGTGGCGAGAAAACAGCGTAAAGTTAACGCCGCGCCCATCATAGTGGGCGCCCAGCGGCGAGGGCTCACCCGGCTCCAGCATTAATCGCCCTCCCGCACCAACCAGAGCGTTGACAGCGGCGGCAGCGTGAGACTCAGCGACTGGCCGCGACCGTGGCTCTCAATGTCATCCGTATGCACGACGCCGTGGTTGCGTGTGTCGCTGCCGTGATAGTCGTGCTGATCGGTGTTCATCACTTCCCGCCAGCCGCCGCGCTGGTTCACGCCGAAGCGATAGTGCTGGCGCACCACGGGCGTAAAGTTGCTGACAACAATGATTTCATTGCCGTCGCGGTCGCGGCGCACAAACGCAAACACCGAGTTTTCATGGTCATCGACCACCAGCCATTCAAAGCCGCTGCTGTCAAAGTCGAGCTGGTAAAGCGGCGCGTAGTGACGGTAGGTGAAGTTGAGATCGCGGACCAGCCGCTGCACGCCGTTGTGCCAGTTGTCTTCCCCCTCCAGCAGATGCCAGTCGAGGCTGGTGTCGTGGTTCCATTCGCGACCTTGGGCAAACTCGTTGCCCATAAACTGCAGCTTTTTGCCCGGGAAGCCCCACATCCAACCGTAATAGGCGCGCAGGTTGGCAAACTTCTGCCACGCGTCGCCCGGCATGCGATCCAAAATGGAGCGCTTACCGTGCACCACTTCATCGTGCGACAGCGGCAGCACGAAGTTTTCGGTGTGGTTATAGAGCATGCCGAAGGTCATCAGGTTGTGATGATAGCGGCGGTGCACCGGATCGAGTTTCATATAGTCGAGGGTGTCGTGCATCCAGCCCAGATTCCATTTGAACCAGAAGCCGAGGCCGCCTGCCTCAGACGGACGCGTGACGCCGGGGAAGTCAGTGGACTCTTCCGCCACGGTAATGCTGCCCGGGGCAGTACGTCCCAGCGTGCGATTGGTATGGCGCAGGAAGGAGATGGCTTCAAGGTTTTCACGCCCACCAAGGTGATTGGGCACCCATTCGCCCTCTTTGCGGCTGTAATCACGGTAGATCATGGACGCCACGGCATCGACACGCAGGCCGTCAATGCCAAAGCGCTCGACCCAGTAAAGCGCGTTACCTGAGAGGTAATTGCTCACTTCACGGCGACCAAAGTTATAAATCAGCGTGTTCCAGTCTTGGTGGAAGCCTTCGCGTGGATCGCTGTGTTCATACAGCGAGGTCCCGTCAAACTTGGCCAGACCGAAATCGTCGCTCGGGAAGTGGCCCGGTACCCAGTCCAGCAGCACGTTCAGGCCCGCTTCGTGCGCGGCGGCGATAAAATGGCGGAATTCATCGCGCGTACCAAAGCGGCGCGTTGGGGCGTACATGCCCAGCGGTTGATAGCCCCAGCTCCCGTCGAACGGGTGTTCGTTGATCGGCAGCAGTTCAAGATGGGTAAAGCCCATCTCTTTGGCGTAGGGCACCAGCTGTTCGGCCAGCTCTTTGTAGCTCAGCCAGAAATTGTTATCGGTGTGGCGACGCCACGAGCCGAGATGCACTTCGTAGATAGAGATAGGCTTATCAAATTCGTTTGCCGTCTTGCGCTGCGGCTGCATCTCCACCTTGGGCGGCAGGCCGCAGATCATAGAGGCGGTTTGCGGGCGCATTTGCGCTTCAAACGCAAAGGGATCGGCTTTGATGCGCAGCTGCCCATCAATATCGATAATTTCGTATTTATACAGCTGACCGTTGACCGCGCCGGGCACGAACAGCTCCCAGATGCCCAGCTCGCGACGAAAGCGCATCGGGTGGCGACGGCCATCCCAAAAGTTGAAATCACCCACCACGGAAACGCGCCGCGCATTGGGTGCCCACACGGTAAAACGCGTGCCGCTCACGCCATCAATGGTGGTACCGTGCGCCCCCAGCGTTTCATAGGGACGCATGTGCGTGCCTTCCGCCAGCAGCCAGGCGTCCATTTCCGCCAGCAGCGGGCCAAAGCGATACGCATCGTCAATCAGGTTTTGCTGCCCGTGCCAGGTCACCGCCAGCTGATAGCGAAAACGGTTTTTACGGCGCGGGATCACGCTGCTAAAGAAGCCGCGAGAATCAATACATTTTAGCTGCGCGCATTTGCGTCCCGTATTGGTCTCAATGACCCATACTTCTGAGGCGTCAGGCAGCAGCGCACGGACTTCAAGTCCGGCAGCGGTTTGGTGCATCCCCAGAATCGAAAAGGGGTCGGCGTAATGACCCGAAAATAGGGCATTGATCGCATGACGATCGGGAAGCTCAGACATGACTTTCTTCCTATGATTTATGCGCAGGCGACCGGAGTGAGCGACTATGCCTTCTCAGGTGCGCTGCTTTTCATTGAGCCATACATACAACAGCAAGAGAAAACACCGTCCGTGGGAAAGTACTTTGCCGTGTACAACAACCGTTCAGATCGGAAAGCAAAAACAGTAAAAAAACGGCATATCACTGTTCAATCATAGCTTGGGGCTGGCAGTTGCCAGGCAGGATTGAAAAAAAATCTTTGCGAACGCGTAAAAAAGGGAACTCGATCACTTGTCCGGCGTAATTTGCGTTAAGTTTCACGCGCTCAAGGTCAAAAAAAAAGGCCGGGAAACCCCGGCCTGTCTGGTTTACGCTGCGCTTAGTCGATCAGTAAACGTAACATGCGGCGCAACGGCTCGGCGGCGCCCCACAGCAGCTGATCGCCCACGGTAAACGCCGAGAGATACTCAGGCCCCATATTGAGCTTGCGCAGGCGGCCCACCGGCGTGGTCAGGCGTCCCGTCACCGCCGCTGGCGTCAGCTCGCGCATCGTGATCTCGCGATCGTTCGGCACCACGTTGACCCACTCGTTATGGGAAGCCAAAAGCTGTTCAATCTCCTGCAGCGGCAGATCTTTTTTCAGCTTGAGCGTAAAGGCCTGGCTGTGGCAGCGCAGCGCGCCAACGCGCACACACAGGCCATCCACAGGAATCACGTTGCGGGTAGAGAGAATTTTGTTGGTCTCAGCCTGCCCTTTCCACTCTTCACGGCTCTGGCCGTTGTCCAGCTGTTTGTCGATCCACGGAATCAGGCTGCCCGCCAGCGGCACGCCAAAGTTATCGGTAGGCAACGTGCCTGAGCGGGTGAAATCGGTAACGCTGCGCTCAATGTCCAGAATCGCCGAGGCGGGATCGTGCAGTGAGGTCGCCACGTGATCATGCAGCATGCCCATTTGCGTGAGCAGCTCGCGCATGTGGCGCGCACCGCCGCCGGAAGCCGCCTGGTAAGTGGCCACTGACGCCCACTCCACCAGATCGTTGGCGAACAGGCCGCCCAGCGACATCAGCATCAGGCTAACGGTGCAGTTGCCGCCCACGAAGGTTTTGATGCCGTTGTCCAGCCCCTGACGAATCACCTGGTGGTTCACCGGATCGAGAATAATGATGGCGTCATCTTTCATGCGCAGCGTAGAAGCTGCGTCAATCCAGTAGCCCTGCCAGCCGCTTTCGCGCAGCTTGGGGTAGACTTCACTGGTGTAGTCGCCACCCTGACAGGTGATGATGATATCCAACGCCTTGAGCGCCTCAATATCAAACGCATCCTGCAGCACGCTGGTGGTCTTACCGCCAAAGGTTGGCGCGGCCTGACCCAGCTGAGACGTGGAGAAAAAGACCGGATTGATCACATCAAAATCGCGTTCTTCACTCATGCGTGACATCAGCACAGAGCCGACCATGCCACGCCAACCAATAAAGCCTACATTCTTCATTTTCTGTCCGTCCGGGGCGCGTTTTACGCTGCCCTTCGTGGTGCAAGGAAAAGACGCGCTGAACTTGCCTGCACGTCTGCGTCATAATCAGGTTTACCTGCGTCCCTCAACTCTACAAAATGCAGCCCTTCTGGCAAGTGAATTAATTCGATTGTATTCACTTTTTCAGCAGCATCGCTAATACACTCACTGAATAATGAAAGAGGCAGGAAGGATGGTTTGTAACCTATGACTGAAATGATATCCGCCACCATATTGCTGTTATTGATTATGGATCCGCTGGGCAACCTGCCAATCTTTATGTCGGTGCTCAAGCACCTTGAACCCAAGCGCCGCCGCGCGGTGTTGATGCGCGAAATGCTGATTGCTTTGGCGCTGATGCTGCTGTTTCTGTTTGCCGGGGAGCGCATTCTGACGTTCCTTAACCTGCGCACCGAAACGGTGTCGATTTCCGGCGGGATTATTCTGTTTTTGATCGCCATACGCATGATTTTCCCGTCGGGGGAAACCAGCACCAGCGGCCTGCCCGCCGGGGAAGAACCGTTCCTGGTCCCGCTGGCCATCCCGCTGGTGGCCGGTCCGTCGTTGCTGGCGACGCTGATGCTGTTATCACATCAGTATCCTCAGCAAATGACGCATCTGGTGCTGGCGCTGCTGTTTGCCTGGGGACTGACGGTGGTGATACTGCTGCTGTCGGGGCTGTTTTTACGCCTGCTGGGGGACAAAGGCGTAAGCGCGCTGGAGCGGCTCATGGGGCTGATTTTGATTATGCTGGCCACGCAGATGTTTCTGGACGGCATTCGCGCCTACCTCAAACTGTAAGCGCAAAACGGGCGGCCCACCGGCCGCCCGTTGTCTTTACGACGCGCGTTTTTTCTCCACGGCTTTGCCCGACCAGTAGCCCGCCAGCAGCGAGCCCGACAGATTGTGCCAAACAGAAAACAGCGCGCCCGGCAGCGCCGCCAGCGGCGAGAAGTAGAGTTTCCCCAGCGTCGCCGCGAGGCCCGAGTTCTGCATGCCCACTTCCAGGGCTAAGGTGCGGCAAGTGGACTCGTCAAAGCCAAACAGCTTGCCGCCCCAGTAGCCTCCCAGCAAACCAATAGCGTTATGCAGAATCACCGCCGCAATCACCATCAGGCCGACCGAACCGATAAAGCCCTGGCTGCCCGCCACCACCGCGCTGATAATCAGCAAAATGCAGACCATGGAAAACGCGGGCAGATACGGTTCCACGCGGCGCACCACGCGCGGCATGCTGTGGTGAATGATCAGCCCCAACCCAATGGGGATCACCACAATTTTGATGATACTCAGCAGCATCCCCACCACATCCACCTGGATATGGGTATCCACGTAAAAGCGCGTAAGCAGCGGCGTAGCAAACACCCCCACCAGCGCAGACACCGACGAAATGGTCACGGAGAGCGCTACGTCGCCCTTTGCCAGATAAATCATGACGTTGGAGGCCGTGCCGCTGGCCACGCTGCCCACCAGAATCATACCGGCTGCCAAATCGGGCGGCATCTGAAATAACTTAGCCAGTGCCCAAGCGGCTAGCGGCATGACCAGATAGTGCAAAAAGGTGCCTGCAATCACCGGTGCCGGACGCACCAGCACCCGTTTAAAATCATCAATATTCAGCGTGACGCCCATACCAAACATAATCAGCATCAGTAGCCAGGTCACCCATGGCCCAATCGCGAGGAAGGTCGCCGGCGAAAAATAGGCGGCGAGTGAGAGCAGCACGGCCCAAAGCGGGAATAAGCGGGTGAGAGTGGCGAGCATGAACGTGTCCTTAGCGTTATCGGAAGGTGTGAGTACGGCTTCATCGCGTGCGGAGAACCACCGGCGCAGCCAAGCAGGCGATCATAACATTTGATTATCATGAGAAACGCGCAGGCGGCTAAATGCCACGCCTCTGCTGAGGATGGACCGGCAGATGCGGACATCATGCTGTGATTTACGGTAAATGCCCTCAGGGTGAGCGAGCGCCAATAAAAAAGCCGGACAATGTCCGGCTTCTAACAGGCAGGTAAACGGCTCAGGAACCGAAAAGATTCAGGTGCAGCGCCCGCACTACCGCTTCCGCATCCGCCGTCGGCACCAGGAAACAAAGATTGTAGCTGCTGGCCCCGTAGCAAATCATGCGCAGATTAAACGGCTCCAGCGCGCCAAACACCTCTTTACCCACGCCGCAGGCTTTCGACAGATTGTTGCCAATGATCGCCACCAGCGCGAGGTTCTCTTCCACTTCGACGCGGCACAGTGACGACAGCTCGGTGAGCAGCGCCTGCGTCAGCAAACTGTCGCCGGTGTTGGTGGAGCCGGTAGTATCCAGCGTCAGCGCCACGCTCACTTCCGACGTGGTCACCAGATCCACCGAAAGATTGTGGCGTGCAAGAATGGCAAACACTTCCGCCAGGAAGCCGGTCGCGTGCAGCATGTTAAGGCTATGCAGCGTCAGCAGAGTCTGCTTGCGGCGCAGTGCCAGCGCGCGAAACAGCGGTGGATCGCGGGTTTCGTTGCACACGCGCGTGCCGCCCGCGGCTGGATCCTTGCTCGACCCAACGAACACCGGAATGTCGCTGCGTACCGCAGGCAGCAGCGTAGCGGGATGCAGCACTTTAGCGCCAAAAATCGCCATCTCTGCCGCTTCTTCGAAGGTGATTTCTTCAATGCGCTTTGCCGTGGGCACCACGCGAGGATCGGTAGTATAAATGCCGGCTACGTCGGTCCAGATATCGACACGCGCCGCCTGCAGCGCCTCGCCCAATAGCGCAGCGGTATAATCGCTGCCGCCGCGGCCCAGCGTGGTGGTGCGCCCTTTGCTCTCGCTACCAATAAAGCCCTGCGTGACCACCAGCGTCTCGCCAACGCGTGGCGCAAGCTGCGCGTCACACTGCGCCTGCAGCGTGGCGACATCTGGCTCAGCACGGCCATAACGGTCGCTGGTGCGCATCACTTTGCGCACGTCAAACCACTCGGCGTTCACCTGGCGTTCGCGCAGGATCTCCACAAACAGCAGCGTGGACATCAGCTCACCGTGACTGACCAGCTCGTCTGTTAGCGCAGGCGATGTCGCCAGTGCCGCCGCTTCAGCCAGCATCAGGATGTTTTCCAGCATGCGATCAATCTCCTGACGGATCACATCAGCTGACTGTAAACGATCGATAATGGCGTATTGAATGGTGCGAATGTCGTCCAGCAGGTGCGCACGCTGCTCTAGCTCCCGGCCTTCCGCCAGAGAAACCAGCATATTCGTTACGCCTGCAGACGCGGACAGCACAACCAGCCGCGTATTGGCATCGGACAGCACGACATCCGCGCTGCGGTTCATGGCCTCAAAATCGGCAACGCTGGTGCCACCAAATTTCGCCACGATCAAGGATTGGGTCATGTAACAAACCTCGTGTCAGGTTATCTCCTCCCGTTAATGGAAGAGAAGATCGGGTAACAGCCTTGGCACAAGAGAAGAGCAGAATTGGACAGACAAGATCAGGAGATGAGTCACCAAAAGCACTTCACCTTGCGAAACGTCCGACTGCGGACGTTTCTGGTGACAACCCAGAGGATTCAGCCCCTGCAGCCGACAGTACAACACTCCGCGTGTTACACCACCTCGGCGTCGCACCCCCTGATGTGTTGTCTACGGATACGGATCCTCGAACACACTGCCTGGGCGACGCGCCTCTTCTGGCTTGCACCCGGAGGTGCAAGTCGCGCGGACAAAATACTGATTAATTGTTTCGCTGTCCAGCCTTGTGGCAGAGGGGGTTACGCATTTTTACACTTGGGCTCAGGCAGCATGAAGCGCGGGGCATGTTACCGCTGCGTTTGGCTGGCGCAAGGCTGCGCTCACAGGCGCGTTTTTCTGATGCAGCGCAGGGAACCGCCCACGCGTTTCAGGCAGAATCCACGCCGGATTAACCTGAAACCGTGCGGCCGCGGTCACAAATTTTTTCCTTTCGCTGACAACTGTGGTCATACTGAAATTCGCCTTAAGGCGGCGAAAGCTGAGAAGCCAAACGCGTGGATTAACAGGTCAGGCACGCAGGACGCGCCTGGCTGCATGACGGTTCCCCTATCAACAAGAGTGTTGCCATGAAAAATATCAATCCGACACAAACCGCAGCCTGGAAAGCGCTGCAGCAGCATTTTGAACAGATGAAATCGGTACAAATTGCCGATTTATTTGCGCAGGATGCCGATCGTTTTGCGAAATTCTCTGCCACCTTTGACGACCAGATGCTGGTGGATTTCTCAAAAAACCGCATCACCGAGGAAACCCTGACGGCATTACAGGCGCTGGCTAAAGAGACCGATCTGGCGGGCGCGATCGCATCCATGTTCTCCGGCGAGAAAATTAACCGCACCGAAGATCGCGCCGTGCTGCACGTGGCGCTGCGCAACCGCAGCAATACACCGATTCTGGTGGATGGCAAAGATGTGATGCCTGACGTGAATGCCGTGCTGGCAAAGATGAAGAGTTTCTCTGAGCGCATCATTAGCGGTGAGTGGAAAGGCTATACCGGCAAAGCGATCACTGATGTGGTTAACATCGGTATTGGCGGATCTGACCTCGGTCCCTTTATGGTGACTGAAGCGCTGCGTCCGTACAAAAATCACCTCAACATGCACTTTGTCTCCAACGTGGACGGCACGCACATTGCCGAAACGCTGAAAGACCTGAGTCCAGAAACCACGCTGTTCCTGGTGGCGTCAAAAACCTTTACCACGCAGGAGACCATGACCAACGCCCATAGCGCGCGCAGCTGGTTCCTGAAAACGGCCGGCGATCAGCAGCACGTGGCGAAGCACTTCGCGGCGCTCTCCACCAATGCCAAAGCCGTCGGCGAGTTTGGTATTGATACCAACAACATGTTCGAATTTTGGGACTGGGTAGGCGGACGCTACTCGCTGTGGTCCGCTATCGGCCTGTCAATTGTGCTCTCTATTGGCTTCGACAATTTTGAGCAGCTGCTGAGTGGCGCGCACGCCATGGACCAGCACTTCGCTACCACGCCTGCAGAGCAGAACCTGCCGGTGCTGCTGGCATTGATCGGCATCTGGTACAACAACTTCTTTGGGGCGGAAACCGAAGCCATTCTGCCTTACGACCAGTACATGCACCGTTTCGCCGCTTACTTCCAGCAGGGCAATATGGAATCCAACGGCAAGTATGTCGACCGCGCGGGCAATCCGGTGGATTACCAGACCGGCCCCATCATTTGGGGTGAGCCAGGCACCAACGGTCAACACGCGTTCTACCAGCTGATTCATCAGGGTACCAAGCTGGTTCCCTGCGATTTTATCGCGCCGGCACAAACGCATAACGCGCTGGCGGATCACCACCAGAAGCTGCTGTCGAACTTTTTCGCCCAGACCGAGGCGCTGGCGTTTGGTAAATCTCGCGAAACCGTCGAGCAGGAGTTTGCCGACGCGGGCAAATCTGCCGAATCGGTGGCGCACATCGTGCCGTTCAAAGTGTTTGAGGGGAATCGCCCCACCAACTCCATTCTGCTGCGTGAGATCACCCCCTACAGCCTGGGTGCACTGATCGCGCTTTACGAGCACAAAATCTTTACCCAAGGCGCGATCCTGAACATCTTCACCTTCGATCAGTGGGGCGTGGAGTTGGGCAAACAGCTGGCGAATCGTATTTTGCCCGAGCTGGAAAATGACGCGGAGATTTCCAGTCACGATGCATCAACCAACGGCTTAATTAATCGTTATAAAGCCTGGCGTTAAGCTTCGAATGGCGATAACTAAGGCGGCCACACGGTCGCCTTATTTTTTGCCACGCGGTCGACGCTGTCATTCAATTGCCACACTAACACTAGAAAAGTCTTAAAATAGCCTAAGGAATATCTGATCCTGCATGCAATATGTCCCGCAGCCTGGACAAATAATTGGCCCTGTTTATCAGGGAATAATTAACTATCGCTATGATAAGACGTCATTTTGTAATTTTAGTAAAATGCGTAAATTCTGAATCTTATTATTTCGCGCCAATAATAGTTGGAAAAGTGAATAATTCTGTTGCCTCTCGCGGAACCATACCGTTATGCCACTTGAGCGCAAAAACCTCGGTAAAAAAAGCAGCTATCGCCAATATGGCGCCATTATCGTCACAATATGTATAAATTTTGCCACCCTTTTTCTCGCGCTCAACTCTGATAATTTATTGCCCTATACTGAACGCGCCTTCGGGCTGTCCTTTATATCGACATGCGGCAGAGAATAACGTCCGGGG
This sequence comes from Pantoea sp. Mb-10, assembly GCF_021272205.1. Lineage (GTDB taxonomy): Bacteria > Pseudomonadota > Gammaproteobacteria > Enterobacterales > Enterobacteriaceae > Pantoea. The sequence goes on along the minus strand of NZ_JAJSDX010000004.1, from coordinate 11,354 downwards.
CGTATCCGGCCATTTCTCATAGCCGCTGCGCGAATATGGCGGGCATCATCCTTCATTCATTTTTTAATCGATGCAGGAAACGCAGTGATGAAAAAACTGATGGTTGCCGGTGCAACTTTACTTTACGTTGCCGTCTCTTCTGCGGCGTTTGCCGCGCCAGAAGAAGCCGGTGCCGCAGCCGGTGCGCAGGCGGGAACATTCGCCACGGGCGCGTCCACCGCGGTCGGTATCGGCGCACTCGGTGCGTTGGTAGGGGTCGGAATCGCCGCGGCTGGCGGCGGTGACGGCGCAAACACCGGTACAACAACAACCACCACGACGAGTACGACTCGTTGATGCAACACCTTTAAACATAACCACACAGCCGTGTGGTTATTTTTTGTTTTATTTGCCTCACACAGGGATTACATCGTGCGCAGACGCTCACTCCTTCTTCTGTGCCTGTTACTACAGGCCTGCACGCAAACGCAAAAAGGACTCGAACAGACGCTAATGCTGGCTGTCGAGGGCCCTTCGGACGTTACGGTCACTGACCAACAGGTGGCCAGCCTGCCTTATGCCAGCCAATATGTGCGCATCAATGACGGTCCGCGCATCTTTGTGGTACTGGGTTATAACGAACAGGGCCAGCAGAAATGGATCACCCAGGATAAAGCCATGCTGGTGATGCAGCATGGGCGGCTGGTGAAAACCTTAGGGCTTGGCAGCAATCTGGATGCCGTGAGTAACCTGCAGGCCGATCCGCTGGCGCAGCCGCTGCGGCTGCAAGACGGCGCGCGCTGGACGCGCGTGGTGCAGTGGCACGAGCAAGGTAAAGTCCGCGCGGCAACGGCGGTGTCCACCTTCACGCGCGGCAGCGATACGGTGCTGGATATCGCGGGCGAACGCATTGCCTGCCGCGTCTGGCATGAGACCGTGTCGATGCCCGGCCCGGACGTCACGTGGCAAAACACCTTCTGGATCGATAACCGTGACGGCACCCTCTGGCAAGCGCAGCAGATGCTGGCCGCAGACCAGTTTCCCATTGCAACCACCCTTCTGAAGCCAGCGAAATCATGAAAAAAATTCCTCAACGGCTTGCCGCCGCGCTGCTGCTTGCGGCGGGCCCGGCGCTGGCTGATGCGCAGATCACCGTACACCGTGCACAAGGCCAACCCACCATCCAACTCGGTCCGATGCAAAACCTTAGCCAGCTCGTCACCGATCCTGCTCTACAAAGTGAGTGGCCCGCCACCGCGATCGCTGAACGGGGTGCCACCGCCGTGGCTCAGCGGCAACAGCAGCAGCTGCTGCACGATTTACGCGCATGGCAAGCAGACAGCAGTGCGGATCTGGCCGCCACGCTGGGCGCCGTGATCCACCAGCTCAGCGCGGTACAGGTCATTGGCCGCCAGTTTACGTCGCTGGATCCTGACGTGGTGCGCCTACGCCCCGAGGCCAACCGTACGCTGTCCGGCCAGTACGACCTCTATCTCGTCGCCGCGCCAGAGACCGTGACCGTGGCAGGCGCGCTCACCGCACCGGGCAAAATGCGCTGGGAGCCGGGCAAAACCGTGCGGGCGTATCTGGCTGACCATACGCCGCTTGCGGGTGCTGACCGGAATATCGCCACGGTGATCTCGCCGGACGGGCAGCTGCATGAAGCGCCGATTGCCTACTGGAATCAGCGCCACGTTGAAGTCGATCCAGGCAGCCTGATCTGGCTTGGCCTTGGCGCCGGGGTACTGCCTTGGGGCAAGGCAGATTTCAATGCACGCATGCTTTCTGTTCTGACTCACCGGATCCCAGACTGATGAAAAAACACCTCTTAATCAGCTTCATCGCGGCTTCGGTCTCGGCGGCGTGTCAGGTACATGCTGAAACCTGGCCTGAGCCTATCGGCCCTTCACAAACGGATTTTGGCGGCGTGGGCCTGCTGCAAACGCCCACGGCGCGCATGGCAAAAGAAGGCGAATTCAGCCTGAATGCACGCGATAACCGACAATATCGCTATTACTCTGCGTCGCTGCAGCTGTTTCCCTGGCTGGAAACCACGGTGCGCTATACCGACGTGCGTACTCGCCGCTACAGCGCGGTGGAAGGGTTTAGCGGCAATCAAAGTTACAAAGACAAAGCGTTCGATCTCAAGCTGCGCCTGTGGCAAGAGGGCTTCTGGCTGCCTGAAGTGGCGGTGGGATCGCGCGATCTTGGCGGCACCGGCCTGTTTGACAGTGAATATCTGGTGGCCAGTAAAGCGTGGGGACCGTTTGATTTCACGCTGGGCCTCGGCTGGGGCTATCTGGGCAACAGCGGCACGGTGAAAAACCCCTTCTGCTCCGCCAATGACAGCTTCTGCCATCGCACCGGCAACGGTGAGCCGGGGGCGATCAACGGCTCGCAGATGTTCCACGGCCCCGCAGCCCTGTTTGGCGGCGTCGAATACCAAACGCCGTGGCAGCCACTACGCCTAAAGCTGGAATACGAAGGGAACAACTATCAGGATGATTTCGCCGGTCGCCTTGAGCAGCGCAGCAAGGTCAACGTGGGCGCTATCTACCGTCTGACCAACTGGGCAGACTTCAACGTCAGCTATGAGCGCGGCAATACCTTTATGTTTGGCGTCACGGTGCGCACTAACTTCAACGACTTGCGCCAGTCGCATATTGACGAGGCGCCCCCCGCTTACCAGCCGCAACCGCAGGACGAGCTGCTGGAGCCCACGGTGGTGGCCAGTCAACTGAGCGCGCTGAAATATAATGCCGGACTGGATGGCCCGCGCATTCAAACCAAAGGCAGCACGCTGTACGTGAGCGGTGAACAGAGCAAATATCGCGATACGCGCGAAGGCGTGGATCGCGCCAACCGCATCATCATGAACAACCTGCCGGCGGGTATTCAAACCCTGGATGTCACGGAAACACGCTACGGTATGCCGCAGGTCACAACGCGCACGGACGTAGCCAGCCTGCATCAATCGCTGGTGGGCTATCCGCTGGGGCACGAGCAGCCGCTGCAGCAAACGCGCGTTGCACCCACAGAGCCGGTGAACAGCGAGCAGGGCTTCTTTATTCGTCCAGATCGGCTGAACTACAGCCTGGCACCGGTGTTGAATCAGTCGGTAGGCGGGCCAGAAAACTTCTACATGTACCAGATTGGCGTGATGGGTAACGTCGATTATTGGCTCACCGATCACCTGCTGGTCGGCGGCAGTGTGTTTGCCAACGTGGCCAATAACTATAACAAGTTCAACTACAACGGCGCCCCATCCGACTCTACCCTGCCGCGCGTGCGTACCCACATTCGCGACTACGTGCAGAATAACGTCTACGTGAATGACTTACAGGCGAACTACCTGCGCTATTTAGGCGGCGATGTCTACGGTCAAGTGTACGGCGGTTATCTGGAGACCATGTACGGCGGCGTCGGCGGCGAAGTGCTTTACCGCCCTATCGACAGCAATTGGGCGGTGGGCCTTGATGCCAATTACGTGAAGCAGCGTGACTGGGACAACATGATGCAGTTCACCGACTACAGCGCGCCCACCGGCCATTTGACCGGCTACTGGCGACCGTGGTTCAGCCAGGATGTGTTGGTAAAGGCAAGCGTGGGGCAGTATCTGGCGAAGGACAAGGGCGTCACGCTGGATGTGTCCAAGCGCTTTGACAGCGGCGTCATGGTGGGCTTCTACGCCACGAAAACCAACGTCTCGGCCAAAGATTACGGCGAGGGTGACTTCACCAAAGGGTTCTACATTTCCATCCCAATGGATCTGTTTACGGTGACGCCAACGCGCGGTCGCGCCATGGTGAACTGGGTGCCGCTGACGCGTGATGGCGGACAGATGCTGGGCCGCAAATATCAGCTGTATGACCTCACGTCCGATCGCGACGCACGCTTTAACTAACCTTTTAGGCGGCCGTCAGGCCGCCTTTTTTCACTGCCGTTTCACCCATACGCCTGCCCTGTTTACGCGTGACCTCAAGAAGGCGCAGACCGCCTCTACGCGCCGCATTATCGTCCGCCATGACCCTGTTCACGCCGTTACCGGCACAGAACGGTGAGCCTGCGAAGCGTGCGCGGGTTAACGCCAGGCAACACAGATCCGACCAGTGAAGCAGCGTTTGCATTCATCCCGTTAAAAACGAAAATGGTTTCCAGTATTAATGCCCTCAGGAGAGATCATGGCCACCCCCGTACCCGCTAAACGCGGCAAGAAACCGCGCGCCACGCCGGCCGCCGCGCCTGCCGCCGCCGGTGGTCAAGTTCAGTCGCTGACGCGCGGCTTGCGCCTGCTTGAGCTGATTGCCGAGTCGCAAGGCAGCGTGGCGCTGACCGAGCTGGCCCAGCAGGCTGGTCTGCCCAATTCCACCACGCACCGCCTGCTGGCCACCTTGCAGCAGCAGGGATTCGTTCAGCAAACGGGCGAGCTGGGTTTCTGGACCATGGGCGCGCACGCCTTTGTGGTCGGCAGCAGCTTTTTACAGAGCCGTAATTTGCTGGCTATCGTTCATCCGATCCTGCGGGAATTGATGATGGACGCCGGCGAGACGGTAAATCTGGCGGTGCTGGATCTCAGTGATTATCAGGCGGTGATCATCGATCAAGTACAGTGTACGCAGCTTATGCGTATGTCGGCCCCCATCGGCGGCAAGCTGCCGATGCACGCCTCGGGCGCGGGCAAAGCGTTTCTCGCCCATCTCAGCGACACGCAAATCACCGCCCTGCTGCATCAGAAAGGGTTGCACTGCTACACGCCAAAAACGCTGATGTCGCCGCACAGCCTTAAGGACAACCTGGCGCTGATCCGTAAAATCGGCTATTCGCACGACGATGAAGAGCACGCGCTCGGCTTGCGCTGCGTGGCCGCGCCCATCTACGACGAGCACGGCGAGCCCTTCGCGGCCATCTCCATCTCCGGCCCGCTGGCGCGCATGACCGACGACCGCATTACCGAACTGGGCGCGCTGGTGATTCGGGCGGCGCGGCGCGTCACCCAAGCGTATTCTGGACGCTAAGCGGCCACCGTGGCGTAGCGCACGCAGAAACGCTGCGTCGTGCGCCACGCCATGACCTCTTCGATATGCCCGGCGCGAATACGCGCCTGTACCGCGCGCCACCAGCCAGCCTCAAACAGCTGTGGATGCAGCGCCTGAAGCAGCTTGCCGCTGGTCGGTTCGCTGCATAAGGCGTAGCGGAACGTTTCGGGAAACACGTCGTCCGGGCCTACGCTGTACCACGGCTCAGCCTGCAATTCCTGCTCTTCATAGCGCACAGGCGGCACGTCGCGGAACACCAGCTCGGTCATCGGGCGGATTTCGTCATAGTCGTAAAACACCACCCGCCCGTGCCGCGTCATGCCAAAGTTTTTAAACAGCATGTCGCCAGGAAAAATATTCGCCGCCGCCAGCTGGCAAATGGCATCGCCGTATTCAGCAATGGCATGTTGCCGCTGGTCTGGCGTCGCCGCGGTTAACCACAAATTAAGCGGCTGCATGCGGCGTTCCAGCCATAAGTGGCGAATGATCACCACGTCATCGCGCACGTCGATTTTTTGCGGAATATCGCGCATAAACTCCGCCAGCAGCAACGGCGGAATGCGATGGCGCGGCAGCGCAAAATGCTCAAACTCTTGCGTATCGGCCATGCGTCCCACGCGATCGTGCTCTTTGACCAGGCGGTAGCAGTCGCGCACCTGCGCTTCCGTGACCTCTTTTTGCGGGGCAAAGCGGTCTTTAATCACTTTAAAAACCCGATCAAACCCCGGCAGCGTAAACACCAGCATCACCATGCCGCGCACGCCGGGTGCCAGCGTAAACGCTTCGTCGCTGTGCGCCAGATAGTGCAGGTATTCGCGGTAGCATTCGGTTTTGCCGTGCTTCTGGCAGCCAATCGCCATGTAGCGTTCGGCCGTGGTTTTGCCGGGCAGAATCGGTTGCAGCCAGGCGACCAGCGCGGCGGGGACCGGCGCGTATACCATGAAATAGGCGCGCGCAAAGCCAAACACTATGCTGGCGTCGTTGCTGTCAGTCAGGCAGGTATCGATCCACAGGCGGCCACTGTCGTCGCGCTGAATCGGCAGCAGAAAGGGCACCATTTCCTCGCGTAACTGCAAGCGAGCCACGACCCACGCGGTTTTATTGCGATAAAACAGTTCGCTGGCGACGTCGAGCGTGGCGTGTTGCAGCTGCGCCGGGCTGAACTGCTCCTGCAAATGACGCACAATCCAGCCAATGTCTCGCGCCCTGTCCTGCCACGGCAGGCGCAGCGGCAGATCGCTGAGTACATGGTGCAGTACCTGATGCCACCCTTGCTGCGCGCAGTAGCCGCGCGACAGCGGGCGCAGCGCCTGCGGTACCGACGTTGCAGGCTGCGACGAAAAGATAAATAGCCGCTCAGGGTGCAGATGGCTATGCCCTTGTAAGCGGCAGAACACAGAATTGAAGAAACTTTCGGCGATTTCCGGGCGCGGATACTCCGGCAGCAGCGTTTCATAATGGTGTTTGACCCGCAGCCAAAATGCGCCGTCCCACTGCGCCACATCATTGAGAATACGCAGCTGATGCGCCACCAGGCCGACGTGGTGATCGTAAAGATGGATGCGCGCCTTCATGGCGTGCTGGACGGCCTGCCACTCCGCCTGTTCAAAGCGCTGCTGCGCCCCGGCGGTGATATCAAGAAACCGGCCATACTGGGCGTCAAATCCCTGCAAAATGGTATGGGCAATCAGCAATTCTCGCGGTGACATCGGCGTTCTCCTGTGCGGACGGCCCTTCCCTGGGCCGGAAAACGGCTCAGAACTGCGCGGCTTCGGTTGAGCCTTTCATGGCGGTAACAGAGGACTCCCCGCCCTGGATGACGTGGGTGATGCGATCGAAATAGCCGGTGCCCACTTCTTGCTGATGGGACGAGAAGGTGTAGCCCCGCGCGCGCGCCTCGAACTCCGGCTGCTGCACTTTCTCAACGTAATGACGCATCCCTTCGCCCTGCGCGTAGGCATGCGCGAGGTCAAACATGTTGAACCACATGCTGTGGATGCCGGCCAGCGTAATGAATTGGAAACGGTAGCCCATGTCGCTGAGTGCCTGCTGAAAGTGTGCAATGGTGCGATCGTCGAGATTTTTCTTCCAGTTAAAGGAGGGCGAACAGTTGTAGGCCAGCAGCTTGCCGGGATAGCGCGCGTGGATCGCGTCGGCAAAGCGCTGCGCCATCTGCAAATCTGGCGTTGAGGTTTCGCACCACAGCACGTCGGCATAAGGGGCGTAGGCCAGTCCGCGACTGATCGCCTGTTCGATGCCTGCGCGGGTGCGAAAGAAGCCTTCCGCCGTGCGCTCGCCGGTAATGAACGGCGCATCGCGCGGGTCGCAGTCGGCGGTAATGAGATCGGCCGCGTCGGCATCGGTGCGCGCCAGCAGGACGGTGGGCACATTCATCACGTCCGCTGCCAGACGCGCCGCAACCAGCTTCTGAATCGCTTCCTGCGTCGGCACCAGCACTTTGCCGCCCATATGGCCGCATTTCTTCACCGCCGCCAGCTGATCTTCAAAGTGGACGGCTCCCGCGCCGGCCTCAATCATCGCCTTCATTAGCTCATAGGCATTGAGTACGCCCCCAAAGCCCGCTTCGGCATCGGCTACTATCGGCAAGAAGTAGTCGATGTAGCCTGCATCCTCGGGCGACAGGCCACTGGCCCACTGAATCTGATCGGCGCGCTGAAAGCTCTGGTTGATGCGCTGCACCACCTCAGGCACCGAGTTAACCGGGTAGAGAGACTGATCGGGGTACATCTGCCCGGCCAGGTTCGCATCTGCCGCCACCTGCCAGCCTGAGAGATAAATGGCTTCAATGCCCGCTTTGGCCTGCTGTACCGCCTGACCGCCGGTTAATGCGCCAAGGCTGTTGATGTAGCCTTTACGGGCGCTGCCGTTAAGCAGCGCCCACAGTTTGGTCGCGCCCCGCTCAGCCAGCGTGCAGACCGGATTCACCGAACCGCGTAAATTCACCACGTCTTCCGCGCTATAGGGACGAGTAATTCCCTGCCAGCGTGCGGTATTCCAGCTTGATTGCAGTTGTGCGATCTGTTGCATACGATTCATAGCGCTATCTCCAGGGTCAGGGCAGCAGGCGGTAGCCCGGCAGCGTGAGGAAAGAAACCAAGGTGTCGTCAGTGGTGATCTCAGCCATCAGTGCCGCCGCGTCCGCGTAGCGGCCCTGTGCGTAACGTGTCTCGCCCACGCTGTGGCGCAGTGACGCCAGTTCGTCGGCCAGGTACTGCTCAAACAGCGCCGCAGTGACCAGTTGGCCGTCGCTAAGGATTTGCTTGTGATGTATCCACTGCCAGATTGAGGCACGGGCAATTTCCGCCGTGGCGGCATCTTCCATTAAGCCTTCGATGGGTACGCAGCCGTTGCCACTGATCCAGGCTTCCAGATAGTGAAGCGCAACGCGGATATTGGCGCGCATGCCGTCTGCGGTACGCGGACCGCGACAGGGTCGCAGCAGGCGCTCGGCGCTGATGGGCGCATCCTGCTCACGCCTTACCACGAGCTGGTTGGGCTGCGTACCGAGCGCGTCGGTGAATACTGCCATCGCCACATCCGCAAGGCCGGGATGGGCGACCCATGTGCCGTCGTGGCCGTTGGCCGCTTCGCGCGCTTTATCTTCCTGCACTTTTTGCAGCACCCATGCGTTACGCTCGGGGTCTTTGTGCGGGATGAGCGCCGACATGCCGCCCATCGCCAACGCGCCGCGGCGATGGCAGGTTTTGATCAGTAATCGTGAATAAGCGTCGAGAAAAGGCTGATCCATTCCGATGTGTTGACGATCCGGCAGAATACGATCGCCGTGCTGCGCCAGCGTTTTGATATAGCTGAAGATATAGTCCCAGCGCCCACAATTGAGCCCGACAGCGTGATCGCGCAACGCCCACAGGATCTCGTCCATCTGAAAGACCGCTGGCAGGGTTTCGATCAATACCGTGGCTTTGATGGTGCCCCGCGGCAGATCGAGGCGATCCTCGCTGAAACGGAAGATCTCGCGCCACCATGCCGCTTCATTGGCATGTTCGGTTTTAGGCAGATAAAACCACGGACCATGCCCTTTTGCTAACAGCGCCTCCGCGTTGTGAAACACATAAAGCGCGAAATCAAACAGCCCCGCCGGAATCGCGCTATCGCGCCACTCTACGTGCTTCTCCTCAAGATGCAGCCCGCGCACGCGGCACATCAGCAGCGCAGGATTCGATTTCAGCTGATAAATCTTGCCGCTCTCGCTGGTGAACTGCAGAGTGCCGTTGACGGCTTCGCGCAGCGTGAGCTGTCCGTCAATCAGCTTTTGCCACGTGGGCGCAAGGGAATCCTCAAAGTCCGCCATGAAGACGTTGACGTTGGCGTTGAGGGCGTTGATCACCATTTTGCGGTCCGGTGGGCCAGTGATCTCTACGCGGCGATCCTGCAACAGAATCGGCAGCGGACGGACTTGCCAATCACTTTCCCGAATGGAAACAGTTTCTGGATCGAAGTCCGGAAGCATGCCGCGATCATAAGCGTTTTGACGCTGTTGCCGTGCCTTAAGTAGCCGCTCGCGTTCAGGGGCGAAGCGCGCGACCAGCGCGTGGAGAAAATCTATGCATGCGGGTGTAAACAGCTGCTTTTCCGCGTGGGTAAAGCGCTGCGTGAAGGTAAGCGTATTACTGATTACAGAATCTGTCATAGCGGCTGCCTCCTGATCTGATCCGACGCTGACGCAGCGGATCGCGGTGTCGGGTGTTTTTTAACCTACAGGATCAGAGCATAAGCATTTTTATTTTAATTTCAAAAACTATTTCCATTTTTATTGAATAACAAAACAAAACCACTGTTTTTCCTGTAATTTAAACTCTCGAATTAAAGGCAAATACTTCCATAGTTGTGTGGAGGCCATAAAAAAAACCGCGACAGTGAGTGACTGTCGCGGCGGCATTGGGGCGAGCGAATAGGTGTAACTTACTCGAGCGTGGGATTCATATGGCGCAGATCGAACGGCGTAATCTGGTAAACGTAGTAGTTGAGCCAGTTGGAAAACAGTAAATTACCGTGACTGCGCCAGGTGGCGCGTGGTGACTGTGTCGGATCGTTGTGTGGAAAATAGTTAAAGGGCACGTCAGGGCTGAGGCCAGCCTCAGCGTCACGGTGATATTCACCTGCCAGCGTAAGCGCGTCGTATTCAGGGTGGCCGGTAACAAACGCCAGGCGCTTGTCTTTGCTGGCCATCAAATAGGCGCCGGTACTTTCTGATTCTGCAAACAGCTCTAAATCGGTGTAATCGCGGATAAGCTGGCTGGGAAAATCAGCATAGCGCGAGTGCGGCGCAAGGAAGTTGTCATCAAACCCGCGCGTCAGCAGCGCATGCGGATGTAAGATCTGATGCTCATAGACGCCGGAAAGTTTGGTCTGCCGCGTTTGCTTCGGGATGCCGTACAGAATATTCAGTGCAGCTTGTACCGCCCAACACACAAACAGCGTGGAGGTGACGTGTTCTTTGGCCCAATGCAAGACACGGTGGATTTGGGGCCAATAAGCCACATCGTTGAAATCCACTAATCCCAGCGGTGCACCTGTGACAATCAGGCCGTCAAAGTTGTCGTGTGCGATATCATCGAAATTGCAGTAGAAGTTATTCAGGTGCTCGCTGGGCGTGTTGCGCGATTCCCGGCTATCAATGCGCAGGAGCTGAACATCGATTTGCAGCGGGGAGTTAGAGAGCAGGCGCAGAAACTGGTTTTCAGTCTCGATCTTTTTCGGCATCAGGTTGAGGATCAGGACTTTTAGCGGACGGATCTCCTGCACACGCGCGCGCGATGACGTCATGACAAAGACATTTTCATCGCGCAAGATATTCACTGCCGGTAATTCGTCGGGAACCCTGATTGGCATAGCCTACTCACCTCTTACTGATAACCGTATAAACGTTTAGACATCCAGATGCCCGAGATTAGCCTGGTAGGCTCATAATGTCGATACTTCATGCGTTTTATGAAAATGTTTCAGCATTGGGTGGGAAAGGAAGCGGGGTGAGATAGCGAGTTAATCAAAGGTGCAGTCAACCGAGCGGGCGCGGTGGCGTACGAATCCCTGGCGAGCAGCCGACGTTTGAGCCAACGCGCCGAGTTTGCTCGCGTTTGCACAACGAGAAAGATCGCCCAGCAGCGACAGCGGGGGCGGAAAGGTGGCCTGCGTAAGTTGGGTAAACGGGCGCTTTCTTCAGTCTCTTTTTCTGCAGACGTAAAAAAGCCCTGAACGGTCGTTCAGGGCTCTTCTGTTTGATGCCTGGCAGTTCCCTACTCTCGCATGGGGAGACCCCACACTACCATCGGCGCTACGGCGTTTCACTTCTGAGTT